>NZ_NKFB01000008.1:0-1185844 GCF_002223255.1 Burkholderia sp. AU17457
GACCGTGAAACGACTCTACGCCGATGATAGTGCGGATTCCCGTGTGAAAGTAGGTAATCGTCAGGCTCCCTTAGCCAAGAACCCCCGCCCGAAAGGCGGGGGTTTTTGCATTTCGGCGTCCAAAAAACATGCTGGATGGCGAACTCTATGCGAGGCGGGGCGTAGAAAGCGTCATTAGACCGCCTGGTCGGACTGATCGAACTCAGGCATTTCTCCGCCGCAACTTCGCTTGTCACCACCGACAGTTCAATCCCATCGGCCACACGCACAGCGAACCATCTTGCTGCTTTCACTACCCATCAGACCGTGATCCGCAAGATCGGAAAAAACCTTCCCGGAACGACGCTGGATTCCTTTTCGCCGATCTTTTCAGCGCCGAGCGTCAGATAGAACGGCACAGCATTGGGATCCGCTTCGATCACAAAGCTTTTGATTCCTCTCGCGGCGGCCTCAGTCCGAACTGCTTCCCACAGCGCACGGGCGACACCCCGGCCCATATGATCGGGATGAACGAACAACCATCCGGGTGTCGGTCGACCAGAATCCACTGATGCTCGCACCCAGAACCCGATGATCGACTGGGCCGATTCCGCGACGTAACCGATCGCCCCTTCGATCGTCTCCGGCGAAATCGTTAGATCGCTTTGCCACAGGTCGAGCCATTCCTTCGGATAGCCCCAGTGCGCCTTCGAAAGGCGCGCCAGTCGACTGAGTTCGTCCGCGTCCGCGACACGTGCGGCACGCACGGTAAATAGCTTGTGCATTTCGTCTCTCGTCGTGGTCGACACCACCTCCGTCGACGTTTTCATCGGCGCATCACCCGCATCGTACGGTCTCACCGCCGACCGACAGCCGGCCCGTTCGCCATAGCATCACCTGCGGCAGTTCAACCGCACACGCGGCGCAGCTACACGACCTGCGATGCATGTCCTGCGACGACGCGCCAGTTAGCGCCTGATCGACGCCAGAGCCGCGTATAGGCAAATGTACCGGCGAATGCCGTGCCATCGAAATGGCCCGCGAGGGTCGCTCGCGTCGTGGTCAGGATCATCTCGTCGATCGCGCATGCGCGCATTTCGTGGACGTCGAGTGCGTCGAGACGCAAAAGCTTCGCGCGATGCGCGACGAGGTCGTCCTCTTTCGAGATGACCTGGCCGGTCGGGACTGTGAACACCAGATCGTCGTCCAGCAGCGCCTCGAGCGCTTCGACGTCGTTGGCGAGCATCGCCGCGCGAAGTGCGGTTTCGCAGGGTTCGATGACGGTACGGATCGCATCCATGTCAGGCCTCGCATCATTTCGGAGGGGTAGCGGTACGGCGACAAACGCAGCCTACCGCGCATTCGGCAACGACTGACGCCGCACCAGCATCACCAGGCAGATGCCGATCGACGCGATGAGGTTGACGGCCGGATAGAACGCGACCGCGACACTCCACGTGCTCAATGCCAGCAACGCCAGTGCGTACTTGAGCACGCACAGCGCGAAATAGGCGAGGCTCTCGCTCCACGGATCGCGGATCGTCTTGCGCACGGTCGGGCCAAGGCCGGCAAGCCCGATCAGCGTGACCAGACAGATCGACACCGTCGGATCGTCGGTCAGCATCCACAGCGGAATGGCCGACAGTGCCGCGCACAGGAACAGCCAGTCGAGGCCCGTCCAGCCGCGCTCACCGCGAAACAGGCTGGCGATCAGCGTCAGAAAGCACGTGAGGGCAATCGCCGCCGTGCACCACGCGGACGGCCCCGCGCCCGCGACGAACTGGCCGGCGGCCGCGATCGCCGTGACGACCGACCACACGAGCCACGTGAACAGATGCGGGCGAATGGTGCGCCGGTAGATCGCGAGCGCGTAAGGAATCGCTGCCAGCAACGACATGGCCGTTCCGATCACGCCGAAGATCGAAGCGGCGCTCCCATCGACATTCACCATCCGCGCAACCTCGTTCAGACTGGCCGACCAGTATGTGGTCTGACGGATCGGGGTGCAACGTCATACGCGCGCTGCGGTGCGGTGAGCGTCATGCAGATTCGCACCGGAACGTGCAAGAAATCCAATCCAATCCAAACAAACGGCACCCTGACTGCGATGCTGCAGGCAAACCCACGGCGCATCGGCGCCTGCTTGACGTCAGCAATCGAACATCCGCAGGCGCTCGGCGTGTGCTTCGAGCCCGTCGAGCCCGAGATAGTGGCTGAGCTTGCCGGCGCGAACCTTGCGGATGTCGGCCTTCAACTCGTCCAGCAGTTTGTCGCTCGCGGTGCGGTAGGCAACTGCCGTATCGACGCCATGGGCCGACAGCGCCGCGCCGATCAGCCGTGCGCTATCGGTGCCGCCGCCCGCGACGCAACGCGCCATTGCGTCGGCATCCGGCCGCACGCCGGCTTCAAGCAGCATGCGCATCAGCTTGACCGGTACGGCGCCGGACACGGATGCCAGCGCATCGGGCACGACTGGCGCGCCCGCGGCGAGCAACGCGGCGGCTGCGGAAAACTTCTGGCGTCGCAACGCGTAATCCGTCGGGATCGAACTGCCCGCGAGCGCCACGCCAAGATCGGCGACGATCGACGCCAGTCGCGCGACGAGTGCCGCATCGTCGTGATCGATCGCATGGCGTAATGCGTGCCGTGCGAGTACCGGCTGCATCCCGAGTGTGCCGTCGGCGAGCGGCGTGCGCCAGTCGATCACCGCTTGTCGATAGAACGCGATCAGCTTGTCGGCCAGCGAGGCCGGCAGGCCATGATCGTCGCGGCGTTCATCGACGTATTCGAGCAGCGCGACACCGGTGCCTGGTTCGCCGCCGGGCGCCAGCGGATCGGCATGAAGCTGCAGCGCGCCGAATGCTGCGTACAGATCGGGCGCGATCGTCGCGAGACCGTCCTCGTGCATCGCGCCGCGCCACGCGGGCGGCAACCCTTGTTTCCATGCAAGCACATGGCCATAGTCGTGTGCGCCGGGCTCCGTCACGACGTAGATGCGGTCGCAATATTCGAAGCCGCCGAACGGCAGCGCATCGATTTTGCCGTTCCACGTGCGCGCGTTCTCTTCCGCGGCTTCTTCGGCCAGTTCGAGTTCGTGGTCGATCCAGCCCTGCAGGTCGCGGTAACCGTCGCTGCCGTTGTAGAACAGTTCGCTCCAGCTGATGGCTTCGACATTGCCGTTCATCTCCAGCGTCAGGTCGTAGTCGAGGCTGCCGCCGGCCGTGATGCGCCACAACTCGAGCAGCGGGAGCGGAATATCGCCGTGACAGCAGGCCTGCACGGCCGCGATCTGGTCAGGCGCCATCGGCGGCTGTGCGTCGAAGATCACGCGGCCGGCAAACAGCACGATACCGTGCGCGCGCAGATCGGCCAGTTCGGTGTCGGAAAAGGAGGTGGCTTGCATCGGAGCGTGAGCGGTGAGGGTTGATCGGTGTTCGCCGCGGTCCGGGGACAATGGACGGCAGCCGCATGTTTGCATCGTATCAGCGGTGCGGGGCGAGACGTTCCGTGCTTGCACGCCATTCAAGACTCCGCGTTCGCCACATGCACGTCGCGCCGAAATGCACCGGGGCTCGTGCCCGTCCATTTCCGGAACGCGCGATGAAACGCGCTCGGCTCGGTGAAGCCGAGCTCGGCCGCGATCTCCGCGACGCTGAGCGCGCGCCCGCGCAGCAGCGACTGGGCCAGCGCACCGCGCAACTCGTCCTTGATCGCCGCGAAGCTTTGCCCTTCGCTGCGCAAACGCCGCCGCAGCGTCGCGGGCGTCGTGTCGAGGCGTACGGCCAGCGTATCGAAGTCGGGCCACTCGGCGGCCGGCAGCGCCTTTAGATATGCGCGCGTCTTCGCAACCCAGCCCGTGTCGTGCCGGTAGCGCACGAGCAGGTTGCCGGGCGCGCCGCGCAGGAAGGTCTTCAGCGCCTGCTCCGAACGGATCGTCGGCAGCGCGAGATAGGCCGCGTTGAATGTGAGCCGGCTGTCGGGCCGGTCGAAATGCACGGGGACGCCGAAGAACTGGTGATAGTCGCTGCGCTGGCCGGGGCTGGAGCACGCAAAATCGATGCGCTGCAGCGGGATGCGCCGGCCGATCAGCCAGCACGCGACGCCGAGCAGGATCAGCCAGAACGTCCGGTACGCGAACGCCGGGTACGGCGAACCCGATTGCGCCAGCACGATCTGCGCGTGCCCGTCGGCTACGATGAGCTCGCCGTGCGGCTCGTCGAGCACGACCCGGAGAAACTGCAGCGCGCGCCGCAGCGCCTTGTCGAGCGTGCCGGCATGCAGCACCGCGTGGCACAGCAGCGTGAAACTGCCGCGCCGCATCGGACGCGCGGCGAGCCCGAAGAATTCGTCGTCCAGGGTGCCCGCGATCGCGAGCCACAGGCGGCCGTACTGCTGCGGCGTGACGGACTCGCGCACGACGGCCGGCAGCCCGGCGCTGCGCAGCACGGGCGCCGTCGGCAGGTCGTGCCGGCGCAGGCACGCGAGCGCATCGTCGACGAAATCCGGCGAAATCATCTGCGGCCCCATTTTCCTGTGTCCCCCCGACATGGCAAAAGCGATCACGATTCTAGATTCCGTTTGTCATTGATTGCAATGTAGCGGCTGTCTACTATCGATGTATCCCCGTCGCGCCCCTGGCTCGCCGGTGGCCATAACGAACAGGAGACACGCATGCCTGAAGGAGCTACCGCCCAGCCGGTGCCGGCTTACGCCGACGCCGTGGCCCGGTTCAGTATCGAGACAGCCGCCGCGCAACTGAGCGGCGACCTGGAGCGCGGCCTGAACGCGTGCGTCGAATGCTGCGACCGGCACGCGAAGTCGGACGCGATCGCGCTCGACTGGATCGACGCCGGCGGGCAGCATCACCGCTTCACGTTCGCGCAGATGCAGGCGTTGTCGGCTCGGGTCGCGAACCTGCTCGTCGCGCACGGCGTGCAGCCGGGCGACGTGGTGGCCGGGCTGCTGCCGCGCACGCCGGAACTCGTCGCGACGATCCTCGGCACGTGGCGCGCGGGCGCCGTGTATCAGCCGCTGTTCACAGCATTCGGCCCGAAGGCGATCGAGCACCGGTTGCGGATGAGCGACGCGCGGCTGATCGTGACCAACGTGGCGAATCGCGCGAAGCTCGACGAAATTGCCGATTGCCCGCCGGTGGCGACGGTGCGCGAAGCAGGCGAGACGCTGCCGGCGCACGACATCGATTTCCGCGCGGCGCTCGACGCGCGGTCCGATACGTTCGAGCCCGTGCTGCGCAAGGGGTCGGACCTGTTCATGATGATGTCGACGTCGGGCACGACGGGCTTGCCGAAGGGCGTACCGGTGCCGCTGTACGCATTGCTCGCGTTCGGCGCGTACATGCGCGAAGCGGTCGATCTGCGCGCCACTGACCGGTTCTGGAATATCGCCGACCCGGGCTGGGCGTACGGCCTCTATTACGCGATCACCGGCCCGCTTCTCCTCGGCCATGCGACGACGCTCTACGAGGGCAGCTTCACGGTCGACAGCACGTATGACGTGATCGAGCGTCTCGGCATCACGAGCCTCGCGGGTTCTCCAACCGCGTTCCGGATGCTGATGGCGGCGGGGACGGAAGCGGCCGCGCGCATGAAGGGCCAGCTGCGCGTGGTGAGCAGCGCGGGCGAACCGCTGAATCCGGAAGTCGTGCGCTGGTTCCACGCGGCGCTCGGCGCGCCGATCCACGATCACTACGGCCAGACCGAACTGGGAATGGTCGTGAACAACCATCACGGCCTCGCGCACGTGGTGCACGTCGGTTCCGCCGGCTTCGCGATGCCGGGCTACCGTGTCGCGGTGCTCGACGAAGCGGGCCGCGAGCTCGGGCCCGGCGAGCCCGGCAACCTCGCGATCGACATCGCGCGCTCGCCGCTGCTGTGGTTCCGCGGCTACTGGCAGCAGGACACGCCGGCGATAGCGGGCGGTTACTACCGGACCGGCGACAACGTCGAGTTGGAACCGGACGGCGCCGTGAGCTTCATCGGCCGCGCGGACGACGTGATTACGTCGTCCGGTTACCGGATCGGCCCGTTCGACGTGGAGAGCGCGCTGATCGAGCATCCGGCCGTCAGCGAGGCCGCCGTGATCGGCGTGCCCGACCCGGAGCGCACGGAAATCGTGAAGGCGTTCGTCGTCCTGTCGAAAGGGTTCGACGGCACGCCCGGACTGGCCGAGGAATTGAGTCTGCACGTGAAGCGGCGGCTGTCCGCTCACGCTTATCCGCGCGCGATCGACTTCGTCGCCGCGCTGCCGAAAACCCCGAGCGGCAAGATCCAGCGCTTCGTGTTGCGCAAGATGGAAGCCGAGAAGATCGCTCAACCCTGAATACGGACTGCGAATGAATATCAAGGATCGTGTTTTTCTGATTACGGGCGCCGGTTCCGGCCTCGGCGCCGCGGTGGCGCGCATGGTCGTCGCGCAAGGCGGCAAAGCCGTGCTGCTGGACGTCAACGACGAGGCGGGGGCGCGTCTCGCCAGCGAACTCGGCGCGGCCGCGCGCTTCGTGAAGACCGACGTGACGAGCGAAGCCGACGCTCAGGCGGCCGTCACGGCCGCGCGCGACGCGTATGGCCGCGTCGATGCGCTCGTCAATTGCGCGGGCGTCGCACCGGGCGAGAAGGTCGTCGGCCGCGACGGCCCGCATTCGCTCGACCGCTTCGCACGCGCGGTATCGATCAACCTCGTCGGCACGTTCAACATGATCCGGCTGGCCGCCGAAGCGATGTCGAAGCAGGACGCCGACGCGGAAGGCGAGCGCGGCGTGATCGTCAATACCGCGTCGGTCGCGGCGTTCGACGGGCAGATCGGACAGGCCGCATACGCGGCGTCAAAGAGCGGCGTGGTCGGCATGACGCTGCCGATCGCGCGCGAGCTCGCGCGCTTCGGCATTCGCGTCGTGACGGTCGCGCCCGGCATCTTCGCGACGCCGATGATGGCCGGCATGCCGCAGGACGTGCAGGACGCGCTCGGCAAGAGCGTGCCGTTCCCGCCGCGGCTCGGCCGCCCGGAAGAATTTGCGGCGCTGGTGCGCCACATCGCCGAAAACACGATGCTGAACGGCGAAGTCATCCGTCTCGATGGCGCGTTGCGCATGGCGCCGCGCTGACACTGGAGGAAGCGAATCATGACGACTCAGGATCCGATCGTAATCGTGGGTGCGGCGCGCACGCCGATGGGTGGTTTTCAGGGCGATCTGGCGGCAGCCAGCGCCAGCGACCTCGGCGCGGTGGCGATTCGCGCGGCGCTCGAACGCGCGAACGTGCCGGCCGAACGCATTGATGAAATCGTGTTCGGCTGCGTGCTGCCAGCCGGCCAGGGCCAGGCGCCCGCGCGCCAGGCCGCGCTGAAGGCCGGGCTGCCGCTCGCGGCGGGCGCGACGACGGTCAACAAGATGTGCGGTTCCGGGATGAAGGCGGCGATGTTCGCGCACGATCTGCTGCTGGCGGGTTCGGCGGGCGTGGCCGTGGCGGGCGGGATGGAGAGCATGACGAATGCGCCGTACTTGCTGCCGAAGGCGCGCGCGGGCATGCGCATGGGGCACGGGCAGGTGCTCGACCACATGTTCCTCGACGGGCTCGAGGATGCGTATGAAAAAGGCCGCCTGATGGGCACGTTCGCCGAGGATTGCGCGCAGGCTTACCAGTTCACGCGCGAAGCGCAGGATGCGTTCGCGATTGCGTCGCTGACGCGGGCGCAGCGCGCGATCGCGGAAGGGCATTTCGTGTCGGAGATCGCGCCGGTGACCGTGAAGGCCGGCAAGACGGAAAGCGTCGTGTCGATCGACGAGCAGCCGGGCAAGGCGAAACTCGACAAGATCCCGACGTTGAAGCCGGCGTTCCGCGAAGGCGGCACGGTGACGGCCGCGAACGCATCGTCGATCTCCGACGGCGCGGCCGCGCTCGTGATGATGCGCCGCTCGGAAGCCGAGCGCCTCGGCCTCACGCCGAAGGCCGTGATCGTCGGGCATTCGACTTATGCGGACAAGCCCGGGCTGTTCGCGACCGCACCGATCGGCGCGCTGCGCAAGCTGTCGGAGAAAACCGGCTGGAACTTGCGCGACGTCGATCTGTTCGAGATCAACGAAGCGTTCGCGGTGGTGCCGATGGCCGCGATGCGAGATCTCGATCTGCCGCACGAGAAGGTGAACGTGCACGGCGGCGCGTGCGCGCTCGGGCATCCGATCGGCGCATCGGGCGCGCGCGTGATGGTGACGCTGCTGGCCGCGCTCGACACGTATGGCCTGAAGCGCGGCATCGCATCGCTGTGCATCGGCGGCGGTGAAGCGACGGCCATTGCGATCGAGCGCATCGCGTAATACGTCGCCGCAACACGTCGCTTTACGCATCGCATCGCATCGCATCGCATCGTTCGCACGCGCGAACGCGGCATCACGGGCGGCGCGTATCGCACGGGACATCCCCGTGTGGTGCTCGCCGCCTGTTTTTAATTCGGCGGATCGTCGTGTCGCGCTACGGCTTCGCGTTCGGCGACACCGCGCCGCACGCACGAATCACGAGCTGCACGACCTGCTCGGTCTTTTCGTCGAACGCCTTCTTCGTGAACGCGCGCTTGCCGCTCAGCGCGCGAATCTGCGCATCGAAATCCGCATAGTGCTGCGTGGTCGCCCAGATCAGGTACATCAGTGCATGCGGGTCGATCGGCGCGAGCAGCCCGCTCGCGATCCAGCCTTCGATCACCTTCACGCGGGTGTCGAACCACGGCTTCACACGTTGCGACAGGATGTCCTTCATGTGCTCCGCGCCGTGAATGATCTCGTTGGCCCACACCTTCGAGCCGAGCGGGCGCCGCTGCGACAGCGCCATCTTCGCGCGCACGTAGCCGCCGATCGCCTCCACCGGATCGTCGCCGGCCTCGAACGAGCCGGCCGCGCGATGCCAGTCCTCGAACAGGTCGTCGAGGACGCGTCGGTACAGCGCGAGCTTGGTCGGGAAGTAGTAGTGCACATTCGCCTTCGGCAGGCCGGCGCGCTCCGCGATCATCGCGGTGCTGGCGCCGGCGAGCCCGCGTTCCGCGAATACGGCCTCCGCGCACGCGAGCAGGTGCGCTTCGTTGGACTCGCGAATGTGCGCCTTGCGTCGCCGCAAAGGCGCCGGCGTTTCGTCCCGGTCGGTCGCTTCGATCGTCGCCTCGTCATGTCTCATCGTTACCCTCGCGCGGCGGCCATGCCGCGTTGGGCTTCATTCTAGCCGCTGATTCGCGTCGCGCGCACGCACGTGAATGCCGCCACGCCGCGGCGATGCTGCGTTGCGATGGCACGTTTCTCGCTCCCGTGCGTTGCGCAAGAAAGACGTTGCGCTGCGCATTTTGATCGTCTAAAACCTGTCCAATCGGACAGGATTTGACGCATTTCGCGAACCGACCGAGCATGCACCGCATCCGGGCGGCGCGCCCCGAAACAGGTCTCGCATGCACCGGCACAGACCGGGCTGACGACATCACCGACCCCACAGGAGCGATACGAATGAGCGCGGTATCGGAAACAGTGAAGCGGGCAGCTTTCGACACGTCGATCAAGGTCGACGGCAGGCGGCTGTGGGACAGCCTGATGGAAGTCGCGAAAATCGGCGCGACGCCGAAGGGTGGCGTATGCCGCCTCGCGCTGACCGATCTCGACAAGGCCGGCCGCGACCTGATCGTCGGCTGGGCGAAGGCCGCCGGCTGCACGGTGACGGTCGATACGATGGGCAACGTGTTCATGCGTCGTGCGGGCCGCGTGGCCGACGCGGCGCCGGTCGTCACGGGCTCGCACGCGGATTCGCAGCCCACCGGCGGGCGCTTCGACGGCATCTACGGCGTGCTCGGCGGCCTCGAGGTGATTCGCAGTCTGAACGATCACGGCATCGAGACCGAGCATCCGGTCGAGGTCGTGATCTGGACCAACGAGGAGGGGTCGCGCTTCGCGCCGGCGATGGTCGCATCGGGCGTGTTCGCGGGCGTGTTCACGCTCGACTACGGGCTGTCGCGCAAGGACGTCGACGGCAAGACGATCGGCGAGGAACTGGCGCGCATCGGCTACGCGGGCGACGTGCCGTGTGGCGGGCGCAAGCTGCACGCGGCGTTCGAACTGCATATCGAGCAGGGGCCGATTCTCGAAGCGGAGTGCAAGACGATCGGCGTCGTGACCGACGCGCAGGGGCAGCGCTGGTACGAGATCACGTTCACCGGCCAGGAAGCGCACGCGGGGCCGACGCCGATGCCGCGCCGCCGCGACGCGCTGCTCGGCGCGTCGCGGGTGGTCGATCTCGTCAACCGGATCGGCCTCGATCATGCGCCGTTCGGTTGCGCGACGGTCGGCATGATGCAAGTCCACCCGAACTCGCGCAACGTGATTCCCGGCCGCGTGTTCTTCACCGTCGATTTCCGTCATCCGGACGACGCCGTGCTCGCGAAGATGGACGCGGCGCTGCGCGATGGCGTCGCGCGCATCGCGGGCGACATCGGGCTCGACACCGAACTCGAGCAGATTTTCTACTACAAGCCCGTCGCGTTCGACCCCGCCTGCGTGGCGGCCGTGCGTGATGCGGCCGACCGCTTCGGCTACTCGCATCGCGACATCGTGTCGGGGGCGGGCCACGACGCGTGCTATCTGGCGCAGGTCGCGCCGACGTCGATGGTGTTCGTGCCATGTATCGACGGCATCAGCCACAACGAGATCGAGGACGCGACGCCCGCATGGATCGAGGCCGGCGCGAACGTGCTGCTGCACGCTATGCTGTCGCGTGCGTGCGAGCCGGCTTCATGACCGACCGGACATAGCGCAGCAGGCAGGCTGCGCGTCGCCTGACCGTAGCACCCCGAAGCATGACCGCCCCGACTGTGCATCCGCAGCCGGCGGGGACGGCTTTGTCTCCACCCAGTCGAAGGAACGCGTATGACCACCCAGCCAACCGGCGATATCGCCGCGCATCGCCTGTCGTCCACGCAACTCTCGTGCGAATTCGCCGATATCGCGCCGCTGCTCGATCCGACCGCCGCGGCGGCTGCCGCCAGCCGCTGCCACTACTGCTACGACGCGCCCTGCGTGCACGCGTGCCCGACGCAGATCGACATCCCGAGCTTCATCCGCAAGATCGGCAACGGCAACCTGAAAGGCGCGGCGATGGATATCCTGTCCGCGAATCCGCTCGGCGGGATGTGCGCGCGCGTGTGCCCGACCGAGATCCTGTGCGAAGGCGCATGCGTGCACAACCATCAGGATGCGCAACCGGTCGCGATCGGCGCGTTGCAGCGGCACGCAACCGACTGGGCGATGCAGACCGGTGCGGTGCAGTTCCGGCGCGCACCCGAGACCGGCCGCCATGTGGCGGTGGTCGGCGCGGGGCCGGCCGGGCTCGCCTGTGCGCACCGGCTCGCGCTCGCCGGGCACCGCGTCACGCTGTTCGACGCGCGGCCGAAGGCCGGTGGACTCAACGAATACGGGATCGCCGCGTACAAGACCGTCGACGATTTCGCGCAGCGTGAAGTCGAGTGGCTGCTGTCGGTGGGCGGCATCACGCTGGAAACGGGTATGGCGCTCGGACGCGACGTAACGCTCGACGCGCTACGCGAGCAACACGACGCGGTATTCCTGGCGATGGGGCTCGGCGGTGTGCGCGCGCTCGCGATCGACGGCGAGCAACTGGGCGGCGTGATGAACGCGGTCGACTTCATCGAGCAGGTGCGGCAGGCGGACGGATTGGAGAACGTGCCGGTCGGACGGCGCGTGGTCGTGATCGGCGGCGGCAACACGGCGATCGATGCGGCCGTGCAGGGCCGCAAGCTCGGCGCCGAGCGCGTGACGATGGTGTACCGGCGCGGCGTGGATGCGATGAGCGCGACGTGGGCCGAGCGCGAGTTCGCGCAGAAGAGCGGCGTCACGCTCGTCACGCACGCGAAGCCGGTGCGTATCGCAGGTACGGACGGGCAGGTCACGGGCGTCGAGTTCGAGGCCGCGTCGGGCGAGCGTTTCACCATCGACGCGGACATGGTGCTGAAGGCGATCGGCCAGACGCTCGTGCCGGACGGCATCGCGGCGGAATTGCTGACCGCGGACGGTTCGCGTATCGCGGTCGATGCAAACGGGCGCACGGCGCTGCAGGACGTGTGGGCCGGTGGCGACTGCGCGGCGACGGGCGGCATCGACCTCACGGTGCAGGCCGTGCAGGACGGCAAGCGCGCGGCCGCGTCGATCGACGCGACGCTCGCCGCGCGCGACGCGAAGGCGGCCTGAACGCGCGACGCACCGCACGCACACCGAACACGACCCCATTCTCACGGAGCCGAACATGGCCGATCTTCGCTGCACCATCGCAGGCATTACTTCGCCGAATCCCTTCTGGCTCGCGTCCGCGCCGCCGACCGACAAGGCCTACAACGTCAATCGCGCGTTCGAGGCGGGCTGGGGCGGTGTCGTCTGGAAGACGCTCGGGCTCGATCCGCACGTCGTCAACGTCAGTTCGCGCTACGGCGCGGTGCAGTGGAACGGTCAGCGCATCGCGGGGCTGAACAACATCGAGCTGATCACCGACCGTCCGCTCGACGTGAACCTGAGAGAGATCGCGCAGGTGAAGCGCGACTGGCCGGACCGCGCGTTGATCGTGTCGCTGATGGTGCCGTGCAACGAGCGCGACTGGAAATGGATTCTGCCGCTCGTCGAGGATACCGGCGCCGACGCGGTCGAACTCAACTTCGGCTGCCCGCACGGGATGAGCGAGCGCGGGATGGGCGCGGCGGTCGGGCAGGTGCCCGAATACGTCGAGATGGTCACGCGCTGGGTGAAGGAAGGCACGAAGCTGCCGTGCCTCGTGAAGCTCACGCCGAACATCAGCGATATCCGGATGGGCTCGCGCGCCGCATACAAGGGCGGCGCGGACGGCGTGTCGCTGATCAACACGATCAACTCGATCGTCGCGGTCGATCTCGACCAGATGGCGCCGATGCCGACCGTCGACGGCAAGGGCACGCACGGCGGCTATTGCGGGCCGGCGGTCAAGCCGATCGCGCTGAACATGGTCGCGGAGATCGCACGCGATCCGGAAACGCCGAACCTGCCGATCTCGGGCATCGGCGGCATCTCGTCATGGCGCGACGCGGCCGAGTTCATGGTGCTCGGCGCCGGTAGCGTGCAGGTGTGCACCGCCGCGATGCATTACGGGTTCCGGATCGTGTCGGATCTCGCCGACGGCCTGTCGAACTGGATGGACGAGAAGGGCTACGCGACGCTCGACGACATTCGCGGCCGCGCGGTGCCGAACGTGACCGACTGGAAATACCTGAACCTGAAGTACGACATCAAGGCGCGCATCGACCAGGACCGCTGCATCCAGTGCGGGCTGTGCCATATCGCGTGCGAGGACACGTCGCATCAGGCGATCACGGCGACGAAGGATGGCGTGCGGCATTTCGAAGTGATCGATTCGGAGTGCGTCGGGTGCAATCTTTGCATGCATGTGTGTCCGGTCGAGCAATGCATCACGATGGAGCGCGTCGACGCGGGCGACTACGCGAACTGGACCACGCATCCGAACAATCCGGCGAGCGCGGAGGCGGGGGCGAGCGCAGGCGCCGCGGCACCCGAGAAGCACGCGAAGAAGGCTGCCTGACCGGCGTCCGGCGATGCGGGGCATCCTGCACCGCCGCCTTTCGTTCCACCCGGGCCGGCATCGCACGATGCCGGCGTTGACGTTTTCGTGGAGTGTGTTCGATGAATCACGCAGCGATTCCCGCCGATCCCGATAGCGCTGCGGCGCACGGCGGCAGCCTGTACAACGACGACCTCGCGCCGACGACGCCGGCGCAGCGCACGTGGAAGTGGTACCACTTCGCGGCGCTGTGGGTCGGGATGGTGATGAACATCGCGTCGTACATGCTCGCGGCCGGGCTGATCCAGGAAGGCATGTCGCCGTGGCAGGCGGTGATGACGGTGCTGCTCGGCAACCTGATCGTACTCGTGCCGATGCTGCTGATCGGCCATGCGGGCGCGAAGCACGGGATTCCGTACGCGGTGCTCGTGCGCGCGTCGTTCGGCACGCAGGGCGCGAAGCTGCCGGCGCTGCTGCGCGCGATCGTCGCCTGCGGCTGGTATGGCATCCAGACCTGGCTCGGCGGCAGCGCGATCTACACGCTGCTGAACATCCTGACCGGCAACGCGCTGCACGGCGCTGCGCTGCCGCTCGTCGGCATCTCGTTCGGGCAGCTCGCGTGCTTTCTCGTGTTCTGGGTGCTGCAGCTGTACTTCATCTGGCACGGCACCGATTCGATCCGCTGGCTCGAAAGCTGGTCCGCGCCGATCAAGGTCGTGATGTGCGTGGCGCTCGTCTGGTGGGCGACGTCGAAGGCGGGCGGGTTCGGCTCGATGCTGTCGGCGCCGTCTCAGTTCGCGGCGGGCGGCAAGAAGGCCGGGCTCTTCTGGGCGACCTTCTGGCCGGGCCTGACCGCGATGGTCGGCTTCTGGGCGACGCTCGCGCTGAATATTCCGGACTTCACGCGCTTCGCGCATTCGCAGCGCGACCAGGTGATCGGCCAGTCGATCGGGCTGCCGCTGCCGATGGCGCTGCTGTCGGTGGTGTCGGTCGTCGTCACGTCGGCGACCGTCGTGATCTATGGCAACGCGATCTGGGATCCGATCGACCTGACGAGCCGGATGACCGGCATCGGCGTGGGCATCGCGCTCGTGATCCTCACGCTTGATACGATGTGCTGCAACCTCGCCGCGAATCTCGTCGGGCCTGCCTACGATTTTTCGAGCCTGTGGCCGAAGGCGATCTCGTACCGCGCGGGCGGGATGATCACCGCGACGATCGCGATCGTGATGATGCCGTGGAAGATCCTCGCGACGACGGACGGCTATATCTTCACCTGGCTCGTCGGTTATTCGGCGCTGCTCGGGCCGGTCGCGGGCATCCTGATGGTCGACTACTTCCTGATTCGCGGCACGCAGCTCGACACGCGGGCGCTGTTCGACGAGGGCGGCGACTTCAGCTACGCGCGCGGCTGGAACCCGGCCGCGCTGGTCGCGCTCGCGGTCGGCGTGCTGCCGAATTTGCCGGGCTTCCTGCATACGGCATTTCCGGCGTCGTTTCCGAACGTGCCGGCGTTCTTCAACACGCTTTACACGTACGCGTGGTTCGTCGGCCTCGTGCTGGCGTCCGGCGTGTACGGCACCTGGATGAAGTGGCGCGCCGGACCGCGCGCGCAGATCGCGAGCGCATGACGCGCGGGCCGGATGCGACTCGCGCGCGGCATGCGGCACACCGACAGTCAACGAGGAGGCAACGAAATGGCAATCCTGATTCGTGGCGGCACCGTGGTCGATGCGGACCGCTCCTATCGCGCGGACGTGCTCTGCGCGGATCCGCAGGATGGCGGCACGATCCTGCAGATTGCGGAGCAGATCGACGCGCCGGCCGGCGCAACCGTCGTCGACGCGCACGACCAGTACGTGATGCCGGGCGGCATCGATCCGCATACGCACATGGAACTGCCGTTCATGGGCACGACCGCGAGCGACGATTTCTATTCGGGCACCGCTGCCGGGTTGTCGGGCGGCACGACGAGCATCATCGATTTCGTGATTCCGAGCCCGAAGCAGCCGCTGATGGAAGCATTCCGCGAATGGCGCGGCTGGGCCGAGAAGGCGGCTTCCGATTACGGTTTCCACGTGGCCGTGACGTGGTGGGACGACAGCGTGCACCGCGACATGGGCACGCTCGTGCGCGAGCATGGCGTCTCGAGCTTCAAGCACTTCATGGCGTACAAGAACGCGATCATGGCCGACGACGAAGTCCTCGTGAACAGCTTCACGCGTTCGCTCGAACTCGGCGCGCTGCCGACCGTGCACGCGGAGAACGGCGAGCTCGTGTTCCAGCTGCAAAAGGCGCTGCTCGCGCGCGGGATCACGGGGCCGGAGGCGCATCCGCTGTCGCGGCCGCCGGAGGTGGAAGGCGAGGCCGCGAACCGCGCGATCCGCATCGCGCAGGTGCTCGGCGTGCCCGTGTATATCGTGCACGTGTCGGCGAAGGACGCGGTGGACGTGATCACGCGCGCGCGCAGCGAAGGGCTGCGCGTGTTCGGCGAAGTGCTGCCGGGCCACCTCGTGATCGACGAGGCCGTCTATCGCGATCCGGACTGGACGCGCGCGGCGGCCCACGTGATGAGCCCGCCGTTTCGCTCGGCCGAGCATCGCGAGGCGCTGTGGCGCGGGCTGCAGTCGGGACAGCTGCATACGACGGCGACCGATCACTGCGTGTTCTGCGCATCGCAGAAGGCGATGGGCCGCGAGGATTTCACGAAGATCCCGAACGGTTGCGGCGGCGTCGAGGATCGCATGTCGGTGCTGTGGCATCACGGCGTGAACCACGGCCGCATCACGCCGAACGAGTTCGTGCGGATTACGTCGACCAATGCCGCGCAGATCTTCAACCTGTATCCGCGCAAGGGCGCGGTGCAGGTCGGCGCCGATGCCGATCTCGTCGTGTGGGACCCGGCCGCGACGAAGACGATCTCGGTGAAGACGCATCATCAGCAGGTCGACTTCAACGTGTTCGAGGGGATGACGGTGCAGGGCGTCGCGACGCACACGCTCACGCGCGGCGCACTCGCGTGGGCCGACGGCGAATTGCGCGCGGTGCGCGGCGCGGGCCGTTACCTGAAGCGTCCGCCGGCGGCCGGCTACTACGAGGCCGCGCGGATCGCGAACCGGCTGCGCGAGCCGCATCCGGTCGAGCGCGCGGGCTGAACGACGCGTATCGTGCGGGGCGTGTCCGTTCCGACGGCGCGCCCCGCGCGTGTTTTGGCCGTGTAGATAGAACAACTGATCAAGTTGACGAAGACGAAAACGGAAACGATCGATGCCATTGATCGCGGCGATTTTGGCGACGTTGCCGGCGTGCGTATCGAGCGAGTAACATCCACCCACCCGATCACGCGGGTCGCGGGCACGGGCCGCCCGCCGGACAGTTCAAATAGTGAGAAAGGAGCACAAGGTGGATATTCTGCGCAGTCTCCTCGGTATGCTGTTTCTGTTGCTGGTCGCGTATCTGTTGTCGAACAACCGCCGCGCGGTCAGCGCGCGGACCATGATCGCCGCGCTGCTCACGCAGTTCGCGATCGGCGCGCTGGTGCTGTTCGTGCCGTCCGGCCGCGCGGCGCTGGCCGCGGCCGCGAACGGCGTCAATCGCGTGCTCGACATGGGCAATCACGGCATCGCGTTCGTGTTCGGCGGGCTCGTCGACGCGCGGATGTTCCAGTTGTTCGGCGATGGCGGGTTCGTGTTCGGCCTGCGCGTGCTGCCGATGATCATCTTCGTCACCGCGCTGATCTCGGTGCTGTACTACATCGGCGTGATGAAGTGGATCGTCGCGATTCTCGGCGCGGGGTTGGCAAGGTTGCTCGGGGTGAGCCGCATCGAGGCATGCTCGGCCGTCGCGACGATCTTCCTCGGACAGAGCGAGATGCCCGCGCTCGTGAAGCCGTTCGTGCGCAACATGACGAGCGCCGAGATCTTCACGGTGATGGCGAGCGGGATGGCGTCGGTCGCGGGCTCGGTGCTGGTCGGCTATGCGGGCCTCGGCGTGAAGATGGAGTACCTGCTCGCCGCGTCGTTCATGGCGGTGCCGGGCGGGCTGCTGTTCGGCAAGCTGTTGTTTCCGACCGTCGAGCCGAGCCGCGTGGTGGTCGACGGCCTCGATTTCGACGACAAGCGCGCCGCCAACGTGATCGAGGCGGCCGCATCCGGTGCGTCGGTCGGCCTGCGCATTGCGATCAACGTCGGCGCGATGCTGATTGCGTTCGTGGGCCTCATCGCGCTGATGAACCTGATCGTCGGCGGCGCGGCCGCGTTCGCGGGCTTTCCGCAGGTCACGCTGGTCGGTATCATCGGCCACCTGTTCGCGCCGCTCGCGTGGATCATCGGCGTGCCATGGCATGATGCGGCGCTGGCCGGCAACTTCATCGGCGAAAAGCTGATCTTCAACGAATTCGTCGCGTACGGCGACCTGTCACCGTACCTGAGGGGCGGTGCGCACGCGGCGGCGGCCGGCCTGCCGGTGCTCGATCCGAAGACGCTCGCGATCGTGTCGTTCGCGCTGTGCGGCTTCGCGAACTTCTCGTCGATCGCGATTCTCGCGGGCGGCTTCAGCGCGGTCGCGCCCGAGCGCCGGTCGGACGTCGCGCGGCTCGGTTTGCGCGCGCTGACGGCCGCGACGCTGTCGAACCTGATGAGCGCGGCGATTGCCGGCCTGTTTTTCTCGCTGCATTGAACCGTGCAGTCGACTCCGACCGATCGAAGCGAGGCAACGATGTTTCTACCGCAGGAATTCATTCGCAGGAAGCGCGACGGGCAGCCGCTCGATCGCGACGGGATGGCCGCGTTCGTGCGCGGCGTGACCGACGGCAGCGTGACCGAGGGCCAGGTGGCCGCGTTCGCGATGGCCGTGTATTTCAACGACCTGAGCACGGACGAACGCGTCGCGCTCACGCTCGCGCAGCGCGATTCGGGCGACGTGCTCGACTGGCGCGCGCTCGATCTCGGCGGGCCGGTGATCGACAAGCATTCGACGGGCGGCGTCGGCGATGTCGTGTCGCTGATGCTCGGGCCGATGGTGGCCGCGTGCGGCGGCTACGTGCCGATGATCTCGGGGCGCGGGCTCGGCCACACAGGCGGCACGCTCGACAAGCTCAGCGCGATTCCCGGTTACGACGTGATGCCCGAGACGGACGCGTTTCGCCGCACGGTGCGCGAGGTCGGCGTCGCGATCATCGGGCAGACCGCGCGGCTCGCGCCGGCCGACAAGCGCATCTATGCGATCCGCGACGTGACGGCGACCGTCGAATCGGTCGCGATGATCACCGCGTCGATCCTGTCGAAGAAACTCGCGGCGGGGCTCGACGGGCTCGTGATGGACGTCAAGGTCGGCTCCGGCGCATTCATGCCGACCGCGGAGAAATCGGCGGAACTGGCGCGCAGCATCGTCGACGTCGGCAACGGCGCCGGCATGAAGACGACCGCGATCCTCACCGACATGAACCAGTCGCTCGCGCCGTGCGCGGGCAATGCGCTCGAAGTGGCGTGCGCGATCGACTACCTGACGGGCAAGTCGCGTCCCTCGCGCCTGCACGACGTGACGATGGCGCTGTCGGCCGAATTGCTCGTGACCGGTGGGCTCGCGCCCGATGTCGCCCACGCACGCGAGAAGCTGCAGCAGGCGCTCGATTCCGGCGCGGCGGCCGAGCGTTTCGCGCGGATGGTCGTCGCGCTCGGCGGCCCGACCGATCTGATCGACGCGCCCGCGCGGCATTTGGCGCGCGCGGCGACGATCGTGCCGGTGGCGGCACCCGCGAGCGGCGTGGTGCAGCGTATCGATTGCCGCGCGCTCGGGGTGGCCGTGGTCGCGCTCGGCGGCGGCCGCACGCGTGCGGAGGACGCGATCGACGTCAGCGTCGGCCTGTCGGCGCTCGCCGAGATCGGGCAGCGCATCGAGGCCGGCGAGCCGCTCGGCTTCGTGCATGCCCGCGACGAAGCGGCCGCGGCCCGCGCGGTGGACGCAGTGCGCCGCAGCTACGTGCTCGGCGAGACCGGCGAGGCGCCGCCGACCCTTTACCAGCAGATCGGCTGACCCTGCTCGCGGAGGCATCACCACGATGGAACGAGACGAACTGATCGAACAGGCGAAGGCTGCGCGCGAGCGCGCGTATGCGCCGTATTCGCGCTTCAAGGTCGGCGCGGCGCTGCTGGCGCGCGACGGCACGGTGTTCCACGGCTGCAACGTCGAGAACGCGTCGTACGGACTGTGCAATTGCGCGGAACGCACGGCGCTGTTCGCGGCGATCGCCGCCGGCTATCGGCCGGGGGATTTCGCGCGGCTCGCGGTCGTCGGCGACACGGACGGCCCGATCGCGCCGTGCGGCGCGTGTCGTCAGGTGATCATCGAGATCGGCAAGCCCGACATCGAGGTGATCCTGGCGAACCTGAAAGGGGCCGTCGAGATCACGACGGCCCGCGCATTGCTGCCGGGCGCGTTCACGCTGTAACGGCGCGCACCGCGGCGAGCCGCATGCGTCACGTCACGCGCTGTCGCGCGCGTCGCGGATCGGGATCACGGTGCGTGCGCCGCACTGGCGCAGCAGGTCGCGCAGCTCGTTGATGACCGGAAACACCTCGTGGTTCCAGTCGGCGCCTTGGGCGTCGTGCGCTTCCTGCTCGCGCTCGACGATCCAGCGATCCTCGCGGAAGATGCGCTCGGTGAACCACACGAGCAGCGGCCACGCGAGATCGAGTGCGAACGGGATGCCGGGCTTGTGGATCGACAGCAGCCCGAACGTGCGGTTGGTGCGCTGCTCGGCGTCGAGCGGCACGTAGACGATCCACAGGTCCATCACGAGCGTGCCTTCGCTCGAACGGATTTGCAACGTCTGGTACGGGTAGCCGGTGCGCACCGTCATCACGCTCTTGTCGGACTGGTCGGCCGGCTTCTTGCTCGCGCCGAACACGAGCGCCTCGCCGACCGGCTGCTTGCCTTCCATCCGCGCGAACGTGTAGTCGACCTCGACCCAGTCGTCGCCGCGGCGGCGGCCCACGGAGCGCGCGCGCATCTGCCCCATCTGCTTGCGATGCAGGAACTGATGGTTCATGTCCATCAGGTTCTCGTGCATGAACGAGTAGTGGCACTTGACCTCGCGGCCGAAGCGGCGCGTCTTGTACGCGGGGTTGTCGGCCGATTCGAGCGCGGGGAACGGCCGTTCGTCGGCGAGCGTGGCGTCGCCCGGAAACACGAAGATCAGCCCGTGGGCCTCGCGGCACGGATACGCGCGCACGCCGTTGGGCAAGCGCTCGCGGCCGAGGTAGGGCACGTCGACGCAGCGGCCGCTGTCGCACGCGTAGGTCCAGCCGTGATAGCAGCAGCGCAGCGTTTCGCCGCTCACGACGCCCGCGTGCAGCGGCACCTGGCGGTGCGCGCAACGATCTTCGAGCGCATACACGGCGCCCGATTCGGTGCGCACGAGCACGATCGGATCGCCGGCGAAGCGCACGCCGAGCGTCTTGCCGCGCTTGAGCTCGCGCGACCACGCGAGCGGGTACCAGTGATCCGGGTGAATGGGCACGCGGCGCAGGTCGCGCACGACCGCGCCGGTGGACGGTTCTTCGAGGGTGTTGCTGTCAGGCAAAGGCACTGCGCGCATGCGTGACGCCTCCTGGCTGGACTGAATGTCGAGCGCCGCAAGAAGCGGCGGGAATCAGGAGAGTCTACGCGAAGTTGCCGATCGCGGCGGATGCGATGCGGGTTTGCCCCGGCATCGCGTCCGCCGGTTCGTTGATCCGGCGCAAACGGGAGCCGCCGGTGCGGTGTGCCCGCGGCTCTGCTGGGCGGCGGGCGTCCGCCCCGTCATGCAGCGAGCGGACGGTCACAAGCGGCTTATAAACGACTCATCAACGACTCATAAGCGGGCTTCGCGCCACAGCACCGGGTCGGCACGGTACAGCGCCGGGAAGCGCTGCTTCAGCCCGGCGACCTTCGGCAGGTCGTTGAACGCGATATACGGCGCGTCGGGGTGCAGTTCGAGGTAGTTCTGATGATAGGCCTCGGCCGGATAGAAGCCCTTGTAGGCTTCGACACGCGTGACCACGGGCGCCGGAAACACATGCGCGCCGCCGAGCTGCGCGATGTACGCGGTGGCGACCGTGCGTTGCTGCGCCGTGGTCGGGAAGATCGCGGAGCGGTACTGCGAGCCTTCGTCGGGGCCCTGCCGGTTCAACTCGGTCGGATCGTGCGCGACCGAGAAGAACACCTGCAGCAGCCGGCCGTACGTGACCTGGGTCGGGTCGTAGACGATGCGCACCGATTCCGCGTGCCCGGTCAGCCCCGAGCCGACGAGCGCGTAGTGCGCGGTTTCGGATGCGCCGCCCGCGTAGCCTGCGGTTACCTGCTTCACGCCCTTCACGTGCTCGAACACGCCCTGCACGCCCCAGAAGCAGCCGCCGGCGAACACGGCCGTCTCGTCGTGCGACGCGCCGGGCGTTTCGTCGAGCGTCGGCGCGGGCACGGTGCGCATCGGCTCCGCGGAATTGACGATGCGCTGGTAGCCGAACACGGCGGCCGCCGCGACGGCGATGGCGCCGATGCGGCGCAGCATGGTCGCGCGCCGGCGTGCGGCGGCATCGCGGGTAGGGATCGGGTTCATCTTTTGCTCCTTCGGAATGCGTTGGGAAAGGCGGCGCAGGGATGGCGGCGGCGTGCGATCAGCCGAAAGTGAATGCATACGCATCGACCCCGGGATCGAGAAACTCGATCGCGAACGTGCGGTCGGCGATCGCGCCGGGCTGGCGGACGAGCTGGTACAGGCGCTGGCCCGTGACGGTGCCGTAGCCCTGCGCGTCGACATCCGTGCCATGCGCGGCGCCGGGCGCCGCGCCGTCGAGCGTCACGCGAAAGCGCACGGGCCGGCCGTTCGTGCCCGGGCCAAGCACCAGGTGCAGGTCGCGTGCATGGAAGCGGTAGACGATCCGGCCATCCGGCGCGGCGAGCGACGCGCGCTCGGCGCCGACGTTCCACGTGCCCGTGAGGCCCCAGTCGTTGAGCGCCGGCCGGGCCGGCGCGTCGTAACGGTGTGCGGCATCGCGCACGGCACCGCCCGGCGACGCGAAGCTTTCCGCACGCGCATAGCCGACATACGTTTCGGGTGAACGGACGTCCGCGCTGTCGGCCGCCGCGAGCGCGCCCTTCGCTGGTGCGCCGGCGAGCCCGAGCGGCACGTTCAGCGCGTCCGGGTGGCCGGCTTCGGCGAGCAGCGACTGGATCGCGCGTTCCGATTGCGCGTATTCGCCTTCGCCGAAGTGGTGATGGCGGATCCGCCCTTGCGCATCGATGAAGTAGTGCGCGGGCCAGTATTCGTTGTTGAACGCGCGCCAGATCGAATAGCCGTTGTCGATCGCGACCGGGTAGTCGATACCGAGGTCGTGAACGGCCTTCTTCACATTGCCGATGTCGCGCTCGAATGCGAACTCCGGCGCGTGCACGCCGATCACGACCAGCCCGTACGGCGCGTATTTGCGCGCCCACGCAGCCGTGTACGGCAGCGTGCGCAGGCAGTTGATGCACGAATACGTCCAGAAATCGACCAGCACGACCTTGCCGCGCAGCCCGGCCGCCGTCAGCGGCGGCGAGTTCAGCCACTGCACCGCGCCGTCGAGCGACGGCAGCGTGCCTTCGACCGGCAGCGCGGCCGCGGTGGCGCCGGCCGCACGCATCATCGCGCTGCCGGCCATCGCACCACCGCCGGCCTGCGCGTCATCCACTGCGGCGGCCATCATCGCGCCGCCCGTCGCGTTGTCGGTAGCGGCGCTCGGGGCCGCTGCCGCCGGCGCGCCGTTCGAGCGGCCGCCGAGGCGGTCGACGAGCTTCGTTTCGAGCCCGCCCGTGGTGACCGTCGACAGTTGCGCGAGGGCGCCCGTGTCGAGGCCGAGCGCGATCGCGCCGACGCCGGCCAGGAGCGCCGCGCCGATCCCGCGCCGGATCCATTCGCCGGCGCCGAGCGAGCGCTTCATCGCGGCGAACACCTTGCCGCCGATCACGAGCGCGACGCCGAGCGACGTCGCCGCGCCGGCCGCATACGCGACGAGCAGCAGCGTCGTGCCGACGCTCGCGCCGCGCAGCGCGGCGCCGGTCAGCACGAGGCCGAGGATCGGGCCCGCGCACGGCGCCCACAGCAGGCCTGTCGCGACGCCGAGCAGCAGCGACGACGCAGGGCCGGCCGGGCGGCCGTCGCGTTGCGCGAACCCGGTGAGCCGGTTGCCGGCGGCGACGAGCGGGCGCGTCAGGTGTTCCGCGAAACGCGGCATCAGCAGCGTCAGGCCGAACACGGCGAGCAGCACGATCGCGATCCAGCGGCCGGCCTGGTTGGCCTGCGCGACCCAGCCGCCGCCGACGGCGGCAAGCGTCGCGACGACGGCGAACGTGAGCGCCATGCCGGCGAGCAGCGGCAGGCCGGTGCGCACGAACGGCTGGTCGGCGCGCGCGAACACGAACGGCAGCACCGGCAGGATGCACGGGCTCAGGATCGTGAGCACGCCGCCGAGATAGGCAAGAACGATGAGGAGCATGATGCGTTCTCCAGTCGGATGGGAGTGGGGCCGGATCAGGCGGCAGCCGGGTGGAACGCGAGCGCGAGGCCGTTCATGCAGTAGCGCAGGCCGGTCGGCGCGGGGCCGTCGTCGAACACGTGGCCGAGATGGCCGCCGCAGCGGCGGCAGTGCACCTCGGTGCGGACCATCCCGAACGACGCATCGGTGTTGGTGCCCACCGCATGATCGAGCGGTTTCCAGAAGCTCGGCCAGCCCGTATGGCTGTCGAACTTGGTGGCCGACGAGAACAGCGCGAGGTCGCAGCCGGCGCACGCGAATGTGCCGTTCCGGTGCTCGTCGTTCAGCGGGCTGGTGAACGGCCGCTCGGTGCCGGCTTCGCGCAGGACCGTGTATTGGGCGGGCGTGAGCCGGCGATGCCATTCGGCGTCGCTGAGCGTGATTTCGAACGGGACGGCCTTCGGCGAGCCGGCCGGCGGCGCGGCGAACGCGCGGCCGACCAGCGCGCGGCGGCCGGCGGACGACAGCGCCGCGAGCGCGGCGAGGCCGGTGGCGCCGGCGAACAGCAGATGTCTGCGGGTGGGCATGATGGGCTCCTGGAAGCAGGTCCTGAAAACATGCGCCCATCGTAGGCGGCGGCCGGTGTCGAAGTCCTCACGGAAAGTTAAATGAATCGTGATTATTTTCTGGGTGTTCCGAATAGTTCCGGTGAAATCCGTCAAATCCCCGTCTGACAAGGGTTTGCCGGGTATTCGTGGTCCGTTCACTTCCACGGAAATCCGGCACGAGCCGCAACTTTTTAGTGTCTTTTTAGTGTTCGTCGTGTCGGGTAGGCTCTGCTTGGATGCGCGGGCCGACCTGATGACGAAATCGATGGAGGGCGATCATGGGTGCACTGACGGTCAGACAAATCGAAGCCGCAAGGGCGACTTGAAAGCGGTATTTCCTGTCGGATGGGCGTGGACTGTTCCTGCGCGTCGGCCCGACCGGCGGGAAAACGTGGTTTGTTCGCGTCAGCATCAATGGCAAGCAACGCGACAAGCCGCTGGGCAAGGTATGGGGGCGCTGCTCGAGCGTTGCGCAGCTGTCGCTAGAGGATGCACGCACGGCAGCCGCGATGATTCGCTCCCAGGCGCGCGACGGCGTCGACTATCTCGAAGCGAAGAAGCGTGAACGCCAGACCAAGGTCGAAAAAGCGGCGACGGCAGATCTCACGTTCGGCGATTTATTCGATGCATGGTTTGTGACCATCAACAAGAAACGCGGCAAAAAGGGTCGAAAGGATGGCGGTAAATTGCTTCGAGGTGGGATGGAAAGGCATGTGCTGCCCTCTCTCCGTACACACAGGATCGCAGACGTGTTTGCGTCGAACGTTCTGCCGCTGCTTACCGCGATTTCCGACGTGGGACACAACCGTCAAGCGGTCGAGATGTTGATAACGATCCAGCAAATGGTTCGATGGGGCGAACGTAATCAGCCGTGGAAGCGCTTGCTGATCGATTGCGACGTGCTTGCGCTTGCGAAAGAGGATGTCGTTTCAGGTGATTACGATCCGGTGCGTGGCAATGAGCGTAACCGCACACTCACGGACGATGAAATCCAGTCACTCGGTGAACTGATTCCGGCCGCGCGACTTCCGCGTTCCATCGTGTCAGCGGTATGGGTGATGCTCGCATGCGGAACGCGCGTCGGCGAAACACTCCTGACGCGCTGGATCGATCTCGACTTCAAAGCACGAACGTGGACGATTCCAAAGGAACACACGAAATCGAACACGGCGATTACGATTCATCTGTCCGATTTCGCTCTGGCACAGTTTGCAGCGCAGCAAGCCGTGCGCGCCGGCGTGCCCGAAGGCAACGCACGCCGCGAATACGTGTTTCCCTCGGAAAAGGGCAAACTGCCGCACGTCAGTATTCATACGACCTGCGGGGCGATCCATGACCGGCAACGCCCGAAGGATGCACCGACAGAAGGTCGCACAACGGCAACCGATGCGCTCACTGTCGCGGGCGGCCAGTGGAAATGTCATGACTTGCGCCGGACGTGCGGGACTATGATGCAGTCTCTCGGCATCCCAGAAAGCATTGTGCATCGGTGCTTGAACCACGCGCGCAACGATCCGCTTGATCGAATCTATCTGCAGTTCGACTATGACGCGCAGATGCGCGATGCATGGCGGCGATGGGGCGATCGTTTGTCGGTTTTGCTTGGCATGAGTACAGAAAACGTACGCTTTCTGTTTGCGCCGTAATCGGAGCGTGCTTGTCGACGACGCAGGTCTGAACTGTGGTCCGCGGATAGCCGCGCTAATGGCTTTGGTGAGCCCCTTCAAGTCATCGACCACGGCGATCAGAACGTCCTGGCAGGCGTGCGTTCGTTGAACATCTTGAGCCGGAACTTGGCGCCCTCGGTCCGTTCGATCCAGAGGCCCAGCACGTCGAGCTGGCCGTCGGCCTGGATGCCTAAGGCCGGAGACGGCCTAGTTGCTGACCACGCCGTCGTCGCGGATATGGCCCGCAGCGCGTCGAAGAAGACCACCGGATACATCGTCTCAAGCGGGCGGCTCTGCCAGCTCAGCGCATCGGCCATTACCTCGTCGGTGACCGAGATGATGAAGTCGGGAGATACCTCGGTGACGTATTGCTCGTGTCGTACGATTGCGTGCGTGGCGCCAAAAACCGGCGCAAGCCTATCCTGCGTTACCTCCTTTTAATGTCTTTGCTTTTGAAGTTCGCTAATCCCACGGGCTTGGTGAGTTTTGCTGCATGGAAAAAACAGAGCTCGGCTGCAGAAAGGACGAATCGGCTTGCGCAGGAAAATTGTGTGAGCCATACAGCAAAGCGAACTGAACAATGCGAAAAATGTCCCAGCCGCATGTGCGGATCCGTGGCAATCGGTTGATCTGTTGCCACAGGAAAACCGAATGCTGAGAGCGATCGCGCAGAGCGCACAGGTTTCGTATCGCGCAAGAAGGGCGATCGTCCGAACGCAAATCAGGTGCGCCAGTATCGAAGCGGAACGACAAGGCGCGAGGATTAAATCAATCGATCAGAGTTCCGCCGTTAGCATCCGTAAAAACGTGTACGCCCGATTGCATCAAACTTCAGATGTGGTCGTTGCCTTGGAAACGTAATCGATAGTGTGATCGGCGGTGTGACCCGGTGCTTGTGGGCACGCACACTTGAATACGCGCTTGCTCGCGCACAAAGGCAAAAATATTCTCGTTTCCAGGCGAGTCTGGCGAATTCTTGCATGTGCCGAGACCTCCAGTTTGGCTTGTTTTTTGACGTTAGCGGCCGCCATTGCCTGCAGAACCGAACAGCCGGGCGACGAGCAAACACCGCCCGTCAGTCGTTATGCCTTCATCTGCCGCATCGCATCGGCGAGCATCCACAGCGCACGGTTGGGCTTCACGCTCTGATCGATGCCGGTAATGGGGCGCGTGGACATCGCACGGCCCGAGCGGGAGCGGCCACGCAGGCCACCCTTGGTCAGGTTTTCCTGCACGCGGTTAAAGACGGTCCAGAGGTCGTCGTGGCGATCCTCGAAGCGGCGCGGGGCCAGCAACTGGCTTTCGCTGACGGGAGCAGGCGCTTCGGCGTCGGTTGGGTCGTACCGCAGCGCGAGCGCGGAGCGGGCGAACGCCTGCTGTTCGTCGCGGTCGAGCGTTACCGATCGCATGCCGTCTTTCTGTTCGCGGATCAGTTCGAACCCGTCGAGCACGTCGAACGCACCGTTGATCACGTTCTGCACCACGTTGCCTTTGTGCGGCACGCGGATATCGGCGATGTTCTCGCCCGCGACCATGCCGTTCTGGCAGACAAAGCGGAATGTGCCGGCGAGCATCTGGTAACTGCTGGTGCCATCGTGCGAGTTCAGCAGCACGATTTCATCGGCTTCCTCACCGGTGATCTGGTCGGCATGGCGCAGCCGAAGCATGTGTTTCGTGAATTCGCGCTTGCTGGAGTCGCGCACGCGGGTCTGACAGATCATGAACGGTTGAAAGCCCTCATTACGCAGGCCGCGCAGAACGTCGATGGTGGGAATGTAGGTGTAGCGCTCGGAGCGGCTTTCGTGCTTGCCGTCCGCGAAGATGGACGGGGCCACACGGCGAATCTGGTCGTCTGAGAGGGGGGCACTGGCGCGCAGCATCGGTGCGCAGTAATGGAAAGAGGAAGCGAGTTGCATGACGTTCTCCACAGTCAAGGTTGAGGACTTGAACCGAGCGAGGAGATATGTCATGCCGTTGCGGCTGGATATCTCCCGGTGGAACTCGGGGTTGGCGTTGCTGCCGCCTGACTCCCGGGTTCCCGCCCGTGCGACTGAAGGAGCCGATAGCGGGCAGGCGTCAAGGAAAAAGGCGCGGGAGGGGGCGGGCAACACGGTCCCGCGCCCCTTGATGGCTGCCCGCTATCGGCTACGGTCGCGGGTCAAGGGCGCGAAGCTGGGAGTCGGGTGCGTGCCATGCTCCGGGCTGACCGCAGGCTGCGTAGTGAGATGGGACTCGGCGCGCCGCGCGACACTCGTGTTGGCTTGCCAGCGTCGAGACGGGTGACGCTTTATTGCATTGCAGCGCAGGCCGGCGACAAGAAATCGCGACGAGGGTGACGCGGCGCCGCCGCCGCGTGCTTTGCTCATGGTTGACTGCGCGTGAGGCGGTGTTGCGGTGAAGTGTCCGATAAGTTACCGGTGAGCTACGGATGGTGAGCAAGGCTGATAGACGCCGGTGGTATTTTGGGCGTTAGGCCTGAGGGGGAAAAAATGCATGAATGACCGCGCCTTGCTGGTGTTGTGAAAATTCACGGGGCGCGATATGTCTGGATGGTTTCGCCGAGCATGCTTTATTTGAGAGCTGTTGGATTGGGACGAGCAACGCGGTGCCTCCGAGCACGAATACTGTATGGCGTCGAGGCACTGAAAGAGAATCCCGAAAACGGATGACGAAGAGTTACAACGAGCAGCAGGTCCTTGAGCGGCAAGTCCGCGAGTGGACGGCAGAACTGAAGCGGTTGGCCGGGCAGATTGCAGCAGCAAAAACAATCATGCGCGATCGTGATGATCACGCCGCTTGACGCGGACTACACAGACGTCGTGCCTGAACTGATCACCGAGGACGCGATGCGCGTCTTGAATTACGGCTGGCCGGAGGGCTTTGAGGTCGAAGTCCTCAATCAATCAGCCTGATCGATCCGTGAGATCAAGATGAGCGATATTCCTTCCGAAGCGGAGCAAGCGGCCGTTCGCGCCGTTGCGTCGAATACTTCAGTGCGTGTCCGAAGTGCTCGCGTCCGTTCCGGACCTGTTGCTGCACTCGAAGTGTCGCGTGGCTGTATTGGAGTACTTCCCACGTGTGTGACTGCGTATCGATCTTGGCGTCGACACGCACATGTGCTGCTGATGGAGAGATTGTCATGGCAGGGAATTTGTCTTGCAAGACCCCCCATTGGGGGGGTATAACAGTAAGTCTCGTCGAGGAGAGCAACATGGACGTGGCTGTCGATCCTGAAACCGCCCATGCGGCCGATGTGTTCCTGAAACGTATCGCGCAGCGCTACCCGGTCCGCCGGGCAATCCTCTTTGGTAGCCGAGCGCGTCACGAGCATACCGACGAAAGCGACGCTGATATCGCAGTCATCCTGAGCGGCGTTCACGGTGAACGCACGGACATCGTGCTGGACATGGCGGGGACGTCGTTTGACGTATTGCTGGAAACGGGAGTGCTGGTCGGCGCCCTTCCGATTTGGGAGGACGAACTGGAGCACCCGGAACGGTTCAGTAATCCGGTCTTGATCGAGAACATCCGCCGCGAAGGAATCACGCTATGAGGATGACTTCCGCGGACTATATGGCAAAAGCCGTACGCGCGTTGGCGGAGGCCCATGTATTGCTGCAGGTCGGTGGGCGCGAGGGCGCATGCAATCGCGCGTACTATGCGATGTTCGACGCCGCTCATGCCGCGTTGCTCGGCGTTGGAGTCGTTGAGCAATCGCCGGCAACCCATAGCGGCGTGATCGCGGCATTTGGTCTAAAGCTTGTGAATCAGGGGCTTGTGCAGCCCGAATACGGCCGATCACTGAGACAAGTCGAGAGTTTGCGCGGCATCGCAGATTATGGCGTCGGTAATATCCCCATGGACAAGGCGCGTTGGGCGGTTACGCAGGCGGAAAATTTCGTTGCAGTCGTGCGGGAGCTTTTGACGCCTGATCAGGAACAAAGGCCCGATGATCCGGATGCGTCTCCGACGCCCGATCTGGACTTGTAAGCGAGGGGACGCGAATGGCCACCAATAAGTCGCCTCCTGAGATCACGCAGCAGGTGTTTCTCCGCGATGCGATGGCGTCACTCTGCATGACGCGTATGGAGTTCGCAGAGCGTATCAGCGTTCCGATCAAGACGCTGGACAAGTGGTTGGCACCGATGAGCACAAGCGATTTTCGGAATATGCCTGATGTGGTATGGGCCTATGTGCGAGAAATTTTGGACTGGACGAAAAAAGGGCTTGATTCTCAAGTCAGGGCCGTGTCAGAAACGTCATGTGCTAGGGAGCGGCTAAAAATCTCAGCTAATGGCGAGGTGCGTCGCTCGCCGAATAGGAATGCGAACAGATGACTGCTTGCCGCTAAGATTGTCGTATATACAATTTTCCGGATGTGGGGCGCGAAGGCGTAGAACGAAATCACCTGATCCCAGGCCCGGCGCCAGAGCGGCAATCGGGGGGTATTTTGTACCCCAGGGGCTCGTATCGAACGCATCCAGCGCCATGGCGGCGGCTTTCGCCGACGGTGCCCGATAGACCTCCTTGAGCGCCGCTGCGACCGATTTCCTGTCTTTCCAGCTGGCGAAGTCCAGTGAGTTCAGGATCAGATGCACGATGCAGGTCTGGACCGTCGTTTCCGGGAACACCGTGTTGATCGCTTCCGGGAAGCCCTTCAGGCCGTCGACCACGGCGATCAGGATATCCTGCACGCCGCGCAGCTTAAGGTCGTTCACTACCCTCAGCCAGAACTTGGCCCTCTCGGTCTGCTCCATCCAAAGGCCCAACACGTCGCGTGTGCCGTCGCGGCGCACGCTCAGCGCCAGGTAGATCGCTTTGTTGCGCACGACGCCTTCGTCGCGGATCTTGACTCGCAAGGCGTCGAAGAACGCGACCGGGTACATCGGCTCGAGCGGCCGCTGCTGCCATTCGCGCACTTCGTCGATCACGGCATCGGTCACCGTACTGATGAAGTCCGGCGACACCTCGATGCCGTACATCTCCAGCAGGAAACCCTGAATCTCCCGCACGCTCATGCCGCGTGCGTACATCGCAATGATCTTGTCGTCGAAGCCGGTGAAGCGTCGCTCGCCCTTGGCGATCAGCACCGGATCGAAGGTGCATTCGCGGTCGCGCGGAATCTCGACGTCGAGCAGGCCGTCGTCGGTCTTGATGCGCTTGCGGCTGGTGCCGTTGCGGTGGTTCGTGCTACTCGCTGGCTTGGCTTCACCCTTCTCGTAACCCAAGTGGTGGGTCAGTTCGCCGCCCAGCGCACGCTCGAAGATCGCCTTCTTGAGTGCGGCCAATTGCTCATTGATCGTCGCCGTCCAGTGCCCCGGGCACCAGTTGCTTGATCAGTTCCGGCGTCACGCCTGCGCTATTCGAAGACGGACGGATGGCTAGGACTGCTATCAGAACCAGTTGGCCGAATGGATCAACGGCATCCTCCCAGTACGAGTTCCTCTTGTAACGTCTCGCTGACCTTGCTCAAGCCGTCAAGACGGTCGAGCAGTCGGCGCGCATCTACACCCCTGAACGATCACATGCAGCCCTGAAATACAAAACGCCCGATGCGATGCATCGGGCATGCTAGCGCCTCGATACTGTCAACCTATTCAATGACTTGACACCCCCAACACGCGTTGCGCCGTATGGTCGGTATGTGTGGCATCGATTTCGATGCCACACATACTTTGAGCGAGTTACTGGCTGCAATTTCAAATGTGCGGGATCGAATTGATGGATGCGCCGGAGTTCCTCAGGTGCTTGGACGAGCGTATCACTTGAGCTATTGATTTTTTAAAATACCATCATTTATCATAGAAATACGGTCCGCATTACGGAATACTCAATTGTTTAGAAGACGTTCGAGCAGTTCGTACACGACGGGATCGCTCGCGCACTGACCGCCACCGCATTCGAGTAACGTCGATATGAGATTGGCGATGATCGTAAGCCCGAAGACTGCCATCGCGATTCGCCCGCGGGTACTCATCGACACGGGTTGCACAGTATTGCTTGTGCGGCGGACGGAAAGCAGCAAGGAAACATACAAAATGATCAAAACCGACGCGATAAAGCACCATGTGTAGAAATGCAAGCCCCACAGAGCTGAACCATACGCTCCCGAATCAGGTGCGATGTGTAGCAGTACCTGACGACCTGCGATGACGCCGGTTACGACAGCGCTGACGAGCACGCAGCAATAATGTGTGCCGCGTACACCGTATCTGACGTTCATTGCGAATCCGATCCCGGCGAGGATCAATCCGACGCGCTGCAGTAAGCAAAGTGGACAGGGTAGCTCATTGAATGCAAGTTGATAATAGAATGCGATGAGCAGTGATGCACTAATCGCAATTAATGCAAGAACATCTAGCGTATTGTTCGTCGTCGCGTTGTCGTTGCTATCGTTTCGTAGAATCTTCATTTCCATTATCGCGATGTCATTTAGAGGGATAGATTGAGCGAATCTGTCGCGTGATGAGAGAATGAGAAAAGTGTGGAGATCAGTGCGACGACGAACAAAGAGATCGTACGTGAACGCGTACCGTATATCATTGAGACGAACGATGCGAGTGACAACAGAAACGGAAGAAACATAAAAATTTCGAGTCCTTCAGGTGGTGGTTAAAACGAACAGCGTAACGAGGTTGGGTCAGACGACCGAAAATCGATTGCCTGTCACAGGTTGGAATAGAAGAGCCGGCAAGGCCGCCGTAGCGATCATGGCAGGGGCGTCATCCAAGCGTGCCGACAATGCTGACTTCCTTGTTGTCGGGAACTTCGTTGTACGACAGGACGGTTAGGTCCGGAGAGAACAGTTTGGCGTACCGCGCGAGCATCGGGCGAATGCGTGGCACCACGATCAGCACTGGGGCGGCGCCCATTTGTTTCAATTGTTCGACCACCGCCGGCATATGGGTCTGCAACTGCGAGAGCACATTCGGTTCGACCGGGAAATTGTCCAGCGGCACACGGGTTCCCGATTGCTCCGCGAGACTTAGGGCATTCAGCAGAATGTTCTCGAGTTCCACCGTCAGGCTGAAACCCTGGAGCGCCTCGTGCTGGGCGCCAAGTCCGGCCACGATCTGGCGACGCAGTGCGCAGCGGACTTCGGCCACGAGCAGTAGCGGATCCTTGGTGGTTTCCGCGGCCTCCACCAGCGTGGCGGACACGGTCTCGATGTCCTTGATCGACACGTTCTCGGCCAACAACGTACGGAACACCTTGCGCAACTGACTGTGCGTGAGGCATTTTCCCAGCGCATCGGCCAGCGCTGGCGCAATGGCCATCAGGCGTTCGATGATGGCGGTCACATGATCGTAGCTGAACAGGTCGGGAATCGTTTCGCGAATTAACTTGGCCGCATGCGTGGCGATCACCGTCGCGCAATCGACGACCTGGTAGCCGAGGCCGAGGGCATGGGCCTTCTGGTCGGGCTCGATCCACGTGACGGGCATGCCGTAGGCAGGGTCGATGTCGGGTGTGCCATCCAGTTCCCCGTAGACGGTAGGTGACGGAATGGCCATCAGCTTTCCAGGTTGCACTTGGGCCTGAGCCAGTGTGGTGCCATTGAGCACGATGGTGTAACTGGAGGGGGGCAGGCTCATGTCGTCGCGCGCGCCGATGGCCGGTAGCAGGAAGCCGAGCTGTTCCGACAGGGTTTGTCGGGTGCCATGCAGGCGGCGCACCAGCGGCGCGCCCTGAGCGCGGTCCAACATCTCCACCAGCTTATAGCCGAGGGATACCGAAAGCGCGTCCACATACGGCAGGCTGCTCCAGTCGAACGATTCGCTGCCGGGCGCGGCTAGCGTGGCTTGCATGACACGGGCGGTTTCTTCCGCCTCGACCGCGGCGGAGGGCGAAGTACGCTGCGTCATCCGATAGCCGACGTAACTGAGCACTGCTGCAAAGCACAGAAACACCAATGTCGGCATGCCCGGGATCAGACCCAGCGCGGCCATCAGTGCGGAAGCGCTGAACAGCACCAACGGCGAAGCCAGCAATTGCTGGCCGACCTGTTCCTCGAAGTCGCGTGCATCGTCGATGCGGGTGACAATGACCGCGGCGGCGGCGGACAGCAGGAGGGCGGGTATTTGCGCGACCAGGCCGTCCCCGATGGCCAGCAGCGCATACTTGTGGAATGCCTCGCCTGCAGGCAAGCCGTGCATGATTACGCCGATGATCACGCCGCCGATCATGTTCGTGATGAGAATCAGAATGCCGGCGATGGCGTCGCCGCGCACGAACTTCGAGGCGCCATCCATGGCGCCGTAAAAGTCGGCTTCGGTCGTAACGTCCTTGCGGCGTTGCTGGGCTTGTGCCTGTGTGATGACACCGGCGTTCAGATCGGCGTCGATGGCCATCTGCTTGCCGGGCAGCGCGTCGAGGGTGAAACGCGCCGACACTTCCGAGATGCGCTCCGCACCCTTGGTGACCACGACGAAGTTGATGATCATCAGGATCACGAAGACAACCAGGCCGACCACGAAGTTGCTGCCAATCACTACATTGGCGAACGATTCGATCACTTGACCGGCTGCGCTCGCACCCGTGTAGCCATTAAGCAAAACTACGCGTGTCGATGCGACGTTCAATGTCAGGCGCATCAGCGTGGCAGCCAGGATAATGGTCGGGAAGGCCGAGAAGTCCAGCGGTCGCTTGACGGTCACGGCCACCATGACCACCACAATGGACAGCACGATGTTGAACGTGAACATGATGTCCAATGCAGCTGGCGGAAGCGGCAGGATTACCATCGCCAAGATGGTGAACAGGGCGAGAGGCGCAGCAAACTTCAGGCGCCTGAATAGGTCGAGCACGTTCATCGGGATTGAGACTTTTGCAAGTGTTCGGGAATGGTGATGCCAGTGGGCAGCGAGGGTGAAACGTCGCGTCCACCGCTGCGGAATGCCTTGATCTGCAGCACGTAGGACAGCACCTTTGCTACGGCGCGATACAGCTCTGCCGGAATTTGCTGATTGACTTGGCTGGTGTGGTAGATCGCGCGGGCCAGCGGCGGCAGTTCGAGCACCTCGACGTTGTGCCCTCGGGCGACGTCGCGAATGAACAGCGCGACCTCATCTACTCCCTTGGCTACTACGTACGGCGCTTGTGCGCGCGTTACGTCGTACTTGAGTGCGACTGCATAGTGGGTCGGGTTCATCACCACCACATCGGCGGTTGGCACGGTCTTTCGGATCCCCTGGCGCGCGAGCTGGCGCTGGATTTGGCGGATGCGGCTCTTGACCTCGGGCTTTCCTTCAGACTGCTTCATCTCATCTTTGATGTCACGCTTGCTCATGCGCTGGCCGCGCTTGAAGATGATTTGTTGTACCGGTATGTCGACGAGTGCGAACACGATGATGATGCACGTCAGCGTGAGCGCAGAGGTCAGGAACAGGCTTGCCCCACCGGTCAGTGCGTCGGCGAGCGGCGCGCCTTGCAAGCGGATGAAGCCGCTCAAGTTGGAGCGGCAGACGATGAAGAGCGTGGCCATCAACACGAGGGCCTTGAGCACGGTCGTGCCGAACTGCAGGTAATGCTTGCCGGACACCAGGCGCTTGAGCCCGGAAAGCGGGTTCAAGCGGTTCAGCTTCGGCATGACGTTTTTGTGGCTTATGGTCCAGCCGCCCGGTACCAACGACGCGACGATGATGCTGGCGGGCACCGCGGCCAGCGGGGCAAGCATCTTGCACAATAGCAGCGCCGCTGCGGGAAATAGCATCGACGCCGCATTGCCGATCCTGTCGTCGCCGGAAAGGTCTGCAAACGACAACCCGAAAATGTGCTTGAGTTCAACCAGCCACGCCGGGGCTAGTACGACGATAAGCTTGAGAGCAATCAGAATTCCCACACACGTGCCGATATCTCGCGAACGTGCAACCTGGCCTTCCATTCTGGCTTTGCGCAGTTTCTGCGGGGTGGCCTTTTCTGTCTTGTCGCCGGTTTGTTGCTCGCTCATTGCATTCCCCCGTTGCCGAGGGGCCGCGTCGCGAGTCGGTCGTAGAGTTCTAGAACGTGCTCCACCATGCGACCGTAGTGATCCGGCAGTGACGGCAATAGCAGCGTCAGCAGTAACAGCCCGAACATGGTCGTGATCGAAAAGCCCAACGCAAAAAGATTCAGTGCGGGTGCTACGCGATTGAGGAGGCCCAGGCCGACTTGTACGACCAGCGTAGCGAACATCACCGGAAGCGCCAACGCCACGGCGGCGGAGAACACCCAGCCTACTGCGAATGCGAGATGCTTGAGCGCGTCGAGGTCGAAGGCAAAACGACCGACCGGCCAGACTGCAAAGCTGCGCGCGATGACAGCCGTCAGGATCAGGTGGCCGTCAACGGCGAAGAACAGCAGGATGAATACCACGTACATGACGCTGGTGAGTACGTCGGCCATCTGACCATTCATCGGGTCGTTGATCTGCGCCATGGACAGGCCCAATTGCGACGACGCGACGGTACCGAAAATCTGCAGCGCGCTCAGCACGAGATGGAACACGAAGCCGAGCAGGCCGCCTATCAGGACCTGTTCGGCCACGGCAGCCACACCTTCGAACTGCAGCAGGTCGATCACGGGCATCGCCGGAATACCGGGCTGTATGGCTAATGCGAGGATGAGGGCGATCAGCAGGCGAATGCGCACAGGGACCATCGCGTCACCCAGGATCGGCGACGCGGCCAGCGCGGCAGCGATTCGGCAGAAAGGCCAGAAGATCGTGTTCGCGAGCGGCAGGAGCTGGGCAAGGACAATTTCCATTGCCGAGTCACCCGGTCAGTTGCGCGGCGCGGCTGAAGATCTCAACCGTGTAATGCATGACGCGGCCGGTCATCCACGGGCCAGCCAGCGCGAGTGCGACCAGCGTCGTGATCAGGCGCGGAAGAAAGCTCATCGTCTGCTCATTGATTTGCGTCGCGGCCTGGAATATGGCCACCAGCACACCCGTGATCAGGCCTGGTGTAATCAGCACGAGGATGATGACGAGCACCAGGCGCAACGCGTCGACGGCGAAGCTGGCAGCCAGATCGGGAGTCAGCATCAGTAGGCCTTCACGCTGGTAATGAGGGTGTTGACGGTAAGTGACCATCCGTCCACCAGTACGAACAAGAGCAGCTTCAGCGGCAGCGAGATAACGAGTGGCGACAGCATCATCATGCCCATTGCCATCAGCACGGACGCGACAATGATGTCGACGATCAGGAACGGGATGAACAGCATGGCGCCCATCTGGAACGCAGTCTTCAGTTCGCTCAGCACGAACGCCGACAATTTAACCAGGAACGGCTGCTTCTCCGGGTCCGTGATTTTTTCGGTGCCGGAGAGTTTGGCCATCTGCGCAAGCGTGGCCTTGTTCGTCTGCGCGAGCATATAGCGCCCCAGCGGTTGTTCCGATGTCGCGAGCGCGGCTTGCATGCTGATCTTGCCCTGGTCGTATGGCACGAAGGCCTTTTGCCAGATTTCCTCGCCGACCGGGCGCATCGTAAGCATGGTCAGCACCAGCGCGACACCCGTCACGATGCGTCCCGGCAATCCTTGCTGCAGGCCTAGCGCCTGCTTGACCAGTGACAGCACGATCACATAGCGCAGGAAGCTCGTCATCGTCATCAGCAGCGCGGGCAGTAGCCCGAGCAGCGTCATCAGAACGAGGATCTGAGTTTTGACCGTGAAGCCTTGGCCGCCGACGGCATCGGATGTGAGCGTCAGCGTGTCGGCTTGCACGAGTGCGGGCACTGCGAAAACGGCTAACGCCAGACCCAGGTGGGGCAGGAGGTCGCGATTCTTCATGTCGCAAGCGAGTTGAGGTCGTCGAGTTCGATGATGCGTAGCCCGTAGTGTTCTCCCGAGACGACGACTTCGCCCAAACCCACAGGCGTACCATTTACCTTGATGATGAGGGGGTCGCCGGCCAGGCGATTGAGCTCCACCGTCGAGCCGGTTTCGTACGACAGCAGATCGGCTAGCGGTACGGTGGCTTCCCCCACCTCCAACGTCAAGCGCACGGGAATGCGGCGCAGCATACGCATCGGGTCGCGCGGCGAAGCAGGTTCTGTGATGGATTTGGGATCGTCGCCCAGATCCAGATCGCCCAACGCGGAGAGATCAAGGTCGGTGGTCGATGTCATGTTGGGGGGTTACTCCACGGGTTCGAAAGAAGTAATCCACAGCGCGCCTTGGTGTTCGGCCAAGGCCGCGCGGTAGAGGCGGACGTTGTTGACGAGCACGTCGACGGTATCGGGCAAGCGAACAGGCAGCACGTCGCCTGGCCTCATACGAAGCAGTTCGTCGAGGCGCATGTTCTTGGACAGCACGTGCACCGACATCGTGACCGGGATGCACACGTTGGCCGGAGCACTATCGGGTGCAGCACGCTGATGCTGAGCATCGAGGCGCGCAAACAAGCGGTCGAGCCACATTTCTTCCAATGCGAATTCAACGTCGCCACCGACTTTGCGCAAGCGGTCCAAGATGGTCATGCGCAGGACGCGGACACCGGGGCCGGGCAGGATGTCCCCACTTGGCAAAAAGGGCTCTGCGTGGTCGCCGAGCATTGCTGAAGCAAACGCGGCTAGCAGCGCGGTGTGTTGTTGTGCCGCGAAACGCCGTTCCGCCCCGGTTTCCGGCACGGGCGCCGGGGCGTTCGGCACGGCTTCGTCCAGCGAAGTGCCGTAATGACAGGCCAGCAGCGCCAGCAGTAGCGTGCGGTCGCAGCGCACTGAAATCTGCCCATGGTTGCATGCATAGGTGCGCCAGACGGCCGCATTGCGCGACCGCATCGCGGCGACAGAGAGCTCGGTGACGACGAAGCGCGTGCCACGGCGCAGATTGAACCGTTCATGAAGGGAGTGGTCGATTCTGCGCTTGATATCTTGCAGCACATCCTCGAGCAAATGGTATGGACGCCCCAGCATGCACGGATCAAGCACCACCGGAGATGCGGCTCGGCTGCTGCGGGAGTGGGAGGGAGATGCTGACACGGTCAAGGGGTCGTTTTGAAGAAGAGTGGGCGCCATTGTCGGCAGCGTGCTGCATGGAGCAGAGAATGTTGAACAGAGTTTGAACACCCCAAAAAAAACGACCCGCTCGTGGCGGGCCGGTTTTGAACTCCAGTGAATTGCGAGGCAATGCTTACTGGAGCAGCGACAAGACCATCTGGTTCATGCTGCTGGTTTGCTTGAGCATGGACATGCTGGCTTGCAGCAGCACTTGCTGCGAGCTCATCTTGGCGGATTCCGATGCCATGTCGGCGTCCATGATGCGGCCTTCGGCGTCAGCCGTGTTCGTCGACATGTTGGCCAGGTTGTTGTGGGTGTGCTCGAGGCGGTTTTCTGCCGCACCGATGGCCGAGCGCAGCGCGCCCACGTCGTCAAGTACGTTGTTGATCAGATCGATCGTCGCGTTGGCGCTTTTAGTCAGCTCCTCGCCGGCCACTTCAGGCGTGCCTTCTGCCGGGCCCTTGTAAGTTGCCGACAGGCCCTCGAACTTGGTGTCCGCGTTTGTGACGTGCTTGGAGAAATCGACGGTCATCGTTTCGTCCTTGGTGGCGCCGATCTGGAAAGTGATTTCCTTGGTCAGGCGACCGCCTTCTCTCACCACCTTCTCCACGTTTTTCCCGTCTTCCACCACCGTCTGCGTCACTTCCTTCTGCATCAGCTTGGCGCCGCCGTACGACGTGTTCTTCATGATGTTCGACAGTTCCTTGCCCAGCGCATCGTACTCGGCCTGCATGGCAGACTTTTCGTTTGCCGAGGACGATCCGTCAGCGGCCTGCGTCGCCAGATCCTTCATGCGGTACAGAATGTTGGTGACTTCCTTCATCGCGCCGTCCGCGGTTTGGAGCAGCGACGACGCATTTTGCGTGTTCTGCATGGCCATGCCCATGCCGCGGGTTTGCGCTTGCAGGCGCACGGCGATCTGCAGGCCGGCAGCGTCGTCCTTGGCGGAGTTGATGCGCAAGCCGGTGCCCAGGCGGGTCATCGTGGTGTTCAGGCTGCCGCTGGTGTTGCCGATGGCCTTCTTGATGTTCATGGCGGCGGCGTTGGTGTGCAGGCTCAGCATGGTAAGTAATCCTTAAATCTAGACTAGGTTGGGGGTATTTGTTTGTCGCTGCCCACTTGTCAGGAGGCGACGCCTGTTCAAGACGGCAGGCGATCCACAGACGTTAAATCGAATCGAGTCGGCCAAGCGGGAGATGCGGCGCGGCGGATGTGCAAACGTCGAGATTGCTTCTCCGCTGGCGGGGAAGGCTTGCCATTTAAGCGGTGCCGAGCGATGGCGCTATGAGTCGCTGCAATAGCGCCAGTGAATACTGCTGTGCTGGCGTTCCCGCGCGTGGCGACATGCTATTGATCCGGCCCGTCTAATGGGGCGACTCCGGAAAATAAGAGTTGTCTGATATTGGGCACGGCGGATTTCGCTCACACTTTAGCTCTACATTGGGATCTGTATCGCAGGTCCAAAAGGAGCTGGTTTGAGATTCAGGTCTCGCCGCGCAAACTTCACACTTGGCATTTCTCTTGCCACCGGTTCGCACTTGGGTTGCCCGTCCGTTAGGTTGCTGGCGATTCGTCGGCGGTGACGAGCGTTGCGCATAACGCGTGTTGAGAAACGTGCGAGTTCGGTTTGACTGACGCCTAATCTTCACTCTCAGGGCCTTTCTCGCACCATGTGCATGCGTGGGCTGCTGACGCAGTGCCGAGCGATTTCGGCCCCGCTGAAATGTCTGTGGCCTCGCGATATTTTTTCGCATCAAGGACGCCACAATTCGTAGTGTGCATTCTGTCTATCCTTGCGGGGGAACTCCGCTGCTTAACCGTGGGCTCCACGAATTCCGTTCGATAGCGTGTTGACGGGATACGTCGGTGGGTGCCTCCCAAAATCCTCATCAGTCTCGTAATCATGTCGACAGTCACACCCGCCGATGCAAAAAAGCCGCGCATTGCGCTCCTGGAAGACAACATCGCACATGCGAAAACCGTTCGGCACTGGCTCGAGGCCGCGGGCTACGATGCGATTGTCGAGCACGACGGCAGTCGCTTTATCGACCGCATCGGCCACGAGAAGGTCGATATGCTTCTACTCGATTGGGATGTGCCCGGCATGACCGGCATCGACGTACTGATAGACATGCGCAAGCGGGTCGACTATCTGATTCCCATTGTGTTGCTCACTCAGCATGACGACGAGCGCGATATCCTGCACGGCTTGAGCTGCGGGGCGGATGACTATCTGGTCAAGCCTATCAGCGAGCGAATGTTGATTGCGCGCGTTATCGCACAGTTGCGCAAATGGTACCCGGGGGTCCAGCGCAATCAGCAAATCAAATTTTCCGGATTCATCCTGGACGAGACCACGCGCACGGCGACGTTGCCCGACGGCGAGCAAGTCTCGCTGCCTGAGCGCGAATTTTCCATTGCGCTGTACCTGTTCGCGCACGCCGGACGCGTGGTGAGTCGCGATGTGCTGCTCAAGCAAGTTTGGGGTGCTGCGGATTCGTCGAATGTAGGCACGTTGGCAACCTATATCACACGGGTGAGAAACGGCCTTCGTCTGCGTCCGAACGGGCTCAGAATTTCGAGCGTATATCGCTACGGGTATCGCCTCGAGCGGTTGGCGGACGGTGCCGACAACGACTTGGATTGAGCTTGCGGCAAGCTGGTGGCTCCATGCGTGCACTCATTTCCCGCTTGATGATGATCGGCCCCTTGCGGGGCCTTGTGGTCCTTGCGATGCTGGCACTGGCTGCGTTGAGCGGTAACCCCGGCAGCGGCGTGGTGTCGGGTGCGCTTGATCGTGTGCTGTTCGATATGATGGCGCAGGTGGTTGCGCATCGGTCGACGCGACAGGTGGTGGTGGTCAACATCGACGAAGGGGTGATCGCCCAACTGGACCCGCATGGCATGGACGCGTATTTGGCTCAATTGCTCGGCGCCCTTGGGAAGGCGCGCAGCGTCACGCTCGATTTGCCGCTGTGGCCCGGGTTCGATTATTCGAGTCTGCGCGCCGGCATGCGAGCATGTTCGCATACCGTGTTGGTCGAGCCAGGCCTCGCTGGGCACGCACGAAGCTGTTCAAGCTTACTGCCGCCGGCACTCAGTTCGCTTGCTGCCGCGCGCAGCCAGCGCATCGTTACGATGGGCCACTACGGTGTGGTGAGTGGTTTCGTACCTTACCGTCTGTCTGCAGGCGTCCGTTATGCACACGTTGCGCTCGACGCGCTGCGGGTGGCGGGCATCGAGCCGCCGTTGCCGGTTGTTGATTTCGTCAGGCCGTACGCGCAGTCGATCGGAGCCGCACGCACGCCGGCGGTGATGACAATGCTGCCGGCATCGATGCACCTCACGCAGTATTCGGATATTGATGTGCTGCAGCAACGCGTACCTGCGGATGCGTTCGATGGGAAGGTGGTATTCGTCGGTAGTCACGCGTGGGGCGCCGGAGGGATGTTCCAGATCTCGTCGCTCAACTCGCACGAGGTTACGCGCTCACAACTCGACGCGCTCATCGCCGACGCCGTGGCGTCGGGCAATCTCGCACGCGAAGCGCCCGCCGTCGTCGGGGTGTCGATCTATCTGATCCTCGCGTTCGGCGTCGTACTGATCTGCGTGTTTGTGCCCGGTCGGGCGGTGCATCTGGCGGCGCTCGGCTGGGGCGCGCTGATCTTCGCCGTTCCACTGGGAATGTTGGTATTCCATATCTGGTTGCCGCTGGGGCTGCTTCCGGTTGTTTGCCTGCTGATCTACGGCTTTTTTGCGTGGGAGCGACATGCTCGCATGCTCTCGATGTTGCGAGGCGAATTGCGCGAATGGGGAGCGATCGCCGCTACGATCCATCCGCGAGAGGGTGTCGCCGCGGTCGCTGCGCCGTCCGGGCGGTCCGACGAGCTGGTCGGCATCAAGGCAGCGTTGCTGCAGGTACGCGGCTGGCAAAAGCTCTACGTCGACATGGTCAACCAGTTTCCGTATCCAGTCTTTCTCACGATGGGCGGCCACGTTGCCGTGTGGAACGCGAAGGCTGCCACTTTAATGCACGAGGACTCCGCCGGTGAGCTGACCGACGCTCGATTGCCATTCATGCAAGTCGAGCGGCTCGTGGCCGAGAGCGTATGCAAGGGCGGAGACGCCAGTCGTGAAATCGAATGGGGCGGTCGCACCTACATGCTGATGTGCGAACGGCTGTCGAGTGGACTGAGCGGGGATACTTCTTTCGACGGCGACACGCAGATGTCCCACCTGGTTTGTCTGATCGACCTTTGCGATCTGAAGGGATTTGTCTCGCACGACAAGTGGATGTTGCGCCATATCGCCCATGATCTGCGCAGCCCGCTGACGGCCATCCTGTCGTTGATCGATCGCCGGGGCGCGTCCGTTGGCGGTAATCCGGACGGGGAGTCGGATCGCGCTTTCCTGAGCGATCTACGGCAGCAGGCTTCATACTCGTTACGTATTGCGAAGGACTTCATGCAGTTGAGCCGTGCCGAACGACTCGACCGGACCGAATTCGAGCCGGTGGCGTTGAGCGAGGTGGCCGAAGAGGCGATCGACCAGAACTGGCTCGCCGCCGAGCAAAAGGGCGTCGTGTTGCGCGAACCGGCATTCTTGGTGGAAGACACCCTCGTTAGCGGAAATGGTGACATGCTCATGCGTGCGGTCGTCAACGTGCTGGACAACGCGATCAAGTATTCGCCGCCTGGTGCCGTAGTGTCGCTCACCATCGGCTCGGCTGGCGACGGCGCACTGGTACTGACGGTGGCTGACAGCGGCGTCGGCATGACCGACGACACGGTCCGTCGCCTGTTCGAGCCGTTCTTCCAGGCCGAGCGCAAGGCCGATGGCAGCGCCAGCGTCGGATTGGGGTTGCCTTTCGTCAAGGCCGTGATCGAAAGACACGGCGGCACGGTTGCCGTGCACAGTGCGCCAGGGAGCGGCACCGCGTTCGAGCTGATCCTGCCACGCGTCTCGGCGAAGGCGCGAGGTGTTGGATCGCTGGAAACGGTCGGCGTAACCCGACCTGCGACGGTGGCGATGACTGCCGCGCCCGCGCGTGACTGCCGGTTCGCCATATAGCGCGACGCTAGGGGCGCTCGGGCGCGGAGCCGCCCCGAACCATGTTCCTCCATTGTGTACCGGCTCATTCTCCATATGGTCGTGCTCTGCCCCATCGAGCACGAGCAGCAGTGACGGGCCGCCGCTAGCGGGCCAATCAATGTTTCGTTGAACATTCTCGTTCTACGACGGATGACGTCCCAGAATCTGCGCCATAGCCAATCTGGAGCCGCCATGACTGTCGACCTCTCGAGCGCGATGCTCGATTCGATTCGCCAATCCGTCATCCAAAAAAACGATGACCCGAAAACCGAAGCCGCTTCTGCCGACATCGCAGGAGGCTTCGCCGATTTACTCAAGCAGGCCGTGCGTGGCACGGATGCGCAACAACATCACGCCGACGATCTCGTCACCGCCGTGGAAACGGGCGCCAGCGATGACCTTGTGGGTGCCATGCTGGCCAGCCAGCAGGCAAGCCTGTCGTTCTCCACAATGGTCCAGGTGCGCAACAAGGTCATGAGTGCTTTTGACGACATCATCAAGATGCAGGTTTGATGAGGACCGCAAACGTGCTTGCTCAAGTCAAGGCTCAGATTGCGCGCTTCGCGCCTCCCGGCCATTTCCGATTGCCGTCCCCCGCGGCGCTGTCCAAACTGGTGCCCATCGTCATCCTGGCGATTAGCCTGGCCGCGCTGACCATGATGCTGATGCATCGTCAGGACTCGCGCTACAAACCGCTTTTTGGCTCCCAGGAAGCAGTGGTCGCCGCCGACATGATGGCCGCGCTGGACGCCGATGGCATTCCGTACCGTATCCACCCGGACAGTGGCCAGGTGCTGGTGCCTGAGCAGAAGCTCGGTGCTGCCCGCATGATGCTGGCCGCCAAGGGTGTGGTAGCCAAATTGCCGGAGGGGCTGGAGCAGGTGGACAAGAGCGATCCGCTGGGCGTCAGTCAGTTCGTGCAGGACGTCCGGTTTCGGCGTGGCCTCGAAGGCGAACTGACGCAGAGCGTGATGGCGCTCGAGCCGGTGTCGTCGGCTCGTGTGCATCTATCGATTGCCAAATCGGCGTCGTTCATTCTGGCCGATGGCGACAAGAGTTCGGCGTCGGTAGTGCTCACGCTCAAGCCTAACCGCAAGCTGAGCAAGGAGCAGATTGCGGCGATAGTCGCGCTGGTAGCGGGCAGCGTGGCGAACCTCGACCCGGCCCGCGTGACGGTGATAGACCAGGCCGGCAATCACCTGTCCGCGCAGATCGATCCGGTACTGGGAAATTCCACACTCGACAGCGAGTTGGGTGCGCAAATGCGTGAACAGGTATTGCGCAATATTCGCGAGTTGCTCACGCCGGTGTTGGGGGACGGCAACTTTCGCGCGAGCGTTGCCGTCGAGCTGGACCACGATCGCGTGGAAGAGACCCGCGAGCAATACGGCGAGGCCCCGAAGGTGACACAGGAAGCGATTCGCGACGAGAAGGACATCGGTCAGGCAGCGTTGGGGGTACCGGGTTCATTGTCGAACCGCCCGGCACCGCCGTCGACGGCCAGCATGCCCGAAGCGCCGCACTCGGCCAAGAACGCGCAGACACGCCAATACGCTTACGACCGCAATGTCGTACAGATCAAGCGCAGTCCCGTGCGCGTGAAGCGCCTGAACGTGGCGGTGGTTCTGAACAACGCCGCCGCGCCCGGCGGTGGAAAGGCTTGGGCGCCGGCGCAACTTGCGCAGGTGGACACGATCCTGCGCAACGGCTTGGGCATCGATGCCGACCGTGCAGATGCACTGACGGTGTCGTCGCTGGACTTCCGCGGCACGCCGGTGACCGTATCGCAGCCGTGGTGGAAACAGCCCGACAACATCGTGACGATTGGTACTTGGGCAGCGTGGGCATTGGGTGCGCTACTCGGGTTCGTATTCATCTTCCGCCCACTGCTTAAGGTGCTTCGCATTTGGGCCAACGGCGGGCGCGATCCGCAGTCGCAAGGCGCCAACGCCGTACCCGGCGGTCCGGAAACCCCGGCGCTTGCGGCAGCCGCCGACGCCGACACGCAGCCCCTGCTGCTGGCCGACGCGAATCTCCCGCCGATTGGCTCCGGCGCCGACGTGCTGATCGCACACCTGAAGCATCTGGCAGCTCAGGACCCTGAGCGCGTTGCCGAAGTCATCAAACCCTGGATTCGAGACGATGAGCACACCAACTGACGTACCTGCGACCGTGGACGCCGCCATAACGGCAGGCCCGCCAACCCAGACTCTTGCCGCGGTGGAGCGTGCTGCCATCATCCTGCTCAGCATCGGCGAGGAAGCTGCGGCGGGCGTGCTGCGATGTCTCTCGCGCGAGGAGTTGCTGGACGTGACACTCGCCATGTCACGCATGCAAGGCGTCAAGGTGGAGGCTGTGCAGAACACCATCGAGCACTTCTTCACGAATTTTCGCGAGCAGAGCGGCGTACGTGGCGCTTCGCGCTCGTTCTTGCAGCGCTCGCTGGAGATGGCGCTCGGCGGTGTGGTAGCTAATAGCGTGCTCAACAAGATCTACGGCGACGCGATAGGCCCGAAGATGGCGCGCCTGCAGTGGGCACAGCCGCAATGGCTTGCCGACCGCCTGCGCGATGAGCACGTACGCATGCAAGCCATATTCCTCGTCTTCCTGCCGTCGGAGCAGGCGAGCCGCGTGATTCAGGCGCTGCCCGAAGTGCGACGCGAGCAAGTGCTGCTCGATATCGCGCGTCTGACGGAGATCGATCATGACCTGCTGCGAGACTTGGAAGGCGTAGTCGACGGCTGCATCGCTAACCTTGGCACACAAAGCACGGCGGTCGAAGGTGTGCGGCAGGCCGCCGACATCATTAACCGTATGCCGGGCGACCGCGCCCACATGGTGGAAATTCTGCGTGCCCGAGACCCGGAGTTGGTGGCAGCGGTGGAAGACCTTATCTACGATTTCGCGGTGATCGCGAACCAGGATGATGAGGTGATCTCCGTCATTCTCGAACATGTCGACACGGCGCTGTGGGGCGTGGCGCTCAAGGGTGCCGACCCAGCTGTGCGCGACGCACTGTTGCGCTCGATGCCGCGGCGCGCGGTGCAGGCCTTCGAGGAGATGTTGCGCCGGACGGAACCCGCAATCCCGAGCAAAGTCGAGTCGGCGCGCCGCGAAATCATGGACATCGTACGAAGACTTGCCGACGACGGCGACATCGAACTTCGGCTCGTGGCGGAGGAAGCACTTCGATGAGGACGTACCGACGCTATGCATTTCCCTCGCTGGCACGCATTCGCGCGGCAAGCGAGCAGCTTGGCGGATTCACGGCGCCCGACGAGGTGGATCTGCTCTCCGAGCAACTGCATGTACCACCGGCTGCGGAATTGCTTGAAGAAGCTCGGCAAGCGGGTTACGAGGAGGGCTTTGCCGCCGGCGAACGAGTCGGCGCCGAAGGCGCACGCCGCGATGTGCGTTCTGGGTTCGATGCGCTGGTAGCACCGGTCGACGCGCTGGTTCGTGGCTTCCAGCGCGTGCAGGAAGCGTATCGAGCCAAGGTGCGCAGCGAAGTGGCCGAGCTCGTTGGCGACGTTGCCCGGCAGGTTGTGCGTGCGGAGCTTGAAACTCGTCCCGAGCGGATCCTCGCGTTTGTGGATGAAGCCGTCGGCACGCTGACGAAACCGCCCGAATCCGTCAGCGTGCGACTGAACCCGGCCGATTACGCGCGCCTGGCTGAGGCGGCACCCGACCGAGCGCAGGGCTGGCAACTGGTGCCGGACGACCGGCTTGAGCCCGGCGAATGCCGCGTGCGGGCCGATGACATCGAAATGGACGCGGGCTGTGGTCAGCGCCTTGTCGCCTGCATCGAGCGGATTACCTCGCAGCTTGCGCATGCCCATGCCGATGACTCGGACGGAGTGCCAGCATGAACGAATCCGTACTCGGCAAGCTTCACCTTGGCGATGTGCCCGTCGCAAGGCAGGTAGGGCGCTTGTCCGCCGTCTCGGGCCTCCTGCTTGAGGTGACCGGCTATGCATTCGAGACCGGTCAACTCGCACGGATCGAAACCGCATCGAATGACTGGCTCGACGCCCGCGTGGTCGGCTTTCGGGAAGGCGTGTCGTATTTGATGCCCTTCAGGCCCGCAGAGGGTTTGGCCGCGGGCGCGCGCGTGTTTGGCGATGAACGTGCGCGCACGCTGTCGATCGGCGCTGGATGGCGGGGCCGCATCGTCGATGGCCTCGGTGAACCGATCGACGACCGTGGTCCGCTCGTCGGCGACGCCGTGCTCGATCTGGCTCCCCCGCGCGTGAACCCGCTGCGCAAGCAGCCGGTGGAGGGGGTGATGGACGTAGGCGTGCGCGCGATCGACGGCATGCTGACGTTGGGCCGCGGGCAGCGCGTTGGCCTTTTTGCTGGCAGTGGCGTTGGCAAGAGCGTGCTACTCGGCATGATCGCGCGCCAGGCCGCGGCCGATGTGGTGGTGGTTGGCATGATCGGCGAGCGAGGCCGCGAGGTGCGAGAGTTTATCGAGCACTCGCTTGGCCCAGAAGGCTTGTCCAAAGCCATCGTCGTGGTCGCACCGGCGGATGATTCCCCGCTGATGCGTTTGATGGCGACCGAGCTGTGCCACGCGGTTGCCACACACTTTCGCGATGCCGGTAACGATGTGCTGCTGATGGTCGATTCCCTCACGCGTTACGCGATGGCACAGCGGGAAATCGCGCTGGCGCTGGGGGAGCCGCCTGCCACACGCGGCTATCCGCCCTCTGTGTTCGGCATGTTGCCACGCCTGGTGGAGCGTGCGGGCAACGGCGAAGGTGTTGGCAGCATGAGTGCCATCTACACAGTGTTGGCTGAAGGCGACGACGAACAGGACCCGGTGGTCGACACGGCGCGTGCGATTCTCGATGGTCACATCATGCTGTCGCGCGATCTCGCCTCCCAGGGGCATTACCCGGCGATCGACGTGCTGCGCTCGGTCAGCCGCTGCATGTCACTCGTGGCGCCGCGCGAGCAGATCGACGCGGTACGCAAGGTCAAGCAAATGATGTCTCGCTACGCCAATGTTCGCGATCTGATCCCGCTGGGCGGCTACGTGGCCGGCGCGGATCTCGTTACCGATCACGCCGTGAAGATGCACGACCGGATCGAAGCCTTCCTGTGTCAGGCGCAGGACGAGGTCGCGCCGCGCCAGGCGACGCTGGATATTCTGGCGGAGATTGCCGCATGAACGCCCGACATGTCGTTGCCGGACTATCGCAACTCGTTGCGATGCGTGCGAAGGAAGTGGATCGGCTGGAAGTCGATGTCGCCGCGCGTGATGCGGAAGGCGCTCGCTATCGCCATCATATTTTGCAAATGACTTTGCTGATGCAAAGCGTTGACACCGGTACGCACGTACATCCTGAGCATGCGATGAACGGTGCGCGCTATCGCTCTGCGATCGCCAATCTGATTCATCTGCACGAGCGTCAATTGGCAAAGCACGAGGCATTGGTCGCGGGCTTGCGCGCGGATTTGTGCCGCGCACGCCTACGGTACGAGCAGATCGATCGAGTTCGCAGCAAGAAGCTTGGCGCGCTCGAACTCGAGAAGCGCGCACGCGATCGCAAACTCGAAGACCAGCAGGCTTCCCAGGCATGGCTGCGCAGGCGGCTGTCGCAGCAACGTTCGATATCCAACCCATTCTGATCAAGCGAGGACGCCATGTTCGGCAGTATTGGAGACCCAGTGGCAAGCGCCAAGGCGCTTACCGAAAAGTACATGCAGAATGCAGTTCAGCGCCTGAAAAGCCAGCAAGCGGGCAACGCGGTTGCCCAGGCCGGGCTTACCCGGTTACAAGGCGCGTTGAGTTCGTTTCAGACCGCGTTGAAGGGCTTGTCCGGTGTTGGTGGCATCGTCAAACAAAAGGCTTCGCTGTCGAACCAGGCGCTAGGCGAAGCCACGGCGGCGGCCAGTGCGCAGCCCGGTCGTTACGCGTTCTTCGTCAAGCAGCTTGCGTCGGCGCATCAGGTGGCTTTCAAGGACCTCTCGTCATACGGTGCCACGGATGCGGGCACACTCGGAATCGCACTCGCGAACGGCGAATCGTTCAAGGTGGACCTATCGGCGGCCAACGCGGACGCGAGCAGCAATGTGTCGCCGGCCGAACTGGCTCGCGCGATCAACCAGGCCGCTGGCAACAAGGGCAAGGTATCTGCATCGATCGTCACGATCGAGGGTGAGCAGCGTCTCGTGCTGACCTCGGGCGAGACAGGCGAGGCCGGTGCCATTTCGCTCGACACCAGCGGCATCAACGATACAGCGCTGTCAGCTGCCCTGTCGGGTACGCCGGACGAACTGTCGGTAGCACGAGACGCCATATTCAAGCTTGGCGGAAAGAGCGGCGTCGAAATCAAGCAGGGCAGCAATAGTTTCACCGGCATTCAGGGCGTGTCCGTCACGTTCAAGCAGTCGATGGTCGAAAGCGACGCGCCATTGTTGCTCGATATCAAGCTTGACCACGGCGGCACGGCCGACGCCGTGCAGGCGTTTGTCGATGCATATAACAAAGCAATGGGCGTGCTGGCCGAGCTGACAAAGGTTAACCCTGACAATCCATCCAACGCGGGGCCGTTCGTTGGCGATGCCGGTGTGCGCAATCTCCAACAGCGAATGAACGCGCTGTTGCGCGCCACAGTGGGCGAAAGGCGGATGTTGGACTACGGCATCTCAGCGGACCGTACCGGCAAGCTGTCGCTCGATACGGACAAGCTGAAAGCCTCGCTGGACAAGAATCCAAATGGTCTCGCCGCCTTGTTTGCCGATCCTGAGAAGGGCATCGTCGCGCGCATGGACGCCTACCTGAAGACATGGACCTCCTCCGTCGACGGTCAGGTCAAGCGTCGTCAGGATTCCGCCGAGCTTATTCAGCAATCGTTAAAGAAAAAGGAGCGTTCGCTCGAAGTGCAATACCGTCAGGTCTATGACCGATATCTGACCCAGTTCACGCGCGTGGCGGAACTGCAGAAGCGGATGGAATACACGAAGCAGTTGCTCGACGACCTCCTTAGCGGAAACAAGAAATGATGACCGGACATGGTTACGGCAATTACCAGACGACGAACCTGGCGAGTCAGGCGGCAAGCGCGTCGCCGGTACGGTTGGTGATTGTGCTGATGGATGGCCTGCTCGACGAGATGGCGCGCGCGCGCGCCCATATCGAAGCTGGACGCTACGAAGAGAAGGGCAACAGCCTGAACAAGTGCATCGGCATGCTGCATGGTCTGACCAGTGCACTCGATTTCGACGTCGGCAACGAGGTCGTCGTCAATCTTGCCCGGCTGTACGAGTACTGCACGGTACGCTTGAATGAAGCCGGACTCGCTCTGGATCCGCTCCTCATCGATGAAGTCTCGATGCTGATTCGCACGTTGCGCGCGGCGTGGGAAGGCGTCGATCAACGATTCGGATGATAGGCCATGGACCAGAGCGACTATGTGCTACGACTTGCAATGCGCGTACGACAAGCAATTGCGAAGTGCGATTTCGACGCGCTGGTGTGCTTGAGCGTCGAAGTACACGATATCGTGAGCAACATGGCAACCGGTACGGCGTTGACCGCTGCCGAGCTGGAAGCACTGAGACTTTTGACGATCGCGCACCGCGTCGCTATTTCGTTATTGGAAATCGAATCCGAACGGCTGATCGAGGCGATGAACGATCTCAATGATCGCCGCGAAGTCTGGCAGGCCTATGCAGTTCAAGGGAGCCAGCAATGATGAGCGGTCTTTCGGCAATGGCCGACCTTGCGCCGGCAACGGCAACCGACGGTAGCGCCGTGCTGGCTGCAGTGCTCAGCGTGCAGCCATCCGTGTTAACCGATGATTTCGAGTCCTTGCTGGTGGAAGGCTCCGGACTGGACGACGGCACGGACGCTACGGCGGATCCGGTGTCGGTGCTGGATCCGTGGTTGGCACTGGCGCGAGCGCCTGAAACCGAACCGCCGGCTAGCGACATGCCATCGTTGCAGGACGGCGCGGTGGTCGCACCAGGCCTTATGCAGGCGCTGGAAGCACGTGCAGTCGACACTGTCGCACCGGACCGGACGACAAGCGACGCACCGGTCGATACCGTCGCAATGCAACGCCTTTCCACCATCGTTTCGTTGCCGGCACACACGCAGGGGACAGCGCAACCAGTGGACTTGTACCGGCGCGGCGCGATCGAGCAAGCGGCTTTGCCGCAAGTTGGTGCGAAGGAACCAGTCGCGCCCATGCTGGCCGCGCGCCTGTTCGACCATCGATCGAGTGCGGTACCTGGGGCGCTGTTGAACCAAAGCATGAATCTCGCGACGACGCACGTGTCGCCGATCTTCGGCCCGCTCGCGTTCGGTGATGCAATCGCTCCGACAGGGCCATCGGCCGTCACGCCCGACTGCGAAGTAGGCACCCGCGCAACACAAGCCGAACTGTTGACGGACGCGGCAAGGGTACCGGAATTGGCAAAGGCACCGGAAGCGGCAATGGTACCGACAACGGCTACGGGTGCGCCGACCGCGCGTCAGCAGAAGCTGATCGACGCGTTGGGAGAGCGCCTGAGCGTGCAGATGGCTCAAGGCATGCGTCAAGCCGTGATCCGACTCGAACCGGGTTCGAACGGATCGATACGCATCGACCTACGCCAGAACGTCAACGGCATGGCAGTTCACTTGTCGGCCACTCATCCCGAGGTCGTTCTCCAGTTGCAGGCGATCGGAGAAAGCTTGCGCCAGGATCTCGGCGCGCGCCATGGTGGCGACGTGACCGTGCAGGTCTCGGCAGGTCGGCAAGGCCATGGGGAGGCGAGCGGCTCGGGCGGCCGCGAGCACCCCCCACGCGATGATGCGCCCACGCGAGGGCCTGGTGGCGGATTGGCCTCCGCAGGAGGCGATTCAATATTCGAATTGACGCCTCGCGAATTAGCGTACGTGAAGAGGATGACGACATGAATCGGAACGCACGGCAACAAGGGCAACACGCGGCCGTGCAATCTGATGCCGGATATGCTGCTTTCGGCTAACGAAACGAATTGCGCGAAGGGCTGCCGGCGCTGAGCGAGAGGGGCCGAGGCGTACCAGCCGCGCGCACGATGGTCGATGTGCAGTGCATAGAATAGCTCGAATCAGCAGCATTGCTCGATTTGGAATACGAACATTGTGCTGCGGCACCAATCGCACGCTCTCGTAACGTGACGGTAACGAAGGTCATGATGGACCGAATACGATGACTGCAACGATTTACACCGAATACCAAAGTGTACAGCGCGAGAACCAGACGTTGTCCTCCGCTGATGAGGCACGCTGGATGACGCAGTATGCGCCGCTGGTGAAGCGCATCGTGCGCAAGCTGGCGTCGCAGGCGGGTGGAGCGATGGAGGCCTGCGACCTCGAGCAACTCGGGCTAATGGGCCTGCTCGAAGCGCTGCGTCGCTACGGCGAGCCCGATGATGAATTCGAGCATTTTGCGCTATTTCGCGTGCGGGGCGCGATTCTGGACGAACTGCGCCGCCAGGACTGGCGCCCGCGCTCGGCACGCCAAGGTGCTCACCGTCTGCGCAGCACCGAGCGAGCACTGCGCCGGGAACTGCGCCGCGATCCTACGAAAGAAGAAGTGTGCAACGCGCTGGAAATCGGCGACGACGAATACGAGCAGTTGCAACTGGACGACTGTGCACAAGAGTTTGTCAGTTTCGACGCCTTGCTGGAAGAGGACGCGGAACGGTACGAGTGCGGCGGCAGCGATGGCATTGAACACCGGGCCATGCTGCGCCGCTCGCTTGAACAGGCGCTGGGCGTGCTCGATGCACGCGAGCAGCAGATTATCCAGCTCTATTACGAATTCGATCTGAGTCAAGCGGAGATCGGGGCGGTGCTGGGCCTGACGCGGGCTCGAGTCTGTCAGATCAACAAGAGCGCTTTGGTCAAGATGCGCAAGCGCCTCGCTCAGCATTGACGTTGAAGAATATTGCGCCGCTGGCATCGGACGGCGCGCAGGTCGGGAAGAAATCATGCAACAGATATTTGGAATTTTGATCGTGCTTGGCTGCGTATTCGGCGGCTTCGTATTCATGGGGGGCGATTTCCGCAAGCTCTGGCAGCCTGTCGAGCTGTTGATCGTCGTCGGCTCGGCCGTTGGTGCGCTGGTGCTCGGCAATTCGCGCCACGTGCTCGTGGACATGGGCAAGCAATTGCGTAAGGTGATGGGCAGGCGCAAGCGCATGGCCAACAAGGAACTCCAGCGCCAGCAACTGCTGCTGATGTATGAGCTATTGAACATCGGCAGAGACCTCAAGGCGCTCGACAACCACGTCGAGAACCCTCACGAAAGCCGGCTGTTCCAGCGCTACCCGCTGGTGCTACAGGGTCCCGAGCTGCTTACCTTTATCGTCGACAACCTTCGCTTGATGGCGATGGGCAAGATCAGTTCCCACGAGCTGGAAAGCGTGCTCGAGCAGGAGTTGGTTGCCATTCAAGAGAACATCGAGTTGCCGTCGCGCTCGATCAAGAAGATTTCGGAAGCCATGCCCGGCTTTGGCATTGTGGCGGCGGTATTGGGCGTGGTGATTGCCATGGGCAGACTTGGCGACGGCGCCAGCGCGGCCGAACTGGCCGAGAATGTTGCAGCCGCCATGATTGGCACGCTTATCGGCATTTTCTTCTGTTACGGCGTCTTGGATCCGGTGTCGAACCTGGTCAAGCAGGCGATGAAGGCCGAGATGTCGGAAATGGAATGCATGAAAGTGATACTGGTGGCCTTTGCTGGCGGCAAGCCACCGCTGCTGGCGATCGATGCGGGCCGTCGCATGATGCAACCGGCCTGCAAGCCAAGCTTCGCGCAGCTCGAGGGCTGGATCGGGCAATTGGACGCGGGGCGTGAATGAGCTTGGATAGCACCCACGAAAGCGTCACAGCCGAAGATGCACCCGTCGCGCCCGCGACGGCTAATCCTGCCAAGCGAGTTGAACGCCGGGCGGCCCCAATCGACTTGATCGTCAAACGCCCGGTTCGGCGCGATTACGATGACGATCATGGCGGTGGCTGGAAAGTCGCGTTCGCCGATTTCTGCCTCGCACTGCTGTGTGTGTTCATGTTGTTGTGGGCACTTAGTGCGCGCGACGAAGAGACGCGCCGCAAAATGGACGCAATGGTCGACAGTGCACTGTACGACGACGACTCGGACATGCCGGCCGGTGCGCCGTTGGGGCCGAATACTCACGCGCTGCAGGACACGTCGGCGTCGCACGTGGCTGACGATGGGGCTGGCGACGTGAAGCACAGCCAGCCGATGGCAGGCAGCCGCGAGGCGATGGATGCGCTTGCCGAGCGTGTGCGCAAGCTCGGTAAGGACGCAGGGGTGCTCGACAACGTTCAAGCGATCGTCACGCCAATGGGCCTGCGGGTCATGCTGCACGATACCGAAGAGCGCGGCGTGTTCGTCAGCGGTGGTGCGGTACCTTCCGAGCCGTTTCGACCGATGCTGATCAAGCTGGGCGCGCTCATGGGCTCGATCGGCAATCCACTGTTCGTACTGGGGCACACTGATTCGGTGCCGTATCGCAACTCGGACGCCGGCTCGCGTTCGAACTGGGATCTGTCGGTGGATCGCGCGATGTCCGCCCGGTCGTGGCTGTTGCAAGGAGGCGTGAACTCCGAACAAGTGATGCAAGTGATCGGCATGGCCGACCGGGCGCCGCTGGTGAGCAATCCTCGCGCCGCAATCAATCGACGCATTGAATTTCTGGTGCTGACGCCGGAACGCGCCCGCGCTATCTGCTCCATGTTCGGCCCAGTCGACCAAGTGGTGCCGCTGACGCCCGGCATTAACGCCACGTCGGCCGGGAATCCTGACGCGGGCCGCGTCGGTGCGGAGGTCGGTGTCGAGCTCGACAAAAAAAGGACTTAACAGATCGATCCGCTTGCTCGTTCTGAAGGAGTGAGGACGGGTAACAATTTTGAGGGCCGCGGGGCCTTAGGGTGACATCATGCGAATTGCTAATCTGGCGGCACACGCCGCAGTCAATGGAGCGGAAGGCGTACAGCGTTCCGAGGGCGCGCGCCACAAGCGTACTGTGGCGTCAACTGAAGTGGTGCACGAAAAGACCCGTGATCGCCTGGTGCTGGATGCAGCACGCGCTGCGCTGGACGAGACGCCGGAAATCGACATGGTTCGCGTGGCTCGCGTTCAGGCCGCGCTGGCCGCCGGCAAAATCCGGTTCGATGCCTGCAAGCTTGCGGGCACGATTCAACGTTATCACGGAGGTAGCGAATGACGGGCACGGGTTCCCCGCACCAACTGCTCGTGGATGTTATCGCAGACTGCGTCGGCTACCGCAAGCTAGTGCAACTGCTGGAAGATCAGTTTGCTGCGGCGCGGCAACTCGATACCGTGAGGCTTGGCGTGCTCGCTGGCGTGATCGCAGCTGAGGCCGATGCGATTGACATGCGGCGCCGCTACCGCATTGAGCGGCTCGGTCTGGTGCCGGGTGCGGTGCTGGACCTTGGTCGGCGTCTGTTGGCCGACGACAGGCACGCAATGCAACGCGCATCGTTCGTCGAGCGGTGTGAGGAAGTGAAGCTGCTTGCAGCGCGATGCCACGCCCTCACTCGGCGCAACAGCGGCCTCTTGGTCGCGCAGTACGAGGTGATGCAGCGCCTGGTGTACGGAGAAAGCCACACCTATGTTCCGGCCTGACGTCGCATTCGTGCCCGCCGCGCCGGGTCCGTCTGCCCGCACTCCCTCTCCCGTTGCGTCCGCAAGCGAGTCGGCGATGGGCTTTGGTTCGTTGTACGCGTCGCTGAATCGCGATATCCGCGGCACTATCCGCAACGGCTTCGGCCGCTCGATCGAGCCGCAGCTTTCGTCGCAGGCGGCAACGTGGACCAATATGATGCGAGCCCGCGCGGAAGCGCTCGCGAAGCCGCAGCAGGGTGTCTTGGGAAACGACGCGTCTGCGACGGGGCCGAACTTCGCCGATTCGGATCAGCAGGCCTTTCTGGCCGAGATCATGCCGCACGCTCGTCGTGCGGGTGCGATGATTGGCGCGGCACCGGAACTGATTGCCGCGCACGCGGCGCTTGAGTCAGGCTGGGGCAGCAAACCGCTGAAGAACGTACGCGGCGAGACCACGCATAACCTGTTTGGCATCAAATCGACGGGCGGATGGGCGGGGGAGTCGGCTGCTGCCGTCACCACCGAGTATGTCAACGGTTCGGCCGTGAAGATGGTCGACCACTTCCGCGCGTACCGCAGCTATGGCGGCGCCTTTCATGATTACGCCAAGCTGCTGCGCTATTCGCCCCGCTACGCCGGCGTGCGCAACGTAGGCGACGACGCTGGCGCATTTGCCGGCGCACTCAAGCGCGGTGGTTACGCGACCGATCCTGCGTACGCGACCAAGCTTGTGGAAATGGTAGGGCTGGTCAAGCGGATGGTTCGCTGACGTTCATTATGGCCGGGTGCCGACGGCCGTGTCACCTCTACTTCGTCACGCCGACCGGCTCGACGGTGTCGGCACTGATCACCCGCGCGAAGATTACTTTGCCGGTGCTCGCGTTTTTCACGCGGATAACCTCGTCGACCGCGCCATTCTGCATGGCGGTGCCCGGTACGGATACGCGTATCGGCCCGGAATTAGCCTCGATTTGGACCGCCTGGCCGCGGTGGATGGTTTCCGCGCGGTTGAGTAGGCGCGCCTGGATCACCTGGCCGGCTTTTACCGTGCGACGCAGCATGCGCCCAACAGCAAGGGCGGGATCGGTCAGCGCATCAGGGGTGAGTGCAAAGTCACGGACATCCTGCTTGAAATCCGCTTCGTTGAGCGTGTGGCCGGAGGGCAACGCGGTTGCCGCTACCAGCACTGGCGTGTCGATGTGAGCCTTCACCAGATAGGTCGTGGCGCGCGGGTCCCCCTTGCAGCGCACTGAAAAACGCATGCGGGTCAGCGTTTTGGTGTCAGTCGCGGCGATTTCGTAGGGCTCGCTGCACGTCGGGGCGGGCCGACGCGGGGGCGACACCGCGACTGAAGCATGGGGTTTGGTCAGCGCGCGATCGGCAACATAGCGCTCAAGCCACGTCAGAGCCGCCTTCTCGACCTGCGGAACGGCCGGATCGCCTGGATGCGCCGTGGCGGGGGCGGGTGCCTGCGCAAAGGCTGCAAGCGGCATCGCCAACGCCGCGATGACTGCTGCCAGCACCACATGCTCGTGCGGTTGCTTGCGGGAGTGTGTCGGAGCCATCGCATCCTTTTTCTTGAACTGAATGTTGTCGCTCGATTATAGGGCGCCGCGCGGCTGTAGCGAACGCTCGAGCGCCGTGTTCAAGTTCTGTAAAACCTCTTCGCGGCCACGTTCGCCAGCCCGTAACCTCCACCCGGTCTATGACTCAACCGCTGCCCGGTAACAACCGCGCGGCACTTTCCGGAGGCAAGCCGCCACTATGGGATTGAATCTCGAACAAGCACTTGGCGTACATGCGGCCGCACTCAAGGTGCGTGCCGAGCGCACCAAGCTCCTTGCATCGAACTTGGCCAACGAATCGACGCCGGGCTACCAGGCGCGCGATCTGGACTTCCGTGCGAGCCTCGGCTATGTGCTCGCCAACGATGCCTTCGATGTCGCGCTGCGATTCGGCGGCGATGAACCGATGTACCGCGTGCCCAGCAGTCCCTCGCAAGATGGCAACACCGTCGAACTGGGTGTCGAGCAGGCGGCGTTCTCGCAAAACGCGGCGGATTTCCAGGCCAGCCTGACATTCGTCAACATGAAAATCAAGGGTCTGAAATCCGCCATCACGGGGAACATCTGATGAGCTTCAAGGACATTTCGCAGATCGCGGGTTCGGCGTTGTCCGCGCAAGCCGTGCGACTCAACACCATCGCCAGCAACCTTGCCAATGCAGGTACGTCCGGCACCGAGGAAACCGCGTACCGCGCGCGCAAACCGGTATTCGCATCGGTGTTCCAGAACGGCGGTGCGCGCGTGCAGGTGCTGGACGTGATTGCCACCGACGATGCGCTCGCTGCTCGACATGAGCCGGGCCACCCGCTGGCAGATGAAAACGGCATGGTGTTTTACTCGAACGTCAGCGCCGTCGAGGAAATGGCCGACATGATGGCCGCTTCGCGCGCTTTTTCCACCAACGTTGAGGTGCTCACGCGCATCAAGGGTATGCAGCAGGACCTGCTGCGCATGGGTGAGGGCTGAACACGGTGGATATCCAGAACAATGTCAATAACGTCAGTGGCACAGGTGGCTCGGTCGCCACGCCGACAGCAGGCAATGGCGGAGGCGATGTGTCTGCCATGTTCACCCGGCTGTTGGTCGCGCAGGTCAAGAATCAGGATCCGCTGGCGCCGATGGAAGCCAACCAGTTCGTGACGCAGTTCGCGCAGATGAGCCAGGTGGAAGCCATGCAAACGCTTGCCAACCTGAGCGCCGCCAACGCCAGGACGCAGGAAAGCATGCTCGTCGTGACGCTCGGGTCGCAAGTCGGATCACAGGTGCGCGTGCGATCGGAAAAGGTCGAGTTGGGCGATGCGGGGGTCAAAGGGGGCTTCAAGCTCGAATCGTCGGCGTCGGAGGTCGGTGTGATCCTGACCGATGGGGGCGGCACCGAGTACAAGGTCCCGCTCGGCGCAAAACAGGCGGGCGACGTCGACTTCAACATCGACCCCGCAGAGCACGGCCTGCCGCCGGGCAAGTACACGCTCCGCGTGGTTGCCGACTCCGGCGAGAAGCCCCCCGTCGAGCTCGATGGCAATCTGCAAAGCGTGCGTCTCGGAACGGATGGTCGCGTGATCTTGACGATCGCGGGCATGGGTGATGCGGCGGCCACGGACATCACGCGTTTTCTCGGCCGTTCAAATCAGCAACCTATGTCTTCGGAAACCGCGTCTCCCCAGAGTCTCCCCATTTCAAAGAGGTTCCAGTCATGAGTTTCAACATCGCGCTCGCCGGCATCAACGCCATCAACGGGCAGCTCAACCAGATCAGCAACAACATCGCCAACAGTGGCACGCTGGGCTTTAAATCGGGCCGCGCCAACTTCGCGTCGAGTTACATCAATGCGATGCCGTCGGGCGTATCGATCGGTTCGACCTCGCAGTCGATGGACGTCACCGGGAATTTTTCCGCGACGGGTCGCAGCATGGACGCCGCGATCGCAGGCAAGGGGTTCTTCATCTCTCGCGACACCGACGGCTCGATGGTGTATTCGCGCGCCGGTGTGTTCAACATTGACAAGAACGGCAACGTGACCGATTTCATGAGCCGCGTCGTGCAGGGGTATGGCGCGGACGGGGCACTGGGCAACCTGACGATTCCCAGGGGCTCGATTCCCGCACAGGCGAGCAGTTCGCTGGAATACGTCGGCAATATGTCTGCCGACTGGACCAAGCCGACGGTGTCGCCATTCAACAAGGACGATCCGAAGTCGTACAACGGCATCTCGGCCGCCACCGTGACGGATTCTCTCGGTCGCGAGCATACCGTCACCCAGTATTTCGTGAAGGATGCGGGCAACAAGATGCAGGTCTATTACGCGATGGACGGTCAGGATGTCGGCAACCCCGTGGAGCTGAGCTTCGACAACACCGGCAAGCTGGTAACGCCGGCCTCCACCGTTCAACTTGACCTCGGCACGCCGACCGATGCCGCACCGATGTCGATTGCAATCAGCTACGCCGGCACGACGATGTTTGGCGGCAAACAGACGACCGACAGGTGTCGGGCTGACGGCTACAAGGCCGGCACCGCGACCGGTGTGTCGCTGGCCGAGGACGGCTCGATCGAGGTGCAGTACAGCAACGGCAAGAAGCTGTCGGCCGGCCAATTGGCCATCGCGACGTTCCAGAACGAAAACGGCTTGGTGCCGGTGGAGGGTTCCGCCTGGCAGGCCAGTTCCGCTACCGGTGAACCGCTGGTCGGCAAACCGGGTACCGGCATGGCCGGCAAGCTCGCCGTGCGCGCAGTCGAGCAGTCGAACGTAGACATGACCGCGGAACTCGTGAGCCTGATGGGCGCGCAGCAGAACTACCAGGCCAACTCGAAGGTGCTGTCGACCGAAAACGAAATGATGCGCGCGTTGATGCAGGCGCTGTAACGCGATGGACAATTTCCTCTACACCGCCATGACCGGCGCCGAGCATTCGCTGCGCGCGCTCAACGTGCGAGCCAACAACCTTGCCAACGTGCAGACCAGCGGCTTTCGCGCCGATCTGGCTAGCGTGACAAGCGAGGCAGCCAGGGGTTATGGCTACGACTCGCGTTACCACGCCACGCTCACGTCGACGCATGTGAATCAGGAGCCGGGCAAGATCAGCGAAACGGGGCGCACGCTCGACGTGGCGATCGACGGAGCCGGCTATCTGGCGGTGGAAACCGATCAGGGCGTGGCGTACACGCGAGCTGGCGCGCTCACGCTCGACGGCGACGGCGCACTGACCTTGAACGGTAACGCGGTATTAGGTGAAGGCGGTCCGATCGTGCTGCCCGAGCACGATGCGTTGACGATCGGCGCGGACGGCACGATCTCCGTCGTGACGGCGGGCGAGAAGGATGTGCAGGATGCGGGTCGCCTGCTGCTGGTGAACCCGGAGCCGACCGACTTGGTGAAGAACGCGCAAGGTCTCATCGTTTCGCGCACCGGTACCGACTATGCGGCGGACGACAGCGTGACCGTCAAGGGCGGCCACTTGGAAGCCAGCAACGTGTCGGCCGTCGAGGAAATGATGCAAACGATGTCGCTCACGCGCTCATTCGAGATGCAGATGAAGCTATACAAGGTGGCCGATGAAATGGCCGATGCCGGAAACAGGCTCATCCGCGGGTAAGCGGTCGGCTGGACCGGCGCCTAACGAATCAACCAACACTGAAGGGCAACGATGAATCACGCAATGTGGATCAGCAAGACGGGCATCCAGGCCCAGGACGCGAAGCTGCAGGCGATTGCCAACAACCTTGCGAACGTCAACACGGTCGGCTTCAAACGCGATCGTGCCGTGTTCGAGGACATGTTCTACCGTGCCGAGCGCCAGCCCGGTGCGCAGGTATCGGACAACGCAACGGGGCCGGGTGTGCAACTCGGCAACGGCACGCGGATTGCCGGCACGCAAAAGGTGTTCACCACTGGCGCGCTCCAGGAGACCGGCCAGCCGCTGGACGTGGCCATTGTCGGCAATGGCTTTTTGCAGGTGGAAATGCCGAACGGTGAAGTGGGCTACACGCGCGCCGGCCAGTTGCGCCTGAACGACCAGGGCCGCCTGATCAATGCACAGGGCCTGCCGCTCGTGCCGGGTATCGACATTCCGCCTGAGGCGGTGGGTATCACCATCAGCGAGAACGGGACGGTATCGGTTTCGACGGGCGCAGGCAAGACGCTGGCCGAAGTCGGCCAACTTCAGCTTGCCCAGTTCGTTAATCCGGCTGGCCTGCTCGCATTGGGCGGCAACCTGTATGCGGAAACCGTTGCCAGCGGCGCGCCCACCGAAAGTGAGCCCGGTCAGAATGGCACCGGAACGATCAAGCAAGGTGCGCTCGAGGGTTCCAACGTATTGGCCGTGGAAGAAATGGTCGAGATGATCGCTGCCCAACGCACCTACGAGATGAACACCAAGGTGCTGTCGGCTGCCGACAACATGATGCAGTACCTGTCGCAGGCTGCGCGCTGATGACGCTCACCCGCTTCGTTGCCATGGGCGGCGTACTGGCCTTCTTGGGCGGTTGTGCGACCGGGCCGTTCGATCGTTCACTGCCGGACTTCGGCGACGGCATGCCGGATACCGTTTTCGATGTCCGTCGAGGCACGGCGGGCGGCGTGCTGGTTCCCGATCAGGCGTGGTCGCTCACGTCGGACGTGCGCGCCTTCCGCGCCGGCGACGTGTTGACGGTGGATCTCGAAGAGTCGACCCAGGCGAGCAAGAAGAGCGGCACGCAGGTCGGCAAGGACAGCAGTCTCAGCGCCAAGAAGCCGTCGCTGTTCGGCAAGGCGCTGCCGGTCGAGGCCGAACTCGGCACGAAGAGCGGGTTCAACGGCGCGGGTTCCAGCTCGCAACAAAACACGCTGCGCGGCTCGGTGACGGTGGTGGTGCTGCGCGTGATGCCCAACGGCCTGCTGCAAGTGCGGGGCGAGAAGCGCCTCGTGCTCAACCAGGGCGAAGAGAACGTACGTCTGGCGGGTTACGTGCGTGCGGCCGATATCGATTCGAACAATCGTGTGTCATCTCAACGCGTGGCGAATGCGCGCATTACCTACGCGGGCCGCGGGTCGCTGGCGGACGCAAATCAGCCCGGCTTGTTGACCCGATTCTTCAACAGCCCGTGGATGCCGTTCTGAGTTGACGACGAACGGACTGAACCAGGTCGACGCCCAGTCGACCACAGGATGAAACGATGAAACCAACCCGACTAACCATCCGTGTCGCCGCCCTGGCTATCGTAATCGGCATCGCGCTAAGCAACACAATTGAAGCGCGCGCGCAGACCGTCGGTAGCCTGGTCGACGTAGAGGGCGTGCGTGAGAATGCGCTTGTCGGCTACGGCATCGTGGTTGGCTTGGCGGGATCGGGTGACGGCACGCAAGCCAAGTACACCACCCAGTCGCTGACGAATATGCTCAAGCAATTCGGCACGCGACTGCCGGAAAATATCAACCTGCGTTCGCGCAACGCGGCCGCGGTGATAGTGAGCGCGACGTTCCCGCCGGGCTATCGCCGCGGCCAGAAAGTGGACGTGACCGTTTCATCGCTCGGTGATGCGAAGAGCCTGCGCGGGGGCACACTGCTGATGACCCCCTTGCGTGCGGCGGACGGCGACGTCTATGCGCTGGCGCAGGGCAACCTGGTGATTCCAGGTCTGAACGTGCAGGGGCGCAGCGGCACCAGCGTCACCATCAATACGCCCACCACGGGCCGGATTCCCAAGGGTGCGACGATCGAGCGGGAGATTGCCACCGATTTCGCCGATACGCCTACCGTACGCTTGAACTTGAAACGTCCGGATTTCCAGACCGCCTCCAGTATCACCGACGTGATCAACAACGCACTCGGCAGCGAAGTCGCCAGCACGGTGGACGCCACCTCGGTGGATGTGGTCGCCCCCCAGGTGGCGAGCCAGCGCGTGGCGTTCGTTGCGCGCCTGAACGCGTTGAAGGTGAGTAAAGGCGCAGAGGTGCCGCGCGTTGTCTTTAACTCGCGCACCGGTACGGTCGTTATTAGTCAGGGCGTGACGGTCAAACCGGCGGTCGTCTCGCACGGCTCGCTGAAGGTTACGATCGCCGAAGGCACGATGGTCAGCCAGCCGAACGCATTCGCCAACGGCAGCACCGTGACGGCGCCCGTGAGTGAGATCGGGGTGACGCAGGCGGGCGGCAATGCGTTTCAGTGGACATCGGGCGCTAGCCTGCAAGCGATCGTCGACACGATCACCCGCACCGGTGCCACGCCGGATGACCTGATGGCGATCCTGCAAGCCCTTTCCGAAGCTGGCGCGCTGACGGGCGACCTGGTGGTGATCTAACGAGGAATTCGATTATGACGCTTGAACCCGGATACCTGCCACACGAACAGTACGCCGCGATTGAGACCGCCTCCATCAAGGCATCGGATCCAGCTTACCGCGCACGCGTGGAAGATGCAGCCGTGAAATTCGAAGGCCTTTTCATCGCGCAGATGTTGAGCGAAATGAAGAAGGCGACCGACCAGCTCAAGGGAGACGATGGCTTTGCCGACCGTTCCGGCGAAGCAATGCTTGACTATGCGAACCGTGCGGTGGCCGATGCTATCGCGAAGCAACGTGGCTTTGGCATCGCGGACACGCTGGTCGCACAGATGCTGCCACCTGACGCGACGCCGTCGAAAGACTGATGCATTAACACAATCACCGCCACACTCTTTGTACTCGAACCTCACTATGAATATTACCCAAATTGGTTTGTCAGGCGCGCTCGGGGCGCGAGCAGCAATGGACAGGTCGGCGCGCAACACGGCAAACCAGCAGACCGTCGGCTACACGCGCCAGGGTGTGCTGCGAACCTCGCGCGTGAGTGGTGGCGTCGATGCGAGTTCGGTGATCCGTTTCGATGATCACACCAACACGCAGCAGAAGTGGACGTCGCACGGATCGGTCGGCGAGCATCGGGCGGCGGAATCGTACTTCCGTCAGCTCGAGGAAGTGATGGGGCTCAAGGACGGCAGCATCAAAGTCTCGATGGGCAAGTTCTTCAGCGCGCTGGATGCGGCCAGTGCCGATGTGGCTAACTCCGCGCTGCGGCAGCAGGTGCTGCTGGCCGCCGGTGGCATGGCGAAGAGTTTCAACAGTGTGCAGCAGATGATGCGTGGCCAGCTCGATACGCTGCGCCAACAGAGCACGGCCACCGTGGAGCAGATCAACGGTCTATCCCGAACTGCCGCCGAGTTGAACCGTCTCGTCGCCGAAGCGGAAGCCAACGGTGGCGCACCATCCGAGCTCATCGATCAGCGCGACCAGGCCATCGACCAGTTGGCGGCGTTGGTCGATATTCGCACCGTTCGTCAACCCGACGGCACCGTCGACGTGAGTCTTGCGGGCGGTACACCGCTGATTGCGGGCCGTCAGGTCGCAAAGATGAAGGTGGAAACGCTGTCCGGCGGCACGTTCGAGCTCAAGCTGGAACTGGTCGGCACGCAGTATTCGGTGGACGGTGCCAAGGTCGGCGGTGAGCTGGGCGGCTTGTCGTCTTTTGCAAAGGACACGCTGCTGCCGCAGATGGACGCTATCCGCTCGCTGGCGGCCGAACTTGCGGGCAGCTTCAACGAGCAGGTCACTGCCGGCTTCGGCATGGGAGGTTCGCCGGGCAAGGCGCTGTTCACGTTCAATCCGGTAACGGGCCACCTGACGGCTAACGAGATGAAGCCCGAGGAACTCGGCTTTTCGGGCGATCCAAAGACTCCTGGCAACAGCGACAATCTTCTCAAGCTGATCGAACTGCGCTCCCGACGTATCGATTTGCCGGGCTTCGGCGAGGCGTCGTTGGGCGACGCATACGTGCAGCTCGTCGGGAAGCTCGGCGCGCAGAGTGAGCAGAACCAGTCGAGTTTGGCAATTGCCGTCAATGTTCGCCAGCGAGCGGAAGAAGCGTGGCAGTCGCTTTCGGGGGTCAGCATGGACGAGGAAGCCGTCAATCTTTCCGAGGCCCTTCAGGTCTACTCGGCCAACATGAAAGTGATTTCCGTCGCAAAGGAATTGTTCGACGCGACAATGCGCGCTTTCTAAGCGGGATGGAATGGATGGCTCGCACCTGCGAGCGGTGTGAGCCAATGAAGGGACGCCAGGAAGCCGTTCTCTCAAAGGTGAGCGGCATCAAAGAGCCCGGTTCGGCAATCGCAATTGTCGATGCAGTGGGGAAATCCGGTGCGATCGGTATGACGGCGTGTGGTCGCCCATACCGGAAAGGCTGCGTGACCGCGACGGCGGCGTAAGCAGTGGCACGGCGCGTCGAAGACTAACATTTAATTCGGTAAACAGCACATGCGTATCGCCAGTCAACACTTCGGCAACACCATGCTCGCGACGCTACGCGCGTCGAACAGCAAGGCCGCCGATCTCACGTCCAAGATATCCACGGGCCAGCGCGTGCAGCGCGCATCGGACGACCCGATTGCGGCCGCGCGGCTGCTGCTTATTGAGCGCGACACCTCGGTGCTCGAGCGTTATCAGAAGAACATCGACACGCTGTCGGTGCGCTTGCAAAAGAATGAAGCGCATCTTGACGGCATGCTTGGCACGGTGATGTCCGTGCAGGATTCGTTGTTGACTGCCGCCGACGGTAGTCGCAGCGCGGCTGATCTGAATGCGCTCGCCGCGCCGCTGCGTATGCGGCTCGACAACCTGAAGCAGGCCGCCAACGCCAAGGATGGCGATGGCAACTTTCTTTTCTCCGGCTCGCAAACGAATACGGCGCCGATCGCATATGACGCGACCGCGCCTGTCGGCAACCGTTACTCGTACGCCGGCAATGGTGAACTGCAGCAAGTGGTGATCGGCCACGGCGTCACCCAGCACGCCAACGTCACGGTCGAGCCTCTGGCCGATGTGATGAACAAGCTCGAAGCGGCCATTGCGGCCATGGAGAATCCTGACGTCAATCCGAGCGCACCGGCGGTGCGACGCGTCTTGACGGCGGCGTTGGACTCGGTCAAGCGCAACGGTATCGATGCACTGAGCATGAAGATTACTGATCTAGGCGGTGCCCAGAACACGCTGGATCTGATGAGCGAGAATCATTCAGCGCAGCTTGTCGCCAACGGGCAAGCCGTTAGTCTGGTAGGGGAACTGGACTTTGCCGAGGCGATCGACCAGTTAAACAACTACATCGCAGCCGTGAAAGGTTCGTACGCGATTTATACGCGCATGACGCAGTTGTCGTTGTTCGACGCAATCTGAGGCCGCGTTCATGAAGATGGGATCTACCACACCCGTTCGCGGTCAGTTGGTTTCCCGGCGTGACGATGCACATGTGGCCAGCCGCGCGCAGCGGGGTGCTCGTACGAAGCACGCCGCCGCACTCACCGCGACACCGATTGCCCACCTGCCGGCATCGGGAATTTCCGCCGCGGCGCCGCGCTTCCCGGAAGTGTCGGTCGCCTTTACCGCACGCCACGCACAACTGAACGCCGACGTGACTGTCGCGCAGCGTGCGCTCGCGTTTGTCGAGACGGCCGCTGGGCAGTTGCGCGGCTTGAAGAGGGCAATCGGCATGGTCTTGAGCGGCGCGGAACGCGGGGGCGATGGTGCTGCTGCACTGATCGAGAAATTCGGCGCATTCTGGCGCGACCGCGCGGTACTGGCGGGCGGTGTGCTGGATGCGCAGTTGGCGGTGCATCCGGCCGCCGATGCAGTATGTACGTTCCGCATGCGCGCGCTCGATGTCGAGCAATGGCGAAGCGGCGGTGCGGAAACGCTCGTTTTCCACCCGGCCGGGTTGGGAAAGCAGCCGATAGCGGTCAGCTTTGGCGATGCGCCGCTGGACGCAGCCGCCTTTGTGGGCGAGCTCGACCGTGCACTGGCCTGCATGGGTGTTCGCGCGGCGCTGGCCGTGGACGGCCAGATTGATTTCACCGTGGCGGAATCGCGCTGGCCCACCGTGCGCGATCATCTGATGGTGCAGGGCGGAGGCAGGCGGTTCCCTGGAGGCCGCCCCAGCCGCGCGCAAGTCGACGCGATGCCGGAAGCCGTCGATTCCGCGCGCTGGCAAGTGACCGACCGCGTGTCGCAACGCGCGGCATTGCGCGACGTGGTGCGCGCGCTCGACGGGCTGACGCAAGCGGACCGCACGCTGCGCGCCCACCTCGATACCAAGGGACAAGCCCTGCAAGGCGACAAGAACGGGCCCGCAGTCGCACAGGCGGCGACCGACATTCAGTCGGTATCGGATGCGCTTGCCGAGTCGGCGGACTTCAAAGTGCTGTCCGTCGTTACGTCGACGTTGTCTGGTCTGAGCCGCAGGAGAGTCGAAGCACTACTTGTGCATTGACGGTGTGGGGGTGAGAAAAAGCCGCACGGTCCCGATGTGGGCACGCACGTACGTGCGTGAAGTATGCCCCGGGATCGAAGTCGCTCAATGGCGTCGTGTCGATTAGACAACCCATCGCTGCCGCGTTCGACGCCAGGTTTGGAACTGACGAACGAGTTGTTGCGCCTCCCGATCGCGATACCACGCAGCGCTCGCTCGGCAATCCGGTTGCGGATCGCGGCCCCGCACGTCGCTGCGGCTTCCCGACACGATTGGAAGAGCGCGATGACGATTTCGCACTGCTTTACCCGTATCGAGTCAACATCGGGGGCTGAATCTCAACGCGCCTCCCATACGGAAGTCCGGATGTCTCCGGCAGGAGTTGGAACCGAGCGGCGTGGCGCTGATTGAAGACGCACGCCGCGCTGCTCACGTCATCCCCGAATTTCTCTAACGCCGCCGGCTCGAAGCCTGTGCCGAGGCCAACCCGAAACTCATTTGAGACATTTCTGATCGATGTGGCTTGCCACTGTCGGTACCATCAATTTCATTGGACTCCGCCGACAGGGTTCAAAATCTTGGCCACTGGAAACGAAAGGAGAGGGCTTCGGTGAATAACAATCGATGCGAAAACAAGGTAGTCGTTCTGGAGGTCCACCCCGGTGACTATCATCATGTAGAGCGGGCCGCAGAGAGGTTGGGCTACGGAACCCCGGAGTTTGTGATGTTGAGTGCCTCGCTCGTCGCATCCGCCATCGCGAACGGCGACGATGCACTAAGAACGCCGGCGGCATTGCGCGAGAGCACTGATCGTTGGTCTCGATGACGCAAGGCGTCGAGCTGTACTCCAGGCGGTTAACCTCGCTCGACATCCCGGTCATCAAGTGCAATGCGTAGCCGTTAGTCGTTGGTCACGGGGCTCGACCCGGGATGGCCTCAATGATTTCGATTAGCAATCCTACTGTGAAAACGGCGGGCACAAATAAGAGTTGTCTGATTGGGTCGGGCTGACCGGAGGCAGAAAATGTGATTGGCGTGCGCATCCTGTTGCGCTGCCCCTATTAATCATTCGTGGAGTATGTATGCATCAATCAATCGTTCGTGCGTGTCTGCTGGGCGCGGTCGCAATTGCCGGTACCGCGCACGCGGAGGTCAAGCAGCAGTCCTTTGAGATCAAGCTGAGCGCCGAGGTGCCGGTGGCGGGCGGCTTCGAGATCAAGGAGGAGGGTTGGAACAGCGCCGAGCCGCTGAAGCTCGATTGGAACGAGGCCGAAAAGAAGTTCGATACGCGGAAGAAGAGCGTGCTTGCGAAAAGCGGGGTAGGCAACGTGCAGGTCAAGTTCTCGACCACCGATGAGCTGAAGCTCAGCCACCAAAAGAAAGAGGACGCGTTCTTCAAGTTGGGTGTCAAGGTCGGCGGCAAGGACGTCGGCGTTGATCCCGTCGAGGTGGTGACGAAGGACGAAGCGAAAAACGGCAAGTCGATCGAAGTGGAGATCATGCCGGGGGAGGCGAGCGATGCGATGAAGGATAGCCTGGTGGCGGGTGACTATTCGGGCACGGTGTCGCTGATGTTTGAGACCAAGGTCGACGAGTAAGGAGGAATGCGGTGAAAAAGTTGGTATTGGCAGTTGCAGCGAGTGCATGTGCAATGTCGGTGTATGCGACAAATCCGGAGCCGATCAATCTCAATGTTCAGATCAAGGGCGAGGTACCCTCGCAGGATTTCTTTGATGTTACGGTGAACCGCGGAGATTTGGATAACGTTGTCTTTACGCATCCGGATGGGTGGACGAAGGGCAACTCGTCAAAAGTGGAGCTGAGCTGGAAGGTGCGCAGCAGCTATGGTCGAGTCCGCATGCGGGTCGGTAATATGGGTGAGAGCGTATATATTAAAAACGCTAGTGGCGACGCTATGCAGGTCGCCTGGAACGCCTCGACGGTCGACAACAGGGACTGGATAGGGAGCTGGATAGGCCCCTATTGGGTGGGGACTCGGCACGACGTTGCTGGTGCAGAGGTAGCCAAGACAGGGGGGCTGGCCGGGTTGGCACTGTGGGTGAAGCTTGATGGAGCGCCGCGGCCCGGAGAATACAGTGGAACGCTTCCAGTGGTCTTCGAGACCGGCATCGAGGATTGAGGTTGTGCTTTCGCTCGTGCATGTGCGGTGCTCCCCGCCAGCGCACGACGACGGACTCGTCCCTATAAGTCGGGGCGAATCCGTCTTTCCACAGGCGCCGATCAAATGGCCATTGCGTGCCGCTATCGCATTAACTTGAATGGTCCAAACAACTTACTGCAAGTGTCAATTGTTCAGCATGATGAAAAGGCTCGTTGTGGCAATTGTTGCCAGTGCATGTGTAATGTCGGCGTATGCCGCAGATCCGAACCCGATCGATTTCAACGTTCAACTCGCCGGTAAAGTTCCGCTGCCGAATTTCTTTGAAGTAAAGTCAGTCGGTTGGGAAAATGGTGAGGAGGCCAGGTTCGACATTCCGGAGGAGTGGGATGATCAGATGCAAGTTAAAAAAGAACTCCCATTCCTGGTAAAAAGTAGCTATGGTGCTATTCATATGAAGGCGTGGTTGCTTTCGGGGGAGCAAAAGGCGAATGCTAAAGACGACTGGTATCTCCAGAGCAACGATGGAAAATCGAGGGTCGGTTTGTTGCGGCAGGTGTCCATTCCCGGTAAGCAGGATTTAATATGGGCCGATAGGGATAAATTGGAGATCGCAAGTAAAGACCATGCTGCAAAAGGTGCTCAAATAAAATTGGTTCTGACTGCCTTGCTTGGGGAGAGCGCGAAAATAAAAAGGGGCGTTCAGCATACCGGGACTGTGTTTGCGGTCTTTGAGACGGATCTCGAAGGCTAAGGGAGTTGTATGTGCGATAGGCCATGGTGTTTAGTGTATATGGCTTGTTCGTCGGTGAGGCCGCTCTTTGACGTCTTCGCGGTTCACGCGGGCGCACGGCGCGAAGCAGTAACCGTTAGCCTCGGAATCCAACCTCCGCTCGGGCTAAAACCGGGCGGCAAATCATCAATCCATGTGTGTAGCCGTGAGTCGATGACCATCGCGAAATCCGCGAGGAGCGGTGCCGATGGCATCGTTAGTGATCCTGTCTTCATCGGCAGTGCACAAATAAGAGTTGTCTGATTGGGCCGGGCTGACCAGAGGCAGAAAATGTGATTGGCGTGCGCATCCTGTTGCGCTGCCCCTATTAATCATTCGTGGAGTATGTATGCATCAATCAATCGTTCGTGCGTGTCTGCTGGGCGCAGTCGCAATTGCCGGTACCGCGCACGCAGAGGTCAAGCAGCAGTCCTTTGAGATCAAGCTGAGCGCCGAGGTGCCGGCGGTGGGCGGCTTCGAGATCAAGGAGGAGGGTTGGAACAGCGCCGAGCCGCTGAAGCTCGATTGGAACGAGGCCGAAAAGAAGTTCGATACGCGGAAGAAGAGCGTGCTTGCGAAAAGCGGGGTAGGCAACGTGCAGGTCAAGTTCTCGACCACCGATGAGCTGAAGCTCAGCCACCAAAAGAAAGAGGACGCGTTCTTCAAGTTGGGTGTCAAGGTCGGCGGCAAGGATGTCGGCGTTGATCCCGTCGAGGTGGTGACGAAGGACGAAGCGAAGAACGGCAAGTCGATCGAAGTGGAGATCACGCCGGGGGAAGCGAGCGATGCGATGAAGGATAGCCTGGTGGCGGGTGACTATGCGGGCACGGTGTCGCTGATGTTTGAGACTAAGGTCGACGAGTAAGGAGGAATGCGGTGAAAAAGTTGGTATTGGCAGTTGCAGCGAGTGCATGTGCAATGTCGGTGTATGCGGCAAATCCGGATCCGATTGATCTCAAGGTCCAACTAGCCGGTAAAGTCCCGTCGCCGAGCGTCTTTGATGTCACTCACGACGCTGCGGTATGGGATGGCTCGAACATAGCGTTGACCGCGCCAGTTGACTGGAATGGCGGTGAGACGGGTAAGCTAAGGGAAGTCCAATGGAGTGTGAAAAGCACCTATGGACCCGTCCGTATTAAACTTCGTTCCCCCCTGCAGGGCAAAGACGTGTCGCAACAAAACCGTGGAGTGCTCGTACACGACAACGGCGAGTCTATCGAGTTTCTCGCGGCCGTATTTCAGTCGAACGGTTGGTGGGGGACGTGGAATGCAGTGAATCGTGAAGACGGATTCGAGGTCTTGACGGCTGAATCTGCTGCAAACGGCGGCAAGATCCATCTCCGCTTGGGTCTTCACGCTCCCGGCGGCACTCCGCGTAGCGGTGCCTACACTGGCTCGATGACCGCGACCTTCGAGACCGGCATCGAGGATTAAGATTGTGCTTTCGCCCGGGCGTGCGCGGTGCTCCCCGCCAGCGCACAACGACGGATTCGTCCCTATAACCAGAGGCGAGTCCGTCTTTTCTCAGGCGTCGGCTCAATGACGCATTGCGTGCCTGAACGGCGCCGGCTTGTCCAATTCAACCGGCGCCGCTTTTCATTATTTAATAATCTCCACATTTAACGAGCCGATTCAGCCGTGTCCTGGCCTCCCAAATCAGATTTCTCTGATTCGTTTCGGTCATTCAATTTCCCATAATTGCCTCAGTCGACACCGGCCGCATCTCGTCGGCGTTGCGCTTTCCGGCCGTCCACACCGATAGATTGCCGCGCGTCCGCTGCGGTGGTTTTGCTCGCGTGGCTCTGGAGCGCGTTTCGCCAATACGGCGTGTCCGGTTTCGATTGTCCCGCGTATCCATCGGGTTATCCATTTAACGGAATTTAACGAATGTTGGAGCAGCTATGCCAAAAATGAGCAAGATCAGCGTCGCTATTTTTCTTGCCATTGGCGCGCTGTGCCAACAGGGTGCGTTCGCGCGTGCGGAGGTGGCCGGCTCGGGGGCGGACCTGTTCGAGCAGGCGGAGCAGCTTCCGGCGGATTTTCTCGAGCAACTGTTCGATTCGCCGCTGATTGTGCGCATCGATTTTGACGGTCATTCGGCAGGCGAGGGCACGATCACGTTGAGCCGTGATGGAAAGGTTCAGTTGGTGGCGCTCTCGGATGAGCAGCACGGCGGCATCGACCAGGGCGATCGCGCGCTGATCGAAAAATTTCTGCGTGAGCCGCGTGCGCTTGGCGCCTGCGAGACCAACTGCGATGGCGTGCTCGCGCTTCACTACAACCTCCAGGACTCCGTTTTATCGATCGTGACGCGCCGCGCGGAACAGGATGGTGAGCAGAAGAAATATCACCCGCTGCCGGCCAGTGGAAGCACCGGCCTGATTACGTACAACTACCTGAATCTCACGGGTGGCCAGGGCCGCGAAATCGGCGGACGGTATGCGTTCGACGCCATCGGCAGCGTGGGAAACTGGTCGATCACGAGCGGATTGCAGGCGACGCAGAACCGCGGCATGCGGCGAGCCAGCGAGATTGAATACTCGGTGCCCCGGCTGTACGCGCAGCGCGAGTTCGAGGGCAAATTTGCGCGCGCGGGCTTCTTTACGCCGGACCTGGCAACGGGTATTCGGCCTCCGCGCATGCCTGGCGGAGGGGCGGCGACGACGCTTGGGGTGATGTTTGGCACGTCCGAAGCACGCGAGGTTGAAGGCGCGCGCCCGAGCCTCTATCCCGTTTATGTGACCGCGAATCGCCAGGGCATGGTGGAAATCTACCGCAATGGCGCATTGATCCACAGCCAATCGGTGCAACCGGGGCTGCAGGTGGTCGATACGCGCCCGCTGCCCAGCGGCATTTATGAAGTGGAGATCCGGCTTGTCGAGGATGGTCAGGTTGCGTCCACGCAGAACGAGCTTATCTACAAACCTGCGGCATGGAGCGATCCTGCACAACGGTGGAAGTACGCATTCTTTGCTGGACAGGAGCGCAACCTGATCGGCGAGGATCGCTCGCACGCGTTCACCGCGGGTGGCGCGATCAACTACCTCGCCCATCCGCGGGTCGTGCTCGGTGCGTCGGCGCAGCATGTGGCCGACGCCAACGTATTCGGCGCGTCGCTTGACTGGCAGTTTACCGACCGTGCGCGAACCTACTGGAATGTGTACCACTCGTCGAAGCACGGAGTGGGCGGCGATGTGCAGATCCTGATGCCGTACCGGGACGGGAGCGTATCGCTGAGCCACAGCCAGCGCTGGCAACGCAACGACCGACGCCAGCGGAATGCGCGCGCGAGCGTGCGCAGCGGCAAGGTGCATGACTCGGCGATCACGTGGAGCCATCGCTTCACGCCGCAAACGAGCATTATGTCGCGCGCTTCATACGCCAGCGGCGCGACGAGCGGCCTGGGTGTCGACCTGTCGGTTTCGCATCGACATAGCTTGTTCGGCAACGATCTCACCTGGCGCTTGTCCGGCTTCGATCGTCCCACCGGGACGTTGGCGAGAACCCGCAACCGAGGCGTCGATCTTGGCTTGAGTATTGCGCTCGGCAAGGAAAAGCGCAGTTACAACGTGAACCTCGGAACGCGAAGCGGCTCGGATGGCCAGCGTGATCAGTATGCGTCGCTGGGCGTACGGCAGGAGCTGGACACTGGCTTCATCAAGTCGGTTGGGGCAAACGGAACCGTCGACCGGTACGGCTTGAGCATGGGTGCCACCACGCAGTTCGAACATTCGGTGGCGCGCGGCGATGCGTTCCTCCAGCGCTCGTCCAAGGAAGGTGGCATTGCCGGCGGGATGAACCTGTTCAGTACCGTTGGCACGAACGGCAAGTCCGCTGCCGTATCCGGCAAAAGCAATGCCTTCAACGGCGAGTCCGCGGTGATTGTGGACCTGGCATCCGATTTCGAGGGCGTCAAGGTGCGTGCGCAGGACACCGCGGGGGGCAGCATTGAACTGCGCCCGGGTCGCAATCTGGTTCCCGTGTCGGCTTATCGCGCAGGTCGACTCCAGTATTTCTTCGATCGATCGCAGGCGCCGGCGGCGACGCTGCAGCCGAGCACGACTCATTACCACCTGAACAAGGGCGGCGTCGGGTACGAGAAGGTGCACGTCATGAAGACGATGACGGTGATCGGCCGACTGGTCGACCATGCAGGCAACCCGGTGCGAGCCGCTCATCTGTCCAGCCCCGCGGGCCGGTCGGTCACCGAGGCCGACGGATTTTTCGCGCTCGAGGTGAGTCACGCGAAGCCGGTCGTCAAGGTCGAGAAAGGGGGCAAGCCGCTCTGCACGCTTCACCTGAAGCCGCAGGACCATCAAATGGAAGGGGACTCTCTGATTGTCGGGGAGTTGGAGTGTGAACAGGAGCAGACCAATGCCGATTCAGGGGAAAGCCGTGATGAACAGGGGTAATCAGAAGGGTAGCGCCAATCGCGGCGCGCGCGCATCCACCGCCCGAGCGCTCATCGTGCTCATGCGATGGCTGGCCGGTTCGGTGTTGGTGCTAGCCGGCGCAACCGTCGTGCGTGCCGCCGATGTGTCGATCGAGGCTGAATATCTGCCCGGTGCGCAGATCCAAGGCGACAACGGCTTTCGCAATATCACGAGGCCGGCAGGCTTTTGTGCGGCCGATCCGGGTGGCTGCGCAGGCGTGACGACTGTCGATCTGCCGGTGGGCGATGTGAGTTACGGTGCGCTCGATAGCAGTGCGACTGGGCAGGATGGCGTCTATCTTCGGGCGCCGGCCAATCCGATTCGTGTCGAACTCAGGGACGAACGCACGAACCGGGTCACTGCGGTCACGTTCCGGGTCGTGGGCATGTTCGGGCAATACACGCTCCGGCCCGATGTGTACCAGCTGACCGGTACGCCGGCAGGAAGCGCCGAAACGGCGCATGCGGCCCTTTGGAATGGAGGTGGCTGGCTACAGCCGCCGGCAGGATGTACGGCGCTCTCCGTCCAGCCTATGGCCACGGCAAATGCCTACCGGTTCGGCTGGCGTTTGCCCCGCGACGGTGGGGGCTGTTTCAAGACCCCTCGCCAGCCGCTTCCCGCGGGCGCAGTCGTCCTCGATGGAAGCTCACTTGCCGTGGCATACGAACTCGTCGCGCCGGATCCCGTATCGCTGCCCAATGGCACTTACCAAGGGGTGCACACCTTCACGGTTGGGCCAGGCAAGGATTTCGACTTCGGCGCGCACGCTCACGTGGCGCGATCGAGCGTCGATGTCGCGTTCGTGCTGAAGGTGCGCCACAAATTCATGATCACGGACTCGGGCGCCGGTAACGATGTCAAGCTCGCCCCTGCTCAGGGCTGGTTGAACTGGATAGCCGAAGGCAAGCCCTCTACAAGGATCGAGCGTGACGTCGCGTACGGGCTGTCCACGGGCGAGCCGCTGCGGGTGAGCCTGCGGTGCGAGGACGGTGAAGACGCAGCCGGCCGCTGCGTCATGCGCAACGCCCATGGCTCCGTCGTACCGGTCGATCTTGCGTTGACGGTGGCCGGTGCGACCACTGACCGTCAAGCGCCGTTTAGTCGGATTCCACTGACCACGCGGGCGCCCGCCGCGCTCGATGTCGACCGGTATCTGGACAACGCAGTGGCAACCGCCCATGTTGCCATTGACGGTCAGGGAGTCTCGGAGATGGGCCGGCATCCGGGGACGACCTATACGGGAAGGGCCTCCGTTGTATTTGATGCGATCGCCGAGTGACGCGACGGACGGGGCCGCGGCCGGCGCTTTCAGATTATTCCGATATTCGCCGCAACCTGGCGTGCGGAAAATGGAATCTCTGACATGCAGCCGGTCCACGCAAGCGCTGCATATTTTTGAACTGGCACACATGCAATGAGCGAAAGACGGGCCCCGGCAGCATCGGGCGAGATCGCATTCAGTGCCGATAAAAGGAGTGTCGAATGAAAGTCAATCTCGCGAAGTGTATGTTTGCCGGCCTACTGGCCATGTGCTCTCTTTCGGCCCACGCGGGCTCGCCGTCGATCAACATTGGCCCGATGTTCGAGTACATGGGCGGCAAGCAGTCATCGATCCTCAAGCGGATCCGGAACAAGGGGGATGCGACCGCCTTCGTACGGGTCGAGGTGAGCGAGGTGGTGTTCAAGGATGACGGCAAGCAGGAAGAGGTGCCGCTCGACCCCGCGCTGTTGACCCAACGAGACGGTCAAGGGCTGATCGCGAGCCCCTCTCGCCTGATCGTGCCGGCCGAGGGTGCCCAATCGGTGCGTCTGCTGTATCGCGGCAAGCGCGACGCGGAGCGCTACTATCGCGTGCGCTTTGTACCGGTGGTGCCGAAGTCGAAAGACGACTTTGTGCTGAGCAACGACGAAATCGAGCAATACAAGGAATCGCTGTCCGCGGGCATCAACGTCCTGACCGGATACGGGGCCATGGTGATCGTGCGTCCGGGCGACGAGCGCTATCAAACGGAGTTCAAGGTGGCGGGTGGCAAGAGCACCGTCGAGAACAACGGAAGTTCGATGGTGACGCTCGAGGCCTATCGCGTGTGCAAGGAGAAGAACGGTGCATGCGGTGAACCGACGGCGTACTACATCCGCCCAGGGAAAACGAAGGAGCTGCCGTGCGAAGCCGGCTCGCGGTGCGAGTTCGAACTGCGCGAAGGCGAAAAGCGAACGAGGATGCATGTCGAGGCCGGGCAAGCCGCGTCAGCGACGTGAAGATGACCTGCCTCCGCTGACGTATTCCACCGGGAAGTTGGTGACACGGCCGCAGTGACCTTGGCCCGCCCGCCAACTTGCGCGCGGTGTACTCCTGAGCGGTAGGTCGGTTCGTCGACAACCCGTCGCGCGCTTCAAGATGAGCGGCCCCGCTGGCACTCTATGAGTGCTCCTTCGGCGGCAAGGACGGCGGCACTGAGTCTGTCAAGGTTGTGACGAAGGCCCAAGCGAAGAGCGGCAAGCCATCGAGCTGGTGATCACGCTCGGGGAGGCGAGCGACAAAATCAAGGCTGCCCGGGTGACGGGTAAGTACACGGGCACAGTGCCCCTGGTGTTTGAGACTGAAGTCGAGTAAGGAGTAGTCGGTGAGAAAGCTTGCTTTGGCAATTGCTGCGAGCGCATGTGCAATGTCGGCGTATGCGGGAAATCCGGAGCCGGTCGATTTAAAGGTCCAGCTCGCCGGTACAGTACCGAAGCAGAATGTCTTTAAAGTAACGCCACTCGGCTGGGAAAATAGTCGCGAGGTGAAATTTAAACCCGATGACGGGTGGAATGGTAGAGGGCTAGGCGAGGTCCTGTTCTTCAATGTAAAAAGTAGTTATGGCGCTATTCATATGAAGCTGACGTTGACTTCGGGCGGCGAGTCAATGACGACGGGTAACTGGTACCTCTTGGGCGAAGACGGAATCTCGAAGATCGGTGTACGGCGAGAGGTGCTTCCCCTCGACCATAAAATGGTGGATCCGGTAAATGAGGAGAAGATGGAGGTTGCAAGTAAGGACGCTGCTGCAAGGGGCGGCGACATGCAATTGAACCTGGGCGTCTATTTTGACAAGGATATCCCCATGAAAAGAGGTATGACATATACAGGTGTTGTGTCTGCGGTCTTTGAGACGGCCCTCGATGAGTAACGGGCTTGTATTTACTATTGGCCGGAGTGGCTCCTGACGGTAATTCACGTAGTGGTGCCTACACTGGCACCATGGCGCGGTTTTCGATACAGAGTTCCAGGCTTAACCTGATGATTTGGCGCGTACACGGCGGGTATTCCCGCAGGCGTATGGCGATGACTCGCCTCTAGGAATAGAGGCGGGTGTTTTATTTAGAAATACACCGGTTCAATGGTTATAGAGTTTCGGTATTGCATTGACTTGAATTGTCAAAATAATTCCCGGATTTCGAGTTCATAAGCCGCGGCCATGTCGATCGCTGGTGCATCGATGCGCTCAACTGCATCTTCGGACGCTGTTCGAATGGCTTAGCCATTTCACACGAGCGTTCCTGGCCGATTCAAAGTACTTGCCGGGCGAGTGGATCGATCGCTAGTGTTGCGTAGCGTTGATCTTTATGAAGCGCGTGTTTGTCCAGGGCCAATGTTGGTTTGCCGACTGGTCGGGCACGCGCGCGCGTGCCTATCAGCGCATCTTGTCGAGCGATTTAACCGTGTGCCGCCCGAGATCGTGGAAGGCGGCTACCGCCTGCGCTGCGCTAACCGGTGTTCGGGTTCATGACCGCCGGCCGAAGCGCATCGGAGTCGCGCACGTAGCGAAAGGCGCAGAACTACCTGAGCTACGCGCTGCTGTACGGTAGCCCATTTTTGCCGACTCACAACTTGCCGTTCCTCGGCAAGGCCGGGACTTCTATCCGGACTTCGACGCCAGCCTGGCCCGCGCGTGCTGTTACAGGCATTTACGGAGCACGACGCGAAAATGGCGGCGCGTGTCACGAGCGCTCGAAGCTCCTGCTCAATTCGGTCGGCAGTCACGACTCCGGCAACGTCGCCGTGTATTTCTACGCAATCGCATCGTTATATCGCGATGCAAGACACATCGCATATTCTTTGGAGGCGTTGGCGCATGTATCAGGACTTGGACCTCGGCGAATGATTCACCGGATGCGGTGATGTCGGCCTAATCAACTCGCGGACGGATTAGATTGCGAATGCGGTCAACGCATGCTTCGCGAGGCTGAAAGAGACGAGCAAGGTGCCCCAGGCGACAGCCGACATGAGGGGCTTCCAGCTTGTGTGTGCGTACGGTAGCCCCTTCTGAGGGGCAAACTGAATTGCAGACAGGACCTCGATCGCTGATTCGGGCATCGGCGAGAGACACGCTGCCATGGCAAACGGATTAGGCCGGATTTCGGCTCTTTGTATAAATTTCCATGGAAAATCGCGACCGAGTATTATACGTGAGCGTGACTCACGGGCGTTGTGCGCCGCAAAATTTCAATGCTCGGGGCGAGACTTCGAGAAAGGTGGGCTGGCAAATTCCGTCATATCGAGGCGCACCGTTGCTCCGCAAGCACCGTGGAAACATGAATCCCCGCGCATGCACGCGCTGCGTTCGAAGAGAAATCTCGACTTGGTCGGTATCCGAATAGAAAGTTGATTAAGATTGACGGGGGCCGAACGGTGAGCCCGCGGATTGCAACCGCCATCGGAAGGATAGACAGCTGTTTTTGGGGAAAATGTTGATGAATGCATCCACTGAAAGTGGCAACGCTCGTCGTCGCATCAACGTCGTCGTGGCCGATGACCATCCGGTAGTTTCTACCGGCGTCGCCGCGATCCTGTCGGCCGAGATGGACATCAATGTGGTCGGTGTCGCATCGACAATTTCGGACCTGCTGCATTTGTTGCAACAGCAGCCTTGCGATGTCCTGATCTGCGATTATTCATTCAGTGGCGATCAGGAGCCCGACGGAGTGGCACTGTTCAAGCGGTTGAGGCGTAGCCATCCGAACGTTGCGATTATTGTGCTGACTGCACATCAGGATATCGCGCTGCTCGTCTCTCGCGTCATGAATGCGGGCGTTGCAGGCTTCCTGAGAAAATCAAGCCAGGATTTCGCGCGCCTGGCTGCAATCGTGCGCCGCGTGCATGCCGGGCAAACGTTCGTTGATCCGGCCGTGGCTGTCGACCTGCTCGAGGCCGGACATGCGGCGCAGACTTCGATCGAATCGCTCAGCGAGCGCGAGCTCGAAATATTTCGAATGCTTGGGCGCGGGATGTCGGTTACGGAAATCGCGATGCATACGAATCGCAGCATCAAGACGATCAGCCACCAGAAAATGAGGGCCATGCACAAGCTGGGGGCAAGGTCCGAAGCTGACCTCTATCGCATCTACACGGAACATTTCGGCTCATGAGCCAGTCTCGCGGCAACGCAGAGGGAGCTTCGGATGGGGCCGACGACGGAATCGTAACGGCAACCCCAGCTTACGTGCCGCTCAGGTTGACGTTCTCAAAGCGCCTGCTGATTGTTTCGACCATAACGTTGACGTGCCTTATCCTGGTATGCGCCGGGGGCGTGACCGAACTCCTGATATCTCATCAGCACGAGGAATTTGCGCAGCAATTTTCCGCGCAGAGAGAGGCATTGAAGGAGGAGGTCGACAGGCGCGAGGCCCGCATTCGCCAGTTGGTCGTGACGTACCAGATTGCAAAGGAGTACCTGGAGTCAGGTGATTCGCAGGCGCGGAAGGTTCTGTTGCCCCGACAGAACCAGTTGGCTCAGACAGTGCCCGGATCTGCGGCGACCCGCGCATTCTCGGTCGTGTCGACACTCACTTCACCCTTGGACGCGGCTCGCCAGACAAACTTGATCGATCTGGCAAGATATGCGTCGACATTTTCGCTTTCCCATCAGGACAACTCGCCAGCGCTATCGGAGGGGTTTATCTATACGCCGGATAAGCGATTTTTGGCAACGCTTCCGCCGCTCGCACCGGACCAGATTGCTCGACTGAACACTGGAAAGGCCGCCGAAGACTTCATCGGGAAACGCATGGAGGCTATCGAAGAGGAGATGCAGCGCGATGCCCGGAACGGAGTTCGGGGCAAGGTTGTGTGGGTGACCGGGTCCAAGGATCCGCTCAACGACATGACGACCACGTATTTTGCGACATCCGTCTACGAAGGTGAGCAACGCAAGGCAACGATCGCATTGTCAATTCCGTGTAATCGATTCAATCAGTATTTTCTGCACAACGAAGGCGATCCGCATTTTTTTGTTGTCTCGTGCGCGGTGCAGCGACTATTGGGTATCGACGAAACGAATCCGCAAGAGGCGCATTGGGCGGAAATCATATCGAGAAATCCGTGGGTATACCAGGCGGCGAACGGACGGCCCCAACGCATCTGGCGGGAGGGCAGCTTCTTCGTTATTCAGCGTGTGCCGGGCCCGCAGTGGGTCGCGGTATATGCATATACCTGGAGCGACCTTCTGGGGGCAATCACCCAGCAACTGCTGCTTGTTGTACTCGCGACGCTGAGTGGATGCGGTTTGGTCATCGGAGGCGCGTTCTGGATGAATCGCGAGGTGATTCGGCCGTCCAGCGAGCGACTGCATAGCCTTTTGGAGGGCGAGGCGTTCAGTCGGTCCATCATCCAGGTCGCGCCAGTGAGCTTGACCGTCGTGGCCAGGGGGAGCGGTGCCATCCTGTTGCAGAATGCGGAAGCGCAAAGCCTTCAGATGGCCTTTGCCAGTCAAGGGGAAAAGGACGCCAGCCCCGACAACGTACTTGCACGTGCCGGCGCACTGGTCAGGTTTCATGCGGGAACTGCCGAGCGCTCCGGCGTGGTAAGCCGGTTTGAGATGGAGCCTGATCTCGAGGTTGCCTATGCGCAGGCAAAGTATCGCGGAGACGACGTTTTCGTGATCGGGATGGTCGATCTGGCGAAGCGAAAGGAAATCGAACGGCGGCTGCGAGAGTCCAGAGCGCGTGCTCAGGCCGAGAGTCACGAGAAGGGAATGTTTTTGGCGACGATGAGCCATGAAATCAGGACACCGTTGCACGGGGCATTGGGGAATCTTGAATTGCTTTCGCGGATGGGATTGACCGAGGAGCAGCGCTCGCGCTTATTGATTGCGCAGGACTCGTTTGGCTCACTCCTTTCGCTGATCAACGGCGTGCTCGATCTGTCCAGGATTGAGGCAGGCGAGTTCCTGCTACAGGAACAGCCACAACATATTGATCAACTCGTCGAGCAGGCAAGCCGGACGTTTGCGGTGGACGCGCAGAAAAACGGCGTGCGGCTTCTCTGCCTGATCGATCCGGCGCTACGGGGCACGTGGATTTGCGACGGGTACCGGTTCACGCAAATAGTCACCAATCTCATTGGCAACGCCGTCAAGTTTACATCTCACGGGGCGATCACGGTTTCACTCGGCTCGACCGAGGACGGTCAGGTGCGGCTTCGCGTCGCTGACTCCGGCAGGGGTATTCCCGAGGACGAGATTGAAAAGATTTTCATGCCTTACGTCCAAGGCTCGGCCGGGCCGAAAAGTTCGCGAGCAGGTACCGGGCTCGGCCTGTCTCTTTGCCAGAAAATCGCCGAACGAATGGGTGGCAATATCACCGTCGAGAGCGAGGTTGGCGTCGGATCGATTTTCACCGTCGTGTTGCCACTTCGTCACGATTCGGCGGCGCGAATCAACGGCAATGCCGGCCAAGGCATCCATTTCGTCGTGAATTGCGATATTCCCAGTTGGCGTGGGCAACTGGCGGCCCAGCTCAGCGCGTGGTATCCGGCCGCTCGCGTTACGAGTGGTCAGGAGGACGGACGGGAGGAAGCGCCTGCTTCCACGGTTTTCATCGACGCGCGCGACTGGCTCGAACATGACGGTTCTCCCGAAACGACTGGCGCTTACCGTCGCATTACGATCGGCCTGGACGGGCCGCTTGTCCCGATCTCCGCAGGCCATGCCGTCGTCATTAGCGCCTACAGTGGCCAGTTGCTTCTCGACGCGATCGAAATGGTCCTTTCTGGAGCGGACGATGATGGCCGCGCGGGTAGCACTGACAGTTCCGGCGAGATCACAGGCGGTGCGTGGAGTGAGGCCAGCGTTCTGGTGGTTGAGGACGACCGAGTCAGTGCGCAGTTGATGTGCGATCAATTGCGAATGCTCGGGGTCGGACATGTAGACGTCGTCGGTAGCGCGGAGGATGGCATTCGACGTTGCCAGTCCCGGATCTACGATCTCGTCGTCACCGATTCCAATTTGCCGGGCAAGGGCGGAGCGGAGCTGTTGTCCGACTTGCGAGCAGCGGGGATATCGTGGCCGGTCGTTTTGTGTACTGCCGATGCGACACTCGCGGGAGTGGCAAACACCCCGTTCGACGCGCTCATCACAAAACCGTCGACTTTGAGCGACCTTTCTCTCGTGCTGCAAAACGTGCTCGGGCCTGGCGACGTTCAGCAACTGCCACGGGCTACACCGGGTGTCAGCCGGCTTCTGTCGTTGTTCATCGAATCGTGGATTTCCGACAAAGAAGCACTCCGGTTGATGGTGCAGGCGGGTCACGTATCCGAGGTGCTGGAACGATTGCACCGGATCCAGGGCGCCCTGATGATTCTCGATAGGGGCGAACTGGTAAGTCACTTGGAAGAGTGGTCCGCGAAGATAGCGGAATCCAAATGTGTCGAGGAAGCAGATCGCCAATCGTTTGTCGATGCGGTGGAGTCTTGGCTGGCGCTGCATGTTACAGCCCAAAAGTATTCCTGAAAGGTGACGCCAGCGGTCGAGATACACGCTCAACAGCCTTCAAGGGTCCCACGCCGGTGGAGCTGACCCCGTAATACCGGACACGGCATTACGCTAAGGTTACCGAATCCATCGAACGCCGGGACTCGCGAGGCGAGCGGTATTTCAGCGTGCTATGGGGATGCTTCTCGTGGCGATGCTCGAACGCGATGGCCACGTTGCATGCAGTAGTCGCTGCGTCCGGCTTCGGCATGAAGGCGACGTAGTTGCATTTCGTCGTCTTCACGAAGCGCTCGGCCATCCCATTGCTTTGGGGGCTACCAGTGCGGTCAATGGCTTCAGGCCAATGGCCGCCGCGAACCGGCGCGTGGCGTCGGCCATGTAGCTCGCCGTTTTCGCTCAGCCACTCGATTTCGGATGGCTTATGCAGTTCGTCGCCGAACCGATTTTCCACTGCAGCGAGCACCACGTCTCGCACGATGTCGCCGCTATGGCTTGCCGTCGTGGCTGCCCAACTCATCGCCTCACGATCACATCAATCCGGTGCGAACGTTACGCACAGCGGCTCGCCGTTGTCGCCGCCGAATTCGAAGCCGCCCGAGCACCATCGGTGATTGCTGCGCGCGACGGCCACCTTGCCGTCTGAAAAATTAGATATGCCTGATCCACGATTTCAAAAGTGGATCGTGAAGGTGCGCGTTATTTTAGCCTGCCGATAAGAGTCTCCAATATAAATTCGATTTTTTAATTAAATCGACTCGTCTTTAGGTGGTCCCCCAGCGCTCGAATAGGAAATGGCCTATGTTTCCGTCGAAAAATAGGACATCGGGCGAATTTTTTGCGTCGCTTCCTATATTTCATGGCACCGGGTGGGGCCGATAATTCGATGGACTTTGGAGTCGGATCGTCATTGCGTCCATGAGCGTAAAGCAATGGGTGCGCGCATGAAGCCCGGCGGGTCTCATGGCCATTACCCGAATCGATGTGGCGCGGGATTTCGGTCGGCTGTTCGTTCGATAGCAATGCTCCGCCATGCTAATGGATGAACGCTGTTTTGTTTTGAGATAGAGAGTGTTATATGAATAAGTCGTACAAGGTGGTTTGGAATGCATCCAGCGGAACATGGACCGCGGCTTCTGAAATTTCGAAATCTCGTTCCGGCGGAAAATCGTCGAAAAAAACACTCGTAAAGATCAAGCAATCCCATGGCGCTTTCGCTGGGAATATGTCCTATCGTCCAATTCTGGATGCGGCGGAAAGTGTGTGCATGATCACACGTGAAAATCTCACCGGACTGCGTAAGGCGCCCGCTATATTGGCGCTTTCTATTGGTGCCGGAATGGTCGGGGCTGCCAGTGCTAAAACGCATATCGGATTGGCCGATGGCGAGAGCGTTTACTGTGCGGCAAGCGATAGCGTTGCGTCGGGGAAGTGCAGTCCTTTCAACGACGCGGTGGATCATTCGGCGGGCGGTGTACTTGAGTCGTCCGTGCCAGTTAGTGAGGCAAAGGCAGGTCGTCAATCTGACGACGACACCGTGAAGAAGCTGGCGTTGTCGTCAGGCAGTGGTATCGACGTTTCAAAAGCGAGGATTACTTCGTTTTCAGCGAGCGTTACGGATGCCGATGCGCTGAACATCAAAAAGTTGAGCGATGCGGTCAATAGCGATATGTTTGCTGCAAACAAGAAAGACGTTTCGCTCGGGACTAGTGCTATTGCGAAGAATCCTGGTGACATCGCTGTGGGCTGGAGCGCGCGCGCCGAAGGCGGTGACTCGACTGCGATTGGGATGCATGCGCAGGCGGTCCCCGCCGGTTCTGTGGCAATCGGGGCAAACGCCGGCGTAATGTACTACGCCGAAGGTGCGGTCGCGTTAGGTAGCGGATCCGACGCGGATCGAGGTTTTTCGGTAGCGGTCGGTAGTGAAGATGCGCAGCGCCAAATTATTCACATGGCGGCCGGTACAGCAGGCACCGACGCTGTCAACGTCGACCAACTTTCGAGTGTGGTTGCCGCCGTTGGTGGCGGCGCAAAGGTGAACTCGGACGGGACAATTGCCGCGCCGACGTATAAGGTCGGAGGCTCCGACGTTCACACGGTTGGCGACGCGTTGTCGAACCTTGACGGCCGTGTGACGACGAACGCGACGAACGTCGAGAAACTGCAAGGCAACTTTGCTGATACTGGCCTGCTGGACGCGAAAACGGGCAAAGTGACTGCGGCGGTGACGTCGGACCAGATGAATGCCGCAATTGCGAAGGCCAGTAGTGACCGGCTTGACACAGAGCGGGTCACGATCGGGAAGGGCGCGTACGCAACCAGTAACAATGTCGCGGTAGGCGAGGGCGCGAAGGCGGATACTGGGGGAGCGGGAGCGGGCGTGATTGCTATTGGCGCTAACGCAGCAGCCGGTCGGCCGGGGTATTCGGGGGCTATTGCGATTGGCGACGGCGCACGCGCGGTCGATGGCTCGCAAGGCGGCTGGATGCGTGCAGTAGCAGTCGGAGCAGGCGCGCAGGCGCAAGGGGTTTCTGTTGCCATTGGACCCGATGCTCAGTCCAGCCCTGGTAATGGGGTCGCGTTAGGGGACCAAGCCAGTGTAGGCGCGAATGCCACGTGGGCAGTGGCGCTTGGCACTGGATCGGCAGCCGATCGAGCCGATACGGTCTCGGTAGGGAACGCCAAATCCCAGCGTCAGATCGTGAACGTTGCAGCGGGTACGCAGGACACCGACGTCGTGAACGTGACGCAGTTGAAGGGCGTAGCGACGGCGCTGGGTGGTGGTGCCGGCATCGGCGCCGATGGCAGCGTGACGGCACCGACGTATCACGTCGGCGACAAGACCTACGGTAACGTAGGTGACGCGATCACGGCCGCGGCGGAAACCGGCGGCGGTACGAATCCGAACGAGGTTGCATACGACGATGCGACGACGAGCACGATCACGCTGGCCGGCGAGCAAGGCACGACGCTGAAGAACGTTGCAGCGGGTGCGGTGAATGCGACGAGCATGGAAGCGACGAACGGTGCACAGCTGTACGGCGCGTCGCAGAGCGTGGCGGGTGCGCTGGGTGGCGGTTCGACGGTGGACGCAGTAGGCAAGCTAACGGCACCGGCGTACACGCTGGACGGCGGCAAGACCACCGCGCACAACGTTGGTGACGCGGTGTCGAACCTGGACGGCCGTGTGACGACGAACGCGACGAACGTCGAGGAACTGCAAGACAATCTTGCCGAATCCGGTCTGTGGGACAAGGACAAGAACCACGTAATCGCGGCGGTGACGTACGACCGCAAGGCAGATGGCACGGCGGATCGCGGCTCGGTGACGCTTGGCGGTGCGGGCGCAGCAGCGCCGGTGGTGTTGAAGAACGTTGCAGTCGGTACGGTTGACACTGACGCAGCGAACGTGAGCCAGTTGAAAGGCGTTACTACGGCGCTGGGTGGCGGTGCAGGCATCGGCGCCAATGGCAGCGTGACGGCGCCGAAGTACCACGTTGGTGACAAGACCTACGGTAACGTGGGCGACGCGATCACGGCGGCGGCGGAAACCGGCGGCGGTGGCGGTACGGATCCGAACGCGGTTGCATACGACGATGCGGCGAAGAGCACGGTCACGTTGGCTGGCGAGCAAGGCACGACGCTGAAGAACGTCGCGGCCGGCGCGGTGAACGCGACGAGCCTGGAAGCGATGAATGGTTCGCAGCTGTACGGCACGTCGCAAAGTGTGGCGAGCGCGCTGGGCGGTGGTTCGACGGCGGACGCAGCCGGGAAGCTGACGGCACCGGCCTACACGCTGGACGGCGGCAAGACGACCGCGCAAAACGTTGGCGACGCGGTGTCGAACCTGGACGGCCGTGTGACGACGAACGCGACGACCGTCGAGAAACTGCAAGGCGATATAGCCGAATCCGGTCTGATGGACAAGGACACGGGCAAGGCGATTGCAGCGCTGACGTATGACCGCAAGGAAGACGGCACGGCGGATCGCGGCTCGGTGACGCTTGGCGGTGCGGGCGCGGCAGCGCCGGTGGCGTTGAAGAACGTTGCGGTCGGTACGACTGACACCGATGCAGTAAACGTGAGCCAGTTGAAAGGCGTTACGACGGTACTGGGCGGTGGTGCGGGCATCGGCGCCGATGGCAACGTGACGGCACCGAAGTACCACGTCGGTGACAAGACCTACGGTAACGTCGGTGACGCGATCACGGCCGCTGCGGAAACCGGTGGCGGTGCGAATCCGAACACGGTTTCATACGACGACAAGACCAAAGGCGCGATTACGCTGGCTGGCGAGAAAGGCACGACGTTGAAGAACGTCACAGCCGGCGTGGACGCGACCGACGCAGTGAACGTCGGCCAATTGTCGGATGCAACGAAGTCGATCCGCGATTCGCTCTCGGACGGCAGCCTGTCGATGCGCTACATCAAGGTCAAGGCAACGGGGCAAGCCGCAAACGCGATGGGAACCAATACCGTCGCGATCGGCGCGGGCGCAAACGCGACCGGAAATGGCTCGCTGGCCTTGGGTACGGGTTCGCGCGCGAACGGGCTCAACTCGGTCGCGATCGGCCTCAATTCGGTTGCTACGGAGGCGAACCAGGTATCGGTTGGCGACGTCGGTCGCGAACGTCGCATTTCGAACGTGGCTGACGGTACGGAAGATACCGACGCAGTCAACGTGAATCAATTGACCGAAGCGATCGAAAAGATGTCCGACCGGACCGACAAGCTGTCGTCGGAACTCAGGTCGCGGCATGGCTCGCTGACGGCTAACGTCCTTGCAGCCAAGACAGACTTGGCATCGGTCGACCCATCGAAATTCTTGCAAGTTGCCGGTGCGGGAGCGGACGGTAGTCAGGAGAATACCGCGAACATCGTCGGCGGCGATCCGGCGAGCGACACTGCCGCCGCGATCGGTGTAGGTTCCATTGCCTCGGGCGCGAATGCGGTCGCCCTCGGCGTGCGTAGCTACGCGTACTCGGATGGCGCAGTGGCCATCGGTAACATGGCCCAAACGGGTGCCGGCCAGGCGAACGCGGTGGCCATCGGGTCGAATGTGACGACCAATGGAGAAAGCGCGCTTGCTGTGGGTTCGCAGGCGCGGGCAAACGGCGACAACGCGATCGCGCTCGGCAATAACGGCGTGGCGGCAATCGGCGCGAATTCCATTGCGCTCGGTAACAAGGCCAGCTCCGCAGCAGGTGCGACCAATGGCATTGCGCTGGGCGCGTCCGCGAGTGTTGCACGCAACGTGGCCGACTCGATGGCGCTGGGCGCAAATACCAGCGTCGAAAAAGGCGCGAACAGTGCGGTCGCACTGGGTACCGGTTCCAAGGCGACGCGCGCCAATACCGTTTCGGTGGGTAATGCCGGAAGCGAGCGCCAGATCGTGAACGTCGCGGCGGGTACGCAAGGCACCGACGCGGTGAACGTGACGCAGCTCAGTGGCGTAACGACGGCGTTGGGTGGCGGTGCGGGCATTGGCGCCGATGGCAGCGTGACGGCACCGAAGTACCACGTTGGCGACAAGACCTACGGTAACGTGGGCGACGCGATCACGGCCGCGGCGGAAACCGGCGGTGGTGGCGGTACGGATCCGAACGCGGTTGCATACGACGATGAAGCCAAGCGTGCGGTCACGCTGGCTGGCGAGCAAGGCACGACGCTGAAGAACGTTGCAGCGGGCACCGTGAATGCAACGAGCATGGAAGCGGTGAACGGCTCGCAGCTGTACGGCGCGTCGCAGAGCGTGGCAAGCGCGCTGGGCGGCGGTTCGACGGTAGACGCAGCAGGCAAGCTGACGGCACCGGCGTACACGCTGGACGGCGGCAAGACGACGGCGAAAAACGTTGGCGACGCAGTGTCGAACCTGGACGGCCGTGTGACGACGAATGCGACGAACGTTGAGAAGCTGCGAGACGATATTGCCGAATCCGGCCTGGTGGACAAGGACACGGGCAAGGTGATCGCGGCGGTGACGTACGACCGCAAGGAAGACGGCACGACGGATCGCGGTTCGGTGACGCTTGGCGGTGCGGGCGCAGTAGCGCCGGTGGCGTTGAAGAACGTTGCAGGCGGGATTTCGGATACCGACGCAGTGAACGTAGGCCAGATGAAGGGCATCACCACGGCATTGGGTGGTGATGCGGGTATCGGCGCCGACGGCAGCGTGAAGGCACCGACGTATCACATCGGTGACAAGACCTACGCTAACGTGGGTGACGCGCTTGCAGCCGCGGCAGCAAGCGGTGGCGGTGGTACGGATTCGAATGCGGTTGTGTACGACGATGCAGCCAAGAGCGCAGTCACGCTGTCTGGCGAGAAAGGTACGACGCTGAAGAAAGTTGCAGCGGGCGCGGTGAGTGCGGATAGCACGGAAGCGGTGAACGGTTCGCAGCTGTATGGCGCCGCGCAAAGTGTGGCGAGCGCGCTGGGTGGTGGGTCGAAGGTAGACGAAACCGGTAAGGTGATGGCACCGACGTATAAGCTGGACGGCGACAAGACCAGTGCGAATAACGTTGGCGAAGCCGTGTCGAATCTCGACGGCCGTGTGACGACGAACGCGACGAACGTCGAGAAACTGCAAGGCGATTTTGCTGAGTCGGGTCTGGTGGACAAGAACACGCGCAAGGTGCTTGCGGCGGTGACGTACGACCGTAACGACGGCACGGCGCATGGCAACTCGGTGACGCTGGGCGGCGCGGACGCGGCAGCGCCGGTTGCGTTGAAGAACGTTGCAGATGGCGCGGTGGCCAAAACGAGCACGGATGCGCTGAACGGCTCGCAGCTGTACGGCGCGTCGCAGAGTGTGGCGAGTGCGCTGGGCGGTGATTCGATTGTGGACGCAGGCGGTACGGTGAGGGCGCCGACGTACACGCTGGACGGCGGCAAGACCACGGCGAAAAACGTTGGCGAAGCGGTGTCGAACCTGGACGGCCGTGTGACGACGAACGCGACGAACGTCGGGAAACTGCAAGACAATCTTGCCGAATCTGGTCTGTTCGACAAGGACAAGAACCAGGCAATTGCGGCGCTGACGTACGACCGCAAGGAAGACGGCACGGTGGATCGCGGTTCGGTAACGCTTGGCGGTGCGGGCGCAGCAGCGCCGGTGGCGTTGAAGAACGTCGCAATGGGCATCGGCGACACCGATGCGGCGAACGTGCGTCAGGTGAAAGGCATTACCACGGCGCTGGGCGGTGATGCGGGCATCGGCGCCGATGGCAGCGTGACGGCACCGAAGTATCGCATCGGCGACAAAACCTACGGCAACGTTGGCGACGCGCTCGCAGCCGCGGCAGCGAGCGGAGGCGGCGGTACGGATTCGAATGCGGTCTTGTACGACGATGCAGCCAAGACCGCGGTCACGCTGTCCGGCGAGAAAGGCACGACGTTGAAGAACGTTGCCGCCGGCGCGGTGAACGCGACGAGCATGGAAGCGATGAACGGTTCGCAGCTGTACGGTACGTCGCAAAGTGTGGCGAGTGCGCTGGGCGGTGGTTCGACGGTGGACGCGGCCGGCAAGGTGACGGCGCCTGCGATCCGTGTCGGTAGCAAGACCTACGGTAACGTCAGTGACGCGATTGCGGCCGCGGCAGCCAGCGGCGGCGGTGGTGGTAAAGGCTCGAGCTTCGTCACGATCGATGGTATGGGTTCGGACGGTAGTCGGTTCAATACCGCGAGCATCGCGACGGGCGATCCGGAGAGTACGACAGCCGCCGCGATCGGCGTGGACGCTCATGCGGCCGGGGCGAACGCGATTGCGCTCGGCCTGAACACCGGGGCGCTGTCGAACGAATCGGTTGCGATCGGCAATATGGCGCAGACGGGCTCGGATCAAGCGTACTCGGTGGCCATCGGTTCATGGGTGACGACCAATGGCGCGGGGGCGCTGGCGATCGGCTCGAACGCGAAGGCAAACGGCGAGAACGCGGTTGCGCTCGGCAGTAACGGCATCAAGGCTATCGGGGCAAGCTCGATCGCGATCGGCAATGCAGCAGAAGCCGCGGTAGGCGCGACCAATGGCATTGCAATGGGCACGAGTGCGAGCGTTGCACCGAACCTGACCAATGCGATGGCGCTGGGTGCCAATACGAGCGTGGAAGGCGCGGCGAATGGTGCCGTGGCGCTGGGCGCAGGCGCCAAGGCGACGCGCGCCAATACCGTTTCGGTGGGTAACGCCGGAAGCGAGCGCCAGATCGTGAACGTTGCGGCGGGTACGCAAGGCACCGACGCGGTGAACGTGACGCAGCTCAGTGGCGTAACGACGGCGCTGGGTGGCGGTGCGGGCATTGGCGCCGATGGCAGCGTGACGGCGCCGAAGTATCACGTCGGTGACAAGACCTACGGCAACGTGGGTGACGCGATCACGGCCGCGGCGGAGATTGGTAGCAGCAAGGATCCGAACGCGGTTGCATACGACGATGAAACCAAGAGCACGGTCACGCTGGCCGGCGAGAAGGGCACGGCGCTGAAGAACGTTGCAGCCGGCGCGGTGAATACGACGAGCATGGAAGCGGTAAACGGCTCGCAGCTGTACGACACGTCGCAGAGCGTGGCAAGTGCGCTGGGCGGCGGTGCGACGGTGGACGCAGCAGGCAAGCTGACGGCACCGGCGTATACGCTGGACGACGGCAAGACGACTGCGCACAACGTTGGCGACGCGGTGTCGAACCTTGACGGCCGTGTGACGACGACCGCGACGAACGTCGAGAAGCTGCAAGACGATATTGCCGAGTCCGGTCTGGTGGACGAGGACACGGGCAAGGTGATCGCGGCGGTGACGTACGACCGTAAGGAGGACGGCACTGCAGATCGTGGCTCGGTGACGCTTGGCGGTGCGGGTGCAAAGGACCCGGTGGCGTTGAAAAACGTCGCAGCCGGTGCGGTAAACGCGACGAGCACGGAAGCGGTGAATGGCTCGCAGTTGTACGGCGCGTCGCAGAGCGTGGCAAGCGCACTGGGTGGCGGTTCGACGGTGGACGCAGCAGGCAAGCTGACGGCACCGGCGTATACGCTGGACGGCGGCAAGACGACCGCGAACAACGTTGGCGACGCGGTGTCGAACCTGGACGGCCGAGTGACGACGAACGCGACGAACGTCGAGAAGCTGCAAGACGATATTGCGGAGTCCGGTCTGATCGACAAGGACACGGGCAAGGTGATCGCGGCGGTGACGTACGACCACAAGGAAGACGGCACGGCGGATCGCGGCTCGGTGACGCTCGGCGGCGCGGGCGCAGCAGCGCCGGTGGCGTTGAAGAACGTCGCGGCTGGCGCGGTGAATGCGACGAGCATGGAAGCGGTGAACGGCTCGCAGCTGTACGGCACGTCGCAGAGCGTGGCAAGCGCGCTGGGTGGTGGTTCGACGGTGGACGCGGCGGGCAAGGTGACGACACCGAAGTACCACGTTGGCGACAAGACGTACGGTAACGTGGGTGACGCGATCGTCGCCGCAGCCGAAATGGGTAGCGGTACGGATCCGAACGCGGTTGCATACGACGATGAAGCCAAGCGTGCGGTCACGCTGGCTGGCGAGCAAGGCACGACGCTGAAGAACGTTGCAGCGGGCACCGTGAATGCAACGAGCATGGAAGCGGTGAACGGCTCGCAGCTGTACGGCGCGTCGCAGAGCGTGGCAAGCGCGCTGGGCGGCGGTTCGACGGTAGACGCAGCAGGCAAGCTGACGGCACCGGCGTACACGCTGGACGGCGGCAAGACGACGGCGAAAAACGTTGGCGACGCAGTGTCGAACCTGGACGGCCGTGTGACGACGAATGCGACGAACGTTGAGAAGCTGCGAGACGATATTGCCGAATCCGGCCTGGTGGACAAGGACACGGGCAAGGTGATCGCGGCGGTGACGTACGACCGCAAGGAAGACGGCACGGCGGATCGCGGTTCGGTGACGCTGGGTGGTGCGGGCGCAGCAGCGCCGGTGGCGTTGAAGAACGTCGCAGCAGGCGTGGATGATAGCGACGCGGTGAACGTCGGCCAGTTGAACACCGGGTTGTCCGATATGAAGCGCGAACTGGCTGAAGGCAACATCGATCTGAAGTACATCAAGGTCCGGGCCAGCGACGCACCCGCGACCGCTACTGGCGCTCAGTCTGTCGCGATCGGTTCAAAGGCCTTGGCAGGCGGTTCGAATACATTGGCGCTGGGTGCCGGTGCGCGTGCGCTCGCGAGCGGATCGGTTGCGCTGGGTTCCAACTCCGTTGCGAACGAGGCGATGACGGTGTCCGTCGGTGATGACGGGACCGAACGCAAGATCGTCCACGTGAGAGCGGGGGACGTCACAGCCAGGAGTACGGATGCGATCAATGGATCGCAGTTGTTCGAGGCGCTGGGCAAACTGAAATCCCGTGTCGCAGCTGAGCAGTCGCACCTGTTGTCTCGGGTCAATGCGCTTGCGGATTCGGACGAGTCGAATTCCCTGGTCGCGGTCGACGGTATGGGGGGGACGAACTCGGCGAGTATCAGCGGGGGCGATCCGGAGAGCACGACGGCCGCCGCGATCGGCGTAGAGGCTCATGCGGCAGGGGCAAACGCGATCGCGCTCGGGCTGAACACTGGGGCGCTATCGGACGAGTCGGTTGCGATCGGCAATATGGCGCAAACAGGCGCGGACCAATCGTACTCGGTGGCCATCGGTTCGAAGGTGACGACCAATGGCGCGGGAGCGCTGGCGATCGGTTCGAACGCGAAGGCGAACGGCGAGAACGCGGTCGCGGTCGGCAATAACGGCATCAAGGCGATCGGTGAAAGCTCGATCGCGATTGGCAATGCCGCTGAAGCCGCAGTGGGCGCGACCAATGGCATTGCGCTGGGCACGGGTGCGAGCGTTGCGCCGAACGTGACCAATGCGATGGCGCTGGGTGCCAATACGAGCGTGGAAGGCACGGCGAACGGTGCCGTGGCGCTGGGCGCAGGCGCCAAGGCGACGCGTGCGAATACCATTTCGGTGGGTAGCGCCGGAAGCGAGCGCCAGATCGTGAACGTTGCGGCGGGTACACAAGGCACCGACGCGGTGAACGTGGCGCAGCTCAGTGACGTAACGACCGCGCTGGGCGGCGGTGCGGGCATCGGCGCCGATGGCAGCGTGACGGCACCGAAGTATCACGTCGGCGACAAGACCTACGGTAACGTCGGCGACGCGATCGCGGCTGCAGCGGCAAGTGGCGGCAGTGGCGGTATGGATCCGAACGCGGTTGCGTACGACGATGCGGCGAAGAGCGCGGTCACGCTGGCTGGCGAGAGAGGCACGACGCTGAAGAACGTTGCGGCCGGCGCGGTGAATGCGACGAGCACGGAAGCGGTGAACGGCTCGCAACTGTATGGTGCGTCGCAGAGCATGGCCACAGCGCTCGGCGGCGGCTCGCAGGCAGGCGCCGACGGCACGATCTCCGCGCCGAGCTACTCGCTCGCGGGCGGCACGACGACGGTGAACAGTGTCGGTGCGGCGATCGGCAATCTCGACGGGCGGGTGACGGCCAACACCGGCGATATCTCGACCCTGAAGGATACGATCGCGAACAGCGGTCTGATCGATCCGGAAACCGGGCAAGCGGTCGCAGCGGTGCGCTACGATCGCAACGAAGACGGTTCGGCGAATCGTGCGTCGGTCACGCTCGGGGATGCCGGTACAGCGGTTGGCCTGCACAACGTGGCGGCCGGAGCGGTAAGCGCGACGAGCACCGATGCGGTGAACGGATCGCAACTGCACGGCATGGGCACAAGCGTCGCGAATGCGATCGGGGGCGACACGACCGTCGATGAAAGCGGGCAGGTTGCCGTCCATTCGATCGAAGTGGGCGGTCACAAGTACGCGACCGTCTCGCAGGCGGTGCAGGCGGCTGCGGCGTATGGCGCCACCGATTCGTTAGCGGTGCGCTACGACATCGACTCGCACGGCAACCCGAACTACGGTTCGGTGACGCTGGGCGGGCCTGCGGCGGCGCCGGTGATGCTGACCAACGTTGCCGACGGCAAGAGCCAGTACGACGCGGTGAACTACGGCCAGTTGTCGTCGCTGAAGAGCGACTTCGAAAACCGCCTCGGCACGATGGACGATCGCGTCAGCAAGATTGAAACCGCTGGCGGTTCGGGCGGTGACTCGCGCCGTACGGTCGGCAACGACCTGATCAGCGGTTCGGGCGAAGCGGGCCAGGCGGTGACGGCGGCCCAATCCGGCAACGGCAGCAACAACGTTGCGATTGGTTCGGGTTCGACGATCAACGACGATGCTGGCAACGCCACGGCAGTCGGCGCGAACGCGACGGTGCACGCCGCGGGCGGCACGGCGATTGGCGGAGGTGCTGATGCACACGCGGCCAATAGCACTGCGATCGGCCAGGACTCGTCGGCTCGCGGCGAGAATAGCACGGTGATCGGTCAGGGTGCGAAGGCCCGCGGCGACAACAGCGTTGCGATTGGTGCAGGCTCCGTCGCGAACGAGGACAACACGGTCTCGTTCGGTGACGGCTCCGACCAGGGCAAGCGCCGGATCGTCAATATCGCGGATGGCGTGAATGCGTCGGATGCGGCGACCAAGGGGCAGCTCGACCGGGCGGTTGGCGGGCTGCAAGGTCAGATCAACGGCGTATCGCGTAATGCCTATTCGGGCATCGCGGCGGCAACGGCGTTGACGATGATTCCGGGTGTCGACCCTGGCAAGACGCTGTCGTTCGGTATCGGCAGTGCGAGCTACAAGGGCTATCAGGCGGTCGCGTTCGGCGGGGAGGCCCGCATCAACAAGAACCTGAAGATGAAGGCCGGTGTGGGCTTGTCGAGCGGTGGCAACACCGTTGGCCTCGGTGCATCGTATCAGTGGTAATTGCCGACTGACGGAGCGGGGAAACCCGCTCCCGTATTTCCGGACCCGCCTCGCGCGGGTCTTTTTTATTTACGCCCAGCATGCGAGGTCGGACGGAATTCGTAGAGGTCAACTGGTGCTTGAGCTTGTTGTTATGCCGCTCCAATTCCTTGAGGTGCTGCGCTTCGGGGGCCGTCCTCCCGGCGAACTTCGTTTTTCAGTTGCGGTAGGTCGCTTCGGAGATCCCGTACTTGCGGCACAGCTCTGCCGGCTTCAGGTCAGTCTCGACTCCGTTCAAGATACCGATGATTTTTTCTTCAGTGAACCGCGTCCGCGCGAATGGAGAGGCAACCCTTGATTTTGCAACTAGAATAATCTAATTAAGGTGATTTGGCAGTGAGGTGTTGTGGGTTGTCACAGGAGACTTGATCGATTTTAGAACGTTAAAGAAAATTCAGGTTTTCCAAATATAACTAAAACTATGATGGTTCTGTTGCTGGTTTTTCTTGCGATTGTCGGTGCGGCTTTTGTCGCTCTTGGCGTGAACGGGGTAAGGCGTTCGCGAAAATATAGGCCGCAATCGGAAAGTGGTTCGAGGGCCGAGCGTCAAAGTCTTGCGAAGGGAGTTGAGCCGCTCGCGCCGGGGCGTGCGCAGTTCGAGAGCGAGTTGCTTGTGGAGCGTGGACGAGTGGCCGGAACGGCAGTGCCTGACGTCGGAAGTCATCCTGACTGCACGGATAAGCGCACCGCGAGGCGCGGTCCAATGATAAAAGGCGAGCCGAAATCTTTGCTCGCGGGCGCAGCTCCTCATGGACATCGGGCACTTACCGCTGCGCAAGAGTCAGAGTTTTATGATCGATTGTGCACTGCATTGCCGGAGGCGGACATTTTCAAGCAAGTTGCTTTGAAAGAGCTCGTTGATGCTGAGCATAATGATAAATTGGATATAAAATTATATAATAAAAAGGTTTTCGATTTCGTGGTTCGTGGAAGCGATGGTGGCTTATTGTATGCTGTTGAGTTGGATGATAGGTCGTGTGCGTGGCAATATACCCGCCGAGATGATTTGTTGAAAGATGACGTTGCACGGGCCATTGGGTTGCGCGTGATGCGGTATTGGAGCGTCAAGACTGATTCGACCGTGCTGAGGCGAGATTTTGAGTCGTGTGCGGCTCGCTCATTTGGACGGCGGAGTTAACCTGTTATTTCATGGCAACTTGGGGCGTGGTTGATCCCTACAGGTGCGATCGACATCGACTGCTGATAGATATGCCGAGACATGTCATTCAATGATGCAATTCAATGTGACAGAAGGGGTGCTGGCTCCCAGCCTGCAGGTGTTTCCGACATTCGTCCTAATCGGGATCGTTGTTGCGCTTGTACTGGGTGGAATGGCCAAGGGCATCACCGGCATCGGCGTGCCGCTGATCGCGATGCCGATCGTCAGCCAGTTCATGCCGATTCGGGATGCAGTATTGCTGCTGTCTATGCCGATCATTCTCGGCAACATTCCGCAGGCGCTCGAAGGCGGCCAGGTGCTTGCGACGGCGCGGAAAATCGCCGCGCCGATCGCGGGGACGGTGTTAGGTAATATCGCCGGCGTGGCGCTCCTCCTTTCGTTGAACTCGGGTCACGCACAGGCAGCCTCTGGCGCAGTACTGATTGTGGTCGCGACACTGATGCTCGCGGCACCGAAGCTCAATTTGGCACCCGCATGGCGCAAACCTGTTGGTTTCGCGCTCGGCTTCGGTGCGGCAGTGACGGAGAGCATTGCATCGGTTCCCGGCCCGTTGCTCGCCACTTACTTGATTTCGTCCGGAGCGAGCGGCCGGGCGTTTACGAAGCAGATCGCGATCATCCTCGTGGTTTCGGTCGTCACGCTGCTCACTACGTTCAGCGGCGCCGCGCAGGCGAGCGGTGCGGATCTCGCGATTTCGGCGGCCGCCACGCTGCCAGCGATTGCCGGCATGTGGCTGGTTCGTCCGCTGCGGGACAAGATGTCCCCTGAAATTTTCAGGAAGGTCGTCCTGCTGTTCGTGCTCGTTGCAGCGGCGCAAATGATCTGGAAATCCGGTGTGTTTCGACATGACGGATTACTCGCCACTGATGCGTGCATTGTTAAGCCGTTTGATGAGTTTTTCGACTTTGGTGCAAAAGACCGCCAATGCCGCCTCTTGACCCGAGAGGTCACCCAGCCGAAGTTGGGCGGCCAGTTTTTCACCGTAATCCCCCAAAGCACCTGAGCCGAATAATTTGCTTGCGCCAGCTATCCGATGGATGCGGTCGGCGACGGCTACCGCGTTTTTGTCGGCTACTGCTGCCTGAAGGAAAGCAATATCCTTCAAGGTCTCTGTCACGAACCCTTGAATCAATATCGGCGGGTATGCGCCTTCTTCGGGCGAGAGATGCTGGGCCAGACTGCTCGTCGAGTCTGTCCGGGTCGAGCAAGGCGAAATTCCGATCCAATGCGCGAGTTTGTCACGCAGCACGGCCAAGGTTGTCGGTTTGACGAGCAGGCCGTCCATGCCGGCTTCCGCGCATCGGATTGCTTCATCGGGCAACGCGCTTGCAGTCAAGGCAACAATGGGGGTATCCCGTGATCGATGTTCCCGGGAACGGATGCGTTTCGTCAATTCATAGCCGTCCATCTCCGGCATCGCGCAATCGGTGAGTATCAATGCGAAGTCGGAATCGTCCAGTACTCGGAGTGCGTCCATGCCGTTGGATACCGCAACAGCGGTATAACCGAGTCGTTCAAGTTGCGCCTTGATGACCAGGCGATTGACCGGATGGTCGTCGACGACAAGAACTTGAATTCCCGACGTTTGATATTCGACCTGCAGATGCCGGATATCGGTCTCGGCGGATTGAGTTGCACCGACGACATGTAGACAAAGTGCTTCGACCGCGGAGTACATCAACGGATTGTGGCTGAGCCGACACGTGCCGTCAGCCGCGATCTCGTAGCCCGTTGGAATCGGGTAGACCGTTAGTCCGATAGCTGGCTTGTCGTTATCGATTGCCTCGAGTCGACTTTCGTCGACAAAGTGTATGTCTGCCTGGGAGGCGGCTCCCGCAGGGATGATACCTAGCGGTGTCAAGAGTTCGCGTAACGCTGCGGCTAGCGCCGGGTCGGACAACGCGATATGTGCATGTTTTCCCGCTAGCGGCGTGGAACGAGTCTGCAGCTGTACGTCCAGGTCCAGTTCAACCGTGACTCGAGTGCCGAAACCCGGCGTGCTCTCGATATGAATGGATCCATACATCAGCTCGACCAAGCGTTTGCAAATGGCCAAACCCAATCCAGTGCCGCCGAAGCGACGTACGATCGAAGTGTCGGCCTGCGTGAAGGGCGCGAACAGGCATTGCAGTTGCGCGGGCGCGATGCCGATGCCCGTGTCATGTACCGTGAAGTGCACACGTTGGCACGCTTCCCGTTGGTCGAAGACGGAGATGCTGATGCCGACCTCGCCGTTTTCCGTGAACTTGATCGCGTTGCTTATCAGATTAATGAGAATCTGGCGAAGGCGCAGACCGTCGACCTTCAATTCGGCGGCGAGTTGGTTACTGACGGAATTACGAACGATAAGGCCCTTATCGTGAGCCAACGTCGAGGCCATGGCGCTGACGCCGTCCACGAGCGCCCGTAGATCAGTCGGTTCCGTCACGATCTCCAAGTGTCCGGCATCTATCTTCGAGAAATCGAGAACGTCGTCGAGAATCTGCATCAACGTCATCGCAGATTCCCCGATCATGTGAAGCATCCGTTGCTGCTTTGTGCTCAACGATTCGTGGCGCAACAGTTCCAACATCCCTATGATCCCGTTCATCGGCGTGCGGATCTCGTGGCTCATGGTGGCGAGAAATCGCGACTTCGACGCTGCCGCAATTTCAGCTGCTTCTTTCGCACGGGCGAGCTCTTCCCCCTGCGCCTTCGCGTGAGTGACGTCCGACCAGACTCCGCTCCAGAATATCGTGCCGTCTGGCTCCATTTGCGGCGTCGCTTCGGTGTGGATCCATCGCTCGAGGCCATGTGACACACATCGAAAATCGATGGAGATCGGCGTCATGGTAAGCGCCGAGTACTTGACGGCGGATTTAATGAGAGGCCTGTCATCGGGGTGAATCCGCGAGAGCGCCGTAAGCGCATCGGCTTCCATCGTCAGCGCATCCAGATCCCACATGGCACGCGTATTACCACCTACATAAGGAAACCCTAGTGCGCCATCCGGTGTACGGCGAAGTTCGAAGACGACCACTGGAAGATGAGAAGTCACGCGTCTTAAACGTTGATCCAGAGCACGCGCACGTTGTTCTGCGTCGCGAATGGTCGTCACATCGACCAACGTCACCAGAAGGCCACCTGGCTTTCCGCTTGGCAATTGAAACGGATGCATCCAGTACAACCAGGACCGCAACTTATGGTCGCCGTCCATCAGGTTGACCTCGGCATGATGGGCTCGATTTTGATCTTGGACTTGCTCGCTCATCGTGTGGATCTGCATACTCCATGCGGGCTCCACCGGTAAAGCTTCCAGCGTTGTTCGACCAATCAAGTCCTCACGCTTCACCGAGAATGCAGTTTCATAGGCATGGTTGAGCGCGATATATCGGTTTGCACTATCTTTAGCGACCAGCGGATACGGTAGTGACTCCATTAGCGCTTCACGAAAGCTAAGCTGGTCTGCCAGCTCACGCTCGACCGCCAGCCGCTGACGGACCTCGTGACGAAGCCGGATGTACGCGATGATAATGATCGCCAATATGACCGCAGCGCCTAGTAACGTAAGCTCGAAGGTCCTCCATGGCAGTCCGACTGAATAGCGAGGCCAAAGCCAACGGCTTCGAATCCGTTGCTGCTCCATTTTTGGCATCGCGGCGATCGCGTTATTAATTATAGGTACCAGTCTCTCATAGCGGCGGTTTATTGAAATGGTCAACCGACTCTCGATATTGGCAGGTGATGCAATCTTGAGAGCACCCGGGAAATAGCTCCTGATGTTGAAATCGACGATCGCTGCGTTTCCGAGATACGCGTCGGCACGCCCCTCCGCTACCTCTTGCATCGCGTGATAGGCGTTCGCGGCCACGGCAATATCAGCGTCTGGCAGTTGGCGCAATACTTGAGCGGGAAGCTCGCTTGGATCCGAAATAACGATTCGACGGCCAGCGAGATCGACGATGCCTTGCGGCAGCGCGTGGGGACGGGTAACGATGACGTCGGGAAGGGTAATAAACGGGGTGCTGTAGAGCAAGTCGTCGCCGTGCCCCGTCGGGGCATTGACAGGCGCGGCGGCATCCACTTCACCTGATTGCGCCAGCGACAAGGTTTCTGCCCACGACTTCGTTTTCACCAGTGCGAAGCGGATGCCAAGGGATTTCGAGATATATGCCAGATAGTCGGCGACGATGCCACTCGGGCGACCATTGGCATCAATGTAGGCGATCGGTGCCCAGTCAGGGTCAATGCCAAGTTTGATCGGAGGCAGCGAAGCCAGCCAGCGTCGCTCGTCTGCCGTGAGTGCCAAACCGTGGGCCTCGTCAGGAATCTGCGGCGGCGACACCGGGTTTGTCGGCGAAGGTAGCGTCAACCGAAGCGCTGATGCTTCGATATTTTCAACCGTTGCCGAATCGATCAGACTCATAGTCAGGACGACTATGGCAATGATACTGCTCGACCGGGCACTTATCCAAAAGGTATTCTTCAAAATAACGGATTATGTGGAGTACGTTGTAACGCGCGCCGTATAGAGCATTTCAACTCGCCGTGTACCTCATCGCTTTGGGGCATGGATCTTGTGCCGGGGGAACCGTGACGTCCAATAGCGCTTGCAGTGAGGAGGGTAGTGTCAACCGTTGAGCCCGAGATTGGCGACGTACTCGTAGAGTTCCGCATCGCTTTTGAGGCCAAGCTTGCGCTTTGCCGATATCTTGGCCCAGCTGACCGTTTTGATTGTCCGATGGAGAACCTGGCTGACTTCAGCCGGTGATTTACCGCTGCCGAGAAGGCGCAACACTTCGAGCTCTCGAGGAGTCAAATTAGCAGCACGCCGGCTTTCTGTTTCGGTCAGCCCAAGCTTCGATAGTTCGAGCTGCAGCTTGGCACTGATATAGACTGCCCCTCTCAGGGCGGCACGGACGGCGGCGAACAGTTCGTTCCTTTCCGCTCCTTTCTCGACGATACCCAGCACACCCTCGTTCAACATCGCGCGTAACAGCCCGGCATTTGCCATGTTTGTGAGCACGATGACCGGTAAGGCCACGTGTTCTCGTCGAATGATCGAAAGCATAGGCAATCCGTCGACACGTCCGGCGTTAGGCATCGAGAAATCGGTAATCACGACATCGCACGCGACGCGTGCCAAGATCGACATCAACTCCCTGGAGTCGCGAGCCTCCCCCACGACCTCGAGGCCGTTCTGCTCGATCAGAACGCGGCAGCCGAGCAGCATGATCGGATGGTCGTCTGCGAGTACAACACGGCATGCCATTCCAGACTCCCCACTAATTAGTATCGGCCGAGTTTGCCAAATGATATGGGGCCGATGTGCGCCAACCAAAAAGCCAGATTACGCCTGTGCGCTTCTCATAAATATCAGAATTGTCTGATTTCGAAAGTGCGCGAATCAATTTATATTGTTTTTTGATCGCGCCATGCCACGCCGGCACTCCTCTTCAAAGGTGGTGGATTTGTACCGGCGGCGAGTGATCTGAGCGACCTGCCGGGGTCCTGGATTACCCGCTGTCGAAACGCAAGCGTGGTTGCCGTCAGGAAAACCGTAACCGCTCACGCTTTAGGCTTGGTCCTGATATTGGGTTGACGTACATCTGAAAGGTCTTCATTCCGGGCGTACCCGCCTCGTGATGTGCGCGCCCCAAAACCGTGATGGCAATTCCTATGGGAGAAAAGCGATGCCAGTTGTCACCTTGAAGCTGCTGAAAGGCGCGTTTTCGCAAGAGAAGACGCAGCAGATGATGGATGGTGTTACCGACGCGATTGCGGCAATAGCGGGAGAGTATATTCGTCCGCATACGGTCGTCATTGTGGAGGAAGTGTCGGACGGGCTCTACTCATCGGGAGGCCACAAGGTGACGTTGAAGACGATCGACATGCTACGCATGAGAGGCGCCAAATCGTCGAACTAAGGACCTATCCGTGATTTCGTGGGCGGGCATATCATGAGGTGTAAAAGTCATGGATATGCCGCCAAGGAAGAAGAAACAGACGGTGGCGTCCAAGGCAGCGGCCCGTGGGCCGCTGCCTGAATTGCCCAAGCCACTGCTGAACCAGTTGGTCAAGGGGCCGATGACGCCTGCCGAGGCGCAGGACCTGATGCTGGCGTTCAACAAGACAGTCATCGAGCGCGCGATGGGCGCCGAGATGAATCTGCATCTGGGCACCAGCGGGGCCAGTCCAAGCCGCCTGGGCAGGCCAACGAGCGCAACGGCGCCAGCGGCGAAACGGTCATCACCGATCGCGGCCCGGTTCGGGGCGACGTCCCCCGCGATCGCGACGGCAGCTTCGAGCCGATCCTGATTCCCAAGCATGAGCGCCGCTTCACCGGCTGTGACGAACGCATCATCGCGTTGAACAGGGGCGCGTTCTGCACAAGCATTCCAGATCAATCGCGATCCCATTGGGCAAGCATGGCGCCTGGCGTGCTTGCGGCGGAGCCGACATCGATGGTGATTCTCCAGGCACCGGCCACGACTCCGTAGGTGCTGCTGCCGGGAGCGTCCAGCTCGCGATGGCTGCCACCATCGTGCTTACTACACTGCTGCGGATGCAAGTCCGGGGCGGATCGGAATCGGCCGACGCCGGACTGCGCTGATTCGTCCTTGGCTGATTTACGGCGGTCGGAACCCACAGCGATACTCGGCACTTCATTCAAATTGACGGCGGGGCGACGCGCCACGTGTCGGCAGAATCGTCGCTCACATACGGATATGCAGGACATTACCGGTCGTTTCGCGCTCCCGCTTACGCCCCCTTTTTCGGATGTGCCGCCGCCGTACGGTCGGTGCCGTAGCATGTGTGAGAAAAGGGGCGGCCCAGGGCCACGCGTGTTCGACTTGTGCTCCCACGGAATCTCGCGTGAGCAAGCAAAAGCGTCCGCGGCGGATTTCGGATCTGGCAACGCTGCATGGCTGCGTCAGCGTCCTGCGTCCCGTTCGTTGCGGCGAACGCTTGCCGTTGGCCTTGCGTTCGCGGCGTCGTGCTGCCTTGCGACACATATGCTCGAAAACGGGCCGGCACATCCGTCTCCAGACACCGTTTACCGGGGCTCCATCTCCGGTGTGTCGACGCGGCAATCGGTACCAGCGCGAGTATCGGCCGCTGATGACGTAGAGGTGGAGGTGGCGCTGGGGCCGTATTCGCGTGCCATGTCACCGCATGAGGCATCGCATCGTGACCCGGTGCGCAACGCTGCCGCCCCGACGGCAGTGACGAAGTCTCACAACCGTGGCGGGCACACCTCGGTGCGAACGGTGCACACGAACGTGCAAGCCAAGGCCGAGCATGGAGCGTCGGTAGAGCGCTTGGCCGAAGGGCTTGACATGACCGACGCTGAATTCGCGCACTGGCTGGAAGCGACGCGGGATCACCCCCTCCGTCGAGAGCCCCTCTCCGAACAGGGCAAGTGGTACTTCGACTCCATCAACCACCCGCGCCTGATCCCGTATTGACAGTGGACGACGCGTTCACGACCCAGCCGAAATCCTCACGATCCGAAGCCGTTCCGCCAGTGGGCACCCCATGACGCGTGATCGAACAATGCCATTTGATCGGGCGCGACATGCCATCTGCGCTGAGAACGGCGGGCATGAGCCACGTGCACATACCGGACGGGCTGCGCATGTAGGTTACAAACGCATCTAAGCGCCTTTCTCGCGCCATGGTCTTCGCAATGATGCACGATGAATGTGCTTTTTTCGCACCGACGATGAGAATTTTCTAGTCCCTTACGGCGATGTCGAGCGTTATTGTTCAGGCATTGGATTTCGCGCGACCGTCGGTGTCACGATCTCCAGCTTGGGATAGCGTACTGTCGCAGTGACTTGATACCTTCTGTCGTGTCGGAGGTGTCGCCACGACAGTTTTTTGATAGTCATGTTTGGAATTTCCATCGATGAGTTTTATTGATCGAGAAAGCTATTCGAGTTCGTTTTCGTCCGGCATGAATGCAGATGATTTTATTCCGGCACGGAAGATAAATATTGTCGTCGCAGACTCCTATCCGATGATAGTGCAGGGCCTGCGTCACATTTTCTCGAGTGTGGAAAGTATGCAAATCGTCGCCGAGGCGCATACGTTGTCCGGCATGGCCTCGATGTTGAGCACTTGCGAATGTGATGTGTTGATTTGCGATTATGCATTTGGCGACGATCCGGAGCCGGACGGGATGCGAATGCTTGAAACCATCCGCAGAAACCATCCGAACGTGAAGATTATCCTGTTGGCCGAGTTGAGGGATGGACTGTCCGTCCAGCGCGTGATGAAAAAGGGCGTATCGGCATTCGTTGTGAAATCGAGTGACGATTCACTTTCCTTGCCGAAAATCGTCGATAAAGTCATGCGCGGGAAAAGGTATGTGGATCCGGACATTGCGGGAGATATGCTGTGCGATTCGGGTCGAGGTGGTGACAGGCAGGCGCGAACCAATTTATTGTCACCGCGCGAGCTTGATGTGGTACGGCTTCTGTCGCGCGGAATGGCAGTCGGGGAAATCGCGGAAAAGCTCAGTCGAAGTCGGAAAACGATCAGTACGCAAAAGGCAAATGCAATGAAGAAGTTCGGCGTGAAGACCAATGTCGATCTGGTAGACGCCGTGCGGGATATGCTTTGGCGAGGCTAGCTGATTTTTTGACGCGGTTCGACCATTTTCTGACAATGGTTCTTTTCAATGAAAGGGCCGCCCGCGCCACCGTTAAATTACGTTTTCGAGCTCGACGTGATTGAAGATCGCAGGAAATTCCCGCCGTTATGCCCCGCTTTTGTAATGATAGCCGTATTACTTTCCTCATGCGATGGCGATTCTGGGGTAGGGAGCATCGGGTGGAAGGAAAACCACGGCAACGAGATCGTCGTCAAGATGCGCCGATCGTCCGGCGGGACGCAGCGCTACGGCACCGTGATGGCACGGGACATGTACAACGATGTAGTTGACGGAACGCGATGGGCGACGGTGCCGGTTACTCGCGCGCTGGAAAATCGACGTCCTGAAAAGGCAGTCAACCTGAGCGTCGCATCGGTCGACGCCTGCAGTTGGACATTTCAGGACGCTATCGACGATCTCATGGGGCAAGGCGTGACGGTTGTCGCTGCCGCCAGCAATGATGTCCTTAGCGAGATCGATGCATCGCCGGGTCGTCGGGATATGATTTCAGTGGCGAAAAGCGACCAGGCCGGTCGTCGCGTGCTCGGCGGCAATACGCATTCACGTGTGACGCCGAGCTCACTGGGGACGAACATCGGGACTCTCTCCCCTACCGGTACGCGAGTACCAGCCGATGCGTCCCACGGCGATATGCATGGCACTAGTCTCGCGGCACCCCAGGTGTCGGGCGTGGTATCGCTGATGTTGACGACCAACCCTTGGTTGCCCCCCGCTGAGGTCGCGAGCATTTTGAAGCGCACGGCACGTTTTGCGTCAATTGCGCCGGAGACACGATCGCGCAGGGTGATTTCGCCGAGAGGTGGCATACACGATGCAGCAGGCTGCTGTATCGACTGCTGCCGCCGAGCGGAATAGCCCGACCCGCTAATGAAAGGGCCGACTTTCATTTTAGAGGTGGCGCTCGCCACAATCCGATTTTTCGCGCCGGGTGGCCACACTATTCACGCTGTGCGGCCATCAACGTGCTGAGTCTGGCGGTCAACTGCTCGACTTGTGCGAAAAACGCCGCCAGTGCTGCCTCCTGGCCCGTCACGCCATCCTCTCGAAGTCGCTCGGATAATCGCTCGCCGGCATCAGCCAGGACATCCGAGCCGAATAATTTGCTGGCACCGGCGATGCGGTGGATATGCTCGGCCGCCGCCACTGCGTTGCCGCTTTGTATTGCGGCCTGAAGGAAGGCCATATCCTTCGCGGTCTCGGCCAGAAATCCCCGGATCAGCTTGGGCAAGTGTGTGCGTTCTACAGGCGAGACGGGCGGGGAAAGCCAGCGCATGGCGTCCGTCTGTATCTGGCAAGGCGCCGTTGGCACCCAACGCGCGAGCTGCTCGCGCAGTACCGCCAGCGTGGTGGGTTTGACGAGCAGGCCGTCCATGCCGGCTTCGGCGCACCGAATCGCTTCGTCGGGCAATGCGTTGGCCGTCAACGCAAGAATGGGGATGCGCCGCGATCGGGGCTCCCGGGAGCGGATACGTCTCGCCAGGTCGTAACCATCCATGTCCGGCATCGCGCAATCGCTGAGCACCAGCGCGATACCGGAATCGTCCAGTGCGTGCAGTGCGTCCGTGCCGTTGGAGACCGCAATGGCGGTATAGCCGAGTCGGGCGAGTTGCGCCTCGATGACGAGCCGATTGATCGGATGGTCGTCTACGACGAGGATTCGAATACCCGACGACGGATATTCAACGGATGGAAGACGGGTATCGGTCCCTGCGAAGCGAGGTGCGGCAGTGGCATGAAGGCACAATGCTTCGACCGCGGTGCATGTCAACGGATTGTGGCTGAGCCGACACGTGCCGTCGGGCGAGATCTCGTAGCCCGTCGGGATGGGTTCGTCGGTCAGGCCGATAACGAGCCTGTCGTCGCGGATTTCGAAGAGCCGGCATTCGTCCACAAAGCGTATGTCTGCCCGCGACGTATCGCCGGTCACGACGACGCCGAGCGGCATCAGAACTTCGCGCAGCGCGGCCGCGAGCGCTATGTCGGATAAGTCGATACTGGCCTGCTTGCCTGCGACCGGCGTAGACCGAGCCACAAGATGGACGTTCAGGTCGAATTCGACGATGACGTGCGTACCGACACGCGGCGTGCTTTCAATGCGAATGGAGCCCTGCATCAGTTCGACCAGTCGTTTGCAGATGGCCAGCCCCAGACCGGTGCCGCCGAAGCGGCGCGAGATCGACGTGTCGGCCTGTGTGAAAGGCGCGAACAGACATTGCAGTTGTGCCGGGGTGATGCCGATGCCTGTGTCGTGTACCGTGAAGCGAACGCGCTGGCACGCATTGCGGTAGTCGATAATCTCGACGCGTACGCCGACCTCGCCGCTTTCCGTGAACTTGATTGCGTTGCTCATCAGGTTGAATAGAATCTGGCGAAGACGCAGGCCGTCTATCTCGAGTTCAGCGGCGAGTCGGTGGCTGACGAAATTGCGCACGACGAGGCCCTTGTCGTGGGCGAGCGTGGCGGCTACCGCACTGACGCCGTCCAGGAGCGCGCGCAGGTCGGTCGGTTCGGTCACGATTTCCAACTGTCCTGCATCGATCTTCGAGAAGTCCAGAACGTCGTCGAGAATCTGCATCAACGTCATCGCGGATTCACCGATCATGTGAAGCATGCGCTGCTGCCTGATGCTCAACGACTCGTGTCGCAACAGCTCGAGCATCCCTATGACCCCGTTCATCGGTGTGCGTATCTCGTGGCTCATGGTGGCGAGAAATCTCGCTTTTGATGCCGCGGCCAATTCGGCCGCTTCTTTCGCACGGGCCAGTTCCCTGGCTTGCGCCTTGATGTGAGTGACATCCGACCAGACGCCACTCCAGAATATCGTCCCGTCATGCTCGGTTTGGGGTGTCGCTTCCGTGTGAATCCAGCGTTCGCATCCCTGGGAACGGCAGCGAAAATCGATGGAAACCCGCTGCATGGTCCGTGCGGAATGCCTGACAGCCGATTTGATGAGAGATCGGTCATCGGGATGCACCCGTGAAAGCGCCGTCAGCGCATCGTCTTCCATTGTTTGCGCATCCAGATCCCACATGGCGCGGGTATTGCCTCCGACATAAGGAAAACGGAGCACGCCATCCGGAGTGCGACGCAATTCGAAGACGACCGCCGGAAGATGGGCGGTCACGCGCCTCAATCGTTGATCCAGCGCGCGTGCACGCTGTTCTGCATCACGAATCGTGGTGACATCCACCAACGTGACGAGCAGCCCGCCGGGCTTCCCACTCGGCAATTGAAAGGGATGCATCCAGTACAGCCAGGACCGCTGCTTCTGGTCGCGATCCATCAGATTGACCTCGGCGTGATGAGGTTGTTGCTGATCCTGAACTCGCTCGCTCATCGCGTGGATGCTCCGATTCCATTGGGGATCCAGCGGCGACGCGTCGAGCGTCGTTTTACCGATCAGCTCGTCGCGCTTCACCGAGAATGCAGTTTCATAAGCGTGATTGAGCGCGATATATCGGTTCGCGCTATCTTTCGCGACCAATGGGTATGGAAGGGATTCCATCAGCGCTTCGCGGAAGCTGAGCTGATCGGCCAGTTCACGCTCAACTGCCAATCGCCGGCGAACCTCGCGGCGCAGCCGGACGTATGCAGTGGTAATGGTTGCCAATACGATCGCGGTGCCGAGCAACACAAGCTCGAACGTTTTCCATGGCAGGCCCGCCGAATATCGAGGCCACAGCCATCGGCTTCGAATGCGTTGTTGTTCCCTCTTGGGGATAGCTGCAAGCGCACAGTTGATCAGGGGAATCAGTCGTTCGTAGCGGCGGTTGACTGCAATACTCAGCCGGCTGTCGAGATCGGCCGGCGACGCGATCTTGAGAATGCCAGGGAAATAGTTCCGGATGTTGAAATCGACGATCGCCGCGTTTCCGACATAGGCATCGGCACGTCCTTCTGCCACCGCGCTCATCGCTTGATGAGCGCTCGCGGCCATGACGATTTCCGCGTCGGGCATCTGTTGCCGTACCGTGGCGGGAAGCTCGCTGGGATCCGAGACCGCTATCCGGCGGCCGGCTAGATCGACGATTCCTTGCGGCGACACGTGAGGTCGAGTCACGACCACGTCCGGGAGCGTGATGAACGGGACGCTATAGAGCAAGACCCCGTCGCGGGCGACCGGCGTATTGACCGGTATGGCAGCATCCAGTTCACCCGACTGCGCGCGAGACAAGGTTTCCGCCCACGAATTCGTTTTCACGACAGCAAAGCGAATGCCTAGCGATGCCGATATATGGCCCAGATAGTCCGCAGCAATGCCGCTCGGGCGATCGTTTGCGTCAAGGTAGGCAATGGGCGCCCATTCCGGGTCCACGCCCAGTTTGATCGGGGGAAGCGAGGCCAGCCAGCTACGGTCTTTCGGCGTAAGCGTCAAGCGCTCGACCGTGCGATGAGTTTGTATCGACACCGTCGGTTCCTTCGGCCAGGGCACCGCCGACCGAAGCGTCGATTCTCCGACATTTGCAACCGTTACGGACTCGATCGGGCACGTGCTCAGGACCGCGACGACGACAGCCACGCTCAACCGCAAGCTGACCCACAAGCTGTTCTTCAAAATTGACTTACCGTGCGATTGGATGGCGATGCTGCCGCCGATGCGGCACGCACATTTCAGTTGATGGGGGCGCGAATCGAATCGTTCCGGTGGGCATGACGCCTGAACCGGGGCCGTCTGCCACGTCCGACCGCCGTCGCGGCCGGGCAAGCGGCATCAGCCAATGAGTCCGAGATTGACGACATACTCGTACAGTTCGGCATCGCTTTTGAGGCCGAGCTTGCGCTTTGCCGATGTCTTGGCCCAGCTGACGGTCTTGATGGTCCGATGTAGTATCTGGCCGACTTCCGTCGGCGATTTGCCGCTGGCAAGAAGGCGCAGCACCTCCAACTCGCGGGGCGTCAAATTCGCGGCCCGCTGGCTTTCCATCTCGGTCAGTCCGAGTTTCGTCAATTCGCGCTGCAGTCTGGCACTGATGTAGATCGCGCCTCGCAGCGCAGTGCGAACGGCAGCGAACAGTTCACTTTTTTCCGCTCCCTTTTCCACGATGCCCAGTACGCCTTCGTTCAACATTGCACGCAACAAACCGGCATTCGCCATATTCGTGAGCACGATGACGGGTAAGGCGCCGTGATCCCGTCGAAGGGTCGACAGCATTGCGAGTCCATCGGCGCGTCCGGTGTTGGGCATCGAGAAATCCGTGATGACGATATCGCAGGCGACGTGGGCCAGGATTGACATCAACTCGCTCGAGTCGCGCGCCTCTCCCACGACCTCCATGCCATTCTGCTCAATCAGAAGACGGCAACCGAGCAACATGATGGGATGGTCGTCTGCGAGCACAACGCGCCAAGCCATTTCAGAATCTCCCAAATTAATTTCGGCAAATTTTAGCAAGTGATAGACCGCTTATGCTCATCAAAGAATAAAACCAGAATGCGCCTACGCGCTTGGATTGAAAATAAGCATTGGCTGATATGTAAAATGGACGCTTTGCCTTATAGTCTTATCGGGATTTATCAGGTTTGTATTTGCCTTCTACTAGTAAATTTTTTGGGCGATTTTTTGGTGAGTATGGCGGTAATTAGAATGCTAATCGTTACAGCTCTTTTTTGGGGTGTTTCGGTACCGGGCGACGTTGCAAATGGCATCGAGGATGAAGCCGAGTAGATTCGAGAAGTCGGATGCAAGGAGGAGGAATGAGAAGCGCTTGGGTGGACGGTAAGGCAGTGATCGTGGAGGTGGGTTCCAGTGATTACCGACATATCGAGTCGGCGGCGCGGAAGCTCGGGTATACAGTGCAGGAATTTCTGCTGCTGAGTGCGTCTCTGATTGCTTCTGTCGTGCATGGACAGGGGGCCGCCCAGGATTGAAGCGGTGCGGCGTAATCGGACGGGTCCGGTATCGTGCGGACCACACGGGAGTGACGTCGCAGCATGGATTCCGCATCGGATGACATGGCACGTCTTCACGTTACGGACGGTGTCGGATATCCTGGCCAGCCCCTTTCGGAAATCACGAGCCACCCGCCAAGCCCGGTGACAGCACCAGGGATCATGACAGCACCAAGGCGAACACCATGCCGAGCTTGGGGGGGGCAAAGCCCCCAAGTCAGTTACAAAACTTCCGAAGATTGATCGCTGCGTTTATAGGAAAAAGAGGCTTCCTTGCCTTTCGATGTTGGAAGAGTGATCGCAACCACCGGAACTACAATTCCATATTCCTGATAGAAGGTTTTTTGATCGATTTTTGCATTGATTAGGGCCTGATTGTCGCCGGTTATGTAGAAAAACGAATGAATCGGAAGTTTTTTGCCATTGTTTTGCTTCCATGTAGCCACGCGCAACTCGTTTTGGATATTCCACCATGGCGAAAGCATCTTTTGCCTCGCCAGAATGCTTTGATAAAAATGATCTGCGGTACCTGAGTGTCCTTTGGTGACATCCCAGCCGCATTGATCGCTGTATTTTATCTTTAGCGAATCAAAATGATTTATCCATTTTTGAGCATCTGTGATTCCCTGCTCGATGCAGGGACGGCTCTCGGTAGGGTAATTGGCGGACGCGCCGCAACCATTCCCAGGGCGCTGGTCGGTGCCTCCATCCATTGAATAAGCACAGAGAACCATGATGCTGTCTTTGCCTTGAAGCGTGCTATATCCGGGGTATAGTATGAATCCATTCTTATAACCAAAAACAAGCTTTGAAAAATTACTGTCGGCTCTGATCCACGAGAAAGAGACGCCGCCACTCGCTTGTGAGGCCGGGCTTGGGTTCCATGGCCGGAATGCGGGACTTTCCACGGTGGCGCGCAACATTACTCCGCTACACAGGAAAGCTGGTCGATACTGGCCGCCGCAGCTTTTGGGAGTTTTGTAATACCAATCGTATAGCTGGCTGATCGCAATAGGTCCGACGTAGTCGATAACTTTTGCTTCTGCCTGGGTGGCGGTGTTTTGTGCGAATGCAGTTTGGCTGAGAAAAAAGATTGCTATTGAAGATAATAAAAGTTTGAATAAATGATTCATGGTGATGCTGTTGGTGGAAATTGGCTGGCGGCACCCTTTTTGCGATTTTTAATCGCCATTTTTCTGTTCGATAAATTCCTCCGTATCGTTCGGGTGTTTTAGGAGTTGTCGTGTCGACTCTCGCCCTGCGGCGCTGACGGCAAACCACGGGGCGCGCGTTGCACAACGCTTGGAAAGAGAGATCGGCGTGCATGCCCGTGAGCATTGATCTTCCACGATGCCTCGGTTGCCAACCACCGAAACACCGACATTCGGTGCTCCAAGGATGCTATGCATCTAATCCGTCGCTACGCGGCGCGGAGGGGGCAACGCCAACTGGATATATGTAACCGCCCGACCGGGACGATAAGCGTGTTCGTTTCGAAACGCTGCTAGATAATTCTGGAACTAGAGAAATTTCCGAAATTACAACAGCGCGCCGACTATGTATTGAGGCTGCTCTCCAGATGCCGGTATTCTGCTGCCAACGCAACCGATTCTAAAAATCTTGCGAATTGTTTTGATGGTTGTCGGTTTGTGTTGTAACTATTGGAATTGATTAGTATGCGACGTAAATTTGTTTCAGGCACGGTGTTGCACGTGGGGGCGCGCGAGCTGTATAAGGTTTCCGTCGTTCTCGCGACGGTCGCTGGCGGCGGGTGTGGTGTCCTGTTTTCTTCTGCCGCGTATGCGCATAATCCATACATTGGATATGAAACCCCGGTGGCCAGCAATTGTATAAATAGCGGCGTGCTATTTGAAAATTGCGCTAGATGGGATAATTCAAATTATAGGGGTGTGCGTGGGGCTCATTTTTCCCAGATGGCGGGCCGGTATTTTTCTTATCTTACCTCTGGAAATGGGGCCGACACATATTTGTGGTCGGGAGTATGGGCGGGAAGCAGATCGGCCGGGCTGTTTTATGGTGACGACCCGTTCAAGGCGAATCGGATAATCGTCGATGCCGAAGGCGCGACCATTGCCGGCAGCCGGCTTGTGTTGTCGTCCAGGGCGGGAATCAGCGTATCGGGTTCTAGAATCTCCAACGTCAAGAACGGCGCGCACGCCGGTGATGCAGTCAACGTCAACCAGCTTTCGAGGGTGGCGAACGTGCTTGGCGTGAATATCGACACCAACGGCCACGTAACGACGCCGACATATCGAGTGGGCAGCAAATCTTTCGACAACGTCGCGGATGCGATTGCGGCAGCCGCCGATAGCGGTACGGATCCGAATGCGGTCGTTTATGACGATTCCGCCAAGCGCTCGATCACGCTTGGCGTGAAGGGCACGACACTGAAGAACGTGGCGGCCGGCACGGTCAGTGCGACGAGTATGGAAGCGATAAACGGTTCGCAATTGCACCGTGCGTCACAGAGTGTCGCGACGGCACTGGGGGGCGGTTCGACGGTGGACGCGAGAGGTAACGTGATGGCGCCGAAGTATCGCGTCGGTGACAAAACCTACGGTAACGTCGGCGACGCGATCGCGGCAGCCGCGGACAGTGGCGGCGGTATCGATCCGAACGCGGTGGCGTACGACGATGCCGCGGGCAGCACGATAACGCTGCGTGGCGAGCATGGCACGACATTGAAGAACGTCGCGGCAGGCAGTGCGGATACCGATGCGGTCAATGTGGGGCAATTGACTGCTGCGACGCAGCCGATACGGGATGAGCTGGCTGACGTCAGCCTTGCAATGAAGGCCATCCAGATCAAGCCTCAAGGTGTAGACGCGATTGCGACGGGAACGAATGCCGTTGCGATTGGCGCCGGTGCAAATGCGATAGCGAATGGCTCGATCGCTTTGGGTGCGGGTTCGCGCGTGACCGGAGTCAATTCGGTTGCGATCGGTATCAACTCGGTCGCACTGGAAGCAAACCAGGTGTCGGTGGGCGACGTCGGGCGCGAGCGCCGCATTTCGAACCTGGCAGCGGGTACGAAAGGTACCGATGCAGTCAACTTGAATCAGCTGACTGATGCGATCGGGAAGGTGTCGAGCCGTACCGACAAGCTCTCGTCCGATCTGGCGTCGCGGCGCAGCTTGCTGGTTGCCGATCCCTTTGCCATCGACGAGCAACGTTTGTCCAATTTCGTGCTGATCGACGGCCAGGGTGCTGACGGTAGCCTGCCGAACGCGGCGAGTATCGCCGACGGCGATCCGGCGAGTACGACCTCGGCTGCAATCGGTGTCGGGTCGGTTGCGTCGGGCGCAGACACGATTGCCATTGGCATGCGTACCATCGCGAACTCGGACAACTCCGTGGCGATCGGCAATATGGCGCAAACCGGTGCCGAGCAGCCGTACTCGGTGGCGATCGGCTCGCATGTGACGACGAATGGTGCCAGCGCCCTTGCAATCGGTTCGCAGGCGAGGGCGAACGGCGAGAACGCGATCGCTATCGGCAATAACGATGTGCACGCGATCGGCGAAAGTTCGATTGCGATCGGCAATGGCGCCGAGGCCGTGGTGGGCGCGACGAATGGCATTGCGCTGGGCACGGGGGCGAGCGTTGCCCGGAACGTGACCGACGCGATGGCGCTCGGCGCGAAAGCCTTCGTGGAAAAAGGGGCGAACGGCGCTGTGGCACTGGGGGCGGGTTCCCAGGCGAGTCGAGCCAATACCGTTTCAGTGGGCAATGCCGGAAGCGAGCGCCAGATCGTGAACGTTGCGGCGGGTACGCAGGGTACCGACGCGGTGAACGTGGCGCAGTTGCACGGCGCGGCTACGAGTCTTGCGAACGCGATCGGCGGCGACACGACGGTCGATGGAAGCGGCCACGTGGCCATTCATTCGATTGAAGTGCACGGTCACCAGTACGGGACGGTATCGGAGGCGGTGCAGGCGGCTGCGGCGTATGGCGCCACGGATTCGCTGGCGCTGCGCTACGATCTCGACTCGCACGGCAATCCGAACTATGGCTCGGTGACGCTGGGCGGTCCGTCGGCAGCGCCGGTGATGCTGACCAACGTTGCCGACGGCAAGAGCCGATACGACGCGGTGAACTATGGCCAGTTGTCGTCGCTGCAAAGCGACTTCGAAAACCGAATGGGCGCGATGGACGATCGCGTCAGCAAGATCGAAACCGATGCCGGCGATCCGCGCGGTGATGGTCGGGTCATGACGATGGCCAATCTGCGCCGGGACGTTAGCGACGTCGGGGCCGGCTCAGGCTCCGTTATCGACAGCGATGCCGGCGACACCACGGCAATCGGCGCGAATTCGGCGCAGCAAGCGCTGGGCGCGACAGCGATCGGTGCCGGGGCGGATGCACGTGCAATCAATAGCACGGCGATCGGGCAATCTGCATCCGCTCACGGCGAGAACAGCACCGTGGTCGGACAGGGCGCGACCGCTTGGGGCACCAACAGCGTTGCAATTGGTGCAGGTTCCGTGGCTGACGCGGACAATGCCGTCTCGTTCGGCAACAGCGCCACGGGCATGACGCGCACCCTGACGAACGTATCGGCCGGTGTCGCACCGACGGATGCCGTCAACGTCCAACAGCTCAACGAATCGGTGGGCGGCTTGCGATCGCAGATCGAACACGATCGTGCGGATGCAAATGGAGGCACCGCGTCAGCCGTGGCCATTGCGTCGCTGCCGCAAGCACCTGCGCCCGGGAAGAGCGTCGTCGCAGTGGGCGGCGGCACGTACGCCGGCCAGTCTGCTCTTGCGGTGGGTCTGTCCACCTACGCTGGGCGCTGGATCATCAAGGCTTCTGGCTCGACGAACACACGAGGAACCGTGGCGGGTGGTGTCGGCGCTGGTTTCGTGTGGTGAGCAACCGGAATGACGCTTTGAGCTGCGTTGCGGGTGGTGCTTAGGACCTACCTCATTGCCAGCGCTGGTCCTGTCGGCAGTACGCGGCAGGACCAGGAGACATGGAGCAACGAGATAGAGGCCACCGACGAGCCGCCGACCTTGGGCAAATATTCTCAGTGACGGCGGCGCCGAACGAGCGTCGGGACTTCAACGATCGATCGCCTGCGAGTACGGACGATATCCGCCGCAACCCCCAGAAATTCCACCGCGCGGTTCATGACAGGCCGCGGGCGGTTCCCGTGCGCCGAAGCCGTCGCAAGCGAGCGTCGTGGAAACGCATCATTTACTCCCATAAGCAATGATGCCATCGGGCTGCCCATTTCGTCGGGAAAGTTAACGGCGCCATGGCGTCTATTTGACACCGTTTCCGATTATTTGCCATTTTGACATATCCATGTCGCGGAGCGTCCATTCTATTGGCGCCCGAGCGATATGATGGGGCTCGTCCGCTCAATCATATTAAAAGCAAGAGTGCCGATGATGAAAATTCGGCATGTCTCATAAATTTTATCCATTTTAAGAAAAGTGGAAAATGAAATACAAATGGTTTTTTATCTTGATGATAATAGTGTCTTCCCTCGCTGGAATATCACTCGCCCATGCATACTCGGGCGAAGATGGCTCGGTCGCGCTCGTCGGAGTCGCTGGCAACAAGGTCGCGCAACAGCTCACGGACAATTACAATAATTTGGCTCCAGATTGCGGTAGTGCTACAAACCCGGCGTTTCGCTGTTCCGGAGTAATGCTTCGCGGGACCATGCATTCGTCTCAGTACCACTCGTGGAACCCGAGTCCTGCTTCCGTTTCGAGTGGAGGCGTCTCATTCTCCTATCTGCGAAAAGATTCGAAGTTCAGCAAGCTGGCTTATGGGTACGGTAATGGCTTAATTTTCGTTCCTTATAGGTATAATATAAAGCAGAATGTCGTCGAGCCTGAGGTTATGTGCTCATTCCCAATCGACGCCAACACTGAAAATCGAGTGGACAAAGGATGCGGTGCGGATAACTCATTTCCGACTGACAGCGGCCCATGTCAGGCGCGAGGCATTTCAACTGCTTCGGAATGGTTTTCACACTATCGCAGCACAAGTGGCAATAAGCACGCCCACCAATGTGGCTTTGACGTACATCATGGGGCCCCAGCGACCGCCGCTATTTTCAAAACCAGCATTGAGGCAATGGCATTGATTGGCGAAGAATCCATGCACGAGCAAAATGAGCTGCGTTTAGCTACATGGGAGCAAGATATCCCTGAGAAGCTGCCAATCATGGCATTTTTCTATCTTGCAGGTCACGCAAATGGACTTAAGGGGGCCCAAGGCGACCAAGTGGATTACCAGCAAGCCTCGAAGCGCATCGTACCCATCATCCGGATAACACTTCCGTCATCGCGGTCAGACGAGGCTACGTTCGTCTATGACAAAAATGATCAGATGGTTGTGCCTCCGCAAATTGCGAATCCGCGGGTTGATCCGATTCTGCTGATTCCACCGATCCCTCCCGCGTGATATTGAACCGCTCTGGGTTTGTCAGGGGCCGCTGATTCTGGCGTCCACTTCGGGGACCATGCGACGGCCCGCCTTGGAGCCTTTCCAGCGCAACTGGCGAGTCAGCAACTGCGCCTTTGCGAACGGAACTCCATGTATGGTCCATCGATTCGTCAATGACTGACCCTGCCTCGTTTTCACGTACAGCATGTCATGGAGCAGCGCGTAGGGTTTCGTATTCGACGGGAGTGCAGTAGCCGATGGACGTGTGCATGCGCTGTCGATTGTAATAGCCCTCGATCCAGTCGACGATGTCTAGGCACGCCTGCGCGCGGGTCTCGAGCGCGTTTGGTAAATGCGCTCGACCTTCAGGGCTTTAACGAAGTTCTCCATCGGCGCGTTGTCCCACGCGTTGGCACGCCGGCTCATCGAGACCGTCATGCCGAACGCGGCGGCCAGATCGCGATACCCCCAACTGGCATATCGACACTGCAGAGGAGTTGACACCGGTCTTCGTGACACTACAGTCGGCGACGACTTTATCTCGTCGCACGCAAAGATACGATTTCGCGACAGTTTTCCGATTCCACGCCGGTGTCGACTGGCGAAGCGATATCGCCACTTCGCAAATGGTGACAACGTCGCTTTGTTCTGCGACTGTGCCCAGACGCTTCGCGCATTCCTCGATCCCTGCATCACCAATGTGACAATTGCGTGTCATTGGCGAATTTGTTTTTTTTCGCTTGATTGGATCCCTATCACACTGGCTAGAATGCTGCCTGTTTCTGACAAATACGAAACAGTTAGTACACTTTTTGTCAGACTATAGCTAAAAAACAAGGGATCTGGACATGCGAGACAAGGCAGCATCGACGATGCTATCCGAGGAAATCGTCCCACTCGGCGACATCGAGAATCTTGCACGACGCCATTTCGTGATGGGGCTCGGTGCAACGCTTCTGACCGGATGCGGCGGTGACGGAGGTAACGCGGTTGCGGACGGCGAGCGGACATCGGCAAACAACGGCCAAGCGTCCGGCGTGGCCCGGACTTCGGACGGTATCGACGCAGGCGCGACGTCGGCAGGCACTGCCCAAACCCGCGCCTTCGTACATCCTGGCTTGCTGCATACCGAGGCGGATTTCGAACGCATGCGCACTAAGGTCGGCGCGCACGCTTCCCCGTGGATCGACAGCTGGAACCTGCTCGTCGCCAACGGTCACACGCGCCTGACGAACAAGCCGAACCCGCAGGTCGGCATCTATCGCGGCAATGATCCGACGCATGGTCAGAACTACGGCGCCCTCTACCACGACATCGCTGCGGCCTATGGCGACGCGCTGCGCTGGAAGGTCTCGGACGACAAGCGCTATGCCGACAAAGCCGTGGAGTATCTGGACCAATGGGCCTCGACACTGACGACGCTCGGCGGCAGCGACGTGGCGCTCGCCGCCGGCATCTACGGCTACGAGTTCGCCAACGCAGCCGAAATCATGCGCGGCTACAGTGGTTGGAGTCCGGCCGGATTCGCCGCGTTTCAGGCAATGATGCGCAATGTCTTCTACCCGGTCAGCCATGCTTTCCTGACCCGTATCGACACCGCGATGGACACGCACTACTGGGCCAACTGGGGCCTGGCCAACATTGCGTGCGTCCTGGCCATTGGCGTGCTGTGCGACGATGCCGAGCTCGTCAACGAGGCCATCACTCATTTCAAGGCCGGCGGCAGTAACGGCTGTATCCGGCAAGCCGTGTATTACATGCACCCCGGCAACCTCGGGCAGTGGCAGGAAGCCGGCCGGGACCAGGGCCACAGTGTGCTCGGCATTGCCTTGACGGGCGCCATTTGCGAGATGGCGTGGAATCAGGGCATCGACCTGTACGGCTACGACAACAACCGCTTTCTGGCGGGCGCCGAATACGTGGCCAAGGCCAACCTGACGCAGGCGGACGGCACGTTCTACACGGTGCCTTTCGTCACGTACCAGAACAGCGCCGACGTCATCCAGACGCAGTTCGCCGCCGGCGGGCAAGGCAACGCGCTGGGGCGGCCCTGCTGGGCACTGGTGGCCAACCATTACATCAACCGCAAAGGCCTGGCGGCGCCTTACACCCAGCGCGCTGCCGAGCTTGTGGCGCCGGAAGGTGGCGGCGGCAACTATGGCCCCAACAGTGGCGGCTTCGACCAGCTCGGCTACGGCACGCTCACCTGCACGCGCGACCCCGGCACCCCTGCCGCAACGCCGACCGGCCTGACTGGGTACGCCAGCGCGGGCAAGGTGGTGCTGTCGTGGTGGGGCAGCAGCAACGCCATTAGCTACAACGTCAAGCGCGCCACCATGGCCGGCGGACCGTACACCACCATCCGAACCGGTATCACCGATCTGCTGACCTACACCGATCTGCCAGCCGGTGCCGGCACGTATTTTTATGTCGTGACAGCGCAAACGATTGCGGGCGAATCGGCGCGCTCCAACGAAGTGAAAGTGGTCACGACGCAGCAGCTGCTTGCGCACCTCGCGTTCGATGAAGGTGGCGGCATCACGGCCACCGATCGTTCGGGCAGCGGGCGCAATGGCACGCTCAACGGCGCAACGTGGGCAGCGGGGCGCAACGGCAACGCGGTCTCGCTCAACGGCGCGGGCGCGTATGTGGCGTTGCCCGCCGATCTGCTGGCCGACGTGTCGGACTTCACCATCGCCAGCTGGGTGTTCTGGAACGGCTCGCAAACGTGGGCACGCCTGTTCGACTTCGGCACGGGCTTCCACCGCTACATGATGTTTACGCCGCGCGGGCAGTCGCGCAACGGGTGGGCCGGCATGCGCTTTGCCATGACGGCCAACGGCCCCGGTGACGGCCCGCCGGAACAGATCATCGACGCCCCCACCGAGTTGCCGAGCAAGCGATGGGTGCATGTGGCCGTCACGCTGTCGGGTTCGACCGGCACGATCTATGTGGACGGCACGCCCGTCGGCACCAACACGGCGATGTTCCAGGCGCCGTTCCGTTTGGGCAGTACCGCGCAGAACTGGCTGGGCAAATCGCAATACAGTGCCGACGCCACGTTCAACGGCCTGATCGACGATTTCCGCGTCTATCGCGGCGCGCTCGGCGCTGCGCAGATCGCGTCGCTCATGGCGAACTGACTGCGCAGCGCAACGCCCGATGGCGGGCCTTCCGATGGACCTCTTCCTTTAAGGATTTCTCCGATGACCGTGTTTTCTCAACGATGGATTGCCGCCGCGGCGATGGCGTGTACGTTATGGGGTTGTGGCGACGGATCCGACGGCACGACAGGCGCGTCCAGTTTGCGTGCCAATGTGGTCGCCAATCGCAGCCAGATCGGCGGAAGCGGCAGCAACCTGCCGGCGACCCGCTGGACCAGCGTCAAGTGGGGCGGGGGCGGCTATGTCACCGGCCTGATCTATCATCCGGCCAACGCGAGCCTGCTGTACGCACGCACCGACGTCGGCGGCGCGTACCGCTGGAACGCGACCAGCTCGACGTGGACGCCCATTACCGACGGCGTTGGTTTCGGCGCAGGCGAGGGCGACTTCCACGGCGTCGAAAGCCTCGCGCTCGACCCGAACAACGACCAGCTCGTCTACATGATGACCGGGGTTACCGTGACGCAGGGTCACAACGGCCGCATCTACATCTCGAGCGATCGCGGCAACACCTGGACGCACTACGACCTGCCGTTCCCGGTCGGCGGCAACGACAACGGCCGCGCCACCGGCGAGCGCCTGCAGGTGGACCCGAACAATCCGTCGACGCTGTTCTACGGCTCGCGCACGGCCGGCCTGTGGAAGAGTGCCGATTCGGGCCGCACCTGGGCACAGGTCGCGGGGCTGTCCTCCACCACGATCAGCGGCGGCAATTCTCCGATCGGCGTCGAACAGGTGATCTTCGATACGTCGGGCAAGGGGAGCGGCCAGCCGACCTGGATCATGTGGGCCACCGTCGCGCCGGACTACGCGAACGCGGCGGGCCTGACGTCGACCCTGTACAAGTCGACCAACGGCGGCTTTTCGTGGACGCCGGTGCCGGTCCCGGCGGCGGTGTCCGGCTACTACATCCCGCACGTCGTGCGCACGTCCGACGGCACCTTTTACATGGTGTTCAACGCGGGCGTCGGCCAGGGCATCGGCGGACCGAGCCGTCTCTACAAGTTCGGCGGCAGCAACGACAGCAACTGGACGCTGCTCAACAGCTCCAGCAGCAACGGCTTTGGCGGCCTGTCCGTCGCCGGTGTGGGCTCGTCCGCGCGCATTGCACTGGGCATGACCGGCTGGAGCGACACCAGCAAGACCATCCAGCTCTCCGACGACGGCGGCAGCACGTGGCGCGAAATCGAGGCCGGCATGCCGCATACCGGCATTGCCGCGGGCGGCTGCGCCGGCTGGGTCGAGGGCGTCACCATCGATCCTGCCAATCGCGATCACATCATGCACGTCCACGGCGGCGGCATCTGCGAAACCATGAACGCGTCGTCACCGACGCCGACCTGGAGCCCCAAGGTCGACAATCTCGAGGAAACCGTGACGCTCGCGCTCGTCACGGCGCCGCCCGGTGCGTCGTACAACTTCATCAACAGCGCCGGCGACATCGGCACGTGGGTCAATACGGACCTCTCGACGAGGCCGACGAAAGGCCCGCTGAACACGTGGAGCAGCGGCAATTCGGCCGATATGGCGTGGTCCGATCCGGCATACATCGCCGCCGCGGGCGTCGACAATGCCAACGGCCATGCCACCAAGGGCTTCTGGTCGGGCGACAGCGGCAATAGCTGGGCGACGTTCGCGTCGCTGCCGGACGGCGCCGCGGCAAGCCAGAGCCACGTGGGCAATCTGGTCGTCCCGTCGCGCAACAACGTGACCTGGGCACCGCCGGACTCAGTGCCGTCGTACACGACCAACAATGGCGCCAGCTGGACGGCGACCAACCTGCCGGCGTTCAGTGCCACGTGGAATGGCTTCCCCCGTGCCTACCGCCTGGCCGCAGACCGCAAGAATCCGAACAAGGTCTATGCCTACGACTCCGGCGGTGCATCGTGGAGCTGGCAGCGCGGCAAGGTCTACGTCTCGACCGACGGCGGCCACACGTTCACGCTGAGCCAGGGCTCGGTGAACGCGAACCTCGCGTGGAATTCGTGGCGGGATACGTCGATGGCGGTCAATCCGAATGCCGAGGGCGACATCTGGCTGGCCGACGGCACGGCCGTGTACCACTCGGTGGACTCGGGCGCGAGCTGGACGAAGCTCGGCGTCTTTGCATCGGCCAACGGCGCACCGGGTGCCACCGTGATCGCCCTGGGGCGGGCGCCGACCGGTTCGCCATACTCGGCCGCGGTCTATGTGGAAGGCACATTGAACGGCGTCTGGGGCATTTACCATTCCGACGACGGCGGCGCAACGTGGGCGCGCTTCAACGATGACGCGCACCAGTTCGGCGACTCCGGTGTGATGGCCGGCGACTGGAACACATATGGCCGGATTTACGTCAATGGGGCCGCTCGCGGTCTGATCTTCAGCAATTGAGGTTGATCGGTCTGTCGACCGTCCGGTTGTGGTTTGCAACCGGACGGAGAACGTGGGTGCTACGGTGCTGCTCGGGTGACTGCGAGCGCGTGGCAGCTATCGCGCCCCCGCCGCTGGATTGCCGGCGGTCGGTCAGTCCACGATGGGTCGAAAATCCGACATCTGGACCGGTCAGCCTCGCAGCCTTGCTGAATCGCTTCGCAAGGACTCGATCTGGATGTACTCAGACGCTCGAGCATCTGTCGATTAACCGGTGAAAATATGTGACGATACGTTGGACTGTGTCGTGGATGCGGCGGCCATCGGCTACGCGGTACGTAACCGGTGTTGCGCGGGCGGCGAGTAACGCGGCACGCAGATCGCGTCCGCTTTTTAGTGTCTATTTAGTGTTCCGGTGGGGACACGCTGAACCGAGTTTGAGGGGCCGGAGCGGAAAGCCGTGCGGGTACTGGCTCACGGCGCGGGCACGATTCAGAGTTAAATGAATCGTGATGATTGGGATGTACCGTCGAGGTGCGCTGGAACGTGCCGAAGCGCCGGCTGGCTACGGGCCATCGAGCGGGTGAGCCGCCGATGTTGGCCGAGCATCTGTTCGCGGCGCGGTTTTTATTGTCTTTTGAGTGTTCGTCGAGCCGCGTGGCGAATCCGGACTTTGGCTTGCCGGTCGAATCGGACAGGGCGTCCATTCCGAGCTGTCCTTCGACGTGCTGGGCATAAAGGAGGCCTGTGTCGCCTGAGGCAGCTTTTGTCGGTGTGTGCCAGGCAGCGGCAGAAACGTTGCCGAGAGAATGGGATGCGGCGGCACTGCAGGTAGCACGGCAGTTCGCCGATGCATGGCTGACCGAATCGAGGACAGCGCGCCGGGTCATCCCTTCCGTCGTCGTCCGGGCAGAGTTCAACGTGCGGGTGAATCCGGCACGTCCTGACGCGGCGCGAATCGTCGTGGCAGGTCCTCAATCCGTGGTGTGGGACGAACGCCTCCTTGTCCTGCCCCCGTCCGGGCAGTCATGGAGCCTCGATGGCGGCCCGCGCCCGAGTTGTCACGATGGCACGATTGTCGGCTCAAACTCGGATTGCGCACAACGCGTGACCGCCACTGCCGGCGCCGCAGGGGAGTTGACACCGACGTTCGCGATACGACGTGCGGTGACGATTTTATTGCGCGGCACGCAGGTCCGTGATGTCGTGACAGTGTTCCGATTCCGCGTCGGTGCCGACCTCTGCTTCGAGGCTGTCAATCAGAACTCATCGACCACCCGATATCGGTTGATCATCTGATACCACTTCCACGGCCCCGACATCATGTATTCGAAGTCGGTGGCGAATTCCCGCACGCCAGTGTCCGGATGATGGCGCAAGCTGCTGCAGAGATCGGCCGTCTGCTGCATCTTTTCGCGGTGCATGTCGCAGGCGCGTTGGATCGCGTGTTCCGCGGATATACCGTATTCGTGAGCCAGCACATCCACGACGTTCCAGCGCAGTTGCCGGGGCGATTGCGCATCGCGCAAGTAGCTCGCGATGTCGTTGTCGATTCCGTACAGAAAATCGCCGAGCAGGTTCAGCTCGCGCAGCGCGGGGCTGCCCCAATGTGCGCTCGAAATCGGTCGGTCGCTGCCCATGTCGATCATCGACGCGAACAGGCTCGACCCGGCCGTGTTGCCGCGGATCACCAGGAAATCTTGCAGCGTGGGCATGGTTCCCTTGACGCGGTAGCCGAGTTCGCACCCGTTGCCGTGCAGCCAGCGCAGGATACCCATGTCGAATCGGTAGAGTTGCTCGCCAGTGGCGATCTTGTGCAGCCGAAGCAGGATGTCCTGCAACGCCACCCAATACGGTTCCTGAACGTCGAGGGGCTGCTGTGGCGCATCGGCGATTTTTTGGAAGCGGGCGAGGTTGGCCGTCGTTTGCGAGAAATTGCCTTGGCTGGCCGGGCCTTCGAAGCCGGACTCGTCGAATTGCAGAATCCATGTGCATAGATGGCCCGCGGGTTCCAGCGTCTCGAACGGCATGCGCGGATAGCACAGGGATGTCAGCAAGCCCGTTTGCGCCGCATGGAACAAGGTCCACTCGCGCTCCGTCCGTACCAACCCGAATTTTTGGACCCAGGCTTCGATACTCGCGTCGAGTCGCGCGCGCATGGGATTGACGTCCTGCAGCAGCGGGCAATAGCGCTCGGGAATCACCAGGGTGTCCGGCACTGGGGTGAGCTGGCGCGGATCATTCATGGGCGGCACTCCGGGATGTCATGCGGGCGGGTTCGATGCGCGGGACACCGGGCCTGTTCGTCGTCACGCTGTCGACCGTCTCCATTTCCGACGGATAAAACTGCGCCGCCCATTTCCGATATTCGAGGACGGAGCGATCCATGGGCGTGGTGGCAGGGTGGGGCCGGTGAGTCTTGTAGTCCCAGATGCGCTTGTCGCGCATGTTCTGCATGTGAAACCACGGTTCATAGAGTCTGACGACGAGGGTGTTGAGCAGCAGGCGAAGCAGGCGTGGGAGGGCATCGAATGCAGCGATGCGGGCGACATGACTCCATCTGAGCGTCCATTTGGCCGGCTCGATCTGGGTGAAAGCGCCAAGCGTCCGGATTTCCAGTCCGATGCCGGGAAATTCGAGTTCACCGATCAGATAGCCAATGCCATACCAACTGGCGCGGAAGTTGAACGGCCACCGGTTCTCGTACATCGTCTTCGTGTAGGCAACCATAATGGGGCCATCGATCGTGACCTCCGGCATGACGGGCGCGCGGAAGTGATGAACGTGCGCCATATGGCCCATGTCGGCGCCGTTTTCGGCCGAATCCTGCATATGTCCTGCGATGACCGTACAGCGGTACACGGTGCGGGAGAATTCCATGCTGTCGAAGGCCGGGATCTCCCACATCGGTGGATTGCCGTCGAAGTCGTACCAGACCCACGCCATTCCGCCGGTTTCACGCAAGTACCATCTGCTCAACCGCAGACCCGGCGATGGCGGTTCGTTTTTCGGGCGCAGGCACGCGCCATCGGGCCCGAACGCATAACCGTGAAAGGGGCAGACGAGGTTTTCGCCCTTCACTTTGCCGCCGTGGCCGAGGTGCGCGCCGAAATGCGGGCAATACGAATTGATTGCGTTGAGCACGCCGGATCGAGTCCGGTACAGCACGATTTCACCGTCGGCGAGCGGGAAGGTCCGTACCGTCCCCGACTTGACGTCGTGGCTGTAACACACCGCAAACCAGCCCCTCGGATACGGTTGGACGCTGCGCTTTTCGACCGTGACACAACGATGCTGGATAGGCATGGCCGGATAGTTCATCTCGTCTCTCCCGTTCAGGTTTCGTTCACGCGCTCGAGGCCTCGACGGCTATCGGCGACGGATTCATGGGGCGGGTAGAACTGGGCCGCCCAGCGTCGAAACGCCATGATGGGGCCGTCGCCGGGCACCAGCCTGGCTTCATGGTTGTAGCGACGGTGATTCCAGATCTTGATGTCGTTGCCGATCTGGTATCGGAACCACGCCCTTAGCGCCAGCACCAGCGTATCTTGCAGCCCGCGTCGCAGCGGGCCCGGCCACCGGTCGAGCGCGTCGACGTGAATGAAATTCAGTACCCGGGCGCGCCATTCGAGCGGTGCGGTCGGGACCGGGCAACTGAGCACCTTCAACTGCACGCGCAGCGTCGGCACGTCGATTTCGCCGATCATGTATCCGAGGCCGCAGTACGTGTTCCGGAAATGCAGCCACTGGCCGGAAGCGTGCGTCGTGATCTCGTACGTCAGTCTGGGGCCGGCGGCGCGAAAGGCACTGACCTGCGCGTCGGCAAACTCGTGAACGCGCACCAGATGCAACCTGTCGATGCCGTTTTCGGCGATGTCCTGCACGTATCCGGGAATGTCGAAGGTGTTCCGGTCCGCGCGGGAGAACGTCCGGAGGTCGAGCTCCGGTACATCCCATGTGGGCGCCCGGCGTTCGGCGTCGTGCCACACGAATACCACGCCGTTGACTTCACGCAGCGGCCATTCGGTCAGTCGGGGGCCGCCGTGCAAGGGCGGGCTGTCTCGATCCGGCTGGCATTGTCCGCCCGGCGCAAAGGAAAGCCCGTGGTATGGGCAGACGAGATGTTCGCCGTCGACCTTGCCGCCATGGCCGAGATGGGCGCCCAGATGCGGACAATACGGGCTGATGGCTTTGGCGGCGCCGGACTGCGTGCGGTAGACGACAAGTTCGCCACCCATGAACGGAACGGTCTGTACGCGGCCTGGTTTGAGATCGCGGCTGAAGCACGCGCCGAACCAGCCGTTCGGGTAGGGCAGCGGACTGCGCGCATCCACCACGGGGCTGTGTCGGGGCAAGATCGGGTAGGTCGGATTCCGCATGGGGCATCTCCGAATGCGACGGTTGCGCCGGGCCGCGCGTCAGGTATGCAGCGTGACCGCCGATGCGGTACCGGGCAGCAATTCGGTCGGCAGCGGAAAGATCGCTGTTTCACGCCGTCCGGACAGGGTTTCGATCTCCAGCGGCGTGTACGTTCGCAGTACCGCAATCACCTCGTCGACCAACGTTTCGGGTGCGGATGCACCCGCAGTGACGCCGACGGTTCCGATGCCCTGGAACCACTGGCGCCCCAGTTCGCTCGCATCGGCGATCAAGTGGCTGGGGATGCCCGACTCGAGCGCGATCTCGTGCAGTCGAACGGTGTTCGAGCTGTAGCGGGCGCCAATCACCAGCATCAGTTCGACTCTGCGGCAAAGCTCGCGTACGGCCGTTTGCCGGTTCTGCGTGGCATAGCAGATGTCGTGGACATCGGGGCCGACGATGCCGGGATAGCGCTGTTTGAGCGCGGCGATGATGTCGCGCGTGTCGTCCACGCTGAGTGTGGTCTGCGTGATATAGGCCAGCGGCGCGTCGGCGGCAAACGGCAGGGCTGCCACATCGGCCTTGCTTTCCACCAGGACCGTCGCGTCCGGGGCCTGGTCCAGCGTGCCGACGACTTCGGGGTGTCCGGCATGCCCGATCAGCACGACGGTCTTCCCTTGCGACGCATAACGCCGGGCCTGGACGTGGACCTTGGCGACGAGCGGGCAGGTGGCGTCGAGCACATGCAAGCCACGCTGCCGCGCTTCGGCCTCCACCTTTTGACCGACACCATGCGCACTGAACACGGCCACCGCTTGCTCGGGAATGTCGGCGAGGGACTCGACGAAGACGGCGCCTTTGCGCCTGAGGCTGTCCACGACTCGCCGGTTGTGGACGATTTCGTGCCGAACGTAGACGGGAGCACCGTATTTTTCCAGTGTGCGATCGACAATGTCGATCGCGCGTACGACTCCGGCGCAGAAGCCGCGAGGTTCGGCAAGGATGACGCGCATGTTGAAGCCTCCGGGAAAGCGCGATATGGCGATAAACGCGGAACGTGGTGCCGTCATGGTCGACCGGCGAGTCCATCCGCTGCCGCGTAAGCGCGTGGTTCGCTGCCGGCGTCGATCGCTTGCTTCAGATTCAGCGCGGCGTGCCGCGCAGCGATCAGCGGTTGTTCGCAGAAGCTGCGCGCGGGGCCTGGTGGCAGCGCGTCCAGATACGCCTGCGCCAGTGCGAGTTCTCGCCCGACATAACCGAGCATCTCGCGCAAGCCCCAGCCGTGTGGCCAGAAATCGACCCCGCGCCCGGTGTCTTCGTCGCGATCGATCAGGATGTTGACGGCCTGCAGCGCGCGGCCGTATCCGATGGCGTCGGTACGGTTGGTGTCGGTGTGATTGAACCAGCCCCACAGATCGCTGAGTAGCAGTACCAGCGTACCGGCCACTGCATAGGTATACCGGTTCAAGTCCTGCTCCGTCCGGATCGCGAAATCCGATTCGACCCAATCCGCCATTCGCTCTGCCATGACGGAAAACGTGTCGAGTACGCGAGGCGCGATGTCGATCGGCGCGAGCGTGACCCATTGGCCCAGTTGCAGCGAAACCGGTGGGAGAACGTCTTCATAGCCTTCGAATGCGGCCTGAAAATCCGCTGGCGAGAAGTGGGTTTGCAGAATGGCGCTGACACGCCGAAGCAGGCGAGCCCGGTCCGCGGCGGCCATGGTCGGGTGATCCTCGATTTCATCGATGCCGCGCATGCACAGGTAGGCGCACGACGCCGCCTCGTTCAACCTGGGCGGCAGGCCGACTACGGGCAGATACCACGTCTTGCTGTACTGCCGGATCATGTCGTGGGCTTTCGAGAGCGGAATCATCTTTTTCTCCCGGTGGGAAAGAAAGGTTGCGGGCCAAGGGGGCGGCAGGGCTAGGACGCCAGGCTCATATGCGTCATCGTTCGGGGCGAACGACAAGGGGCGACGGCTTCACTGAAAAAACGATCGATGGATTGCACCAGCCCGTCGACATCGAGGCCGCAGGCGGCAAGTAGCATGGCCGGGTCGCCATGTTCGACGAACTGGTCCGGCAGGCCGAGTTGCAATACGGGAATCGGCACACGCTGCGCGGCCAGCGCTTCGAGGCAGGCGGAACCCGCACCACCGGCGACGCAACCTTCCTCTACCGTGACGAGTACGTCGTGCTGGTCGGCGAGCGTACGCACGAGATCAATATCCAGCGGTTTGATGAAGCGCATATTTGCCACCGTGGCATCCAGTTGCTTGCCGGCTTTCAGTCCGGCCTCCACCATGGAGCCGAAAGCCAGGATCGCGATGCGGGCGCCCGGTGGCTGTGATGAGGTACGTATCACCGCGCCCTTGCCGATCGGTATGGGCTGCATCTGTTGAACGGGCGGCACGCCGGGGCCGCAGCCGCGCGGATAGCGCACGGCCGCGGGGCCATCGTGATCGAGCGCCGTATGCAGCATCTGGCGGCACTCGCTTTCGTCCGCCGGCGCCATGAGAACCAGATCCGGGATGCATCGCAGGAACGCAATGTCGAACGCACCCATGTGGGTCGCGCCGTCCGCGCCGACGATGCCTGCCCGGTCGATCGCAAACGTGACCGGCAGACGCTGGATCGCGATGTCGTGGATCAACTGGTCGTATCCGCGCTGCAGGAACGTCGAGTAGATCGCTACCACGGGTTTCAGTCCGTCGGCCGCCAGCCCGCCGGCGAACGTGATCGCGTGCTGCTCGGCGATGCCGGCGCTCAACGCGCCGTCGCCGATCACCGCCACGCAATGCCGCGCTTCGCCGTTGATCCGGGCGGCATGCGCCATGCCGAGCACGGCGGAGATCGACGTGCTGGAGTGTGCGGTGCCGAACGCGTCGTACGGCGATTCGCTGCGGCGCGGAAAACCGGAGATGCCGCCGCTTTGGCGCAGTGTCTTCATCGCCTCGCGCCGACCGGTCAGGATCTTGTGCGGATAGGTCTGGTGCCCGACGTCCCAGACGATGCGATCGCGCGGCGTATCGAATACGTAGTGCAGCGCGATGGCCAGTTCGACGGAGCCGAGATTGGACGCGAGATGCCCGCCGGTGGCGGCGACGCTGTGCAGCACGAAATCGCGCAGTTGGGTCGCGAGGTCAGGCAATTGTGCGCGCGCGAGCTTCCTGAGGTCGGCCGGCGCGTCGATTGCACTCAAGGCATCCATGTGCGTATTCCGGGGTGATAGGGGCGGTGGGTTATGTCGATACCGACAGGAGCGCGGCACGTGGCTGGAGCACGGCGTCATCGAGCCGAACGCGCGCGTGAATTTCGCGAAGCAGCAAACCGGGCTGGTGCATGTGGGTTTGGGTATCGGTTTCTACCTGCGCGTCGTTTTCGTGCGCCTGAATCAGTATTTCTTCCATTTACTTTCGCCTAAATGGATTCGCCATTTAAAAAATGAAGCGCCGCGTCGAAGGTGGAATTCGATTCGGTAGGGTGCAGCGCAATGCGACAGATTTTCCTTCGAAAGCGGATATTGAATTACCGCGATCAACATGAAAGCGAAGATTGCGTTCGTGCGATTATTGAAATGGAAGGCGTGGCGAGTCGAAACGAGCCATGTCATTACCCATATGCAGAGCGCCCTCCGATGACGCTGCCCCGTTACGAACGAAGGCAGGCAGGCGGTGGTTGCTGTGCACGTTGTAAATCAGGAAGTGTTTCCGTCAAGCAATGAATGCCGAGCCGGAACGATCCGCGCCGGCTCTTTAGTAGAATTTATGTTTGGTTAAATCTAGGAGGGCGATTCGTGAATGTCAAGAATTGCACCTCATCTGTTTTTGTAATAGTGGATCGAGAAACGCATGTGGGATTTATTATGTTGATTCCATTTTTTTGGAATTTTATACAATTTCTGGGTTAGGTGAATATTGCGAAACGATCGCCCGGTTCGGGAGACGGCGTGGCGGATCCCTACGATCGACAACCTGGCGCGCGGTAGCCGCACGTCGCGTGCAGTTTTATCGCGACAAGAGGGTATCGACTGTGCGGGCATGTGCGGCCCGACGCTTTTTGCAAGCCACTTGGGGGTGATCGAGAAGAGCAAGTTCACCGAAGAACAGATCACCTGTGCGTTGAGGCAGGCCGAGCTGGCACGACCGCGTGCGCGTCGGTCGCCGAGTCGGCGACCGAGCCGCGTCATCCGGCCTCGTCCGATAGTGCGACGGGCGCTTCGCCTTGACCGCCGCGCTTCGCTGTCACCCCATGGCTCCGGCGGGAAGCGATGTCGCCCCCGAGCGCATGGAGAATCGATCGGCCTTTCTTCGTCAGATACGCGCGTCGGCGGCCGGGTGCGCCATGTTCGAGCATGACGAGCTGCCGTTCGAGCAACGCATCGAGTTCGGCGCGATTCATGTCGAGCTGATCCGGCGCCTGGCACACCAGCATCAGCGTCGCGAATTCGTGCGGGCTCAGCATGGCCGTCCCCCGTCGCGCACGGCACTGCCAATAGCGGGCATCACGCGGAAAAACGAAATGGGGTGCTGCACGCTTCCAAGCGCGGCGACCCGACGGCGCGGCAGCTTCGGCTGGCCGATCGCGGCGGGTTGGGCCGCGCCGCGCAACGCGAATGGCTTGCGCGCAGCACGTACGCGAGCGCCGATCGGCGCCAGGCGACTCGTACCGTTGCGCGCTGTCCGCAGGCCGGCCGGCAGACCCGTGACGACGCGGGCGGCGCGTCGTGGTCGGCGGCCGACCCCCGGCAGCCGATCGAAGAGAAGGAAAGGATCGTTCATGATTCGCTCCCGGTTGAGCCTCGCACGGAGGACGAACCGGACCACGCGCTCCAGTTCGTCGATCCGCGAGAGGCCTCGCTGACAAACAAATCGAAACACGCAGCGCGTAAGCCGCGGCTGCTTGAGCGATACCCAAAATAGGATGGGAAGCGCGGATTTCAAGCGCCGCCTCCGTGACGATTCGCGTGGGCTGTGCGGCGGCCGTCGGCGTCGTGTTGCCGCTCGTCACGGGGGCGTCGCGAGACAACCGCCGATCATCAAACAGGCGTTTCCGCGCTGAAACATCTTGTTACAAACGTCCTTTTCTCACCCCCTTGAAGCGCGCTTCCCGCGCCACTATTTCGCTTTTCGCCAATCGACGGCACGCCGGCGCAGCGCAGCCCTTGCGCATGCACGCGCCGGCGGATTCCCTTTTCCAGGTGATCTCATCGCTCAGGAGATGAAAATGCAGATTCGTCCCCTCTACGACCGGGTTATCGTCAAGCGAATCGAACAGCAGCGGACGACGGCCTCCGGCATCGTGATTCCCGATTCGGCGGCCGAACGGCCCGAGCAGGGTGAAGTGATTGCGGTCGGCAGCGGCCGGCTGCTCCAGGACGGCTCGCAGCGCCCGCTGCAGCTCCAGATCGGCGACCAGGTTCTTTTCGGCAAATATGCAGGCCAGACCGTGAAGGTGAACGGCGAGGAACTGCTCGTGATGCGCGAAGAGGACGTCATGGGCGTACTCGAACCCGAATCGCCGGCCGCCAGGAAAGCGGCCTGAATGTCGATTCGACCGCGTCGCACGGGTGACTGCCCGATGCGCGCGGCATCCCGTTCAACGACTGTATCCGGAGCAAGAACATGACTGCAAAAGACGTGAAATTCCGCGACGGCGCCCGCCAGCAGATCGTCAAGGGCGTGAACGTGCTGGCCGACGCGGTGAAGGTGACGCTCGGCCCGAAGGGCCGCAACGTCGTGATCGAACGCGGCTTCGGCGCGCCCGTGATCACGAAGGACGGCGTGTCGGTCGCGAAGGAAATCGAGCTGAAGGACCGCTTCGAGAACATGGGCGCGCAGATCGTCAAGCAGGTCGCGTCCAAGACGGCCGACGTGGCCGGCGACGGGACGACCACCGCCACCGTGCTCGCGCAGGCGATCGTGCAGGAAGGCATGAAGCACGTCGCGGCCGGCATGAATCCGATGGATCTGAAGCGCGGCATCGACAAGGCCGTCGGCGCGGTGCTCGACGAGTTGCGCAAGCTGTCCCGGCCGATTTCGACCCACAAGGAAATCGCGCAGGTCGGCGCGATTTCCGCGAACTCGGATGAGGCGATCGGCAAGATCATTGCCGACGCGATGGAGAAAGTGGGCAAGGATGGCGTGATTACCGTGGAGGACGGCAAGTCGCTGGAGAACGAACTCGACGTGGTCGAAGGCATGCAGTTCGATCGCGGCTACGTGAGCCCGTATTTCATCAACGATCCGGCGAAGCAGGCGGCCTATCTCGACGATGCGCTGATTTTGCTGCACGACAAGAAGATCTCCAGTGTCCGCGACCTGCTGCCGATTCTCGAAGCGGCGTCAAAGGCCGGCAAGCCGTTGCTGATCGTCGCCGAGGACGTCGAAGGCGAGGCGCTCGCGACACTCGTGGTGAACTCGATGCGCGGCATCCTGAAGGTCGCCGCCGTCAAGGCGCCGGGCTTTGGCGACCGACGCAAGGCCATGCTCGAGGATCTCGCGATCCTGACCGGCGCGACGGTCATCTCCGAGGAAACCGGCAAGCAGCTCGACAAGGCCACGCTCGAGGATCTTGGCAGTGCGAAGCGTGTCGAGATACGCAAGGACGATACGATCATCATCGACGGCGCGGGCGATGCGGCGCGCATCGACGCGCGCGTGAAGGCGATTCGCGCGCAGATCGACGAAGCGACGAGCGACTACGATCGCGAGAAGCTGCAGGAGCGTGTCGCGAAACTCGCGGGCGGCGTGGCGGTGATCAAGGTCGGCGCGGTCACCGAGGTCGAAATGAAGGAGAAGAAGGATCGCGTCGACGATGCGCTGCATGCGACGCGCGCCGCGGTCGAGGAAGGCATCGTGCCCGGCGGTGGCGTCGCGCTGCTGCGCGCGCGCGCGGCGCTGTCGGACATCCGGGGCGCGAATGCGGACCAGGACGCCGGCATCCGGATCGCGCTGCGCGCGCTGGAGGCGCCGCTGCGCGTCATCGCGGCCAATGCGGGCGACGAACCGTCGGTCGTGGTCTCGAAGGTGCTCGAAGGCACCGGGAACTTCGGCTACAACGCGGCGACCGGCGAGTACGGCGATCTGGTGGACGCGGGCGTGGTCGATCCGACCAAGGTCACGCGTACCGCGCTGCAGAACGCCGCGTCGATCGCGAGCCTGGTGCTGACGACCGATGCGACCGTCGCGCAAGCGCCGAAAGAGGACAGCGCCGAGCCGGCTCCCGCGCCCGAGCTCGGCTACTGACCGGCGTCGCAGGCCCGCCTGCGATGGTCGACCAGCCGCTGGCCGGAGCGGCTTTTGCCGGCGCGCGCGACAGTGGGGACGCGCCGCGCCGTTTTTTCATGTTTGCGAGACCGACCATGAAGCTCGAACTTTCGATCGATTCCCGGCCGCTGAACGTCGAGATCGACGACGTGATCGCCGGCCTGCTCGCCGCGCGGCTCGGCCTGCCGCCGGACGGCGACCATCGCGTCGCGATCGGCCGCTACCTCGGCGACGCGGCGGGGCCGTGGACGCTGGATGACGACCATATGCGCAAGCGCGTGATGCGCCGCCTGATTCTCGACATCGCCGATCCGACGCTGGTCATCCAGTACCTGATGGCCGACCAGACCGACCAGGCCGGGCCCGGCGAAGCAGGCGCCTGACGTGCGCTGAACGCGCGCTGGCGAGTGCAAGTGCGTGTGCGCGCCGCGCAGCGATTCCATCGAACGTTCGTCGCCCGCCGTGTCAGGCTGTCGTCATGTCATCCTCCATCGCAGAACGAAGCGACGCTCGAGGCCGCGCCCGAGCACCCGTCTTCGCGCTTGCGGTCAGCCGCCACCATCCGGCTTGCCGGGCGCGCGGCCCTGCGGGACCGGCTGGCCTGCACCCAGCTCGGCGCCGGTGACCGGGTCGCTGTTCGGATCGGACGCGAGCCGCTGCGCCATCGCGTCGATCGCGTCCACCTGCTGCGGCTCGAGCATCCCTTCGGCAATACCGGTGCCGCCGTCGACCGCCGGCTCGGCGTCGCGGATTTCGAGACCTTCGCCATGATTCCAGGGGCCGACCAGCGGCGCCGCGTCCGGCTGCATCCGGAAGTACACGCTGTCGTACGGCGCCTTCGGCGGCAGCTTGCCGGGCGGGAAATTCGCGGTGATCGCATACAGCGCCTTCTCGAACGACTTCAGGTGCGAGACCTCGCGCGTCATCAGGAAGCCGAGCGCGTCGCGAATGTCCGGATCGTCGGTCACGTTGATGAGCCGTTCGTAGATGATCTTCGCGCGCGCTTCGGCCGCGATGTTCGAACGCAGGTCGGCGGTCGGTTCGCCGATCGTGTCGATGTACGCGGCCGACCACGGCACGCCGCCCGAATTCGTCAATGGCGCGCCCGCGCCGTACAGCACCTGCGTCACGTGGCTGTCGTTGCCGGCGCCGTGCAGCTTGCGGTACAGCTCGGCCTGTTCGTCGACTGCTTCCGCGAGTTCGCCCTTCGCGCCGCGGTTGAGCATCGCGGCCATCGAGCCGATCACTTCGAGATGGCTCAGCTCCTCCGTCGCGATGTCGAGCAGCATGTCCTTGCGGCCGGGGTCCTCCTCGGTGATCGCCTGAGTGAAATAGCGCATCGCGGCGGCGAGTTCGCCCTGCGGGCCGCCGAACTGCTCGAGCAGCAGATTGGCGAGGCCGGGGTTCGGCGCGCCGACGCGCACCGTGTACTGAAGCCGTGTGTTGTGGATGAACATGGCATCTCCGTGGAAAGGGTTGCGCGACATTCGCGGTGGCGAACCAGCACGAATCGATCCCGTGGCCGGCCGACGATCCCGGGTACGCGGCGCGATTCCGGCCGGCGTGCGCTGAGCTGTGGGAGCGGCTTTCGGCGAACAATGGCCGGTCGAGCACGGGTCGGCGCCGGATGACGAAGGCGCGATCGGTTCGCGAGGCGTCGCTTCTCGCGCACGGGGTGGACGGTTGCCGATGCAAGGACGCGGTGCGAGGGAAGGGCGGCGTCGGCGGCAATACGAGCGCGTCGCGTGACTTGCAACCGTCGTTGCCGGATTTCCAAGCGGTTGTCGTTTCGGCAGCATGGGGCGCGTGACGCCCGTTTCGTGACGATGGCGACGCGCGGCGAAGGAGCGCACCGCGACGGACATGCCGCGTTGCTGGCGGGGCCGATCGGCGCGGTGGCGTCGCGGTCGGGCGGCACCTGAATGGCCGGTGCGTCAGCGTCCGGACGATCGCGGCAGCCCCTATTCCCCGCGATGCCGCGCGAACCGGATGACGACGGGCGCGCGGGCCGACCAGCGCCGGCCGGCGTGCCGGTTCAGCGCGCTTTCAGCATTTCGTCGGCGAGCCGGTAGGCGCTGACCGCGCGCTTCGATTCGTAGTCGGCGATCGTCGACACGTTGCGCCCGGCGTCGCGCGACAGCAAACCCTGCAGCGCGGCGGCGGCGAAGAAATCGCGCAGGTCCGGCGTCGCGGATTTCGGCTCCGGCGGAGCGGCTTCGACGATCGGCCCCGCTTTCCAGAAAACGGGCGACGGCGTGCCTGCCTTGGAGACGGCGGCGGTTTGCTTGATGCTCACATCCTGGGAAAACGGCGTCATTTCTTCCCCTTCGATCAAGTATCTGTTGGCGAAGCAGCGTAACGTCCCCGACTACGTGGGCGAGCATCGTCTCGTTTTGTTTTTGAGCGGTACTAAGCGATTGATCGACGCGAATATTCGCCGGTAATACGGCATCCGTCAAAGGAAATAAATTGAATCCGACGGGCCGACGCACGAGCACGAATCGTTCCCGATGGCGATCGACGGGAAGCATGGCGTTTCGCCAACCGAGGTACGCGTGTGGGTGGCCGGATGCGCGACGGGCGAAGAGGCGTACTCGATCTCGCTGCTGCTCGCGCGGGCGCGCGAGGCCGCGATGTCGAGCCAGGCCATCCAGGTCTTCGCGACCGATATCGACGAAGCGGCGATCGTCCGCGCGCGGACCGGTTCCTACCCGCTGTCGATCGCGAGCGATGTGCCCGCCCCGTTGCTGCAACGGTATTTCACGCGGGAAGGCGCGCACTACGTGATCGCGAAGGCGGTGCGCGAACGCATCCTGTTCGCGGCGCACAGCCTGCTGCGCGATCCACCGTTCTCGCATCTCGACCCGATCTCGTGCCGCAACGTGCTGATCTATCTGGAACGGGCGGTGCAGCGGCAAATCCTGGAGCTGTTCCATTTCGCGTTGCGTCCGAACGGCTAGCTGTTCCTCGGCACCGCCGAATCGGCCGACGCGGCGGACGATCTGTTTTCGGTCGTGGACAAGAAACGCCGGATTTACCGTGCACGCGTCGTCACGCATCGCGCGAAGCAGGCCAAAACCAGCGGCTCGCGGACGTGCTGCGCAATGCGGTCGGCTCTGCGATAAGCAGGGGCAAACTGGAGTGAGCGCAGCGAGCCGCGCCAACCGCGCCGCGGGTTTTATCCCGGCACGAACACGCCTAGCGCCGCGATCGCCATCGCGAGCGTCGCGACCCATCCTCCCCACGCAAGCGGGCCTCTGACGGCGAACTCGCCCATGACTCGTCGGCTTCTCGCCATCAGCATCATCACGACCATGATCGGCACGGCGCTCACGCCGTTGATGACGGCGCTCCAGTACAGCGCGCGGATCGGGTCGAAATGCATGAACGTGAACGCGATTCCGCCGACGATCGCCAATACGATCACCGCATAGAATTCGGGCGCGACGCCCCACTGCAACGCGAGGCTATTGCGCCAGCGGAACGTGCCGGCCGCCGCATAGGCGGCCGATCCCGCGAGCACCGGCAGCGCCAGCAGGCCGGTGCCGACGATGCCGAGCGCGAACAGCACGTACGCGAAGTGACCGGCAAGCGGCTCGAGCGCCCGCGCGGCGTCCGCCGACGTTTTGACGTCGATGTGACGGGCGTGGAGTGTGGCCGCCGCCGTCAGCACGATGAAGAACCCGATCACGTTCGACACGCCCATGCCGAACCACGTGTCGAAGCTGATCCGGCGCAACTGCGCGGGCGCCTGGCGCGGCATGCGCCGCAACGGCCGCTGGTTCGGCGCGGCGCGCAATTCCTCGACTTCCTGGGACGCCTGCCAGAAAAACAGATACGGGCTGATGGTCGTGCCGAGCACGGCGACGACCGTGGTCAGATAGGCGGCGGTCAGTTGCGCATCGGGCTGCACGATAGCGCGACCGACCTCGGCCCAGCTGACGGGCACGATGAGGGCGACCGCGACATACGCCAGCAGCGTCAGCGCGGTCCATTTAAGCAATCGCGAGTAGCGGTCGTATGGAACGAACACCTGCAGCACGACCGACACGCCGCCGAGGCACACGATGTAGAGCTGCTGCGGGCCGGGCAGCAACAAATTGACGGCCGCCCCCATGGCCGACAGGTCGGCCGCGATGTTGATCACGTTGGCCGTGATCAGCAGCACGACCGTCCCGTGCAGCAGCCATCGCGGGTAGTGCGTGCGCATGTTGGACGCGAGACCTTTGCCCGTCACGCGGCCGATTCTCGCGCTGACCAGCTGGATGGCCGTCATCAGCGGATACGTCAACAGCAGCGCCCACAGCAATTCGAAGCCGAACTGCGCACCCGCCTGCGAATAGGTGCCGATGCCGGAAGGATCGTCGTCGGCGGCGCCGGTGACCAGGCCGGGACCGAGACGCCGGACCCACGTGGCCGCATTCGGGGCCGGTTCCGTCGGCTCGGGCTGGAGAAAATCGTTGTCGTTCATGATGGCGGGCCTCCCGTGCGGCACGCGCAATCGCCGTACCCGCCCGGCGGGCGTCGCGCCGCGGCGGCCCGGCCGGGCGTTACGGCCCGTTCGGCTTCGCCATGTCGCCAGCGTCGATCTTGATCGCGTGTTCCTTCGAGACCGGCCGCGCACCGGCCATGCTCGCGCTGCCGATGCGCAACTTCACGCGCACCGGTTCGTTTGCATCGAGTCCCGACACATCGCCGGCGCGCGACGCGCGTTACGTCGGGCTAGCCGCACCGTCGGCGGGCGAGACCGTCGCGTGCATCGCCTGTTCGAGAAGGGCGTGCGCGGCTTGCCACGCGCGCGCGGCAGCCGCGGAATCGTTGAAGGCCCGTGCTTCGACCGTCGCGCCGTCCAGCAGCATCATGAAGACCGTTGCCAGCCGGTTGGCGGTTTCGGGCGGCACGAGAGCCCCGATCAGCTCCGCGATCCATTCGACCATCGTGCGGCGATAGCGGATCGCGACATCCGATATCGGCGCATAAGCGGTGCCGAATTCGGCCAGCGCACGCTCGAACAGGCAGCCGGCAAATTCGGGTGTCCTGAACCATGCCGCGTACCAGTCGAAGATGGTCTTGACGCGCTCGACCGGATCGGTGACGTGCTGCAACTGCGCGGCGATGCTGCCGACGATGAGGTCGTAGCGCTGGACCAGCACTTCGCGAATCAGTTCGTCCTTGCTCGCAAAATGCCGGTACAGCGTCATGCGGGCGACACCGGAATCGTCGATGATCCAGTCGACACCCACCGGATGGAATCCGTGCCTGGAGAACAGTTCGGTCGCTTTGTCCACCACCAGCTGGCGTTTGTTGGCTCGCACGAACGGCTTCCTCCTCGATATTTCAGTAGCATAGACCGATTATTCTAGCATCATGCTGCTCGACGAAATCGGCATCCCGGCGTTGTCCCGCCGGGCAATCCTGGCGGCCGGCGCCGGTCATCAAGTCATCTTGACTATTGGATAGACCGATATGTATCATTTGAATCCAGAAAGCATCGATCGGTATTGCGTGGATTAAAGAGGCGGAACGCGGGGCTGTGTTCCGCTCTCTGTTTTCCGCCGTATCGGACGCTGCAACGATGTTTCAAGCCGAAAAGAGAACCTGAGAGAGCCTCGGCATGCGAGCCCGCGGAACGTCCGCGCCTCGCACCGCCCGGGGCAGGCTCGCGGGCGAGCGCGCGAAGCAATACGGCGCCAATGAAACGTGAGGAAAGTACCCATGTATCGCCGTTTACTCGCACCGGGGCTGCTGTTGCTGCTGGCCGCGTGCGCGCAGGATCCGTCGATCACCGCCGGCACGGTACGGATTTGCGACGACACAGGTTGTTCCGATCGCCCTAAAGATCAGGTCTCCTATCAAAAAAGGGACGATACGCAAGACCGCGACGATCCACGCATCGCCGCGCTCAAGCAAACCGCGAAGACCCAGCCGAAGGCCGCCTACGATCTTGGCCTGCGCTATTTCCGCGGCGACGGCGTGCGCCAGGACAGCTACCAGGCGCTCAAGTGGATGCGCGAGGCCGCCGAACGCGGCGACCTGAACGCGCAAAAGGCGCTCGGCGGTTTCTACCTGTTCGGCCTCGAGGAAATGGGCTCGGATGCGCGCGAAGCGGAGAAGTGGCTGTCGATCGCGGCGGGCCGCGGCGACAAGGAATCGAAAAAGCTGCTCGAACTCGCGCGCAAGGCCAAGAAAGAAGACGAAGAAGACTGGAAGTGGCGCACGCAATGGCGTGACACGTATTACGGCTACTGGTACTCGGGCTATCCGTACTACGGCGTCTGGCAACAGACGTACTGGTACTACTGACCGGGTATCGAGCAACGGGGCAGCAGCGGGGAGACCACCATCGCGCGCCACGCCGGGGGGCTTATCGACGTTCGCACGAACACATAAGCCGAACAACGACTCTAATCGACCGACAACGACATGAAGACCAACCTTTCCCAACGTCTCACTCAAGGCGCGCTGGTTGCAGCGCTTGGCGCGTGCGTCGCGGGTTGCGGCGGCGTGGTGACGCCCGGCGGGCAGAACGCCGGCGTGACGGGCGCGGCGGCAGGCGGCGCGAGCGCCGGCGCCGATTCGCAACTGCAGCGCTGCGCGTCGCCGCTGGGCACGATCGCGGTCGACGACGGCCGCAACGCCGACTGGTGGGGCCCGTTCGGCAGCGCGACCAAGGTGACGAGCATCGACCCGCTGCTGCGGCTGGCCGTGCAGCAGTCGAACTGCTTCGTGATCACGTCGATCGGCAACCAGAAGAGCGACGCGCGCCTGTCGCGCATCACGCAGCTGCAGCGCAACTCGGGCGAATACCGCGCGGGCTCGAAGCAGCAGAAGGGCCAGCGCGTCGCGGCCGACTACTACATGGAACCGCAGATCGTGATCAACGATTCGCCGATCGGCGGGATCGGCAGCATGATCGGCGGGCTGATCGGCAACAGCGCGGTGGCGGCGGTGGCGGGCCACCTGCAGACGAAGGCGTCGGTGGTGACGCTGACGCTGTTCGACGTGCGCTCGGCGGTGCAGATCGCGGCGTCGGAAGGCAGCTCGACGGCGACGAACTACGGCGCGGCGCTGGGCGGCCTCGGCGGCGGGGTGGGCGGCGGGCTCGCCGGCTTCTCGACGACGCCGGAAGGCAAGGCGACGGTCGTCGCGTTCATCGACGCGTGGAACAAGATGGTCGTGGCGCTGCGCAGCTACAAGGCGCAGGACGTCAAGGGCGGGCTGGGCCGCGGTGGCCAGCTGCAGGTCAACTGACGTCGCCGGGCCGGCGGGGCCGCCGGCCGATTCTGATTCCTGATTCGTGATGGTCGGTGCGTGCGGCGTGATCCGCGCGTACGGGCTTCGTTCGTCCTGTTCGTTTGGAAGGTGATCCCGATGAAAGCCGCTGCACTGATTGCATTGACCTGCCTCGCGCTGACCGCTTGCGGCGGCGACGACAATCCCTCGCCCGCTTCGTCGGGCGGCTCGGGCACGAGCAACAACGGCGGCAGCGGCGGAAGCGGCGGAACGCCGACCACCGGCACATCCGGCGGCAATCCGGGCTCGCCGACCGCGTCGAACGTCGAGTGCGACCCGGTTTACCAGCAAGGCGATACCGTGCAGTTGCACATGTACACGCAAGCGACGTCGCAGAGCCCGTCGGTCGACAACGGCGTGTACACGCGGACTTACGCGCCGGCGACGTTCAACGGCGTGGCGCTCACGCAGCAGGCCGAAACGACGCCCGGTTCGCCGATCCAGACCCATCACTACTACCTCGTCGGAAACGGTGTGCGCACGAACTACGGCAGCGAGGTTTACAGCGGCAGCACGCTCGTGGTGCGGGACGTGAACTCGCCGCCCTATGTCGAGACGATCGGGCTCGCGGGAAGCGAGACCGTGAATTACGTGAATACGCCCGTCGTTCCGTCAGGCGGCGCGCAAACGTCCGTCTCGATCCAGCGGACGTACGTCGCGCGCGAAACGGTCAGTCTCCGGAACGGCAAGGTCTTCGCCAACGCTTGCCACTATCAGACCACGGAGACCGCCGCCAACCCGGCGGTAACGACCAAGACGAGTGCAGACGACTGGCTCGCGCCCGGTGTCGGCCTGGTCAAGTCGGTCGCCGACGTGGGCGGCACGCAGATCATCACGCGCGAACTGGAAGCGGCGACGGTAGGCGGTAGGTCGTACTAAACGTCTGTGCGGATCGGCGGCGCGGATGGACAAGTTGCGCCGCCCGCCGAGCCGTTCGCCGCGCAAGCCGGCGCCCGACAACACGACGCGCATGGCCGAGATCGATATCCCACCCGATCAGGGCTGCGAACGCACTGTGCCGAGCCGCTCAAATGGAGCGCAGGAACGCGGCGGACATACCCAACCGAAGATCCGACGAGAGCGTGCGCGACCGTGCGATTTCCTTCGTGAGCTGCATGACCGTGCGGCAAGCCAGCGTCAGTTCGCCGTGCGGCGACATGGCGAGCGCAATGAAGCGCGGCACGGACGGATCGACCACCATCGACGCTTGCAACCGGCATTCCCGTTCCAGATGGGCGATCGCGTAAGGGCCCAGCAACGCATGAATGCCGCCGTCGGCGACGATGTGCCCCTGCAGGCTGAGAGAATCGGCTTCCGCCGCGAAATTCAGTGACACCTGATGTTCGCCCGCGACTTGTTCGAGCCGCTCGCGCCAGCTATTGGGGCGGCAGAAAGAGACCAGCGGAATGCCATCGAGCCTGGAAAAAGCGATCGTGGGCTGACTGGTCAACGGATCGCCTTCCGCCCCCACCAGATAAGTCGCGGCCTCGACCAGATATTCGTCGCCGTTTCTCGGCGTCGGACTATTTCGAAACAGGATGGCGAGATCGACGCTGCCGTTCTCGAGCCAGGTTTCCAGTAACGCTCCTTGACCCTCGCGCACCTGTAACTGCACCAGCGGATAGCGCTCTCGAAGCCGATGGTAAACGGTGCTGACCAGGGGATGGGCGGTGGAGGGCAGGATCCCGAGCCTGACCACGCCGATCGGCTCGCCCGCCGTGCTGCGGATGTCGTTGGCCAACTGCTCCGTGCTGGCCAACCACGTTCTCACGCGCGGCGCGATACGCGCGCCCAGCTCGGTCAAGACCACACCCCGGCCTGTCCGTTGAAACAGGCGGCCCCCGCAGTACTGCTCGAGCTCGACGATCTGCCGGCTGATGTGCGGCTGACTGGTCCCGTAAGCAACGGCCGTCTTGCTCAGGCTCCCAAGTTCCGCCGCGTCGATGAATAGCTTCCAGGCCGCATAGTCCACCGCGAAGCCTCCCGCAGATATGTCAAATCAGTATAGCTGAAATGCAAAATTTGGCCGTTCTCGCATGGGTCGTGCGTCCCTACACTGCAACGCATGCACCGTCGTTCCGGTTCGATGCGAAACGGGCGGCGGGCTCTCCTCCCGGAAAGAGGAGCGGAAAAGCTCACATTTGGAGACGTCATGAAAGCGATCGATCTGCGCGGTTTGGTCCCGGCACCCGTCACCCCTTTCACCCGCGAGGGCGCGGTGGACCATGCGGCAATTCAACGGCTGGGCGCGTGGCTTGGCGGCATCGAAGGCGTCAAAGGTCTGACGGTGCTCGGACATGCCGGCGAAGGCACGTTCCTCTCGCAGAAAGAACAGGCTCAAGTCATCGAAAGCTTCGTGAAGTCCGTCGACGGCAAGATTCCGGTGATCGCCGGTATCACGCTCGAAGGCACGGAAGTGGCGGTGGAAGAAGCGAAGCGCGCGGTCGACGCCGGCGCGTCGGCCGGCCTGGTGTATCCGTCGCACGGCTGGCTGCGCTTCGGCTATCAGAACGGTGCGCCGCAGGATCGCTACCGCGCCATCCACGAGGGCAGCGGCTTGCCGCTCATCCTGTTCCAATACCCGGACGCCACCAAGGCGACCTACAACCTCGACACGCAGCTGGAGATCGCCGCGCAACCGGGCGTCTTCGCGATGAAAAACGGCGTGCGCAACATGCGTCGCTGGGACGTCGAGATTCCGATCATCCGACGCGAGCGTCCGGAACTGCAAATCCTCACCTGCCACGACGAGTATCTGCTCCACACGATGTTCGACGTCGACGGGGCGCTCGTCGGCTACGGCAGTCTGGCTCCCGAGCCGCTCATCGAACTGATCAAGGCGGGCAAGGCGAAAGACTACGCGGCCGCCCGCGCGATTCACGATCGCCTGCTGCCGGTGACGCGTAACGTGTATCACCGCGGGTCGCACATGGAAGGCACCGTCGCGCTCAAGCACGGTCTGGTGGCCCGCGGCATCCTCGAGCACGCCACCGTGCGCTCGCCGCTGTTGCCGCTCGCGCCAGGCGCGGACGTCGAAATCGCGCACGCGCTTCGTTCGGCCGGCCTCGTCGACTGACTCGGGCGCGGCACGTCCATAGTCGGATGACGACGGCGCAGCGCCACTCGCGTGCCGTCGGCGTCGAGCGTCGGGGCGGCGCGCGCCACCGCATCGCACGCACCGCCGCCGACAGGCTCGGCAAACGATAAAAAGGGCGCCGATATCGCGGAAAACCATCAAGAAACGCGACCGGTGCCGCACAACAAGAAGCAAGCCGAAGGTTCATAAAATGCAGCTTTTCAGGAGACAGCATGAACACCCCTTCGACCGCCTGCGGCGTCGACCTTGGTCGATCCGCGAGCGAAACGCGTCCCATGAGCGAGCAACTGCGGGCGGCGAACCTGCTGTTCCGCATCGAGAACGTGCCGTTTTGCAAGTGGCACACCCAGGCACGGATCGTCATGGGCAGCGCGACCCTGTTCGATGCGTTCGACGCACTGTCGCTTGCTTTCGTGCTGCCCGTACTGGTGGGGCTCTGGCATCTTTCTCCCGGCCAGATCGGCGTGCTGATCGCTGCCGGCTATCTTGGGCAGGTCGTCGGCGCGTTGGTGTTCGGCTGGCTGGCGGAGCGCCTGGGGCGTGTGCCGAGCGCCACCGTCGCGGTGGGCGTCATGTCGGCCATGAGCGTCGTATGCGCGTTCACCGGCAGCTTTCACATGCTGTTTCTGATGCGTTTCCTGCAAGGCATCGGTGTGGGCGGAGAAGTGCCCGTGGCTGCCACGTACATCAACGAGCTATCTCAAGCGCACGGCCGCGGACGCTTCTTCATCCTGTACGAGCTCATTTTCCCGTTGGGCCTGCTCGCGGCCGCGCAGCTCGGTGCGTTCGTCGTCCCGCGCTTCGGTTGGGAATATATGTTCCTGATCGGCGGGATTCCCGGCATCGTCGTCGCGATCCTGATCGCACGCCTGCCGGAATCGCCGCGCTGGCTCGTATCACGCGGGCGTTTCGATAAGGCCGAACGCATCATCGAGCGGCTGGAGGCAAGCACGATGAAGCGCAACCTCGACACGCATGCGCAACGGGCCGAAGTGGACGCGCGCGTGGCGGGCCTTCTGATCGGACGACAGTCGAAGCAGAAGGGAACGTGGAAGGAACTGTTCTCGCCGTTCTACCGGGGCCGCACCGTCGTCGTGTGGCTGCTTTGGGCGAGCGCTTATTTCGTGGCCAATGGCATCAACAACTGGCTGCCGAGCCTCTACAAGACGGTTTACCACCTGCCGCTGCAAGCGTCGCTTCAGATGGCGTCGATCTCGAACGTCCTGAGTACGTGCGGCGTGCTTGCCTGTGCGCTGCTGATCGATCGGGTCGGACGCCGCCGGTGGGCAATGGCCTGTTTCATCATCAGCGCGGCCCTGCTCGCCGCACTGGGCATTCATGGCGCAGGCAGCGCGTGGTCCGTGATGCTGCTCGGATCGTCGGCCTACGCGGTGATGGCGACGACCACGGTTCTTCTGTACCTGTACACCCCTGAAATCTACCCCACCCGGATGCGCGCGATCGGCACCGGTCTTGCGACTTCGTGGCTACGCGCGGCGTCTGCCGCCGCGCCGGCGATCGTCGGCGTCGTATTGACCGGGAGAGGTATCGCCGCGGTATTCGTCATGTTTGCCGTGGTCAGTGCGGTGGGCTTCTTCGTCGCCGCGCGAATGGTGGAGACGACCAATCGTTCGCTCGAAGAGATTTCCCCGTAGTCACGCGCGTTCCTGACGGCGCCTTTCCCTGAGAAGCCCCGAGGGGGGAGGCGTTTCGTCGCTCGTCACGCCAGTGGCTTCAGCGACATGCTCGCGACAAGCTCCTCGTCATAGAGTAATCCATCAGTACTGCTGACAGGATTGCCGCGGAAAAGGACGCTCACAAAAATATGAATGGAGACAACCGAAATGAAAAAGACACGACAGGTCGTGGTGCGCGTGGTCGCCCGGCGCGTTGTCGGTACGCTCGGCGCGACGGCGATATTCAGCGCCGGTCTGGTATGGACTTCCGACGGCGCACGCGCAGATAGCGGCTCCCAGGTTCAGCTTTATGGCCTCATCGGCACCTACGTCGGGAGTATCAAACGCACTGACATGCCGCGGTCCACGGTGCTGATGGGAAGCGGCGGGCTCACCACGTCGTTCTGGGGAATCCGCGGCAAGGAAGACCTTGGCGGCGGCGTCGGCGCCATTTTCGTCCTCGAAAGCTTCTTTCAACCCGCCAACGGCGCGCTGGGGCGCAGTGCGGCGGACCCGTTCTGGTCACGCAATGCGTACGTGGGCTTTCAAGGTGGCTTCGGCCAGTTGACCTTCGGCCGCCAGAGAAACCCGGCCTATACGGCCGAATCCATCGTCAATCCGTTCGGATCCTCGACAGTCTTCTCTCCACTCGTCCTGCAGACGTTCGTGACGAACTATGGCGGGACGATCCTCGGCGATACGGTGTGGAACAACACCGTCAAGTACACGACGCCGGACTTCGACGGGTTCGGCGCCACCGTCATCTATGGTCTTGGCGGCGTTGCGGGTTCGCCTGGCGTCGGTAACCTCGGCGTTCACTTGAACTATCGAGCGCACGGTCTCACGGCCGTGTTGTCGGGCCAGCGCGTGCGCTATACCGCGGCAGGGCCGGTCGGCGCGCAGTACGCCTATCTGGCGGGCGCGGCATACGACTTCAGGATCGTCACGCTCTACGGCGCCTGGGCGATGACGAGCGACGCGAGTACGCCGACCGGCAGCCATACTTACGAGGCGGGTGTGTCGATCCCGTTGTCGCCGGCCGACTTCCTGCTTGCAGAGTGGGCGCGCACGAAGCGGTCCGGCCCGACCGAAGCGGCCCGCAGCCTGCGGAATACCGCGTCTGTCGGCTACAACCACCTGCTGTCGAAACGCACGGACATCTACGCGATTTACTCTTACGACAAGCTGAGCGCTCACCCCACCGGCAATACGTTCGCGGCGGGCATTCGCCACACGTTCTGATTCCTTCCAGCGTCCTCCCCCGCCCCCGCTGCGGTAAATCCTTTCCTGAACGGGAGCGCGCGTTTATGATCCGCCGCTGCAAGCGGTCGTCGTCGGAATCGCCTGACGCGTCACACCACCGGTCCATTCCTTCGGACACCGCTTTCCGTTTGTGCCCAACTTTCACGCGAATCCGCGAAGCCCCCGGCTACCCCGGGGGCTCGTTACCGCCAAATCGAAAGCGATCTGTAAATAACAATGCTGCCGACAAGTTATAACGCGTTGCTCGTTCTTCTTTCGCTCCTGATCGCCATCTTGGCGTCCTACACCGTGCTGGACATGGCCGGGCGTATCAAGACGGCCAACGGGCGCGCCGCACATGGGTGGCTCGTAGGCGCGGCCAGCGTGATGGGGGCGGGCATCTGGTCGATGCATTTCGTCGGCATGCTTGCCTTCGCGTTGCCGATTCCGCTGGGATACGATCCGGCCATGACCGTGCTTTCGTTGCTGATCGCCATTGGCTGCTCCACGGTTGCGCTGTGGCTCGTCTGTCGGGGCACGCTCAGGTGGCACCGGCTTGGCGGCGGAGCGATGTTGATGGGGGCCGGCGTCGCGGGCATGCATTACACGGGCATGGCTTCGATGCACATGTCGCCGGGCATCCAGTACGACCCGTTGCTCGTCTGCCTGTCGGTCGCGATTGCCGTCGTCGCATCGGGCGCCGTGCTATGGATCGTATTCATTCGGCGAACCGGTTCGTCTCGCGTGCGCCTGCTCAACCTGGGGGCTGCGGTCCTGATGGGGGCCGCCATCGCCGGCATGCACTATACGGGGATGGCGGCCGCCCGGTTCCCGCTGGGCAGCATCTGCGGGGCCGCCCGCTCCAGCATGGACCCCGGCGGGCTTGCGCTCGTCATCGTCGTGGCCACGCTGGCGATACTCGCCATCGCGCTGATCGTTTCGGTCCTCGACCTGCGTCTGGAATCCCGCACGGCGGTGCTGGCGACGTCGCTGGCCGAAGCGAACCAGGAGCTGACGTATCTGGCGCTGCACGACACCCTCACCAAGCTCCCCAACCGCGTGCTCCTCGAAGACCGGATCGACCAGGCGATCCAGAGCACCGATCGCGAGCACGGATGTTTCGCGCTGATGTTCATGGACCTCGACGGATTCAAGGCCGTCAACGACGCCTATGGTCATCATGTCGGCGATCTGTTGCTGGTTGACGTGGCCCGGCGCATCGGCGCGAACCTGCGCTCGCAGGACACGATTGCCCGTCTGGGCGGCGACGAGTTCGTGCTGGTCGTGGCCGTGAACGAGCCCGCCGACGCGGCCGACGTGGCGGACAAGGTATTGGCGGTGATTCGGGCGCCGTTCCACGTGTCCGAACACGAATTGCGCGTGTCGGCCAGCATCGGTATCGCGCTCTATCCCGGCAACGGCAGCGATTTCCGGGAGCTGATGGCCAATGCCGATGCAGCCATGTATCACGCCAAGGCGCTCGGCCGAGATGCGTACTGCTTCTTCGAGGCATCGATGAACGCGAATGTCCGCGAGCACTTGAAAATCGTGCAGGAACTCCGTCTGGCGCTGGAGCGGCGCGAACTGGTCCTGCATTACCAGCCGAAGTTCGACGTTCCCGATGGACCGATCATGGGCGTCGAGGCGCTGTTGCGATGGCAGCACCCGACGCGCGGCCTCATGTCGCCCGATCAGTTCATCTCGATTGCGGAAAAGACCGGATTGATCGTGCCGATCGGCGAATGGGTACTGGACGAGGCCTGCCGGCAGATGCGCGCGTGGCGGGATGCGGGTCGAACCGACTGGACGATGGCAGTGAACCTTTCACCGTTGCAGTTCGGTCACGCGAGCCTGATCCGGGTCGTGGAGGCCGCATTGCAGCGGCATGCGCTGGAGCCGCACTGCCTGACGCTGGAGATCACCGAATCGACCGCGATGCGCGATGCCGACGCCAGCCTGAGAATTCTCCAGCAGCTTCACGACATGGGGGTGCGAATTTCGATCGACGACTTCGGAACGGGTTATTCGAGCTTGCTGTATCTCAAGCGCTTGCCGGCCAGCGAGCTCAAGATCGATCGGGGATTCATCCGGGATCTCGAACACGATACCGAAGATGCCGCGATCATTTCCGCGATCGTCGCGCTCGGCCGGGCACTCGACCTGAAGATCGTCGCGGAGGGCGTGGAAACGACCGCGCAGCAGCAGTTCCTGACCCGGCTCGGCTGCAATTCGCTGCAGGGCTTCTTGCTTGGGCGTCCGATGCCGGCGGATCACTTCGTCGAAGTGACCGCGCAACGCACGGCGATCAAGAATACGTGATCGCGATCCGGCGCGCGTCGTGGTCGCCCAGCGCGATCGCCCGGCGCATCTCCGCAGCGGTCGATGACGACAGCGGGTCGCCCACGCGATCGGCTACGGTATCGCGCAATCATCGGTGTCGCGCTGCCCCGCCTGCGCCAACGCCTGGCCGATTGCGTGCTGAACCGCGGCCGGATCGTCCAAAAGAAAGAAGTGCCCGCCATCGAATTCGCGGAAATCGACCGTGTGGTGCGACGCACGCAACCAGTCACGTCGCCCGGCCGGGCTCAGCAACGTGTCGTCGCGGCCGGAGAAAACCGTGACGGGGCAGGGTAGCGCGGTCGCGGACGGCAGCGGGAAGAACCGCTCGACGACGCGGAAATCCGCCTTGGCCAGCTTCAGCAGCATGGCCCGTAGCGCGTCGTGTTCCACCACTTCGCGCGGCGTCCCGCCGAGCGACACGACATAGTCGACGATCTGGGCGTCGGTGCGCGAATGGACCGGCATGCCATCGCGGTGCGCGTGGCGATGCGGGTAGAACGGCGCATCGGCGCCGGAGGCGCCGAGCCAGACGGGCGGATGCCCCTGTTGCGCCATGTCGCACGCGAAACAGTATGCGATCAAGGCCCCCATGCTGTGGCCGAACACCGAATAGGTGCGCGGCAACAGCGGACGCAGCGCGCGCAGGAAGTCGATCAGTTCGGGCAACGTATCGATCGCGCGAGCGCCCAGACTCCGGCCGCGGCCGGGCAGTTCGATCAGCCACACCTCGACGTCGTCCGGGAACGACGCCCCCCATCGATAGTAATTGGCCGCCGCGCCGCACGCGTGATGGAACACCAGCAGCCGATGCCGCGCCGTCGGGCGCTCGAGCGGAATGGTGACAGTACTGGCCAGCAAGACCATGCTTCTGAACTCCGGTTAAAAACGAACCAAACAAAATCCAAAACAATTGGATCGATTATCGATTTATTTGCAAAGGCATATTTTGCGTATCTATTCGCATATTTATGAAACAATGGGCTGGATTATTGGTTGCAGAAGATTATGATTTATCCTGTTTTCATGCAATAGAAATGTAATTGATTTAAGATGGGTTATGGTAAAGTCTGTTCGCTTCGATTTTTAGCGTTCTTGCATCGTCACTCGATGCTGTCGGGCGTGCTGTTCTTATCGAAATATCGAATTATGTGATGCGTGTGACACGTGTGATCGATTATTGAAACGAGAGAGACATGGAAGCCGAAACGCCGCAAAACGATACCGTTTTCAAAGTGGTCGTCAATCACGAGGAACAATATGCGATCTGGCCGGACGACAAGCTTGTGCCGGAAGGCTGGCGGGCGGCGGGCCCGTCGGGAAACCGGGAAGCCTGTCTCGAATGGATCGGCGCCAACTGGACCGACATGCGTCCATTGAGCGTGCGGGCCGCGCTGTCGAGATAATTATCGACGCTTCGCACCACGAGCACGCAATAAAAGATAAAGGAACGATGCGGCATTTCGCGGTCCGGTGACGGCGCGCGGGAGCACGTTTGCGTTTCGCCGAGAGAATCCGAGGGTAAAACACACCATGTCAGTCGATGATCGCCTGGGGGTCTTCCTCAATACAGGCATTCTGGCTTCGCGCGCGCATGATCTGGGCTTGTTGATCGAGCGGCAGGACGCGCTCATGCAGCAATTCATGGAAGCGAAATTCGAACCGGCCGCCTGCGCCGCACTGTTGCGCGATGCGATTGCGCGCTATCCGTTTCTGGCCGAACTGTTCGATCCGGATTCGGTGGCGGCCGGCGGCTGCATCGCGAGCCGCGCGCTGCTCTACGACCTGCATCAGCGCCGCGACCGCTGGACGCTCGCGCTGGCGCCGCGGGGCGGCGAGCCGATCGTGCTCGACACTGCCGCCGGCGACGTGCCGCAGCTCGCGAATGCGCTGCGCGACGCGCTGCAGCGCAACCGCTGGCAGCCGCTGTCCGATCTGTACGCGGACCCGCGCCTGCTCGGCTGTGAACGGCCGAAGGGCGACGCGGCGCTGGCATGGCCGGCGTTCGACGGCCCCGGCATCCAGCGGCTCGAACACGCGTCGCTGCTGATCGCATCCGAAACCACCCGTCTGCTGACCGACCCGATCAGCCTCGCAATCGGCGGCAACGTCGGCCTGCCCGATCTCGATCGCGCGCCGTCCAACCTGGGCCAGCAGATCGACGGCATGCTCGTGACGCACGGGCATCTCGACCATTGGCACATCCCGACCATCCTGCGGCACGGCGGCGACGGATCGGTGCCGGTCATCGTGCCGCACATCCCGGTCGCATCGCTGCTGGCGCAGGACGACATGCAGCAGTCGCTGCGCGACGTCGGGCAGACGGTGCTCGCGCCCGGCTGGGGCGAGACGGTGCGGATCGGCGACATCGAGATCGACATCCTGCCGTTCTACGGCGAGCAACCGACCATCGGCGCGGCCGTGCCGCCGCACGACGTGCGCAACTGGGGCAATTGCTACCGGGTCACGACGCCGCAGTTCTCGGTGATTCTGCTCGTCGACAGCGGCGAGGACGCGAAGGGCTCGGTGATGGACGTGATCGACCGGTCCGTCGCCCGGCGCGGCCGGCCCGACCTGGTCCTGAGCTGCTGCCGCGAGATGCGCAAGGCGCCGTTCTGGCAGGGCCTGTTCACGTTCTGGATGGTGCTGCCGATGACCGACCTGCAGCGCCTGCCGCGCATCGCGGAAGCGGGCGACGGCCCGTCCATCACGCTCGGGCCGTCCGGTATCGGCGAGCTCTGCGCGCGCGCCGGCGCCCATGCGTTCGCGCCGTATGCGAACGGGTTCTGCGGCATCGCCACCGAGATCGACGACATCGGCTGGATCAACGGCGAGCCGGCGGAAGCCGACACGCTCGACCAGATCGACGCGCGCCTCGACACGCTCGGCGCTACCACCCGCGTGATCCGCTGGCTGCCGGGCGACGTGCTTCGGCATAACGGAGATTGGCAGGTGTCCTGATTTTCCTGTCGACAGGAGCCCCACAATGACTGGCAGCAAGATTGTGCCGATGCCGCGGATTCGCTACGACGGCAGCCGGAGCATGCGAGACGTTCTGGCCGGACTGAAGCATCCGGCCGTGCTGGAAGGATTCATCGACGCGTGGCCCGCGCGTACGCGCTGGACGCCGGATTTCTTCGTCGAGCGCTACGGCGAACACGAGATCACGGTGGAGACGTCGCAGCTGTCGCCGACGCCGACCCGACCGGACCTCTACCTGGGCGCGCGCCGCTACGAAACCGCGCGCCTCGGCGCGACGATCCGCGCGATGCAGGCGCAGGGCAGCGCCCGCACCGCGTACATCACCTACGCGGCGATTTATTCGACGGCGCCGGAGCTGAAGGACGACATTGTGCCGCTGCACGAGCAGCACGGCTTTCCCGGCTGGATGCCGCGGTGGCTGAGGCGCAGGCTGGTGTTGCGGCCGGGCTTCTGGCTCGGCCCCGAAGGGATTTCGTCGCCGATGCATTTCGACCGGCACGAGAACCTGAACGTGCAGGTGTACGGCCGCAAACGCTGGGTGCTGTTCGCGCCCGAGCAGTCCGCCAACGTGTATTACCGGCAGCGCCGCGATCTGCCGGTGATCTTCAGCCCGGTGGACATGAGCGACCCGGACCCGGTGCTGTTTCCGCGCGTGCAGTCGGCGCCGCGCCACGACTTCGTGCTGGAGGCGGGCGACGTGCTGTACCTGCCGCCCGGCTGGTGGCACTACGTGGAATCGCTGAGCGATTCGATCAACGTGAACTACTGGTGGTGGTCGCCCCGCGCCGTGCGGACCTTCTGCCGGGTCGAGCTCGCGAGCCTGTGGCAGGCGCTCGCGCGCCGGTGGCGCCGCGCGGCCGACACGGCCGGCAAGCCGATGTCGATGCCGCGCTGACGCGCCGTCCCCACGCCGTTCGTTCTATCGGGCCGCCGTGCCGGCGGCCGTGTCTCTTCAGGAAGCCATGATGCAGAACGAGTTTGATTTCACCGTCATCGATGCGCTGTACGCGACCGGCTATCACGGGCCGCGCGCGCTCGACAAACCGGAGTTCTACTGGCGCTCGATGCTGGGCTCGATGGTCGCCTATCGCGACAGCTTCTTTCGTCCGCTCGGCGAGGAGATCGCACCGGCCGAATCGCGCGACGGCATCGAGATCGAGGCCGCGCGCTGCGAGTACGAGGGCAGCCGGTTTCATCACGCGCTGCCGATGAACATCTCGTCGCTGCGGCAGTTCGGAAACCACTGGCACCTGGTGCTGCCGACCATCTCGACGCTGCGCGACGGGTATTGCCGTCTGCGCGGCCACGCCGGCGCGGTGTCGATGCTCGACCTGTGGTTCATCAGCAAGCTGTGCCAATTGCTGCCCGCCTACCTGATCCGTCGGCGCGAGCAGCCGGCAGACCCGGACAGCATTCCCGTCGTGCCGTCGATCATCTACCGGATCTCGCTCGGCATGCACCGGATCGTGCATATCTCGCTGATCAAGCGGATGGCATCGGGCGGCGATCCGGCCGCGCCGTGCCTTGCCAGCGACGCGTATTACGTGATCGCCGAGGCGGCGGGCCTGCTCGTCGGCCGCAACTCGGTGTGCGCGGGGCCGCAGACGATGGTCGAGCAGGCCTACCGCGCGATGATCGAGCCGGCGTCGCCGGCGGGCGCCGACGCGAGCGCGGCCGAGCCCGGCTTCTACCGCTACGCGGCGGCGTTCCTGAAGCTCGAAGCGGAAAAATACCTGTTCGCGGTGCGTGCGGCGCAGCAGTTGCGCGCGCTGATCGTCGCGCTCGACGCGGTGCCCGGTCAGGCGCGCACGCAAGCGTTTCGCGACGCGCTGGCGCGTTTCGAGGATTGGTCCACCGAACACACGAGCCCGCTTGCGCACGAGATTGCGCGCGAGGATCTCGCGATGCTGCTGCAGGGGGACGAGGCCGAGATCGCGCGGGCGCGCCAATGTCCGGCGGGCACGGTGCTGCGCCGGATGACGGCCGGCCTGAATCAGCTCGTCGCCGCGGCGGACCGGATGTGCGTGGCGACGCTCGGCGCCGACGGGCCCGCCCTGCTGGCCGAAATCGACGCGATGCGCGACGCGCCGCGCGACGCGGACGAATGGTCGGCCGACGCGTTCGCGGCGCACGGGCTCGACGCGGCGGCGGCGCAGGCGACGGCGGCCGCGCTCAATACGTACCTGCACGACGAGCGCGCCGCGCAGCGAATCTTCACGCGACTCCAGCAGGAAGTGGACCGCGCGCTCGGCATCGACGACGTCGTTGCGCCGTACTCGGCCGACGACATCGCCGCCGTGTTCGGCCCGCGGCTGCGCCATTGCATCGCCGAACACTTCGCGGAAACGGACGTCGCGCACCACGCGGCCCGTTGACGCGCGGTGCGCCGGGATCGACTCGCCGCGCCGTCCTTCACGTCCTTCACGTATCCAGACAGGGGCTACCATGCGTACCACTTCGCTTTCAGCCTATCAGTACCGCTTCTGGCTCGAGTGGCAGCTCAATCCGCACTCGTCGGCCTACACGACCGCGCTCGTCTACCGCCTGTCGGGGCCGCTGGATCGCGATGCGCTGCGGCGCGCACTGGACGCGTTCGTCCATGAGCACGACGAAGGATGCCGCAGCACGTTCCGGATGGACGGCACTCGCGTGGTGCGGGACGTGCACGACCGGGTGACGGTCGCGCTCGACTATCGCGACGCGCGGGCGGCGCCGTCGCTGGACGCCGCCGAGGCCGACGCATGGATCGCCGCGCGCGCGGCGCACGTGTTCGCGCTCGACGACGCGCCGCTGTTCCGCTTTGGCCTGCTGCGCGAGGATGCCGATGCGCACCGGCTCGTGCTCAGCTTTCCGCACATCATCTCCGATGCGTTTTCGGCGGTGTACATCAACCAGCGGCTGACGGCGCTGTACAACCACGCGCTCGGCGCGGGTCCGGCGCCCGCGTGCACGTTGCGGGATCTCGGCGAGCAGCTCGCGTTCGAAGCCGCGTACCGCGCGTCGCCGCGCTACGACGAAGATCTGGCCTATTGGCTCGGCGCGCTCGCGCATGCGCCGCTCGGGGTCGAGTTCGACACGGCGGCAGCGGCGGGGCCGCGCGACGCGCGCATCCACCCGATGCGTTTCGACGCGGACACGACTCGCCGACTGCGCGCACGGGCCCGCGCGAGCCGCTCGACGCCGTTTCTCGTGCTGTCGAGCCTGTTCGCGATCGCACTGGCCCGTTGGCAGGACGTGCGCGAGCTGGTCGTGACCTATCCCGTCAACATGCGCTCGCCGGGGTTTCACGACGCCAGCGGATGCTTCGTCAACAACCTGCCGATGCGCTTTTCTCTACGGCCGGGCGACACGTTCCGCGACATCGTCGCGCGGACCACCGCCCGGCGCGCGGAAAGCAAGCGCCATCAGCAGCTGTCGCTGACCGACCTCGTGACGGCGCTGCGGCGCTCGCGTTCGCTGGCCGACACGCCCGTCTTCAACGTCGGCGTGACGGAAGCGTTCTTCGTGCAGGATGCGCCGCTCGCCTTCCACGGCGTGCACGCGGAATTGCTGCCGGTGGTCGCCGCCGAGCGGCCGTTCGACCTGAACTTCGCGTATCAGCTGACGCACGACGGCCTGCACGTGAATCTCGAATACGACACCGGCTGCCTGTCACCGGCGCGGGCCGGCGAATTCGCCGCGCGCTTCGGCCGGCTGCTGCGCGCGTACCTGGACGACGAGGCGCAGCCGGCGCTCGCGGTCGACCTGCTGGCGCCCGAGCAGCGCGCACGGCTCGCGCAATACTGGCACGGGCCCGCGCGCCCGATCGACGCGACGGACTGGCCGGCCCGCTTCGCCGCGCAGTGCGCCGCGACGCCGGATGCGCCGGCCGTCCGGTTCGGCGCGGAGCAACTGACCTATCGCGAACTCGATGCGATGTCGGCCCGGCTCGCGGGCTTTCTCGCGGCGCGCGGCGTGACGCCGGGAGCACTCGTCGGGCTGTGCTGCGAGCGCTCGACGGAGATGGTGCTGGCGATCCTTGCGGTGATGCGCGCGGGCGCGGCCTACGTGCCGCTCGATCCCGCTGCACCACCGGACCGGTTGCGGCGCATCGTCGACGATGCGGGCCTCGCGCTGCTGCTCACGCAGCGGCACCTGCTGACGAACCTGCCCGCCGGGCCGGTCGCACGGCATGCGCTCGACGAGCGCGCGATCTGGCTCGCCGCCGAACCGCTGCCGCCGCAACGCATTCACCCCGACGGGATCGCGTACGTGATCTACACGTCCGGCTCCACCGGCACGCCGAAGGGCGTCGCCAACACCCATCGCGCGCTGGTCAACCGGCTCGACTGGCACGGTTCGCTGCTGCCCGACACCGCGCCGGTGCGCGTGCTGCAGAAGACGCCGTACTTTTTCGACGTGTCGGTCTGGGAATTCCTGTGGACGTTGCAGCGCGGCCATGCGCTGGTGATCGCACCGCCCGGGCTGCACAAGGACCCGGCCGGGCTCGCGGTGCTGCTGCGCGATGCGCGCATCGCGGTCGCCCACTTCGTGCCGTCGATGCTGAACGCGTTCCTGGATACGGCGCCCGGGCAGGTCTTCCCGGATCTCGCACTGGTCGTCTGCAGTGGTGAGGCATTGCTCGCCGAGCAGGCCGAGCGCTTCCACCGGCTGCTGCCGGGGGTACGGCTCGTCAACCTGTACGGGCCGACCGAGGCCGCGATCGACGTGACCGTGTGGCATTGCACGCCGGGCGACGCTCATGCGCGCGCCGGCGTGCCGATCGGCCGGCCCATCGACAACGTGTCGCTGTACGTGCTGGACGCGGGCCTCGAGCCGTGCGCGCCCGGCAGCGCGGGCGAACTGTACATCGGCGGCGCGGGCCTCGCGCAAGGGTACGTCGGCCGCCCGGATCTCACCGCGGCGAGCTTCGTGCCCGATCCGTACGCGGGCCGTCCGGGTGCACGCATGTACCGCACCGGCGACATCGCGATGTTCGGCGAGCACGGCGAGCTGCATTACCTCGGCCGGCGCGACGAGCAGGTCAAGCTCAACGGTAACCGGATCGAGTTGCGCGAGATCGAGGCGTGCCTGCTGGCGCTGCCGGGCATCGCGCAGTGCGCGGTGGTGCCGGTGCGGGTGCAGGGGCGCGTGCGGCTGCTGCACGCATTCGTCGAGCCGGCCGCGGGGTGGGACAACTGGCCGGTCGACGCGTTGCACGCGGAGCTGGCCGCACGGCTGCCCGACGCGATGCGTCCGGCGCGCATCGACGTGGTGGAGCGCATCGCGCTGCTGCCGGCCGGCAAGATCGACCGCAAGCGCCTGGCCCAGCTCGCCGACGCGGCGCTCGAGACGCGCGCGCACGGCGCCGACGTGCGCACGAAGACGCCGTTCCAGGCCGAGGTCGCCGCGGAGTGGTCGGCCGTGCTGGACATCGCCGATATCGGACCGGACGACCATTTTTTCATGCTCGGCGGCAGTTCCGTGCAAGCGATCCAGTTGATCGGGCGCCTCAATGGCCGCTACGGGTTGCTGCTGTCGCCGCCGCTGCTGTTCGGCGCGCCGCAGCTCGACCGGTTCAGCGCGCAAGTGCTGGTGGCGCTCGGCCAGAAGGCCCAGCAGGAGGACCGCCTCGACGCGCTGCTCGATCGTCTCGCGCCGGACGACATGGACGAACTACTTACAGTGTTTTCATCGTCGGGAGAGCTGGTTTGATGTCGCATAACGATTCCACCGAAAACAAGCGTCGCCAATTGCTCGAAGCATTCGGCAGGCAACGTGGCGCGGGCAGCTGCGACGCGATCACCCGCCAGGCACGGCCGGCGGACCTGCCCGCGTCGGCGGAGCAGTTGCGGATGTGGGTGCAGATGGCGATCAGCGGCGGCGCCGGCCATTTCCACGTGCCGCACGTGCTGGAGATCGCGGGCACGCTCGACGAAACGGCGTTGCACGCGGCGCTGCGCGACGTGGTGGCGCGGCACGAGGCGCTGCGCACGACGTTCGACGAGCGCGACGGCCGCCTGTACCAGCGCGTGCATTCCGAGCTGGCCCCGTCGCTGCCGGTGCATCGGCACGCGGCGGATGTGACCGACGCGGAGATCGCCCGCGCGATCACGGCCGAAATCGCGCAGCCGTTCGACCTCGCGCACGGGCCGCTGCTGCGCGTGTCGCTGCATCGTCCCGGCGACGCCCGGCAGATTCTCGTGCTGACCGCCCATCACCTGATCGTCGACGGATGGTCGCTGGAACTGATGCTCGCCGACTGGTGGTCGGCCTATGCGGCGCGGCTGGCGGGCCGCGCGCCTGAGCCGCCCGCCAGCGACGCGCCGCAGTATGCGGACTATGCGCTGTGGCAGCAGGCGCGCAGCGCCGCGGACAGCGCGCCGAGCCTCGCCTACTGGCAGGGCCGGCTGACGGGCGCGACGACGCTCGAATTGCCGTTCGCGCTGCCGCGCCCGGCACGGCGTGCGCACGACGGCGAACTGGTGTTCTTTGCGATTCCCGCCGCCGTGCGCGCGCGGGCCGAGGCGCTGGCGCGGCGGCAGGGCGGCACGCTGTTCACGGTGATGCTGGCCGCGTGGCGCTGCCTGCTCGGCGACTACGCCGGCCAGGACGACTTCTGCATCGGCACGACCGCATCGAACCGCGTGCATCCGGGCAGCGAGCGCATCGTCGGCTTCTTCGCGAACCTGCTCGCGTTGCGCACCGCGCGGCAAGGTTGCGCGACGTTCGCCGCGCTGGTCGGGCGCGAGCGCGACACCGTCGCCGACGCGCTGCGGCATCAGGCGGTGTCGTTCGACCAGGTGGTCGAGCAGGTCGGCGTCGCGCGCGATTCCGCGCGCAGCCCGCTGTTCCAGGTCAACTTCGTGCTGCAGGACACGAAAGGCGCGGTGCCCGGCGCCGCCGAGCCGGCGATGGCGGCCGGGATGCCGGCGATGACGGTGCGCGACGACCTGTACCGCTACGCCCAGTTCGACCTGACGCTGTTCGCCGAGCTGACGTCCGATGCCGTACGCTGCTGCACGGTGTTCCGCACCGACCTGTTCGAGGCCGCCGATATCGAGCGGCTGTCGCGCACCTACGTGCAGTACCTCGACGCGCTGACCGCGCAGCCGGACGTGCCGTTCGGCACGCTCGCACGCGGCGACGCGGCGACGCTCGACGCGCTGCGCGGCTGGCAGAGCCGGCCGCTCGGGCAGCCGCTGCCCGACTCGATCGGCGCGGTGATCGACGCGCTTGCGCGGCAGCATCCGGGGCGCCCGGCGATTAGCCACGGCGACGCGACGCTCGACTACCACGCGCTGAACACCCGCGCGAACCGGCTGGCGGATCACCTCCGCGATCTCGGCGTGTCGCCGGGCTCGACCGTCGGCCTGTGTCTCGAGCCGGGCGCGGAGCTGATCGTCGCGATGCTGGCGGTGCTCAACGCGGGCTGCGCGTATGTGCCGCTCGACAGCCGCTATCCGGCGGACCGGCTGCGATTCCTGCTCGACGACAGCCAGGCGAGCGTGATCGTCACGCGCGAGGACGTGGTGGCGCGCACCGATGCGCTGCGTGACGGCTATCTGAACCTGATCGTCCTCGAGGACCACGACGACGAGATCGCCGCGCGAGACGGCGCGTTCGTCGCGAGCGGGCTGCCGGCGCAGATGCCGGCGTACCTGATGTACACGTCGGGCACCACCGATCGTCCGAAGGGCGTGATCGTGCCGCAACGGGCGATCCTGCGGCTCGCGTACCGCCCGACTTATCTCGACGTGACGCCGGACGACGTGTTCCTGCAGTTCGCGCCGACCGCGTTCGACGCGTCGACCTTCGAGATCTGGACCGCGCTGCTGAACGGTGCGTCGCTCGTGGTGCCGGCCGGACGCGACGCGTCGCTGGACCAGCTCGGGCCGTTGCTGGTCGACGCGCGCGTGACGATTCTGTGGCTGACGAGCGGCCTGTTCGCGGCGATGGTCGATCACGCGCCGGACGCGCTGCGGCGGCTGCGCTACCTCGTCTGCGGCGGCGACGTGCTGTCGCTGCCGCACGTAGAGCGCGCCCGCGCGCTGCTCGAACACGGGCAGGTCGTCAACGGCTACGGGCCGACCGAGACCACGACGTTCGCGACAGCGTACCCGGTGCGTGGTGCGCCGGCGGCGGGGCGCACGGTGCCGATCGGCATGCCGATCCAGGGCACGTCGGTGTACGTGCTCGACGACGCGCTGAATCCGCTGCCTCCCGGCGCGGCGGGCGACATCTACATCGCGGGGCTCGGCGTCGCGCACGGCTACGCGAACCGGCCGGACCTGACCGCGGCCGCGTTCGTGCCCGATCCATACGGCGGCGAGCCGGGCGCCCGCATGTACCGCAGCGGCGACGTCGGCTACTGGGCACATGACGGCGCGTTGCATTACCTCGGCCGGCGCGACCGCCAGGTGAAGCTGCGCGGCTACCGGATCGAGCCTGCGGAAATCGAGGCGGCGCTGGCCGCATGCCGCGGCGTGCAGGCCGCCGTCGTGACGGTCGACGCGACGCCGCAGGGCGACAAGCAACTCGTCGCGTACTGGACCGCCAGCCCCGGCGCGGGAGCGGACGTGCCGGACGAAGCCGGCCTGCGCGCGCAGTTGCGGGCATCGCTGCCGGATCACCTGGTGCCGGCGCGTTTCCACGCGGTGCCGCACATTCCGCTGACGGCGAACGGCAAGGTGGACCGGGCTGCGCTCGCGCGGCTCGCGCCTGCGCAGGAGGCGGCCGCGGAAACGGCGCCCGAGACGCTGACCGACACGCAGCGCATCCTGCGCGCGTTGTGGGAAGACGTGCTGGGCCGCAGCGGGTTCGGCCTCGACGACGGTTTCTTCGATCTCGGCGGCGATTCGCTGCTGGCGATCCGGCTGAAGGCGCAGGCGCAGCGCCACGGGCTCGAATTCGAGATCCAGGACCTGTTCGTCCACCAGAGCGTGCGTACGCTGGGCGAGCACATCGAGCGGCAGCGCCGCGCCGGCGCGGGTGCAGGTGCGGATGCTAGCGCGGGCGCGCCGGCCGAGGCCGCCGCACCGCGGGCGCCGCTGACGAGCGACGCGGACCGCGCGCGGCTGCCGGCCGGCGTCGTCGACGCGTATCCGCTCAGCCGCCTGCAACTGGGGATGCTGTATCACAGCCTGCGGCACGAGCGCTCGAGCCTGTACCACGACGTGATCGGCTACGAGGTCGCGTATGCGTGCGACGAAGCCTGCGTCGCGCGTGCGCTCGACCGGCTGTCGGCGCGTCATCCGGCGTTGCGCACCGCGCTGCGGATGGAAGGGTTCAGCGTGCCGCTGCAGCTCGTGTTCGACGCGGCGCGCATTCCGCTGGCGATCACCGACCTGACTGCGCTCGATGCGGCGGCGCAGGCCGCCCGGATCGCCGCGTTCATGGACGGCGAGCGGTTCGCCGCGTTCGACGTCGCCGCCGCGCCGCTATTCCGCTGCTTCGTGTTCAAGCTGGCGGCGCAGCGCTTCAAGCTGGTATGGAGCTTCCATCACGCGATACTCGACGGCTGGAGCGAGGCCGCGCTGACCGCCGAATTCATCCGGCTCTACACGGCGGGCCTGGCGGGCGCGCAGAACGGGCAAGACGGGCAGAACGGGCAGAGCGACGAGCCGGTGCAGGCCGGTTACCGCGATTTCATCGAGCGCGAACAAGCCGCGCTCGCCGATCCGGCCGAACGCGATTTCTGGCGCGGCCAGCTCGACGGCGCACAGGCGCTGTCGCTGCGTCGCGCGCCTCTGGCGGCCGACGCGGCAGACGAGCGTGTGGATTATCTGGAGGTCGAGATCCCCGTCGAACTGGAGGCGGCGCTGCGTGCGCTTGCGCGCGACGCGAACGTGCCGCTCAAGAGCGTGCTGCTCGCCGCCCATCTGCGTGCGCTGCAGGCGCTGAGCGGGCGGCGCGACGTGCTGACGTCGATGGTGACGCACGTGCGGCCCGAGACCGAGCATGCGGAGCGCGCGGTCGGGCTGTTCCTGAATTCGGTGCCGGTGCGCGCGGCGCTCGACGGCGACGCATCGCCGGTCGCGCAGGTGCGGCAGGTATTCGAGATCGAGTCGGGCATTTTCCGGCATCGTTTTTATCCGTCGCAGCAGATCCGGCAGGACAACGGCGGGATCGAACTCGGCGAGGTGCTGTTCAATTTCACGAGCTTCCACGTGCTGCGCGAGCTGGACGACGCGGACGTGCGGATGCTGGCGGGCCGCGACGGCCACGCGGTCAACAGCTTTCCGGTGCAGGTCGATTTCTCCGTCTCCGCGAGCGACCAGCGGCTGCGCTGCATCGTCGGCTATCGGGCCGACAGCCTGCGGCGTGCCGACGCGCAAGACATCGTGCACGCCGAGCACGAGGCGCTGCGGCGGCTCGCCGGTGCGCCCGCGGCGACCTGGCTGCCGCCGGCCACGCTCGCGCGGCTGGACGAGTGGGCGACGCCGAAGCCGGGGCTGCCGGTGGGCGCGAGCGTCGGCGAGCGTCTCGCCGCGTGCGCGGCTGCCGCGCCGGACGCCGTCGCGCTGATCGACGACGCGGGCGAGACGACCTATGCGGCGCTGCTCGAGCAGTGCGACCGGCGCGCGGCGGCGCTCGCCGCGCTGGGCGTGCGGCAGGGCGACGTCGTGGCGGTCTGCGCGGGCCGCTCGGCGGCGACGCTGCAGACGGTGCTCGCGCTGTTCCGGATCGGCGCCGTGTATCTGCCGCTCGATCCCGCGTTGCCGGAAGCGCGCCATCGCTTCATGGTGGACGACGCGCGCCCGGCGGCGATCGTCGGCGATGCCACCGCGCCCGCCTGCCTGCGTGCGTGCGGCGTGCGTTTCGTCGAGCTGGCGGCGCTGGCGCAAGCGAGCCACGCCACCTTGGCGGCCGCGCCGCGCGTCAGCCCCGGTGAGCCCGCCTACATCCTCTATACGTCCGGCTCGACCGGCACGCCGAAGGGCGTGTTGTGCCGCCAGGAAGGCATCCTCGCGTTGTTCGATGCGCTTGCCGACACCTATCCGCTCGCCGCGGGCGACCGCGTTCTGTGGAAGACCGCGCAATCGTTCGACGTGTCGCTCACCGAAATGCTGTGGCCGTTGATGAAGGGCGCCGCGATCGTGATCGCGCGGCCGGACGGCCAGTACGATCCGCGCTACCTGCAGCGCGCGATCGAGCAGCATCGCGTGACGGTGGTCAATTTCGTGCCGTCGATGCTGCACCTGTTCCTGCAATCGCTCGACGCCGGCGCGGCGAGCCCGCTGCGCGCGGTGTTCGCCGCCGGCGAGCCGCTGCTGCCCGCGACCGTCGAGCTGGCGGCGCGCGTGCTGCCGCACGCGCCGCTGTTCAACGCATACGGCCCGACCGAGGCCAGCATCTACGCAACCGTGTGGCGTTGCACGAGCGGCCCGGTGCTGATCGGTCGCGCGGTGGGCGACGTCGGCACGCATATCCTGTCGCCCGAGCTCGCCCGGTTGCCGATCGGCGTGACGGGCGAGCTGTACCTCTCCGGGCGCGCGCTGGCGTCGGGCTACCTGAACCGGCCCGAACTGAGCGCGGAGCGTTTCGTGCCGAACCCGTATGCGACGGGCGACGCGGATCGCGTGCTGTATCGCACCGGCGACCTGGCCCGCTTCGATCGCCACGGCGACATCGAATTCGTGGGCCGCGACGACCAGCAGGTCAAGGTGCGCGGCTTCCGCATCGAGACGGGCGAAGTCGAATCGGTGCTGGGCCGCCATCCCGGCGTCGCCAAGGTCGCGGTGCTGGCGCGTTCGGGTAGCGCGGGCGCCGTGCTCTGTGCGTTCGTGCAGGCGGCGGGCACGCTGCCGGACGGCGCGCTGAAGGCGCATGCGCAACAGGCGCTGCCGCCGTACATGGTGCCCGACCGGATCGTCGTGCTCGACGCGATGCCGATGACCGGCAGCGGCAAGATCGATCGCCTCAGGCTGGCCGACTGGCCGCTCGATGCGGCGAGCGTCGCGGATCGTGCCGTCCCCGCCAACGCCGCGCGCCGCGCGCCCGGCGATGCGCAGGCCGCGGTCGCGGCGATCTGGCGCGACGTGCTCGGCCTCGCCGAGATCGATCCGGACACCAACTTCTTCGACGCCGGCGGCCACTCGCTCGCGCTGATCCAGTGCCAGGCGCGGCTGCGCGGCGAATTCGGCCGCGACGTCGACATCGATCACCTGTTCCGCTACACGACGATTCGCACGCTGGCCGGCTGGCTGTCCGCGTCCGGCGAGCCGGCGGCCGATGCCGTCGGCACGGCCGAGGCCGCACGCGCGTCGCAGGTCGACAGCCGCGACGTCGCGATCATCGGGATGAGCGCGACCGTCTCGGGCGCGGACGACGTCGAGCAGTTCTGGCGCATGTTGCTCGCGGGCGAGGACGGCATCACCCGGCTCGACGACGCGCGGCTGCGCGCGCTCGGCGTGCCGGACGAACTGCTCGGCAATCCGCGCTTCGTCGCCGCGCGCGGGTTGATTCGCGATCCGGACTGTTTCGACGCCGCGTTCTTCGGCTATACGCCGCGCGAAGCCGAAATCATGGATCCGCAGCAGCGCAAGCTGATGGAGGAAAGCTATCGCGCACTCGAGGACGCCGGTTACGCCGGGCCCGGGCCCGCGCGCGACGTGGGCGTCTACGTCGGCGTCGGCGCGAGCCAGTACCTCGCGAACCACGTGCTCGGCAACCGCGACGCGGTCGACGCGCTCGGGTTGTACCAGATCAACGTGCTGAACCAGGCCGCGACGCAGATCGCCTACCGGCTGAATCTCACCGGCCCCGCGGTCACGCTGAACACCGCGTGCTCGACGTCGCTGGTCGCGCTGCACATGGCCGCGCGCGCAGTCGCGCAGGGCGACTGCGAACTCGCGCTCGCGGGCGCGGCGTCGATCGGCGTCGACGACGTGCCGGGCTATCTGCACCGTACCGGCGGGATCTTTTCCGCGGACGGCTATTGCCGCGCGTTCGACGCGGCCGCGAGCGGCACCGTGGAGGGCAGCGGCGCGGGGGCGGTCGTGCTGAAGCGGCTCGATCTCGCGCGCCGCGACGGCGATCACGTGTATGCGATCGTCAAGGGCTCCGCGATCAACAACGACGGTCACGACAAGGCAGGCTACACCGCGCCGAGCCCTGCCGGCCAGGCACGGGTGATTCGCGCCGCGCTGGCGGACGCGGGCGTGGATGCCGCGTCGGTCGGCTATGTCGAGACGCACGGCACCGGCACGCTACTCGGCGACCCGATCGAAATGGCCGCGCTGAAGGCGACCTACGGCCAGCATCCGGCACGTGCGCCGCGCGTGCTCGGCGCGGTCAAGACGAGCGTCGGGCACCTGGACAGCGCGGCGGGGCTCGCGGGCGTGATCAAGGCGGCGCTTGCGCTCGAGCGCGGCAAGGTGCCGGGCACGCTGCACTTCGATACGCCCAACCCGCTGCTCGAACTCGATGACGCGTCCTTCCGCATCACCGCGCAAGCGACCGACTGGCCGGACGGCGGCGCGCCGCGCCGCGCGGCCGTCAGTTCGTTCGGCATCGGCGGGACCAACGCGCACGTGATCCTGGAAGCCGCGCCGCCCGAGGCGGACGCGCCGACGGCCGCCGCCGCGCATTGCCTGCGGCTGTCGGCCGCCACGCCGGACGGGCTGCGGCGCGCGGCGGACGGCCTCGCCGCCGCGCTGCGCCGCCACCCGGAATGGGCGCTGGCCGACGTCGCGTACACGCTGCAGGCCGCCCGGCAGGACCACGCATGCCGCGCGTTCGTGGTCGCCGAGTCGCGCGACACGGCGCTCGACGCGCTGGCGGCGGGCGTGTCGCCGGCCGCCGCCGACGCGCCGTCCGCGCGTCCGGTGATCTTCCTGTTCACCGGGCAGGGCGCGCAGGCCGCCGGGATGGCGCGCGACCTGCATCGCGAGAATCCGGTGTTCCGCGCGGCGCTCGACCAGGTGTGCGGGCGGTTCGCGAGCACGGCCGGGCTCGCGCTCGAACCTTACCTGCTGGGCGACGCGAGCACCACCGACACCGCGCTGGTGCAGCCGCTGCTGTTCGCGTACGAGTACGCGCTGTATCAGGCGTGGGCAGCGCTGGGCGTGACGCCGGATTACCTGATCGGCCACAGCCTCGGCGAATTGGTCGCCGCGTGCTGCGCGGGCGTGTTCTCGCTCGACGACGCGGTCGGCTTCGTGGCGGCGCGCGCGGCGGCGATGCAGGCGCAACCGGCCGGCGCGATGCTGTCGATATCGATCGCGGAAGACGAGCTGGCCGCGCAATTGCCGCCGACGCTCGCCATCGCGGCGGTCAATGGGCCGCTGCAATGCGTGGTGTCCGGCCCGGTGGATGCGGTCGACGCGTTCGCGGCGCACCTGCGCGACGCCGGTGTCGCGCATGCGCGGCTCGCGTCGTCGCATGCGTTCCACTCGCCGATGATGACGGACGCGGCGGCGCGCGTGCACGCGCATGCCGCGACGATGACGCTGCATGCGCCGCGCATCCCGTTGATCTCCAACCTCGACGGCACGCTGCTGGACGCGCCGCGCGCCACCGATCCGGCGTACTGGGCCGCGCACGTGCTCGGCACGGTGCGCTTCTCGGCAGGCGTGCGAACACTGGCGGCGCTGGGCGATGCGCTGTGGGTCGAGATCGGCCCGCGCGACGTGCTGGCGGCGCTGGTGCGCGCGCATCGTTGCGCGCCGGCCGACGCGGTGCTGGCGACCTTCACGGAACGCACGCCGCGCACGATGGTTACGTTGCTCGCCGGCTACGGGCGGCTGTGGGCGAAGGGCGCGCGGCTGACACGGCGCGACGCCTACGCGGGCGAGCGCCGCAAGCGCCTGCCGTTGCCGGGCTATCCGTTCGAGCGGACGCGTCACTGGCTGCCGGCACAGCACATCGCGCGCGTGCAGCCGGAGGCGTTGCCGCCGTCGATCGCAGCGGTTGCTGCGCCGGCCGCGGTCGACACCGCGCCCGCTGCGTCGGCCGAAACCGACGACGTGCGGCATGCATTGACGCGTATCTGGACCGAGTGCCTCGGCCATGAGCGGATCGCGCCGACCGACGATTTCTTCGAGCTGGGCGGCGATTCGCTGCTGGCCGGGCGCGTGCTCACGCGAATTCACGAGCGCCTGAAGGCGGAGCTGACGCTCGACGCGTTCTTCGGTGCGCCGACGATCGACGGGCTGGCTCGCGCGATTCGCGTGCAGTCCGAACCGACGCCGCCTGCCATGCAGGCGGCAACGACACCGGACGGCCTGCCGGGCACCGGGCCGCGCCGCGCGCCGATGTCGTTCCAGCAGCGCCGGCTGTGGACGCTCGAACGGCTCGGCATGGGCGGTTCGGTCTTCCATCTGCCGCAATGCCTGCACCTGCACGGCGAGCTCGACCGCGCCGCGCTGCACGCGGCGCTCGAGGGGCTGGTCGCGCGCCATCCGGCGCTGCGCACGTCGTTCCACGAAGGACCGGACGGTGACGGCGAGCAGCACGTGCATGCCGACGCGACGGTCGCGCTGTCGATCCATGCGTACGCAGGCGGCACGGAGGACGCACTGCGCGCGTTCATCGCGCAGCATCGCGACGCGCTGCGGGCGGAGCCGTTCGATCTCGCGCGGCCGCCGCTGTTTCGCGCACGGCTGCTCGAACTCGGGCCGCGCCGCGCGTGCCTGCTGATGTCGTTCCATCACATCGTCGTCGATGGCTGGTCGTTCCGGCTGATCGCGCAGGATCTCGCGTCGCTGTACGGCGCGGCGGGCCAGGGCGGCGCGCCGGATACCGAACCGCCCGCGTGGGATTACGCGGACTACAGCGAGGAGCAGGCGACGCGGTTCGCCGCCGGGCGCTACGCGGCGCACGAGGCGTTCTGGGCGCACCTGGACGGCGCGCCGGTGCTCGACCTCGGCGGCGATCGACGTCGCGCGCGCACGCCGGGGCGTCTCGCGCACAGCGGCCGCGTCGCGGTGGATGCCGAGCGTGCGCGGCAGGTCGACGCGCTGGCGCGGCGCTTGCGGACGACGCCGTACGTCGTGTTCCTGTCCGCGTTCCTGCTGATGCTGTCGCGGCGCACCGGGCAGCGCGACCTGGTGGTCGGCTCGCCGGTCGCCAATCGCGCGTCGAGCCGCACCGAAGGGCTCGTCGGCTTTTTCGTCAACCTGCTCGCGCTGCGCGTGGCGTTCCCGGCGGCCAGCCGCGCGCGGGCGTGGATCGAGCGGGTGCGCGACTGCGTGATGGCCGCGCACGCGCACCAGGACTATCCGTTCGAAAAGCTGGTCGAGCGCTTCGCGGGCCCGCGCGACACGTCGCTAACGCCGCTGTTCCAGGTGGTGTTCTCGATGCAGGAGGCGCCGGTTCGCCATGTGCGGATCGGCGGGCTGGACGTCGCGTTCGAGGACACGCCGGAAACGGAAACCGAATACGACCTGACGATGAACCTGCATCGCGACGGCGCGGGCTACGGCGGCGTGCTGCTGACGCGCGACGGCGCGCTGGAGCGTGGCGAGGCCGACGAGGTGATCGAACAGTTCCAGGCCGCGCTGGACCTGCTGCTGACGCTGCCGGACGATGCGCCGCTCGGCGACGCGGGCGTGCTGTCGGCCGCGCAGCGGCAGGCCTGGCAGGCGGCGTCCGGGGTGGCCGACGTGTCGTCGTGGGCGGTGTCCGACCTCGTGTCGCTGCTGTCGGGCACGCTGACGGACGGCAACGCCGCGCCGGCGGTCGCCACCGCGCACGAAACACTCAGTTACGCGGCGCTGCGGGCGCGGGTTGAGCAGGTCGCGGGCGCGCTGCACGCGCGCGGTGTCCGCGCCGGCGATCGCGTCGCGCTGTGCTTGCCGATGGGGCTCGACGCACTGGTGGCGCTGCTCGGCGTGCTGCGCATCGGGGCGACCTACCTGCCGCTCGATCCTGCCGCGCCGGCCGCGCGGCAGCACGCGATCCTGTCGCAAGCGGCGCCGGTGCTGCTCGTGCACGACGCGACGGCGGCGCCGCCGACGTGGCCCGGCTGCGCGACGATCGCGTTCGCCGCGCTTGGCGACGCGTTCGCCGGCGCGCCGCCCGCACGTATCGATCCGCAACAGGCCGCGTATACGCTGTTCACGTCCGGTTCGACCGGCGTGCCGAAGGGCGTCGACGTCAGCCATCGGGCGGTCGCGCACAAGATCCAGGCGCTGTGCGCCGCGTATCGCATGACGGCCGACGACCGGGTGGTGCAGTTCTCGTCGCTCGCGTTCGACGTGTCGATCGAGGAAATCTTCACGACGCTGTCCGCCGGCGCCTGCCTGCTGCTGCTCGAGCGCGCGGCATGGCCGACGCTCGGCGCGTTCAGCGGCCTGCTCGACCTGCAGCGCGCGACCGTGCTCAACCTGCCCGCGTCGTTCTGGCGCGAATGGGTGCGTGCGATCGGGCTCGGCGAGGCCGCGCTGCCTGCGCGGCTGCGGCTGGTCGTGACGGGCAGCGAGACGGTGCCGCTCGCGGCCGTGCAGACATGGCGCGCCGTGACGGGCGGCCGTGTGGCGCTGATGAACGCGTACGGGCTGACGGAAAGCGTGATCACGTCCGTCGTGCACGACGTGCCGGCCGACGCGCGCCCGGATGAACGCGACGTGCCGATCGGCGCACCGCTGCCCGGCACCACGGCCTATGTGCTCGACGCGCACCTGCAACCGGTGCCGCCGCTGTGCCGCGGCGAGCTCTACCTCGGCGGCAGCGCACTTGCGAGCGGCTACCCGGGCCGGCCCGGCCAGACGGCCGCCGCGTTCCTGCCCGATCCGTTCGCCGGACAACCGGGCGCGCGCATGTATCGCACCGGCGACCTCGTGCGTCGCGACGGCGAGGGCGCGCTGATCTACCTCGGCCGCAGCGATCGCCAGATCAAGGTGCGCGGCGTTCGTGTCGATCTGGCCGAAGTGGAAGCGCTGCTGCTCGAACAGGACGGCGTGCGCGAGGCCGCGGTGCGGCTGTCGGGCGGACCCGACGCGCCGGCGCCGCGGCTGGAGGCGTTCATCGTGGTCGGCTCAGACGCATCGGGCGCGGCGGACACGTCACGCGAGGCGGCGCGCGAGCGGCTGCGCGCGTTGCGCCGCGTCGCGCCCGCGCATCTGGTGCCGCATGCGCTGGCAATCGTGCCGTCGCTGCCCAAGACGTCCGGCGACAAGATCGATCGCCAGTGGGTATCGACGGCGGTGCTGCCGTCCGCGGCCGCGGACGGCGACGACACGCCGCCGCTGCGCGCGCTGCTGACGGTGCTGCGCGACGTACTGCGGCTGGATCGGATCGGCCGCGACGACAACTACTTCGGGCTGGGCGGCGATTCCATCCTGGTGCTGCGGGCCGTCGCGCAGCTGAACCGGGCCGGCTGGACGGTCGACCCGCAGGATTTCTTCGCGAGCCCGACCCTCGCGGACCTGGCCGATTGCCTGCGGCCGCTGGCGGCGCGACCGGACGCGCACGATGTGTCCGCGTTTCCGCTGACGCCGTATCAAAGGCGCGTGCTGCAACGCCCGCATGCGCACCACTGGAACCGCGCGTTGCTCGTTCAGGCGGCGCAGCCGCTCGACGCCGACGCGCTGCGGGCCGCGCTCCGCTCGCTGCTCGACGCGCATCCGGGGCTGCGCTGCGTATTCGATCGCGGCGCGCTGGCGGGCCGCGTCGCGCCGGCGGACACGGACGCCGTGCAGCGCTGCTTCAGCAGCCACGACCTCGCGGCGGACGATGCGGCGCGCTTCATCGTCGCGCACAGCACGACGCTGCAGCAGGGCTTCGATCTCGCGCAAGGGCCGCTGGTGCGGATCGCGCACTACCGATGCGGCGCGGCCGGCGACCGGCTGCTGCTCGTCGTGCACGGTCTCGTCGCGGACAGCCATGGCTGGGCGGTGCTGCTGGACGACCTGGCCAGTGCGTATGCGGCGCATGCGAACGGCCGGACGCCGGCAGTGGCCGCGCCGACGCTGGCGTATCCGGCCTATCTTCGCGCGCTCGACGCACGCATGGCGGCCGTGCGGCAGGCGGGCGAAACCGCCGCGTACTTTGCGCCGATGGCGGCCAACGTCGCGCTGCCGCGGGATCGGCACGCGGAAGCCGGCGCGAACGCCGAGGCAAGCCAGCAGGTCGTGCGCGACCGGCTGACGGGCGAGGCGGCGCGACGGTTGCTGGCCGTCGTGCCGCAGCGCCTGCGCGTGAAAGCCGCCACCGTCGCGATCGCGGCGGCGGCGCGCGCGCTCACCGACTGGGCGGGCGGCGCGGTCGTCGCCGATCTTGGCCGGCACGGCCGCGACTGGCTCGACGACGGGCCGGCGGTCGAGCGCGCGGTCGGCTGCTTCGTCTGCGACGTGCCGCTGCTGTTGCCGCATCACGCCGGCGTGCCGGGCGTCGCCGCGCTGCGCGAATGGGAGACGACGCTCGCCGCGCTGCCGCTGGCGGCGCTGGGCGGTGCAGACCTGCCGCCGCCCGCCGGCGTCGATCCCGACGCGTGGCGGCGCTGCGTGCAGCCGCAGGTCAGCGTCGATTTCGTGTCGGCGGCCGCCGCGCGTCCGTCCGCGTGGTTCTCCGCCGCCACCGAGGCGGTGGGCGCGGACCGCGCGGCGAGCGACGAACGTTCCCATCTGCTGAACCTCGTCTGCGTCGCGGGCGACGGCGAACTCGCGTTCGAGTGCCGCTACAGCGACGCCGTCCACACGCGCGCCACCGCCGAACAGTTGCTGCGTCGGTGGCGCGAACACATGGAGGCCGCGCTCGCGCATGTCGCCGACGCAGCCGTTCCCGTAGTCGAACACGATCATTCCTGACATGACCCAGATCTACCTGAAACCCAACGTCGTCTTCGAACCGCTGATCAATCAATGGTATGCGTGGACTTTCCTGCTGCAGCCCGCGACCTGCGCGCTGGTGATGAAGCAGGTGCATCTGCGCATCATGGAATCCTTCATCCGCGCGCCGGAGCTGCATCGGCGCTCCGCCGCGAAGATGGCCGGCGGCCCGTTTCTCAATGGCGGCCGTGAGCTCGTGCCGGCGGTCGACGCGCTGATCCGCGAGACCCGCACGCGCGCCGCGCCGCTGCTGGCGCTGGCGGACGCGCTGCGCGAGCTCGACGAACTGCTCGCGCGGGAAGGGGGCGGCGATACGCTGTCGCCGCTGTATGCGCGGGTGCCCGAGCCGTTGAAGGGATTCGTCGAGCTGGGCTACGACCTGCGCGGCCACGCGTCGTACCGGCTGTTCGAGCGGCTGCTGTACGACAGCGCCGGCTATCTCGACGCGCTGCAGAGCGTGAACGGCTTCCTCGCGACCAGCGACGACCGGAGCTTCATGCTGAGCACGCCGCGCTTTCCGGACGAGCACATGGTGCAGATCCGCCTGCCGTTCCGCGACGCGCTGTACGACGAGCTGTTCGCGGCCCGCCACACGGGCGCCGCGCCGGACCTGATCGACCGCCTGCTCGCGCACGCGGAGGGCGGCGCCGCGCGGCGCACGGCGCTCGAAACCTGGTTCACCGATGCGCCGCCGCCGCGCCCGCCGTCGGCGCCGGCGCGCGCGGGGCAGCCGGTGCGGGTGCGCTACTTCAACCATGCGACGGTCCTGGTCGAAACCGCGGAATTCTCGCTGCTGACCGATCCGATCGTCGGCTATCCGCTCGGCCAGGGCGACGATCCGTTCACGTTCGCGGATCTGCCCGAGCGCATCGATTACGTGCTGCTGACCCACAACCATCAGGATCACATCGTGCTCGAGAGCCTGCTCCAGCTACGGCACCGGATCGGCACGCTGGTGGTGCCGCGCAGCCACGGCGGGTTCCTGCAGGACCCGTCGATCCGGCTCGCGCTCGAAGCGTGCGGGTTCGAGCGGGTGATCGAGGTCGGCGAGCTGGACAGCGTGCCCGTGCCGGGCGGCGAGATCGTCGCGCTGCCGTTCCTCGGCGAGCACGGCGATCTGCATATCGCCGCGAAGATGGCGTTCGCGCTGAAGGTGGACGGCAAGAGCATGCTGTTCGCGGCCGACTCGAACAACCTGCAGCCGGAGCTGTACCAGCGCATCGCGCAGCGCATCGGCCGGATCGGCACGCTGTTCATCGGCATGGAATGCGAAGGCGCGCCGATGTCCTGGCTGTACGGCGCGCTCCTGAACGAGCCGCTCGGGCGCCAGTTCGACCAGAACCGCCGCCTGAACGGCTCCGACTGCGAGCGCGCGTGGCCGCTGGTCGAGTGCTTCGCGCCGCGCCAGGTGTTCGTCTATGCGATGGGCGCGGAGCCGTGGCTCAAGTTCATCTCCAGCATCGAATACGCGCCGACCTCGCTGCCGATCGTCGAATCGGACAAGCTGATCGCCCGCTGCCACGCACACGACATCCAGTCCGAGCGGCTGTACCTGAAGAAGGAAATCGTCCTTTGAGCGCGCGCGACCGCGGGGCCGCCCGCATCGTCTCGTCGAATCGTCGAACCAGGAAAACATCGCCCATGCCGGATCGTCCTCCGTCCCGTGTCGCTACCGCCGTCAGGATTCTCGCCGTCACCGTCATGCTGTTGCTGGCCGTTGCGGTGGGCCTGCTGTATTGGGCGCTGCCCGCCGCGACCGGCTATGCGTCGCATTACCTGTGCGTGCGCGTGCTCGCCGGTGGCGACGGTCGCGACGACGGTGCGCGCGCCGTGTTCGCGCGCGAGGTGAAGCCGATCAATCCGTTGTTCGACTTCGTCACGTACCGGATCGACCGTGCGCGACAGACCGTCGAGGCCGCCGGGCTCGGCGTGCTGCGCGCGACGGTCGCGTTGTACCGGCCGGGCCTCGGCTGCACGATCGCGCCGGCCGACGCGCTCGACGCGTTGCGCGTGGAGGGCCATGGCCTCGCGTTGCCGGGCGCGGCGGCCGAGACCGACCACCTCGACGATGCCGCACCGTCCGATCCGCCGCCGGCGCTGGGCGCCGTGCTGGATCGCGCGGTGGCGGAGCCGGCGCCCGGATCGCTGCGCAACACGCTGGCGGTGGTCGTGCGGCAGGACGGCAAGCTCGTCGGCGAGCGGTACGCGCCGGGCGTCACGGCCGACACCCCGTTGCTCGGCTGGTCGATGACGAAGACCGTCACCGCATTGCTGGCGGGCGTACTGGCCCGCGACGGCAAACTGACGCTCGCGCAGGATCGCCTGCTGGACGACTGGGCGTCGTCCGGCGACCCGCGCCAGGCGATCCGGTTGCGCGACCTGCTGCAATGGACGAGCGGGCTGGACTACCAGGAAGGCTATCTGCCCGGCTCGGACACGACGAAGATGCTGTACCAGTCGACCGACATGGCGCGCTTCGTCGCGAGCCGGCCGCTGAAGGTCGCGCCCGGCCGCGAGGTGGACTACCAGAGCGGCGGGAGCGTGCTGATCGCGAAGATCATCGCGCGCGCGGTTTCGCCGCGGCCGCTCGACATCGTGCCGTTCGCACGGGCGCGGCTGTTCGAGCCGCTCGGCATCCGCACCGCGATGATGGAGCCCGACGCGTCGGGCACGCTGGTCGGCAGCAGCTACATGCTGGCATCGGCGCGGGACTGGTCGAAGCTCGGCCAGCTGATCCTGCAGCACGGCGTGTGGCGCGGCGCGCGCATCGTCGATGAGGACTGGGTGCGTTTCATGGCGACGCCCGAGGCGACCCGGCACGACGGCCGGCTCGGCGCGCATCTGTGGCTGAATGCCGGCGCCGGCGGCGCGCGCCGGTTTCCGTCGCTGCCGGAGGACCTGATGATGATGGACGGCTTCAATCACCAGCTGGTGGTGATCGTGCCGTCGTGCCGCGCGGTCATCACGCGGCTGGGCGCGACGGTGGACCACAGCTGGGACACCGAACGCTTCGTCGCCGACGTGATGGCGAGCCTGCCAGGCTGCGCCGATCCGGCAACCACGACCGCTGCAAGGGAAGCGAATCATGAAGATCACCGTGCGTGACGCCGTGGCCGCCGATATGCCGGCCCTGCGCGAGCTGTTCCTGTACTCGCGCCGCGAGACTTTCGTCTGGCAGCCGGCCGGTGCGTTCGAGCCGGCCGATTTCGACGCCCAGACGGAAGGCGAGCGGCTGAGGGTCGCCGAGGACGGAAGCGGGCGACTCGCCGGCTTCGTGTCGGTCTGGGAGCCCGACCATTTCATCCATCACCTGCACGTGTCCCGGCCGCACCACCGGAGCGGCGTCGGCCGTGCGCTGCTGCGCGCGCTGCCGGGCTGGCCGGCCACCCGCTATCGGCTCAAGTGCCTGCGCGCCAACGCGCCGGCGCTGGCGTTCTATGCGGCGTGCGGCTTCGTCGAGATCGGCGCCGGCAGCGCGGAAGACGGCGAGTACCTGCTGCTCGAGTCCGGCGACAAGGACCGCCGATGACCGTTCACCTGCGGTACTGCCTGCAGCAGGCGGCGTTGTGGGGCACCTTTGGCCTCGTGCTGCCGGTCGTCACGCTGTTCCTGCTGCACAACCATTTCACGCTGTTCGAGATCGGGCTTTACGCGGCGCTGTTCAGCCTGTCGACCATCGCGCTTGAGCTGCCGTTCGGCGCGATGGCCGACCGCGTCGGCCGTATCCGGACCTATCGCGTATCGCTGCTGATGAACAGCGTCGGCTGCGCGCTGATGCTGTGCTTCAGCCAGAAGCCGATGCTGTACCTCGCGGCGGCGAGCTTCGGCATCGCGCGCGCGATGAGTTCCGGGACCGTCGACGCGTGGTATGTCGGCCTGCTGCGCGAGCACGGCGAAACGAAGCGGATTCCGTATTTTCTCGGCCGCGCGGAGCTGGCCTCCGCGCTCGGGCTGGCAAGCATGTCGCTGGTCGGCGGCGTGCTCCCGGACCTGATCGGCAGCCGGCTGTTCGACAACCCGTACAAGATCGGCCTGGCTCTCGCATGCGGCCTGTTCGTCGTGCTGCTGGGCCTCACGTCGTGGTTTTTCGCCGAGGCGGAGCAGGCGCCGCGCGAGGCGGTGCCGGCCGGCAGGATGCTCGACGATCTTCGCGAACTGGTCCGGTTCACGTGGCACGGCGGCGCGGTGCGGCCGCTGATCCTGCTCTGCATGCTGCTCGGCGGCGTCGTGTCGGTGCTGGAGAGCTACTGGCCGGTCGTGTTGAAGACGCTCGTGCCGATGCACGGCGCGACCTGGGCGTTCGGCCTGTTCCTCACGCTGATGCTGGTCGTGAAGGGCGCGGGCGGCTGGGTGTCGTATCGCGTGATGAAGCAATGCGCCGCGCGGCCAGCGCTCGCCGTGACGCTGCCGTTCGCCGGGCTCGCCGTGAGCCTCGTGCTGACGCGCTGGGCGAATCACGTCGTCGCGTTCGGCGTCGTGCTGAGCGGGGTCGCGCTGTGCCTCGGCATCGCTGGCGCGGTGGTCAACGCGGTGCTGCATCACCGGACGCCCGATGCGCTGCGATCGCGCGCCGTCTCGTTCTTTTCGCTGGTGTTTCAGCTCGGCAGCATGATCGCGTCGGTCCTGCTCGGCTACCTGGTCAGCCAGTGGGGCGTGCAGGCGGTGTGGTGCGGCGTCGGCGTGCTGGTCGCGGCGGCGTCCGGATACGGCGCCACGATCGGCGGCTGGGCCGCCGACCCGGTGGAAGAGGCGAAGGCGACGGCGCGCGTGTAGGGATGGGCGCGCCGGATCGAGTCAGGTGCGATGCGTCATGCGGTAGCGGCAATCTTTTTCGTTTGTCACCCCCACGATAGCCAAGGAGAGCGACTTTGAAACAGGAGATGCGCAATGCGATTCACAACACGCTGGATGCGCTCGTGTCCCAGTACGGGATGGCGGAGCTCGAACGCGTGATCGAGTTCGTCGACATCAATACGGGGCGGGTTCCGTTGCCCGTGTTGCCGAAACATCAGCGGCCGTTGCTGTTTTATTTCCCGGGGCTCGATGGGAAGCCGTGGTACGAGGCGTCCGATTATCCGGAACTCGAGGCGTTCACGTCGACGCTCGAGGCGTCGGTCGACGTGCTGCGCGAGGAGTTTCTCGCGCAGGTGACCACGCCGATGCTGCTGCCGTACGAAGAGCAGGTGGCGGGACGGTTCGAGTCGATCCGGCGCAACGACTGGGGGTCGTTCTATTTCAGGCGCAAGGGCGAGCCCGAGGTCGAGGAGAATTGCCGCCGCTGCCCGCGCACCGCGGCGCTGATGCGGGAGGTGCAGGATTTCCTCAGCCCGAGCGGCGCGTTCATCTTTTCGGTGATCCAGGGCGGCACGCGGATTCCGCCGCATTCGGACACGACGAATCTCAAGCTGACCTGCCAGCTTCCGCTGATCGTGCCGCACGGCTCGCGACTGCGCGTCGGCGACGAGACCCGCGAGTGGCCGGATCGGCGTGCGATCATTTTCGACGATACGTTCGAGCATGAGAGCTGGAACGACAGCGACGAGCCGCGGGTTTGCCTGCTGGTCGATATCTGGCATCCGGGCATCACGCGGATCGAGCGGGACGCGCTCGAGCGGCTCGATGCGGCGATCAGCCAGCATCTCGGCCTGGATTTCCGGCCACCCTGGGCCGAAGCGGCCGCGGCGTAACGCGGGGAAGGGCGGCCGGCGGTCGTCTTTCGATCATCGACCGCTAGCGGCTGGGTCAGGCTGGCATTCGGCGCCGCGCTCGTTTTTACACCGGCGCGCGCGCGGGTGCCGGCCGCGCGCCGCGCCGAGGGAAAGGGGGGCACCGGGCATCTCGCGCCCGGTTTTTTCGTGTCCGTTGGGTGGTCGCGCGGGCGCGTGGGATCGAGTTTGAAGGGCCGGAGCGGGAAGCCTTGCGGATATTGGCTGACATCGCGAGCACGATCCAAACTTAAACGAAATGTGATCCCTCGCCGCCGCAAAATTTTGCACAATGACGGCAGCGCGGTTTTCCTCCGCGCTTCGACCCGGGCCGACCGCCCGTCGACCACCGTCATTGAGCTCCGCGCCGACGTGCCGCCGCCCACCGCCATGGACCAACCGAAACGCATCCTGATCGTCGAGGACGACGCCGACATCGCCGACGTGCTGAGCCTGCACCTGCGCGACGAGCGCTACGAGGTCGTGCACAGCGCGGACGGTGCCGAAGGGCTGCGCCTGCTCGAACAGGGCAACTGGGACGCGCTGATCCTCGACCTGATGCTGCCGGGCGTCGACGGCCTCGAGATCTGCCGGCGCACGCGGGCGATGACGCGCTATACGCCGATCATCATCACGAGCGCGCGGTCGAGCGAGGTGCACCGGATCCTCGGCCTCGAACTCGGCGCCGACGACTACCTCGCGAAGCCGTTCTCGGTGCTCGAACTCGTCGCGCGCGTGAAGGCGCTGCTGCGGCGCGTCGATGCGCTCGCGCGCGATTCGCGGCTCGATGCGGGCACGCTCGACGTCGCGGGGCTCGCGATCGACCCGATCGCGCGCGAGGCGAGCGTCGACGGCGCACGCATCGACCTCACGCCGCGCGAATTCGACCTGCTGTATTTCTTCGCGCGCCATCCGGGCAAGGTGTTCTCGCGGATGGACCTGCTGAACGCCGTGTGGGGCTACCAGCACGAAGGCTACGAACACACGGTCAATACCCACATCAACCGTCTGCGCGCGAAGATCGAGGCCGATCCGGCCGAGCCCGTGCGGATCCTGACCGTGTGGGGACGCGGCTACAAGCTCGCCGCGCCGGGCCAGCGGGACGCATGATGAAGCTCACGCTCACCCGGCGGCTGTCGCTCGTGTTCTCGATCCTGCTGCTCGCGTGCTCGGGCGCGTCGGCGTGGCTGCAGATCCGCGCGAACGACATGCGCGAGAAGGAAGTCGTGCAGGCGCTGTCGCGCGACCTGGCCGCCAACATCGCCGGCAGCGCGCCGCTGATGGACGCGAACGGGCTGCGCCCCGACGCCGTGCGCACGCTGTTCGGACAGTTGATGGGCGTGAACCCGAGCGTCGAGGTGTACCTGCTCGACAACACGGGGCGCATCAAGGGCGACGATGCGCCGCCCGGCCACGTGAAGCGCGACCGCGTCGATCTCGCGCCGGTGCAGCGCTTCATCGCGGGCCAGCCGCTGCCGATCCTCGGCGACGATCCGCGCAGCCCGGACGCGCGCAAGGTGTTCAGCGCCGCGCCGCTGCAGCGCGCGGGGCAGCCGCCGTCGGGCTACATCTACGTGGTGCTGCTCGGCGAGGCGCATGACCGGCTCGCCGCGCGCGTCGACGCCGGCAACGTGCTGCGCACGACGCTGTGGTCGATGGCGATCGTCGCGCTGCTCGGCCTGCTCGCGGGCCTCGTTGCCTTCGGCTTCATCACGCGCCCGCTGCGCCGGCTGACGGCCGCGATGCGCGACTTCGACGCGAACGGTGCGCCCCGCGCGCCGGGTGGGCCCGACACGCCCGACACGCCGCCGCCGGTGCTGCGCTTGCCGCCGGGCCGCCGCGGCGACGATATCGCGGTGCTCGAATCCGCGTTCGCGCAGATGGCCGACCGGATCGGCGACCAGTGGCGCGCGCTGACGCGCCAGGACCAGCAGCGGCGCGAACTGATCACGAACATCTCGCACGACCTGCGCACGCCGCTCACGTCGCTGCACGGCTATCTGGAGACGCTGTCGCTGAAGGCCGACACGCTGCCCGAGCCCGAGCGGCGGCGCTACCTGTCGATTGCGCTCGCGCAGAGCGCGAAGGTCGGGCGGCTTGCGCAGGCGCTGTTCGAACTCGCGCGGCTCGAATCGGGCGGCGTGCAGGCCGAGCGCGAGCCGTTCTCGCTCGTCGATCTCGTGCAGGACGTGTTCCAGAAATTCGAGCTGGCCGCGCAATCGCGTGGGGTCGCGCTGCATGCGCGGATTCCGCCGCGCGTGCCGGTCGTGTCGGCCGATCTCGGGATGATCGAGCGCGTGCTGACCAACCTGCTCGACAACGCGCTGCGGCACACGCCTTCGCACGGCGAGGTCGAGATCGCGCTGGCGCCGCAGGGCGACCGCGTGATCGTGACCGTATCGGATACCGGGGAAGGGATTCCGGCGGCGCGGCGCGAAGGGCTGTTCCAGCGGCCGCAGCGGCCGATGAGCGGCGGCACGGCGACGAGCGGCGGGCTCGGCCTGTTGATCGTGCACCGGATGCTGGCGCTCAACGGCAGCGGCATCCGGCTCGTCGATCGGCCCGGGCGCGGCGCGGTGTTCGAGTTCGCGCTGGCAGTCGCGTCGCCGGCGGCGGGCGACGGCACGCGCTGACCGCGCCCGGCAGGCGCTACTTGCCGCGCTTGCGTCGCACGTCGCTCGGCGTCGTGCCGGTCCAGCGCTTGAATGCGTGGCGGAATCCCACTGCATCGCTGAAGCCGAGCGTCAGCGCGATGTCCTCGGTGCTGAGCGTGGTCGTGCCGAGATAGTCGATCGCGAGCGCCTTGCGCACGCTCGTCAGCAGTTCGCTGTACGACGTGCCTTCGGCTTCGAGCTTGCGGCGCAGCGTGCGCGACGTCATGCACAGGCTCTCGGCGATCGCGTCGATGTCCGGGAATTGACCCGGCGTGCGGGTGAGCTCCTCGTAGACGCGTCGCGTGATGCCCGATCGGCTGCGCAATTCGTCGAGCAATTGCGCGCAGTGCGACGACATCTGCGCGGCGGTGATCGGATTCGCGAGCTGCGGCGCACGCGCGAGCCACGCCGCCGGATAGCTGAGCACGTGATGCGGCTGGTCGAACGCGATCGGGCATTCGAGCGCGTCGGCCAGCAACGCCCCGTGCGGCGGCCGCGGCTGCGCGAACTGCGCGCGCGCGGGCACGCACCATCCGCCCATCACGTCCTTGATGATCGTCACGTGCAGCGCGAACTGCATGTCGATCAGGAAACGGTACAGCGACTCGTCGAGATCGGGCAGCGCGACGTCGTGCCGGTCCGGAAACAGCCATGACGCGGTGTCACCCTGTTCGACCCAGCGGATCGGCAGCATGCCGTTCGCGAGCCGGTGATATTTGACGGCCGAATCGAACGCGCGCGCGAGCGATTCCGAGCACAGCATCGCGTAGCCGTACATCCCGTAGCTCGACGCACGCAGCAGGCGGCCGACGCGCACGCCAAGGTCGGTGCCGTCGTACCGGCCGACCGCATTGCGTGCGGCCGTCAGGAACTGCAGCGGCGACGTGAGCGTGAACGGGTCCGCGACGTCGGCCGGCGCGAGGCCGGTGCCGGCGAGCACCGTCGCCGGGTCGAGGCCGGCTTGCGCGGCCACGTCGACGAGCACGGCCAGCTTGGCCGGCGTGAAGCGCTGCTCGCGCAACGCGTGGGCGGCCGCGGCATCCGGCAGCGGGATGGAGCGGGCGTCGGTCGGTTTGAAGAGCGCACTGCGCGGCATGACGGGATCCTGCGTCCGAATCGATATCGTTGACGGCACGCAATTCTGCTCGGGAACGGTCCCATTCGCCACCGGGTTCACCCTGATGCGCCGACGGAGCTGCCCGGGCGGACAGGTGTTCGCCGTGTGATGTTGCGCAGCACGGGCTTCGCCTGTCCGTTTCGATCATGTTTCGGCCGCCCGGATCATTTGCAAAGCGCGTCGTGCGCGCGATAGTCGCCGATCAGGCGGCGGCCCGCGTCCTTCCGGCGTGCAGGCTGCCGTGCGAACGGCACGCAGGCTGGCGTGCCGTCCCCAGAGGAGTGAGACATGACGAACAGACACTGGCTCGGGTCGTATGGCCCGATCCCCGCCGAGATCGACGCCGATCGCCATCCTTCCGTCAGCGCGCTGCTGGACGACGCGATGCACCGCTTCGCCGACCGTCCGGCGTTCCATGCGTTCGGCCGCACGCTCGCCTATGCCGACGTCGAACGCCTGTCGAGCGCGCTGGCCGCGTATCTGCAGCAGGTCGTCGGCGTGCGCAAGGGCGACCGCGTGGCCGTGATGCTGCCCAACGTGCTCGCGTTTCCGGTCGTGTTCGTCGCCGTCGCGAAGATCGGGGCGGTCCAGGTCAACGTGAATCCGCACTACACCGCGCGCGAACTCGAGCATCAGCTCAACGACGCGGGGGTCGAGGTGGCGATCGTCTGCGGCGGGTCGATGGGCACGTTCGCGGACGTGGTCGGCGGCACGCGCGTGCGCACCGTGCTGAGCGTGGGGCGCGACGATCTCGGCGTCGTCGATGCGCCGGCCGGCGCGTGCGACGCACTGCCGCCCGGTTCGATCGCGCTCGCGCAAGCCATCGCCGCCGGCGAATCGCTCGCGTGCGAGCCGGTTGCGCTGAGCGGCGCGGACCTGTTGCTGCTGCAGTACACGGGCGGCACGACCGGCCTGTCGAAGGGCGCGGCGCTGTCGCATCGCAACCTCGTCGCGAACGTCGCGCAGTTCGCGGCGATCGTGCCGGATGCGCGCCAGCCGGGCGAGGAGGTCGTCGTCACGGCGATCCCGCTGTATCACATCTTCGCGCTGACGGTGAACTTCCTGTCCTACTTCGCGATCGGCGCGCAGAACTGGCTCGTCGCGAACCCGCGCGACATGGACGGGTTCGTCGACGTGCTGAAGGCCGCGCGGCCGACGGTGTTCGTCGGCGTGAACACGCTGTACGCGGGGCTCGCCGGCCATCCGCGGCTGAAGGAGGTCGACTGGTCGCGGCTGAAGCTGTCGGCCGGCGGCGGCGCGGCGGTGATCGACGTGATCTCGTCGCGCTGGAAGGCGGTGACGGGCAATTTCATCCGCGAAGGCTACGGGCTGTCGGAAACGTCGCCGGTCGTGTCGTTCAACCCGCAGTCGATCGACCGGTTCACCGGCACCACGGGCGTGCCGCTGCCGTCGACCGACGTGAAGCTGCTCGACGACCAGGATCGCGAGGTGGCGATCGGCGACGCGGGCGAGATCTGCGTGAAGGGGCCGCAGGTGATGAGCGGCTACTGGCAGAAGCCGGACGCGAACGCGGCCGCGTTCACCGCGGACGGCTATTTCCGCACCGGCGACGTCGGCGTGTTCGACGCGGCCGGCTTCCTGCGGATCGTCGACCGCAAGAAGGACATGATCATCGTGTCCGGCTTCAACGTGTACCCGAACGAGGTGGAAGCGGTCGCGACCGCGCTGCCGGGCGTCGCCGAATGCGCGTGCATCGGCGTGCCGGACCCGCGCACGGGCGAGGCCGTCAAGCTGTTCGTGGTGCTCGCGCCGGACGCCGACGTGACGGAGGCGCAGCTCGTCGCGCATTGTCGCGCGAGCCTGGCCGCGTACAAGGTGCCGAAGCTCGTGCGCTTCGTCGACCGGCTGCCGAAGTCGACGGTCGGCAAGATCCTGCGCCGGGAACTCAGCCGCACCGACTGATGACGGCGCCGCGCCGCGCGGCCCAGGCTGCGCGGCCCGGTGCGCGGAAAGCCCCGAAGGTGGCGCGCGGGCCGCTCAAGTACAATGCGGTCGGTTCGATCGACGGGGACGCGATGACCGGCTCAGATTCACTTTCCGCCCGGCCCGGGCGTGCGCTGCCGTCGCCGAGCGCGACGGTGCCGATCTCGCTCGTCAACGGCTTTCTCGCGAGCGCAGGCGTGCAGCGCGACGTGGTCGAGCGCTACCTGCGCGGCGCCGGCATTCCGATCGAGCTGCTCGGCGAGCCGCATGCGCGCGTGACGGAGGAGCAGTTCTCGACGCTGTATCGCACGCTCGCGATCGACCTCGACGACGAGATGCCCGGCATCTTCTCGCGCCCGTTGCGCGGCGGCACGCTGAAGTACCTGTGCCTGAGCCTGCTCGATGCGCGCAACCTCGAAACGGCGCTGCATCGTTTCGGGCAATTCTTCCATATCCTGCTCGACGACTTCTTCGTCGAATCGAAGCGCGACGAGCTCGTCGCGCAGGTGCTGCTGCGCCCGAACGACGCCATCGGGCCGATCGGCGCGCTCGGCCAGGAGTTGATGCTCAAGCTCGTGCACGGCGTGTGCTCCTGGCTGATCGGCCAGAAAATTCCGCTGCTGCAGATCGAGTTCGCGTGCCCGCGGCCGCGCCATGCGGTCGACCACCTGTACTTCTTCACCGGCGCCGTGCAGTTCGACCGCGAGCGCACGCTGATGCGCTTCAGTGCCGATTACCTCGACGCGCCGATCCGGCAGAGCAAGCGCAACCTGCGCAAGTTCCTCGCGCGCGCGCCCGGCGACTGGATCTTCGAATCGTTCAGCGAACAGCTCGTGTGCCATCGGGTACGGCAGTACCTGTCGGCGGCGCTGCCGGATCTGCCCGTGATCGATCAGGCGGCCGAGCACCTGCATTGCTCGGTGCGCACGCTGAGCCGCCATCTCGCCGCCGAAGGGACGACGTTCCAGGTGCTGAAGGACGAGCTGCGGCGCGATATCGCGATCCAGCGGCTGACCGATACGCCCGACACGATCGCGGCGATCGGCGCCGATATCGGCTTCGACGACCCGAGCGCGTTTCATCGCGCGTTCCGGCACTGGACGGGCAGCACGCCGGGGACGTATCGGCGCCGTGCGTGACGCCGGAGTGGGGCCGGGTATCGCCGGTTCGCCGATTCGAGGATCGCATCCCATAACCGGCTCCTTTGCGGTGTTCACGGCCGGTTTTTCAGAGGACACTCCCATAACCGGCTCCCTTTGCCACGTCGAGCCGGGGAGCCGCGCGTGCGCCCGGTCGCTTTTTTGGCGCGCGTTGCCGCCATTGTCGAGACGGACGGACCGGGCGCCGACGCCCGCCCGACGGGCTTCACCGCCATGCGCAAGGGTCGCGGGCGGCGTGCGCCGTGGCCGGTTTTGTCACCATGTGGGCCGGATATGACAATGGGAATCGGGATCCCCGGCGTTAGGATGGCCCATCGCGTCGCCCGGCACTGGCCGGTTTTGCCGTACCGGCCCCCGTGGCGCCCTATTCACCGCCTGAATGGAACATCGACCATGAGCTATAACGCCCCCGTCAAGGACATGCTGTTCGTGCTGAAGGAACTCGCAGGCATCGACGCCGTTGCGCAGTTGCCGGGCTTCGAGGATGCGGGTTACGACACGGCGCAGGCCGTGCTCGACGAATCCGCGAAATTCTGCGGCGAGGTGCTGGCGCCGCTGAACGTCGAAGGCGACCGCAACCCGAGCAGCTGGAAGGACGGCGTCGTGACCGCGACGCCGGGCTTCGGCGCAGCGTTCCGCCAGTTCGTCGAAGGCGGCTGGCAGGGGCTGCAGCATCCGGCCGAATACGACGGCCAGGGCCTGCCGAAGCTGATCGCGACGCCGTGCATCGAGATGCTGAACGCATCGAACCTGTCGTTCGCGCTGTGTCCGCTGCTGACCGACGGCGCGATCGAGGCGCTGCTGACGGCCGGCACCGACGCGCAGAAGCAGCGCTACGTGCCGAAGCTGATCTCGGGCGAATGGACCGGCACGATGAACCTGACCGAGCCGCAAGCCGGTTCGGATCTCGCGCTGGTGCGCTCGCGCGCGGAGCCGCAGGGCGACGGCACGTACAAGGTGTTCGGCACGAAGATCTTCATCACGTGGGGCGAGCACGACATGGCGGACAACATCGTCCACCTGGTGCTGGCGCGCACGCCGAACGCACCGGAAGGCGTGAAGGGCATCTCGCTGTTCATCGTGCCGAAGTTCATGGTCAACGAAGACGGCTCGCTCGGCGCGCGCAACGACGTGCACTGCGTGTCGATCGAGCACAAGCTCGGGATCAAGGCGAGCCCGACCGCGGTGCTGCAATACGGCGATCACGGCGGCGCGATCGGTTACCTGGTCGGCGAAGAGAATCGCGGCCTCGAATACATGTTCATCATGATGAACGCGGCGCGCTTCGGCGTCGGGATGCAGGGGATCGGCGTGGCCGACCGCGCGTACCAGAAGGCCGCCGCATTCGCGAAGGAACGCGTGCAGAGCCGCCCGGTGGACGGCTCGGCGAAGCAGTCGGTGACGATCATCCATCACCCGGACGTGCGCCGGATGCTCGGCACGATGCGTGCGTTGACCGAAGGCGCGCGGGCGCTGGCCTACGTGGCCGCCGCGCACAGCGACATTGCCCACCGCCATGCGGACGACGCGACGCGCGCGCGTCATCAGGCCATCTACGAATATCTGGTGCCGGTCGTGAAGGGCTGGAGCACCGAGATGGTGAACGACGTGGCGAGCCTCGGTGTGCAGGTGCACGGCGGGATGGGCTTCATCGAGGAGACCGGCGCCGCGCAGTACTACCGCGACGCGCGGATTCTCGCGATCTACGAAGGCACGACCGCGATCCAGGCGAACGACCTCGTCGGCCGCAAGACGCTGCGCGACGGCGGCGCGGTCGCGAAGGCGCTGATCGCCGAGATCGGCGACACGGTCGCGGCGCTCGGCAAGCTCGACGGCGCGGCGGCCGCATCGATGAAGGCGCAACTGGAGAAGGGTGCGCGCGCGTTGTCGGCGGTGGTCGACTACGTGCTGGCGAACGCGAAGCAGGACCCGAACGCGGTGTTCGCGGGCAGCGTGCCGTACCTGAAGCTCGCGGGCGTCGTGCTGTGCGGATGGCAGATGGCGCGCGCACTGCTGGCCGCGCACGCGAATCGCGCGAGCGACGTCGCGTTCTTCGATGCGAAGATCGCGATCGCCCGATGCTATGCGGAGCACGTGCTGGTGCAGGCGAGTGCGCTCGAAGCGTCGATCGTCGGCGCGAAGGGCAACGAGAGCGTGCTCGCGTTGACGGAAGACCAGTTCTGACCGCTGACGGTCGGGACGCAGCAGGAGACAGGATTTTGACCACACAGGACTTGCTCGCGCAATACGGCCCGCGCGAATCGATGGAATACGACGTCGTGATCGTCGGCGGCGGCCCCGCCGGGCTGTCGGCGGCGATCCGGCTCAAGCAACTGGCCGCCGAGAAAGGCACCGAGATCGGCGTGTGCGTGCTCGAGAAGGGTTCCGAGATCGGCGCGCACATCCTGTCGGGCGCGGTGATGGACCCGCGCGCGATCACCGAGCTGTTTCCCGACTGGAAGGAGCGCGGCGCGCCGCTCGATGTCGAGGTGAGCGAAGACCGCTTCCTGTTCCTGTCCGAGAAGAGCGCGGTGACCACGCCGAACTGGGCGCTGCCGGACAACTTCAAGAATCACGGCAACTACGTGATTTCGCTGGGCAACGTGACCCGCTGGCTCGGCCAGCAGGCCGAGGCGCTCGGCGTGGAAATCTTCCCCGGCTTCCCGGCCGCGGAGATTCTCTACAACGACGACGGCTCCGTGAAAGGCGTCGCCACCGGCAACATGGGCGTGGGCAAGGACGGCGAGCCGACCGAGAACTTCCAGCTCGGCATGGAACTGCACGCGAAGTACACGCTGTTCGCCGAAGGCTGCCGCGGCCATCTGGGGCGGCAACTGATCGCGAAGTACAAGCTCGACGCGAACGCCGATCCGCAGGCGTACGGGATCGGCATCAAGGAACTGTGGGAAATCGATCCCGCGAAGCACAAGCCGGGCCTGGTGATCCACACGGCCGGCTGGCCGCTGAAGCCGGATACGTACGGCGGCTCGTTCCTGTATCACATGGACAACAACCAGGTCGTGGTCGGCTTCGTGGTGGGCCTCGGCTACACGAACCCGTACCTGTCGCCGTTCGAGGAATTCCAGCGCTACAAGACGCACCCGTCGATCCGCGCGTTCCTCGAAGGCGGCAAGCGCGTGTCGTACGGCGCGCGCGCGATCACGGCCGGCGGCCTGCTGTCGCTGCCGAAGACGGTGTTCCCGGGCGGCGCGCTGATCGGCGACGACGCGGGTTTCCTGAACGCGTCGCGGATCAAGGGCAGCCATGCGGCGATCAAGACCGGCATGCTGGCGGCCGACGCCGCGTTCGACGCGGTGCAGGCCGGCCGCCAGTCGGACGAGCTGAACGCGTACCCCGATGCGTTCAAGCAATCGTGGCTGTACACGGAGCTGTACCGCGCGCGCAACTTCAAGCAGTGGATGGCCAAGGGCCTGTACCTGGGCACGCTGATGGTCGGGCTGGAGCAGAAGGTGATGGGCGGCAACGTGCCGTGGACGCTGCATCACCAGCATGCGGACCACGAGATGCTGAAGCCGGCGTCGCAATGCGAGCCGATCGCGTATCCGAAGCCGGACGGCAAGCTGACGTTCGACCGGCTGTCGTCGGTGTTCATCTCGAACACGAACCACGAGGAGAACCAGCCGGCGCACCTGACGTTGAAGGATGCGAACGTGCCGGTAAACGTGAACCTGCGCACGTACGCGGGGCCGGAGGCGCGCTTCTGCCCGGCGGCGGTGTACGAGTTCGTGAAGAACGACGACGGCGGCGAGCGCCTCGTGATCAACGCGCAGAACTGCGTGCACTGCAAGACCTGCGACATCAAGGACCCGACGCAGAACATCGTGTGGGTCACGCCCGAAGGCGGCGGCGGGCCGAATTACCCGAACATGTAACGCAACGTATCCCCGCGCCCGCGGGCGCGAACGAACCGGAGTGAGACGATGAGCAATGCAGCGAAGGAAGTCGTGGTGGTGAGCGGTGTCCGTACCGCGATCGGTGATTTCGGCGGCAGCCTGAAGGATTTCTCGCCGACCGACCTCGGCGCGAAGGTGGTCGCCGAAGTGCTGTCGCGCGCGAACGTGCCGGGCGATGCGATCGGGCACGTCGTGTTCGGCCACGTCGTAAACACCGAACCGAAGGACATGTACCTCGCGCGCGTCGCGGCGATCAACGGCGGCGTCGCGCAGCACACGCCGGCGCTGACCGTGAACCGCCTGTGCGGCTCGGGCCTGCAGGCGATCGTGTCGGCCGCGCAGACGATCATGCTCGGCGACGCCGACGTCGCGATCGGCGGCGGGTCGGAAAGCATGAGCCGTGCGCCGTACACCGTGCCGGCCGCGCGCTTCGGCCAGCGCATGGGTGACGCGAAGCTCGTCGACATGATGCTCGGCGCGCTGCACGACCCGTTCCAGACGATCCACATGGGCGTGACGGCCGAGAACGTCGCGAAGAAATACGACATCTCGCGTGACGCGCAGGATGCGCTGGCGCTCGAATCGCATCGTCGCGCGGCGCGCGCGATCGCCGAAGGGCGCTTCAAGGACCAGATCCTGCCGATCTCGATCCGCACGAAGAAGGGCGAGGTCGCGTTCGACACCGACGAGCATGTGCGGCACGACGCGAGCGCGGACGATTTCACGAAGCTCAAGCCCGTGTTCGCGAAGGAGAACGGCACCGTGACGGCCGGCAACGCATCGGGCATCAACGATGCCGCTGCCGCCGTGCTGATGATGAGCGCGGACGCCGCACGCGCGCAGGGCGTGAAGCCGCTCGCGCGCCTCGTCGCGTATGCGCATGCGGGCGTCGATCCGGCGTACATGGGCATCGGCCCGGTGCCGGCCACGCAGAAGGCGCTCGAACGCGCCGGCCTGAAGATCGCCGATCTCGACGTGATCGAAGCGAACGAGGCGTTCGCCGCGCAGGCGTGCGCGGTCACGCAGGAACTTGGCCTCGATCCCGCGAAGGTCAACCCGAACGGCTCGGGCATCTCGCTCGGTCACCCGATCGGCGCGACCGGCGCGCTGATCACGGTGAAGGCGCTGTACGAGCTGAAGCGCATCGGCGGGCGTTACGCGCTCGTCACGATGTGTATCGGCGGCGGCCAGGGGATTGCCGCAATCTTCGAGAACATCTGATAATCGACCGCTCAGCATCCGAATACACAGGAATCGTCATGGCCATCGAAACCGTCGGCGTCGTGGGCGCCGGAACCATGGGTAACGGCATTGCGCAAACCGCTGCCGTCGCCGGACTGAACGTCGTGATGATCGACGTCAGCGACGCCGCGCTCGACAAGGGCCTCGCGACGCTGAAGGGCAGCCTCGAGCGGCTCGTGTCGAAGGACAAGCTCGCGGCCGACGCACGCGATGCGGCGCTCGCGCGCATCACGACGTCGACCGACTACGCGACGCTCGCCTCGGTCGACATCGTGATCGAGGCCGCGACCGAGAACGTCGAGCTGAAGGGCCGCATCCTGAAGCAGATCGAGGCCGTCGCGCGCCCGGACGCGATCATCGCAACCAACACGTCGTCGATCTCGATCACCGCGCTTGCGGCGCCGCTCGCCGATCCGTCGCGTTTTCTCGGCATGCACTTCTTCAACCCGGTGCCGCTGATGCCGCTCGTCGAGATCATCCGCGGGCTGCAGACGAGCGACGCGACCGCGTCGGCCGTGCGCGCGCTGACCGAGCGTTTCGACAAGTCGCCGATCGGCGTGCGCAATTCGCCGGGGTTCGTCGTGAACCGGATCCTGGTGCCGATGATCAACGAGGCGTTCTTCGTGCTGGCCGAAGGGATCGCGTCGGCCGAGGAAATCGACGCGGGAATGAAGCTCGGCGCGAACCACCCGATCGGGCCGCTCGCGCTGGCCGACCTCGTGGGCCTCGACGTGTGCCTCGCGGTGATGGACGTGTTCCTGAAGGACTTCGGCGATCCGAAGTATCGCGCGTGTCCGCTGCTGCGCGAGATGGTGTCGGCGGGCAGGCTCGGGCGCAAGACCGGGCGTGGGGTGTACGACTACAGCAAGTAAGCGGCACTTCACCCCACTTCGCGCGGCCGCCTTCGGGCGGCCGCGTGCTTTGTATGGCGCTCCGGCCGCCGCGATTTAGGCGCGGACCGCCCGAGCAGCGCGTTACAACAGCCGCTCGGACAGCACGCGGAACGCGACGTCGGGCACGACGAAGCACAGCGGTTCGCCGATCGCGCCGATGCGGGCAAGGAAGTCGCCGCCGGCGGGCCCGACCGTTTTCAGCGGTTGCACCGCGTCGACGTCGATCGGCAGGTCGATCGACGCATACGCGAGGCGGTCGCAGTCCTCGACATGGGCGACGGCCGCGTGCTGCAGCGACAGCGCGGCGACGGCCGCGCGCCAGTCGTCGAAGAACGGGGCGAATGCATCGGGCAACGTCCGGTCGTGCGACGCTTCGGCCGTGCAGCGGAAGTCGGGCGCGCTGCCGCCGCTGCCTGCCAGCCGCGTGTCGTAGCGTCCGTCGCGTGCCTCATGCGTGAAGGGCCGCGCGAGATGCGACGGTAGCGCATCGCTGAACAGCCGGCTGCCGAGCGCATAGAGCGGGTGATCGAACACGTTCTTCACGAACAGCACGGTGCGCTCGGCCGGCGCGCCGTTCGGCAGCGCGTCGACGTAGAGCCGCCAGTTGCTCTGCAGCGGCGACGGAAATACGCGCCGCAGCGGGCCGGCGACACGCGGGCCGAAATGCCGATGCCGGTAGGTGAGCGTCGTGAACAGCGTGCGGCCGCCGCGGCTCGCGAGCGTGACGCCGCGCGGCACGAGGTGCGCGACGGCCGCGACATCGACGACCCACGTGCAATACACGACATGCTCGACGTCGCTCGCGAGCTGCAGGAACGGCAGCCGCGACAGCAGCGCGCGGCGGGCGCGCAGCAGCGGGCCGCTCGCGACGATCCGGTTGGCGAGCCGGCCGGCGAGGCCGGGGGACGGGTAGACGAAGGCGTTGTCGTGGCGCATGGGCGGCATTGTGCCGAGGTTGTCGCATGCGGGGAAGCCGTCGGGCACGTGTCTTGGGCCGAGCGCGCGCCTGTCCGCCGGGGCGATGCCGCACGGTGCTGCTCGCGCGATACATTGCCACGGCCGGTCCTGATGCGTGATGCATGCACGCGAAGGCCGGCCATTCGCGTGTCAATACCCCGAACGGCCGCCGCCTAGATCGCTGACGATCGCCACCCCCGAACTCGTCCCGAGCCGCGTCGCGCCGGCTTCGAGCATCGCGAGCGCGGCCGCGCGGTCGCGCACGCCGCCCGACGCCTTCACGCCGAGCGTCGGCCCGACCGTGCGGCGCATCAGCGCGACGTCGGCGAGTGTCGCGCCGCCGTGGCCGAACCCGGTCGACGTCTTCACGAACGCGACGCCGAGATCGCGGCACATCTCGCACACGCGCACCTTCTCGTCGTCGGTCAGCAACCCCGTTTCGAGGATCACCTTGAGCGGCACCGTGCCGCACGCGCGATGCACGGCGTCGATGTCGGCCTTCACGTCGTCGGCGCGGCCGCTTTTCAGCGCGCCGATGTTGATCACCATGTCGATCTCGCCGGCGCCCGCCGCGATCGCGGCGGTGGCTTCGAACGCCTTCGCGGCGGACAGCCCCGCACCGAGCGGAAAGCCGACCACGGCGCAGACGAGCACACCGGTATCGGCCAACTCGCGCGCGGCGAGCGGCACGTTCGCCGAATTCACGCAGACCGAGTAAAAGCGATGCTCGGCCGCCTGGCGGCAGAGTTCGCGGATCTGCGCGTCGCTCGCGTCGGGCGCGAGCAGCGTGTGATCGATGGTTTGGGCGAGTTGGGCGTTGGAAAGCGGCATGTGTCAGGACTCCACGGATCGTGTGCGGAAAGGGCACACGGAAAGTTGATGTTTTCACATCGGTTTGTTACAAATACGACATTCCGGCCGGGCCCGCGCGCCCGGCACGACGAGCGACTCACGCGGCGGGCACGCAGGATACAGGCATGGAAACAAAGAAGGGCGAACGGATCAAGACATTGATGAACGTGCTGCAAGGGCAGAACGCGATTCATCTGAGGGAAGTCGCCGAGCTGTTCGGCGTGTCCGAAATGACGATCCGCCGCGATCTCGCGGACAACCCGCACGGCCTCAGCCTGATCGGCGGCTACGTGACGCGCCATTTCGCCGCGCAGCGCAGCGACATCGGCGAGTACCTGATCAGCGCCGAGAACAACCGGCAGACCGAGGAAAAGCGCCGCATCGGCAAGCTGGCCGCGCAGTTCGTGACGACCGGCGACACGATCTTCGTCGACTGCGGGTCGACCACGCCGTTCATCGTCGATTTCATTCCGGACGACCTCGAGTTCACGGCGGTCTGCAATTCGCTGAACGTGTTCGCGAAGCTGCAGCAGAAGCCGCATTGCAACGTGATCCTGTGCGGCGGCGCGTATCACCGGCAGAACATGGTGTTCGAATCGGTCGCCGAAACGGGCATTCTCGATTCGGTGCGCGTGTCGAAGGCGTTCATCTCGGCGGCCGGCGTGAGCGAGCGCTGCGGCGTCACGTGCTTCAACTTCCACGAAGTCGATGCGAAGAAGAAGGTGATGGCGCGCGCGCAGAACCGCTTCCTGCTGGTCGACCACACGAAGTTCGACGAAGTGCGCGCGGCCTATTTCGCCGAACTGACCGATTTCAACTACGTGATCTCCGACGGGCAACTGAGCCGCCGCTACGAAACGGCGATCCGCGAGCACGGAATCGCGCTCGTGACCTGACGCGGCGCCGTGCATCGGGTCACGCATCGCGCGCTTCCGCCGCGCTGAGGTAGCCGGTAAGCACCTCGAAGCGGCGCGATGCGCCGGGCGCCAGCGCCGCCACGTGGCCCTTGCGGCGCTCCGCTTCGTAACCCTCCGGCTCGCAGGTCGACGGCAGCGCGAACGCGGCCACCTGCTGATCGGCGTTGTGCAGGATCCAGCGCGTCGCATGCGGAAATTGCGCGGGCCGGTATGCGGTGTGGAACGCGCCGCCGTCCGGATGCGCGAGCCGGAAATGCGCGACACCGTCGGCGTCCGTTGCCACGTCGTTCATGAAGAACACGATCTCCGGGTCGTACAGCGCGGGCGCATCGAGTGTCGCGAGCCGCACCGGATCGCGCGCCAGCGTGGCCGTGTAGTCGCGCCACGCGGCGGTCGGCTTCACGTGCGCGGGCACGCTGTCGCGCAGCCGCATGCCGCCACGCGGCAGCGACTGCACGAAGCGGCCGCCCGGCACGTATGCGTAGTTCAGGTGCGCCATGTACATCAGGTCCATCGGCGCGCCGCCGAGGTTCGTCACATCCATCGCGATCGTCATCCGCGCGTCGTGTTCGGCCAGCCGCACCGACGGACGCGCGACGTAGTGGCTGCCGAAGCCCTGCACGTATTCGTATTCGCCGGTCACTTCGACCGTCGCGCCGCGCGCATCCATGCCGATGACGAGGCTCGCGCGGTCCATCGGCGCGCACGGCATCTCGCCGTGCAGCGCATGCGTGTCGTCCGGCCCCGGGCAGCCGTTGCGCAGCAGCCCGCTATGGAACATGAAGCAGCCGTAGGTATCGATGATCGACACCGCGCGCTTCGGCTGCCGGAACATGTGCTTCATCGTCAGGTCGCGGCCGTCGAATTCGGCGGCCCAGATCATCTGGCCGAGATACGGCAGCACGACCAGATGACCGCGTCGGTTCTCGAGCTTCAGCGCCTCGACGCCGGACGGATACGCGAACGCGGTGACGGTGAGGCCGTCGGTACGGTACAGCGTGCGCGGCGCTTCGCGGAAGTCGTCGCGCCGCAATTCGATCTCGCCGCGCATGGTCAGGCGCCCGACGTGTTGCGCGTCGCGGCGTAGCGTGCGGACGCATGGTCGCCGGCCGCCGCGTCGGGCGTCGCCGCCGGCAGGTGGCGCAGGCAGTAGAAGCCGTAGTACACGATCACGACGAAGCACAGCAGCGGCACGACGAACGCAAGCTGCATGTTGCCGCCGGTGTGATCGGAGATCAGCCCCTGGATCAGCGGCACGACCGCGCCGCCGACGATGCTCATCACGAGGATCGAGCCGCCGTATTCGGTGTCCTTGCCGAGGCCGTCGATCGTCAGCCCGTAGATCGTCGGCCAGCACGGGCCGAGGAAGATGCTCACGCACACGGCCGCATAGACTGCCGTGATGTTGTGCACGCTGATCGTGTACGCGAGCAGCGCGATGCACAGGATGCCGTAGACGATCAGCACCTTGGCCGGGCCGACGCGTTTCATCACGAGCGTCGCGACCAGCTTGCCGACGAAGAACGCGAAGAACGTCGCGAGCAGATAGCGCGATGCGCCGCGCTCGGTGAGGCCGCCGATCTGCATCGCGAGCCGGATCGTGAAGCTCCACACGCCGACTTGCGCGCCTACATACAGGAATTGCGCGACGATGCCCGCGACGAAGCGCCGGTTGCCGAACAGTCTTGCGAGCGTGCCGCGCGCGTCGATCCGGTGCGTGACCGCGCTCGCGCCGTTGCCCTTGCAGGCCGGGTACGGCGTGAGCGCGAATACGATGAAGACGGCGACGAGCACGACGATCAGCCACTTGTACGGTTCGAGCGTGGCCTGGATCATCGCGAGCTGGTGCGTGTGCGCATCGGCGGCCGACATCGCCGCGAGCTGCGCATGCGACGCGTCGCCTTCCTTGAAGATCAGGAAGCTGCCCATATAGACGCCGGCCATCGCGCCGAACGGATAGAACGTCTGCGAGATGTTCAGCCGCCGCGTGCTGGTGTCGCGCGGGCCCATCAGCGTCGAATACGAGTTCGACGCCGTTTCGAGAAACGACAGGCCCGCGGCGATCACGAACAGCGCGACGAGGAACATCCCGTACTTCGCCATCGACGCGGCCGGGAAGAACAGCAGGCAGCCGGTCGTGTAGAGCAGCAGGCCGACGAGGATCGTCGTCTTGTAGCTGAACTTCTTCACGACGGTCGCGGCCGGAATCGCGAGGAAGAAGTAGCCGAGATAGAACGCGGACTGTACGAACGCCGATTCGAAATCGGACAGGAAGAACGATTTCTTGAACTGCGCGATCAACACGTCGTTCAGGTTCGCGGCGGTGCCCCACAGCGCGAACAGGCAGCACAGCAGCGTGAACGCGAAGAGCGGCGTGCGGTTCAGGTAATAGCCGTCGGGTGTGTGTTCGATCGGGGTCCGGCTCATGGGTGTCTCCTTCCCAATGTTTCGTCGATGAAGGCGCCGATCAGAAGCCGGCGTCGCGGAGGAAGCGTTCGAACGTCGCGGCGTCGGCGTACGATTTCTGCGTGCCGAGGCCCGTGACCGAATGCGCGGCGTACGCGGACGCGTAGCGCATCGCATCGATGGCGTCGCGCGACGCCGCATAGCAGCGCGCGAAGCAGCCGATATACGCGTCGCCGGCGCCCGTCGTGTCGCGCGCGTCGACGGGCACGCCCGGCACGTGGTGCGCGCCGTGACGCGACACGAGCAGCGAACCGTTGCTGCCGAGCGTGACGAGCACGTGCTTGAGCCCGCGTGCGACCAGCGCTTCGGCGGCGCGGGCGGCGCTTTCGCGCGAATCGACCGGCATGCCCGACACGATCGCGAGCTCGGTTTCGTTCGGCACGAAGAATTCGACGGAACGGATGCGTTCGAAATCGAGGTCGGCCACGGCGGGGGCCGGGTTCAGCAACACGGGAATACCGTGCCGCGCGCCGAATTCGATCGCGTGATAGACGGTGTCGAGCTCGATTTCGAGTTGCAGCACGATCAGCGCGCATTCGGCGAGCATCGGCGCGGCCGCGTCGATGTCGGCCGGCCGCAGATGGCGGTTCGCGCCCTTGACGATCAGGATGCTGTTGCTCGAATCGGGCTCGACGAAGATCGGCGCGACGCCGCTCGGCACGCCGGGGACCTTGCGCACGTGCGTGGTATCGATGCCTTCGCGCTCGAAGTTGCGGATCGTGTTGTCGGCGAACACGTCGTCGCCGACCTTGGTGACCATCACGACGCGCGCGCCGAGGCGTGCGGCCGCGACGGCCTGGTTCGCGCCCTTGCCGCCGCAGCCGAGCTCGAAGTTCGGCGCCTCGAGCGTTTCGCCCCGGGCGGGCATGCGCGCGACGTAGGTCACGAGGTCGACCATGTTGCTGCCGATGACGGCGATTGTCTCCATCTGTGTCTCTTCCTTGGTATGGGGGCGGCCGTGTGCGTGGGCGGCGGCGGGCCGCGACAGGCGATAATAAAATCACATTGAATGTGAAAATGCAATCTTATGATGTTAGTGGGGTCACTTTCTTGGCCGCCGGAAAGGCAGAGGCGCCGGTATGTCGACCTTCCGATCGGGGATGAAGGCGTTGTTCAGGCCGGTCGTCGGATTGGGATGCGAAAAATACGTATAATACGTATTCATTGCTTCGCGGAGGCGACCATGCCCACTATCACCGCCACCGAACTGGCGCGTCACACCCGCCAAATCCTCGATCAGGTCGCTCAGCGCCGCGAGACCGTCGTGGTCGAGCGCAACCAAACCGTGATCGCGCGCCTGGTGCCCGCCGACCCTGTCATGAACGCCGCGCAGGCGCTCGAGGGCCTGCCGCAGAATCTCGGCGCGGACGGCGCGGCCCGCTGGTTGCGCGACAGCCGCGCCGGCTTCGACGACGGAGTGCGCGACCCGTGGGCGTGATCATCGACAGCTGCGTATGGGTCGGTCTCGCCGGCGGCACCGTCGACGCGCGCGCCGTGATCGACACCGCCGGCGACGCACCGGTGTTCATCTCGACGATCTCGCTGGGCGAACTGGCGTTCGGCGTGGAGTCGTGCGCCGACGCCGCCGAGCGCGCGCGGCGGGGGGCCCATCTGCGTCAGCTCGAGCTGCGCCCCGTGCTCGATGTCACACGCCACACCGCCGCCGCGTTCGGCGTGCTGGCCGCCGCGGTCAAGCAGGCCGGCCGCTCGCCGCGCCCGCGCTGCAACGATCTGTGGATCGCGGCGCAGGCGATCGAGCACGGCTACGCACTGATGACGCTGAACGTGGCGGATTTCGCGGACCTGCCGGGATTGAACGTGCGGGTGCCGACCACTGCCGACGGGAATTGAACGGCTCTCGAACAACGCAGGGCCGCGACGGCCGGCGCTACAACGGTATCGCGAAAGAGTCGACACAGGTCTTCGCAACGCGGTGGATAGTGACAACCTTAATACGCAGCAAGCAAGCGCCTGAATAACTCGCTTGCGGAGCGAAATGCGTTTTCGCCGGGAAGCGCCGCGTCGGTCAGCGATTCACGACCGAGTACACGAGTGTGCCGGAGAACATCAACAGCACGAGCGATGCGCCGCGCAGCAGCGTCGACGTGCGGGCGGCCCACGCGCGTTGCGAAGTGAGGAGCCCGCCGAGGGACGACCAGCCCACACCGATCGGCGCGAGCACGACCAGAAATACGACGAGCGCCCACGCGAAATAGTGCGCCGACCTGAACGCCTCCAACGGAAACAGCGTGCTCGAGAACAGCAGCGCCTTCGGGTTCATCATCGTCGCGACGAACACGTCGCGAAAGCGCACCGGCGCGACCGACACGTCCTGCAGCACGCGGCTATGCGTCCACATCCGGAGCGCGAGGAAAAAGATATAGACGGAACTCGCGAGCTTGACCACGTCGTAAAGCCAGGGCCGGCCGACAGCGAACGCGGACAGGAAGAATCCCCATACGGCAATCGCGATCGCATAGCCGAGCGCCTCGGCGACGACCAGCGGCCACGTGCCGCGCAGGCCGACCTTCAGCCCGGACGACAGCAGCAGCGTATTGGTCGGCCCTGGCACGATCAGCACCAGCGAGACGTACATCGACATCTTCAGCAACGCTTCCTGGATGGGCACGCGGCCTCCTCGATTCGTCAGTGTCGCGGTTCGCGGCAGGCCGAAGCCGGTGCACCGCTGAAATGGCGGTTGACCTTCATGCACAGATCGTTCGATCTGCGCGTTCCGTGAACTTGCCCGTCTTCGCCGCATGGCCTTCGTTCTGCTCGGGCACATCATGACGAATTTCTCTGCCGACGAGTCGGATTATTTTTGGGTCGAGATCACGATCGTCGAAATGTGAAACGGTCGGCGGATTTGCATTTGAAGTGGTGAATTCTTTGTTTCTTTCATGTTAATTCCGTCAGTCATTCCATATATTTTTGGCGAAATGATTCTCGAATCATGCGTTCCAAATGAAAAAATGAATTTCGTTGTTTCGAAAAAATTGAATCGACTGTAGTGAGGTAATTAATCGATATTTTCCGGTATTTAGAATTTCTCTGAACAACCGGCGATTGATATGAAATTTTTCGAGGTGTGCCATCATGAACGCTGCTATGGTGTGTCGGACAGTCAAGTGCACGGTGCGACGATCCTGGAAACAATCAGGTGGACCGAATTTTCAAATGCACTAATAGCAGTCACCGTATCGGAAATTCAATTTGTCGAAGCGGAATCCATTACGCGGTGTGCCGCCGCGTGCGATGGAGGTTTCGCGTTGTTGTCTGACTTCGCTGCGATTCGCTACGCCTTTTCGGTGTCATTTGTCGTGATGGACCGGGCGCGTCATCACGCGTTACCGGATGAGTTGCCGGTTCAATTCGACAAGGCGGCACTATCCATTCAGGTTTCAAATCCTATGGGAAGCGTGTCATGACTCACCCGATCAAGAATATCGTCATCGTGGGCGGCGGCACGGCGGGCTGGATGTCCGCCTCGTACCTCGTCCGGGCGCTCCAGCACCACGCGAACATCACGCTCGTCGAATCCGCGGCGATCCCCCGGATCGGCGTGGGCGAGGCGACCATCCCGAGTTTGCAGAAGGTGTTCTTCGACTTCCTCGGGATACCGGAGCGGGAGTGGATGCCCCAGGTGAACGGCGCGTTCAAATCCGCGATCAGGTTCGTGAACTGGCGGAAGTCTGTCGATGGTTCGCGCGGCGACCACTTTTACCATTTGTTCGGCAACGTGTCGAACTGCGACGGCGTGCCGCTGACCCACTACTGGCTGCGCAAGCGCGAACACGGCTTCCAGCAGCCGATGGAATACGCGTGCTACCCGCAGACCGAGGCGCTCGACGGCAAGCTGGCGCCGTGCCTGGCCGACGGCACCCGCCAGATGTCCCATGCGTGGCACTTCGACGCGCACCTGGTGGCCGACTTCCTGAAGCGCTGGGCCACCGAACGCGGGGTGAAGCGCGTCGTCGACGAGGTCGAGCAGGTTCACCTGAACGATCGCGGCTACATCGCCAGCCTGTCCACCAAGGAAGGGCGCACGCTGGAAGCGGACCTGTTCATCGACTGCTCCGGCATGCGCGGGCTCCTGATCAACCAGGCGCTGAAGGAGCCCTTCATCGACATGTCCGACTACCTGCTGTGCGACAGCGCGGTCGCCAGCGCCGTGCCCGCCGACGACGCGCGCGACGGGATCGAGCCGTACACGTCGGCGATCGCGATGAACGCCGGGTGGACCTGGAAAATCCCGATGCTGGGCCGGTTCGGCAGCGGCTATGTGTTCTCGAGCAAGTTCACGTCGCGCGATCAGGCCACCGCCGACTTCCTCGACCTTTGGGGGCTCTCGGACAAGCAGCCGCTCAACCAGATCAAGTTCCGGGTCGGGCGCAACCGGCGCGCGTGGGTCAACAACTGCGTCGCGATCGGGCTGTCGTCGTGCTTTCTGGAGCCGCTGGAATCGACGGGCATCTACTTCATCTACGCGGCGCTTTACCAGCTCGTGAAGCACTTCCCCGATACGTCGTTCGACCCGCGGTTGGCCGACGCATTCAACGCCGAAATCGTCTACATGTTCGACGACTGCCGGGATTTCGTGCAGGCGCACTATTTCACCACGTCGCGCGACGACACCGCGTTCTGGCGCGCGAACCGGCACGACCTGCGGCTGTCGGACGCGATCAAGGAGAAGGTCGAACGCTACAAGGCGGGGCTGCCGCTGACCACCACGTCGTTCGACGATTCCACGTACTACGACACCTTCGACTACGAATTCAAGAACTTCTGGCTGAACGGAAACTACTACTGCATTTTTGCCGGCCTGGGGCTGCTGCCCGACCAGTCGCTGCCGCTCTTGCGGCACCGGCCGGAGTCGATCGACAAGGCCGAGGCGATGTTTGCCCGGATCCGGCGCGAGGCCGAGCGTCTGCGAGCGAGCCTGCCGACGAACTACGATTACCTGCGCTCGCTGCGCGAGGGCGATGCGGGGCTATCCCGCAGCCAGCCGGGGCCGACGCTCGCGACGCCGGAGATCCTGTAGTGGACCGCGCCCCGGACCGGGTGCGCGCGATCGCGGCCACGCACGCTGCCGTGGCGGCCTGCGACCCGCTGCAGGCGCGCGCGCTCGTCCTGCGGCTGCCGGGCCTGAACCGTCGACGGGACGTGCCCGGCATCGTCGGGTTGCTGCGCGAGTTCCTTCCGGCGCGCGGCATGCCCTCGGGCTGGGGCTTCGTCGAAGCCGCCGCCGCGATGCGGGACATCGGGTTCTTCCTGGGGTCGCTCAAGCGGCACGGACACGAGCCCGTGGACGCGGTGCCCGGGCTCGAACCGGTGCTGCTCGATCTGGCGCGCGCGACCGACCTGCCGCCGCGCGAGACGCTGCTGCACGTGACGGTCTGGAACCCCGCGGCGGCCGACGCGCAGCGCAGCTACACCGGGCTGCGCGACGAAGCGCACCTGCTCGAGAGCGTGCGCATCTCGATGGCGGCGCTCGAGGCGGCCATCGCGTTGACCGTCGAGCTGACCGACGTGCCGCTGCGCTCGCCCGCGTTCGCGCAAGGGTGCGACGCGCTCGCGGACTATCTGCAAAAAATGGTCGACTCGATCGTCTACGCGTATCGCTTCATCTCGGTGCAGGTCTTCTACGACGAGCTTCGTCCGTACTACGAACCGATTCGAGTCGACGGCCAGAACTACCTCGGCCCCGGTGCCGTGGAAATGCCCCTCTTCGTGCTGGAGCACGTGCTGTGGGGCGCGCGATCGGACCACCAGGGTTATCGGGAATTCAAGGAGACGTACCTGCCCTACGTGCTTCCCGCGTTCAGGGCGATCTACGCGCGGTTCGCCGGGCGGCCGGCGCTCGTCGACCGCGTGCTCGGCGAAGCGCAAGCGGCTCGTGCGCGGGGCGAGCCGGTCCAGGCCGGGTTGGCGGCCCTCGACCGCGTATTCGAGGTCCTGCTGCGCTTTCGCGCGCCGCACGGCAAATTGGCCGAGCGTGCGTACGAAGTCGGGCGAAGCGGCCCCACGATCGGCAGCGGCGGGTACGCGCCCAGCATGCTCGGCGATCTGCTCACGCTCACGCGCGCGGCACGGTCACGCGTTCGCGCCGTGCTCGACGCGCGCTGACGGCTCGGCGCGGGCGGCGGCCATGTGTTCCATCTCACCAGGAGAGTTTGCCCCATGACTCAGCAGAGCCCCGCGAACGGGCGCGACAACAACCACTACGACGTGATCATCCTCGGCTCGGGCATGTCGGGCACCCAGATGGGAGCCATCCTGGCCAAGCAACGGTTTCGCGTGTTGATCATCGAGGAATCGTCGCACCCGCGCTTCACGATCGGTGAATCGTCGATCCCCGAGACGTCGCTGATGAACCGCATCATCGCCGATCGCTACGGCATTCCGGAGCTGGACCACATCACGTCGTTCTATGCGACGCAGCGTTACGTCGCATCGAGCACGGGAATCAAGCGCAACTTCGGCTTCGTGTTCCACAAGCCCGGCGAGGAACACGACCCGAAGGAATTCACGCAGTGCGTGATTCCCGAGCTGCCGTGGGGGCCGGAGAGCCACTATTACCGGCAGGACGTCGACGCGTACCTGTTGCAAGCCGCCATCAAGTACGGCTGCACGGTTCGCCAGAAGACGAGCGTGACCGAATACCACGCCGACAAGGACGGCGTCGCGGTGACCACCGCCCAGGGCGAACGCTTCACCGGCCGGTACATGATCGACTGCGGCGGCCCGCGTGCGCCGCTCGCGACCAAGTTCGGGCTGCGCGAAGAGCCGTGCCGCTTCAAGACGCACTCGCGCAGCCTCTACACGCACATGCTCGGGGTCAAGCCGTTCGACGACATCTTCAAGGTCAAGGGGCAGCGCTGGCGCTGGCACGAGGGGACCCTGCACCACATGTTCGAGGGCGGCTGGCTCTGGGTGATCCCGTTCAACAACCACCCGCGATCGACCAACAACCTGGTGAGCGTCGGCTTGCAGCTCGACCCGCGCGTCTACCCGAAAACGGACATCTCCGCGCAGCAGGAATTCGACGGATTCCTCGCGCGGTTCCCGAGCATCGCGGCGCAGTTCCGGGATGCCGTGCCGGTGCGCGACTGGGTCAAGACCGACCGTCTGCAGTTCTCGTCGAGCGCCTGCGTTGGCGACCGCTACTGCCTGATGCTGCACGCGAACGGGTTCATCGATCCGCTTTTCTCCCGCGGGCTCGAGAACACCGCGGTAACCATCCACGCACTCGCGGCACGCCTGATCAAGGCGCTGCGCGACGACGACTTCTCCCCCGAGCGCTTCGAGTACATCGAGCGCCTGCAGCAGAAGCTGCTGGACCACAACGACGACTTCGTCAGCTGCTGCTACACGGCGTTCTCGGACTTCCGCCTGTGGGACGCGTTCCACAGGCTGTGGGCGGTCGGCACGATCCTCGGACAGTTCCGGCTCGTGCAAGCTCATGCGAGGTTCCGCGCGTCGCGCGACGAGCGCGCCCTCGATCATCTCGACGACGATCCCCCGTATCTCGGGTACCTGTGCGCGGACATGGAGGGGTACTACCAGTTGTTCAACGACGCCAAAGCCGAGGTCGAGGCCGTGAGCGCGGGGCTGAAGCCTGCCGGGGAGGCCGCGGCGCGGATTCACGCCCTCATCGACGAACGCGAATTCGCGAAGCCGATGTTCGGCTTCGGGTACTGCATCACCGGCGCCAAACCGCAGCTCAACAACTCGAAGTACAGCCTGCTGCCGGCGATGAAGCTGCTGCACTGGACGCAGACCAGCGCGCCGGCGGAGGTGAAACGGTACTTCGACTACAACCCGATGTTCGCGCTGCTCAGGGCGTACGTCACGACCCGCATCGGCCTGGCGCTGAAGTAGTCGACCGACCCCGGAACGAAAATGATAGACGACGTTCAATTGAATCAAGTGCGTGCCAGCGAACATCCGTCGGCGGCGTATGATGCGACCACGCGCGTGGCCGCGAGCTGGTACGTGGCGATGCGCTCGGACGACCTCAAGGACAAGCCGACCGCGTTGACGCTCTTCGGCCGCCCGTGCGTCGCGTGGCGCGGCACGACGGGCCGGGCCGTGGTGATGGACCGCCACTGCGCGCATCTTGGCGCGAACCTGGCCGACGGGCAGATCAAGGATGGGTGCATCCAGTGCCCGTTTCACCACTGGCGGTACGACGAGCACGGCCAGTGCGTGCATATTCCCGGCCACAGCGCGGCGGTGCACCGGCTGGAGCCTGTGCCGCGCGGGGCGCGCCAGCCGACGTGGGTCACCGTGGAGCGATACGGTTACGTGTGGGTCTGGTACGGCTCGCCGCAGCCGCTGCACCCGCTGCCCGAGATCGCCGCGGCCGACGTGGACAACGGCGACTTCATGCACCTGCACTTCGCGTTCGAGACGACGACGGCGGTCTTGCGGATCGTCGAGAACTTCTACGACGCGCAGCACGCGACGCCCGTCCACGCGCTGCCGGTCTCGGCCTTCGAGCTCAAGCTCTTCGACGATTGGCGCGCGTGGCCGGAGGTCGAGTCGCTGGCGCGGGCGGGCGCGTGGTTCGGCGCCGGGATCGACTTCACCGTGAACCGGTACTTCGGGCCGCTCGGCATGCTGTCGCGCGCGCTGGGCCTGAACATGTCGCAGATGAACCTGCACTTCGACGGCTACCCCGGCGGGTGCGTGATGACCGTCGCGCTGGACGGAGACGTCAAGTACAAGCTGCTTCAGTGCGTGACGCCGGTGAGCGACGGCAAGAACGTCATGCACATGCTGATCTCGATCCGGAAGGTGGGCGGCGTCCTGCGCCGCGCGACCGACTACGTGCTGTTCGGGCTCCAGACCCGGCAGGCCGCGGGGTACGACGTCAAGATCTGGAACGGGATGAAGCCGGACGGCGGCGGCGCGTACAGCAAGTACGACAAGCTCGTGCTCAAGTACCGCGCGTTCTACCGGGGGTGGGTCGACCGCGTCGGCCGATAGCGGTGCCGCGGCGATGCCGAGGATTGCTGGCGACATCGATATGCCTGATACGCGATGACAAGATTGTCGGGTCGCACCCGGCGGCGATTGTATCGATCGAAGCGAAGCGGGCGTGCCTGCGGGTAGGCACGCCAACCGCATGCGCTGCGGCGTGGGTAAATTCCGGTTAAAGGCACGCTGTACGGCAATTGAATTCGATATTCAGAGCAATCGGTATCCACGGCAGTGCGACGGCGCAAACGTGTGCGGCCATGGTGCGCGTCGCGCCGTCGGCGACGTATCGAAGCAGGCAAATGCCATACGCAGGTCATCTTGGATCGGGACAATTCGAAAACTCCGCCAGTGATCTCGATCTCGCTGAATGGCTCTGGTTGGATTGGGCGATGGCGTTATCCCGTCACGCGGCGAATTCCGTCGAAATGCCTTCGTCATCTTTACGATGTCGCATCAAAACATAAATTTATGTAAGAACATAAAATTCACCATTGGGCATGGTAATTTTAAAAAGAAGAACAAACGGGGAAATAATAAGTATGGCCAAGTCGGAAAAAGCATCCGGGTTGATGCTGGTCGCCGGTTCCATCGGCTCTTCCGCGGTCGATGGCGGCAATGCGCTGCGCGTGCAGCCATTTGCGGTGCGGGTCTTGTGTGTGTGGGTCGTCACGTGCTGTTTTTTCGTCGTCTATCGAGGCGAGATGCTGCCCTCCGGGGCGAAGACCGAGAGCACGGATCGCCTCGAATATTGCGCGGACATACACGGCATGGGCGCACTTCAAGCCGCCCTCGTACTGGCTGCCGACAGGGCCGCCGGTTTCAGCGTCGCCACGCGCTTGGGATGGCGCGTATCGCTGATGCGGGCCGCAGCAGGCATGGGCGCCGGCAAACGATGAGTGCGCAAACGACCTCCCCTGCATCGTGGTTGCTGCATGCGCGTGCGCCGATCGGGCGCGACGGTCCCGTGCGCATGTGGGGACGTTTCCCGACTGTAGACACCATCCGTTAGATCTTACCTGTGCCGGGGCGGCGTGCGCCGGCATTGCTTGACGTCCGGAACGACACGAATTGAATCATCAACCCAGAGCGGGCATGGCTTCCGTGCTTGCTGTCCGCGGCAGCGTTGCCGCGACCCTGTGCATCGCGGCGCTTGCGTTCGCTTCGCTGCACGCCCTGGCGGCCGATACCCCGGAACATCCATCCCCGCCGGCCGCGCCACGTGCAAACGTCGCGTTTTTCGACGGTGCCCAGCCGCCCGAGGGCTTGCTGCAAGCGTTCGACGCCGTAGTGCTCGATCCCGCCCGGGGCTTCGATCCGGCGACGCACCCGCTCGCGCATACCGTTTGGGTCGCACGCGTACCGCACGGCGCGTCGGGCCCGGCACTCGGGCCGGCGGCGTTTGTCTCGCAGCGCATCGAGCCGTTGTGGGCGCGTGGTTATCGCGGCTTCCTGCTCGACACGCCGGAGGCGATCGCCTCGAGCGAGGCAATTCATGCGGCTTATCCAGACGCTCGTCTGATCGTCGGCGGCAACGATGCGCTGCGCGCGGCGCAACCGCATGCGAACGTGCTTTACGCGGTGCTCGGTCCGCCGCTGGTGCGCGGTTTCATGGACGGCGACGACATGCGTGCGGTACGCGACGTCGCCGCCGCAGACCGCACTGCGCGCGTCGACACGGCGCGGATTTTCATGCGTGAGACGCACGTGCCGGTGTTGTCGCTCGAGATCTGCGAGCGCACCGACCGGGCATGTGCCCGCGCGACGGCCGCCCAGGTCGTCGCGACCGGCGTGACGCCGTACGTGACGGACGCGGGCCGTGACGTCGTCGGCATCGGTGCGATCGAAGTGCTGCCGCGCAAGGTGCTGATCGTACAGAACCGCGACGCCGATACGCCAGTGGACGAAACGCGTGGCGTGCGCGACCTCGCGATGCCGCTCAATTATCTTGGCTACGACGTCGAATACGCGGATCTCGACGCACCGCTGCCGACCGATATCACACCGGACCGTTACGCGGGCGTCGTCGCCTGGATCGAAGGCGCGGAGCCCGCCGATCCTGCGAGATGGCGGCGCTGGATCGATGCGCGCATCGCGGATCACGTGCCGGTGGCGTTCATGGGACAGTTCGGCTTCGACGCCGCGCAGGAAGAGGGCGCGGCACTCGATCTGCAGCCGGTGCCCGGCCCGTTCAGGGCGCCGCTCAGCGTCGTGACGCGCGATCCGATGATGGACTTCGAGATCGATCCGAGGCCGGATGCGCGCGATCTCGTCGGGATGCGCGTCGGATCGCACAGCCGTGTGCTGTTGCGGCTTGCGGCGGCAGGCACGAACGTCGACGCGGCCGCGATCACGCCGTGGGGCGGCTATACGCTGAGTCCGTACACGGTCGTTTCGCTGAACGGCATCGGGCAGACGCGTTGGGCGATTCAGCCGATCTCGTTCGTGACCGACGCGTTGCGTCTCGTGCGGATGCCATCGCCGAGCGTCACGACCGAGAACGGCCGGCGCCTGTTCATGACGCACGTCGACGGCGACGGCTATGCGTCGCGCGCGGAATTCCCCGGTGCGGATTATTCGGGAGACGCGCTCTATCGACGTATCTTCACGCGCTACAAGGTGCCGATGACGTTGTCGGTCATCGAAGGCGAAGTAGGGCCGACCGGCCTGTATCCGAAACTGTCGCCGCGCCTCGAGGCGCTCGCGCGGCAGATGTTCGCGCTGCCGTGGGTGCAGATCGGCTCGCATACCTATTCGCATCCGTTCCAGATGGCCGACCTCGATGCGACGACGGGCGCACGCGTCGACCACCGGAACAACGTCGAGCGCGGCAACGGCGGCGACACGGCGTTCTCGCTGGATATCCCGGGCTACACGTTCGATCTCGACCGCGAGATCGCCGGCTCGATCGCCTACATCGATTCGCGCCTCGCGCCGCCGGGCAAACGTACCGAAGTGCTGCAATGGCCGGGCGACTGCGAGCCGCCCGCGGTCGCCGTGCGCAAGGCCTATGCGGCCGGCGTCCAGAACATCAACGGCGGCGACACGATCATTCGCAAGTCGGTGAACAGCTGGACCCATATTGCGCCGCTCGGCGTCGACAAGGGGCCGGGCGCGTACCAGGTATACGCGCCGAACCAGGACGAGAACGTTTACACGAACGACTGGCAGGGCCCGTTTTATGGTTTCACGCAGGTACTCGAAACCTACGACATGACGGAGCATCCGCATCGCTTCAAACCGATCGACGTGTACTACCACATGTACAGCGGCACGAAGCTCGCGTCGCTGCGCGCGCTGGACCAGATCTACTCGACCGTGCTGAAGCAGCCCGTGCTGCCTGTCTACATCACCGATTACACGCACAAGGTGCTGGACTGGCGCGGTTTCGCGGTCGCGCGCGAAATGGCCGGCGGCGCATGGGTCGTGCGCGGCAACGGCGACGTGCGCGAATTGCACTGGCCGCGCAACGACGTGCCCGACCTGCGTGCGTCGCAGGGCGTGACCGGTTATGCGCCCGGCCCGGACGGCCTCTATATCCATATTGCCGACGGCGCCGCACGTGTCGTGTTCGAGCGCGACACGGAGAACGGATTGCGCGGCGGAGTTCAACCGCATGGCCCGGGCAGGACACCGTACATCGCGCAAGCGAACGGATTCGTCCGGAACTTCCATCGAACCGCCGACGGGATGTCGTTCGAGTTCGGCGGCTACTACCAGCCGTTCGTCGAGCTCGCCGACGCGCAGCGGTGCCGTGTGCGCATCGCGGGCCGACCGATCGACGCTCGGCGCGACGGAACGGCGCTTCGTTTCGAAACGGCGGCCGACGTCCGTCAGCCGATGCGCTACCAGCCGGTCGAGATCGCGTGTGACCGGTAATCGCCCGCGTATCGCGCCGCCATGGCTCGTGCTGGTGCTGGCAGGCGTCGTGCTGCTGGCTGGCTATGCGGTTGCACCACATGACGGGTTGCGTGAGCGGATGGCCGCGGTTGGCGGCCCGAGCGATCTGAGCGCGGCGTATCTCGAAGCATGGGTGAAAGTGCGGCCGCGCGACGAAGTGCTACTGGCGATGCTCGGTGAGCAATATGTGTCGCTGGGCCGGCTCGCGGATGCGGGGCGGGTCGTTCAACGAATGGACGAGGCGGCTTCCCCGCCACTGCGGCAGGCCGCGATGAAGCTGCGGCTCGCGATCGCGCAGCAACGCACGAACGAGATGCGGGCCGACGATCCGCGCCGTTCCGCTGCGCTTGCCGCACTGCGTCTGCAGCTCTCCGACGCAGCCGCGCTCGACTGGTCCGATCGCGATCTCGAATGGTTCGCGCAATCCGCGGCATCGGTCGGTGCCCCCGCGCTCGCGCTGCGTTTCTATGTGCGCCTCGCGCGGCGCGACACCGCACATCGCGATACGTGGGACGGATACGTGTCGCGCTACGCGCTGCAGATCGGCGACTACAAGGAGGCGGCCGACAGCTGGTTCCGGCGTCAGCAGAACGCGACGACGCTCGGCGCGCGGCGACGCTGCTTCATCGCGGGCATTCGTGTGCTGCAGGCCGGCAATCTGACCGCCGATGCAATCGCGGTTGCGCAGCGCCAGAACGACGCGTTCATCGACGATCAGCCGACGCTCGTTGCGTTGCTCGATCTCGCACGGGCAGCGCAGCGGCCGGACCTGATCGAGCGGTATGCGAAGGCGTTGGCGCGGCGCGCAGGAATCGGCGGGATTGCCTATCGGAGCAGGCGCGCGGGCCGCGTGCTCGCCGTGCCGGCGGTTCACTGGTCGGGTTCGACGCCGCAGACGTACGCGTATCTGGACGGTCCGATGGTATGGGGCCGCGCACGTCGCGGTAGCGTCGCGCTGCAGCTCCGGGCAGGCCGGGGCGGCCACGGCCTGTTCATCGATGCGGCGCAAGCGCAAGTCACCGCACGGACGCAACCGCGGGTGCATATCGTGAAGGTCGCGCTGCGACGACGCGACGCAATGATGCGCCTCGCCGTCGCGACGCAGGTATCGAAGCATGCGGCAGCTGTGCAACTTCCGTCGCCGCCGGCTGCCGATGGGGCGGACATTGCCGATCTCCTCTATCAGTCGTTCCTGGAGTCCGCCGATCCCGCCAATGCGCAGAAGGTCGCGCTCGCGCAGCTCGCCAAGGAATCGCATTCGGCGCTGTGGCGCAAGCGCCTGGCGCAGGTGGCCGAATGGAACGGGTCGTCGCAGCTCGCGCTGAAATCCTGGCTCGACTATGCGCGACAAACCGGCGACCCCGTCGGCTGGCGGAACGTTCGGCGCATCGCCCCGATGCTGGACGACGACGACGCCTACCTGGCCGCTTTGCTGCAGGCGGCACGGGCGACGCCCGACGATCTCAAGCTCGTCGATTCCATCACGGCGACGTATGAGCGCCTCGGGCGGCCGGACGACGCGATCGCGTTCCTCGACGGTCTGCCGCACGGCCGTGAAGCGAACGCGCTCGACGAACGCGCCGGTGCGCTCGCGGAACGCGCCGGCCACGACGACGAGGCGCTCGTGATTTACCGTCGGCTGCAACGGCGCGAGCCGCGCAATCCGCGCTACGCGCTGCACACCGCCAATGTTCTGTATCGCGACGGAGACTACGCGGGCGCACTCGATGCAATGACGAACGCGAGCCGTTACGCGCAGGACGGCGAAGTGGCGTTCTGGCGCAACTACGGCGAACTGGCGCGCCTGCTGCAACGCGACGACGCGGCGCACGACGCGTATCGTCACCTGCTGGCGAGCGATGCGGCGACACCCGACGATCTGGCCGACATGTCGTACTTCTACGATGCGTACCCGATCGACGCCGGCCGCATCTCGGCGCTCCGCTACCGGCGCGACCATACCGTGCGCGCGCTGCAGCAGGCGGTCTACTACTACACCGCGGCCGGCGCGATGGAGCGCATCGACGCGCTGCTCGCGAGCCTCACGCCGCAGGAGCGCGAGGCAGCCGAGGCGTCGCCGGGTTTTCTCGGCGTCCGCGCCGAGTACGAGCGGCAAGCCGGCCGTCCGCTCGATGCGTTGCGCGATCTGCGGCATGCGGTCGATCTGCCGGGCGCATCGGCGGATCTGAATGCGGCGCTATTGTGGACGCTGGTCGATTACGGCACGGATGCCGAGTTGCGCGCGGCGCTCAACCGCTGGCGCAACAAGGCTTCGGCTGACGCGCCGCTGTGGGGGCCGTATGCCGCGGCCGAACTCCGCCTGAACCGGCCCGTCGATGCGCTCGAATATCTGCGCCGTCAGGCCGTGATGATGTCGCACGATCCGCTGTGGCTGCTCACGTACGCCGATGCGCAGGAAATGGCGGGGCGTCCGGATCTCGCGTGGTCGATTCGTCGCAAGGTGTGGCTGCAGATCGGCGCATTTGGCCGGACGCAGGCGCGGCAGACGCCGCAGGAACGGGATGCACCGTCCTCGCTGCCGCGACGGACGACGCAGGAGCCGCAAGACGCACAACCCGTGCAACGCGGTGTTCCGGCGCGTACATCGCAGGACATCGAGACGCGCCTGGAACTGCGTAGCCGCGGCGTCGATCTGGCCGCGCAATATTCGAGCGCCGACCACGCGGTCGCGCTGCTCGACGCACTGCTGAAGGACGGCTCGGCGACTGCCGATTTCGTCAGCGAGCGCCGTACCTTGCTCGGCGACGCACGCGGTCTTTCGCCGCTCGAGTCGTCGGCGCGGGGTAGTACGAAATCGATGCACGACATGCTGGAAAAAGATCGCCGTGCGTACGCGGCAGTCGCGCAGGAGGTGGCGATTACGTGGGCGCTGTCGCACGAGGCGAATCCGCTTGCGAAGCGGTGGCTCGCGTTGCAGGCGGCAAACCTGTTCGCGCGGCCGGCGTCCGCGCAATTGACCGTCGCGCTTGCCGACGGCGACATCGGAACGATGGAGCGTCTGCTCGATCAGGGTGTGCGCTTGCCGCGCTACGACCGGATCGATGCGGCCGTAGCTGTCGATCGTCCGGGGCAAGCACAAGCGCTCGCGTTCGACGGCCTCGATGGCGCGCCCGACGACTGCGAAATGCATCGGCGTCTCGTCGAAACCGCGCTCGCGTGGCCGCAGTCGCTCGACGCGAGCATGACGACCTACGCCGAACGTCCGCTCGATTACAGCGAGCAGACAATCGCGGCAAGCCGCAAGATCGCCGGGCATTACCTGATCGGCATGACCGCCACGCTGGACCTCCAGCGATCGACGGACGCGTCGCAACTGGTCAACGTGCCGTCGGCGGACCGCTCGCTGATCTTCCATGCCAGGTGGCAGACGCGCGACGATGCGTTCACGATGAGGGCGGGCCGCCGCGAAGGACTCGACGCCTTCTATACGATCGGACTGGGCGTGGAATTCGGACGCAACGGACCGCTGCAGTTCGGCATGCGTGCGGGCCGCGATCAGGTCGCCGACGAGCTGCCGACGTTGCGCATCGGCGGGATGAAGGACAACCTGATCGCCGATGGAAGCTGGCAGGCGAACGAACGCGTGACGGTGTCCGGCAGTGTCGAGATGGACCGCTTCTACAGCCAGGCGCGCACCTATCTCGGGAGCGGCGTGCTGTCGACCGCGCAGGTGAGCTACCGAATTCGTACGGCGTACCCGGACTATACGATCCGCGTCGTCGGCACGCACGGCGATTATGGTGCGGGGGGGCGGGCGGACGCGCTGATTTCGTCGCTTCTGCCTGCCGCGAGCCGGTCGGCCTCCGCAGGAAATTTCATGCCGGCCACGTACACGCAATACGGATTGTTCGCGGGGTTCGGGACCGATCTGCGCGAACGGTACACGCATCGGTGGCGGCCGTTTCTCGAGGTCGGTGTCGTGCACGATTCGATCCAGGGCGGCGGAGCGGCCATCGATGCCGGCATGGCGGGTTCGGTGTTCGGCGGGGATCATGCCGCATTGTTCATCCAGCACCAGCGTGTCTCACGCCTCGGTACGCCTGTGACGGTGGTCGGCGCGCAATACCGCTGGTTTTATTGATTCCGGTTTCCATCGTTGTGCGGCGCGAACGGAACGACGCACACGATGATGCATACAACGAAGTGAGTAGGGAGTGGTTCGATGAACGAGATGAACGAAGCGGCTGTACGGTCCGGATGGTTGCGCTGCGCGGAGGCAGCCCGGCTCGTCCGCTGGGGCGCGGCGATCGCGATGTCGGCGGCGGTGCTCGCGGGCTGCGGCTCGATGCGACAGACCGCGGCGCCGACGCTCGCGGCCAGCGATGCGGTGGCGATCGCACCGATTGCGAACTTCACCGAAACGCCCGCAGCGGGCGGGAGCGCCGCGGCGCTCGCGGCGACCATATTGCGCGCGAACGGGCTGGCCGACGTGCGTCTCGCGCCGGTCGACGGAGACGGCAACGCGATGTTCGACACCGCGCAGCGCGACACGGGCGAGCGTCGGCTCGCGTGGGCGCGCGAGCATCACGTGAAGTACGTGCTGGCCGGCGCCGTCGAGGAGTGGCGCTACAAGGTGGGCGTCGACGGCGAGCCGGTCGCGGGCCTGACCTTCGAACTCGTCGACGTCGAGTCGGGCCGGGTCGTCTGGAGCGCGGCGGGTACGCGCAGCGGCTGGAGCCGTTCGAGCCTGTCGAGCGTCGCGAATGCACTGGTCGGCCGCCTGCTCGCGCCGCTGCGGCCGCGCTCGTGATGCGCGCTCGACACGACTGGACCGGGAGACGACCATGAGCGCCGCGAACGCTACCGGCAACCCTCACGGCGGGAGCGGCCCTGCACCGGCGTCGCCTCGATCGCGTCAGGCGAATCCGTTCGGGCACCTGAGTACGGTACGCCGTCTCGTCGCGCCTGCCGCTGCACGGCCGATTTCGGTCGTGGAAACGATCGTGTTCATGCTGATCGTGCTCGCGCTTGCGTGGCACTTCGACCGGAACGATCCGCTGCTGCTGCATGCGGACTTTCCGTGGCTGTGGTTCGGCCCGCTCATCGTCGCGCTGCGTTACGGGACGCTGCTCGGGTTGCTTGCGAACGCGTTGATGATCGGCGCATGGCAATGCGTCGCCCACCTGCATCCTGCCGCCGCCGGCGAAGCGTGGCCGCTGCAGCGCTTCGCCGGCGGGTTGCTGCAGACGATCGTCGTCGGCCATTTCGGCGACACGTGGGGCGCTCGCGCAACTCGGGCGAACGCGCTCAACGACTATCTGAACGACCGGCTCGTCGCGATCACGAAGAGCCACTACCTGATGCGTCTGTCGCACGAGCGGCTGGAAAAGGATCTGCTGTCGAAGCCGACCACGCTGCGGGATTCGATCACCGAACTGCGCCGTCTGTCGCTCGCGCACGGATTCGATGCGCCGCCGCAGGGCGTGGCGAGCACGGTACGGCTACCCGGTGCGCACGCGCTGCTCGAATTCGTCGCGCAGGCGTGTCAGATCGAGATGGCGGCGCTGTATCCGGTCGAAGGCGCGACGAACTCGCCCGCAATCGTGTGCGAACCGGTTGCGCGGCTCGGCGATGCATTCGATTTCGATCCGCGCGACGGCCTCGTGGCCCGCGCGCTCGAGACGAAATGCATCGCCCATCCGAAAAGCAGCGGCGACGTCGCGCCGAATACGGCGCTGCTGGTCGCCGCGCCGGTCGTGTGCGCCGACGGCCGCCTGATCGCGTTGCTCGCGATCAAGCGCATGCCGTTTCTGTCGCTGAACTTCGACAATCTGCAACTGCTGCTGGTGCTGCTCGGCTATTACGCCGACGGCGTCGAGCATGCGGCGTGCGTGCGCGACGTGGTGGCGGCAGTACCGGCGTGCCCGTACGAATTCGCGCTCGACGTCGCGCGTCTGACGCGCCTGCAGCGCGAGTCGGGGATCGCGTCGTCGGCGGTCGCGCTCGTGTTCCAGCACGACGAGGCGGACGATTCGCTGTTCGAGCACGTGATGCGCGGGCGCCGTTCGCTCGATCTCATCTGGCCGTTGAAGACGCCGACGCAATCGGTGCTCGTGAACCTGATGCCGGCGACCGATACGGCCGGCGTCGACGGCTATCTCGCACGCGTCGAGGCGAGCCTCGATGCGCAGTTCGGTCTCGATCTCGAAGGCGCGCGCATCGGCGTGCATACGTTGCATCTGGGCAGCCTCGAACCGGGGCCGGCATTGCAACGCCTGCTGAAGGGAAGCGGCATCCATGTATAGGCTGCGATCCGGTTCGTGGGCCCCCAGCGCGTTACGGGTGCCCCCGGCGTCGATGCTGGCCGCACTCGCGTCGTCCGTCGGCATTGCGATCGTCGCGGCGCTGCAGTATGCCGTGCTCGCGCGGTTCGGCGGGCTCGCCCAGGCCGGGGCGGCGATACCCGTTTCCGCACCGCCGGTCGCCCCCCTGTGGCCCGTGTTCGGCGCGATGGTGGTGGGCGGCGCGGCGCAGGCGGTGCTGTACCGGCAGTTGCTGCCGCAACGTTACCGAACCCCACGCAACGGGACGCTCGCGGCGCTCTGGCTCGCCTGTACGTTCGTGCCTGTCGGCGGCGGCCTCGTCGTGCTGGCCAGCTGTGCGTGGGCGGCTTGCTGGCCCGCGAAGCAGGGCGACGACGCATACGCCGACGTGCCTTTGCCCGAGTTCGTCACCTATCTCGTGTCGCGCGTCTCGCACGGCGGCGGCGCGCGTCTGCAGGCGCGTCTCGTGAATACCCGGGTGGCCGCGTCGGATCGTCTCTCCGCGCTCGTTGCGATCCAGAGCATGCCGACGCGCACGACCGGCACGCTGCTGCGCGATCTGCTCGCCGATCCTCTCGAAGACGTGCGGCTCATCGCATACGGCACGCTCGACCGCGCCGAGAACGAGATCGCGCAGAACATCTTCCACGCGCAGCAGACGCTCGACGCCGCCCACGACGACGCAACGCGCCAGGCGACCCACCGCCGGCTTGCCGAGCTGTACTTCGAGCTGGTCTATCAAAATCTCGTGCTCGGTGCGGTGCACGGGCACACGCGCGAACAGGCCGACCGCCACGCGCAGGCCGCGCTCGCAATCGATGAAGGCGACGCGGCGATGTGGCTCGTTCGCGGCCGCCTCGCACTCGCGACCGGCGACGCGGACGCGGCCATGCAATACATGAGCCGTGCGCTCGAATGGGGCTTTCCGCGCGAGCGTCTCGTGCCGTGGCTGGCCGAGGCCGCATTCCTGCGCGGCGAGTATTCGCGCACGGCCGAGCTGCTCGCGTCGCTCGGCAACGCCGCCGCGCTGCCCGTTCTCAATCCCGTCGTAAGTTACTGGTCGTCATGAAACCGTCCATTCACCGCCGTGCCGGTCCGTCGACCGCGATCGACGTCTGCCTGCTGCTCGAAGGCACGTTCCCGTATGTCCGAGGCGGCGTATCGAGCTGGGTCAACGAGATGATTCGTGCATACCCGCTCAAGCACTTCGCGATCGTGTTCATCGGCAGCCGGGAAGACGACTATCATGGCGCCGCGTACGCATTGCCCGACAACGTCGTCCACTTCGAGTCCCATTATCTGTATGGCGACGTGCCTGCCGATGCGGGCAGCGCACGGGAGATTCCCGGCAACCCCGAAGCGTTCAAGCGTTCGGCTGCGCTGCACGATGCGTGGCGCGGGCAGGACACGGACGGTGCCGCGGCGAACCCGGCTGCGCTGATGGCCGATCTCGTCCAACTGATCGACGACGACGGACCGCTGAACGAGCGGCAGTTTTCCACCAGCCGCGCGGCGTGGGACTTCATCGTCGAGCGTTATCATCGCTATTGCACCGACCCTTCCTTCACCGACTACTTCTGGACGGTGCGGATCATGCACAAGCCGCTGTGGCAGCTTGCGCGGATCGCACGCGGACTGCCGCCGGCGCGCGTCTATCACACCGTATCGACGGGTTATGCGGGCTTTCTCGGTGCGCTGTTGCATTACCGCACGGGCCGGCCGCTGCTCGTTTCCGAGCACGGTATCTATACCAAGGAACGCAAGATCGATCTGCTGCAAAGCGAGTGGATCCGCGACAACCGGGGCGCGTTCGAGCGGGACGTATCGACGATCAGCTATTTCCGCGCGCTGTGGGTGCGTTTCTTCGAAGCACTCGGCAAGCTCGCCTACGACGCGGCCGACGAGATCGTCGCGCTCTACGAGGCCAATCGGCACCGTCAGATTGCCGACGGCGCCGATGCCGCCCGGACGCGCAACATTCCGAACGGCGTCGACGTGGACGGCTTCGCGCCGCTGCTGGACAAGCGGGCCGGCGGCCCGCGCCGCGTCGTCGCGCTGATCGGCCGTGTGGTGCCGATCAAGGACATCAAGACATTCGTCCGCGCGATGTTCATCGCATCGCGGACGATGCCGGAAATCGAAGGCTGGATCGTCGGGCCGGAAGAAGAGGATCCCGCCTATGCGCTGGAATGCCGGGCGCTCGCGCAGAGCCTCGGGCTCGCGACGACGGTGCGCTTTCTCGGCTTCCAGCGGATTCACGACATTTTGCCGAAAGTCGACGTGATCGCGCTGACGTCGATCAGCGAGGCGCTTCCGCTCGTCGTGCTCGAAGGCTTCGCGGCCGGCGTGCCGTCGATTACCACCGATGTCGGGTCTTGCCGGCAACTGATCGAAGGGCTCGAAGAGGACGACCGCGCGTTCGGGGCCGCCGGCGCGGTCGTGCCGATCGCGAATCCTGCCGCGTTCGCGCAGGCGGCGCTCGACCTGCTCGGCGACGCGCAGCGCTGGCAGGCCGCACAGCAAGCCGGTCTCTCCCGTGTCCGGCGCTTCTACACGCGTGCACAGATGATCGACCGGTATCGGGCGTTGTACGATGCGCTCGCGATCGCTCCCGACCGGATGCGTCGCGGGCAGCCGTTCGAAGCCGGCTGCCCGGTGCACCGTGCACGGGCGGGCGTGGCTGCATCCGGCTCGAGCAAGGAGGGCCGCTGATGGCCGGCATTGGCTTCGAATTGCGCAAGATCCTGCGGCAACAAACCCTCTTCGGCGTCGCGCGCGCATACGCGTATGCGGGGCTGATCAGCTCCGGGCCGCTGATTCTTTCGATATTTGGGATCCTGATCATTGGCGTGATGAGCGTCGCGTTCGTGATACCAAAATATGCGATCGTCCAGTTTCAAGTGTCGGTGACTTACCTGATCGCGTGCAGTCTGATTCTGACCGGGCCGCTGCAATTGTCGTTCACGCGCTTCATCTCCGACCGGGTGTTCGAAAAGCGCGACGATCTCGTGCTGTCGAACTATAACGGCGTGGCGCTCATTGCCACGGCGGCATCGGGATGCGTCGGCTTCATCGCGGTGGCGGCGGGATTTCGCGGTGAGCCGCTGCTGTATCGGCTGCTGATGGTCGTGGGATTCGTCATCGTCAGCAACATCTGGATCGCGGTGATCTTTTTGTCCAGCGTGAAACAGTACCGGCAGATTCTTGCGGTGTTCCTGGTCGGCTATGGCTGCACGGTCGCGTTCGCGCTGATGCTGAACCGGCAGGGCATCTGCGGCCTGCTCGGCGGTTTCGTCGCCGGGCATCTCGTCTTGTTTGCCGGGCTTTCGGGGTTGATCTACCGAAACTACCGCAGCGATCGCTTCGTGTCGTTCGACTTGCTCGACCGGCGCTTCGCGTATCCGACGCTCGCGCTCGTCGGACTGCTGTTCAATCTCGGCGTATGGCTCGACAAATTCATGTTCTGGTATGCGCCGGGCACGGGGGCGCAGGTGATCGGCCCGTTGCATGCATCGGTGATCTACGACATTCCCGTGTTCATCGCGTACGTTTGCGTGATGCCCGGGATGGCGACGTTCCTGGTACGCATCGAGGCGGATTTTGTCGAGTATTACGATGCGTTCTACGAAGCCGTGCGCAGTGGAGCAACGCTGCGGCACATCAACGACATGCGCGACATGATGGTCGGCAGCGTGCGCACCGGGCTGTATGAAATCATCAAGGTGCAGGCCGCCGTGCTGGTGCTGATCGTCGCATTCGGTCACTGGCTGCTGGCGGCCCTGAATATTTCGACGCTGTACCTTCCGCTTCTGCTCGTCGACGTGATCGCCGCGAGTCTGCAGGTGCTGCTGTTGGGTTTGCTGAACGTGTTCTTCTATCTCGACGCGCGTCGGCTGGTCGTGGCGCTGTCGGCGGCTTTCGTCGTGCTCAACGGCGTGCTGACCGGCATTACGCTATGGATGACGCCGGATGCATACGGCTACGGCTTCGCGCTTGCGCTGCTCATTCTCGATGTCGCGGCGGTGCTGTTGCTCGACCGCAAGTTCGGCCGCCTCGAATACGAAACCTATATGTTGCGTCATTGAGGGGATATGTTTTCATTCCGAATCCGTCGGTCGCGCAGGCGGCCGACGTTGGCAGCGGCATCGTCCGTGGCTGCCATCACAGTCGTCATCTTGGGCGCGCTGTGCGGGCGGCCAGGACATGCGCAGCCCGCACCGCCCGTATCGTCGCCTGACGCGTGCGATCCGGCCGATGCGATGCGTCCGCATTCCGTCGCGTTCTTCTACGGCAACGACGTGCCGGTTCGTCAGCTGGAGAAGTTCGATGTCGTTGTCGTCGAACCCGACAGCGGCTTCGATCCACGCGCGCAAGACGTGCGATGCCCTGCATGGTTCGCCTATGTGAGCGTCGGCGAAGTCACACCAGAGCGCGACTATGCGCGCAGGATCCCGAAACAGTGGTTGTTCGGGCGTAATACGACCTGGGCGTCGGCGGTCGTCGATCAGTCGGCACGGGGGTGGCCGTCGTTTTTCGTCGAACAGGTGATCGCGCCGCTGTGGGCGCGTGGTTACCGCGGCTTCTTTTTCGATACGCTGGATTCGTACCAGCTCGTCGCGAAGACGGAAGCGGCGCGCGCGAAGCAGGCGGCTGGCCTTGTCGCGGTGATCCGCGCGGTGAAGTCGCGCTACCCGAGCGCGCAACTGATCCTGAACCGCGGCTTCGAGATCTTGCCGAGGGTGCACGACGCGATCGCCGCGGTTGCATTCGAATCGCTGTTCGGCAGCTGGGATCAGCGCAACCGGCATTACGGCGCCGTCCCTGCAGCGGATCGCGACTGGCTGCTCGCGCAAGCAAAGGCAATTGAAGAGCGCTACGCGCTACCGGTGATCTCGATCGACTATTGTGCGCCGGACGATGCGGCGTGCCGCAGCACGATCGCCGCGAAGATTCGCGCGACGGGTCTCATTCCGTACGTGACGGATGGTGCATTGCGCACCGTCGGCATGGGCCCCGATGCGGCGGCATCACGGCAATGCCGCGAGACGAGGTTGGGCGGAGGTTGACGCATTCGGCGTCCTGCTGGACTGTTTTGTCGATCTGTGTCGAGAGCGCATCCCGCTGCGAGCGCCGGTATTGAACGCCCCTGGGCCGACATCGACGGTGCAATACACGCAATCGGTATGCCGTCTGGTCCGCTCGTTCCAGCGAGGGTTTGCGGGCAGTGCTGCAATCCGTGTGTCAACGGTTCGTGACAGCGGTGTATGGGGGCCATGAGCATTGCAGCGGTTCCATTCACGGGAGAAATTCTCCGGATCCTGGATTTGTCAGAGGATTCCGGCGTGTTTCTCACACCCGGCGCAATGTTTTTTGCGGCAACCGATAAAAAGATAATACGCCCGCGATCGTTTGCGAGGACGGATAGTCACCTGATGCGGCTGCGTGTCAGGGAAAGCCAACCGATATGGCCGGCCATCTTGAGCAATGTCTCTTCGGGCGGGGTGTGCGGGCATTACAGTAAGTTTGCTTGCGTGCCGACATAACGAACAACAACACACGGGGGGAAGCAAGCATGGGGTCCATGACAGTCGGCAGGAAGCTGGGCTTGGCATTCGGCATCGTCGTACTCATATCGTTGATCGGCAGCGCGATCTCGATCGTCAATTTTCTGAAGCTGAACCGGGCGAACGGCTGGAACGTCCATAGTTACCAGGTCCTGCGGGCGAACGACGACATGTTGACCAGCATGGTCAACATGGAGACGGGTGTGCGCGGCTACGTGGCCGCGGGGGATGACCGGTTCCTGGAGCCCTATAAGGCAGGCCTCAAGCAGTTCGCCACGTCGTTCGACGTCGTTCGTGGCCTCACTGCGGACAACGCGACGCAGCAGCGTCGTCTCGAGACACTGCGCGACATGCATCGGAAGGTGGCAGAGGTCGACGACAAGCTGATCGCCATGCGGCGTGACGTCAATGCCGGTACGCAGCCTGCCAACGCGCTGATCGACTACTTCAAGCAGGGCGACGACAAGCAGTTCATGGATCGCTATCGAGCCGTGGCCACCGAGCTGAACGAGGCCGAGCAGTCGCTGCTCGATCAGCGTTCAGGAGAGGTGGCCAGCTTGACTGCGTTGACCAAATTGACGCTCGCGGCGGCAGGCATCATCACCGTCATCCTGTCGATCGTGCTGGGAACCGTCATCACGCGCGGCATCATGCGGTCGCTGGGTGGCGAGCCCGCCGACGCCGCGGTCGTGGCCGGGCGGATTGCCGAAGGCAATCTCGAAGCATCCGTGCCGGTCGCGCCGAACGATCGCGGCAGCCTGATGGCATCGCTCGAATCGATGCGGCGGCAACTGAGCGGCATCGTGTCGGAAATTCAGTCGACCGCGGAATCGATCACGACTTCGGCTGGTGAGATCGCGCAGGGTAACCTGGACCTCTCGCAGCGAACGGAAGAGCAGGCGGCTTCGCTCGAGGAAACGGCGGCCAGCATGGAGCAGCTGACCGCGACGGTTCGTCAGAATACGGAAAACGCCAAGCAGGCGAATGCGCTTGCGGGCAGCGCGTGCGAGGTCGCGATGCGCGGCGGCGAAGTGGTGAGCCAGGTGGTCGAATCGATGCGTGCCATTGCGAACAGTTCGGGCAAAGTGGCCGAAATCATTACCGTGATCGAAGGGATTGCGTTCCAGACGAACATCCTCGCGTTGAACGCGGCCGTCGAGGCCGCGCGTGCGGGCGAGCAGGGGCGCGGCTTTGCGGTCGTGGCCGGCGAAGTGCGCACGTTGGCGCAACGCAGCGCGAACGCGGCCAAGGAAGTGAAGGATCTCATCACGGGTTCGGTGGAGAGCGTGGCGCAGGGGTCGCAGCAGGTCGAACGCGCGGGCACGACCATGTCGGATATCGTGCAGTCCGTGCGGCGCGTGACCGACATCATGAGTGAAATCGCATCGGCGTCGGACGAGCAGGGAACGGGTATCGAGCAGGTGAACGTCGCCGTCGGCCAGATGGATTCGGTCACGCAGCAGAACGTGGCGCTCGTGGAGCAGGCATCGGCAGCGGCGCAGGCGATGGCGCAGCAGGCAACCACCCTGCGCGAGGTGGTCGGGATATTCAGGATCGGTCGCGCGCTCGCGCACTGACGGGCTCGGCCTCGGAGCTTCGCCGGAAGTCGACGCGACGGGCGTCGATGCGTGTTGGCGCGAGCCGTCTACAGGTTCTCGACCGGAACGGGGATCGTCTCGCCTTGATACGGCATCTCCGAGAACGGTCCGACCGCGCGAAGGATCCGGTGCCGGTTCAGTTCGAAGGCCAGCCGAACCTGCTGTTCGCTCGTATCCCGGGCACCGAGGCAGGCGCACACCGTCGACGTGCCACATCGGGGCCTATGCCGGGCAACGCACTGCCGGCAGCGAGCAATCGGATGTGTCAATCGATCGATACACCGGCGTCAACGAATTAGACGTCGATCGAGGTGGATACGCCGGATGTGACCCGGGACGATTCGTCGAGCCACGCGATGATCGAATCGTACAGCGCGGCAAGGTGGTCGGCGCGCTCGCCGATCCGCTTGAGCATGTCCCGTTGCTCCGCCGTCGTGGCTTCCCATTGCCAACGCATGAATTGCTCGTATTGAATCGGCAGCAGCTTTCGTTGCCCGATGTAGTCATGTCTGACTCGCTCGCGCATCGCAAGGTCGGGCATGTGTTGTTCCGTCGTGTGCCGGGTCAATTTGTCGAAGGTCGCCCGGGCTTCGTCCACTTGAGCGTCGACCAGATAGAACAGGCTCGGCAAAAACTCGATGGGCCGCCATACCGGCGGCCGTTGTGTGTCTTTCGTCATCGTTTGAATGTCGATCAAGCTTCGCTCGGACGGTTCCAGCGCGCGCCGACGTCGACCGTTTCCATCAGTCGATCGATGTCGAGCAGGGTCAGCAGTTGTTTGCCGTCGTCTCCTTCGTGGACGGCGAGGCCCGTGACGAATTCCGTTTGCATCGCGGTCCCGACCTCCGGCGCCGGGCGGCGCGCGGAGCGATCGATATCGACGACGTCGCTCACCGAGTCGACGATCAGGCCGATCGTCTGTTCCGCACCGTCGAGTACGATGATGGCGGTCGGCACGGTGTCGCCGATCGGGTCCAGCGAGAACGTCATACGCAGGTCGACGATCGGCATGACGAGGCCGCGCAGGTTGATCGTGCCTTTGACGAACGGCGGTGCATCGGCGGCGGGCGTCGGTTCTACATAAGGGCGGATCTCGCGGACACTCTGGATATCGATTCCGTATTCGTCGCCGCCGAGCACGAAGGCGACAAATACCTGCGTGGTCGCGTCGCCGGCGTTATCGCGTCCGGGTGTGCTCTCCGCGATTTCAACTGCTTCCGTCATGTCATGCTCCAGGAAACGGATGGTTCGTGCCGAATCAAAAGGTGGTCCAGTCTGCTGCAGCGTCCATCGCGGCACGGGGTGACGGTGTTCTCGCCTCCGTCACGGGCGTGCCGCCCGGTCGCACCGGCCGCGACACTGCCGCCGTGGCTGCCGCACCCCGGTGCGCCGCCGGCTGGTCGTATGCACGGCTGTCCGCGGACCCGACGCGGAAGAACGAGACAGCCTCGGTCAATCGATGGCCCTGATCCTCGAGCGACTTCGACGCGGCCGCCGCTTCCTCCACCAGTGCCGCGTTCTGTTGCGTGACTTCGTCCATCTGCGTGATCGCGATGTTGACCTGTTCGATCCCGCGACTTTGTTCGGAGGACGCCGCGGCGATTTCACCCATGATGTCCGTCACGCGCGCCACGGCCATCGTCACTTCGGCCATCGTGTGACCTGCATCGTCGGCAAAACGCGAGCCGTCCCGAATCTTCTGGACGGATGCGCCGATCAACGCCTTGATTTCCTTGGCTGCGCTCGATGAACGTTGCGCGAGGCTTCTCACTTCGCTCGCCACGACGGCGAAGCCGCGACCCTGTTCGCCCGCGCGGGCAGCTTCCACGGCGGCGTTCAGCGCGAGAATATTGGTCTGGAACGCGATGCCTTCGATAATCCCGGTGATCTCGGCTATCTTCGACGAGCTGTCGCTGATGTCGGTCATGGTTTCCACGACCTGGCTGACGACCGCGCTGCCTTTGTGGGCGACGTCCGACGCGCCGTTGGCCAGGGCGCTCGCCTGTTGCGCGCTCTCCGCGTTCTGCCGCACGGTGGCGGTGAGCTGTTCCATGCTCGATGCCGTCTCCTGCAGCGACGCCGCCTGTTGTTCCGTGCGGGACGACAGGTCCTGGTTACCGGACGCAATCTGGCTGGATCCCGTCGCGATGCTGTCCGCAGCGGTGCGGACTTGCCCGATCAGCCGGACGAGGCTCGCCTGCATCTCGCCCATCGACGCGAGCACGCTACCTTGCGGCGCGGCCGCGGCGCCGTCGACGGTGCCGAGGTCGCCCGCCGCGACGCGGCGTGTGATGTCGCTCAGGTCGCCGGGTTCCGCGCCGAGTGCGCGCGTGATGCTGCGCGTGATCAGGCATGCCGCAACGACGGCTGCCGCGAGTGCAGCGAGACAGATGCCGATCAGCAACGCGCGGTGTCGGCTGTACTGTTGCACGGACGCCTGCTTGCTCTCAGCCGCCCGATTGCTTGCAAAACCGGCGTAGGTGTCGGCTGCTGTGACAAGTTCCTTCAGTAGCGGCCGGCATTGATCGTCGATCATCGCGATCGCCTGATCCCGCTGGCCGTGTAACGCAGCGTCGCCGATCGCGACGGCCACCGGGCCATATCGCGATTCAATGCGGTTGATCTCGGCCACCAGCACGCGGGCTTTCGCCGTCACGTCTGGATTTGTGGCGATTGCTTCGTTCAGCTGGCGAAGCCGTGTCTGCACTTCCTCATGTGCCTGTGTCATCGCAACGCGCTCCGCTTCGACATCGGCGGGTTTCATCACGAGCACGAGATTGCGGACGGCGACCGCGCGCTGAAGTACAGCCGCACGAATTTTCTCCGTCAACGCCGCGCGTGCGCGCGCCCCGTCGACGTAACCCGCGAAGCTGTCGTTCGCATCCCCGAGCGCACTGATTGCAAGCACCGAAACCAGAACCACCAGCGCAGCCATCATGCCGAAGGTCAGCGCGAGTTTCGCTCGCACGGTCAATTGTCCGAAGCTCATGTTTAATCTTCCCCTGTCGTTCGCCCTTGTCGAGCGGATATCGTTGTGCTTGTTATGAACGTCGGGTCGGGAAAGCGTCGACATGCATCCAAGCCCATCCGCGCCCCGTCGTTGTAACCGCGACCACGCAGATACCGGTACCGGCTTCGATGTCTTCGCATGCCGGTTCGCGAAGGACGAGCGCCGCCTGCCTGGTACGATCTGCGAGATCGTTCCGAGCAATACACGCAAGTGGTGTGCCACATAAAGGGGGCTGTCGGGCAAGGCTTTGCCGGCAGTGCGGCAGCTGGAGTGTCAACGCGCCCGGACACGCGTGTCCGGAAATCCGACGCTATCCGATGTCGAGGCTCGCCATGCGCGTGTACGGAGACCGGCAGCTCATGCCGAGCCGCTTCTCCGCTTCCGCGCGATTGTCGCCGGTGAGTTCCGGCGTGAGCAGAAAACGGCTGCCTTGCACCGCCGCTATATGGCGATCTGCGTCGAAGAAAGAACCTGCTTGAGCACCATGAAAGTCCGAATCTGACGCACGCCGGGCAGGTAAAGCAGTTGCTCGGCATGGAGCCGGTTGAAGCTTTCGCTATCGCGCGTGCGCAGCATCATGAAGTAGTCGAACTCGCCGGTCACCACGTGGCATTCCATGCAGCCGGATACGTTCTGTGCGGCTTTTTCAAACGCGGCAAAGGATTCGGGGGTCGATCGATCCAGCACGACCCCGATGATCACGACCATGCCCGCATCGAGGGCAGGCGCGTTGAGCAACGCGACGATTCCTCGGATCAAACCCAGGCTCTTGAGCCGTTCGACGCGGCGCAAACAGGCCGGCGCACTCAAATTGACCTTCGCCGCCAGCGCGACGTTCGAGATCGATGCGTCCTTCTGAAGGGCCCGCAGGATTGCTTTGTCCGTACGGTCAAGTTCGACGTGGCTCGCGTCAGCCGGGCGCGATTTGCCGAGAAATTTTGTTGTCGATTTCATCGGTTCTAAAAAATAACCATTCGTGGAGATGGGGGAAATTGTATTTCAAAGTGCGGCGATGGACGGATGTTTGCAACCCCGTTTCGTAGGTATTTCACTAGAATTTCTTCGTGCCCGGTCGCCCTTGACGACATCGGGCGTCGGAACCCACCGCCCACTTTCGGAGAACCTCCGTGAACCTCGATCGCTTCCCGCGCCACAAGCTGACCTTCGGACCCACCCCCATTCATGAGTTGCCGCGCCTCGGCAAGGCGCTGGGTGGCAAAGTGCATCTCTATGCAAAACGCGAAGACTGCAACAGCGGCCTGGCGTTCGGCGGCAACAAGACCCGCAAGCTCGAGTACATCGTGCCGGACGTGCTGGCGAGCGGCGCCGACACGCTGGTATCGATTGGCGGCATCCAGTCGAACCAGACGCGTCAGGTCGCGGCAGTCGCGGCTCATCTTGGCCTGAAATGCGTGCTGGTTCAAGAAAACTGGGTCAACTACTCGGACGCTGTGTATGACCGCGTCGGCAACATTCAGATGTCCCGCATGATGGGCGCCGACGTTCGGCTGGTCAGCGACGGCTTCGACATCGGCATTCGTCCGAGCTGGGAAGAGGCGCTGGAGAGCGTTCGCAACGCGGGCGGGAAGCCGTATCCGATCCCCGCCGGTTGTTCCGAGCATCGGCTTGGCGGCCTCGGGTTCGTCGGTTTCGCGGAGGAAGTGCGCGCCCAGGAAGCCGAACTCGGATTCAAGTTCGACTACATCGTCGTGTGTTCGGTGACCGGAAGCACGCAGGCCGGCATGGTCGTGGGGTTCGCGGCGGACGGACGCGCGGATCGCGTGATCGGTATCGATGCGTCGGCCAAACCCGAGCAGACGCGCGAGCAGATTCTTCGCATCGCACGCCAGACCGCCGATCTCGTGGAACTCGAACGGCCGATCGAGGACGCGGACGTGGTGCTCGATACGCGCTACGGGGGCCCTGAATACGGCTTGCCGTCGGAAGGGACGCTCGAAGCGATTCGACTGTGCGCGAAGACCGAGGGGATGCTGACCGACCCGGTTTATGAAGGCAAGTCGATGCACGGGATGATCGACAGGGTGCGCCGCGGCGAGTTTCCGGAAGGGTCCCGGGTCTTGTATGCGCACCTCGGTGGCGTCCCCGCATTGAACGCATACAGCTTCCTGTTCAAGAACGGTTGAGGCTCGGCTGCGTTCCTGCTGCAAGTGGAGTCGGAACGCGGCGTGCATATCGCCAATTCGGGGTGCCAAGTATGGACATGCAGAATCGACTTCCGGCCAGCACGATGACGGACCCCGACCCGGAGGAGCTCCGGGAATGGTGCGACGCGCTCGATGGCGTGTTGCACGCGTGGGGCGGCGATCAAGGCAAGGCGCGTGCACGTCACCTTCTCGACTCGTTGCAGGCGCACGCACAGGCCCGTCGCGTTGCGTGGCGGCCGCCGTTGGTCACGCCGTACGTCAATACCGTGGCGCCTGAAGAGCAGCCAGCCTATCCGGGCGATCTGCACATCGAGCGGCGGATCGCGGCGTTGATACGGTGGAACGCACTCGCGATGGTGGTCCGCGCCAACCGCGCGCAGGGAGAACTCGGCGGGCATATCGCAAGCTATGCTTCCGCCGCGGATCTGTTCGAGGTCGGTTTCCAGCACTTTTTCCGCGGCCCGGATGCGGTGCACGGCGGCGATCTGGTGTTTTTCCAGGCGCATTCCGCGCCGGGCGTCTATGCTCGGGCGTTTCTCGAGGGACGATTGTCGGAAGAATCGCTGTCCCATTATCGCCAGGAGATCGTGGGGGAGGCTCGCGGCATCCGGGGATTGAGTTCGTATCCTCATCCCTTTTTGATGCCGGACTTCTGGCAGTTTCCAACCGGATCGATGGGGCTGGGGCCGCTCAACGCCATCTATCAGGCGCGGTTCATGCGGTACATGGACAATCGCGGCTTGAAGGAGCACGGCGACCGTCGCGTGTGGGGTTTTTTCGGCGATGGAGAAATGGACGAGCCCGAGTCGATCGCCGCGTTGACGCTCGCGGCTCGCGAGCGGCTCGACAACTGCACATTCGTCATCAACTGCAATCTCCAGCGACTGGATGGCCCCGTCCGCGGCAACGGCCGGGTCATCGACGAGCTCGAGGCGTTGTTCGCCGGCGCCGGATGGAACGTCATCAAATGCATCTGGGGCTCGGAGTGGGATGCGTTGCTCGGTCGCGATCATGCCGGGGTGCTCGAACGCGCTTTCGCGAACACCGTCGATGGCGATTTTCAGACATTGTCGGCCAATGACGGCGCGTTCAATCGCGAGACGTTCTTCAGCCGGAATCCGGAACTGCGAGCGCTGGTGGAGTCGCTGTCCGACGACGACATCGCGATGCTTCGGCGCGGCGGGCACGATCCCGTGAAAATCCATGCGGCTTTTGCCGCGGCGACCGTCAGGAATGGTCGACCGTCGGTGGTGCTTGCCAAGACCATGAAGGGCTATGGCATGGGCACGATCGCGCAAGGGCGCATGACGACGCATCAGCAGAAAAAGCTGGAGCGGGACGACCTGATTGCATTTCGGGATCGATTCGCGCTCCCGCTTTCCGACGAAGCGGCATCGGAAGCACGGTTTTATCGGCCGCCGCACGATAGCGATGAGCTGCGGTACTTGCGGGAGCGTCGCGAGACGCTTGGCGGCTATCTTCCCCAGAGACATGCGGCATCCGAGCGACTGGTGGTGCCCCCGCTGGCGAGCGTCGCCGGCTTCTCGATGAATGCGGACGGCAAGGTCATGAGCTCGACGACCGCCTTCGTCAGGCAACTCGGTGCGCTGCTCAAGGACGCCAACCTTGGCCCGCGACTGGTTCCGATCGTGGCGGACGAGGCCAGAACGTTCGGCATGGCGAATCTTTTCAGACAGGTCGGCATCTACGCGCCGTTCGGGCAGTTGTACGATCCGGAAGACAATTCGTCGATGCTCTCGTATCGTGAAGCGTCCGATGGTCAAATTCTCGAGGAAGGTATTACGGAGGCAGGGGCCATCTCGTCGTGGACGGCCGCTGCGACGAGTTACGCCGTGCACGGTATTCCGATGATGCCGTTCTATATTTACTACAGCATGTTCGGTTTTCAGCGTATCGGCGATTTGATCTGGGCGGCTGCGGACCAGCGCGCCCGGGGTTTTCTCGTCGGTGCCACGTCGGGCCGCACGACGCTCGGAGGAGAAGGATTGCAGCATCAGGATGGCTCGAGTCACCTTCTCGCGTCGACGATACCGACGTGTCGGGCGTACGATCCGTCCTTTGCCGGCGAACTGGCGGTGCTGATCGACTACGGGTTGCGGCGCATGCTGAGTGACGCGCACGACGAGTTCTATTACGTCACCGTGACCAATGAGAACGTCGCGCAACCGAGTATTGCTGACGCGTCGCATGAAGGTATCGTGAAAGGCATGTATCTGTTCCGACAAGGAGGCCGCTTTCAGCGGCGGGTTCAGTTGTTCGGCAGCGGCGCGATCATGGGCGAGGTGCTCAAGGCGGCGGACGAACTCGAGCGGTTACATGGGGTGGCCGCGGACGTCTGGAGTGTTACCAGCTATGTCGAGCTGGGGCGGGATGGTGCGCGATGCGAGCGGGAATGGCGGCTTGGTTCGGGCGACATCGGGAACGCGTGGATTGCTCGCCAGTTGCGTACGACGGTTGGGCCGATTATCGCTGCGTCCGACTATGTGAAAGCGCTTCCGGAAATGGTGCGTGCGTATATTCCGGACGGACGGCGGTATGTCACGCTTGGGACCGATGGGTTTGGTCGAAGTGATTCTCGCGCGCAGTTGCGGCGGTATTTTGAGGTGGACGCTCAAGCCATCGTGCAGGCGGGGTTGCGGGCCCTCGAGGGGCAGGCGGCGGGGAATGAGGTTCGCGAACGGGCAGGGGCGTCTCATGTCGTCGGGGTGGTGGCGCACTGACGTGGGGCTCCCTGGGAATATGGTCGTGGGCCGTTGTTTTAGGCGGCTCTCCACACGCTTGTCGTTGAACCCGTTTTGCTATCGGTCTATTAGCGTCGCCCCTGCGCGGGGCGGCGGTCACTTTTCTTTGTCTTCCAAAGAAAAGTAACCAAAAGAAAGGCGCGTCCTTGGGCGGACGGCAAAGGTGGTTCTGCTCAGGTTGGTGGTTTCTTTGCCGCCGTAGGTCGTGGTATGTCGGGACTGGGGGGTGGCAGTACGAAGTCGTCGCGCAACTAGTCGGCCGTTTGCAGCTGCTTCACCAATTCGCCAACGAAGTCGACCAGGACGGTCGACAACACTCGGCCCGACAGGGTCTGGATCTGGATCGCACGCAACGACATGCCCGGATGATCGATCGGTATCGCTACCAGACCGTCCGTCGCCAGACGCGCCTGCACCGTCAGACGGCTGGTCAGGGACACGACTCCCGACATTTGAGTGAATGCATACAGCGTGTTGGAGTTGTTGCAGGTCAGGACAGGCTCGAAGAGAAGATTCTCCAGGCTCGCCGTCGTATCGAAAAGCTGACGGATCGTCGTGCCGCGGTCAAGCAGCGCAATCGGGAAATTCCGCAACTCGGCCATCGATACCGTCGCATGCCCGGCCAGCGCGTGAGAACGGGGCATGACGGCACAAATGGGCGCGCTCCGCGTGTACTCGACGTTGATCTCCGGCTCTCGTACGACACCGAACGTCAGGCCGATATCGGCTTCGCCGCTCCGTACGTGTGCCGTCACCTCTTTCGGCGCTGTCACTGCCACCTCGAAACGGGTACCGGGCGACTTTTCCAGAAATTGCGTGATGGCGCGAGGGAGAACATCCCGGGCAAACGCCTCCGACGTCGAGACGCGGATCGTGCTTCGATCGAATGAGTTCAGCGCCTTGATCTCCTCGAGCACCTGCTGACCTTCAAGCAGGGTTCGCCGGACATGCGCAGCCAACAGCTCCCCGGCCTTGTTGGGGACCATGCCGCGCGCCTGACGCTCGAACAGCGGGCAGCCGACCTCCTCCTCGAGCTTCGTTATCTGACGGCTGATCGCCGAGATCGAAACGTGCAGCTTTTCGGACGCCTCGCTCAGCGAACCGGTGTTGGCAACGGCAAGGAAGTATCGGAGTGCAGCGTTGTGCATGACGTCCGCCAAGTTTGCGTTATTGGAAAGCAGGGCACGCAAAAAAGTCAATTGTGGTGCGCGTTTTGGCTCCGTACGCTTGATCCATCAGGGCTGCACAAACCGCTCTTCCACGATACACGCGAGGATCACCATGACGCGTCGCCAAGCAATCGACTCTGCCACAAAATATTTCGATTCGGGTGGATTCCTGACAGATCTCGCGCGACGCGTCCACATGGCGACGGAAAGTCAGGATTCCGGAAGGGCCGGCGAGCTTCGAGCCTACCTCGTCGACGAGATCATCCCATCGATCGACCGTATTGGTTTTGAGTCTCGTATCGTCGAGAACCCGGTTGCGGGGAGCGCGCCGTTCTTGATTGCGACACGTATCGAGGATCCCTCGCTTCCGACGATCCTGATGTACGGGCACGGTGATGTCGTCCGTGGCCATGACGGACAGTGGAACGACCAGATGTCGCCATGGAACATTACGATTGAAGGAGACCGGTGGTTTGGGCGGGGCACGGCGGACAACAAAGGGCAGCACACGATCAACCTCGCCGCGCTGGAGCAAGTCATCGAGGCCAGAAATCGACGTCTGGGTTTCAATGCGACGCTGCTGCTCGAGATGGGGGAGGAGACCGGATCGCCCGGGCTACGTGCAGTCTGCGAGCAGAACAAGGACCTTCTCGCAGCCGACGTTCTGATCGCTTCGGATGGCCCCCGGGCCAGATCGCACGTCCCCTGTGTTTTTCTCGGGTCGCGCGGATTCGTCAACTTCACGCTTTCCGTTCGGCTCCGGTCGGGCGCCCATCATTCCGGAAATTGGGGAGGGGCGCTCGGCAATGCCGGAACCGTACTCGCGAACGCGATTTCGTCGCTCGTCGACGGGCGTGGGCGGATCCTCGTCGACGCGCTGTTGCCGACGCATATTCCGGCCTCGGTACGAACTGCGCTGAAGAATATTAGCGTCGGTGGCGGGCCCAACGATCCTCACGTCGATGCCGATTGGGGCGAACCTGGGTTGACCACCCAGGAGCGTGTCTATGCATGGAACGCGCTGGAAGTACTGGCCTTTACCACCGGTAACCCGATCAGCCCGATCGGCGCGATTCCTCCTGTTGCGCATGCGCATTGCCAACTCAGATACGTCGTCGGTACGGATTGCGGGCGCTTCGAAGAAGTTCTACGGCATCGCCTCGACGCATGCGGGTTCGACAGGGTCGAGGTGGCTATCGGCGAGCGAATGGGCGCCACGCGCCTGCCGCCGGAAGATCCGTGGGTCGCATGGGCGCTCGATTCGATCGAGCGGACGACCGGAAAGCATCCCGATTTGCTTCCCAATCTTGGCGGGTCGCTGCCCAACGACGTCTTTTCCGACGTTCTGGGCCTTCCGACGATCTGGATTCCGCACTCGTACGGAGCCTGTTCGCAGCACGCCCCGAACGAACACCTGCTTGGAAGCGTCGCGCGTGAGGCGCTGCAGATCATGGCCGGCATATTCTGGGATCTCGGGGAGTCGGCATCCGCCGTCCGGGACCGACGCAAGGAAGGAGCGCTCGTCGTCCAGGCATAAGACGCCAATTTTTAATGCACTTGTTGTCGTAAGTTAACGGAGAATGAGATGCGTACTATGGAAATGGTGGATGCCGCGCCGACTAGAGAACAGGCTCCTAACGTTTTTCGACTGGTGTCCGCTGCAACCGTCGGCAATGCTTTGGAGTGGTTCGACATACTGATTTATGGATTCTTCGCAATCTCGATTTCAAAGGCTTTCTTTCCGGCGTCGAGCAGCGGGGTATCCCTTCTTCTGACGTTCGGGACGTTCGCGATCTCGTATTTGGCCAGGCCGATCGGCGCGCTCGTGCTGGGGTCGTATGCGGATCGTCGCGGTCGCAAGGCATCGATGATGGTGTCGATCGTGACGATGATGGTGGGCACGACGACGATCGCACTGACGCCGAGCTACGAGTCGATCGGCATGATCGCGCCGATTCTGGTCATCTGCGCTCGACTGCTTCAGGGTTTTTCCGCTGGCGGCGAGTTCGGCAGTACCACTGCGTTTCTGGTGGAACAGTGCCCCGAACGCAAGGGATTGTTCGCCAGCTTCCAGTTCGCGAGTCAGGGGTTGAGCTATATGCTCGCGGCCGGTTTTGGCGTTCTCCTGACCTCGACCCTCGATGCAGACGCCATCGACGCATGGGGTTGGCGCATACCGTTTCTCTTTGGCGTGTTGATCGGCCCCGTCGGCCTGTACTTGCGAAAGCACGTGCATGAGGCCGACGGCGCAACGCGTGAAAGGCGCGAATCGTTCCCGGTAAGGGAAGTGTTCGTCAATCAGAAAGCCAGAATGTTGTTGGCGATCGGTACGCTCGTTCTTTCCACCGGCGCCAGTTACGTCATTCTTTATGTTCCGACCTACGCGGTACGCGAGCTTCATCTGCCCGCCAGTTTCGGCTTCATTGCAACGATGTTGACCGGCGGGATCCTGACGTTCGTTACGCCGTTCGTCGGCTATCTGTCGGACAGGATCGGCCGCGTCAGGCTGATGATCTGGGCCGGGATGGCGTTCATCCTGACCATTTATCCGGTTTTCAAATTGCTTGGCGCGCATCCCGATCTGGGAAGGCTCATTGCGATGATGGCCTGGATCGGGACGCTCAAGGCGGTCTATTTCGGCGCGCTTCCGGCGCTGATGGCGGAAGTCTTTCCGACAGAAACCCGAGCGACGGGTATGGCCATCAGCTACAACATCGGCGTCACGCTGTTTGGCGGTTTCGCGCCGCTGATCGTCGCATCGTTGATCCATCAGACAGGCAATTTGGCATCGCCGGCGTTTTACCTGATGCTGGTCGGCGTGCTGAGTTTGATTGCATTGCGCGGATGTCGATCAATGTTGAATCTCCGATGAGGCAGCGCATCGAGGGAATTCCGCACAGCCGAGCGATTGCTTCGACGGGTGCGGTCCGGGACTGTTTCGACCACATGCGAGGTGAGATCGGAATGAGTGCAAGGAAACTGGACACGGCATCGTCGGGGGCGTCGACGTGGAATTGGCTGTTACCGCCTTCGGAGCGGGCCCGCGTGTGTGTCGTCATTGATCCAAGCCTCGGCGCTGCCGCGGTTTCAGCGACCGTAGCCTGCTTCACGGCGATGCCGGAAGTCGCGCTTCTCCAGATTGACGATCCGGTCGATGCGCACCGTGCATGGAGCGCGTCGCTCATGCCGGGTGGCGTCCCCGAGGCGGCGAAGACAAGCACGGATTGCGGGTTGCGTCGATTGCCGCGGGGCGTGCCGTTGCTGGTGTGGTCGACGCGCCCGCAAGACCTCGACTGGCTCGGCGGCATCGAAGGGAACAGGGTGCGGGCCCTCGTGACCTTCGAGGATGACGAGGTCGAAATGCAGGTATCTCGTCTTTTCACGCTTGTTCTGAAGGCGTTGAAGCACGCGATCGCCGAGAACATGTTGATCTACTAATACGACAAAAATGGTCTTGCTTCGGCATGTCGCGACATACGCTCGCGAGTCACGTATCTGCAATTCATCCATTTTTCCAACAACACGAACAAGTGACCGGTATGTTGACCGTTATTTCGAAGTTGAACATCGGCAAGCGGCTGGGGCTCGGTTTTGCGATGGTATTGGCGATGTCGCTGATCGGGATCGTCATCGGACTGATGCGTCTGTCTTCCGTTGCCCAGGCCACCCGCGACATGGTCGCTAGGCCGTTGCAGACCGAGCGGCTCGTCAATGACTGGTCCCGGCAAATCAGCGTCGCGGTGACGCGCACTACCGCGATTGCGAAGAGTGCCGATCCGGGGCTGGCCAACTATTTCAACGACGAAGCCATCGCCGCATCGAAAGTGTCCGCGGCGAAGCAGACGGCCATCGAGGCGGTGATGACGTCGGACGCGGAAAAGCGCTTGTTCGCTGCCATCGGCCAGCAACGCAAGCGCTTCCTCGCCATCCGGGATCAGATCTATGCGCTGAAGAAGGAAGGAAAAGCGGAACAGGCCGACCAGTTGCTCGAACAGCAGTTCATACCGACCGCGCGGCAACTCGTCGAAGAAGTCGACGCGTTGGTGACGTACCAGCGCGAAGAAATCGACGGACTTGCGGCCGAGATCGACGCGAATTATCGATTCGGACGCACGCTGATGATCGCGTTCGGCGTTGTCGGCATGCTGCTGAGCGTGGTATGCGGATGGTTGATCACCCGCAGCATTACCCAGCCGCTCATGCGCGCGACGGACGTCGCGCATCGGGTGGCCAGAGGCGACCTGAGCGTTCATGTCGACGTTCATGGCACGGACGAACTCGGCCGACTGCTCGGCAGCTTGCGTGACATGCAGGCTGCACTGCTTCGCGTGGTGTCCAACGTGCGCCGCGGCTCGGATCACCTCGCGGCGGCGAGCGCCGAAATCGCGCAGGGCAACGACGATCTCAGTTCCCGCACGGAGAGCCAGGCCAGCGCGCTCGAGCAAACCGCCGCGTCCATGGAGGAACTGAGTTCCACCGTGGCACGGAACGCCGACAACGCTCACGAAGCGAATCAATTGGCGATGAATGCATCGACGGTGACCGCGCAATGCGGCGAAGTGATCAACCAGGTCGTGGAAACCATGAAGGGCATCAACGACAGTTCCCGCCAAATCTCGGACATCACGGGGGTGATCGACAGCATTGCCTTTCAGACGAACATCCTGGCCTTGAATGCCGCGGTCGAGGCCGCGCGTGCCGGCGAGCAGGGAAGAGGCTTCGCGGTGGTCGCCAGCGAAGTGCGCAGCCTGGCCGGACGTTCCGCCGATGCGGCCAGGGAGATCAAGAAGCTCATCGGCTCGAGCGTGGGGCGCGTCGCTCAAGGTTCGACGGAAGTCGAGCGCGCATGGGTGGCGATGACAGAAGTCGTGAACTCGATTCGTCGCGTCACCGAGACGATGAGCGAAATCAGCGCCGCGAGCACCGAGCAATCGCTCGGCGTGGCCCAGATCGGCGAAGCCGTCGGCCAGATGGAGCGCACGACGCAGCAAAACGCCGCGTTGGTCGAGCAAACTGCTGCGGCGGCAATCAGTCTGCGCCAGCAGTCACGGGAACTGGTGGAGGTCGTCTCGGTGTTTCAGCTTGGACGCGGTGAAGCACTGTAGAGCCGGGCGACAAGGCCGCGCCGGCAGTGCGGCAGCGAGCGTGTCAACGCGCCCGCACACGTGTGTCCGGCAATCCGGCGCTAGCCGATGTCGAGGTTCGCCATGCGCGTGTACAGGGACTGGCGGCTGATACCGAGCCGCTTCGCCGCTTCCGCGCGATTGTCGCCGGTGAGTGCCAGCGTGCGCAGGATCATCTCGCGCTCGACGGCGGCGAGGGCTTCCGACAGCGGACGATTGAGCATCGCGACCGGCAGCAGCGCGTCGCGCGACGGAACACCCGGTTCGTCGAGGAACGCGAGATCGCATCCAGTGACGACGGCGCCGGGCGCGAGCGCATTCACGCGTGCGATCGCGTTGCGCAGTTCGCGTACGTTGCCCGGCCACGCATACGCGATCAGGCGGCGCTCCGCCTGCACGGACAGCCGCTTCGTCGTAGTCGTGCTCGACGTCGTGTCGAGAAAATGGACGGCGAGCGGCAGGATATCGTCCAGCCGTTCGCGCAGCGGCGGCAGATGAATGGGGATGACGTTGAGTCGGTAAAGCAGGTCTTCGCGAAACGTTCCGTTCGCGACCATGGTCCGCAGGTCCCGGTGGGTTGCTGCAATCACGCGGACGTTCACCGAAACGGACCGGTTGACGCCGAGCGGGGTGACTTGTTGTTCCTGCAGCACGCGCAGCAGCTTGGCCTGCATGCAGGTCGCCATGTCGCCGACTTCATCCAGAAAAAGCGTGCCGCCATCGGCTTCGACGATCCGGCCCGTCCGTGCGGCCGTGGCGCCCGTGAAAGCGCCTTTGCAATGGCCGAAGAGCTCGCTTTCGAGAAGCTCATGGGGAATCGCCGCGCAATTGACGGCAACGAACGGGCGAGCGCGACGCGACGACTCGACGTGGAGCACCCTGGCCGCGATTTCCTTGCCGGTTCCCGTTTCCCCGGTGATGAGAACGGTCGCGTCCGACGCTGCCGCGCGGCCGATACATTTTTGTACTTCGCGCATCGCCGCGCTGATGCCGAGCAAGCGCGGTTCCGTACCGACAGGCTCGTCGAATGCATCGACGTTCGCAGGCATACGGGCAACGGCGTCGGACGGAGAATGGGCCGCGAAGATGCGCTCGAGCAGACGCGCGATATCGTCGCGGCCGACCGGCTTCGCCAGGTGGTCGAACGCGCCCAAGCGCATGGCGGCGATCGTGTTGCCGCTACGGGCATAGGCGGTCAGTACCACGACGGGTACCGTCGCGAGGCGATCGACGTGCCGCAGCTTCTCGAGTACGGCTATTCCGTCCATGTCCGGCAGCCGGATGTCGAGAAAGATGCAGGCGGGTTGCAGACCTCGCTCGATGCGAGCGAGCGCGTGCTTGCCCGTGCCGGCGCATAGGGTTTCGTGACCGAGATCGGTCAGCGTTTCAGACAATCCTTCGCAGAAGGCATCGTCGTCGTCGATCAGCAGGATGGTTGCCATGGGATATCGATGACAAAGCAGGCAGTAGGGGTGGCGGCGTGATAGGCATTGCCGCCGTGCGACGCTGCGATCTCTCGAACCAGGGTGAGACCCAGCCCGCAGCCGCCGGGCCGCGCACTGACGAAGGGTTCGAAGATGCGCACGCGCTCGGCTTCGGCCACGCCGGGGCCGTCGTCGGCGACTTCGAGTACGAAGCGCACGCCACATGGCGAAGCGCGACGGCTGGCCTCGATGTGAACCGTGCCGCCCGGGCGAACGTGCGCCAGCGAATTGACGATCAGATTGTCGAGGGCACGGCGCATCTGGGCGGGGTCGAAAACGGGGCGATCGGTCATTTCCCCGGCGGACGCCGTCGGCATATTGCAGGCCACCGTCAACGCGACATCCTTGCTGCGCGCGAACTCATCGTGTGTCTGCACGCTTTCCGGAAGCCATGTGGCCGGATCGACCGGCTCGACGCGCGGCGTAACGGGCTGGGTGAGCGCCAGGAGCCTCGACACCTGGATTTCGATGCGCTCGATCTGGCCGAGTATCGAGCGCAGTGCCGATTGCTGCCGGGAGGCATCACCGGCCAGCGCGTTTTCGGCTTTCAATCGCATCGCGCCGGCCGGATTGCGGATTTCATGCGCAACCTCGGCGGCCAGTGTGCCGAGCAGCGCGACACGATGCGCGTGAGCGAGGCGTGTTTCCAGTTCGCTCGCCCGTTCGCGCGCATCGCGGGTACGCGCAATCCAGCGGTTGAATGCATGCGCGATTCGATCGAGTTCCGGTTCGCCCGGGCAGGAGATGCTTCCGGTCCAATCGGCGTCGTCGTTCGAGAGCGCGGTGTCGAGCCGTACCAGTTTGTCGCGCCATGCGCACAGTGCGAATGCGAGATACAGGGAAACGGCGAACAGAACCGCCAGCGCGCCGGCGAACGTCGCTACGATGGCGTCGCCCTGACGGACCCACATCGATTGCGCGCGCACGAGGGTCCACGCATAGAGCCCGGTATGTCCGTTCACGGGGCACGCGATCGCGATAACCGCCTCGCGGTGTCGTCCGACTATCTCGGCGGCGGGACGAACGGCGCTGGAAGCGGCGGAGAGCGCACTCAGGATCAGCGGCGTTTCCGCTTCCGGAATGTCGCGCTTGATGCCGCTGCCCGGGTAAGAAGGAAACGCATAAGCGAGGAATCCACCGCCATGCCCGGGCGCACTCACAGGCGGCGTGGAGCGCGGCGCGTCAGCCCGCCAGAACCCTCCCTCGATACCCGCGGATGCGGCAAGGGCCGTGTTGAGTACGTCGCGCAACAGTTCAACGTTCGGCTCCGTCGCGTGCGGTAACGACAGCGTGTAGTGGGAAGCAATCGCCTCGCACGCGTCGCTCGCGCGCTGCCTGGCGGATGCGATCCGGTGGCCCTCGGTGCAACTGGCCATTAACCAGATGATTGCGATCAGCGATGCGCACAACGCCGCGGCAAGTGCCCTGAGTAGCGACAATTGCGTTGAAAACCTCGGTCTGACTAGCGGCATGGTCTTGCGTTGAAGGGTGCTACGTCTGTTCTCATGGAAATGGTCTGCGCAATGCAGGGCAATCGCGTTCGCATCCGCGTCGACGTCCGGTCGAGAATAATGGGTGGCCGTGGGGACGATGTGACGGGCCATTCGTATGTGAAGCATGCGATGTATGCGGTACGCACGCACTCGCATCGCTCGTTCGGTGGGTTTTGTCAGACAAGACGGCGATGGAATCCGGCACACTCCAACCGTCCGACAAGCGCGCCGATTTCGGTCACGCTCGAAGCATTTGGGCAGCCGGTGGGTGCAATAACTAGAAGGTGGAGGCGCGGAAGCACCCATATGGGCGCCGGGGAGACGAGCGTATCGTTTCACTCCCGTTTTAAGTACATAATGAAATTCATGTGTCAGACACGGTTCGTGTTCATATCTGGAAGTGATCCTTATTATCTGAATGGTACATAAACGTTTTATTTTCGTCTTGTGCGCAATCGTTTGCGGACTGTGCGTCGTCAATAAAAGCAATGTGGCGCCCGATCGGGCTGACGGCACGGGAACCCGCCGCCTGGCACCGTGACCGCACGCCAGGCTGACCGTCTGATTACCGTTTTGTCATCTACGCCGTTCGCGCCTGCACGGAGCGAAGCCGTGTCGCCGTTTCCGGGTAACATCGCCGGATGTCCCCACGAAAGCGACGGAGCCGGCCATGCGCATCCTGATAGTCGAAGACGAACCGAAGACGGGCGCGTACCTGAAGAAGGGGCTCGAGGAATCGGGCTTCAGCGTCGATCTGGCGAAGGACGGCGCCGAAGGGCTGATGCTCGCGCAGGAAGAGCGTTACGACGTGATCGTGCTCGACGTGATGCTGCCCGTGCTCGACGGCTGGGGCGTGCTGAAGCGGCTGCGCGAAACACACACGACGCCGGTGCTGTTCCTGACCGCACGCGACGACGTGCAGGACCGCGTGCACGGCCTCGAACTCGGCGCCGACGACTACCTCGTGAAGCCGTTCGCGTTCGTCGAACTGCTCGCCCGCATCCGCACGCTCGCCCGTCGCGGGCCGCCGCGCGAGACCGAACATCTGACGGTCGGCGATCTGGAAATCGACGTGGTGCGCCGCCGCGTGAAGCGCGGCGCGACGCGAATCGACCTGACGCCGCGCGAATTCTCGCTGCTGCAGCTGCTTGCGCGCCGGCAGGGCGAGGTGCTGAGCCGCACGCAGATCGCGTCGTACGTGTGGGACATGAATTTCGACAGCGACACGAACGTCGTCGAGGTCGCGATCCGGCGTCTGCGCGCGAAGATCGACGACGCGTTCCCGGTCAAGCTGATCCATACCGTGCGCGGCGTCGGCTACGTGCTCGAACCGAAGGACGACGCATGACGCGCCCGCGCTCGCTTGCGGCGACGCTCGCGCTCGCGTTCGCCGCCACCACGCTCGCCGCGTTCGCGCTCGTCGGCGCGTACGTGTATGCGGGCCTCGAGCGGCAGGTCAACACACAGGACGATCTCGACATCGTGCTGGCCGCGCGTCACACGCGCCGGCTCGCGGGCGAGCTCGAGTCGCTCGATGCGGTTCGCGCGCACGCGGAGCGGCTCACGAGCCAGGTGCTGGGCAACGAGGCGCTGTCGATGGTCGTCGTGGATGCGCAGGGCGACGTGCTCGCGCGTCACAACGTCCGGCTCGCCGCGCTCGACGACCCGCCTGCGGCCGCATCCGTTCCGCTGGCGGACGCGCAGCTGTTCGCGCCGCACGCGGCGCCGGTTCCCGCGAACGACCGGATCACGGCCGACCGGCTCGTCACGTGGGCCACTGGCGGCGGCACGCCGATGCGCGGCGTCTTGATCGAGGCCGCGCTCGGCGACCGCACGCCGATCCGCATCGCGATCGCGCGCAACATGCGCGACCGCGCCGATCTGCTCGAAGGCTATCGCGACCGGCTCAAACTCGCCGGCGCCCTCGGCGCGCTGTTCGCGCTACTGCTCGGCTACGGGCTGATTCGCAAGGCGCTCGCGCCGCTGCGCGAGATCGTCGACGACACCGGCCGGATCACGGTCGACAAGCTCGACACGCGGCTCGATGCGTCGCGCGCGCCGCCCGAGCTGCGCGCGCTCGTCGATGCGCAGAACGCGATGCTCGGCCGCCTGCAGCAGGCGTTCGCGCATCTGTCGCAATTCAGCGCCGATCTCGCGCACGACTTGCGCACGCCGCTTAACAACATGCGCGGCGCCACCGAAGTCGCGCTCGCGCGGCCGCGTTCGGTCGACGAGTACCAGACGCTGCTCGAATCGAATCTCGAGGAATACGACCGTCTCGCGCGGATGATCGAGAACGTGCTGTTTCTCGCGCGAGCCGAGCATCCGAGCTTCGTCACGCGGCAGCGCGCGTTCGACGTGCGTGAAGAACTCGAGCGCATCGCCGAGTATTTCGAGGGGCTCGCCGACGAAGCGGGCTCGTCATTGCGCGTCGACGGGCACGGGCAGCTGACCGCCGACGTCGAGCTGTTTCGTCGCGCGGTCGGCAACCTGCTCGCGAACGCGCTGCGTTACACGCCTGCCGGCGGTGTCATCACGCTGCGTGTCGACGAAACGCCGGACGCGGTGCGCGTCGTCGTCGCGAATCCGGGCGAGCCGATCGATCCCGCGCTGCTGCCGCGGATCTTCGACCGCTTCGTGCGCGGCGACCCCGCGCGCAGCGGCGGTGTGCCGGGCGGTACGGCCGGGCTCGGCCTCGCGATCGTGCGCTCGGTGATGGAACTGCACGGCGGCACCGCGCAGGTCGAAAGCGACGCGCGCGGCACGCGGTTCGTGCTCACGTTCAACCGGCCGCCGGCTGCGTGACGGCGGGTCGGGGCCGTACGGCCGCCGCGGGTTCCGTCGCGCCAGTGTTCGACTCCGCGCCTGCGCTTGCGCTCGCCTGCCAGCCGCCGCCCAGCGTCTTCAACAATCCGACCAGGCTGGGATGGCGGGCGCGTAGAACGCCACTTCGAAGCCTAGCGGTTCGCAAGCGCTGGTCCGGTTCGACTCAAAGATCGAGATGCCCCGTCTCGGGCGCCACGCGAAACAACGCTCGCCTCATGGCATGCTCACGCCGTGAACCCGCGACCAGTGAGCCAACGAGCACGCCCGAAACATGACGGCGCGCTCTTGCTCATTCAGCGGCAATGGATCGGCGCAGCGGCGCTGCAGCCGGGGTACGTCGAGCAAGCCGGCGATGCGGTCGGCGTCCGTAGCCAGTATTTCGCGGGTGTGCTGGCGCAATGACTCGCCGTTGCCTTGATCCTTGGGTAAGGCCGACTTCCTGCGCAGGCGCACGGCTTCCGGCAACGCACCGCGCGACGCTTCACGCAACATGGCCTTTTCCACACCGTCACGTAGCGCCAGCTCGGCCGGAATGGTGGCAGCCAGGTCCAAAACTTCGGTATCGCTGAAGGGGACGCGCGCTTCCAGTCCATGTGCCATGCCATGGATATCGCCGTTATGCAACAGCCGCTGCAACCAACGATGGCGCACCAGCCATTGCGTGGCGCGCAAACGTGACGCGGGCGTATGCCAATCGTGTCCGGCCGCGATCGCCAGTTGGCGATAGACCTCGCCGTAGTGTTGCAACGGTCGCTCCAGCAGGCCGGGCCGTAGATAGGGATCGCCGGTCAAGCGTTGCAGGATATGGGTCGGGTCACGGGTGGCGTGCGGGTCGAGCAGAAAGTGATAACCGTAGTGCGTTTCATCGGCGGCATCGCCCACCAATACCGCCTTGAGGCGCGTGCTGGCGGCTCGCGCCAGGTAATGTTGCGCCAGCTCCTGTTCCCATGCGGGCAGTGCATCGTTTTGGGTGGCCAATTGCAGCAGATCCTGGGCCAGCGCGGAGCGCGTCGGTGCGACGTCTTCGCGTGGCAGACCCAATTCATTTGCGGCCTGTTCGGCGAAAGGCTGATCATCGGAAGCCACGATCAGCGAACGCGCGTAGTCGTAGCGATCGTGATCTTCAAAGCGAATGGTGAAGCACGGCGGTGTCGTACCCGCTGCTCGCGCCAGGCCGCCTATCAGCGTGGAGTCGAGGCCACCGCTGAGAAACAGGCCAACCGGTGTATCGGCGATCGAGCTGCGCTGGACGGCCGCGGCCAGCCGCTCGCGCAGCGCGGGAGCGATATCGTCGGCCCTGGCAACCGGGTTTTCGGCAATCTCCGGCGCCCAGCGCGATAGCTGCAAGCCATCGCGATCCAGGCGCAGCAGATGCCCGGGCGGCAGGTACGCCATGCCTTCGAACATGGGTTGGGCCACGCCGCTGAAGAACGGCGCCACCAGGTATTCCAGCACGGCGTCGCTATTCGCACGCGGCGCGTGCATCGCAGGCAGCAGTCCTTTGGCCTCAGAGGCAAACAGGAATTCCGCCCCCTGTTGCAGGTAAACGAACGGCTTGACGCCCAGCCGGTCGCGCGCGGCAAAGGCTCGCTGACGACGGGTGTCCCACACCAGGAACGCGAACATGCCGTTGAAGCGCCGAAGACACGCTTCGCCCCAAACCGCATACGCGGCGAGCACCACCTCGGTGTCGGTGTTCGTGTGGAACGACCAGCGCGCGCTCAGTTCGCGGCGAAGCTCCGCATAGTTGTAGACCTCGCCGTTGTAGACCAGCACGTAACGATGGTCGGCACTGCGCATCGGCTGCGCGCCATGCTCGGCGTCGAGTAGCGCCAAACGGTCGTGAGCAAGCACGGCGTGTTGGTCATGCCATAAGCCCCGGCCGTCCGGCCCACGATGCCGCTGTCGCTCGCGCATGGCGAGCACCCGCTCGACCTGTGCGGGCGCCTGGCCGTCATAGCGAATCAGCCCAGCCAAGCCGCACATCAGACGGTCGCGCCCAGTTGAACGGGGGCGAGCAACAGCGTGGTCCATAGCTGTTGCCGTTCGAAGGTGCTGCTAACAGTCAGCCCAGATACGGCTAATGGGAGCACTCGTGGTAGTGCCGTCAGCAAAGGCTGAGAGCGACGTTCTTTTCGTGTCTGCACGCGTTGCGCTCATGTAAAAAATGGGGGAAGTATGCGCGAAGATTGTGCTAATGCGCTTTCAAGAGCTTGCAATTTCAGATTTGGCTCATGAGCGGCGTAATGAGGCAAACAACTCGTGACAAGAGCATAGCGTGCACGTAACAGATGATCAACAAATTGGGTGCGCGCACAACAATATAACGATCATCCGAAGCCCGGTGGGGGCGACGCTAGTGCTTGTTTTACAGGGTATTGGAGGCTGTCCACATTGAGCCTTGGCGCACGCCCAGGCCGCGCTTCAACACCATCGTTTGAGGCCTGCGCCGAGGCGGAAAGACAGCATCGTAAGTGCGGCGCGAAAAGATTTTTGCGGGCATGGCGCGCGGCACGCGCTCCTTGTAGGTTCAACCGGCCGGCGGCAGCGCGACGGCGGCTTCGGGCCGCACGGCCGCCGCGTGTTCCTTCGCGTCGGTGTTCGATTCCGCGCCTGATACTGCGCTCGCGCTCGCCTGCCAGCCACCACCCAGCGCCTTCAGCAACCCGACTTCGGCCTCGACCCGCCGCGCGTCGATCTGATCGGCCGTGCGCCGGTTCGTCAGCGCGATCGTCTGCGCGGTCACCACGTCCAGATAGCTGACGGCGCCCGCGTTGAAGCGATTCGTCGTCAGTCGCAGCGACAGGTCGGCCGCGTCGGTCGCGCGTTGCTGGCTGCCGGCTTCGGACGCGAGTGCATCGATCGCGGACAACTGATCCTCCACCTGCTGGAACGCGACGAGCACGGTTTGCCGGTAATCGGCGACCGCGCCGTCGTATTGCGCATGCGCGCCCCGCAGCGACGCGCTGCGGCGGCCGCCGTCGAACAGCGTGCCGGCGAGTTGCGGGCCGAGCGACCAGAACAGGCTCGGCGCCGCGAGCCACGGCGCGAAGAACGAACTCTCGAGGCCGGCGCTCGCCGACAGCACGAGATCAGGGAAGAACGCGGCGCGCGCCTCGCCGATCTGCGCGTTCGCGGCCGCGACGCGACGCTCGGCCGCCGCGATGTCGGGCCGCCGCTCCAGCAATTGCGACGGCACGCCGGCCGGAATGGCCGGCACGTGGAACGCCTGCACGCGCGGCGGCAGTGCGAACGTCGATGCACTCTCGCCGACGAGCGTCGCGATCGCGTGCTGCAACTGCGCACGCGACGCATCGATGTCGGTGTCCTGCGTGCGCGTCGATTCGAGCTGCGTGTCGGCTTGCGCAACCGCCGACGCGTCGATCGCACCGGCCGCGAGCTGCTGCTTGAGCAGCGTCAGCGCGTCCGCGTACGCGCGCACCGTGTCGTCGAGCAACTGCTTCTGCGTGTCGAGCGAGCGCAGCGCGAAATAGTCGGTTGCGAGTTCGGCCGTGACCGACAGCTTCACGGCCTGCAGGTCGGCCGCGCTCGCGGCGGCATTCGCCTGCGCGCCGGTCACCGCGTCGCGCACGCGGCCGAACACGTCCGGTTCCCAGCTCGCGGCCACGCCGGCCTGGTAGTCGGGCGTCGTTTTGCCGGCGAGCGACGAACCGAGCCGGTTCTGCGACACGCGCGAGCGGCTTTGTGCGACGCCCGCGGTGATCGTCGGCAGGAACCCGGCGTGCTGATAGTCGACCATCGCGCGCGCTTGCTGCAGATCGGCGACGGCTTTCTTCACAGTCTGGTTCGATACGTCGACGCGCGCTTCGAGCGCATTCAGATCGGCGTCGCCGAACACGGTCCACCACGCGCCGCGCGCGGCGGCGTCGGCCGGCATTGCCGCGCGCCAGCCGGCCTGCTCCGCCGGTGCGGCCGGCGCGCCCGCGTAGTGCGCGGGCACCGCGACGGCAGGGGGCGAATAGGGAGGCAGCGTCGAGCAGGCGGTCAGTGCGGCGACGGCGCCGAGCGCGACGATGCGGCGAGCGAACGGGAGCGGATGAAGAAGGCGCATGGCAGGCATCTCGTGGGTGGTCGTCGATGGGTTAGCCGCGGGTGGGCGCCGGAGCGGGTGTTGACGCAGAGGGTGCGACGCCGGCTGTGCGCAATTGCGGCACGTCGCGCGCACCGGCCGCGGACGCCGGTTGCGCGGCCTGCGCGGCCTGCGCGGACGAAGCAGACGAAGCAGACGAAGCAGCAACCGGCGCCGCATCGTGCGAGGTCGCCACGATCTTCACCGCTTCCCCGGCCGTGATCGCATCGCCCGGGTTATCGATCACGCGATCGGTCGCCGCGAGCCCCGCGACGATCTCCACGCGCGTGCCGAAATCGCGCCCGATCTGCACGGTCTTCAGTGCGGTGCGTCCGTTCGCGCCGACGGTGGCGACCGTCACGCCGTTCGGACGGAACAGCAGCGCACTGACCGGCAGGTCGAGCGCCGGCGCCGCGCTCGGCAACACGAGATGCGCCTGCGCATATGCACCGGGCATCAGCGTGCCGTCGCGATTGTCGACGTCGATCTCGACGCGCAGCGTGCGCGTGACAGGATCGATCGCGCCCGCGCTGCGCGCGACACGCGCGGCAACGCGCCGCCCCGGATACTGCGGCGTCGTCAGGTAGACCGGCGTGCCGGTCGATACGCCGGTCGCGCTGTCCTGCGGCACGTCGACGAACACGCGCAGCGTGTCCGTCTGTTCGAGATGGAACAGTTCGCCCGACAGGCCCGGGCTGCCCGGCGTGCCGCCCGCGGTGACCAGCGTGCCGACGTCGACGTTGCGCGCGGTGATCACGCCGTCGAACGGCGCGGTGACGGACTCGTACGACACGAGCTCGGCGAGATGCGCGACGTTCGCCTGCGCGGACGCAAGCATCGCGCGTTTCGCGTTCATGTCCGCGACCTTCGTGTCGGTGTCCTGCTGCGACACCGACTGCGTTTTCAGCATGTCCTGCCAGCGCTGCGCGGTCGATTTCGCATAATCGTAGTTCGCCTGCGCGCTCGCTTCGTCGGCGCGCGCCTGGCGCAGCTGCGCGTCGAGATCGGGCGCCGAAATCTGCGCGAGCGTCTGGCCGGCCTTCACGTGCGTGCCGAGATCGACGCTCCAGTGCGCGATATAGCCGCTCGTGCGCGCATAGATCGATGCGTCCGCATAGGGCGCGACCGAACCGGGCAACGTCAGCGTCTGGTCGGCCGGCGCCGTGCCGGGCACGACGACGGATACCGGCAGCGCCTGCTGCACGGCCACCTGCGCGCGCTGTGCGGCGCGTGCATCGATACGCGGCACGATGCCGAGCGCGAGCAGCGCGGCGGCGAGCGCGGCGGCCGCGAGCGGCACGGTCAGCTTGCGGCCGCGGCGGGCCGGCGGGGTGTCGGGGGCGCCGCCGCGGGCGGCGGGCGGTACGGCTGCGGCCGCGGTGGCCGCTTCGGCGGCGGGCGGCGGGGCGACGGGTTCGATCGAGTCGTTCATGATGGGTCCGGGTCGGGCGAATCGAAGGATGAGAAAGGGCGGGCGTCCGCGCTCAACGCAGCGCCGGCGTATCGGGCGCGTGCTGAGCGCGCCGGCCGGCCGCGGCGTCGCGACGCCGCGCGAGCCACGCGTGGACGAAGCCGAACAGCACCGGCACGAACAGCAGCGTCGACACCGTGCCGAACGCGAGGCCGCCGATCACCGCGCGGCCGAGCGGCGCGTTCTGCTCGCCGCCGTCGCCGAGGCCGAGCGCCATCGGCAACATGCCGATCAGCATCGCGAGCGCGGTCATCACGACGGGCCGGAAGCGGCTGAAGCCTGCGTCGAGCGCTGCCTGCCACGGCGATGCGCCGGTCGCGAGCAGCTCGCGCGCCGTATTCACGACGAGAATGCTGTTCGCGGTCGCGATGCCGATGCACAGGATCGTGCCGGTCAGCGCGGGCACCGACAGCGTGGTGCGCGTGACGAACAGCATCCACGCGATGCCGGCGAGCGACGCCGGCAGCCCGCCGACGATCACGAGCGGATCGAGCCACGACTGGAAGTTCACGACCATCAGCAGGTAGACCAGCGAGATCGCGAGCGCGAGGCCGCCGAGCAGGCCCGCGAACGACTCGTGCATCGCCTGCACCTGGCCGCGCAGCACGATCGACGAGCCGGGCGGCAGTTGTGCGCGTGCGGCGTCGACGAGCTTCGTCACGTCGGCCGTGACGCCGCCGAGGTCGCGCCCCTGCACCGACGCGAAGATGTCGAGCACCGGCTGCACGTTGTAGTGCGACACCACGGCCTGCTGCGTCGCGCGCGAGAACGTGCCGAGCGAGCCGAGCAGGTTCTGCGCGGGTGCGCCCGCGGCCGGGCCGCCGGCCGGCGTCTGCGGCGAGCGGGCGGTGCCGGCGGGCAGCGGCACGTTCGCGAGCGACTGCAGCGAATTCACCGTGTATTGCGGCGTCTGCACGAGCACCGGGTAGCTGACGCCGTTGCGCGGATCGAGCCAGAAGTTCGGCGTCGTCTGCGAGCTGCCGGACAGCGCGATCAGCAGGTTCTGCGCGACGTCGCGCTGTTCGAGGCCGGCCTGGATCGCCTTCGTGCGATCGACGTTCACGTTGATCGCCGGTTCGTCGCCGGGCTGCTGGATACGCGCGTCGACGAGCCCGCGCACGCCGCGCAGCTTCGCGAGCAGCGCATTCGCGACCGCACGGTTCTGGTCGAGCTTGTTGCCGACGATCTGGATGTCGATCGGCGCGGGCAGCCCGAAATTGAGGATCTGGCTGACGATGTCGGCCGGCAGGAACGCGAACGTCACGCCGGGGAACGACTGCGCGAGCACGTTGCGCAGCTTCGCGACGTATGCGGCGGTCGACGCGTGATTCGGCTTCAGCGTGACGAGCACGTCGGCGTCCTCGGTGCCGATCGGGTCCGACGAGTCGTACGTGAGGTTGATCCCGCTCACCGGCACGCCGATGTTGTCGAGCACGCCGGCGAGCTGGTTCGCCGGAATCACGCCGCGGATCTTCGCTTCGACTTCGTCGGTGAGCCGCGCGGTTTCCTCGATCCGCGTGCCGGTCGGCGCGCGCAGGTGCAGGCGGATCTCGCCGGTGTCGACCGACGGGAAGAAGTCCTGCCCGGCGAACGCGTAGAGGCCGGTCGATGCGACGCAGGCGAGCAGGAACGCGGCCGCGAAGCGGCGGCGCCGCGCGATCGCCGCCGACAGCAGCGCGCGGTAGCGCAGCCGCACGGCCTCGAAGCGATGCTCGAACGCGGCCTGGAAACGAGCGATGCGCGCGAATACGCCGCGCGGCGGCCGGCCGCTGCCTTTGGCGCGCATCAGCGCCATCGCGAGCGTCGGCACCAGCGTGCGCGAGAAGAAGTACGACGCGATCATCGCGAAGATCACGGCCTCGGCGAGCGGCACGAACAGATAGCGCGCGACGCCGGTCAGCAGGAACATCGGCACGAACACGATGCAGATCGACAGCGTCGACACGAAGGTCGGCACCGCGATTTCGCCCGCGCCGGTCAGAATGGCCTCCTCGAGCGGCGCGCCGAGCTCGAGATGATGCGTGATGTTCTCGATCGCGACGGTCGCGTCGTCGACGAGGATCCCGACCGCGAGCGCGAGCCCGCCGAGCGTCATGATGTTGATGGTCTGGCCGAGCGCGGACAGCGCGAGCAGCGACGTGAGCACCGCGAGCGGGATCGTGATCGCGATGATCAGCGTCGCGCGCCAGCTGCCGAGGAACAGCAGGATCATCAGCGCGGTCAGGCACGCGGCGATCAGCGCCTCGCGCACGACGCCCTGGACCGCCGCCTTCACGAACACGGACTGATCGTCGAGCGGTGAAATGTGCAGCGCCTTCGGCAGCCCGGCCGCGATTTTCGGCAGCATCGCCTTCACCTGGTCGATGATCGTCAGCGTCGACGTGCTGCCGGTCTTCTCGACCGTCAGCAGCGCCGCGCGCTTGCCGTCCGCCCGCACGATGTTGGTCTGCGGCGCGTAGCCGTCGCGAACGTGCGCGACGTCGCGCACGTACACGACGTTGCCGCCGATCGTCTTCACCGGCAGGTCGTTCAGCGCGGCGACCGTCTGCGTGCTGCCGTTCATCTGCACGTTGTATTCGTGCGTGCCGATCTTCGCGGTGCCGCCCGGCAGGATCAGGTTCTGCGCGTTGATTGCGTTGACGACGTCGATCGGCGCGAGCCCCTTCGCCTGCAGCGCACGCGTATCGAGATCGACGACGATCTGACGGATCTTGCCGCCGAACGGCAGCGGCACGGCCGCGCCCTGGACGGTCGCGAGCTGCGTGCGGATGAAGCTGTTGCCGAGGTCGTACAGCTGCTGCTCGGGGAGCGTGTCGCTCGACAGCCCGAGCTGCAGGATCGGCACGGTCGACGCGTTGTACGTGATGATGTTCGGCGGCAGCGTGCCGGGCGGCAGGATGCGCAGGATCGACGCGGCGTTGCTCGCGGCTTCCGCGATCGCGCGATTGATGTCGGCGCCCGGGTGGAAGAAGATCTTCACGACCGACACGCCGTTCAGCGACTGCGACTCGATATGCTCGATGTCGTCGACGTCCGACGTGAGCGCGCGTTCGTAGTTCGACGTGATCCGCTTGGCCATGTCCTCGGCGGAGAAGCCGTTGTACGACCAGACGATGCTGACGACCGGAATGTCGATGCTCGGGAAAATGTCCGTCGGCGTGCGCAGCAGCGCGAGGGGCCCCGCGATGAAGATCAGCAGTGCGAGTACGACGAACGTGTAGGGCCTGCGTAACGCCAGCCGGACGATCCACATGATGGTGCTCCTCGAAGCAGGGCTTGGATGCGCATTCGATGCGACGAGCATGCAGTCTGCCGGCGCGGCGTTGACCCGACCCTGACTCGAGGATTACGAAACCGTTATCTGTGCGGGCGCGGTGGCGGCCGCGCGGCGGGCCGCCCAGCGCGATGCGGGCTGGCCGACCCGTCGCCGCCGACGGCGGTGCGCCGCTTCATCCCTATAATGTCCGGCGGCAAATCCTTCGCTCATTCGCGTATCTCGCCGATTTCAGGAGCCAGACCGATGTCGTTGCGCACCGATGCAAACTTCTTCGTCCTTCTTGCCGATTCGTATCGCCGGTTCGTGAACGGCCCGCTCGTGCCCGACGGCATGTGCGCTTCCGACGGCGCCGCATGGCTGTACGATACGGCGCCGTTCGGCATCCTTGCGCACGACACGTCGGCCGACCCGGTGTTCGTGTACGGCAACCGGCGCGCGCAGGCGATCTTCGAATACGACTGGGATGAACTGACGGCGTTGCCGTCCCGTCTGTCGGCGGAGCCGATGGAGCGACACGAGCGCCAGGTGTTTCTCGACAAGGTGATGCGCGACGGCTTCGTGTCCGAATACCGCGGCGTGCGGGTGACGAAGTCCGGCAAGCGGTTCTGGATCGAGCGCGCGACCGTGTGGCAGCTCATGGACGCAGACGGAATCGTGCACGGCCAGGCCGCGATGATTCCGGAAGTGCGGCCGCTCGACGCGCCCGCGACGGGCGCGAGCGACCAGATAACAAAACCGTAATCGAAACCTCACCTTCAGGAAAGCGCGCGAATCGCAGAATGCACTCAACTCTTCATCGCATCGATGGGGAGCGGAGGTCCGGCCTGATATGCGGACGCGAACACGCCATCTTTGAGAGGTGAACATCATGAACAACCTGATTCGTGCAGTCCTGCTTTCCTGTGCGCTGAGCGCACCGATCGTCGCATTTGCGCAAACCACCGACCATGCGGTCACACGGGCCGACGTGCGCGCCGATCTCGTCCGCGTCGAAAAGGCCGGTTATCGTCCGGTCGGCAGCGATCCGTACTATCCCGACGACATCCAGGCCGCCGAAGCGAAGGTCGCGGCACAGCAAGCGCAATCGGCCGCCGCACGGCCGAGCGTCGCGGCAAAGACCGCTGCGCCGTCGTTCGCATCGCTCGCGTCGCTCGACGCGCAGCCGCTGTACGAGCATCACTGAATGCGGCGGTCGACCGCCGTCGGCGGCCCGACGGCGGATCGTTCGACGGCGCGCATGCCGCCGCGAGTCAGTGCTCGCCGTTCTCGAGCACGTTCTGCGTGAGCGCGATCGACGGAATCGTCGGCTTGAGCAGCGCACGGCGCGCGCGACGGCTCAGCCACTTCCAGCCGGCCACGAGCAGCAGCGCGACCAGCGGGATCGACGCAATCGTCCACGTCCCGTTCGGATAGTCGAATGCCATCAACACCAGCACGCCGAGCAGGAACAGCAGCGTGAGCCACGACGTCACGGGCGCGCCCGGCATCCTGAACGCTACGTCTTCCACGTCGCCGCGCCTGACCGCGGCGCGGAACTTCATCTGGCACACGACGATGAAGCCCCATGTGCTGATGATGCCGAGCGACGCGATGTTCAGCACGATCTCGAACACGCTCGACGGCACCAGATAATTGAGCAGCACGCCGACCACATAGATCGCGACCGTCACCAGAATGCCCGCGTACGGGACCGATTGCGAACTCATCCGCGCGAGGAACGCGGGAGCCGAGCCGCCCATCGACAGCGAACGCAACACGCGCCCGGTCGAATACAGGCCGGAGTTCAGGCTCGACAGCGCGGCCGTCAGCACCACCAGGTTCATCACCGAGCCGATGCCCGGCACGCCGAGCGCGCCGAAGAACGTGACGAACGGGCTCTGGCCCGCCTTGTACGCACTCCACGGCAGCAGGCAGACCAGCAGGACGACCGACGCGACGTAGAAAATCGCGATGCGCCAGATCACGTTGTTGATCGCGCGCGGCAGCACCTTGCGCGCATCCTTGCATTCGCCGGCGGCCGTGCCGACCAGCTCGACACCCGCGAACGCGAACACCACGCCCTGCACCAGCACCAGCGCCGGCATCAGTCCGTGCGGAAAGAACCCGCCGTTGTCGGTGATCAGATGCATGCCGGTGCCATGGCCGGCCACCGGCATGCCCGTGCCTAGGATCGCCGCGCCGATCACGAGAAACAGCACGATCGCGGCGACCTTGATCAGCGCGAACCAGAACTCCATCTCCGCGAACCATTTCACGCCGATCAGGTTCATCGTCGCGACGATGCACAGCGCGACGAGCGTGAAGATCCACTGCGGCACGGCCGCGAACGGCGCCCAGTAATGCATGTAGAGCGCGACGGCGGTGATGTCGACGATGCCGGTCATCGCCCAGTTCAGGAAGTACATCCAGCCGGCGACGAACGACGCCTTCTCGCCGAGGAATTCGCGTGCGTACGACACGAAGCTGCCGCTGCTGGGGCGATGCATCACGAGCTCGCCAAGCGCGCGCAGGATCAGGAACGAAAACGCGCCGCATACCAGATAGACGATCGCGAGCGCCGGGCCGGCGGCCTGCAGCCGGGCGCCGGCGCCGAGAAACAGCCCGGTGCCGATGGCCCCGCCGATCGCGATCATCTGCACCTGTCGATTGCCGAGGGTCTTGTGATAGCCGGCTTCGTGCGATTCGAGCCAGCTGCGTTTGTCGGTTTCGCCGGTTGTCGACGGGTCGGGAATCGATGCCATGACGGTATCCTCGCGCACGGATGGGATGGGACTTGCCCCGATCGCGGGACGATCGGGACCACCGGTACCGGGGGAGCAGCGCGCGGAATCGAGCGTGTCCATCCTGATCGCGATTCGTCGGACCTGACGAAAGGCACGGTACGTCGCGAACGTATTCAGCCGTAATTCCAGTCACAAACGGAATGCAAATTTGGACTGAGCCTGTTCGAATCCGTGCATAGGGTCTCGGCGCCGGGTGAACCGGATAGGTAATTTGGTGCGCCCGCGCGCGCTACGGGGGCAACCGTTACCGACGGCGCCGGCTCATGCACCGAAATGAGGAATCCGGTTCGCCGAACGGTTCGCCGAAATTTCCGTCCCGCGCCGGTGCGGCAAGCGTTTCACGGCGATGGCCCGGTTTTTGCTGGAGTGGTGTCGGCCGCGCAATCGTTGCGCGCTGCCCGACGACATACCAGACAAGGAAGATTCACCGTGAGCCCGACGACCCGACCGTTTCCCCGACGCACCTGGCTGGCTGCGCTGCTTGCCGCCCCCGTGATCGCGCTGTTCGCCGCCGCGCCGGCTCATGCCGATGCGCTCGACACCATCGCGAAAAACGGCACGCTGCGCGTCGCGGTACCCGAGGACTATCCGCCGTTCGGTTCGGTCGGCACGGACATGCAGCCGCAGGGCTACGACATCGACATGGCAGGACTGCTCGCCAAGGCGCTCGGCGTCAAGCTGAAGCTGGTGCCCGTGAACAGTGCGAACCGGATTCCGTACCTGACGACCAACAAGGTCGACATGGTGATCTCGTCGCTCGGCAAGACCCCGGAGCGCGAGAAGGTCATCGACTTCTCGAGCGCGTACGCACCGTATTTCCAGGGCGTGTTCGGGCCGTCCGACGTGAAGGTGAGCGGGCCCGCCGACCTCACCGGCAAGACGGTCGGCGCCACGCGCGGCGCGCTCGAGGAGATCGCGCTGTCGCAGCTCGCGCCGAATGCGACGATCAAGCGCTTCGAGGACAACAACGCGACGATCCAGGCGTTCCTGTCGGGTCAGGTGCAACTGATCGCGGCCGGCAACATCGTCGCGGCGGCGATTCTCGCGAAGAATCCGCCGCGCCGCCCCGAGGTCAAGTTCGTGATCAAGAATTCGCCGTGCTTCGTCGGCGTCAACAAGAACGAACCGCGCCTGCTCGCGAAGATCGACGATGCGATCGCGCATGCGAAGCAGGACGGCTCGCTGGGCGAGCTGTCGCGCAAGTGGCTCGGCCAGCCGTTGCCGGCCGGACTGTGACGTATCGCCGTGTCGCGTGACACGGCGCCGCGGCGGGGATGCCCGGCGCGGCGCGTGTCGTTGTCCGAACCCGAATTTATCCCGTTCCCATGAGCTACCAGCTTCAATTCGGCGAGCTTGCCGAGTACGCCGGCGTGTTCGCGAGCGGCGCGGCGATCACGCTCGCGCTGACCGCGGTCGCGACCGTGCTCGGCGTGGCGGTCGGCGTGCTCGGCGCGGCCGCGTACAGCGCCGACGCGCGCGCGGCCGTGCGGTTGCGCCCGCTGATCGGCGCGTACGTCGAGGCGATTCGCAATACGCCGTTCGTCGTCCAGCTGTTCTTCATCTTCTTCGGCTTGCCGGCGCTCGGCGTGCACATCGACGAATACACGGCCGCGATCCTCGCGATGACGCTCAATCTCGGCGCGTACTCGGTCGAGATCGTGCGCGCGGGCGTGGCCGCCGTGCCGAAAGGGCATCTGGAGGCAGCCTCCGCGCTGGCGATGTCGCGCGCGCAGATGCTGCGCCACGTCGTGCTGCCGCAGGCGCTCGCCAAGGTGTTTCCCGCGCTGTCGAGCCAGATCGTGATCACGATGCTCGGGTCGGCGGTCGTGTCGCAGATCTCGGTGGCCGACCTGACCTATGCGGCCAGCTACATCCAGTCGCGCAACTTCCGCGCGTTCGAGACGTACTTCGTGATCACGCTCGCGTATCTGGCGATGGCGCTGCTGATGCGCGCGACGCTCGGCGCGATGGGGCGCCGCCTGTTCTCCCGCCGCGTGCGAGGTGCGCGATGACCGATTTCACGTTCGGGCAGATTCTCGCGAACCTGCTGCTGGCCGCGCGCTGGACGATCGTGCTGTCGATCGTGTCGTTCGTGTCCGGCGGCCTCGTCGGCCTCGGGCTGCTCGTGATGCGCGTGTCGAATTCGACGGTGCTGCGCGGCGTCGCGAAGCTCTATATCGAAGTGTTCCAGGGCACGCCGTTGCTGATGCAACTGTTCATCGTGTTCTTCGGCCTGCCGCTCGTCGGGCTCGACGTTTCGCCGTGGGTCGCGGCCACCGCGGGGCTCACGTTCTTCACCAGCGCCTATCTGGCCGAGATCTGGCGCGGCTGCGTCGAGGCGGTGCCGAAAGGGCAGTGGGAAGCATCGGCCAGCCTGGCGATGAGTTATGTCGAGCAGTTGCGTCACGTGATCCTGCCGCAGGCGGCGCGCATCGCGATCGCGCCGACGGTCGGCTTCGGCGTGCAGGCCGTGAAGGATACGGCGCTGGTGTCGATCATCGGCTTCACCGAGCTGACGAAGGTCGGCATCGCGATCTCGAACGCGACGTTCCGGCCGTTCGTCGTGTATGGCCTCGTCGCGCTGATCTATTTCGCGCTCTGTTATCCGCTTACCCGTTATGCGCGCACGTTGCAAAGGAGATGGCATGCCGCTCGTTGAAACCCGGGGTCTCGAAAAGAACTTCGGCACCCATCATGTGCTCAAGGGCATCGATCTGTCCGTCGAGCGCGGGCAGGTCGTGTCGATCATCGGCCGCAGCGGTTCGGGCAAGAGCACGCTGCTGCGCACGCTCAACGGGCTCGAGAGCATCGACGCGGGCACGATTTCGGTCGACGGCGAACGCGTCGACGCACGGCACGCGGATTTGCGCGCGCTGCGGCTGAAGGTCGGCATGGTGTTCCAGCAATACAACCTGTTTCCGCACCTGAGCGCCGGACAGAACGTGATGCTCGCGCAGTCGGTGGTGAAGAAGTCGCACCGGCAGCAGGCGCGCGCGATCGCGGAACTGATGCTCGAGCGCGTCGGCCTCGGCGACAAGTTCGACGCGTTTCCGGAACACCTGTCGGGCGGCCAGCAACAGCGCGTCGCGATCGCGCGTGCGCTCGCGATGAAGCCGAGCGTGCTGCTGTGCGACGAGATCACGTCCGCGCTCGATCCCGAGCTCGTCGGCGAGGTACTGGGCGTGATCGAGCAACTCGCGCGCGAGGACATGACGTTGATCATGGTCACCCACGAGATGAACTTCGCGCGCGCGGTGAGCGACAGGATCGTGTTCATGCACCAGGGGCGCGTGTGGGAGAGCGGGACGGCCGACGAGATCTTCGAGCGGCCGCAGACGGTGGAGTTGACGCGGTTCCTGGGCAGCGTGCGGAACCCGGAAAGCGCTACGCGCTGACCGACACGGCCGTGCGGCCGGGCCGCCGACCAGATGACAAGACCGTAATCGACGCCTCACCTTCCGGACAGCGCGCGAATCGCAGAATGGACACCACTCCTCATCGCATCGATGCGGAGCGGAGGTCCGGCCTGATCTGCGGACGCGAACACGCCATCTCGAGAGGTGAACATCATGAACAACCTGATTCGTGCAGTCCTGCTGTCCTGTGCGCTGAGCGCACCGATCGTCGCATTTGCGCAAACCGCCGACCAACCGGTCACGCGCGCCGACGTGCGCGCCGACCTGGTCCGGGCGGAGCGCGACGGCACCGTGCCGACGTCGAACTGGGACTATCCGCCGAGCACGCAGACGATCGCGCGCAATCGCGAGCTGTATGCGATCGCGCATGGCGACCGGCCCACGACAATGGCCGCGACGTCGGCCGCCGTGTCGACGGCGAGCGCGCAATGAAGGGGGGCACTGTATCGACACGCGCGACGGGACTGGCGATCGCCGCGTGGCTCGCGGCGGCCGCGGCCCCGGCTTTCGCGCGCGGGCAGCCGCAACTGCCTGAAGACGACGGCGGGCGCGCCAGCGTGCTGCGCGCGCTGGATCCCGACTTCGATCCGCCCCACGCGGCAGTCGACCTCCGGCCGGCGAGCCGTCACGCCGCGCCCATCAGCCGCGCGCCGAGCGCGATCCCGCGCGCGGACAACAGCGCGCCGGCCGCCCGCTGACGGGCGTCCCAGCCCGCCAGCGCGGCGTCGAACGCGGCGCCGCGTGCGACGTCGCGCAAGGCTTCGGCCAGATCGACCGCGTTGTCCGCCGCTTTCGCGACGCCTCCCGCGGTGTGCGGGCGCACGATGCAGGCGGCGTCGCCGAGCAGCACCGCGCGGCCGAAGGCCATGCGTGCGGTCGCGAGATCGACGATCGACTGCGCGAACGGCGCGGGGGTCGCATCGACGAGCGCGGCGAGCGTCGGCGCGAGCATCCGGTCGGCGGCGTCGACGAGTTCCGCGCGGTTGTCGTCGCGCATCGCGCCGGGCGGCAGCGACCCGTCGCGCTGCGTGCCGTCGCGCGCCAGGAACAGCGACGGCAGCCGGTCGGACGCGAGCCGCCGGTACCACACCCAGTTCACGCGTCGCCCGCCCGGTTCGGTCGCGCCGTCGGCGCCGGGCACCAGATAGGTAAGGAACAGGTGCCGGTCGCCTTGCTGGAACGTGAAGCGTTCGCGCAGCAGCATCAGCACCTGCTCGGGCAGCGCGCGTTCGTCGACGAGCCCGCGCCACGCGACATAGCCCGCGTACGCCGGCTGCACGTCCGGCAGCAACTGCGCGCGTACGGTCGAGCGGCCGCCGTCCGCGCCGATCAGCAGATCGGCCGTCTCGGCGCGGCCGCTCGCGAAATGCGCGACGATCCGCTCGCCGTCCTGCTCGAACCGCTCGAACGCGTCGCCGGCGTGGATGATCCCGGCGGGCAGCGCACGCTTGAGCGCCGTGTAGATTGCATTCCACGCGGTCTGCGTCTGCGGCATCGCGAAGCGCTGCACGATCCGGTCCTGCGCGTCGACGTAGATGCGGTCGATCGAATCGACGCCCGCGTCGCGTGGCAGCGCCACGCCGCCGAACGCGAACGCGCGCTCGATCGGCGGCTGCAGCACGATGCCGCCGCCGCGGCTGTCGAGTGCGTGCGGCGATTGCTCGAAGACGCGGACGTCCCAGCCGGTCGCGCGCAGCGCGGTCGCCGCGAACAGCCCGCCGACCGATCCGCCGGCGATGACGGCCTTGCGGCCCGATCCGTGTTCCATCCGATGTTCTCCCGATGATGCCGCGTGCGGCGGGCGTTGCGTCAGCCGGCCCAGCCGCGCAGGAAATCGAGCAGCAGCGCGTTCACGCGCTCGGGCTGCTCCTCGTGCGGCAGATGTCCGCACTGCGCGATCGGCTCGGCACGCAGATGGGTCGCCATGCCTTCCCACACGGCTTTCATGTCGAACATCTTGCCGACCGCGTAGAAATCCTCGCCCCAGATCGCCATGGTCGGGCACGCGATCCTGACATCCGCATCGACGAGGTCCTGCCGCACGTCTTCGGCGTTCGCGCGATAGTCGGCCAGCGCGCCGCGCACGGCGCCCGGACGCCGATACGCGCGCACGTACGTGTCGAACGCATCGCCCGAGATCGCGTGCGGGTTGTAGCACCAGTCGGCGAAAAAGTAGCTGAGCCATTCGGCTTCCTTGCCGGCGATCAGCGCCTCCGGCAGGTCGGGCACCTGGTGGAACAGGAAAAACCAGTACGCGCGCGCGGTTTGCGCGGTCATGTTCTGCGCGACGATGCGCGTCGGCACGTTGTCCATCACGACGAGCCGGTCGACGCGTTCGGGGAAGTCCTTCGCGAAACGCGTCGCGACGCGTGCGCCGCGGTCGTGCCCGACGAGCGCGATGCGCCCGATGCCGAGCGCATCGAGCAGCGCGGCGAGATCGCGGGCCATGTTGCGCTTGTCGTAGCCGGCCGCGGGCTTGTCGGTTTCACCGTAGCCGCGCAGGTCGGGCACGATCACGCGATAGTGCCGTGCGAGCGCCGGAATCTGGAAGCGCCACGCGAAGCTGGTTTCGGGGAAGCCGTGCAGCAGCACGACGACGGGCCCCGCGCCGGCCTCGATGACGTGCTGGCGGATGCCGTTTGCCGTAACGGTGTGATGGGTCGGTGCAAGCGTGTCGGTCGTCATGTGGGAATCCCGGTTTTGCGGGCGGTGCGCGATACGGCACGCGTCCAATGCTGTCCGAGGATAGGGCAGGTGACGTGCGTCGCGGCTGAATCGTTCTGAACCGGCCTGAGCGCCGCGCCGCGCGGCGGCATCACTTGCGGCGGGGGCGCTTGCCGGAGGCGTCGGACGCGACACGTTGCAGCGCGGCCGGCGTGCCGTTCAGGAACGCGTCGATCTGCCGCTCGATTTCCGCGTCGAGATCGTCGGGCACCGGCAATCCGTATACCCACTTGCGCACGCCGAGATAGAAGATGCTCGCGTGCAGGCTCCACACCAGTTCGATTTCCGCGTTGCGCTGCGCTTCCGACGCCGGTGTCGCGATGTCGTACGCGTGCCGCAGCTCGCGCAGCACCGGCAGGAACACGCGTTCGCGCAGCCGCGACAGATAGCGCGTATTGAAGCCCTCGCGGCTGAGCCCCGCGAAGATGAACGTGCGGATCCATTCGCGCCGCAGGATCGTCTGCGCGTACGACCGGTAGAACGCGACGAGCCGCTGCTGGAGCGGAACCGAGCGGTCGGCGATCAGTTTTTCCCACGCGGGGTCCCACGTGTAGACCTCGTCGTATACGCGATCGATCAGCGCTTCCTTGCTCGGGAAATACCGGTAGAGCAGCGGCTGGGTCACGCCGATCTGCCGCGCGAGCTCGCGCGTGCTGCCGGAAAAACCGTGGGTCGCGAAGTGTTCGACCGCCTTTTCGACGATCTGTCGCTCGCGTGCTTCCGGCGTGAGGCGGCGGCCCGATGTGCTGGCGGTGTCGTCGGCGGTCGTCCCGCGCGCACGGGGCGCTGCATTGCGCTTGGTCTCGGTCATGCGTCGGCTCCTGAATGCGGCCATTCTGCACTTATCGATCGAAAAATAGCAAGGCGCACCCCGGCGAGGGGCCGCGCGGGCCGGCCGCGAAGGCGCGCGCCGTGCCGCGCGCGGTTCGGCGGTTTCAGAAAATTTCAGGTCGCCGCCATGACTTTCAGGCCCGCATTCCCTACGCTTGCTCCCGAACCGCTGCACGAGGCCGAAGCCCTTCGGCCGGCCCGCGGCGCAACCGGAACGGACCATGGCTTACCTGATCTCGCCGGGAGCCGGCATTGCAGTCGGCTTCCTGCACCCCCTCGTGCGCGTGCAGTTGCCCGCGCGGCCGCTGACCGCGCTAGCGGGCCTGCTCGGCCTCGTCTTCCGCGAGCAGGCGATTCCGCTCGTGCAGGCGCAATTGCGCGCGCTCGCCGCGCGGGTCCGCGATGCGGACACCTTCGATAGAACCGCGGAAGCCACGCCATGCAGCCCGCGCAAGTAACGGCAGCGGGCGCGGCGGCCCCCGATCGCCTGCGCGGCGAGGATGTGTTTCTCGCATCGATCGCCGGCTACGTCGACACGCTCGGCTTCGTCGCGCTGTTCGGGCTCTTTACCGCGCATGTCACCGGCAACTTCATTCTGATCGGCTCGGGCCTCGCCGGTGTCGGCCAGGGCCTGATGATCAAGTGGCTCGCGTTTCCGGCATTCATCGCGGGAATCGTGGCCGCCCGTATGCTCGATCACCGGATGCGCGTGCGCGGGCATGGCCCGCGGGCGCGCTCGCTGTACGCGCTGCAGACGATCCTGCTGGCCGGATTCATGCTCGCGGGCGTCGCGGCGTCGCCGATCGGCAGCGCCGATGCGCCCGCGACGATCGTCTGCGGGCTGCTCGGCGCGGCGGCAATGGGCGTGCAGAACGCGCACGGCCGGCTGACCGCGCGCACCGTCGTCGCGAATACCGTGATGACCGGCAACGTCACGCAGGCGGTCATCGATGCATTCGACTGGCTCGTGCCGATCGCCGCGCCGGCCGAACGGGAAGCCGCACGTGCGCGGCTGCGACGCACGCTGCCGCCGGTTGTCGGTTTCGCGCTCGGCGCGGGCGCCGGCGCGAGCGCCTACCTGTACGCCGGGTTCTGGGCGCTGGCGCTGCCGCTCGTGGTGCTTGGTTTCCTCACCTGGCGCTCCGGCCGGACCGGCGAGCCTTCCGCGTCGCGCTGAACGCCGATTCCGCACGCGGCGTCGGTTGCGAGCGCCAAGGGGGGGCGGCGAAGCCGCTCCGCGTTTCTTCGTTTCTTCAACGCTGACTTCGGGACCGGCTTGATGCAGGTCGGCAAGCGCGAGACCGTTCGACCATTCGCGGAAAGCGCAGCGTCACGCGCGCGCGGTGAACCGGTCGACGAGGTCGTGGTGACCGAGCTGTTCGACCCACCAGCGTAGTGCGCGCCCGGCTTCGTCGGCGCGCCACGCGATATAGCAATGGGTCGTGTCGCGCATGCCGGTCACCTCTCGCGCGACGAGCCTGCCTTGCGCGATCGCGGGCGCCGCGATGCAGTCCGGGAGCGTACCCACCGCGAGCCCTTCGCATTGCGCGGCCAGTTTCGCCGCGAGCGTCGGCACCGCGAGATACGGTTGGCCAGCATCGACCGCGACCGATTGCGGCTGAAGTTCGCGGGACGTGTCGGAGATCACCGCGCCGCGATACTCGACGATCGACGCCATCGACAGCGGTTCGGGCAGCGCCGCGAGCGGATGGCCAGGGGCGACCGCGAACACGTGCCGGAGTGTGCCAATGGGCTGCGCCACGATGTCGGGCAGTTCCGGCGGCTCGCCCGCGGCGCCGATAATCAGATCGGCCCGCCGCGAAATCAGCGCATCCCAGGTGCCGCCGAGCACTTCGGTGGAGAGTCGCAGCCGCGTGTCCATTTCAAGATCGTAGAACGCATGGACGTATGGCCACATCATGTCGAAGGGCAGTATCTCCGCGATGCAGACGCGGACCTCGGTTTCCCAACCTTGCTGCGCGCGCTGCGCCTTCCGTTCAAGCTGTTCGGCGGCATGAAGGAGACGGCGACCCTCCTCGACGACGACGCGGCCCGCGCGCGTGAGCTTCGCACGACGCCCGCTGCGATCGAACAACGCGACGCCCAGGTCGCTCTCGAGTTTCTGTACGACGTATGTCAGTGCGGACGGCACGCGGTGCACCAGCTCTGCCGCGTCGGCAAACGTACCGGTGCGGTCGATCGCGTCCAGTGCCTCGAGTGCTTCGAAAGACAGCTTCATGGTGAATTTCGCTACAGCAAGGGCATCGGGCGGTGTCGGACCGTCGAGCGATGCTGTTCACAACGGTTCGTCATCCGACGTGCCGAGACACGCACGCGTGCGCGCCAACAGTCGGGCCGCCGCCGCATTCGCTCGACGTCCCGCCTGTCACGTCGGCGTGGATTCGCGTCGCTTCACGGCGGCGTCGGCGTGTGCGCCGGGCAGCGCGCCGAACATGTGCTGGCTGCACTTCGCATCGCGCCATGCGGTTCCCGGTCGGATGCCGTCGACCATCCGTCGCACCACGGGCAGAATCTGCTCGCCGGCCAGAATGCCGAGCAGGCCGACCAGGGCGACGGCGGGCGGCGCCGGCGATTGCACGCCGATCAGCGCGTAAACGACGCCGGCGAGGATGCCGGCGAGAAGCGAAGCAATGTACGGTTTCATGGGTCTTGAGTGGAGTGACGGCCGTTGAAAAGACGGATAAATACCGGGCTGGCGTCGATCCGAAAGTCTTGGGCCAGCCTATCAGGTCTGCGTGTTCGTCGTGAGCGCATTCAATCAAATTCAGATCTTTTCAGTCTGAATTCAACGCGTGACGAGAATCAGAACAATTAACTGGTGCGGTCGCACATTCGCGTATTGAATGACGCAGGCCGGTTTCCGACACCGCGCATTGGACGCTTCGCGGATTCGTCGGCCAGGCGAGCTTCATTTTTCTCCGCGTCAAAGGACATCACCATCATGAGCAACCCCAAGCTTGAAGTACTTACCCCGCACAACAGCCAGCTGATCTTCATCGACCAGCAGCCGCAAATGGCGTTCGGCGTGCAGTCGATCGATCGCCAGACGCTGAAGAACAACGTCGTCGGGCTCGCGAAGGCCGCGAAGGTCTTCAACATCCCGACCACGATCACGACGGTCGAAAGCGAGAGCTTCTCGGGCCACACGTATCCCGAGCTGCTCGACGTGTTCCCGAACCAGAAGACGCTCGAACGCACGTCGATGAACTCGTGGGACGACCAGAAGGTGCGCGACGCGCTTGCCGCGAACGGCCGCAAGAAGGTGGTCGTGTCGGGCCTGTGGACCGAAGTCTGCAACACGACGTTCGCGCTGTGCGCGATGCTCGAAGGCGACTACGAGATCTACATGGTCGCCGACGCATCGGGCGGCACGACGCAGGCTGCGCACGACTTCGCGATGCAGCGCATGGTGCAGGCCGGCGTGGTGCCGGTCACGTGGCAGCAGGTGCTGCTCGAATGGCAGCGCGACTGGGCGCACCGCGAGACGTACGACGCGGTGATGGCGATCGCGAAGGAGCATTCGGGCGCATACGGGATGGGCGTGGACTACGCGTACACGATGCTCCACAAGGCGCCGCAGCGCACCGCGACGCCGCATGAGTCGATTGCGCCGGTTCCGGCGAAGTAAGCGCAGACGGCCTGCAACGGCTGATGCCGGTGCGGCGGGTTCGATGCGAACGCGCCGCATTGGCTCCATGGCCGCGGGCGGCGGACGTGACCGAAACACGCATGCCGCCCGCGGCATGCCGGTCGAAACACGGCGCCTGCATTTGAATTTGTCCGGGAGATTTATCGCATGAAACCTTATCTGGTTTCCCTTGGTGCGGGCCTGCTGATCGGCGTGATTTACAGCGCCATCAAGGTTCGCTCTCCCGCACCGCCGCTGATTGCGCTGGTCGGGTTGCTCGGCATGCTGATCGGCGTGCAAGCGTTACCCACCGTGAAACAGCTGTTTGGCTTCTGATCAACAAGAGGTGATGCACATGACCGCAACCGTGACCCAACCGGATCTGATCCTGCATAACGGACGATTCACGACGCTCGACCGCACGAACCCCGTCGCCACGGCAGTCGCGATTGCCGCCGGCCGCTTCGTCGCCGTCGGCAGCGACGCGGACGTCATGCCGCTCGCGGGCCGCGCGACGAAGGTGGTCGATCTCGGCGGCCGCGGCGTGCTGCCGGGCCTGATCGACAACCACTGCCACGTGATTCGCGGCGGCCTGAACTACAACATGGAACTGCGCTGGGACGGCGTGCCGTCGCTCGCGCTCGCGATGGAGATGCTCAAGCAGCAGGTCGCGATCACGCCCGCGCCGCAGTGGGTGCGCGTGGTCGGCGGCTTCACCGAACACCAGTTCGTGGAGAAGCGGCTGCCGACGATCGACGAACTCAATGCGGTCGCGCCGGACACGCCCGTGTTCATCCTGCACCTGTACGATCGCGCGTTGCTGAACGCGGCGGCGCTGCGGGTGGTCGGCTACACGAAGGACACGCCGGAGCCGCCGGGCGGGACGATCCTGCGCGATGCGGCGGGCAACCCGACCGGCCTGCTGCTCGCGAATCCGAACGCGACGATCCTCTACGCGACGCTCGCGAAGGGGCCGAAGCTGCCGTTCGAGTATCAGTACAACTCGACGCGCCATTTCATGCGCGAGCTGAACCGGCTGGGCGTGACGGGCGTGATCGACGCGGGCGGCGGTTCGCAGAATTATCCCGACGATTACGAAGTGATCCGCAAGCTGCACGACGCGGGCGAGATGACGATCCGGATCGCGTACAACCTGTTCACGCAGAAGCCGAACGCGGAGAAGGAAGACTTCGTGAACTGGACGAAGAGCGTCAAGTACCACGACGGCACCGACTACTTCCGCAATAACGGCGCCGGCGAGATGCTGGCGTTCTCGGCGGCCGACTTCGAGGATTTCCGCGTCGCGCGGCCGGACCTGCCCGCGCAGATGGAGGACGATCTCGAAGGCGTCGTGCGCGTGCTCGCGGAAAACCGCTGGCCGTGGCGCATGCACGCGACCTACGACGAAACGATCAGCCGCGCGCTCGACGTGTTCGAGAAGGTCAACGAGGACATCCCGCTCGAAGGGCTGAACTGGTTCTTCGATCACGCGGAAACGATCACCGAGAAATCGATGGACCGGATCGCCGCGCTCGGCGGCGGCATCGCGGTGCAGCACCGGATGGCGTACCAGGGCGAATACTTCGTCGAGCGCTACGGCGCGCAAGCCGCGGAGGCGACGCCGCCGGTCGCGAAGATGCTCGCCAAGGGGCTGAAGGTGTCGGCCGGCACCGACGCGACGCGCGTCGCGTCGTACAACCCGTGGGTGTCGCTCGCATGGCTCGTGACGGGCAAGACGGTCGGCGGCATGCGCATGTATCCGCAGCGCAACCTGCTCGATCGCGAAACCGCGCTGCGGATGTGGACCGAGTACGTGACGTGGTTCTCGAACGAGGAGGGCAAGAAGGGGCGCATCGCGGTGGGGCAGCTTGCCGACCTGGTGGTCCCGGATCGCGATTTCTTCGCATGCGCGGAGGACGACATCGCCGCCACGACCGCGTTGCTGACGGTGGTCGACGGGAAGATCGTGTGGGGCGCGGGGCCGTTCGCGTCGCACGACGCACCGATCCCGCCGGCGATGCCGGACTGGTCGCCGGTGCGCGAGTTCGGCGGTTATGGCGGATGGGGCGCGACGCAGCGCAACGGCGCGCCGCTGCAACGCGCGGCGGCCGCCGCGATGTGCGGCTGCGCGAATGAATGCAACCTTCACCAGCATGCGCACGCGAGCGCATGGGCAAGCACGTTGCCGACGTCGGATGCGAAGGGCTTCTGGGGCGCGTTCGGGTGCTCTTGCTGGGCGATCTGACATCGCGTGCCTACCGCTGCGACTCCCCGGCATGGTTCCGCACGCTGCCGCTCGCGGTGCGCGTGTTTCTCGTCGGTCGTCCGGGCCGCCCGGATGAGTCGCCTGCATCCCGCTGAATCAGAATCCGCGCGCGGCGCCAGGCCGCGCGCGTCAACATCACGGAGAAAACCAATGAGTTCATTCAACCTGCGCAACCTGCTGCGCATGACCGCCGCGTCGTCGGCCGTGCTCGCCGCGCTGCTGGCCGGCGCGCCGGCATTCGCCGACGAAACCCACCTCGACGACATCGCGTCGCCGGCCGCCGCCGCGCGCGCTCCCGCCATTGCGGTCGGCCCGCAGTACGACACGACGCACGTGTGCGTCGCACCCGAAGATTTCGACCGCTTCACCGACAGCTTCGTCGCGACGTTCGGCGGCAAGAAGTCGAAACAGGGCGTGTTCCAGGTCACGCCGACGCCGAGCCAGACGATGTCGCAGCTCGTGCTGACACCGGTCGGCACGATCTCGGTATTCGGTTTCAAGACGCCGATCCCGTATCCGTTCTGCGAGGAACGCACCGGCTATCTCGTCACCGACATGGACGTCGCGGTGAAGTCGGCGCGCGCGCATGGCGCGGACATCGTCGTGACGACGTTCCCCGACCCGATCGGCCGCGACGCGATCGTCCGCTGGCCGGGCGGCGTGAACATGCAGCTGTACTGGCACACGCAGGCGCCGAACTACGACCCGCTGCAGACGGTGCCGGAGAACCGCGTGTACGTATCGCCGGAAAGCGCGAGCAAGCTCGCACGCGACTTCGCCGCGTTCTCGCACGGCAAGATCGTGTCCGACGTGCGCCATGCACCGGGCATCGAAATCGGCCGGCCGAACGACACGTACCGCCGCATTCGCATCGAGTCGGGCTTCGGCAAGATGACCGTGCTCGCGACCGATGGCCACCTGCCTTACCCGTTCGGGCGCGAAATGACGGGCTACGAAGTGGCCGATCTCGCCGCGACGCTGAAGCAGGCCGAAGCCGCGGGCGTGACCGTGCTCGTGCCGCCGTTCAAGTCGGACGGCCGCGACGCGGCGCTCGTGCAGTTCCCGGGCGGCTACGTCGCCGAAATCCACGCGCGGTCGAAATGACGGGGCGCCGGCCGATGAAGCGATCGTGGCGCGGTGCGCTGCCGTGCGTCGTGCTGGCGGGCGGCGCCGCGTTGCACGCGGGGTCGGCCGTCGGCGCCGATGCCGCCGCCGATGCCAATGTGTCGGCGGCCGGCGCGGCCGCGTCGCCGGCCGCCGCCGCCGCGGCGTGCACCGCGAAGCGCCCGACGGTGTCGTTCAACCGCTGGCAGGAAGACTGGTCGGCGCTCGCGAATCCGTGCGTGCCGCGCAAGCCGTTCGACGCGCTGAAATACATACGGCTCGGCGACGACCCGTCGACCTACCTGTCGCTCGGCGCGAACCTGCGCGAGCGCTTCGAACTGAACAACGCGCCGCTGTTCGGCCTCGGCGCCGCGCACGACGACAACTACGTGATCCAGCGCGCGAACGTGCATGCGGACCTGCGCTATCGCGGACACTTCCAGGCATTCGTGCAGTTCGTCGATGCGCGGCCGTTCGGCAAGGACACGGTCGGCCCGGTCGACAAGGATCAGCTCGACCTCGAGCAGGCGTTCGTCGCGTACGTCGATCAACTGGGGCCCGGCACGTTCAAGACGCGGATCGGACGCCAGGAGATGGCGTTCGACTTGCAGCGTTTCGTGTCGGTGCGCGACGGCCCGAACGTGCGGCAGGCATACGATGGACTGTGGACCGATTACGAAATCGGCAAATGGCGGCTGATCGGCTATGTGACGCGCCCGGTGCAGTATCGCAATGCGGCCGTGTTCGACGACGTGTCGAACCGGCACCTGCGATTCGACGGCGTGCGCGTCGAGCGCACCGGCACGGGGCCCGGCGATCTGTCCGCGTACTGGTCGCGCTATACGCGCGACAACGCGCGCTATCCGGATGCCTCCGGCACCGAGCGGCGCGACGTGTTCGACATGCGCTACGCGGGCAAGACCGACGGGTTCGACTGGGACGTCGAGGCGATGCTGCAGACCGGCCACGTCGGGCAGGACACGGTGGGCGCATGGGCGTTCGGCGCGCTGGGCGGCTACACGTTCGCGAAGACGGCCGGCACGCCGCGCATCGGCATCCAGGTCGACGGCGCATCGGGCGACGCGCATCCGGGCGACCGGCGCGTCGGCACGTTCAACCCGATGTTTCCGAACGGCTATTACTTCACGCTCGCCGGCTACACCGGATACAGCAACCTGATCCACGTGAAGCCGTCGCTGACGTTCAAGCCGGCCAGCTCGGTGACGGTGCTCACCGCCGTCGGCTTCCAGTGGCGGCAGACGACCGCCGACGCGATCTACGGGCAGGGGATGTCGGCGGTGCCGGGCACGGCCGGCAAGGGCGGCGCGTGGACGGGGATGTACGCGCAGGCGCGCGTCGACTGGCTCGTGAACGCGAACGTCGCGCTCGCGCTCGAGGCCGTGCACTTCCAGCTCGGCTCGTCGATTCGCGCGCTCGGCGCGCGCAATGCCGACTATCTCGGGATGGAAGCGAAGTTCGGCTGGTGACGCGTCGCGCCGTGCCGCGCGCGTCAGGGCTGCGCGCGGGCGAGCGATTCGACGAAATCGATGAACGCGGTCACGCGCTTCGAGCCGCGCTGGTTCGGCAGGTACAGCGCGGTGATCACCGCGCGCGCCGAGCCCGGCGTCACGTCGTATCGATCGAACAGCCGCTGCAGGCGGCCGGCTTCGATGTCCGCGTCGACCAGCCAGTCGGGCAGCAGCGCGATGCCGGCGCCGTCGAGCGCGGCCTCGCGCAGCACCTCGCTGTGATTCGATTTCAGCCGGCCGGTGACGACGACCTGCGTCGTGCGTTGCGCACCGGCGAACGTCCACGTCTGCTGGTCGACGCCGAAATGAAAGCGCAGGCACGCATGATCGACCAGTTCGCCCGGGGTCGCGGGCGTGCCGTGCGCGTCGAGGTACGCGCGGCTCGCGACCACGTAGCGCCGGAACGTGCCGAGCGGCCGCGCGACGACTTCCGCGGTCGGGGCCGCGTCGCCGAGCCGGATCGCGACGTCGATCCGGGCGGACACGAGATCGACGCGTTCGTCGGTGAGCTGCAGGTCGAGGTCGAGCTTCGGATGGCGCGCGACGAACGCGGCGACGTGCGGCGCGATGCGGCGCAGCCCGTACGCGACGGGGACCGACACGCGCAGCGGCCCGGACGGTTCGTCGCCGCGATCGGCCACCAGCGCGTCGGCATCGGCGAGTTCGCCGAGCACGCGTTTCGCGCGCGCATAGTAGACGGCGCCCGCGTCGGACAGCGTGACCTGCCGCGTCGTGCGGTTCAGCAGCACGGTGCCGAGCGACGCCTCGAGCGCATCCACCGCGCGCACGACCGACGAAGCGGCGAGATCGAGCCGGCGCCCCGCGCTCGAGAAGCCGCCGGCTTCCGCGACTTCGACGAACGCGCGCAGCGCGGAGAATTTGTCCATGGGGTCGCCTCGGTGCGGGTTGTAACGGCGCATTGCATGCGGTTCGCATTCTAGCGCCGGCCGGCGCGGCGGCCGCGCGCACGTGCCGCGTCTTCAGGACAATTCAGGCCACGCTCAGGATTTTCGCCGCGGCGCCCGATAAGCTGCGCGACATTGCGTGTTGCACGGGTCGGTCGTTCGTGACCGGGCGCGCGCACGGTTCGTCCCGGAGAACACATGAAGAACCCGTTCCGGCACGCGTGCGTCGTGCATGCGGCCCGCTTGCTCGTCGTGGCCGGATGGGCGGGCCTGCTCCCGTCCGCGGCGTTCGCGCAGGCCGCAACGTCGCCCGACGCCCGCGCCGATGCGCGACCCGGCGCGCAATCCCCGGCGCCAGCCGCCGCCGCGGGCCTGCAGCCTCCCGGCTTCTATCGGCAGAAGATCGGCGATTTCACGGTGATCGCGCTGTCCGACGGCACCCATCCGTTTCCGGTCGACACGGTGTTTCGCGACATCTCGAAGGACGAGATCCGGCGCGATCTCGACCGCGCATTCCTGGAGCCGCCCGTGCAAGGGTCGATCAACGCGTTCCTGGTCGATACCGGATCGAAGCGCATCCTCGTCGACGCGGGCGCCGGCACGCTCTACGGCGACTGCTGCGGCAAGCTGATCGACGACCTGCGCGCGGCCGGCTACGCGCCCGCGCAGATCGACGAAGTGCTGCTCACGCATCTGCACAAGGACCATGTCGGCGGCATTGCGTCGAATGGCGCGATGACGTTTCCGAATGCCGTCGTGCGCGTGAACGCCGTCGAGGCCGCGTACTGGCTCGATCCCGCCAACAAGGCGCAGGCGCCGGCGTTCCTCGCGTCGTTCTTCGACGCGGCCGCGGCGGCGGTCGCGCCTTACGTGGCGGCCGGCCGCTTCAAGACGTTTCGGGGCGAAGCGGCGCTCGCGCCCGGCATTCGCGCGGTGCCGATGCCCGGCCATACGCCGGGGCATACGGCTTATCTGATCGAGAGCGGCAATGCGGGCCTGCTCGCGTGGGGCGACATCGTGCACGTGGCGGCGATCCAGTTGCGCGACGTCGACGCGACGGTCCAGTACGACAGCGATGCCGGCGCCGCCCGCCGTACGCGGCGGGACACGCTGAAGCGCGTCGCCGATCGACGCTATCTCGTCGGGGCCGCGCATATCGCGTTTCCCGGGCTTGGCCACCTGCGCCGGGACGGTGCGCAATACGACTGGGTGCCGGTCAACTACGACGCGACGCCGGTGCGGTGACGAGCCGGCCACATCGGCGAGGCCACATCCGTGGCAGCATGCGCATGCTGCGGCATTCTGGAGGACGACGCGCCACGATGTGAATCGCTCACGCGCGTCGCGTGTCGTGATCCGGCGCCGTCGTGAGCCACGGCCGTCCGGTGCGTGATCGCGAGTCCGAGATACCGCGACGACACGTCCAGCAGACATCCGGCAAAATCAATCATCATTTCGTTGTTTCCCCTGCATTCGTATAAGCAAAATCTTCATCACGCCGCGCACGGCGCGAGCGTCGCCTGCGTCGCGGCAAGCCGGGCAATGTTCGGTACAGCCGCTATTGCGCCAATCTCGTCGCGTTGCTCGCCGAAGGCGTCGAGCAAATACTCGGTCAATCTGCGCACCCGCGCGGGGAGATTGCGTCTGGACCGGTAGACGAGGCAGGCTTCCAGCGGCGCGACCTGCCACGCATCGAGCACACGCACGAGTTCGCCGCGATTGAGCGCCGCTTGTGCGAGCGGGTCGGGCAGGATTGCTACCCCCTCGCCGTCGACGGCCGCCGCGAGAAGCGCATGAGGACAATTCGTGCGCAGCGCCGCGCGCGAGGCAAGCGACACACACTCCCCGGAGGCTGCATGGCCGACCGTCCATACCGAATGCTGTGCGCCCGTCGCGAGGCAAGCCTCGGCCGGCACATCGAGCGGGTGAGCGAGAGCGCTGGTCCGTTCGAGCCACGCAGGACTCGCATAGAGCCCGAGATGCACGGCCGCGAGTGATCGCGCGATGCACGACGACGGCGCCGAGCGACCGACGACGATCGCGAGGTCTGCAAGATCGCCGAGCGTATCGGCCAGGTGATCGACGCGCCGCACGTCGACCCGTACTTTCGGCCACGCGCGCATGAAGCGGACCAGGACGGAAGTGAGGCGGGCGGTATCGAAGATTGCCGGCACCTCGATGCGGACGTTACCCGCGCAATCGCCGGCTTCGTCGCTGCCGGTACGCGCGAGGTCTTCATAGGAGGACAGGACGCCCGTGACGCGCTCGAGCACCGCATGGCCGGCCGTGGTCAACGCGACGCGGCGCGTGGTCCGGTTGAAGAGCTGCACACCGAGCATCGTTTCAAGATCCTGCACCGCGCGGCTTACCGACGGTACGCCAACATTGGTGGCGTCGGCTGCCCGCGTGAAACTGCCGTGGTCCGCCACTGCCTTGAATACCTCCAGCGCTTTCAGACGCTCCATATCGACCTCCGATCATTGATTGGCTTGCATGGAGCCATGTTGGCGGGGAGACGCGCGTCGGGCCAGTTACGACTTGTTAAGCGTTGCTAAGTCGGCGCCCGGATCCGTGCCGATCCTCGTCGGCTGCAGCAAAACAGGTTTTTTTAAGATCTTTTAAGGGCGCGTACTGCGCTTTTGAGTAATGATTGGCCGTTTTTGCGTCAATGTGCGCGCCCGGCGCACCGTATTGGCCGACACTCAACCCGCGCGATGACGCTCTCGATGACCGCTCCTTACAGCCTCGCGTTCGGCCCTTTTACGCTGCAATTCCCGCAACGCGTCCTGCTCAAGGACGGGACGCCGCTGAAAATCGGCAGCCGCGCGCTCGACATTCTCGTCGTACTTGTCGAGCAGGCGGGCGCGCTGGTCTCGACGCGCAATCTGTGCGACAGCGTCTGGGTGGACAACGTCGTCGAGGAAGGCGCGCTGCGCGTGCATCTGTCGGCGCTGCGCAAGGTGCTCGGTGACGGACCGGACGGTGCGCGTTACATCGTCAACGAGACCGGACGCGGCTATCGCTTCGCCGCGCCCGTTACCCGGGCCGAAGCAGTGGACCCGGCCGCACCACGGCCTCATACGCACGCAACCCGGCCTTCCACCGGGTCCGACAGCGGTTCGCGCATACCGGTCACGCTCGCTCGCGTGATAGGCCGCGAGGATGTCATCGCAGGTCTGACCGACCACTTGCCCGAGCGACGCTTGCTCACCATCGCCGGCCCGGGAGGCATGGGCAAGACGACCGTCGCCGTCGCCGTCGCGCATCGCTTCGCCCAGCGCACCGGCGTGCGCGCCGTGTTCGTCAATTTCGCGCCGGTTTCCGCGGCCGCGAGCGCGGCCAGTACGATCGCGTCGGCGCTCGGCGTTGCCGTCTCCAGCGGCGATCCGGTACCCGACCTCATCCAGGCGCTTGGGGCATCGCCGGTGCTGCTGGTGCTGGATAACTGCGAGCATCTGATCGATGCCGTTGCCGTGCTCGCCGAGCAACTGCTGCAAGGCGCGTCGGGCGTGCATCTGCTGGTCACGAGCCGCGAGCCGCTGCGCGCGGAAGGCGAATCCGTCCATCGCCTCGCCGCGTTGCCGTCGCCCGAGACTGACGCAGGCGTGAGCCTCCACGACGCCGTGCAGTTCCCGGCGATCGCGCTGTTTCACGACCGCGCGCGCGCCGCCAATGACCGGTTTGCGTTGAGCGACGCGAATCTGGGCTCCGTCATCGATATTTGCCGACGGCTCGACGGTATCCCGCTCGCGATCGAGTTTGCGGCGGCGCGCGTCGGCTTGATGGACGTGCATTCGATTGCAGCGCGGCTCGACGACCGCTTCGCGCTGCTCACGCAGGGCCGCCGCACGGCGCTTGCGCGCCAGCAGACGCTGCGCGCAACGCTCGACTGGAGCTATGAATTGCTCCGGCCGGAGGAGCGCCAGGTGCTGCGCCGCCTCTCGGTCATGCGGGCCGCCTTCGGCATGGATGCCGCCGCGGCTGTCGCAGCCGGTGGCGACGTCGATGACCTCGCAGCCTTCGACGCCGTCACCGGCCTGATCGCCAAGTCGCTGATCGCCTGCGCAATCGACGATTCGGACCATCCCTATCGACTGCTCGACACGACGCGCCATTACGCGTATATGCGACTTGAAGAGGCGGACGAGCTCGATGACGCGCGCCGCCGCCATGCGTTGTACTGCTGTGCGATTTTTGCCGACCCCGTGGCGGCGTGGGAAGGCAAGGCGCCGCGTCAGTGGCTCGCGATTCACAGCCAGCGAATCGACGATGTGCGAGCCGCGTTCGATTGGGCGGCGGGCCAGGATGGCGAGCCGAAGCTCGCGATCGACCTGCTGATCGCGACGGCGCCGCTGTGGTTTCATCTTTCGCTACCTCACGAATTCCTCGGGATGGCCGAGCGCGCAATCGCCGCGGCGGAAAACTCGGATCTGGCGGGCAAGGAGCAGCATATCGAACTGCTCGCCGCGTACGGTCACGCGCTCTGGCACACGCGCGGGCCGACGGCGGCGATGGCGAACGCGTTCGACGCCGCACAGGCCGCCGCGCAGCGCCTCGGCGACGACCGGCTCGCATTGCGCATGCTGTGGGGCGTGTGGGCGCATCGGACGCTCGCGGGCGCGTACGCGGAAAGCCTCGAACATGCGCGTGCGTTTCGCGCTGCCGCCGCACGCACGGGCGATTTTTCGACGACGCAAACCGGCGAACGGATGTGCGCGCTGTCACATCACTTCCTCGGGGACCACGATATCGCGCGCGCATTGATCGAAGCGGTGATGGCTCGCGACAAGGACCCGGTGCGCGCGACGCACGCGAACCACGCGCAGGTCGACGCGCATATCGCGGCGATTTCCATTCTGATGCGCATTCTGTGGCTGCAGGGCGAGACGGACGCGGCGATGGCGCTCGCGCGCGACTGCGCGACGGAGGCGCTCGCGATCGATCACGATCTGACTGTCTGTTACGGACTCGCGATCGGCTCGATCGCCGTCGCGACATGGGAAGGCGAAGTGGCGCTCGCGCGCGAATGGACCGTGCGGCTTCGCGAGCGCACGCGCCGGCGCGGTCTCGCGTATTGGGACAAATGGGGCGAGGGCTTCGAGGCCATTCACGAAGGCAGACCTGTCACGCCGGCAGGCGCCACCCCGATGCAACTCGAAGTGTTCGCGTGCGCTGGCGACGCAGGGAGCGCAAACGCATTGATCGAAGCTGGACGGGCGAACACGCCATCGTGGTTACAGGCGCATTTGCTGGAAGTCGCGGCAACGCGCGGTGTGCGGACATGAAGCGACGGTAAATCGGCTCGAAGCGTGCGTCACGAGCGTGAACGCTTTGCTGGACACGGGCTTAACGCCTCTTAGCAACGCTTAACTGTCGCTCGTGCGGGAATCCGATGAGAATTTCTTCTGTCGACGGCCAACGGTGCCGGATCGACAAGCAAGCTCACTCATCGGAAACTGCCCCATGAACGATTTCACGTCTGCCCGTCTGCCCGAAGACGCCGCACCGGGCCTGATTAGATCCGCGGACTCGTATCCGATCCTCGATGCGCAAACGCAATCGTTCGTCGACCATGCCACTGAGGCAGGGGTTCCGGCAGAGCGTTTGCGCGAATGGGCAAACGGCGATGCGACGGACGCGATACACGCCGAAGAAATCGCGCTGAAAGCTGGCGCGGCGGCCTCGGATTTCACGATCCGGATCGTACGACCGCCGCAGGCGGCGCCCACTCCGCTGCCCGCCGTGCTCTTCCTGCCGGACGGCGCGAGCTTCGCGGGTTGCCCAAGCGACAACCGGCTTGCGCGCAGGATCGCCACCGACGCCGAGGCGGCCGTCGTACTCGTCGATTACACCTCGGCACCCGCTGCGTGCTTTCAGACCCAAAACGAGCAGGCGTTCACCGCGCTCGTCCATCTGCACGAGCACGCACGCGCATTGAATCTCGACGGCGGCACCCTGATCGTCGCCGGCGAAGGCACGGGCGGTCATCTCGCCGCGACCCTCGCGCTGCTCGTCAAGGCGCGTCGCGGCCCCCGTATCGCGCTTCAGATCATGCTGTGTCCGACGCTTTCGACAAGCACGGCGGGCGCCTCGGCAGCGAGATGCGTCGACGGCCCGAGCTTTACCGCACACACCGGGCGCATGCATGCACGGGCGCGCTTTCCGTCAGAAAACCTCGGCGAAACAATCGCAATGCCGCTAAACGCGAGTTACACGGATCTCGAAGACCTGCCTCCCGCGCTGATCGTCACGGCTGAAAACGATGTCGCACGTGACGACGGCGAAGCCTACGCTCGCAAGCTGATGCTCGCCGGGGTTCGCGTCAGCGCGGTTCGCTGCCTCGGCACGATTCGCGATTTCACGGTGCTCGACGGCCTTGCCGACACGCCGCCCACCGAGGCTGCATTGCGATTGGCATGCGGCACGATCCGCGCGACGCTGCGCGGACAGTGAATATGGGACAGATCGATCGCGTCAGGAAAGCGGGCAGTAGCGCGTTGACGCACCCGGGCGGCCGATCAGCGCGACCGCGCACGCCGCCACGCGCCGGGCGGATGGCCGACGATCCGTGCGAATACGCGGTTCAGATGGCTCTGGTCGGCGAAGCCGCACGCGACCGCGATGTCGGCCAGCGTCATGTCGGACGTCTCGATCAGCTCGCGCGCACGCGTCACGCGCTGTTCGAGCAGCCACTGGTGCGGCGTGCGGCCGGTCGTGCGCGAGAACGCGCGGATGAAATAGCCGCGCGACAGGTCGCATTCGTTCGCCACTTCCTCGATCGATACGCCGAGGTCCGCCTTTTCCATCAACAGCTCCTGGGCGAGCGCCACCTTCGCGGGCGACAGCATGCCCTTGCGTTCGAGCTCGCGCGTGCGTGCGTTGCCGTAGCGGCGCACCAGGTGCGTGCCCATCGCGAGCCCGATCTGTTCGATGAACAGCGCGTTCAGCGGGCCGCCTGCGTCGAGGCTGTCGGCCACCGCGTGCGCGAGATGGCCGAGCACCGGATCGCGCACGTCGGGGCGGCACGTGAGGCCGCCGATCGATTGGCCGCCGTGCTCGGGGCCGACGCGTTCGAGATACGCATGCGGCAGCTCGACCAGCACGAAGTCGAAGTGGCCGTACAGATCCGCGTGGAAATGGCGCGAGAAGTCGCGAATGTAGATCGAGTGATGCTGGAACCGGCGCTCGCTCGCGCCGGCGCGCCCATAAAGCGTGCGGCGGTGGCCGCCGCTCAGCGACACGCCGACCAGGAAGCCGCGGTCGCACGGCGGCATCTCGATGCGTTCGACGTGCGCCTCGCGCATGCATTTGCGGTGCAGCCTCAGGCCGCCGGATGTCGTCTCGACATCCTTTGCCAGCAGGCTCGACACGCAGCCGAGCGTGTCTTTCGGCCGCCGCGGAGCCGATGCCACCGGCGCGGCGATGACGGAGTCTGACATGGAATTCCCCAACGAGGGACTCGGAGCGTGAAATGACGAGTCCAGTTTAGATGCGCACGCGAACGTTCAAAATGAATTTGCATAAACGTCCGCCGGCCATCCTGACAAATTGCTTTCAATGCGTGTGCGCGGCGAGTGCGCCACCCGGCTCGACGCCTGCGCGAGCGGCCCGGCAGAGTATAGCGCCCGACTTTTACACGCAAGTGAGCGTGCCGGTCGCGCTCCACCGAAATCCGCGGCCAGAGCGCATTTTCATTCAAGATTTCCGGCGACCACCCGTCTACACTCGGTCCGGAATTCGACACTTTCCGTCCGGTGCAACGGCGCGCCGGACGCGGACTTCCTGCCGGGTGAACTGCCGCGTTCATCGGGCAGCCATCCCGAGGGACCCGGAGGCGGCCATGATCCAGATCGGAACTTTGTCTGTGGATTTCGAGCAACGCGACATTCGCCGGCACGGCGCGTCGCTGCGCATCGGCGCGCGCGCGCTCGACATTCTCGAAGTCCTGCACCGCGCGAGCGGTTCGGTCGTGTCGAAGGACGACATCATGGACGCGGTCTGGCCGGGCCTGATCGTCGAGGAGAACCGGCTTCAGGTGCATGTGGCGACGCTGCGCAAGGCGCTCGGCGCGAGCCGCGATCTGATCAAGACGGTGCCCGGGCGCGGCTACCTGCTGGTGGCGAGCGCGTCGTCCGGCCCGGACCTCGTGCCCGTGGTCGACGCGCCGGCCGTCGCGACGCCGCCGGCCGTCGTCGCGTTGCCCGATGCGCCCGCGTCGCCGCTGCTCGCGCCGCTGGTCGGGCGCGACGCCGAACTCGCGCAGATCGTCGACATGCTCGAACGCACGCCGGTCGTCACGCTCGTCGGCGCGGGCGGCATCGGCAAGACGAGTCTTGCCGTGCGCGTCGCGCACGGCGTGCGCAGCCGCTCGCACGAGCGCGTGCTGTTCGTGGAACTGGCGCGTGCGTCGACGCGCGACGACATGCTGATCGCGCTTGCCGCCGAACTCGGTCTCGACACGCACGGCGTGCCCGCGCTCGACAGTATCGGCGACGCGTTCGCGACGTCGCCCTGCCTGCTGGTGCTCGACAACGCGGAGCACATCGTCGATCTGGTGGCGAGCCTCGTCGAAACGCTGACGTCGAGCGCCGGCTTGCTGCGCGTGCTCGTGACGAGCCGCGAGCCGCTGCACATCTCGACCGAAGCGGTGCTGCGGATGAGCCCGCTCGCGGTGCCGGACGGCGACGCGTCCGCCGACGAAATCGTCCGCTGTTCGGCCGTCGCGCTGTTCCTGGAACGCGTGCGCGCGGCCGCGCCGGATTGCACGGTCGACGAAGCCGGCGTGCGGCTGATCGGCGACATCTGCCGGCGCCTCGATGGGCTGCCGCTCGCGATCGAACTGGCCGCGGCGCGCGTGGCGACGCTCGGGCTCGCGGTGGTCGCGTCGCGTCTCGACGACCGGCTGAACCTGCTGACGGGCGGGCTGCGTTCGGCGCTGCCGCGTCATCAGACGCTGCGCGCGACGTTCGACTGGAGCTACGTGCTGCTCGATCGGGCCGCGCGCGCGCTGTTTCGCCGGATGGGGTGCTTCATCGGGCCGTTTTCGTTCGATGCCGCGTACGCGGTCGCCACCGAGCCCGGCACGTCGGCCGCGGACATGATCGCGGTGCTCGGCGAGCTGGTGGCGAAATCGCTGGTGACCGTCGAGTTCCATGGCGCGTATGCGCGCTATCGGCTGACCGAATCGACGCGCGCGTATGCGGTCGAAAAACTGCACAACGAAGGCGAGTTCGAGCGCATCGTCGCGCGCCATGCGGAGTACGAGCGCGCGCGCGCGCCCGTGCGGCTCGTGCCGCCCGCCGACGTGCCGCTTGCCGATGCGCCCGCGCCGGCCGTGGACGAACCGGCGGACGCCGCCGAGGCCGCCGGCGTGCCCGAGCCCGACCGGCTGGCGCGCGCGCTGCTGGAGCCGTCGCGGATGCGCGCGTGCACGGCGCGCGCGAGAGAGGTGCTCGACGAACTCGACACGGGCGCGGCGGACCCGGTCGACGCCGCGCGCGAGATGCGGCTGCGGGCGGCCTGCGCGTCGGCGCTGCTGCATACCGACGGCGACGCGCTGGCCGCCGCCGCGATGTGGGACCGCACGCTCGGTCTGGCCGCACACGTCGGCGACGATGCGTTCGACGCGCGCGCGCTGGTCGGGCTGTGGAACACGATGCTGACGCTGTCGGACATTCACGAATCGCTGCGCTACGCGACGCGCTTCGAGCGGGCGGCCGAACGGCGCGGCGACCGGTCGCAGCGGTTGCTGGCGAACACGATGGTCGCGACGTCGCTGCATTACTTCGGCGAGCATGCGCAGGCGCGCGAGCGGCTGGAAGCGGCGACGGCCGAGCTCGCCGACGCGGGCGAATCGCCGTGCGCGCAGGCCGCGCTGGGCGTCGACATGGCGACGCTGGGCCGCACGATGCTGATCCGTCTTCTGTGGATGCAAGGCGAGCCCGAGCATGCGATGCGCGTCGCCGCGCAGGCGGTCGAGTGCGCGCGCCGCGGCCCGTCGCCACTCGCGCTGTGCATCGTGCTCGGCGCGGCCGCCGTGCCGATCGCGCTGCGCTACGGCGATCACGACATCACCTCCGACTATCTCGCGACGCTGCGCGGGACCGCGGACGCGCACGGGTTCGACATCTGGCGCAGTCACGCCGAATGCCTGACCGGTCAGTTCGACATCCAGTCCGGCCATCCCGGCGCCGGCCTCGCCCGGCTCGAACCCGCGCTGCGACGCGTCGAGGCGAGCGGATTCCGGCGCGTGCTCGCGCCGTTGACCGTCGCATATGCGGAGGGCCTCGTGCGGACCGGCCGCGCGGATGAAGCGTGCACCCGGCTCGATGCGACGCTCGCGCGGTGCCGCGCGCACGGCGAGCACCTGTTCGTCCCCGAACTGCTGCGCGTGAGAGGTGTCGCGATGCTCGAGCAGGCGCGCACCGTCGGCGCGGATCTCGCCGTCGCGTACGAGGCGGACGGGCATCGTCATCTGCAGATGGCGATCCAGACCGCGAACGCGCAGGGCGCCGCGATGTGGGCGCTGCGCGGCTCGCTCGATCTCGCCGATCACCTGATCGAGCGCGGGCAAACCGCGCAGGCGTCGGCGCTCGTCGCCGGGGTCGCGCGGCATTTTGATCCGCATTCGCGCGCTCACGACGTGCGCCGCTTGCTGCGCGTGCAGAACTTCGTTCGTCCGGATGCGCCGCTCGCGCCGTCCCTGACGCGCGCGCGACGCGATGCCGCCGACGCGGCCCAACAGGCGGCATAACGATGCGCGAAACCGGTACGGCAGTGCGGTCGCGTGATTGCAGCATGCGTGCCGACGCGCGCGCGGGCGCGCACGGGAGGCCCGACGGTGCTTAGAGCGACGGAACCCGCGCGTTCGGCGGACCTCGTCGTGTTCAACGGCAAGATCGCGACCCAGGACGAACAGCGCTCGTTCGTCCGCGCGCTCGCCGTGAAGGACGGGACCATCGTCGCGACCGGCGACGATCGCGACGTGCTGCGCCATGCGCACGACGACACGACCCGAATCGATCTGAACGGCCGTACCGTGATTCCGGGCCTGATCGATGCGCACCTGCAGGCGATCCGCGGCGGCATGAACTTCAACCTCGAGGTGCGCTGGGACGGCGTGCCGTCGCTGGCCGACGCGCTCGAGCTGCTGGGCCGGCAGGTACGCCGCACCCCCGCGCCGCAATGGGCGCGCGTGGCGGGCGGCTGGACCGCGCTGCAGTTCGCGGAAAAGCGCGGCCCGACGGCGGCCGAGCTCAACGCGATTGCCCCCGACACGCCGGTGTTCATCCAGCATCTGGCCGACAGTGCGTGGCTGAATGCAGCCGCGCTGCGCGCGCTCGGCTACGGGCGCGACACGCCCGATCCGCCCGGCGGCGAACTGCGGCGCGACCGCCACGGGCGGCCGACCGGGCTGCTGCTCGCGCGCCCGGACCCGGCGGTGCTCGGCGCGGCGCTGGCCCGCGCGCCCGTGCTCGATGCGGACGACCGCGTCAACTCGACGCGGCAGTTCATGCGCGCGCTGAACCGCGTCGGCGTGACGAGCGCGATCGACGCCGGTGGCGACGGCCTCGCGTATCCGGACGACTATGCGGCGGTCGCGACGCTCGCGCGGCGCGGCGAATTGACGACGCGCATCGCCTATGCGCTGGGCGCGCGGCACGCCGGCCGGGAGCTCGACGACTTCGCGAAATGGATCGCGCTGACGGCGCCCGGCCGCGGCGACGCGTTCCTGCGCGCGAGCGGCGCGGGCGAGCGGCTGCTGTTCTCGGCCGTCGATCTCGGGAATTTTCTCGAACCGCGCGTCGACCTGCCCGCGTCGGTCGACGCGGAGCTGGCGGCCATCGTCCGGCTGCTCGTGCGTCACCGCTGGCCGTTCCGGCTGCATGCGACCTACGACGAATCGATCGGCCGCTTCCTCGACGTGTTCGAAGCGGTCGATCGCGACACGCCGTTCGACGGGCTGCGCTGGAGCTTCGATCGCTGCGAGACGATTTCGGATGCCAATATCGCGCGTGTTGCGGCGCTGGGCGGCGGCATCACCGTGCAGCCGCGCATGGCGTTCCAGGGCGAAGCGTTCATCGCGCGTCATGGCGCGGCGGCGGCCACGCGCGCGCCGCCGATCCGCGCGATGCTCGCGGCCGGGCTGCCGGTCGGTGCGGGCTCCGGCGCGACGGGCGCGGCGAGCTACAACCCGTTCGTCGCGCTGTACTGGATGGTGTCGGGGCGCAGCGTCGGCGGCACCGCGCTGTATCCCGCGCGCAACCGGCTCGGCCGGATGGAGGCGCTGCGCCGCTACACGGTCGGCAGCGCGTGGTTCTCCGCGGACGAGCATTGCAAGGGCGCGCTGGTGCCCGGCCGGTACGCCGACTTCGCGGTGCTGAGTGACGACTACTTCACGGTCGACGCGCGGCGTATCCCGGCGTTGTCGTCGGTGCTGACGGTCGTCGACGGCAAGGTCGTGCACGCGGAACAGGAATTCTCGCCGCTGGCGCCGCCGCCGCCGCCCGTCAGCCCCGCATGGTCGCCGGTCGCAGCAGGCGGCGTCGCCGATGCGGCGGACGCCGGCGGGCGCGCCGCGCCGCACGCATCGGCGGCGGGCGACGCTTGCGCGGCTTCCGGCATCGACGTGTGCCGGGCGCACAGTCACGGGCGCCGCTTCGCGCGGTCGCGCTATCCGACGGCAAGTGCGGCCGCCGAACGCTGCGAAGCCTTCGGCGGCTGCTGCGTCGCGTTTTGAGCGGCGCGTGCCGGCGCGCGCCGCACGTCGCCGTGCATGGAACGATTTTCCGCCCCGGGCACGGGGCATGAAGGAGACAGGATGAATGCTGCGCACCCGCGCGCATCGGCCACCGGCGACGAAGTGGCCGGCGTTCGCATTCCGCGCACGCCCGTTGCGGCCGAGGCAGCCGACGCGGCCCGCGCGTCGTTGCCCGCCGCGCTCGTCGATCACGCGTCGCGCGTGTTCGTGTTCGCGTCGCTCGCCGCGCGGCGTGCGTGCGACGCGTGCGACGCCGATGCGCTGTACGTCGCCGCGATGTACGCGAACATGGGGCTGAGCCCGGCGTACGGCCGTTCGACCGAACGCTACGAGCTCGACGGCGCGGATGCCGCGCGTGCGTTGCTGTTGCGGCACCGCCGGTCGCAGCGCATGCGCGACGACGTATGGCATGCGATCGCGCTGCATACGACGCCGGGTGTGGCCGTCCGCGCGTCGCCGCTCGCGCGCGCGTTGGCGTGCGCGATGTCGACGGACCTGATGGCGACCGACTTCGACGCCTATACCGCCGACGAGCGCACGGCGCTCCTCGCGGCTTACCCGCGCGGCAGCGGTTTTCCCGAAGCGTTTCTTGACCTGGTCGCGCGCGGCGTCGCGCACCGGCCGCAGTCGACGTTCGGCACGTGGAGCGCCGACGTGCTCGAACGCGTCGATCCGGATTTTCATCGGCCGAATTTCTGCGGGCGCGTGCTGGGCGCACGGTGGAACGACACGTGACGGCGCCGGTCCGGCGTGCGGCAGTCGCACGCTCGACCGGCCGCGGCGCGCGGCCGCGCCCGGGATGCCGCACCTGGCGCGCCGCCCGTGCGGATCACGCGTGCGAGGGCGCCGCGTCGTACCGCGCATAGTCGACATAGCCGGCGCGGTCGCCGCCGTACCAGCCGGCGGCCTTCGGTTCCGCGAGCGGTGCGCGGGCCGCGATGCGCTCCACGAGATCCGGGTTCGCGATATACGCACGCGCAAACGCGACGAGATCGGCGTCGCCCGCGTCGATCAGCGCGTTCGCCGCGTCCGGCGAAATGCCGCCGTTGACGATCAGCGTGCCGTGGAACGACCGGCGCGCGTGCTCGACGATGCGCGGCAGATCCGGCTCGCCGCTCCAGCCGTTGGTGTCGGCCGCGTGCAGATACGCGACGCCTGCCGTGTCCAGCATCCGGCCGACGTACGCGAGCGTCGCGTCCGGATCGGCGTCGCGCACGTTGTTGTATTTCGCATACGGCGAGATGCGCACGCCGACGCGGCTCAATGGCATCACGCCGCCGACCGCGTCGACGATCTCCTCGAGAAAGCGCGCGCGGTTCGCGACCGATCCGCCGTAGCGATCGTCGCGGCGATTCAGCGTCGACGACAGGAACTGATGCGGCAGGTAGCCGTTGGCCGCATGGATCTCGACGCCGTCGAAGCCCGCGGCCATCGCGCGCGCGGCGGCCTGCCGGAATTCGTCGACGGCCGCGACGACTTCGTCGGTCGTCATCGCGCGCGACGGCGTCGCATGAATCTTCGTGTAGTAGCCGTTCTGCAACTGCGCCCAGACCTGCAACTGTTCGAGGTCGTCGTTCACGCCGGACGGCGACAGCGGCGCGGCGCCGCCGAGCAGCGTCAGCGAGCTGACGCGGCCGCCGTGCCACAGCTGCGCGAAGATGCGCCCGCCGTTCGCATGGACGGCATCGGTGACGGTTTTCCACGCGGCGGCCTGCGCATCGTCGACGAGACCGGGCGTCAGCTCGAATGCGGCGGACGCCCGACTGACGTTGGTGGCCTCGGTCACGATCAGGCCGGCCGACGCGCGTTGCGCGTAGTACTCGGCCATCAGTTCGGTGGGCAGGCCGCGCGACGGCGCGCGCGAGCGCGTCATCGGCCCCATCACGACGCGGTTCGGCAGCGCGAGGCCGCGCAGATCGTAGGCACTGAGCAGGGAAGACATGATGGACTCCTGTGGTTCGACGGGGAGCGGGGCGGCTTCGCGCCCCGCGAACGGATCGTGTGACGAGGGTTCAACCTGCGGCGTGACGTTGCGCGTGCGGCCGGCCGACGAGCAGGTAGTGGGCGAGCGCGACGATCGGGAACGCGCCGGCCACCGCGGCGACGAGCGGCCAGCCGCCGTGTTCGTACAGCGGGCTCGCGAGCGCGGAGCCGACGGCGCCGCCGACGAAGATGCTCGTCATGTAGAGCGCATTGAGCCGGTTGCGGCTCGCCGCATGCAGCGCGTAGATCTCGCGCTGGCCGAGCACCATGTTCATCTGCACCGCGAAGTCGAGCACGATGCCGGTGACGACGAGCCCGTACAGGCCGGCGCCGTGCACGAACCCGACCGCATACGCGAGCGCGCCGGCGACGAGCGCGATCAGCGTCGCGCGCACCGTATGGCCGGCATCCGCGAGGCGCCCGGCCACCGGCGCCGACGTCGCGCCGATCGCGCCGACCAGCGCGAACAGGCCGATCGCCGATTGCGACAACCCGTAGTGACGCGTCAGTTCGACGGGCACGGCGGTCCAGAACAGGCTGAACGACGCGAACATCAGGCCCTGGTAGAACGCGCGATGGCGCAGGACCGGCATCGTGCGAACGAGGTGCAGCAGCGAGCCGATCAGTTCGAAATAGGTCGCGCGGTGATCGGGCTGGCGCGGCGGAATCGTCAGCGCGAGCACGGCCGTGACGAGCGTCATCAGCACGGCGGCGGCCGCGAACACGAAGCGCCAGCCGAACGCGTCGGCCACGACGCTCGACAGCGGCCGCGCGAGCAGGATGCCGAGCAGCAACCCGCTCATGATCGTGCCGACGACGCGTCCGCGCGAATGGTCGGGCGCGAGGTGCGCGGCGAGCGGCACGAGGATCTGCACGGCCACCGAGCTGAACCCGATCAGCAGCGAAATCGCAAGAAAGAGCCCGGGCGTGCGCACGAACGCCGCCGCCGCGAGGCTCGCGATCGACACGACGGCCGTCACGATCATCAGCTTGCGGTTTTCGAGCAGGTCGCCGAGCGGCACGATGAAGAACAGCCCGAGCGCGTAGCCGATCTGCGTCAGCGACACGATCAGGCTCGCCGTATTGCCGGACATGTGCAGGCCCGGCGCGATGAGCTCGGTGATCGGCTGCGCGTAGTACAGGTTCGCGACGATCGCGCCGCAGCTGAAGGCGAACAGGAGAATCAGCCCCTGCGTGAGTTTGGCGCCGTGCGCGGGGGGCGCGAGCGGTGTTGAATTCGTTGACATGATCGACTCCTGGAAAAGAGAAGGGCCGGACACCGAAGCGTCGCGCCGGCATCGAATTCGTTCGGCCGCGCTACGGTGTACCGCATTGCCGTTCATACTATTGATCAATCGATAAAACCGGAAGCGAGGCGCCGCGCAATCGAGTGTTGCGCGGCACGCAAAGGTGCCGCGCGGCGCCGGTTCAGCCGCGTTTGCCCTGCAGCGTCGGAATCTGCTCGAACAGGCCCGCGAGCCAGTCGACGAACACCTTCAGCTTGACCGGTATGTGGCGATTGGGCGGATACAGCACCGAAATCGGCTTGGGCGGCGCGTTGAAATCGGTCAGGACTTCGCGCAACCGGCCCGATTTCAGGTAAGGCTCGACGAGGTACAGCGACGTCTTGATCAGGCCGATGCCGGCGACGCCGCATTCGATGTAGTTGTCCGCGTCGTTGACGGCCACCGTGCCGCACATCTGCACGATGCGCGGCTCGCCGTCGACGACGTAGTCCCACGGGCGCGGTCGCCCGGTGTCGGCCGAGATGTGACTGACCGCCACGTGCTGCGTGAGATCGTCGACGGTCTCCGGCTCGCCGCACCGCGCGAAATACGCGGGCGAGCCGCACGTGCAGGTGGTCAGGCTGCCGATCCGCCGCGCGATCATCCCCGAATCGTCGAGCGCGCCGATGCGCACCACGCAGTCGACCCCTTCGCCGACGAGGTCGATCTGCCGGTCGGTCACGCCGAGTTCGATCATGATGTCCGGATGGGCGTCGAGAAACGCCGGCAGCGCGGGCACGACGACCTGCTTCGCCATCGCGGGCGGCAGGTTCACCTTCAGCCGGCCGCGCGGCACGTTGCGGGCCTGCGACACCGACGCCTCCATGTCGTCGATCTCGCGCAGCACGGCGACGGCGCGTTCGTAATACGCCTGGCCGTCCTCGGTCAGCGAGATGCGGCGCGTGGTGCGGTTCAGCAGCCGGCAGCCGAGATGCTGCTCGAGGGCGCTCAGCAGCGCGGACACGCGCGGCGTGGTGAGGCCGGTCGTGTCGGACGCGCGCGTGAAGCTGCCGGTTTCGACGATGCGCGTGAACACGCGCATCGAAAGCAAGGTATCCATCGTCGGAAGCTCTCCAGCCTGTCGGCATGCGGCGCCGGTGCGTGCCGGCGCCGTCTTGTCGGGTATCGGATAGGGCGTGTCGCGTAGCGGGTGCGACCGACCGCTAGGCGTCGATGCGCTTTCTCAGCGAATCACCGGCAAACGGCATTTCGCGCATGCGCTGGCCGGTCGCGTCGAAGATCGCGTTAGCCAGCGCGCCGGCGGTCGGCCCCATCGACGCCTCGGCCGCGCCGAGAAACGGCGCGCCGGGGCGATTGACCAGATGGACCTTCACGTTCTGCGGCGCGGCCGAGAAGCGCAGGATCGGGTAGCTGCTCCAGTCGAAGCTGCGAATCCGTTCCGTGTCGTACTTCAGCGCCTCGTACAGCGTCCAGCTCGCGGCCTGCACGATGCCGCCCTCGATCTGGTTGCGGATGCCGTCCGGCGACACGATCTGCCCCGCGTCGACGGCGGCTTCCGCGTGTTCGAGCGTCACCTGGCCGGTTTCCGGCACGACCGACACCTCGACCGCGATCGCGACGTAGGCCATCAGGTTCTTGTACTTGCCGAACGCGAAGCCGACGCCGCGGTTGCGCGCGCGCGGCGGCCGCGGCCAGCCGAAGTGCTTCGCGGCGAGCTGGATCACCTGCCGCGCGCGATGGTCTTCCATGTGACGCAGCCGGAATTCGACCGGATCGACGCCGGCCGCGTGCGCGAGCTCGTCCATGAAGCTTTCGATCGCCCAGACGTTCGTGTGCGCGCCGAGCGAGCGCATCGCGGAGGTCTGCAGCGGCATCGTCGGCGAGAAGTTGTTGACGATGTGCTGGTTCGGCAGCGCGTACAGCGGAATCGCGTTGCGGTCGCCACCGCCCTCCGGTTGCAGCATCGGCGTCGACGGCGCGGGCACGAACGGCGGCTCCAGCATCCGCGCGGGCAGCAGCCGGCCGGCGTTGACGATCCGCTCGTTGTGCGAGCTGCTCCACAGCGCGTAGTTCCAGTCGACGATGCGGCCGCTCGCGTCGAGCGATGCGCTGACCTCCGTCACCATCGCGGGCGTGAAGTGATCCCACGTGTGTTCCTGTTCGCGCATCCATTGCACGCGAATCGGCTTGCCCGGCATCGCGGCGGCGATCAGCGCCGCATGCGCGGCCACGTCGTCCGCACCGTTGTGCCCGTAGCAGCCGGACCCTTCGGTGTGAATGCAGCGCACGTTCGCCTTCGGCATCGACAGCATCTCCGCGAGCGCGTCGCGCAGCGGATAGACGCCCTGCGAGTGGGTCCAGACCGTCATCATCCCGTTCTCGAGATGCGCGACCGAACACGACGGCCCGATCGACCCGTGCAGCAGGTAGTTCTTCAGGAACGTCGCGTTCAGCGTCTTCACGGCCGGCGCGGTGGCCGCGTGCGTGTTCGCGATCTCGATGCGCTGCGTCGAGATCCGCTTCAGGTCCGCATGCACGGTGCTGCGCTCGGGCAGCTTGCGGCCCGGCGACCACTGGCAGCCGGCGGCGAGCGCGCGCTGCGCGACCACCGCTTGCCATTCGCCCTGCGCGACCACCGCGAGCATGCTGCCGTTGCGCACGATCCGCACGACGCCGGGCAGCTTCAGGATCGCGGCTTCGTCGAACGACAGCAGCTTCGCGTCGTATACCGGCGGCATCACGACGCGCGCGTGCAGCATGCCGGGCAGCTGCATGTCCTGCACGTAGCTGACGCCGCCCGTGACCTTGTTCGGGATGTCGACGCGCGGCAGCGACGTGCCGATCACCGCGAACGTCGCCGGGTTCTTCAGCGGTGACGTGGGCGTCGCGTTGCGGTGCAGGTCGACCGTGCGGATCGCATCGCCGTAGGTCATCGTGCGGCCGTCGGGCGCCGTGATCACCGCGTCGGCGGTCGTCAGCACGCGCGGATCGACGCCGAAGCGTTTCGCCGCGCCTTCCACCAGCAGCGCGCGCACCTGCGCGGTCGCGTTCAGCAGCGCGGAGCCGCTGTCGGCCATCGTGTGACTGCCGGCGGTCAGCCCTTCGTCCGGCGACGCACCGGTGTCGGCGGTCAGGAACGTGATCAGCGACGGCTTCATGTCGAGTTCCTCGGCGGCCACCTGCAGCAGCGCGGTGCGCACGCCGGTGCCGAGCTCGACCTTGCCGGTAAATACGGTGACCTTGCCGTCGGGCGCGATCTTGACCCATGCATCGAGCAGCGGATTGGTCTTCAGGCTGCCGGCGAGCGCCTGCGTGGCCTTCGCCACGTGCACGGCCGCGCCTTCGTCGGCGATCACCATCTGCGCGGCCGCGCGCGACGCAGGCGCGAGACTGAACGCGACGAACAGCGCGCCGGAGACGATGAAGTGCCGGCGGCCTTCGTCGATGTCGTCGTGGGAATTCATTACAGCCCCTTGCTGATCGTGACGGGAGCGGAAGCCGGTTCGGGGGCCGGCAGCCCCGCGACCGAGCGCACCGCCGCGAGAATCCGCATGTGCGTGCCGCAGCGGCACAGATTCGGTTCCATGTGCGTGCGCAGTTCCTGTTCGGTCGGCTTCGGATTGCGTTCGAGCAGCGCCTGCGCGCGCATGATCATCCCGGCGATGCAGTAGCCGCACTGCGCGGCCTGATGCTCGACGAACGCGCGCTGCAGCGGGCCCGGATGCTCGGCGGTGCCGAGGCTTTCGATGGTGCGCACGCTGCGCGAGCCGACCGCGGCCACCGGCATCAGGCACGAGAAGGTCGGCTTGCCGTCGACGATCACGGTGCAGGCGCCGCATTGGCCGAGGCCGCAGCCGAACTTCGCGCCGTGCAGGTGCAGGTCGTTGCGCAGCGCGTACAGCAGCGGCGTGGACGGATCGATGTCCAGCGTGTGCCGCACGCCGTTGACGGTGAGGGTAATCATCGTGCGGTGTCCTCTTTTCTGAGCTTCGCGGCCATCGCGTCGACGCCCGACCACGCGGGACGATCGGTATAGGTCTCGCGCACGTACGCGGCGAGATCGGCGATCTGCGCGTCGTCGTACTGGTCGATGAACGACGGCATGTAGTTCAGCGTGTCCTCGCCGTGCCAGCCGATCCCGTTGAACATCATCTGGATCGCGTTGCGCGGCGTATCGGCGTTGACTGCCGTGCTGAACGACAGCGTCGGCCGCTCGCCGATCGACTGCATCGGCGCGGCCGGCCCGTGGCACTGCGCGCACGATGCCTGGAACAGCGTCGCGCCGCGCCGCGCGGCCGGCGTCGTCGCGGCGCGTTGGAGCGGATTCGCGGCCGCACGCGCGGTCGCCGGCTTCTGGATCGACAGGATGTACGCGGCGATCGCCTCGACGTCCTCCACCGGCACCGTCGCAAGGTCGCGCGTGACGGGCAGCATCGGCTCGGCCGCCGCGCCGTGCTCGCTCGCGCGGCCGGTGCGCAGGTAGGTGACGAGTTGCGCCTGCGTCCACGGCCGCGCGGCCTGGCCGAGCGCATTGAGCGGCGGCGCTTCCCAGCCGTCGACGATGCCGCCGTCGAACGCGCGGCCGCGCTGCTCGCCGCCGATCGCGTTCAGCGGCGAATGGCACGACGCGCAGTGGCCGAGCCCGTCGACGAGCATCCTGCCGCGGTTCCATTGCGCGGACTGCGAGGGGTCGGGCTGATACGCGCCTTCGCGCAGGAACAGCACGTTCCAGAACGCGACCAGCGGCCGGAAGTTCAGCGGAAAGATCAGGTCGTTGGCGGGCGCCGTCGCATGTACCGGCTCACGCGTCATCAGGTACGCATAAGCGGCGGCGATGTCGTCGTCCGACATCCGCGTGAAATGAATGTACGGAAACGCCGGGTAGAGCGGCTGGCCGTTGCGTCCGATGCCGGTGCGCAATGCACGGGCGAATGCGTCGCGCGACCAGCGGCCGATCCCCGTTTCGGCGTCCGGCGTGATGTTGGTCGCGTAGATCGTGCCGAACGGCGTCGCGAGCGGCAAGCCGCCCGCGAACGGCTTGCCGTCCTTCGCGGTGTGGCACACGACGCAGTCGCCGAGCGCGACGACGCGCGCGCCGGCGCGCACCAGTTGCGGATCGAACGAAGCAGGGGCGGGCGGATCGATCGGCGCGATCGACGGCCGCACCATGATGCCGATCGCGACCGCGATGCCCGCGACCGCGATGCCGGCCGCGCCGAACCAGAGTCGTTTGTGCTTCATGCGCGCTCCGCGCGAAGCGGTGCGCCGCACGTCGTGCGCGGCGCGCCCGCGGCGTCGTGCGTCGGCCGGCCGGGCCGCGAACGCGTGGCAGCGCGGCGGTGATTGGCAACTGGATTCACGTTGTCACTCCATCAATCGAAAAGGCGCGCAGGCGCTGGCCTGCGCGGTCGCTCTTGCACCCAGTCTACGCAGACGCCCGCGTCATTTCCTGAAGCCGGGCTGAAACGTTCTGAACGGGGTCCGGCCCGGTTCGGCGGCGCCCGGCACGCCCGCGCTAGATCCGCAGCAGCCGGCCCGCATTGCCGCCGAGCACCAGCGCGCGCTGGTCGTCGGGCAGGTCCAGCCGGTCGAGAAAACGCACCGGTTGCGCGTAGCCCATGTCGAAGCAATAGTCGCTGCCGAGCACCAGCCGGTCGATGCCGACGTTCTCGATCAGAAAGTTCAGCACCGGCCCCGAGTGGGACACCGTGTCGTAGCTGAAGCGCCGCAGATAGCGGCTCGGCTGTTGCGCGAGCCGGCGCGTTTCCGGCCGGACGCTCCACCCGGCGTCGAGCCGGCCGACGAGGATCGGCAGCGCGCCGCCCGCATGCGGCAGCGTGACGTGCAGCGCCGGATGGCGGTCGAGCACGCCGCCGAGTATCAGGTGCGAAGCGGCGATTGCCGTATCGAACGGATTGCCGAGCAGGTTGCTCAGGTAGAAATCGCCGAGGCGCGCGCCGCCGACGGTTTGCTGCGGGTGCAGGAACACCGGCAGCCCGAGCTGCTCGATGCGCGCGAATACCGGCGCGAACCGCGGATCGTCGAGGTCGCGGTTGTCGATGTTCGTGCCCATGTACACGCCGCGCACGCCAGGCAGCGACGACGCGCGCTCGAGCTCGTCGATCGCATCGGTCGCGTCGAGCATCGGCAGCGTCGCGAGGACGACGAAGCGCGCCGGATGCCGCTGGTGCACGCGCGACGCGGCGGTGTTCCATGTGCGCGCCAGTTTCGCGTTGAACGGCCGGTCGCCCCAGTACGCCATCGGCACGCTCAGCGACAGCGCCTGCACGTCGACGCCCGACGCGTCCATGTCCTTGAGCCGCGCGTCGACGTCGATGAATTTCATCGGCAGCGGCCCGAGGCCGCCGGCTGGCGTGCGGAACGTGAACGTCGTGTCGTCGCACGCGAATGCGCCGCCGAACCGCTTGCCTTCGCCGCCGACGAGGTCGCAGAAGCTTTCCGGGTAATAGTGCGCGTGGATGTCGATCGCGCGCGGCCGCCGGGCCGGCAGCGTGGCTGCCGCGGACGACGCGGGCGCCGGTTGCGCGGCCGCGGCCGGGCGTCCGGCAAGGGCCGCGACGGCAAGCGCGGCGAATGTGCCGAGCATGCGGCGCCGGCCGGTGGGCAGACAGCAGGGGCAGGTCATCGGATCGTCTCCAGGTCGTGATTGTCGTGTTGTGGCGCGCCGCGGCGCGGCTGGGCGCCGAGTTCGCATGCGACGAGCTGCGCGTCGAACCGCGCGCGTTCGCGTCGCGCGCGGGCCGAGCCGTCGGTGGCCGACACCGCGACGATCGCGACGAACGCGGCGGCCATCGAGAACAGCGCCGGATATTCGTACGGGTAGGGCGCGTGCGCGTGGCCGAGCACCTGGACCCAGACGGTCGGGCTCAGCACGGTGAGCGTGACCGCCGTGACGAGCCCGATCGTGCCGCCGATCACCGCGCCGCGCGTGGTCAGGCCGCGCCAGTAGATCGAGAGCAGCAGCACCGGAAAATTCGAGCTGGCGGCGATCGAGAACGTGAGGCTGACGATGAACGCGATGTTCTGCTTCTCGAATGCGATGCCCAGCACGATCGCGAGCACGCCGAGCACCAGCGTCGTCGCGCGTGCGACGCGCATTTCTTCGCGGTCGGTCGCCTGGCCGCGGCGCAGCACGTTCGCATAGAGGTCGTGCGAGATCGCCGACGAGCCGGCGAGCGTCAGCCCGGCGACCACGGCGAGAATCGTCGAGAACGCGACCGCGCAGATGAAGCCGAGGAAAAAGTTGCCGCCGACCGCATGCGCGAGATGGATCGCCACCATGTTCGCGCCGCCGGCCACCGCGCCGGACGCATCGTGATACCGCGGGTCCGCTGCGACGAGCGCGATCGTGCCGAAGCCGATCACGATGATCAATGCATAGCCGGCCCCGACGATGCCGGTTGCATGGAGGATGCTCTTGCGCGCCGCGCCGACGTCGCCGACCGTGAAGAAGCGCATCAGGATGTGCGGCAGGCCGGCCGTGCCGAAGATGAGCGCGAGGCCGAGCGACACCGCGGACACCGGGTCGGACACGAGGCCGCCCGGCCGCATGATGGCCGCGTGCTTCGGATGGACGCGCAGCGCCTGCGCGAACAGCGCGTCGAGGCTGAAGCCGAAGCGGCTCAGCACCATGAATGCCATGAAGGCCGCGCCGGCGAGCAGCAGCACGGCCTTGACGATCTGGATCCACGTGGTGGCGAGCATGCCGCCGAAGAACACGTAGACGACCATCAGCACGCCGACGATCGCCACCGCGGCCGTGTAGTCGAGCCCGAACAGCAGCTCGACGAGCTTGCCGGCGCCGACCATCTGGGACACGAGATACAGCAGGACGATGACGATCGAGCTCGACGCGGCGAACGCGCGGATCGGCCGTGGCTGCAGCCGGTACGACACGACGTCGGCGAGCGTGTACTTGCCGAGGTTGCGCAACGGCTCCGCGATCAGGAACAGGATGATCGGCCAGCTCGCGAGAAAGCCGACCGAATAGATCAGCCCGTCGTAACCGCTCGTGAACACGAGCGCGGAGATGCCGAGCAGCGATGCGGCCGACATGTAGTCGCCGGCGATCGCCCAGCCGTTCTGCAGCGCGGTGATGCGGCCGCCGGCCGCGTAATGATCGGCGACGCTGCGGTTCTGGCGGGCGGCCCAGCGCGTGATGACGAGCGTCGACGCGACGAACAGCACGAACATGCCGATGGCGACCGGATTGTGCGGGTGCGCGAGCGGGGCGGAGCCCGCCGCGAACGCCGGCGCCGCGGCTGCGCTCGCAGTTGCAGCGAGGAGGATGGCGAAGGTGCGTTTCATTGGGCGCCTCCGTCGCGGATCGACGCGACGAGCGCGTCGTGCACCGCATTCGCACGCCGCACGTACAGCGCGACGAGCGCGAACGTCGCGACGAACATGCCGAAGCCGACCGGGATGCCCCACGTGGTCGGGCGGCCCGGCACGATCGGCCGGCCGAGCCATGCCGGCGAGAACGCCAGCGACAGGATGAACGCGAAGTAAAGCGCGAGCATGACGGCGGTCAGCGACCACGCGAAGCGCCTCCTTCGCGTGACGAGATGGCGGAAGCGGGCATCGCGCAGCAGCGGATGCGTGGCCGCGGCGGGCACGTCCTGATCGGGTGCGGGGCCGGCGGCAGCCGGAATCGAGCGGTTCACGGTGTCTCCTTGTCGGTATGGGGCGGGGCGCGATGCGGCGGACGCGAGATGTCGTGCATGCGCCCGCCGGTGGTCAGAACCGCGGCGGCACGGCCGTTTCGCGCATCACGACTTCCGCGGTGCGGTAGCGCTCGGCCATCTCGCGTTCGGTGTCGTTCTTCAGTTGCGCCTGCATGTATGCGCCGAGATGGCGCGCGTGTTCCACGATCGCGGCGCCGAACGCCGTGCGCGTTTCGCTGTACGCGTGCAGTGCGTCCAGCGGATCGGCATGCGCGGCCAGCGCGCCGACCAGCGCAAGCGCATCGCCCGCGGCCTTCGTGACGCCCATCCCGCAGTGCGGCCGCGCGACGAATGCCGCATCGCCGAGCAGCGCGATGCGGCCGAACGCCATGCGCCGCACCTCGAGGTCGTAGATCGGCTGGAACAGCGGCTGTGCGGCACGCGACACGACTTCCGCGAACTGCGGCGCGAGCAATGCATGCGCGGCGTCTTCCATGTCGGCGAGCACGTCGCGGCGGATCAGCGTCGGCGGAATGCCGGTCGCCCACAGCTTGCCCGTCGCGTCGGTGAGCAGGTTCGGCAGGTCGGTGTCCTCGCGGGTCGCGCGATACCACACGAAGTTGTAGCGGCGCTCGCCGGGCCGCGTGCTGTTGTGCTGGCCGGCGACCGGGTAGCCGAGGATCTGCTCGCGCGGCGGCAGGCCGAACGCGAACTTGTCGAACAGCGCCGCGTGCGTGCGCCCGGACAGTTCGCGCTCGTCGACGAGGCCGCGCCACGCGACGTAGCCCGCGTACTGCAGGCGCGCGTCCGGCAGGAATCGTTCACGGATCGCCGAACGGAAGCCGTCGGCCGCGACGACGAGGTCGGCATGCACGACCGACCCGTCGGCCAGCGTGAGGGTGGCGTGCTCGGGCCCGTCCGCGACATCGGCGACGACGGCCCCCGCGTGATGGTGCTGGTCGGGCAGCGCGGCGCGCAGGACGTGGTACATCTTGCTCCATGCGGTCAGCGTCTGCGGCAGTTGCCGCTCGGATGCGAGCGAGCCGTCCCGCGCGAGCGTGACGCGCGATTCGACGTTCACGCCGATCGATGCGTCGATGCGCACGCCGGCCGCGCGCAGCACGTCGAACAGCTCCGGATGCGTGACGATGCCGGCGCCGCGGCCGGACAGCGCGTCGGGCACGCGTTCGAACACGTCCACGTCCCAGCCGTTGCGCAGCAACAGGTTCGCGGCGAACAGCCCGCCCAGCGAGCCGCCGACGATGGCGGCCTTGCGATGCGTCGAATGGGTGCGCATGTCAGTCTCCACGGGTAGCGGCTGCTGCTGCGGCGCCGCGCATGTCGAGGCCGGCGACTTCGGCGGCCGGGTAGTTCAGTTCGATCGTCACGCCCGACGGATCCTCGATGAAGACCTGATGCAATCCGAGGCTCGGCACGGTGCGGTCGCGCCATGCGATGTGCTCGGCACGCAGCGTGCGCCACATCGCCTCGACGCCGGTCGCGACGAACGCGATGTGGTCGACGGTGCCGGTGCCCGCGGCCGGCACGGGCTTGTCGCCGAGATACGCGGCGAGCCCGTTCGGGTTGGCCGGATCGATGCCGATCAGGTGGACCGTGCCGTAATCGGCTTCGTCGTCACCGAGGTAGAGCCACGCGCCCGGAAAGTCGAACGGCGGGCGGTAGCCGCGTCTGAAGCCGAGCACGCGTTCGTAGAAGCGGCACGATGCGTCGAGATCGGGCGTGCGGATCGAGTAATGCGCGAGTCGGGATACGGGCATGACGAACCTCTTGTTTATCGAAGGATAAGTTATCGTTCGATAAATTCTAGGCCGAAAACGGCGTAGCGCAAAGCCGTGATCGAGTCGTGTTAACCCTTGGCCCGGAATCGGGGGCGAATCGGGGATGAACGGGCGCCGATGGCGCCGCGTGTCGCGTTACGACGGAACTTCGCCGGCGACGACTTCGTCCGCGTAGCACCAGATCCAGCGCTCGCCGGGCTCGATCGAGCGGACGAGCCGGTGGCCGGTTTCGTGGAAATGCCGGCTCGCATGGCGATTCGGCGACGAGTCGCAGCAGCCGACGTGCCCGCAGATCAGGCACATCCGCAAATGCACCCAGCGGCTGCCCGATCGGATGCATGCCTCACAGTAGTCCTTGTCGGTGTCGAACACGCGTGCTTCGTCGAGATGCGTACAGGCGTTGGCCATCTTGCGCTCCGGTGCCGGCGCGGGAGCGACGCTTGCGGCACGGCCGGCGCGAAGCCGCAAGCGGGAGGGGTACGCGGCATTGTGCAGCGTCGCGTCGCGGCCGCACCTTAATTGTCATGAAGCGGCCCGCGCGGCGCGCGGCGGCGGCGTACAGTCGCGGATGCGTCCGGCGGGGCACTGGTCGGACCGCATTCGACATCGACATCATCGGGAGGCGCTCATGGATCAACCGCAACACCTGCGGATCGTCGGCCTGCCGCACAGCAGGGATGCGTACGCGATTCGCGATTTCCTGCAGCGGCGCATGATTGCGTACGACTGGTGCGAGCTGACATCCGACGCGGACTGCGCGCAGGTGCTCGGCATCGCGCCGCTGCGCGACATCCGGCTGCCGGTCGTGATCTTTCCGGACGGCTCGCGCCTGTACCAGCCGACCCTGGCCGAGATCGCCGCGCGGCTCGGCTGGATCGCGCGCCCGCGCTTCGTCGAATACGACGTGTCGATCTACGGCGCGGGGCCGGCCGGGCTGTCGGCGGCGGTCTACGCGGCGTCCGAGGGGCTGCGTGCGGTCGTGATCGAGCGCGGCGCGATAGGCGGGCAGGCCGGCACGAGTTCGCTGATCGAGAACTACATGGGCTTTCCCGACGGCATCCCGGGTGCGGAGCTCGCGGAACGCGCGCGCGAGCAGGCGGTGAAGTTCGGCGTCGAGCTGCTGACGATGCGCGAGGGCGTGCATGCGACGTTCGTCGACGGCAAGATCCGCGTCGAGCTCGCCGACGGGTCGATCCTGGTCGCGCGCGCGAACATCTGCGCGACCGGCATCGAATATCGCAGCCTCGGGCTGCCGGAGGAGCCGGCGTTTCTCAATGCGGGGCTGTTCTACGGCGCCGGGTCGAGCGAAGCGCCGATGTGCGCGGGCGAGCAGGTGTTCATCGTCGGCGGCGGCAATTCGGCCGGCCAGGCCGCGATGAATTTCGCGCGGCATGCGCGTCAGGTGACGATGCTCGTGCGCGGTGCGTCGCTCGCCGACACGCTGTCGCGCTACCTGATCGACCGGATCGAGCGGACGCCGAACATCGAGGTGCGCTACCGGTCGAGCGTCGCCGCGCTGCACGGCGACGGCTGGCTCGACGCGATCGAGCTTCGCTCGGCGGACGGCACGCTCGAACGGCTGCCGGCCACGCGCCTGTTCGTGTGCATCGGCGGCGCGCCGAATACCGACTGGGCGAAGGACACCGACATCATCCGCAATCCGGGCGGTTATCTCGTGACCGGCGGCGACCTGTACGACTGTCCGGCGTTCGAGCGCGTATGGCCGCTCGAACGCCGGCCGTACCATCTGGAAACCAGCGTGCCGGGATCGTTCGCGGCCGGCGACGTGCGATCGGGATCGGTCAAGCGCGTCGCGTCGGCGGTCGGCGAAGGCGCGATGGCCGTGACCTTCGTGCACCGGTTTCTCGGCGAGGATGCCCATCGGCTCGCGGGCGCGTGACGCGCTCGCGGGCCGTTCGATCCATTCATCGCGCGTCGGCCTGCGTCGCGCCGCGTAACCCGTCCCGGCCGGCGCGCGCCGGCGGCGTCCATCCGCCGCCCAACGCGCGCACGAGGCTCACCGTCGCGACGGCCAGCGCCTGCCGGCTGTGAATCAGCTGGCGCCGCGCATTCAGCGCATCGCGATCGGCGTCGATCACTTCCAGGTAGCTGACGTAACCGTGCGCGTAGCGGCTCAGCGACAGCCGCGCCGCCGCGTCCGTCGCGCGCGCCGCATGGTCGTAGCGCACGATCCGCTCCTTTTGCGCGGCGATGTCGTTGAGCGCATCCTGCACGTCGCGCAATGCGCCGATCGCGGTCGCGCGATAGTTGGCGTCGGCGACGTCCGTGCCGGCCCGCGCGGCGGCCACCGCCGCGTCGCGCTTGCCGCCGTCGAACAGCGTCAGCGCGACGTTCGCGCCGAGACTCCACAGCGAGCTGTTGCGGTCGAGAAACGACCGCAGGTCGCGGGTGGCGAAACCGCCGTCGGCGGTCAGCGTCAGCGTCGGCAGCCACGCGGTGCGCGCGATGCCGAGCTCGAGCGACGCCGCGTCGGCGCGCCGTGCCGCCGCGAATACGTCCGGGCGTCGGGCGAGCAGCGCGGACGGCAGCCCGGCCGGCACATCCGGCACCTGCACGGGCACGGCGCCCGTGTCGACGTCGAACGCGGTCGGCGACACGCCGGTCAGCACCGCGATCGCGTCGACGAGGTTCTCGCGCAGCCGACGGCTCTCCGCGAGATCGGCCTGCGCGGTATCGAGATCGGCCGACGCGCGCAGCCCGTCGAGATCGCTCGCCGCGCCGGCCCGCACGCGCGCGGCGATCACGTCGAGCGCGGTGCGCCGCAGCCCGATCGCGCGCGTGAGCGTCACGAGATCGTCGTCGACGTAGCGCAGCGTCAGGTAGTCGATCGCGACTTCGGTCGCCACCCGCAGACGCACCGCATCGCGGTCGGCCGCCGCCTGCAGCACGTTCTGTTCGCCGACGTCGGCATCGCCGCGCAAGCGCCCCCATAGATCGACTTCGTAGCTCGCGGCGACGGGAACCGACCAGTTGTGCATCGTGCGCTTCGGCAGCGCGTTGTCGACCGTGCCGGATACACGCGTACGGCTGAACGACGGGTCGACGCGCACGGTCGGCGCCAGCGCGGCCTCGCGCACGCCGAGCAGCGCCTGCGCCTGGTCGACGCGCGCGGCCGCCGCGCGGATATCGAGGTTGTGCGCGAGCGCGGCGTCGACGAGGCGGCCGAGCTGCGGGTCGCCGAACCCGGCGGGCCACGCGGCGAGCGACGGCGCGCGCGCATCGGTCGACGGATCGGCATGGCGGAACCCGTCGTGTCCGACCGGAACGGGCGCGAGCGGCTGCGGTGCGATCGAGCATGCGGCCAGCAGGCTCGCGGCGAGCACGGCGAAGGCGCGCTTCATTGCGCTGCGCCGCTGTGCTGCAGCGTGACGACGACCGACAGCCCGGGCCGGATGCGCGGCTCCGTCGCGGCCGGACCGTCGAGCAGGATCTTCACGGGTACGCGCTGCGTGACCTTCGTGAAATTGCCGGTCGCGTTGTCGGGCGGCAGCAGCGCGAACTGCGCGCCGGTCGCGGGCGACAGGCTGTCGATGCGGCCGCTGAACGCGCGCTCCGGCAGCGCATCGAAGCGCAGTTGCACGGCGTCGCCGGCGCGCACGTGCCGCAGCTGCGTCTCGCGGAAATTGGCGACGATCCACGGATGCGGCTCGACCAGCGTGAGCAGCGCCTGGCCGGGCGCGACATGCTCGCCGGTCTCGACGGTCTTCTTGCCGACATAGCCGTCCGACGGCGCGACGACCGCCGTGTAGCCGAGCTGCAGCAGTGCGTCGCGCAACTCGGCATCGTTCTGGCTCGACGCGGCGTCGGCGGCCTGAGCGGCGGCGATGGCGCTGCGCCGTTGCGCATCGGCCGCCGCAACGCGCGCGCGGGCGGACTTGCGTGCGGCATCGGCCGCATCGAACTCCTGCTTCGACAAGCCGCGCGGCGTCTCGCGGGTCAGTTCGCGTGCACGCGCGTAATCGAGTTCGGCCTTTTCGGCATCGGCGTGCGCCGATACGAGCGCCGCGTCCGCCTGCTCGATCAGCGCGCGGGCGCGGCTCGCATCGGCATGCGCCTGGGCGACGCGTGCGCGCTGCGCCGCGACGCGCACGTCGAAGTCGCGCCGATCGATCTGCACGAGCGCGTCGCCCGCGTGCACGAACTGGTTGTCGTCGACGAGCACACGTTCGACCGTGCCGGCGACGCGCGGCGAGATCACGTGCAGGTGGCCGGTCACGTACGCGTCGTCGGTGCCGCGATCGCGTGCGTCGAACTCGTACACGAGCAATGCGACGAGCAGCAGCGCGATCGCGGCGATCGCGACGATGGCCGGCTTGCGGGAACGCGCGGGCACGGCGGGCGACGGCGCGGAGGAGGGTGGGGTCATGATCGGCAAACTCCAACGTACGGGCAGGATTCGACGCACCGCGTTATGCTTGCGCCAGCTTGACAGGCGGGAGCCGCTCGACGATGAACACGACGTTCGCCACCGGCAGTGCCGTGCCGGCGCCGGCCGCAGGGCCGGCCTCCGACATTCCGACGTTTCGGTCGATCGCCGCGATCGCGGCCGTGCTGCTCGGCGCGATCATCGCGACGCTGACGTCGCGTATCACGTCGCTCGGGTTGGCCGACGTGCGCGGCGCGCTGGGCATCGGCTTCGACGAAGGCGCGTGGATCAACACCGCGTTCACCGCATCGCAGATGTTCGTCGGGCCGCTCGCGATCGCGGCGGCCTTCATGTTCGGCACGCGCCGCGTGCTGGTCGCGGGCGCCGTGGTGTTTCTCGGCGCGGAAACCGTGCTGCCCCTCTGCACGCAATTCGGCGCGTTCATCGTGTGCCAGGCGATCGCGGGGCTCGCGTCCGGCGTGTTCGTGCCGCTGACGGTCGGCTTCGTCGTGCGCACGCTGCCGCCGCGCCTGATTCCATTCGGCATCGCCGCGTATGCGATGAATCTGGAGATGTCGCTGAACCTGTCTGCCACGCTCGAAGGCTGGTACAGCGAACACCTGAGCTGGCGCTGGCTGTTCTGGCAGAACGCGGCGCTGACCGTGCCGTTCATCGCGTGCCTGATGCTGTCGCTCGCCGACGAGCCGATCAAGCGCTTCGCGTCCGGCATCGACGCGCGCGGGATGCTGCTCGGCGCGGGCGGGTTCGCGTGCCTGTGCATCGCGCTCGACCAGGGCGAGCGGCTGTTCTGGCTGCAGTCGCCGCTGATCGTCGCGCTGCTGGCCGTCGGCATCCTGATGATCGCCGCATTCCTGATCCACGAACTCGCGTCGCCGCGCGCGGGCATCGATCTCGGCTATCTGGCGCGGCCCAACATCGCGCTGTTGATCCTGCTCGTCGGCCTCGTGCGCTTCACCGTGCTCAACACGAGCTTCATCCCGTCGCTGTTCCTCGCCAGCACGTACGGGCTGCGCCCGCTGCAGATCGGCGATACGCTGCGCTGGATCGCGATGCCGCAACTGCTGTTCGCGCCGTGCGTCGCGCTGTTGCTGCAGCGTGTCGACCCGCGCCGGCTGATCGTCGCCGGCTTCGCGATGGTGGCGATCGCGTTCGCGCTCGGGTCGCGGCTCACGCCGGTCTGGGCCGAGCCCGACTTCATTCCGTCGCAACTGCTGCAGGCGCTCGGCCAGACGATGGCGCTCACGTCGGTCATCTTCTTCTTCGGCAAGCACGTGACGGCCGAGCATGCGTTGACGTTCGGCGCGGTCGTGCAGGCGACGCGCCTGCTGAGCGGACAGCTCGGCACGACGTCGATCGCGGTGATTCAGCGGATCAGGGAGGCTACCCATTCGAATCTGGTCGGTCTGCATGTGTCGCTGTCGGATCCGGAAACGCTCGAACGGCTGCGGGCCGGCGCGGCGTCGCTGGTCGCGCACGGCGCCACGTTCGCGACGGGCAACCAGGCGACCTATGCGCTCGTCGATCGCGCGGTGCGCGTGCAGGCTACCACGCTCGCGCTGGCCGACAACTTCCGCGTGGCGATGGCGTTCGCGCTCGCCGGCGCGCTGCTCGGCATCCTGCTGCGCCCGGTGCGGGCGCCGTGAGCGTCGCACCGGGCGATCTGAAATTTCCTGAAAATTCCTGAACGGCGTGTGTGCAGCGTCCGTCGCGGCGACATGTGCGCCGCCGCGGCGGACGGCGCGCTTACGCCTGCAGGAACGCGAGCAACTCGGCGTTGATGCGGTCGGCGCTCACGACGCACATGCCGTGCGAGCCGCCCTCGATCACCTTCAACACCGCGTGCTTGACGATCTTCGACGACAGCCGGGCCGAATCGTCGATCGGCACGATCTGGTCGTCGTCGCCGTGCAGCACGAGCGTCGGCACGTCGAATTTCTTCAGGTCGTCGGTGTAGTCGACTTCCGAGAACTCCTTCACGCACAGGTACTGGCCGTGGATGCCACCCATCATCCCCTGCGACCAGAACGCGTCGATCGTGCCCTGCGAGACCTTCGCGTTCGGGCGATTGAAGCCGAAGAACGGCACGGCGAGATCCTTGTAGAACTGCGAACGGTTCTCCGCGACGTTCTTGCGGATGCCGTCGAACACTTCCATCGGCAGGCCGCCCGGATTGGTCGGCGACTTCACCATCTGCGGCGGCACCGCGCCGATCAGCACGGCCTTCGCCACGCGCTTCGTGCCGTGGCGGCCGATATAGCGCGCGACTTCGCCGCCGCCGGTGGAGTGGCCGACGAGCATGGCTTCGCGCACGTCGAGCGCGTCGAGCAGCGCGGCGAGATCGTCCGCGTACGTGTTCATGTCGTTGCCGCGCGACGGCTGGCTGGAGCGGCCGTGACCGCGGCGGTCGTGCGCGATCACGCGATAGCCGCGCTGGACGAGGAACAGCATCTGCGCATCCCACGCGTCCGCGCACAGCGGCCAGCCGTGCGAGAACACGACCGGGCGGCCGCTACCCCAGTCCTTGAAGTAGATCTGCGTGCCGTCCTTGGTCGTGATCGTGTTCATCGTCTGCGCTCCTGCATGGACTGAAGAGGGGCTTGGGGACGGCGTGCCGGCGGCGGCCGCCATCGCGGGCAGCGCGGCCGCGGCAACGGCCGTCGCGCCGGCGAGCAGCATGTCGCGGCGGCGGGCCGACGCAACGGCATCGGTCTGTTCGGGATGCATCTGGACTCCTGAGGTAGGCGGCGGCGAGGCCGCACGGGATGGTGGATCGGTGGCGGCCGGCCGCGGCCATCCCGCCCGGCAGCCGTCCGGCGTGCGCTGCCGCGCGTCGACTGGCGCGCGCGGACGAACGAATGCCGTCGGGAGCGTATCCCGGCGCGATGCGCGCCGTACTGAAATCCGGCTGAATTTTCTTGAACGCCGCGGCGCCGCGCGCGGATTTGCCGCGCTGCAGAAAAATTAAGCGCGGGACAGGGACTCTTCAGCGCACGGCGACTATCGTCAACATCGGGTCACCGGCACACGTTGCGCGCCACGCGAACGGGCCGGCGGGCCCGCTCCGCCCGTCACCTGCCTGGATATGCCGCCATGGACGCCTTCAATCGCTGGGAGCACATGATCACGTCGCTCGGACCGCTGCCCGTCGCGGGCGTCCGGATGCTGCCGATGCCGCGCGCGCGGGAGACGGACGGCTCGCGTCGCCCGCATCGGGACGATGCGCCGGTGCCGTCGAGCGGCGACGTGCGCCGCCGCAGCGCGATCGTCGCCGTCGAGCGGCAGACCGATTCGTCGATGCTGGTGTCGTGGAGCGATCCGACGCGCTGCCGCTACGACGAACAACGCTGGATCTGCGCGAAGGCGCGCAGGCTGGCGCGCTGCGCGCTCACCGGGCAGCCGATCCGGATCGGCGACGCGATCTACAAACCCCAGTGGCGCGGCGAGAAACGCCCCGCGAACTGCCGCGAGATGGTCCTCGCGACGGCGCTCGAGCAGTTCGTCGCCCGGCAGTCCCGGGCATGACGCACCGCGCCGCACGCTTCGGCCGCGTGCGCGGCCGCGACTTTCCTACCTGAAAGGAACCCTCATGAGCACGTTCACCACCCGCGACGGCGTGTCGATTCACTACAAGGACTGGGGCAGCGGCCGCCCGGTCGTGTTCATTCACGGCTGGCCGCTGAACGCCGACATGTGGGATGTGCAGATGCATCATCTCGCGTCGCACGGCCTGCGCTGCATCGCATACGACCGGCGCGGCTTCGGGCGGTCCGGCCAACCGTGGAGCGGATACGACTACGACACGCTGGCCGACGATCTCGCGACGCTGCTCGAGACGCTCGACCTGCACGACGTGACGCTCGTCGGCTTTTCGATGGGCGGCGGCGAGGTGGCCCGCTACATCGGCCGGCACGGCACGCGCCGCATCGCGAAGGCGGTGCTGATCGGCTCGGTGACGCCGCTCGTCGCCCGCCGCGACGATCATCCGGAAGGTGTGGACGTCGCGGTATTCGACGGCATTCGCGCGGGCATCGTGGCCGATCGCGCGGCGTTTTTCGACGGTTTCTGGCCGCTCTTTACCGGTTCGAACCGCGACGGCTCGACGGTGTCGCGCGCGGCGCTCGGCTGGACGTCGGTCATGGCGCTGCAGGGCGGACTGAAGGGCACGCTCGATTGCGTACGCGCGTTTTCCGAAACCGATTTCCGTGCCGACCTGCAACGATTCGACGTGCCGACGCGGGTGATTCATGGCGACGACGACCAGACGGCGCCGCTCGCATTGACCGGCGCCGCCACCGCGAAACGGGTCCCGCATGCGACGCTGAGCGTCTACGAAGGCGGCCCGCACGCGCTCTACCTGACGCACGCGGCCAGGCTGAACGACGAACTGCTGGCGTTCGCGCGGGCCTGAGCCCGCGCCGCGCGGCGAATCGCGCCGCAAACGCGGGCAAGCGCGCCGACGGACAGATAGTCGGCCGGCACAATAAAGGCGTCTGAAAATAAACCGGCCGGTCAATCAAAACGAACAATGCGGCGCATTGCTCCGATCAAAAAACATTTCGTCTGATATAACGAAATCGTATTTATCGGCGCATCCACGATTTGCACATGAAACGTGCGCGGCCCTGCCGCATTTCGGTGCGGGGGCGCAAGGCAGCGCTTCGGGGCGGCATTTTTCGTCATTTCAAAAAAATCGTGCCGTTCATTCTGATAATTTGAATCATTCGACCATGCAAATACCGTAGCATTGATACCGAACCGGCCCCCGATTTCAGCGGGGCGCCGTTGAATGTCACCCTCAAGAAATTCTCATGATCCGGATTGGAACACTTCACGTTTTTCTCGACAGACGTGAAATTCGTTCGAACGGCAAGCTGCTGCGCATCGGCAGCCGCGCATTCGAAATTCTCGAGCTGTTGATTCGGGCGAACGGCGCGCTGGTATCGAAAGACGACATCATGCAGCGCGTATGGCCGCACACCGTGGTGGAGGAAAACAACCTGCAGGTGCACATCGCCTCGCTGCGCAAGGCGCTGGCCGGCGACCGGAACCTGATCGTGACGGTGCCCGGCCGCGGCTATCGTCTGGTCGTCGGGCAGGACGACGGCGACGCGCCCGTGCGTCCCGCGATGTGGCGGCCGTCCGCTGCGCCGAGCGCGTTGTTCGGCCGCGAACAGACGGTCGCCGACGTGCTGGCCGCCCTGCAGGGCGCGCGCGTCGTGACGCTGGTCGGCGCGGGCGGCATCGGCAAGACACGGGTCGCGATCGAAGCGGCGGCGCGCGCCGACGCGCGCTTTCCGGAAGGCACCGTGTTCGTTTCGCTCGCCACCGTCGCGTGTCCGCGCTTCGTGCCGGATGCGCTCGCCGGCGCATTCGGCATCACGCAGCCGATCGGGTCGCTGACCCTCGAAGCGGTGCTCGCCAGCGTCGCGCGTCGGCGGATGCTGCTCGTGCTCGACAATTGCGAGCATCTGCTCGACGCCGCCGCACAGATCGCGAGCGCGCTCACCGATGCGGACGACGGGCTGTGCGTGCTCGCGACGAGCCGGGAATCGCTGCGCATCCACGGCGAGCGCGTGTGCCCGGTGCCGCCGCTCGACGTGCCCGACGAAGGGGCTGGCGATCACGAGGCGATGCGCGCGAGCGCGGTGCAGTTGTTCGCGGCGCGTGCACGCGCGGCCGATCCGCGTTTTCCGCTCGATGCGCGCAGCCTGTCGTTGATGGCGTCGGTCTGCCGCCGCCTCGACGGCCTGCCGCTCGCGATCGAGCTGGCCGCGGCCCGCGCCGCCGTGCTGGGCATCGACGTGCTGGCCGCCCATCTCGACGATCACTTTCGGCTGCTGACCGGCGGTTTTCGCACCGCGTTGCCGCGTCATCAGACGCTGCAGGCGATGTACGACTGGAGCTACCGGCTGCTCGGGGAGGCCGAGCGCCTGCTGCTCCGATGGCTCGGCGTGTTTCGCGACGGCTTCTCGATCGAGGCCGTGCGCGAGGTCGTCGGCGCCAACGGGCTGGCCGGCGCCGACCTGCTCGATACGATCGCCGGCCTCGTGTCGAAGTCGCTGCTGATCCTCGAGACCGCACACGGCGCGCCGCGCTACCGGCTGCTGACGACCACGCGGGCCTACGCGCAACAGCAGCTCGACAGTCACGGCGAGGGGGCGGCTGCCGCGCGCGCGCATGCGACCTACTTCCTCGCGTTGTTCCGGCGCGCGGCCCACGGTGGCGACGAGCCGCGCAGCGACGCGAACGGCACGACCCGGCTCGATGCGGTGCGGCGCGAACTCGGCAATCTGCGGGCCGCGCTCGACTGGGCGTTTTCGGCGCAGGGCGACGCGGCGCTCGGCATCGCGCTCGCGGCCGTCGCGGTGCCTTGCCTGTTCGACCTGTCGCTCGTCGACGAATGCCGCGAGCGGGCGCGCGTCGCGCTCGATGCGATGCGCGACGCGGACGCGACCCCCGTGTCCGACGATGCGCGCGTGCGGTTGCTGGCCGCGTATGCGGCCGCGCTCGCGCATACCGCGGGGTCGACACAGGTTGCGCACGATGCGTGGTCGGAGGTGCATGCGCTCGGACTCGATGCGGCCGAGGCCGAGCTGCCGTCGCGCGAGTCGTGACGCCGGGTTCTCGCGCGTCTGCCGTGTTTCAGAACGATTCAGCCCGGTTACAGGACGGCGGCGGGCGGCACGCGTAGATTGCCTGAACGGAGGGCGCCCCGCACTTCGTCGGCACGCGTGCGCGCCGACCCCGTGCGCTCGCCGACATCGCGCGACCCCAATGAACGCCGGCGCGGGCGAAACGCCCGGCGTGCGCGCGGCCGCGCATCCCGCTCAATCGACGAACCGCCGCATGAAACCTGACCAACCGGACCTTTCCCGTCGCGCGACCGACCTCGGCCTGCTGTTCCTGCGTGTCGCCGCCAGCGTGCTGCTGCTCGTGGTGCACGGCTTGCCGAAGATCGTCCATTACACGGCCGAAGCCGCGGCCATCGAAGATCCGTTCCATCTTGGCCGCACGCTGTCGATCCTGTTCGCGATCTTCGCGGAGGTCGTGTGCCCGATCTTCATGATCGTCGGTCTGTACCCGAGGCTGGCGGCGCTGCCGGTGATGATCGTCACGCTCGTCGCGCTGGTGTTCGTCCACCCGGACTGGCCGCTGCGCGATGCGCAGTTCGCGTGGATGCTGCTGATCCTGTTCGGCACGATCGCGATCGCGGGCGCCGGCCGCTATGTGTTGCCGTTGCCGGGCGTCGTGCGTCGGCGTGACTAGCCGCAGCCCGCGCGTCGGCGGGCAGCACGCGATGTGCCTGACGATTCCGTTCCCGCGGCGACCGACGTGCTGCCGCTTCCCCCTTTTCGCGCGCCGCGCTTGCGATCCGACATGTTGAATTTCTCCGATACGGCGATCTACGGCGCGCCGATCGTGCTCGCCGATCTCGCCGCGTGGCGGCTGTTCGCGCGCGATCGCCCCGTGGTTCGCGCCATCCGGCGCTGCGCGGCGTTCGCCGCGTTGAGCGCCGTGCTGTTCGCGACCGGCGTCAGCCCGCTCGCCGTTCCCGCGTCGCTCGGCGGGTTCGACCGGATCGTGGTCCAGGCCGTCTGCATCGCGTGGTGGCTCCAGTGCGCGATCGTGTTCAGCCTGCTGCTCAATCACCTGCTGCTGCCGCGTGCGTGGCACAGCCAGCGGCTCTTTCACGATATCGCCGCGGGCATCGTGTTCGGCGCGGCCGCGGTAGCCGCGCTCGGCTATGTGCTCGGCCTGCCGTTGAGCGGCCTGGTCGCGACCTCCGGCGCCGTCGCGGTGATCCTCGGTCTCGCGCTCCAGAACACGCTGAACGACGTGTTCTCCGGGCTCGTGCTGAACACCACGCAACCGTTCCGGCTCGACGACACGGTGTCGATCGGCGAGCTCGAAGGGCGGATCGTCGAGAGCAACTGGCGTTCGACGAAGCTGATCGACAGCCTCGGCAACCTGGTCGTCGTGCCGAACAGCGCGGCGGCGCGCGCCACCATCGTGAACCTCAGCGAGCCGGCTGGCCTGCACGGCGTCACGCTCGCGCTCGACCTCGATCCCGCGGTGCGGCCGGCCGTCGCCGTCGGCGCGCTGGAACGGGCCGCGGCGAGTTCGCTCGACGTGCTCGCGCGCCCGGCGCCGATCGCGGTCGTGAAGGCGTTCCGCGCGAACGCGATCCAGTACGAACTCGTCTGCTACGTCGATGCGCTACAGAAGAAGACGACCGTGCGCAACGCGCTCTACGATCTCGCGCATCGGCATCTGGCCGCGGCGGGCGTCGCGTGGCGGCCGCTCGGCGGGCCGGCGCCGGCGTTCGCATCGCCATCGCCATCGCCATCGCAAGGGCATCCGGTATCGCGTCGGCTGCTGCTGTTGCGTGCGGTCGAATTGTTCGCGTGCGTCGACGACGACGATCTGGCCGTGCTGGCCGATGCGCTGATATCGCGTTCGTTCGGCAAGGGCGACGTGATCTATGCGTCGAATTCGGAGTCGCGCGTGCTGACGATCGTCGAATCGGGCGTCGCGGCGGTGTTCGTGCCGGGCGCGTCCGGCGACGTCGAAGTCCGGCGGATGGCGCCGGGCGATGCGATCGGGCAGTCGGTCGTGCTCGCCGGCACGCGGCTTCACGCGACCGTCCATGCGGTGACCGCGATGACCGTGCATCAGCTTCGCAGCGAGGATCTGTCGGCGCTGATCGGCAGGAAGCCGGCGCTCGGCAGGCTGATGTGCGAGTCGCTCACCGACCATATCGCGACGGAGGAGAGGATGATGATTCCGCCGGTCGAGAAGGCGCACGCGGGGTTCAGCCTGATCGGCTGGCTCGAGAAGGAAATGAAGCGGCTGCACGATTCGCTCGGCTGACGCGCGTGCGGCTCCGGCGGCCGGCGCCCGTGAACGGGCGCGTCAGTCCGGCGTCGTGAAACGCTCGACGAGATCGGGCTGGTCGAGTTGCTCGACCCACCAGTGCAGCGCGCGGCCCGCCTCGTCGCCGCGCCACGCGAGATAGCAGTGCGTGGTGTCGCGCATGCCCGTCACCTGGCGCGCGACCAGCTTGCCGTCGGCGATCGCACGCGCCGCGATGCATTCCGGCAGGGTGCCGACCGCGAGCCCTTCGCATTGCGCTTCGAGTTTCGCGGCCAGCGTCGGTACCGCGAGGGTCGGCTGGCCCGCATCGATCGCGACCGACTGCGGCTGCAATTCGCGCGACGTATCGCTGATCACCGCGCCGCGATACTGGACGACCGACGCCATCGCCAGCGGTTCGGGCATCGACGCGAGCGGATGGGACGGCGCGACCGCGAACACGTGTTTCAGCGAGCCGATCGGCCGCGCGACGATGCCCGGCAATTCCGGCGGTTCGCCCGCCGCGCCGACGACGAGATCGGCCCGGCGCGAAATCAGCGCATCCCACGCACCGCCGAGCACTTCGGTCGACAAACGCAGCCGCGTGTCCATCCCGAGCGCGTAGAACCGGTGCACGTACGGCCACAGCGCGTCGAACGGCAGAATTTCATCGATACAGACGCGGACTTCCGTTTCCCAGCCTTGTTGCGCCCGCAGTGCCTTCATTTCGAGTTGTTCGGCCGCGCGCAGCAGGCGCCGGCCTTCCTCGACGACGATGCGTCCCGCATGCGTGAGCTTCGCGCGCCGTCCGCTGCGGTCGAACAGCGCCACGCCGAGATCGCTTTCGAGTTTCTGCACCAGGTAGGTCAGCGCCGACGGCACGCGATGCAGCAGTTCCGCTGCTTCGGCAAAGGTTCCGGTGCGGTCGATCGCGTCCAGGGCTTCGAGCGCTTCGAATGACAGCTTCATTGCGAATTCCCGTAGAGGTGGCTGGCGCATCATACCAGTGCCGCTACGGCGCGAGCAGCGTGCGTCGCCGCGATTTGCTAGAGTGGCGGGTATCGTCATTCTCCACCCCGCATCGCCCCATGAGCGCCCCTCAGCCGGATACCGCATCGTCCGATTTCATCCCGGCCGACGTCAGGCAGACCGTCGTCACGCAAGCGTTGCCGCACGGGCAAATCGGTATCGTCCGACTCCAGAGCTTGCGCAGGAACTCGGGGCTGACCGCACCCTACGAACTCGAGAATACGGATCTCATCGTATTGCAGCTGCGTCCGTTCGGCGAACAGGATCTGTGGCTCGATGGCCGCCCCGCACCGTTCGTTCCGTATGACGCGGGAACCGTGTCGATCTACGATCTCGATCGTCGTTGGGTGGCCGACCTCCAGGGCGCGTTCGATTGCCTGCATTTCCATCTGCCGCGCCACACGCTCGAGGAAACGGTCGACGACCTCGGCGGCCGGCGGCGGCCGCAGCTTTACCTGCCGCCGCATCTGAGCACCCACGACTCGATCGTCCATGCGCTCGGCCAGTCGTTACTGCCGGCGCTGGCCCGGCCGGGCGAGGCATCGCAGATCTTCATCGATCATGTGGGGCTGGCGTTTCAGGCACACGTCGCTCACCGTTACGGCGGCGTCGGCGAACGGCGGGAAAGGTCGGACGGCAAGCTCACGCCGTCGCAGGCGCGCCGTGCGCAGGAGCTGTTGCTAGAGCACCTCGACGGCAACATCGGGCTGGCCGACGTCGCGAGCGCGTGCGGGCTGTCCCGCAGCCATTTCGTCAAGGCGTTTCATCGAACGACCGGGCTGCCGCCGCATCGCTGGCTCATCGTGCAGCGCGTCGAGCGGGCGAAGGAATGGATGCGCAATCCGAACGTGCCGTTGAGCATGATCGCCGTTGCGTGCGGCTTCGCCGATCAGAGCCATTTCTCGCGAACCTTCATGCGGTTGACCGGTGTCACGCCACGCCGGTGGCGCGCGGACCATACGTGATCGTCGCGACGCGGAGGCGGGGCGCGCCGGTCCGTCGCGACGTGCGCGGCGCCTACGCGTAGAAGTCGATCAGCGTGTCGAGATTGCGTTGCGCGCGCGGCTCGAGCGGCGCGAATTCCGCCGAGCGAAACAGGGGAACCTGCTCGCGCAGAGGTTCGAGCGCCTGCTTGCGGCCGATGCGGAAGCTTGTCGACGGCGCATCGGGATCCTGCGCCCACTCGCGTGCAATTGCGCGGTCGTATTCGCGAAGCCGGTCCGGCGCGGCCGCGAGGATCGCGAGATCGGCGTCGAGAAAAATCTGTCCCGCGCGCTGCAATGTCGGATCGGCGGCGAACGTTTCAGGTAGCCGGTGCGACTGCGTCGCGAGGACGAGATCGGACGCAACGGACACATGCGATGCGTGCGCGTGCAACCATGACGCGGTACAGTGCGCGTTCGTGACCTGCACGAGCCATTGCGCACTGCGCGGTTCGTTGTCCGCGTAGTCCGGCAGCGTCGTCGCATAGACGGCATCGTGGGCCCATGCCGCGAGTTCGATGGCCGGCCATAGCGGTTCCGCGCGATACGGCGCGAGGTGCGCGAACAGTTCCGCCAGATGGGCGAGCGTGTGATAGAAGCGCTGCGGCTCGCTGTATGCGCGCTCGATGAGCGGCCACACGGCCGCCGTGCCGAAGCACACATCACAGGCGGCGCGCAGCGTGCGCTCGATATCGGGGGTGACGGCGTTCATGGCGGCGATCGGCTCGGGTGGACGATGCGCGCAGCATAGCAAACGCGGCGACGTGCAGGCATGCAACTTGCACGCCGGCACGGGCCGCATCACTTTGGAGGTTTTCATGAAACGACGCTGGCCGCGACAATCGATGCTCGCGATAGGTGTGTTCGCAACGTTCGGCTTTCATGCCGCCATCGCATCGGCGGCGGCCGACGTGTCGATCAGCCGCTCGGATTACGGGACGACCGCGAGCGGGCAGGCGGTGAGCCAGTACACGCTCGCGAACCGGCACGGCGTGACGCTGAAAGTGATCACGTACGGCGGCATCGTGACGGCGCTCGACGTGCCGGACCGCACCGGCCACGTTGCCGACATCGTGCTCGGCTTCGATTCGCTGCGCGACTACGAAGCGCACAACGGCAACATCCATTTCGGCGCGCTGATCGGCCGGTATGCGAACCGCATCGCGGGCGGGCGTTTCGCGCTCGACGGCAGGACGTGGACGCTGCCGGTCAACGACGGACCGAACACGCTGCACGGCGGCCCCGACAGTTTCGACGCGAAGGTATGGAAGGTCACCGGCACGCACAGCGATGCGACCGGTTCGAGCGTCACGCTGCGCTACGTGAGCCCCGACGGCGAGAACGGCTTCCCCGGCACGTTGACGACCGACGTGACCTACACGCTGACCCGCGACGACGAGATCCGCATCGACTACCGCGCGACGACCGACAAGAACACGGTCGTGAACCTGACCAATCACAGCTACTTCAATCTGGCTGGGCAGGCCGGCGGCAGCGTCGAACGGCAACTGATCGAGATCGCCGCATCGCGTTTCACGCCGACCGACAATACGTCGATTCCGACCGGGCAACTGGCGAGCGTCGCGGGCACGCCGATGGATCTGCGCCAGTTGACGCCGATCGGCGCGCATTTGCGCGACGCGTATCCGCAGCTCGCGATCGCGCACGGCTACGACCAGAACTGGGTGCTGGACCAGGGCGGCCAGTCGGCGCCCGCGTTTGCCGCGCGCGCTTACGACCCGGCGTCCGGGCGTTTCCTCGAGCTGTACACGACGCAGCCGGGGCTGCAGTTCTATACGGCCAACGGCCTGAACGGCAGCGTCGCGGGCAAGGGCGGCACGGCCTACCGGCAAACCGATGCGTTCGCACTGGAAGCCGAGCATTTTCCCGATTCGCCGAATCGTCCGGCGTTCCCGTCGACGGTGCTCAAGCCGGGCGACACGCTGCACGAAGTGACGGTGTGGCGGGTGGGCGCGCGATGACCGTCGGCGCTGACGGGCGCGCGGCGATCACACGTTGATCGTGCCGCGCCCGATTTCGATCACGCGCCCGCCGACGCCGATTTCGCCCGCCGCATCGACCGACAACCGCAGCAGGCAAGGCCGGCCGACGGCTTCGCCTTGCTCGACGCGAAACGCGGCCGGCAGATCGTGCCCGGCGGCGAGCAACCACCCGCCCAGGTTCGCACAGGCCGATCCGGTGCCCGGATCTTCCGATACGCCGCCGCCTTGCTTCACGAAGAAGTAGCGGGCCACGACCGTTCCCGGGCGTTCGGCGTCGAACGCGAACACATAGGCGGTCTTCCGGCCGAGGCTGCTTCGCGGCCAGATGTCGAGGTGCGCGCCGTCGGGCTGCGCGCGCCGCACGGCAGCCGGATCCTTGAGCGCGACCAGCAACTGGTCGGCGCCGGTGTCGACCCACAGCGGCGGCGCGAGCAGGTCGTCCTCGGCGAGCCCGAACAGGGCCGCGGCCCGCGCATCGGGCAGCGCGCACGGCGCCGTGTTCGGCATGCCGGCGTGCGGCGCGATGAAGGTCCACACGTCGGCGCGCGCGGTGACGTCGACGACGCCGGCCTTGAATTCGAGCGACAGCGCGTCGCCTGCCTCGAGCAGGTCGCGCACGACGTGCGCGGTGCCGAGCGTCGGATGGCCCGCGAAAGCCATCTCGTAGCCGGGCGTGAAGATGCGCACGCGTGCATGCGCCCGCTCGGACGGCAGCACGAAGGTCGTCTCCGACAGGTTGAACTGCACGGCCAGCGCCTGCATGGTCGCGTCGTCCATGCCGCGCGCATCGTCGAACACGCAAAGCGGGTTGCCGCCGAACGTCGATTCTGCGAAGACGTTCAGCAGGCGGAAGGTGTATCGGGTCATCGGTATCTCGTGCGGATCAGCCCTGCTTGTCGAGCGGTGCAAGCATCGCCTGCAGGTCGGGATGCTTCAGCACTTTCCGGTATTCCGCCGGCCCCATCGCGTCGATCAATACGCGGCCGCTCACGTCGGCCTTGATGTACTCGACCGCGAGCAGCGCGATGACCGGATTGGTCGTCAGCGTCGCATGGTCGGGCGACTGGTCGCCGAATTCCGCGACCACTGCCTCGGTGTTGTCCGCGACCGCGACGGCGAGCCGCCGCCCCGAGAGCCGCAGCCTCGCGCTGGCGCCGCATTGGGCCATGTCGTAGTGGCGCGGCCCGTCGAGCGTGCGATTGCCGTAGATCGCCACGTGCGTATCGATGCCGCGCGCCGCGGCCGCTTCGAGCGGCGGCCCCAGTGCGTCGATTTCCTCGTCCCACACACCCGCGAAGATCTCCGTTTTCGCCTGGTCGATCACGCGCGCGAATGCGCTGACGATCGCCTCGCGTCCGCTCAACGACCAGACCAGCCCCGGCTCTTGCCGCACCGGCAGCCGGTCGAGCGCGCCCGCCGCCAGTTCGAGATCCGCGTTGAAGCGCGTGCGCAATTCTTCCAGCAGCGATCGGTGCGGCACGGCTGCATAGCGGACCGGCTCGGACCGGTTGACGAGCACCGCGCCGCGCGCCTCCAGGCGGCCGAGCGTCTCGTAGACCTTCGATGGCGGCATGCCGGCGCGCCGGCCGACTTCCGCACCCGTCAGCGCGGCTTGCCCGACGAGCGCCGCGTACGCCTGCGCCTCGTATTGCGTAAAGCCGAGCCGGATCAATGACGTGATCAGTTCCGCGTTTTCGTTCATGTGGATGGACTTGAATGGCCGTGACGGGCGTCACGGACGGGCTTGATTAACTACCGGAGTAGTATAGAATCGAACTGACTTACTACCGAAGTAGTAAGTCAGATTTTCGAACCTTACCGAAGAGGATCAATACGATGCGTCAACGGATCAGTACCGGCTCCCCGTGGGAGCCCAAGGTGGGCTATTCGCGTGCAGTGGTCGTCGACAACACGATCTACGTGTCGGGGACGGCAGGCAAAGGCGACGACGTATATGCGCAGACGCGCGATGCGTTGGCGACGCTCGGCAAGGTCCTCGCGGACAGCGGATTCGCGTTGTCGGATGTCGTCCAGAGCCGGCTGGTGGTCGCGGATTTCGACCATTGGGAAGACGCGGCCCGGGCGCACGGCGAGATCTACGGCGATATCCGGCCGGCGTTCTCGCTGGTCCATGCGTTGCCGTTCGTCGATCCCGAGATTCGCGTCGAGGTCGAGGCGATCGCGGTCCGGACCGCCGCATGACGGTCGTCGGCCCGCACGCGTCCCTGTCCCGCCCCGCGATCGCGATGCTCGCGCTCGCGGCGGGCGTCGCGATCGCCAACGGCTATGCGCTGCAGCCGTCGTTGTCGGCGATGGCCGGCGACTTCGGCGTGCCGGCCGCGCGGATGGCGACCCTCGCATCCGTGACGATGTTTGGCTATCTGGCCGGCCTTGCGCTGCTCGTTCCGCTGGTCGACCGGTTCGGTCCGCGCACGCTCATTCCGGCGCAACTGGGCGTGCTCGCGATATTGCTCGCGTGCGCGTCGCTGTCGTCGACGCCGCTCGCGCTCGATGCCTGCTTCGTGTTGGTGGGCGCGGCCACGACGGTCGCCGCGCAATGCAGCGCGGTCGTCGGGAAGCACGCGGACCCGCAGCGGCGCGGCGGGGCAATGGGCGTCGTCTCCGCGGGGATTTCCGCCGGGATCCTGCTGAGCCGTTTCGTCGGCGGCGCGTTGTCGCAATGGTGCGGATGGCGCGGCGCGCTGCTCGCATTGGCCGGCTGCGTGGCGCTGGCGGCCGTCGGCAGCGGCGTGCTGTTGCCCGGCGATCGCCCCGAAGGGCGTTCCGGCCGCGCTGCCACGATCGGCGCGATTCCGCGGCTGTTGCGCGACAGCGCCGCATTGAGGCGCCGCACCGGCGCCGGCATGCTGTGGTTCTTCGCGTTCAATCTGGTGTGGGTGGGACTGGCGATTCGTCTGGCCGCGCCGCCGTACAACCTCGGGGCGGCCGCGATCGGCGCATACAGTCTCGCCGGCGTGCTCGGCCTGGGCGTGACGCGGGTGGCCGGCAAGCTCACGGATCGCTTCGGCGATCGTGCGGTGATCGGGGGCGGGCTCGCCGTGGCTGCGCTTTCCACGTTGCTGCTTGGCGTTGCGCTCGGTCATCCGGGCTGGCTGGGCGTCGGGCTCGCGCTGTTCGATGCCGGTTGTTTCGCCGCCCAGGTCGCGAACCAGGCCCGTGTCGTGGCGATTCAGCCGGCGCGCGCCGGTGCGTTGAACGCCGCATACCTGACGCTGTATTACGCGGCCGGCGCCGGCGGCGCCGCAGCGGCAGGCATGCTCGTCGAACGGATCGGGTGGGGCGCGATGATGATCGTCGCGGCCGGTGCGGTGACGGCGGCCGCGTGGGTCGGGGCAGCACGCCTGAGCGCCGATGCCGCGGGCGAACCGACGTCCGTCGGTTGAGCCGGGGAAATTGTCGCGTTCCGGTTCGCCGCGCTGCTGAATGCGGATCGGCCGCAGCAATACGCGAACGGCGAACGTGCTGGCGGCTGCTGCCGGGCGGATCGGCCGCAGGACATTGGCGGCGTGACCGTCGCTGGCCGGCCTGACGCTCGATGCGGCGTGATGAACGCGTGCGTCGCGGCCGGTTTCCGCACGTATCAATGCGACGACACGAACCTCGCATCGTCGAACGCTTCCGGAATCGCGAAGTTCGCGCGCATGCGCTGCGCTTCCTTCGCCGGCGTCAAGCCGAACAGGCGTTTGAATTCCCGGCTGAACTGCGACGGGCTCGTATAGCCGACCGCGTAGCCGGCCGCTTCCGCCGTCAGGTCCTGTCGCACCATCAACAACCGCGCCTGATGCAGGCGCGTCGATTTCAGGTACTGCATCGGCGACACCTGCGTGATCGCCTTGAAGTGACTGTGAAAGCTCGGCACGCTCATGACGGCTTCGCCGGCCAGTTGCGACACGTCGAGCGGCCGCGCGTAATCGGCGTGGATCATGCGCAACGATCGCCCGATCCGGCCGAATTGCCCGCGCATCGCCAGCGCGCCGCGCATCGCGTTGCCCTGCGCGCCGGTCAGCACGCGGAAATACAGCTCGCGAAGCAGCGCCGGGCCGAGCACCGCGGCGTCGAGCGGCCGCTGCATCGCGTCGACGAAACGCAGCACCGATGCGTGCATCGCATCATCCATCGGCGTCGACATCATGCTCTTCGGCGCCTGCACGGTTTCCGCGACGCCGGCGCGGTCGATCTGCGCGGCGAGTTCGGCGGCCAGCGTGAAATCGAGGTGCAGGTACAGCGCGAGCAGCGGGCGCTCGGGCGTCGCGTCGGTTTCCATGCTGAACGGGACGGGCACGGAGACGGCCAGGTAATGGTGTTCGTCGTACAGATAGCGCTCGCCGCCGAAGTAACCGCGCTTCGATCCCTGGCACACGATCACGATGCCCGGGTCGTACAGCACCGGCGTGCGCGACAGCGCGCGGTTCGAGCGCAGGACGCGCACGCTCGGCAGCGCGGTCAGGTTGTAGCCTTCGTCGGGCGCCAGCGCGCGCAGCAGCGTCACCAGGCGCTTTCGGTCACGCGGCGACAGCGCCGGAGGTCGGGTGGAGACGGGTGCGGTGCTCATAGTTTTGTGCAAGAAAATAAGCGGAATCGGGCTTATTCGGCGTCGTTCGTCAGACTAGTATGCACGCTTCAATCCACATTCGGGAGAAGCTCGCATGGCATCCGGCAACATCATGCTCATTACCGGCGTCAGCAGCGGTTTCGGCCGCGCGCTGGCCCAGGAAGCGCTGGCCGCCGGTCACACGGTGGTCGGCACGGTGCGCAGCGCGCAGGCGGCGCGCGAATTCGAAGCGCTGTCCGCGCAGGCGGCCGTCGCGCGCGTGCTCGACGTGACCGACTTCGAGCGCATCGACGGCGTCGTCGCGGACATCGAGGCGAACGTCGGGCCCGTCGACGTGCTGGTGAACAACGCGGGTTACGGGCACGAAGGGATCATGGAGGAGTCGCCGCTCGACGAGATGCGGCGGCAGTTCGACGTGAACGTGTTCGGCGCGGTCGCGATGATGAAGGCCGTCGTGCCGTTCATGCGCGAACGCCGGCGCGGCCGCATCCTGAACATCACGTCGATGGGCGGGCACATCACGATGCCGGGCATCGCGTACTACTGCGGCAGCAAGTTCGCGCTGGAGGGCATTTCCGAGACCCTCGGCAAGGAGCTCGAGCCGTTCGGCATCGCGGTGACGGCCGTCGCGCCGGGTTCGTTCCGCACCGACTGGGCCGGCCGCTCGATGGCGCGCACGCCGCGCTCGATCGCCGACTACGACGCGCTGTTCGATCCGATCCGCCGCGCGCGCGAGGAAAAAAGCGGCAAGCAGCCGGGCGATCCCGCGAAAGCCGCACGGGTGATGCTCGCCGTGATGGCAGCGGACCATCCGCCGGCGCATCTGCTGCTCGGCAGCGACGCGCTGCGCCTCGTGCGCGACAAGCTGGCGGCGCTGGACGACGAAATCCGCGCGTGGGAAGCCGTGACGGTGTCGACGGACGGCTGACGGGCGCGGCGTCGTTCGTTCCTGCTAGTGGATGATCGGCCATTGCATTGCACGATGGCGTCGCGGTTTCACAATAAAGCCGATAATGGCGGCGGCCCGTTCGCCACGTTCATCCACCTCACAGGAGCACCGCGATGCCATACGTCACCACGAAGGACAATGTCGAGATTTTCTACAAGGACTGGGGCCCGAAGGACGCGCAGCCCGTCATGTTTCATCACGGCTGGCCGCTGTCCAGCGACGACTGGGATGCACAACTGCTGTTCTTCGTTCAGCACGGCTATCGCGTGATCGCGCACGACCGCCGCGGCCACGGCCGCTCGGCGCAAGTCTCGGACGGCCATGACATGGATCATTACGCCGCGGATGCGTTCGCGGTCGTCGAGGCGCTCGACCTGCGCAATGCGGTGCATATCGGTCACTCGACCGGCGGCGGCGAAGTGGCGCGCTACGTCGCGAAGCACGGCGAGCCGGCCGGCCGCGTCGCGAAGGCCGTACTGGTCAGCGCGGTGCCGCCGCTGATGCTGAAAACCGAATCGAACCCCGAAGGCTTGCCGCTCGAGGTGTTCGACGGCTTCCGGAAAGCGCTCGCCGACAATCGCGCGCAGTTCTTCCTCGACGTGCCGAGCGGCCCGTTCTACGGGTTCAACCGCGAAGGTGCAACCGTGCATCAGGGCGTGATCCGCAACTGGTGGCGGCAGGGGATGGAAGGCAGCGCGAAGGCGCATTACGACGGCATCAAGGCGTTTTCGGAAACGGACCAGACCGAAGACCTGAAATCGATCTCCGTTCCGACGCTCGTGCTGCATGGCGAGGACGACCAGATCGTGCCGATCGCGGATTCCGCGCTGAAGTCGGTCAAGCTGTTGAAGAACGGCACGCTGAAGACGTACCCCGGCTATTCGCACGGGATGCTGACGGTCAACGCGGACGTGCTCAACGCCGACCTGCTCGCGTTCGTGCGGGCGTAATGATGGCGGCGCCGGCCCGCTGCGGCGGGCGGTGTCGCGATTGAAAACAGGCGATCCGGCCGCGGCGTTGGCTACGGCAGCCGATCGCCCCGCCGTGTTTGCGCCCGCTGACCGCTACCCGTTGCGCAAGAACACGACGTAGCCGCGGAACCACGGATTCGACGCGAGATACGGCGGCGCGTCCCACTCGCCGCCCTGGATCACGCCGATGCGAAACGGCAGTTGCAGCCGCGCGACGCGCGGCAGATAGGCCGCGTAGTCGGCAATCGTGCGGCGGCCCTGGTAGGTCTGCACGACCACCTCGTCGACGATGCCCTTGAGCTGGTTGACCTGGTCGGTATCGATGCGGCTGCTCCAGTCGAGCAGCCCCGTGATGCTCAACAGGCAATCGGCGGGCAATGTATCGCGCAGCGTGCGCAGGAACGCAAGGTAATCCTGCAGATGGCGCGTACCGGCGTCGAAGTCGATCTGGATGCCGGCGATCGTGCGGCCCGACGCGCGCCAGCGTGCGAGCTGCGCGAGCATGATCCGCGTGACGCGCGGCGTCCAGCGCAGCGTATGCGCCCGATAGACGAGCCACACGCGTGCGTCGGGCGCGGGCGGCAGCGCGACGCCCTGCGCGATCACGCGCACTTGCGACTCGTCCCGCGGCGACGCTTCGATCTGGCCTTGCAGCACGTAGACGATGCGCGCACCGCGCACGACCGCCTGCGGCTTCACGCCCGCCCACAGCCAGAACGCGTCGTACCGCGCGGCGTCGACGGCGCCGGCCAGCGCGACGCGCGCGGCCAGCAGCAGCGCGATGCACGCGATGCGCTTCATGTGGCGCTTACCAGTAGTAGCGAAGCTTCTGCGCCCACGGGCTGCCCGGATAGGCGGTCTTCAGCGTGTCGAACCAGCGCTTGCGCGTGCTCTTCGGCACGTCCTTGCCGCCGCATTCGTTGGAGCCGCCCGGTGCGTAGCACTTGATCGCGCGGTAGAACGCGTACGCGCGGTCGTTCGGGTTCGCCTGCGTATCGGCCATCACCGTCACGTAGCTCGACATCCGCTCGTACGGCTGGCCCGCGAACTGCGACGGCGCCGCGCCGAGCGTCGGCGGCACGCGCGGGGCGGCCGTGCCGGACGCATTGCGGACCCACGACGGCGCCGGATCGCTTTCGAGACCGGACGCGGGCGGATGCAGCCGCACGAAATCGGCGAGGCAGTTCAGCCCTTTCGGATCGGCGGGATTCTGCTGCAGCGTCGCGGCGACGTCGCGCGCCGACAGGCACGTGTAGCCGTCTTCGTTTTTCGCGCCGGCCGCGACGAACGGCTTCAACGGATCCGTGGGCGTGCCGGGCACCAGCGCGGTATCGGCGAGGAAGTCCGCGTAGTGCGAACGCGTGAGCTCCTTGTACAGCAACGTGTACAGCGCGGTGCTGCGCAGCGCGCCGGTGGTCGCCTGATTCTGCGCCTGTGCGCGCAGCAGGTCGGCATTGGCCGCGCGCTGCAGCAGCACCCCGCGGATCGCGGCGTTCTGCACGGGCGAATCGTCGGCGAACACGTCGTTGACGAGCCCGGCCTGCTCCAGGTTGATCGCGAGCGCGAGTTCCAGCATTTCGCGCTGGAAGCGGAACGTCGCGAGCGGGATCAGGTCGCGCCACAGCTGGCGGGCCTTGTCGTTCTGGCCGCTGTCCTCCAGCGCGAACCCGCGCAGCGCCTGCTGGCTCAGCCCGAAGTAGTCGAGCGGCGCGGCGGGCGTCTGCGGCAGCAGGTCGAGGGCGGCGTCCGGCTGGTGCCCGAGCTGCACGTACCAGGTCGCGAGCAGGTAGTCGTACAGCGCGGGCGCGTTCGCGAAGCGCGGCTTCTGCGCCTGCAGCTCGTCCAGCGTCATCGGCTTGCGGCTCGCATCGCTGCTGTCCGATGCGCGCATGCGCTGCAGGTCGACGGTGGCGAGCACGGTCGGCGACTGGATCTGGCGCGCGTCGAATTCCGGGCCGAACAGCAGTTTGCTGTCGAGTTCGTTCGCCAGTTGCATCAGCGGCACGTTCGACGTCGCCGGCGACCAGCGCGCGAGCGCATGACCGTACAGGTCGGCCTGCTGCGTGACGTTGCCGCCGAGCCACGCGACCCGTCGCAACAGCCCGCTCGCGGACACCGCGTAGCGCCCCTTCGGATACACCTTCAGGTAGGTCCGGAACACCGTGTTCGCCGCGTCGAGCGATACCTTCGTCACGCGCGCGCGCGTCGGCGTCGGGCTGTCGTTGTCGAATGCGTTGGCCTGCGCGGCGTTCAACTGCGCGCGCCCGGCCATGTAGAGGCCGGTTTCCTTCAGCCACGGGTCCGCGCTGTGCGATGCGTTCGCGAACGCGCGGGTCGCGGTGAGGAAGTCGGCGCGGTAGAACGCGTTCGTGCCGTCGAGGTACGCGGCGAACTGCTGGCCGAGCGGCGACTTGACCGGCGGCTTCGTCCACGCGGCGCTCGCGCCGCCCGCGGCGCAGGTTTTCTGCGCGATGTCCGCGCGCGCCGCGCGCAGGCGGGCGGCCTCGTCGGCGGGCAGGCCGCCGGCGCCGCCCACTGCGTCGTTGAACGCGGCCGCACCCGCGCTCATGCTGCGGCAGATGCTGCCTTCGCCGTCCGCGTACCGGTTCGACGACGCATCGGCATCGGCATCGGCCGCGCCGCCGGTCCTGTCGGGCACCTTCTGGCCGATGTCGATCCATCCGGAGAAGTCCATCGGGAACGGCACGACGATCCGGTCGATCCGCTCTTTCGCCGGGATGGTCTTCGGATCGGGAAACACCTGCGCGACCTTGCCGCTGTCGACCATCATCAGCATCGCATTGATGCGTGTGTCGTTGGCGGGCGTCAGCATCGGTACGTTGCCGCACGAGTAGGAAGTCTGCCGGAGCGTGTTCGGCACGTAGCAGCCGTCGTCTCCGCTTGCATGGGCGGTCGGCGTCCACAGCAGGCTGGCCGCCAGCGCGGCAAGCAGGGTTCGGTTCAGCGTCGGGTTTCTTCGCATTTTTCTTGTGTCGGGTAGGGGGCCGCGACGGCCGGTTCTCTCAGGGGGTGTTTTGTCCCGGCGCGTATCGTACCTCACGGGCCGTCATGACCGGCAGTGTGCCGGCCTGCCAGCCGCGCCGGGGGGGCAGGCTCCCTCGAAACGGAAATCCACTCAGTGTGGACGCAACGCCACCTTGAATCCGGATCGCTTGAATTAAGATGCAGCCGGCAGTGGCGGACGTCCGACGATGGACGACCTGACGGGGGCCGCGCTGCATGACGGGGGAGGGCTGCCGAAAGCGACGTACGCGTCGATCCGCACGACGGAATCGATCATGAAAGGGACGCGGGCAAATGCCGGTTTCCACGCTCGTTCAATAGCACGACTTAATAATTTTACGGGCGAAACGATGCGTCGTATCCGCTCGACGGCAGACGAGAGTACGCCGACAAATGAAAACAAGAGGATCCCGATGAAACCCATTACATGGATGGTCATGGCGGCCGCGCTCGCACTGACCGCATGCGGCGGCGACGATGTCGCGACGAACGGCGGTGCGTCGTCGTCGACGTCGAGCAACCCCGGTTCGCCGTCCGGCTCGACGTCGCCCGGCGGCGGGTCGACCGGCGGCGGGTCGACCGGCGGCGGGTCGACCGGCGGCGGGTCGACCGGCGGCGGGTCGACCGGTGGCGGGTCGACCGGTGGCTCGACCGGCGGCGGCGCCACGCAGCCGCAGGCCGGCTGGTCGACGGCCGCCGCGGTGGACGGCAAGGGGCCGGAGGGCGCCCCGAGCGTGACGATCGACGCGAACGGCAATGCGCTCGCCACGTGGATGACCAACGGTCCGGCCGGCGCGAACGGCAACGAGATGTGGGGCGCGCGCTATGCCGCGGGCTCGGGCTGGGGAACCGCGACGCGGCTCGACACGGGCGACGGCTCGCATTCGATGAACACGACGAGTTCGAGCCCGTCACGCGTGGTCGGCAACGCGAGCGGGCAGGCCGTCGCGTTCTGGACCGAATGGATGCCGGGTCCGAACACGTATGCGCTGTGGGCGCGCCCGTACAGCCCGGCCGGCGGCTGGGGCGCGGCGTTCGAAGTCGCGCCGGACGTGACGGGGTCGACCTATTCGGCCGGGATCGACGGCCAGGGCAACGCGCTCGTCGCGTGGACGCAGTCGATCAGCCTGCTCGATACGCGTATCGCGTGGACGCGCTACACGCAGTCCGGACAGTGGTCGCCGACGGCGTTGATCCAGATGCCGGTGCAGACCGGGCCGGGCGCGGTGACGGGCGACACCGACAACGTGGGGCCGATGATCTCGGTCCTGTCGTCCGGCCGCGCCGTGCTCGCGTGGCGGCAGACCAACCATACGCACTCGGCGCTGTGGACGGCCACGTACGACACGGCCAACGGCTGGACCGACGTCAACCAGGCCGTATCGAACACGAGCCTGTTCACGACGATCATCTCGCCGGTGGCCGGCATGGACGCGAAGGGCAACATCACGCTGCTCTGGGGGCAGCTCGACGTGACGGGCGGGAAGCTCACCACCACCACGATGTCGCAACGCTATGTGTCCGGCACCGGATGGCAGCCGTCGCAACCCGTGGCGCCTGCCATCGTCGAGCCGACCGGCTTCATCGCGACGCCGATGCTGGCCGTCAACGAAAACGGCGTGGCGGCCGCGATGTGGGCGGAAGGCGGCGCGGCGCTGCAAGTAAGCGTGTCCGATGCAAGCGGCAACTGGGGGCCGTTGCAGCGGCTGACGGAACACCTGAACGGCGCGGCAATCCAGTACCCGCCGCTCGTGGTCGATGCGGGCGGCAACGTGACGGCCGCATGGCAGGACACCGGTTTGCCGGGCGCGTCGGCGGTCGTCGCGGCCAGCTACCGGAAGGGCGCGTGGAGCGCGTCGACGGTGGCGCCGCAGAGCGCGTCGTGGCCGGCGCTGGCCGTCAACGCGACGGGAGCGATGGCGCTGCTCTGGCAATCGTACGTCGCGACGATCGGCAGCCAGATCCAGGCCAGTTTTTATACGCCGGGCACGTAAGCGCCTCGCATTGGGAAATCGAAGGAGAAACCATGAAGCAAACCTTGTATTGCACCGTACGGACCGCGCTGGGCATCACGGCCGCCGGCCTCGTGCTTGCCGCGTGCGGCTCGACGCAGATGAACATGGTCGACGTCCAGACGTCGACCGCGAAGACGCTCGGGCTCGCGTCGTCGGACGAGATCACGATCGCCAACGTCCAGTACGGGAAGAAGGACGGGCTCGGCGGCCAGAAGGTGAGTTACGACGCGACGACCGGCAAGGGGCGGCGTTTCGGCTGTACGGTGTTCATGATTCCGGGGCTCACGCCGATCGATCGGCCGACGTACAACAACTGGGAATGCCATCCGCAACGCTGATGGTCGCGATGACGACCGCGCCCGGCGTCGGGCGTCGGTCGATCGCTTCGGGGGACGATGCATCGCGTGGGCCTTGCGCCCGCGCAATTTGGTCCGATAATCGACGAACCGTTTCTTTCCTGACCCGCCGGTTCGATAAAAAACTGTCATGGATCAAGCTGCATTTGTCCCTGTTTTCAAGTTCCGCACGACCGACTACCCCGAGCCGGACCGGTTCCACGTCTGGGTCAAGGACATGCTGTGCGACTACCGGCTCGACGACGACGGCGGCCACGGCCCGTGCGACGCGGAAGCCAGCGGCGCGGCGCTCGGCCCGCTGATCTTGTCGGGCCGGCACTGGCACTCGCGCGCGCCGACCTATACGGTTCGCCGCACGCCGCGGCGGATCCGGCTCGACGGGCAGGATTCGATCCGCTTCACGCTGCTGCTCGGCGGTCGGCTCGCGAGCCAGACCGGCGGGCCCGAGCTGATCAAGGGCGCGGGCGACCTGTTCGTCTACGACGTCGCGCAGATCAACGACTGCAAGGTCGAGGCCGGCGACGTGATCAGCCTCGTCGTGCCTCGCTACCTGCTGCCGAGCCATGCCGCGCAGGCGCACGGCCAGACGCTGACGAGCGGCGTGGGCCGGCTCGTCGCCGACCAGATGCTGTCGCTGTTCCGGAACCTGCCGAACCTGCGCATGCAGGACGTGCCGAGCATCGTGCAATCGATGCTGTTGCTGCTGGCCGCGGCGGTGTCGCCGACCGCGCAGGCGTTGAACGACGCTCGCGGCCCGATCGAGCATGCGCTGGTCGACCGCGTCCGTCACTACATCGACATGCATCTGCTGGAGCCGGACCTCACGCCCGAACGGATCTGCCGTGACATCGGCGTGTCGCGGGCGCGGCTCTATCAGTTGTTCAAGGAAGAGGGCGGCGTGATGCGGCAGATCACGCGGCGGCGTTTGCGTCACGCGTATCACGTGCTCGGCGATCCGCAGCGCCGGCATCAGCGCATCGCGGAAATCGCGTGGGCGCACGGCTTTCCCGACGAGAAGTATTTCCATCGGCTGTTCAAGGCGGAATTCGGCCACACGCCGAAGGAGACGCTCGAGTGCGCGGCCGCGCCGATCCTGCTGCCGTGCGGTGCGACCGATGCGCGCTGGGGCGACGGCGGCCGGCTGGCCGGGTGGACGCTGCCGTTCGGGGTGCTCACCAACTGAGCGGGCAGCACGTGGGCGTCGCGCGCCGGTCGTGATCGCGCATCACGCGCACACGCTGCTGGCGATGCCTCCGTCGTCCATCTCGTCGAGCGCGGCGCGCAAATCGTCGATGGCCACCATCAGTTCGCGGACCTGCCGTAACGACGGGTACTGATGCAGAACGGCCTGCCATTGCGGCAGGGTCAGCAGCGCGTGCCAGATGACGCCGAGGCCGCCCGCATCGGCATCCGGCCGTTGCACGAGCGCGCTCGCGTATTCGAGGCTCGCCTGCGCGGACAGCAGCTGCATCCGGCTCGCGGCGCTCAGCAGCCGCGGTGTCGCATCCGCGGACGCGTCGCAGCAATACAGCACCTCCCGTGGCAGCGCCGCTTCGTCGGTCGTCAACGCATGCAGCGATGCGCCGTGCACGCGCACCGTGCCCTGGTGCGTCTCGAATGCATAGACCGTGTCGGGGGCCGCCTGCGCGAGCAGGGTCAGGCCGCGCAGCAGCCGCGGCAGATCGGTCGTCGCGGCATCCGCGGAGGCCTTCGCTTCGACCAGGAAGCGCACGTTCCACGCGGGCGCCGGGTCGTTGCCGCGCGCGCGTTCGAGCAGGATCGCATCCCATTCGGTTTTCGCGCGGTCGTGCCGGCCCGGGATCGACGACGGCACGCGCATCGACGTGACGACGCGGTAGGTGCGCTGCTCGTCCACCGCGTCGAGCCTGCGTGCCAGTGCGTCGAGCGCCTGCGCCGCCAGCGCTTCGACGGCAGCGCCGCGCTGCTGGGACGCGACGCCCTGCGCGACGGCGACCGTGCTGCCGACGAGTGGCCCCTGACGGACCCACAGCGCGCGGTAGCGGCGGACGCCCTCGTCCGCGGCCAGCGCATCGAGCCGCAGCATGCGTTCGAGCGCGGGGCTGTCCTTGAGTTTGACGATGTCCTGCTCGAACGCCGCGTCGGTCGCCATCTCGGGCAGTGCGAGCAGTTGCGCGAGCGCCGCGTGCAGCTCGGCCCACGACGCCGCGGTCGCCGCCGCATGCAGGCGCGCGAGGCCGTCGCGTTGCCAGGCCTGTGCGCTGCGCTCGAGCTTGGCCGGGTGCGCGATCGCATTGACGGCCGAGTGGAGCGCGCGCCGGTCCTGCTCGGCGTGCGCGGACAACGACGCGTATTCGCGCACGTTCGGTGCATCGTGACGCAGCACCGACGCCTGAAACGACGGATCGCCGGATGACGAATCCATCGCGTCGCGGATCATCCGCGCGAGCGCATCGATGAAGCGCTGCCGCAAGTCGCCGCCGGGCGCGTGACCGTCCGCCCGCATCCTGCGCGCTTCCTCGATCACGATCGCCAGCGCGGTGGCCGGATTCGTCGCGTCGGTCAGCGACGCCGCGCGCTCGAGCGGCGGCAGCCGGTAACGGCGCGCGACGGCGCGCAGGGTGGCGTCGAGCAGGGCGGGAAGCGGTGTCAGCGACATGGCGGTCCGGGCGTGAAAGAGACCTGACCCGTCACGCGGTCAACGTCACCGACAGGCTGCCGAGCTCGCCGAAGCGCACCGTCAGCGCATCGCCGAGCGGCACGTCGATCGCGCCCGCGTACGAGCCGGTCGTCACGATCTGGCCGGCGCGCACCGCATCGCCGCGCGACGCGAGGAAATTGACGAGCCATACCAGCGGCTTCAGCGGATCGCCGTCCGGATGGCTGCCGTCGATCGTGCGGTTCAGCGCGCCTTCGAACGACAGCGCGAGCGTCGCGAGCGGCACGGTCAACCCGTCGGGCACGACCGGGCCGACGCACAGCCCCTGGTTGAATTGCCCGTCGGCCAGCAGCTCGAACTTCGACGCGCGCGCCGGCTCCGCATAGCGGCAGCCGAGCACCTCGAGCACGATGCGCACTTCGCGGATCGCCGCGCGCACCGCGCCTTCGTCATACGGCTGCTCGCGCGCGGGCAGGTCGCGATCGAGCACGAACGCGATTTCCGGCTCGATCCGCACGATCGGCCCGCCGACGACGCGGTACGGCGCATCGGCTTCGCGGATCGTCGACGCGAAGATCGGCGCGAGGATCACGCGATCGGGCGGTGGCAGCGCGCATTTCCATCCGCCGACGGGTTCGCCGAGCAGGTCGGCCACGCGCTGCTGGATCGCGAGCGCGGTGTCGATGTCGTCGGGGCGCAGTGCATCGGGTAACAGCGGGCCGGGCGAGCCGGCATGGCGGGCGGCGACGAGATGCTGGGCGGCGCCGTCCACGCGTTCGGTAGTCGTTGTCATGTCGGTTGAGCGAGTTGAAAGTGGGGCCGGCAAAAAAGGGCCGGACGAAAGTCGCATAGTCGATGATAGCGCCTTCGGCGCGATGGGCGCTCGAAAGGGCAGCGGCGCATGCATCGCCGGCCCGGTTCGCGCGGGCCGATGACGCAAGCCGCCCGCTTCCCGTCGCGTCGCTTTGCCGCATGCGCCGGTATCGCCGGGGCTTGACCGTCGTCAACATCCGCACCCGCTGCCGGCCGATGATGGTGGCATGGCCGTGCGCGACAGCGCGCGCGGCAACTCACCCCAGCGAGGTTCGCATGTACGAGAAAATCATGGTGGCCGTCGACGGCAGCGCTTCGTCGAAACAGGCGCTTGCCGAGGCCGTGAAGGTGGCGCTGGCGGGCGACGCGCACGTCAGCGCGGTGTACGTGGTCGACAAGTCGGTGCTGTTTACGTATGCAGGCCGTCTCGATCCGCACGCGCTCGTCGAGGAAATCCGCGACGACGGGCGCAAGGTGCTGCGCGAAGCCGAACAGGTCATCGCGCTGGCCGGCGCGAAGGGCGAAGCCGAACTCGTCGAGACCGAGAGCATCGGCGAGGATGTCGCGGAACGCCTGCAACGCTATGTGAAGGAGCACGGGATCGACCTCGCGGTGGTCGGTACGCACGGGCGGCGCGGCATCCGGCGCGTGCTGCTCGGCAGCGTCGCCGAGCGTTTCGTGCGCGGCTCGAAGTGCCCGGTGCTGCTGATTCGCGGCGACGACGCCGACGCGCCGGCCGCCGCGGCCGCGGCATGACGCGGCGCGCGCGATGATACGCCGCCAGTACCGGATCGTCGTCGCGGCGATCGCGGTGTTCGTGTCGCTCGCCGGGATGATGGCCGTCGTGACGGGCCTGCTGTTCGATGCCGCGACGGCGCTGCGCGGCGGCGCGCTTGCGTTGATCGTCGGCGTCGCCGGCTTCGTCGTGATGCTGAACCCGGGGCCGAAAGGCGAGGATTGACGCGGGCGGGCAAGGTGGCGGCGCACGTCGGACCGAGGTTTCGCGACGACCGGCGACAGCCGTGGCGCCGCCGTGATTTCGCGTGGTCGCGTGTCGTCGCCGGCGCATTCGTGCCGTCCTGCTCGATCTGGCTCGTCAGCCGCTTCAACGTTGCCGCCCGCTCGGCGCTTCTGTCAAACTGGCGCCCATGAAACCGCGCCTCACTGCACCGCTTTCCGCCGATTCCGCGCCTGCGCCCGCAGGCTTTCCCGACGCCGACGAACTGGCCGCGCTGCGCGCGTGGTACGCGGGCATGACCGTGCGTCAGGCCGTCGAACGCTACCTGCCCGACCGGCTCGGCGGCGGGCGCTCGGCGCGCGGCGTGATCGGTGCGATTCGCCGTCGCCTCGTGCGCGTCGCGCGGCAGGTCGGCCGCCCCGATCTCGCGGAACGGCTCGGCCATCCGGACGGTGAGCGTTTGCGGGAGGCGAAAGCGGCCACCGACGCGATCGCCCAACTGCGTCATGCGCGCGCGCCGGCACCGCAAATCAGCGACGACGTCGGCCTGTGGCTGCCGGCGCGCGCGGTCGTTGCGTTGCATGCGCACGGGATCGCGACGCTCGCCGACCTGACGGTGCGGATTCCGCGTCGGCGCCAGTGGTGGCGGGCGATCGCGGGCCTCGGCATGGCCGGCGCGCGGCGCATCGAGGCGTTCTTCGCCGCGCATCCGCACCTGACCGAACGGGCGCGCGCGCTGATCGCCGCGGCGCCGCGCGGCAGCATCGTGCCGTGGGAACACCTGAAGCTGCCGCACGAAGTCGACGGCTCGGCCGGCACGTTCCGCGCACCGCGCGCGACCAGCACGCTCGACGCGGACAACGATTACGCGGCCGTGCACGCGTGGCTGTCGCTGCACGAATCGCCCGCGACGCGGCGCGCGTACCGCAAGGAGGCCGAGCGGCTGATCCTGTGGGCGATCGTCGAGCGCGGCCGCGCGCTGTCGTCGCTGACGACCGAGGACGCGCTCGCGTATCGCGCGTTCATCCGGCGGCCGACGCCGCACGAGCGCTGGGTCGGGCCCGTGCGGCCGCGCGGCGCGCCCGACTGGCGGCCGTTCTCCGGTGCGCTGTCCGCGCGGTCGGCCGCGTACACGCTGTCGGTGCTCGGCGCGCTGTTCCGCTGGCTGATCGAGCAGCGCTACCTGCTCGCGAATCCGTTTGCGGGCGTCAAGGTGCGCGACACGCGCGGCGCGACCGCACTCGATACGTCGCATGCGTTCACCGAAGGCGAGTGGCTGCTGGTCCGCACGGTCGCCGACGGGCTCGAGTTCGGCCAGCGCGCGGGCGACGGTGCGCCGCAGTCGGGATGGACGCCGGCCGCCGCGCAACGATTGCGCTTCATTCTCGATTTCGGCTATGCGACCGGGCTGCGCGCGAGCGAACTGGTCGGCGCGACGCTCGGCGACATCGAGACGGACGCGCACGGCGACGCGTGGCTGAAGGTGATCGGCAAGGGCAGCAAGGCCGCCCGCGTCGCGCTGCCGCCGCTCGCGCGCACGGCGCTCGATCGCTATCTGGTCGCGCGCCGCTTGCCGGTCACGCCGGCGCGCTGGCGGCCCGATACGCCGCTGATTCCGCGCCTCGCGGAGGACGACGCGGCCGCGATCACGAGTGTGCGGCTGTGGAAGGTGATGCAGCGTTTCTTCGCGCAGACGGCCGATGCCGTCGAAGCCGACCACCCGGCGCTCGCGCACAAGCTGCGCCAGGCGAGCCCGCACTGGATGCGCCATACGCATGCGACGCACGCGCTGGCGCGCGGCGCGGAGCTGACGACGGTGCGCGACAACCTGCGGCATGCATCGATCTCGACGACGTCGATCTATCTGCATGGCGACGACGTGAAGCGGGCGCGACAGATGTCGAGCGCGTTCGGTATCGACAAATGAGTTGAACACGCGGCATCGGCTCCGGTCAGACGATGTTTCGATCCCGGAGATTCACATGGCGTCGAGCCAGCGCACGGTCGATTTCATCGTCGAGCAGATCGCGGCGGCCGGTACGGTATCGGCCCGCAAGATGTTCGGCGAATACGGTATCTATTGCGACGGCAGGATGGTCGCGCTCGTCTGTGACGACCGGCTGTTCGTCAAGCCGACGCCCGAAGGCCGCGCGTATCTCGGCGCGTGCGTCGAAGCCCCGCCGTATCCGACCGCGAAGCCGCATCTCGTCATTGCCGGCGATCGCTGGGACGACCGCGAATGGCTGGCGACGCTGATCCGGATCACCGCCGCGCAACTGCCGCTGCCGGTGAAGCGCAGCCGATGACGATCGCGCCGCATGCCGCGCCACGCCGCGTAGCGGGCAGGCGTATTCTGTGACACATGCACGCGACCATCGTGCGCCAGGGAGTACCAGCATGGAGACATCCGGATTTGCGCGCGGCACGCGGCCGGCGCGCCGCGCATGGCACGCGCTCGTCGTGACTCTGTGTGTCGGCTGGAGCGCGTTGTCGTTCGGCGCGGAGGGCGCGAGCGGCGCGGCCGCGCTGCTCGACCGCTACCGCAGCCTTGGGCCCCCACTGAAGGACAACGCGTTTCACCGGCCCGTGGTGCTCGAATCGTCGGAAGCGTCGTCGTCGCTGAAGGGCGACATCTACGCGGTCGTCGATTATCCGTTCGCGGCCGTGAACGGCCAGCTCAACGATCCCGCGCAAGGCCCCGCGAACTGGTGCGCGGTGCTGATCCTGCACCTGAACACCAAGTACTGTCACGCGTCGAGCGGCGGCAACGGCCCGGTGCTCGACGTGAACCTCGGCCGCAAGATCGAGCAAAAGCTGTCGGACACCTATCGCGTGCAGTTCCGCTATCGCGTGGCGGCCGCGACGCCCGATTATTTCCAGGTCGACCTGACCGCCGACAGCGGCCCGATGGGCACGAAGGATTACCGGATCGCGCTCGAGGCCGTGCCGGTCGGCGCGTCGCGCACGTTCCTGCATCTCACGTATTCGTATGGTTTTGGCACGGTCGGCCGGATGGCGATGAAAACCTACCTCGCGACGGTCGGCAGCGACAAGGTCGGGTTCACGACCGTCGGTGCAGCCTCGGCCGGACAGCCGCAGTACGTCGGCGGCGTGCGCGGGCTGCTGGAGCGCAACACGATGCGCTACTACCTCGCGATCGACACGTATCTCGCGACGCTCGACAAGCCGATCGACCAGCGCCTCGCGCGCTGGTTCGACGCGACCGAGCAGTATCCGCAGCAACTGCACGAAGTGGAGCGGGGCGCGTATCTGCAGATGAAAGCGCAGGAGGTGCAGCGGCAGCAGGCGGCGCGATGACGCCGCCTGCCGGCTCGCAGGCTCGGGCGAGCAACCCCGCGACGACGTCGACGATCCGCTGCGGCAGCGCTTCGTCGTAAGGCAGCCCCACGGCGTCGCACGCGGCGGTGACGACGGTGGCGGCGCGATCACCGGCTCGACCGGTTCGCCGTCGCGCGTCACGCGTCACGCGGCCGGTCGCGCAATGCACCGTCCACGCGCTGACGCGCACGTGGCACGCGTCGATCACGATCCTCCCTTGAGTAACCGGTTCGGAGAACACGCGCGACAGCACGTGCCGGCGATGTCGCGCCATCCCGCCCAGCGGTAGATCCACACCGGTTCAGGCGGTTCTGGCGCTCCGTTTCGATATCGCGCTGGCGGACCGGGGCCATCATGCGTGCAGCGTTGCCGACGACGCTGGCGACGTGTTCGATCGTGGACCGCATCGTGTGGCTCTCACGACGAAAACCCTGCAGTGCCCCCCGCCGGTGCGGCGGGTGTTCCAGGCCGATCCGGCCGCCTCGGGCCGGCCAACCGGCCGTCCGGCCATTTCATAAGACGTACAGTTTTCCCGTGATTCGCGATTCGGGCGGAACTGTACTCTTGTTCGCGCGTTCGATGTGTGTACCCGCCGCCAACTGTTCTTCTCTTAAGATCCGGTCATCAAGTGCACAGTGCCGCAGATCCAGCTGATCCGGAACCCTGCCGGCGCATCTTCAAGAGAGAGCCAGTGCGATGGAAAAGGCAAAACCGGAGGGGAAGATCAGGAATCACGACGGCCCGCTCGGCGGGCGGAACACGCGCAACACGTGCGTATTGGGTGTACACGGCGAGGCGGCGCCGTGCGCGCCGGCGGGAGACGCACGATGAAACTCTATGAAAAACTCGCGGACGATATCGAGCGCCTGATCCGCCAGGGCGTGTACCGGCACGGCGACCGGATTCCGTCGGTGCGGCAGGCGAGCCAGCAGCACCGGATCAGCATCACGACCGTACTGCATGCGTATCTGCTGCTGGAAAGCCGCGGGCTGCTCGAAAGCCGGCCGCAGTCGGGCTATTTCGTGAACCTGCGGCGCGACGACAGTCATGCGCCGGTACGCGAGCTGCGGTCGTCGAAGCCGATCGCGATCTCGTCGTCGGTGGATGTAAGCCGGCTCGTGCTGTCGACGTTGCGCTCGATCGGCACGGACGACGCGGTGCCGCTCGGCTCGCCGTATCCGGACCCGAGCCTGTTCCCGTTCGAGAAGCTGAACCGCTACGCGTACGCGGCTGGCCGCGACAAGTCGCTGTGGGGCGTGACCGACGGGCTGCCGCCCGGCCATCCGCGGCTGATCCGGCAGATCGCGCGCCGCTACCTGGAAAACGGGATGTCGGTGGACCCGAACGAGATCATCGTGACGGTCGGTGCGACGGAAGCGATCAACCTGTGTCTGCAGGCGGTGGCGAAGCCGGGCGACACGATCGCGGTGGAATCGCCGACGTTCTACGCGATGCTGCACGCGATCGAGCGGATGGGGATGAAGGCGATCGAGGTGGCCACGCATCCGGAATACGGGATCGACATCGCGGCGCTGGCCGCGATCGCGAAGTCGCAGCCGATCGCCGCGTGCATGGTGATGCCGAACTTCCAGAATCCGCTGGGCTTCCAGATGCCGGACGAGCGCAAGCGCGAACTGGTTGAGTTCGCAGCGAAGGCCGGGCTGCCGCTCATCGAGAACGGCGTGTACAACGAACTGTATTTCGGCGACACACATCCGAGTTCGCTGAAATCCTACGACCGGACCGGGATCGTGCTGCATTGCTCGTCGTTCTCGAAGAGCCTGACGGCCGCGTACCGGATCGGCTGGGCGTTGCCGGGCCGCTACCGCGATCAGGTCGAGAAGCTGAAGTTCCTGAATACGCTCGCGACGCCGTCATTGCCGCAGCTGGCGATCGCGGAGTTTCTCGAGCGCGACGGCTACGAGCACCACCTGCGGCGGATTCGCAAGGCGTATGCGCAGCAGGCGAATCTGATGCGCGCGATGGTGTCGCGGTTCTTTCCTGAAGGCACGCGCATGTCGAGCCCGGCGGGCGGGTATGTGCTGTGGGTCGAGCTGCCTGCGCAGGTCGATGCGATGCGGCTGTACCAACTCGCGCTGGAGCAGGGGATCACGATCGGCCCCGGCTACATGTTCTCGATCACGGACAACTACCGGAACTTCATCCGGTTGAATTACAGCAGCCCGTGGTCGCCGGAGATCGAGCAGGCGGTGATCACGGTCGGGAAGCTGGCCGCGGCGTGCATGCGATGAAGGGGCGTTTGCGGTGCGTTGTATTTCGATGAAGAAGCCGGCCTCGTGCCGGCTTTGTTTTTCCAGGCCGGCGCCGACGACCGCGGTCATGGTCGGGGCGTCGATCTCGGCAAAGTGGCTACATCGAAGCGCGCAACCCTGCGCGTTCCGTCATCCCCCCGTCACCGGCGGAAAGAACGCAACCTCGCTATCCTCCCGCACGACGAAGTCCCCGGTCACCATTTCGAGGTTCACGGCCGCCCGCACGGGGCGGTCCATCCGCAGCGCGTCCGCGCTGCGCGCGTCGCGTGCGGCCAGCGTGCCGCGCAGCGCGTCGACGGTGAGTTCGCGGGCATCGATCTCGACGGTTTCTTCATCGATTGCCAGTTGTTCGCGAATGCTCGCGAAGTATTTGATCGTCAGTTTCATTGTGTTGTCTTTAGAAGGAGCGGCGAAATCGGAAAATGCGAAGCGAGCGCGATCAGCCCCAGCGCCGCATCGCCTGGTCGTCGTGCGCCTTCGCCTCGACCCAGCCGGATTCGCCGTCGTGCCGGATCTCCTTCTTCCAGAACGGCGCATGGGTCTTCAGGAAATCCATCAGGAATTCGCACGCATCGAACGCGGACGCGCGATGCGCGGCGGCCACCACGACCAGCACGACCGGCTGGCCGAGCGGAATGCGGCCGACACGGTGCACGATCCGCACCGCTTCGAGCCGCCAGCGTGCAGTCGCCTCCTCGACGATGCTCCACAGCGCCTGTTCGGTCATCGTCGGGTAGTGCTCGACTTCCAGTGCGACGACGTCGTCGACATCGCCTTCCTTGCGCACCACGCCAAGAAAATTCACGACCGCACCGACATTCGGATTGCGAACGATCGGCGCAAGCTCCGCACCCGCGTCGATCGGCGCATGCTGCACGCGCACTTCGAACCCGGCGGCAATCGCGGGCGCCGATTCGGAGTGAGTGCCGGCCGCATCGACGGGCGGCGCGGGGCTGCCGGCACGCAGCGGATCGTCCGGCAGCCCGGCGCGGGATTCGGTGAAAGTCGTCATGACAGGTTCTCCAGTGGGCGGCGCATCCGGTGTCGCGCGGCGGCCCTTCAGCCGCCGACGAGCGACATGCGCACGGTCGGATAGGTCTTGCCCGGCGCGCGGGCCGGCCGTGCGGCCCGGCGCTCGGAATAGCGGTCGTCGCGCCGCGTCCAGCGTTCGCGCACGGCGGCGGCGAGGTCGGCGATCGACGCCGCATCGTCTAGCCACGGCCGCAGGTCGGCGCCTTGCGTCGCGAACAGGCACGTATAAAGCTGGCCGTCCGCCGACACGCGGGCGCGCGAACAGGTGCCGCAGAACGGATGCGACACGCTCGCGATGAAGCCGACTTCGCCTGCACCATCGATGTGCGCGCAACGAATCGCGGTGGCGTCGTGCCCCGGTTCGCCGACGAGCACGAGCGGATAGTGCGCGTCGATCAGCTCGCGCATCCGCGCGGCCGGCACGACCTTGTCGCCGGACCAGAAGCTGGCGCCGCCGACGTCCATGTATTCGATGAAACGCACGGCCACGCCCGTGTGCCGGAAGTGCCGCACGAGCGGCAGGATCTGGTCGTCGTTCACGCCGCGCTCGATCACCGCGTTGACCTTGACTGGCGCGAGCCCGGCCGCGTGCGCGGCCTCGATGCCGGCCAGCACGCGCGACACCGGCACGTCGGCGTCGCTCATCCGGCGGAACACAGTGTCGTCGAGCGCATCGAGGCTCACGGTCACGCGCGACAGCCCCGCGTCGCGCAGCGTGCGCGCCTTCGCGGCGAGCAGCGAGCCGTTGGTCGTCAGCGCGATTTCGACGGGCTTGCCGTCGACGGTCGTCAGCGCGGCGAGCCGTTCGATCAGCGCTTCGAGGTGGCGGCGCAGCAGCGGCTCGCCGCCCGTGATGCGGATTTTCTCGACGCCGAGCGACGTGAACGCGCGGGCGATCTTTTCCAGTTGCGCGAACGACAATCGTTCGGACGACGGCATGAACGCGTAGTCGGCGCCGAAGTTTTCGCGCGGCATGCAGTAGCCGCAGCGGAAATTGCACTGGTCGATGACGGACAGGCGCAGGTCGCGCAGCGGACGGCCGAGCGTGTCGGACGGGCGGAGGAAAGCACCGGGCGATGCGTCGCCGGATGAAGCGACGGCGGCCGGCGCGGCGGAAACGATGGCATTCACGATCGGGTCGTCGGCCTGCATGAAGTAAGCGGAGGGGCGTCGCCGCTCGGCCGTGCGTGTGCCGACGTATCGGCGCACAGGTCGTGACGAGCCTCATCGTGAGCATAGTCCGCGGGGTTGGGCCGGCAGAGACACAATCGCGCCCGAATCGCAGGAATACAGTTCGCCGGCCGGGACGCGCGACAGGCGCGGCGAATGGGGCGAACGCGCCGTATCGGATGGAGAGTCGACTTCGCGCTCATGCGAGCCAGCGCGCGAATTCGTAGTACGGAACCGCGTCGCCGCGCGCGATGGTGCGCCCGGCCGGCAGCCGCGCGAGCCCGCTTGCCTGCACCAGCGACTGCAGCGTGCCGGCGCCTTGCTGGCGCAGCGTATCGAGCACGGGCGTACCGTTTGCGTCCACCGTACAGCGTACGCGCACGAAGCGCTCGCGTTGCGCATCCGGCTCGAAGCCGGTGTCGATCGGCAGCGACGGCACGACCGGCATGCACGCGTCGCGCCCCTGCAGGCGTCGGATCAGCGGTGCGACGAATAGTGCGAACGTCGTCATCGCGGCGCCCGGATTGCCGGGCAGCAGCGCCACGGGCCGCGTATCGAGCCGTGCGAGCGCGACCGGCTTGCCGGGCTTCATGCGCACGCCGGCGACGACGAACGACGCGCCGAGCGCGGCCAGCGCGGGGCGCAGCAGGTCCTTGTCGCCGACCGACGCGCCGCCGACGCAGATCACGAGGTCGCACTGCGCGTGCAGGTCGCGCAGCGCCCGATCGACGGCGGTCGCCGTATCGGCCGCGTGCACGCTCATCGCGACGTCGGCGCCGGTTCCCGCGACCAGCGCGGCGAGCATCGGCGCATTGCTGTTGTAGATCTGCTGCGGCGCGCGCGGCTCGCCGCACGCGACCAGCTCGTCGCCGGTCGTCAGGATGCCGACGCGCAGCGCCGCGCGCACGTCGATTCGCGCGAAACCTTGCGCGGCGGCCACGCCGACGTGCATCGCGCCCATCCGCACGCCGGCCGGCACGAGCAGCTCGCCGGCGCGCACTTCCTCGCCGCGGCGGCGAATGTGCGACCCGCTGCGCTGGGGCACGTCGAACGTGACACGGCCGTCCCGTTCTTGCGCATGCTCCTGCATCACGACAGTGTCGGCGCCGGGCGGAATCAGGCTGCCGGTGAAGAGGCGGGCGGCCGTGCGCGGCGCGAGCGGCGCCGGCGTATCGCCTGCATAGCAGCGCTGCGCGACACGCAGCGGCTCGCCGTGCGCGAGGTCCGCATGACGCACGGCGTAGCCGTCCATCGCGCTGTGGTCGGCCGGCGGCTGGTCGAGCACGGCCGTCAGCGGCGCGGCCAGCACGTGGCCGGCCGCTTGCGCGATCGGCACGGAGGTGGCAGCGTCGAGCGGCGCGAACGCGGCGGCGAATCGTTGCTGCGCGGTATCGAAATCGGACAGGTGGGTCATGAAGAGTGGGCCGGATGTGCCGTTGCGGGCGCGGGTGGGTCGAGGTGAACGGCGGCGGGCGATACGTATTCGACGAAGCCGTCGTTGCGGCAGAAACCGAGCAGCCGCACGCCGGCTTCGCGGGCGACGTCGATCGCGAGCGACGTCGGCGCCGAGATCGTCGCGATCATCGGAATGCCGACCCGCGCGGCCTTGCGCACCAGTTCGTAGCTCGCGCGGCTCGACAGGAACACGAAACCCGCGTGCAGGTCGGCGCGGCGGCGCGCGAGCTGCCCGATCAGCTTGTCGAGCGCGTTGTGGCGGCCGACGTCCTCGCACACGTCGAGCACGGCGCCGTTGCTATCGCACCACGCTGCCGCGTGGATGCCGCCCGTCTCGCGCATCAGCGTCTGCCGGGCCGGCAACGCCCGCGCGGCGCGCGCGATCGCGTCGGCGCCGATGCCCGCGGCCGTGCCGGCGGCCGCGATACGCGGCGGGTGCAGGTCGAGCTGCGCGATGCTTTCGATGCCGCACACGCCGCAGCCGGTGCGGCCGGCCAGCGCGCGGCGGTGGGCCTTCAGCGCCATGAACGCCTGCTGCGACACGGTCAGCCGTACTTCGGCGCTGCCGGGCCGGCACTCGCTTTCGATGTCGAAGACGTCCGATGCGCGCTCGACGATGCCTTCGCTCAGCGCGAAGCCGAGGCCGAACGCGTCGAGGTCGATCGGCGTCGCCATCATGACCGTGTGCGAGATGCCGTTGAACACGAGTGCAACCGGGGTTTCGTCGACGACGCGATCGACGGTGTCGCGCGCGTCGCCGGCACGATGGCGCGTCACCCGACACGCGGTGCTGCCGGTCGGATCGTCGCGGCGGATGCAGGACTCCATGCACGTTTCTCCAGGGCGGGGCGGCCGGCGGGCCGGCCGGGCTCGGCGCGTGCGCCGAACCACGGGAATCGATGCCGCCGGGCGGGCGCCGAAGGGCGCGCGACCGCCGCGGGCAGGCGTTGCACGACATGTTAAGTGGAGCGAGCCGCGCGCCCGACGCACAGCGCCGCGACGGAGAAAGCAGTACAGCTGAGCGTCCCGCCGGCATGGTAACTATTTTCCGTGCACACATCTTCGGCGGCGCAGGCAGCACAGTTTCAGCGCACGTTCGATTGATTGCGAGTATCGTTGCAAACGCGATATCGTCGTTCACGCTTCGATGCCGTGCGAGCCACCGTTCGGGTTCGCATGTGTCGTCGCCAAGCCGTCGCGCGATTTCCTGCTTCGAGCGTACGTCCTCACAACCACGAGCAAATTACGGTCATGGAAATCTTCGATGCGTTCCATCTCGCCCGATTGCAATTCGCATTCACGGTGTCGTTCCACATCGTGTTCCCCGCGATCAGCATCGGCATGGCGAGCTTCCTGGCGGTGCTGGAATGGCGCTACCTCGTCACCGGCGACGCCGCCTACAAGTCCATGTTTCAGTTCTGGTCGAAGATCTTCGCGATCGGCTTCGGCATGGGCGTGGTCTCCGGCGTCGTGATGGCGTACGAGTTCGGCACCAACTGGTCCGGGTTCTCGCGCGTCGCGGGCAACATCACCGGGCCGCTGCTCACGTACGAAGTGCTGACGGCGTTCTTCCTCGAAGCCGGCTTCCTCGGCGTGATGCTGTTCGGCTGGCAGCGCGTGAGCCCCCGCGCGCACTTCTTCGCGACGCTGATGGTCGCGGTCGGCACGCTGATCTCGACGTTCTGGATTCTCGCGTCGAACAGCTTCATGCAGACGCCGCAAGGCTACAAGATCGAGAATGGCCTCGTCGTGCCGGTCGACTGGTTCAAGATCGTCTTCAACCCGTCGTTTCCGTACCGTCTCGCACACATGACGATCGCGGCGTTCATCGTCGCGGGCTTCATCGTCGCCGCCTGCGGCGCATGGCATCTGCTGAAGGGGCGCCGTGACGAACCCGTGAAGCGCAGCTTCTCGATGGCGCTGTGGATGCTGCTGGTGCTCGCGCCGATCCAGATCTTCGTCGGCGACGCGCACGGGCTGAACACGCGCGAATACCAGCCGGCGAAGATCGCGGCGATCGAGGGGCTGTGGGAAACGGAGAAGGGCGGCACCGCGCTGAACCTCGTCGGGCTCCCCGACATGCAGGCCGAAACCACGCGCTATGCGATCCAGGTGCCGCACCTCGGCAGCCTGATCCTCACGCACAGCTGGGACGGCGAGATCCGCGGGCTGAAGGAATTCGCGCCGCAGGACCGCCCGTATTCGCCGATCATCTTCTGGACGTTCCGGATCATGGCCGGCCTCGGGATGCTGATGCTGCTGACCGCGCTGCTCGGGCTGCTGCTGAGAAAGGGCGGGCGCCTGTATGAAACGCGCTGGTTCCAGTGGTTCGTGGTGGCGATGGGGCCGTCGGGCATCGTCGCGCTGCTGGCCGGCTGGATCACGACCGAGGTCGGTCGGCAGCCGTGGACCGTGTACGGCGTGCTGCGCACCATCGACTCGGTCTCCCCGCTCACCGCTCAGCAGGTCGGCGTGTCGCTGCTGGTCTTCGTGGTCGTGTATTTCCTGGTATTCGGAACGGGTATCTACTACATGATGAAGCTGATGAAGCGCGGGCCGGCGGCCCAGGCCGGCTACATCGAACTGCACCGGCATCCGGGGCTGCGCAAGAGCGCGCTGTCCACGCCGCTGAACGTCACCGAGGCGGAGTAACCATGCACATCGATCTTCCTGTCGTCTGGGCCGCGATCATCGGCCTCGGCGTATTCATCTACGTGATGCTGGACGGCTTCGATCTCGGCATCGGGCTGCTGTTTCCGTTCTTCGATGCGAAGGCCGAGCGCCAGGTGATGCTCGACACCGTCGCGCCGGTGTGGGACGGCAACGAGACGTTCCTCGTGCTCGGCGGCGCGGGCCTCTATGGCGCGTTCCCGGTCGTGTATTCGACGCTGCTGCCGGCGAACTACCTGCCGCTGGTGCTGATGCTGGTCGGGCTGATCTTCCGGGGCGCGGCGTTCGAGCTGCGCGCGAAAGCGACCCGCACGCAGCACATGTGGGATCTCGCGTTCATCGGCGGCTCGGCGCTGGCCGCGTTCTGCCAGGGGATCGTGCTCGGTTCGCTGCTGCAGGGCATCAAGATCGAGAACAACCAGTTCGCGGGCGGGCCGTTCGACTGGCTGTCGCCATTCAGCATGATGTGCGGGATCGGCGTGCTCGTCACCTATGCGACGCTCGGCTGCGGCTGGCTGATCCTGAAGGTCGACGGCGAACTGCAGCGCAAGATGCGGTTGCTGATGAAGCCGCTCACGGGCGTGCTGCTCGCGGTGATGGGCGTGGTCAGCCTGTGGACCGTGATCGGGCTGCCGGCCGTCGCGCACCGCTGGTTCGGCAGCGGCAACCTGGGGTGGTTCCTGCCGGTGCCGATCCTCGTCGTCGCATGCGTATGGGGCATCTTCTACGCGGTGAAGCGTACGCACGAGGCCACGCCGTTCCTGCTGACGCTCGCGCTCGTGTTCCTCGGCTACACGGGGCTCGTGATCAGCATCTGGCCGAACATCGTGCCGCCGTCGCTGTCGATCTGGGACGCGTCGTCGAGCCATTCGAGCCAGTTGTTCGCGCTCGTCGGCACCGTGATCGTGCTGCCGATCATCCTCGTGTACAACGCGATGCAGTACCGCGTGTTCCGCGGCAAGGTGCGCGAGGGCGATATCGGCTATCACTGAGCGGCTATCACTGAGCGGCCAGCGAGGTGACGGGGCGCGGCGGGTGCGTATCATCACGCGCAGCGCGGCGCCCGTCCCGGCCCCGACCGAAAAGCGGCCCGCCATGCGCGGGCCGTTGCACATCGGGTGCGGGCGCAACGGGTTGCGTATTCCGGTTTCCTATTCCTTTGCCAGTCGAGAAAACATCATGATCGTCCGACCACGACAGAACTGGCTCCGGATGCTGTTCGTATGGAACGGCTCCGTGCTGCAGTCGATCATTCCGCAGCTCGTGTTCATGGCGATCGTCAGCACGCTGGCGGTCTTCACGAACGGACGCATCTTCGGCGAGAAGATTCCGCTGAACACCGCGCCGTTCACGCTGTTCGGGCTCGCGCTCGCGATCTTCCTCGGGTTTCGCAACAACGCGAGCTTCGAGCGCTTCAAGGAGGCGCGGCATCTGTGGGGCAACCTGCTGATCGCCGCACGCGCCGTGACGTCGCAACTGCATCGCTACCTGCCCGACAACGTGAGTGACGCCGAGCGCAACCGGCTCGCCGATCTGCTGATCGCGCTCGCGTATGCACTGAAGCACCAGTTGCGCCATACCGATCCGACCGCGGACCTGCAGCGCATTCTCGGGGCGGAGCGCACGGCCGCGCTCGGCGGCAAATGCTACAAGCCGGTCGCGATCCTCGACGAGCTGCGCGGCGGCATCGTGCGTGCGCTGGGGCACGCACCCGGCAGCGATGCGACCTGCTGGATGTTCGAGACGCAACTCGACGCGCTCGGCAAGTCGGTCGGCGGTTGCGAGCGCATCCAGTCGACGCCGATCCCGTTTTCGTACAGCGTGCTGCTCCATCGCACCGTGTATGCGTATTGCGTGCTGCTGCCGTTCGGGCTTGTCGATTCGACGGAGTTCTTCACGCCGCTGATCTGCGTGTTCATTTCCTACACGCTGATCGCACTCGAAGCGATCGCGAACGAAGTGGCCGAGCCGTTCGGTCTTGCGCCGAATGCGCTCGCGCTCGATGCGATCACGCGCACGATCGAGCGGTCGGTGCTCGAACTCGGCGATCGGCCGATGCCCGAGGAATTCGTGCCGGCATCGACGTATCAGATCACGTAGGCGGCGGGGGCGGTAGTGTAGTCGTCGGTAAGGTTGATCGGCCGGATCGACGACGGGTGTGTAGACTCGTGCTCGTTCAATGGAGCCCGCACCATGCAATTGCTTGATCACGTGTCGATCGGCGTGCCGGATATCGACCAGGCACGCCCCTTCTACGATGCCGTCATGGCTGCGCTGGGCGCAGCCAAGGTCTATGACCGGCCCAATGCGCTCGGCTATGGCGAACGTTGCAGCGCGAATGACCCGGATTCGACCTTTCTCGCGGTGTATCTGGATCCCGCCGAAGTCGCGGCGAGCAAGCGGCACTGGTGTTTCAAGGCCGCTTCCCGAGAGCAGGTGCATGCGTTTTTCGAGGCTGGCCTCGCAACGGGCGGCCAGTCCGACGGCGCCCCCGGATTGCGGCCGCAGTACCACGGCGACTACTACGCGGCTTTTCTGGTCGATCCGGCCGGCAACCGGATCGAGGCCGTGTGTCATGCGGCGGCGGAGCGCGTGCGGCCGTGACGGCGCCGCTCAATCGAAATACGTGAGCCCCATCGCACCCTTCACCTCCGCAAGGGTCGCCCCCGCCACGTCCCGCGCATGCAGCGTACCGCGCTTCAGGATCGCCATCACTTCGGCCTTGTCGGCTTCGAACTCACGACGGCGCGTGCGGATCGGTTCGATCAGCGCCTGCAGCCGCTCGTTCAGCACGCGCTTGACGACGCTGTCGCCGAGGCCGCCGCGGCGATAGTGGGCCTTGAGCTCGTCGACCTTCGCCACGTCCGGCTCGAACGCATCGAGGAACGTGAACACGACGTTGCCCTCGACTTGGCCAGGGTCGCTCACGCGCAGATGGTTCGGGTCCGTATACATGTCCTTCACGGCCTGCGCGATCTCGTCCGGCGTCGAGCCGAGCGTGATCGCGTTGCCGAGCGACTTGCTCATCTTCGCCTTGCCGTCGATGCCCGGCAGCCGCGTGACCGCCGACAGCACGGCCTCGCATTCGACCAGCACCGGCTTGTCGACGGTCGCGTTGAAGCGGCGCACGAGTTCGTTGGTCTGCTCGATCATCGGCAGCTGATCGTCGCCGACCGGCACGTGCGTCGCCTTGAATGCGGTGATGTCGGCAGCCTGGCTCACCGGATAGGTCAGGAAGCCGGCCGGGATGTCGCGCTCGAAGCCGCGCAGGCGGATTTCTTCCTTGATGGTCGGATTGCGTTCGAGACGCGCGACCGTGACGAGGTTGAGCAGGTATTGCGACAGTTCGGCGAGTTCGGGCACCTGGGATTGCACGACGATCGTCGAGATCGCCGGATCGATGCCGACGGCGAGATAGTCGAGCGCGACCTCGATCACGTTCTCGGTGACGCGCTGGCGGCGGCCCATGTTGTCGGTCAGCGCCTGCGTATCGGCGAGCAGCAGGAACTGCGTCGCCTCGTGCTGCATCTGCACGCGTGCGCGCAGCGAGCCGATGTAGTGGCCGAGATGCAGCGGGCCGGTCGTGCGGTCGCCGGTGAGGATGGTCGGGCGGGTGGGGTGCGTCATGGTCGTCGTTGCTCCGGGTTATCGAAGCCGCCAGCCATGATGTCAGCGCAGAAACGCAAATGCCGCCATCGCTGGCGGCATCACGTTTGGGACATGCAAAAGGAAACGGGCCGCCTGGGTCAGGCGCGCCACCAGCAATGCACGATCGGCGAGGCGGGTTTCGTTTCCATCGCGGCAGTATAGCGTAGTGCGCGCGCGGACGTGCGCATCAGCGGATTACGGATTCCATCGCGAGGTACGCCGTTTCGGCGGACGGCCACAGCAGGTACAGCAGGCCGGCCATCAACAGCCACGCACCGGCGCGTACGAGCGGCGTGCGGTCCTTGTCGCGTGGGGGACGGGTGGGCTGCTTCGATTTCTTCATGCTTGCAGGCGCGGGTGCGCCACTCCAACGGTTACTGCAACGGGTCGCGCGGGGCGAGCCGGGGTGTTGCGCGGAAATGGGTCAACGGGACTTCCCGTGGGGCAGAAGTGTCCGGGGATCTCAAAAAGGGTTCGATCGTATATTCTGAAACGCACGTCTCATGCGAAACGATGCGCATGCTACCAGTTCGGGGCGGTACGCATGGTCAAGGATTGTAGGGTGATGGTCGGAATGGATGGCCTCGTGTCCACGCTACGGGCCGAGGCCCCGGGCGTTTCCCGGTTGGGCGCGATTGCCGGTGGCCAATGAAATCGCTTGGAAAAACCGGATGGATCTTCCGGTCTCGCGCGCTCATACCATAACGAGCGCGCGACAATGGGTTCGCTTTTCTTACATGGGTATTCGAAATCGTGCGAAATCAATTACGTTCGACTGCTGCCCGCCGCATTGGCTTCACGCAATTGGTTTCTGTTTTCTTGTGCTTCGCCAGTGCGGCCTGTTCAAGGGGCGATGCGCTTCCGCGGAATATGTCGCTGACTGCCTTCAATCCGCATCGCGGGGCATTTGAGTGCAGGCATGAAGCTGCCGTGGTGCCGCCTGTTGATCCGGAGGCCGATCGCTGGAATCAGCAGGCAATGGCGCTGACCAGTTCCCTGCTGTGGCCGAACCAGCGCGATTACAAGGGCGCTGTCGATTTGTGGACGAAAGCGGCCGAGCGCAAGCACTGGAAGGCCATGCTGAATCTGGCGAATGCGTACGCGCAGGGGGAGGGTGTGGAGCGCGATTCGGAACATGCGGTTCAGATCACCGAACAGGCGATGAAACTGGGTATTCCGGCCGCCTACGATCTGATGGGCACGTACTACATGAACGGGATGGGCGTTAAGCCGGATGCCAGCCGCGCCTATGCATTCTGGCAATTGGCCGCCGATATGGGCAGCCCGAGTTCGATGGCGTATCTGGGTGGCAAGATGGATGCGCTCTATGACGATCCGAAGGCGGGCTTCTGGGGTAACCGCAAGATCTCCCTGCAAATGCTGGAATGTGCGGTCGCGCAAGGTAACGGACTTGCTGCATATGAATTGGGAACGACGATCGTGGGCGATCGAGCCGAATTGAGCGAGAACAACGAACGTGCCCTCAAGACGCTGCATGACGGCGTGAAGTTCGGCAGCGCCGAAAGTGCGGCCTATCTGTTCGGTGCGTTTGACGGTGGTGATTCCGTGGTCGGCAATGTGAAGGATCGTGCCCGTGCCGAGCGCTACAGTGTCCTTGCCGACCGCCTCGAGCGCGACCCCGACCTGCGTCTGCCGAATCTGGACAAGGTCGTGCCGCTGCCGCCCGCCAATCTGCCCAAGTGGGACGGCCGCAAGGAGACGTTGATCGACGCGGCGAAGGCGGTGACGTCCGTGCCGGAGTCGTCGGTCAAACCCGCGGCGCATCCCGTGTCGTAGCGTACGGGGCGCGCTTACGTGTCCGGTGGCCAGATGCTGCCGGAGAAGCCGCAGGTCGCCGTTCTTCCGCAGGCGGAAACGACGGCCGCGCCTGTCGGTGGTTACCCGCTCCCTGACACCCCGCCGCCCTCGCGCGGTGCCGGCCGACTTCACACCTCCCTCGCACGGTTCGTCCTTGCAGCAGTCCTGCCGAATTTCCGGCAAGGCCGTCGCACATCCCTTTCCCGGAGAACCCCCATGCGATATCCATTACAGCACGCCGACCAGGCCGTCGTGGCGCGGCGTCCGTCCGACACCGAACCGCACGTACCCGTGTCGCGAGCGAACCTCGAGGAGGTGTGAGTCATGAGCAACGAAGCACTCGACCCGCTGCTGCGGCAGCTCGCGGAGCGACTCGGACGGCCTCTCAAGCCCGGCGAAGAACAGGCGCTGCTGGAACGGCTGTCGGGCCGGCAAGCAAACCCGCCGACGCCTGCCGCCGGCCCGGCCGCGCCGGCGAGCGCCGCGAAGCCGCCCCTGCCGCAGTTCAAAACCCGGCAAGAGGCGCGCCAACAGATCAAGCATTTTCTGCAGCTCAACCAGCAAAAGGCGTACGAGAAGATGCGCGGCATCCTGCAGACGATCGACACGCAGAACGAGACGACCCTCGACATGCTCGCGTCGGAACAGCGAAAAGTATCGGGCGTACTCGACGCGAACGAGCCGGCCGGCGACGCGCAGGCATCCGGCGCGACCGGGATCCAGGACAGCACTCGCGAGGCGCTGACGATGATCGGCGAACAACTGACGGGCCTGATCCGTCAGGAAATCGAAACATGCTTCCGGCAATACGGCGATGCGCTCGCCGAAGGGCTCGCCGTCAGGCTCGACGCGATGGAGGACCGGTTGCGCAGCATCGTCGCCGGCCCGGCCGAAGCCGCCGAATCCACCGCTGCCGTTCACGATACGCCCGGCCAAGCGTCCATGGAGTAGCACGCGGGTCATGCGACCGAACGCGAAACCGGCCGGCCCCGATGTGCGACCTCTCAACTACGTGAACCAAGGAGCAACAAATGGCTGATACGTGTCAAGTGTGCCAGGTCAATCCCGCGATTACCGATGCGGTCACACAGGTCAACGTCAAGGTGGTCGCGGAAGCGCCGGCAATGGCGATGGGCTCGCTGTACCAGGCCCAGAGCCATTCGCTCAGCATCCTGTTCGAGAACGCGGTGCAGCAGCAGTCGCAGGCCGCGATCCAGTCGCAAACGTCGACGAACGTGGGGACGATGCAGCTCTACACGATCGGACCGGAAAGCGCGGGCGCGGCCGCCACGGAAATCGGCGCGAACGGGATCATTTCCATTCTGGCCGACGTGATCGCGATCGGGAAGGCCGTGACCAAGTAGTAAGGCGTCGTCGCAGCGCCGTGGTCGAGCGGCGGCGCAAGTGGCACGCGCCGCCGATACCGCCGCCGTGCCGCGGATGCGCAGCATGACCGCCGGCGCCTGATCAGCGGTGCCGCGCGGTGTTCCGGAGCAAACGACAGGGCGGGCAGCGCCGATTCGATGCGGTGCCCGTTCGCGAACCAGGAGAAATACGATGGCAAACGACGTCAACGATCCGCTTGACACGAAGGACCCCTGCAAGACCTGTGCGGTGAACGCCGCGATCACCGACGCGGTCACGCAGACCAACGTCAAGGTGGTGGGCGAAGCGCCCGCGATGGCAACGGGCTCGCTGTACCAGGCTCAGAGCCATTCGCTCAGCGTGCTGTTCGAGAACGCCGTGCAGCAGCAGTCGCAGTCCGCGGTGCAACTGCCGACCTCGACGAACGTCGGCACGATGCAGCTGTACACGCTCGGGCCGGCGAGCGCCGGCGCCGCCGCGACCGAAATCGGCTCGAACGGCGTGCTGTCCGTGCTGGCTGACGTGCTGGCGCTCGGCAAGGCGCTGGCCGGCTAACCCTGCGTCGGCGCCGGGCGGCGGCCCCGATCCCGGTGGCTGTCGCCCGGCGCCCGACGTCGTATCGACGCCGTGACGGCGGACGTCCTGTCGCGTCTCGACGGCGCCGACCGACCCATTCATGCTTTCGCCGCGACCGCGCCGCAGCGGCGAGCCAACCAGGAGCAACGACATGCCGGAACAGGTTTCCCCTGCGATGACCGATGCAGTCACGCAAGCCAACGTCAAGGTGGTAGGCGAAGCGCCCGCCGTGGCCTTGGGCACGCTCATGCAATCGAACAGCCATGCGTCCGCGATCCTGCTTCACAACGCGGTGCAGATGCAGGCGAACCAGGCGGCGTCCAACCTCGCCGCCACGACCGTCGGCATCATGCAGCTCTATGCGGGCTCGCCCGTGGCGCAGGCCAGCGCGGCGCGGTCGGCGAACGACAGCTTCGTCTCGCAACTGGCCGCCGTCGCGCAGTTGATGAACGCCCTCGGTCACGGGCGCGGCTGACCTTCACTGCGCGCCTCTGACCTTCACCGCGCGCCGCGCAACGCGGCGCGCTCGACCTGCCCGCACGGCGGCGCCGCATCACGCATGCGCTTGCCGGGGCGTCAATTGGCGTCGACGATGGTCCGGAGCTGCTCCGGTTTCCGAATCGTCACGCCGTGTTCGTGTAGCCGGATCAGGCCGTCGCGCTGCATCTTCTGCAGGCTGCTGTTCAGTCGCGGCCGGCTGACATTGAGCATCGCGGCGAGAATGCTCTGGCTCTCCGGCAGCGGCACCTCGAGATCGTTCCCTTGCATGCGGTTCAGCAGATGGCGCGCGAGTCGTGCTTCGAGCCGGTACAGGCAAGCCGACTCGACGAACTCGCTCAGCTGATGAATGTGCCGGCACAGCTGTTCGTGGATGCGCGCCATGAATTCCGCGTTGGCCTGCAGCGGCGCAAAGTGCTGGCGATGCAGCAGCGAAATGCGGCAGTCGGCGCTCAACTGGGCGGTGAAGCTGCGCCGGTGCGCGAGAATCAGCGTGTTTTCGCCGATGAGGTCGCCCGGCATCGAGTGGCCGAGAATGATCTCGCGTCCGCCGGGCTCGTGCAGCGTCTTGTAGACGCGGCCGCGGTGCACGAACGCGACGAAATCCCCCGGATCGCCCTTGAAGAACAACAGGCGATTGCCGTGTTCGGGCCAGGGCGTGACATGCCGCTCGATGTGGGCGAGCAGGCTTTCCGGCAGATCGACGAGTATCGGTATGTTGCGCAGCGTTTGAGCGTTAGCAAGGGCAGGCATGTTTTCCGCGCGAGGTTGTTGAACGATGCGGCCACCTAGCGAAAAACGCTGCCTTCGGCATTGCGTGAAAAATGAATAATGAAAGTATTGAAATAATCGGCAGGCGGTCCGGACGAGGCGGCACTTTGACGGCAAGCGCGCTTGATCGACCGACATCGAAAACAGCATGCCGACGCACGGACGCATCGCGGCGGTAGTCGTTCTTTTTCATCGCAATGCCGTTATTCAGTCAGGCCCGGCGGCGCACCTGAAACGACGGATCGGGCTATGCCGGTGAATTAATATTTCCGTTCATAATAATCAAGAAAATTTACCGAAGCCGATTATCGTTATATCGGTGTTACACGGGTAACAGCGTCAATCCCGGCCTCGAATCGATTCTGTGTTTTCCATAAAAAAGGAAGACACGGGATGACAACCTCGAACCAGCACGCTGCCCCGACGCCCGAGTCTCCGGCGCAGCAGCTCGACCGCACCTGGCGGGAAATGCAGGGGAAATTGCGGCGCCGCGCGCGCCTGTTGTGCAAGGGTGATGTTCACCGGGCCGACGAACTGCTTTCCGATACCGCACTCAAGGTCCACATTTACCTGCAGCGCTCGCCCGAGCGCGTCCGGAACCTGACGGGTTTCCTCTTCCTGGCGCTGAATCACGCGTTCCTCGATGGCGCGCGCCGCCGCCTGCGCGAAAGCGGCATGCTCGAATTCGACCCGGCCTGGGACGACGATCACGCCGTCGAGCTGGCCGGCCACGCGCCGTCGGTCGAGCAGCAACTGCTGCTGCGGCAACAGCTGCTGCGTCTCGAGCAGGCGCTGTCGGTGCTGTCCCCGCAGCAGCAGATGCTGTTCACGCTGAAGTTCGAGGAGGACCGGCCGTATTTCCACATCGCCGCGACGCTCGGGATCAACGAGCCGCTTGCCAGAAAGCGCGTCGAACTGCTGCGCAAGAAGTTGCGCGAGGAACTCGCGTGAGCGCGTTCACGAATGCCGGCATGCAGCGTTCCTAACGGCATGCGCGGCGTCGATGGCCTGCCGGCCCGCCGTTCCTTCAATCGCATGCCGGAGCCGAGATCCGAGGAGGCCTCGTGGCAGACAAAGTCAATGAGCAGATTACCGATGCGCTGACGCAGACCAACGTCAACGTCGTCGCGGGATCACCGGCCCAGGCGCTGGGCATGCTTTACCAGATGTTCAGCCAGGCCGTCGGCATCTCGGCGCAGAACATGACACAGCAGCAGGCAGCGTTGAACCAGATTTCGAACGCCGTCGTGTCGAAGGCCGTGGCGATGATCCTGTCCGTCGAGGCATCGCCGAAGCCCGCATCGGGCGGCGCGTCGCTGCCCGCGGCGGGCGGGTCGCCGACGGGTTCCACGCATTAGGACGCGACGACTATCGGGATACCTGAATCATGAACATGAAAGGTCTTTTGGGCGGACGCGGAGAAGGCGCGACGCAGGTGCCGGACGACGCCGCGGACGCCGCGGCCGAAGCAGCTGCGCCGGCCGAGGTCGCGCCGCACGACGCGACGCCGACACCCGGCAAGCGCGCGTGGCCCGTCAATCGGCTGCGCAGGTTCACCGATGCGCTGAAGGCGCCGGACCAGATCGCGGGGGCGGCCGGGGCCGCGCCGTCGGCGCTGAAGACGGTGCAGGCGATCAACGCGGAGGCGGCGTCCTACGCGACCACGCAGATCGCCGTCGGTCCGAACATGTTGATCACGCAGGCCGGCGGCATGGTCGCGCAGGCGGCGGCCAACTACTTCGAGGCGTCGACGTCGCTGGCGATCGCGGGCAAGAGCGTGCTGATGAAGGACCTCGCGCAGAAGACCATCGACGAAGACGTGAAAGGCATGGCGATGGATGCGGTGGGCCTGCTGCTGACGGACCTGTTCGTCGCGACCGCGGCGGTCGTCGCGGGCGCCGCGGAGGCGATCGAAGGCGAGGCCGCGAGCGTCGCGCTCGACCGGATCGACGAGAGCCTGCAGAAGTATCAGGCGCTGCTGGACAAGAAGGGCACGTAGGGCGCGGCGTCGATACGAACGTCGCGGGCCATCATGCATCGAGAACCTCGGGGCAATCGCCTGCCACGCGTGCAGCGGGCGAAACAGTCTCAATCGACACGATCCGCCGGGCCCGTCAGGCCCGATGCGGGACGTGAGCGGCGGGCGCGACGCACGTTCTGGGTTGAACACGTCGCGGCCTGCTACCGGCAGTCCTGTCTAGTCATGTGAGGAACCCATGTCCTACATCATTCAGAACGTACACGGTTCGGCGCCGCTGCGGGTTGGCGAGCGCAACTGGGGCGATGCGACGGAAATCGATTTCGGCACGATGACCAGTTGCATCGCGCTCGTCGAGCAGACGCCCGGCCAGCCGACGTTGGTGCGCGGCATCCATCTGTCGATCGTCAGCCCCGACGGCACGAAGGTCTACGATACGGCGTCGAATGTCGCCGGACAGGTCGAGACGATCATGCAGCAGAGCGGCAACATGCGGGCGTGTCTCGGGCGCATCGATGTCTGGCAGGCCAATGTGTCGCAAGAAGTGCGGGACTTCTTCGTCGCGTTGATGATGAGCCTCGGCATGACCCAATGGGTACAGGTGCCGGACGGCAACCTGCGGGTACGGCTCCACGGCGGCGTGATGCAGTATCAGAAGGGCACCGACGCGTGGACCAACGTGTAGCCTGCACGATCCATCGAAACCGGTGCCCGCGATGCGCGGGCGCCGGCCCCGCCCCAGCTTTTTGCTCGTCAACGCCAACAAAAAACCTCGTTTCGCGCCACGCGGCCTGTCAGCAGAATGTCTCCATTCCAGCTCACGCGACGACACAAGCGTCGCATGAGCCGCACTTCAGAAGGAGACAGCCGTGGCAGTCGAAACAACCTCGATCGATACGCTCGTCGTCGGCGCCGGGCAGGCCGGCGTGGCGATGAGCGAGCACCTGGGCAAGCAGGGCGTGCCCCATCTCGTGCTGGAGCGCAGCCGTATCGCCGAACGCTGGCGCACCGGGCGCTGGGATTCGCTGGTCGCGAACGGCCCCGCGTGGCACGACCGTTTCCCGGGGCTCGAGTTCGACGGGCTCGACCCCGATGCGTTCGCAACGAAGGACCAGGTCGCGGACTACTTCGAAGCGTATGCCCGTCGATTCAACGCGCCGATCCGCACCGGCGTCGAAGTGACGCATGTCGTGCGCAACACGGGCAAGCCGGGCTTCGTCGTCGAGACGTCCGACGGCACGATCGAGGCGAACCGCGTGGTGGTCGCGACGGGCCCGTTCCAGCGCCCCGTGATTCCGCCGATCGCGCCGGATGACGCGCGCGTCGTGCAGATCCATTCCGCCGACTATCGCAACCCGGGCCAGCTCCCGGCAGGCGCGGTGCTGGTGGTCGGCGCCGGTTCGTCGGGCGTGCAGATCGCCGACGAACTGCAGCGCGCGGGCCGGCAGGTCTACCTGTCGGTCGGGCCGCACGATCGTCCGCCGCGAGCATATCGCGGCCGCGACTTCTGCTGGTGGCTCGGCGTGCTCGGCGAATGGGACAAGGAAGTCGCGACGCCCGGCCGCGAACACGTGACGATCGCGGTGAGCGGCGCGCGCGGCGGCCATACGGTCGATTTCCGCGCACTCGCGAACCAGGGCGTGACGCTGGTCGGGCTGACGAAGTCGTTCGACGGCGGCGTGGCCGTGTTCGAACCCGATCTCGCGATCAATCTCGCGCGCGGCGACGAGAACTACCTGTCGCTGCTCGACGCGGCCGACGCGTATGCGGCGCGCAACGGCCTCGACCTGCCGGAAGAGCCGGACGCCCGGCGCATCCTGCCGGACCCCGGCTGTGTCGCGCATCCGATCCTCTCGCTCGATCTCGCCGGCGCGGGCGTCGCGTCGATCGTCTGGGCGACCGGCTATGCGGTCGACTACGGCTGGCTGAACGTCGACGCGTTCGCGTCGAACGGCAAGCCGCAACACCAGCGCGGCGTATCGAAGGAGCCGGGCATCTATTTCCTCGGGCTGCCGTGGCTGTCGCGGCGCGGCTCCAGCTTCATCTGGGGCGTGTGGCACGACGCGAAGCACATCGCCGATCACATCGTCACGCAGCGCAAGTACCTCGCGTACCACGACGCGGCGCAGCACCGCGCGGCCGCGCAGGCGGTGCAGCCGGACGCGCGCCCGCTCGCCGAAGCGGCGAACTGACAACCTGACGACCCCGCCGCGCCCCTTCCCGCGCGGCGGGCGACCACACCGACACTCGAAGGACCTCGATGAGCCAGCCTACCCATACGCGTATCCGCATGTTCAACACGAAGGATACCTACCCGAACCAGACGCTCGACAACGACCTGTGCCAGGCGGTGCGGGCCGGCAACACCGTCTACGTGCGCGGCCAGGTCGGCACCGATTTCGACGGCAACCTGATCGGCCTCGGCGACCCGCGCGCGCAGGCCGAGCAGGCGATGAAGAACGTCAAGCAGTTGCTCGAGGAAGCCGGCAGCGACATCACCCACATCGTGAAGACGACGACCTACCTGATCGATCCGCGTTATCGCGAACCCGTGTACCAGGAGGTCGGCAAGTGGCTGAAGGGCGTCTATCCGATCTCGACGGGACTCGTCGTTTCCGCGCTCGGCCAGCCGCAGTGGCTGATGGAGATCGACGTGATCGCGGTGATCCCCGACAACTGGCAGCCGAACCGCGCACGGGAGGCGACATGACGTTCTCCATCGTCGGGCGCTGCCCGGAGACGGGGCAGCTCGGGATCGCGATCAGCTCGTCGAGCATCGCGGTGGGCGCGCGCTGCCCGTGGGTGCGTGCGGGCGTCGGCGCCGTGTCGACGCAGAACATCACGCTGCCGGCGCTTGGGCCCCAGATCCTCGACCTGATCGAGCACGACCAACTCGCGCCGGCGGCGGCACTCGACCGGGCGTTGAGCGCGAACGGCTGGAGCCAGTACCGGCAGGTCACGGTGATCGACGGGCAGGGGCAGACCGCATGCTTCACCGGCAAGGAGGCGCTCGGCACGCATCGCGCGGTGCAGGGGGAGCAGTGCGTGGCGGCGGGCAACCTGCTGGCCGCGCCAGCCGTGATCGACGCGATGGTGCGGGCCTTCGAGCACGCGCCGGGGTTGCTCGCCGATCGCCTGCTCGCCGCGATGCACGCGGCGATGGCGGCCGGCGGCGAGGCCGGGCCCGTGCATTCGGCCGCGCTGAAGGTGACGGGCGACGTGACCTGGCCGATCGTCGACCTGCGCGTCGACTGGGCCGATACCGATCCGGTCGGGCAGCTCGACGCGCTGTGGCGCGCGTATCGGCCGCAGATGCAGGATTACCAGACGCGCGCGCTGAACCCGACCGCCGCACCGCGTTACGGCGTGCCCGGCGATGAGTGATCCGTCGAGCCGCGCGTTGCTCGAACGGCTGATCGGCTTCGCGACGGTCAGCCGCGATTCGAACCTCGAGCTGATCGGTTTCATCCGCAACTATCTCGCGGGTTTCGGGGTGGAGAGCGAACTGTTCTACAACGCGGAACGCACGAAGGCGAGCCTGTACGCGACGATCGGCCCGCGCGATCGCGGCGGCGTCGCGCTGTCGGGCCATACCGACGTGGTGCCGGTCGACGGGCAGGCATGGACGGTCGAACCGTTCCGGCTGACCGAGCACGACGGCCGCCTGTACGGCCGCGGCACGGCCGACATGAAGGGCTTCATCGCATCGGTGCTCGCGGCCGTTCCGGCGTTCGTCGCGCGGCCGTTGAGCGTGCCCGTGCATCTCGCGTTCTCGTACGACGAGGAAGTCGGTTGTCTCGGCGTGCGGCCGATGCTCGAACAACTGGCCGCGCGCGAACATCGTCCGCGGCTGTGCGTGATCGGCGAGCCGACCGAACTGAAGCCGGTGCTCGGTCACAAGGGCAAGCTCGCGATGCGTTGCCACGTGAAAGGCGCCGCGTGTCACTCCGCTTACGCGCCATCGGGCGTCAACGCGATCGACTATGCGGCGAAGCTGATCGGCAGGCTCGGCGAGATCGGCGCGGCGCTCGCTCGCCCCGAGCGGCACGACAGTCGCTTCGACCCGCCATTCTCGACCGTGCAGACGGGATTGATCAAGGGCGGCCGCGCGCTGAACATCGTGCCGGCCGAATGCGAGTTCGATTTCGAGGTGCGTGCGCTGCCAGATTTCGATGCGCACGACGTGCCGAGAAAGCTGCAGGACTATGCGGAATCCGAGCTGTTGCCGAGGATGCGCGCGGTGCAGCCCGATACCGACATTCAACTGAAACCGCTCGGCGCATATCCGGGGCTGGCGACCGCGCCGGACAGCGAGGCCGCGCGGCTGGTCGCTTGGCTGAGCGGGTCCGACGCGTTCGGCACGGTGGCGTTCGGCACCGAGGGCGGGCTGTTCGGGCAGGCCGGTATTCCGACCGTCGTGTGCGGGCCCGGCAGCATGGACCAGGGGCACAAGCCCGACGAGTTCGTCACGCTCGAACAACTGCACGGATGCGACGCGATGCTGGGCCGCCTCGCCGCGTATCTTGCTTCCGCCGCCTGAACGGGCGGCCGGCACGCACGCGCCGCATCCGCCGGCGCGTGCGATGTCCCATTCCCTGTCGCGACCTCAGCGACCTCATCGCGCCGCTTCGGCGACGATCTGCGCGAGCCGCTCGCGGCAGAAATCGACGAACGACTGCGCCTGTTTCGTGAGCTGCCCGCGCTTCAGCCGCGCGCTCACGAGCCCGGACGGGCTGACCGTTTCACTGAGGCCGATCGTCACGACGCGCTGGCCGTCGTACGTATAGTCGGAATGCGGGCGCGTGACGAGCAGCGAGAAACCGAAGCCCTGGCCGACCATCCCGCGCACCATCTCGATCGACGGCGAGCCGAACACGATGTTCGGCGTGAGCCCGAGTTCGTGAAACAGGCTGACGAAATACGTGCGGCTCGGCTGCACGTCGAGCAGGATCATCGGCTCGACGCACAGATCGCGCAGCGACACGTGCGACTGCGCGGCGAACCGGTGGTGCTCCGGCAGCAGCACGTACGGCTGCTGCGGCGGCATCAGCGGCTCGGTTTCGATCGTGCCGTCGAGATCGTGGTCGTACATCAGCGCGAGATCGAACGTGCCGGACGTCAGCCCTTGCACGAGTTCCTGCTGGTCGCCGTCGCGCAGCCGAATGTTCACGCCCGGGTAGCGCTCGCGAAAACCCGCGATCAGTTGCGGCAGGTAGAGCGGCGCGACCGTCTCGAAGCAGCCGATGTCGATCTGCCCGGCGATCACGTCGTTGTCGGCGAGCGCGTTCTGTTCGAACTCGTGCGCGATGCGCAGTAGTTCCTGCGCTTTCCGGTAGAAGCGCGTGCCGCTCGGCGTCAGCGACACGCCTTGCGCGTGGTGACGAATGAACAGCTTCACGCCGAAGCTCTCTTCCAGCCCCTTGATCGCGCTGGAAATCGACGGCTGCGCGATGAAGAGCTGACGCGATGCCTCGGCGACGCTGCCGGATTCGACCGTCGTGATGAAGTATTTCAGTTGCCGCAAAGTGTAGTGAGCCACAAGCACCTCTGACGCCCGCCCCGGCGTGTCGCCGCGGGCGCATGCGCGTTCCATATGGAAACAGACCCTGGCACCTTACCTGAAGTCGATCGGCGCCGAAATTTCCGCTGCAGAGCTTTTTCGTATGTCGCGGAAATATTTTTAGTATTTTCCGGTCGCAATGCACGTGGCGCACCATCCTCTCCAACCTGGATCGCGACGGGGCCGCGTGCGCGCCGGCGGGACATGTCATCCGTCCCCGCTTGCAGCGCACGCGTCGCTTCGTTCGGCACCGCCGCGCGTGCACGCGGCGCGGCGTCGCTCGCGCATCCGGACCGATGGCCGGCGCGCACCCCGACGCGCACCGGCGTGAACGGCACGCGCGCATCGCCGCGCAGGACAGGAGACTTCACCATGACGAACGCGGAACGCAATGCGTCCCCGATGATAGAGAAGCACACGATCGGCTATGTGCCGCCCGCGGAACGCCACGGCAAGGTGCGCGACCTGTTCACGCTCTGGTTCGGCGGCAACATCGCGCCGCTGCCGATCGTGACCGGCGCGCTCGGCGTGCAGATGTTCCACCTGAACCTGATGTGGGGCATCGTCGCGATCGTCGTCGGCCAGGCGGTCGGCGGCGTGCTGATGGCGCTGCATTCGGCGCAGGGGCCGCAGATGGGTATCCCGCAGATGATCCAGAGCCGCGCGCAGTTCGGCTCGTGGGGGGCACTGCTCGTCACGCTGATTGCGGCCGTGATGTACGTCGGCTTCTTCGCGTCGAACATCGTGCTCGCCGGCAAGTCGGTGCACGGCATCGCGTCGTCGGTGCCGGTCCCCGTCGGCATCGTGATCGGCGCGGTGGGCTCCGGGCTGATCGGGATCGTCGGCTACCGGTTCATCCACATCCTGAACCGTATCGGCACGTGGGTGCTCGGCATCGGCATTGCCGTCGGCTTCTGGATGATCCTGTCGCACGTGAACACCGCCGATTTCCTGACGCGCGGCGGCTTCGACTTCGCGGGCTGGCTCGCGACGGTATCGCTGTCGGCGCTGTGGCAGATCGCGTTCGCGCCGTACGTGTCGGACTATTCGCGCTATCTGCCGGAGAACGTCGGCGTCGCGTCGACGTTCTGGGCGACCTACCTCGGCTGCACGATCGGCTCGACGCTCGCGTTCATCTTCGGCGCGGTGGCCGTGCTCGCGGTGCCGGCCGGCGCGGACACGATGGACGCGGTCAAGCAGGCGACCGGCCCGCTCGGCCCGCTGATGCTGGTGCTGTTCCTGCTGAGCGTGATCAGCCACAACGCGCTGAACCTGTACGGCGCGGTGCTCGCGGTGATCACGTCGGTGCAGACGTTCGCGTACAAGTGGATTCCGACCGCGAAGGCGCGCGCGATCGTGTCGGTCGTGATCTTCGTTGCGTGCTGCTACGCGGCGATCGGCGCGTCGACGAACTTCGTCGGCAATCTCGTCGACCTGGTGCTCGCGCTGCTGGTCGTGCTGGTGCCGTGGACGGCGATCAACCTGATCGACTTCTACGTGATCCACAAGGGCAAGTACGACATCCAGTCGATCTTCATGGCGGACGGCGGAATCTACGGCCGCTTCAATCCGCAGGCGCTGCTCGCGTATGCGATCGGCATCGTCGTGCAGATTCCGTTCATGAACACGCCGATGTATGCGGGGCCGATTCCCGCGCATCTGGGCGGCGCGGATTTGTCGTGGCTCGTGGGCCTGCTGCTGACGTCGCCGCTGTACTACTGGCTCGCGACGCGCGACAGCGCGTATCGGCGCCGGCAGGGCGGCGCGCACCTGCCGCCGACGGCGGTGCGGTAAGCGCGGCGTCGTTCGACGCGATCCAATGGAACGGCCGCCGCATCGGTGGCGATGCGGCGGCCGCGAGCGGAAAGCGCAGGGCGGCAGGCAGGGCGAAGGGGGCGGCGTGTGCCGCGACCCTTGCCCGCCCGCGGATCAGACCACCGCCGAGCGCGCGACGCGCACCGGCACCGACTTGTACGACGGCGTGCCGCTTTCCTTGTCGATGTAGTCGAGCGGCACGAGCACGTTCGCTTCCGGATAGTACGCGCCGACCGAGCCCGGCGCGATGTCGTACTCGATCGCGGTGATCTTCTCGAGGCGCAGCGTGCGGCCCGACGCGGTGACCGTTTCGATGTCGACGAGGTCGCCGTGCTCGAGCCCGTACTTGTCGAGATCGGCCGCGTTCATGAACAGCACGTCGCGCCGGCCGAACACGCCGCGATAGCGATCGTCGAGCCCGTAGATCGTCGTGTTGTACTGATCGTGGCTGCGCAGCGTGATCAGCCGCAGCACCTGTTCGGCGCCGAGTACGTCCGCGTCCTCCTTCACACCCTTGTAGACCGAGAACATCGCCTTGCCGGTCGGCGTCGGCCACACGCGCTCGGTGGGCGGCAGCGGCAGGCGGAAGCCGCCCGGCGTGCGAATCCGCTCGTTGAACGCGTCGAAGCCGGCTACCGTCTTGTCGATCAGGTCGCGGATGCGGTCGTAGTCGGCGATCAGGTCGAGCCACGCGACCTTGCTGTTCGGCAGCGTCGCATGCGCGATGCCGGCGACGATCGCGGGCTCCGAGCGCAACTGGTCCGACGCCGGCTTCAGCTTGCCGGCCGACGCATGGACCATCGACATCGAATCCTCGACGGTGATCGATTGCCGGCCGGTGGCCTGCATGTCGAGCTCGGTGCGGCCGAGCACGGGGAGGATGAAGGTTTCCTTGCCGACCAGCAGGTGCGAACGGTTCAGCTTCGTGCCGAGATGCACGCTCAGGTCGAGCTTCGCCATCGCCGGGAACGACAGCTCGGGATCGGGCAGCGCGACCGCGAAGTTGCCGCCGAGGCACAGCAGCGCCTTCGCGGTGCCGTCGATCATCGCCTGCATCGCCTGCACCGCGTCGTGCCCATGTTTCGCGGGCGGCGTGAAGCCGCACACGTCCTCGATCTTCTTCAGGAATTCGGCCGACGGCTTCTCGGTGATGCCGACCGTGCGGTTGCCCTGCACGTTCGAATGGCCGCGCAGCGGGCACACGCCGGCGCCGGGCTTGCCGATGTTGCCGCGCATCAGCAGCAGGTCGGCGATCAGGCGCACGGTCGCCGTACCCTTGTTGTGCTGCGTAACGCCCATTCCGTACGTGACGATCGTCGCGTTCGACTTCGCGTACGCGAGCGCGACCTCTTCGAGCTGCGTTTGGCTGAGGCCGCTCGCGCGCTCGATGTCGTCCCACGACGTGGCTTCGAGGTCGGCCGAGAACGCGTCGAAGCCGTCGGTGTGCTGCGCGATGAAATCGCGGTCGAGCACGTCGCCGCGTTCGGCTTCGAGCTTCAGCAGCGCCTTCATGATGCCCTTCAGCGCGGCCGCGTCGCCGCCCGCGTCGACCTGGTAGTACGTCGACGCGATCCGCGTCGAGCCGAACGACGCCATCTCGATCATGTCCTGCGGATCGGCGAAGCGTTCGAGCGCGCGTTCGCGCAGCGGGTTGAACACGATGATCGGCACGTTCCGGCGCGAACACTCGTGCAGCGTGCCCATCATCCGCGGATGGTTCGTGCCGGGGTTGTGGCCGATCGAGATGATCAGCTCGCAGTGGTCGAAATCCTCGAGCGACACGGTCCCCTTGCCGATGCCGATCGACTGCGGCAGGCCGACGCTGGTCGGCTCGTGGCACATGTTCGAGCAGTCGGGGAAGTTGTTGGTGCCGAGCTCGCGCGCGAACAGCTGATACAGGTACGCGGCTTCGTTGGACGCGCGGCCCGACGTGTAGAACTCGACCTGCTCGGGCGGCAGCGCGCGCAGCACTTCGCCGATGCGCGCGAAGGCGTCGTCCCATTCGATCGCGCGGAACGTGTCGGTCGCGCGGTCGTAGACGAGCGGATGCGTGAGCCGGCCCATGTTCTCCAGTTCGTAGTCCGACATGCGCAGCAGCGACGACACGGTGTTCGCCGCGAAGAATTCCGGCGTCACGCGCTTGGTCGTCGCTTCCCACGTGACGGCCTTCGCGCCGTTCTCGCAGAACTGGAACGTCGACTTGTGTTCCTTGTCGGGCCACGCGCAGCCGGGGCAGTCGAAGCCGTCGGGCTGGTTGGTTCGCATCAGCACGATCGGCGCCTCGATGGTTTCCATCTGCGACCGCACCGCGTCGGCTGTCGCGCGAAGCGCGCCCCAACCGCCGGCGGGCCCGTCGTATTTCCTGATGCCTGGCACTTCGCGTCGATTTGTCATGTGAATCTCCAATAGCCGGGCCCGGTGCGGGTGGCTCGGTTGCGCCGTGTCACGGCGTGGGGCGGCTCCGTCCGCGGACGGAGCCGGTCATGCGCGCCCCGGGTTGCGGGGCATGCGTTGTTTTAGTGCGCGTCCTTCTTCGTGCCGGACGACTTCTTGCCCGACGGTTTCGCCGCGGGCGGCGGGGCGTCGGCGGGCGTGTCGTCCGCCTTCGCGTCTGCTGCTGCCTTGGCGGTCTTGCCGTTCGGTTTGGCCTTGCCATCGGCGTCCTGCTTTGCGTCCTTCGTGTCTTTCGCTTCAGGCGCGGCGAGCTTGTTGAACTTCACTTCGTCGCTGTCCTTGTCGTAGTCCACCTCGCACTTGTCGCCCGACTTCAGCCGATCGGCGAGGATTTCCTTCGCGAGCCGCGTCTCGATGGTCTGCCGGATCTGGCGCTTCAACTCGCGCGCGCCGAATTCGGGCTGGTAGCCGGCTTCGGTCAGGTGCGCGACGAGCGAGTCGCCCATCACGAGCGTGATGTCCTGCGCGGCGGCGGTGCGCACCACGCGGTCGAGCTGGATCTGCACGATCGCGCGGATGTTGTCCTTCGACAGCGCGTGGAAGACGATCACCTCGTCGATCCGGTTCAGGAACTCGGGCCGGAAATGCCCCTTCAGCACCTGCATCAGTTCCTCGCGGATCGCCTTGTCGGTCTTGCGTGCGGCTTCCGGCTGCGTGAGGTTGTCCATGATGATCGCCGCGCCGAGGTTGCTGGTCGCGATGATGATCGTGTTGCTGAAATCGACCACGCGGCCCTTGCCGTCGGTGAGACGCCCGTCGTCGAATACCTGCAGCAGCACGTTGTAGACGTCCGGATGCGCCTTCTCGATCTCGTCGAGCAGGATCACGCTGTACGGGCGTCGCCGCACGCGCTCGGTGAGCTGCCCGCCTTCGTCGTAGCCGACGTAGCCGGGCGGTGCGCCGATCAGCCGCGCGACCGCGTGGCGCTCCATGTATTCCGACATGTCGATGCGGATGATCGCCTGCTCGTCGCCGAACACGGTCTCGGCCAGCGCCTTCGCGAGCTCGGTCTTGCCGACGCCCGTCGGCCCGAGGAACAGGAACGTCGCGATCGGCCGGTGCGTCTGGCCGAGCCCCGCGCGCGACAGCCGCACCGCATCGCTGACGGCGACCACCGCATCGGCCTGGCCGACCACGCGCTCGCGCAGCTGCTCTTCCATCTTCAGCAGCTTCTGGCGTTCTTCCTGCGTGAGTTCGGACACGGGGATGCCGGTCAGCCGCGACACGACCTCGGCCACCGATTCGACGGTCACCTCGAGCGTCTCCGAACCGGTTTTGCGCTGCCACGCCTCCATCATCTCGTCGACGGCCTTCTGCTTCGCGCTGATCTGCTCTTCGAACTGCTTCGCTTCGTCGAAGCGCTTGCGCGACGTCGCGTAGTCCTGCTCGCGCTTCAGCTGCGCGATCTGCGCTTCGCCTTCCTGAATGTCGACCGGACGCGACGTCGCGCCGATCCGCACGCGCGCGGCGGCCTGGTCGATCAGGTCGATCGCCTTGTCGGGCAGGAAGCGCGACGTGATGTAGCGGTCGGCGAACTCGGCGGCCGCGACGAACGCGTCGTCGGCGAACGTCACCTGGTGGTGCGCCTCGAGGCTGTCGCGCAGCCCGCGCAGGATCACGATCGTCTGCTCGACGCTCGGCTCCGGCACGAACACGGGCTGGAAGCGGCGTTCGAGCGCGGCGTCCTTCTCGATGTACTTCTGGTATTCGTTGAGCGTCGTCGCGCCGATCAGGCTCAGCTCGCCGCGCGCGAGCGCGGGCTTCAGCACGTTAGCGATGTCGAGGCCGCCTTCGCCGCCGCCCTGGCCCGCGCCGACGATCGTATGCAGCTCGTCGATGAACAGGATCAGTTCGTCCTGCTTCGCGGTCACTTCGTCGATCAGCTGCTTCGCGCGTTCCTCGAATTCGCCGCGATACTTCGCGCCGGCCACCATCGAGTTGATGTTGACTTCGACGAGCCGCTTGTCGCGCAACACTTCGGGCACGTCGCCGTTGACGATCCGCTGCGCGAGCCCCTCCACGATCGCGGTCTTGCCGACGCCCGGCTCGCCGATCAGCACCGGGTTGTTCTTCTTGCGGCGCGCGAGCACCTCGATCGTGCTCTCGATTTCCTGCGCGCGGCCGAGCACCGGATCGAGCTTGCCCTGGCGCGCGATCGCGGTGAGGTCGCGGCCGAACTTGTCGAGGTTCGGCGTGCCGGTCGGCGCATCGACGCGGCCGTCCTCGGCGCCCTTGCCGACCACCTTCACGACCTTCTGGCGCAGCGCCTCGGGCGTCACGCCGTATTTCTTCAGCAGCGTGCCGGCGACGCTGTCCGGCACCGCCGCGAGCCCGATCAACAGGTGCTCGGGGCCGATGTACGAGTGGCCGAGATCGCGCGACGCCTGAAACGCGTACTGCACGGCCTTCTTCACGCGCGGCGAGATCGACAGCTTGTCGAGCGGCGCATCGGGGGCGGCCGTGCCGGTGTGCGCATGCGCGTCGATGTACGTCTTGATGTCCTCCGGCGACAGCTTCAGTTCCTTCAGCAGCGCGGCGCACACGTCGGTGTCCGCGAGCGCGTACAGCAGGTGTTCGGAATCGAGCTCGCTGCGGCGCAGCTCGTGCGCCTTCTCGGCCGCGCGCTGCAGCAGCTCGAGCGTCTGTTCGCTGAACGCGTCGGTCGGGTCGACCGATTCGCGCGGAATCTCGGCGGCGAGCGGCGATTCGTCGCCGAGCCCGCCGAACAACGACGACGGTCCGCCACCGCCGAGCAACGAATCGAACGGATTCAGCATGCTTTGATGCCGCATCAGCTGACGGAAGTGGTAATCGCAGATCGAGATGGTCTTGCGCTCGCCGTCCTGCATCACGGTGGCGCGCGCAACGGCCGGCCGCGCGTGGCAGATATCGCAAAGTGCGGGCATGGTGGTCTGGCTCCTGTCGGTGAAGGTGGGTCGAAGCGTGACGCCCGATGCGGTGCGGCGCTCGCGCGTCCCGATTGCATACGCACGACGCGCACCGCGGCGGCGCGTGTCGCACCGGTGCGACACGCGCGGTGCGCGCCGGCGTGGCGCACGATCGCGGTCGGGGCGGGAAGCGCGGGTGCGGCAAGGAGCCCACGGCATCGCTTCGACTGCGTTCAAAATAACGAATCGACGCGGCCCGTCCAAGACACAGTTCCATGCCGGACCGGCCGTGAATTGCACCCTCACATGGACGCGGGACGGGGCGGCAAGGAGTACAGACGCGCAAGCGGGCGGCGGCGCGGGCGTGCGCGGCGCGTGCGGCTTGCGGTGGAAGGGGCGGGGCAGGGCGGCGCCCGAACGGCGCGCGGTGCGACATCGGCGCGCAGCGCGCCCGCAGTGGGCAAACGGAGGGTGGTGTCGCCGGCCTCGCGGCCCGCGCTCGCGTCGACCGTCTGCTTCAGGGTAGCGACGGACGCCTGCAACGCCTGTAATGCATCATTCGATTCGCTCATGACATCCTCCATGCAGGACGGGCTGGATCGGCGACGAACCGTGGCCGGCGCCGCGGCGTCGCGCGCCGGCCGCCGCGCTCAGGCGGCCGCGTTGCCCTGCGGCGCCACGGCCACCGATGCCTCGCTCGTCAACATCAGGAACGTGAACGTTTCGCGCAGGTACAGGCGGACGCCCTTGTCGGTGTGGCTCGTGTAGCCGATCGACAGGTCTTCCCCGAGGTGCAGCTCGTAATCGCCGCCGCGCGTGGACAGCACGCAGCCGCCGCTGATCGCCGGCGCCCAGATGATCTCGCCGCTGACGATGCGTTTGATATGGCCGAGGACCGGATAGCCCTGGTCGCGTGCTTCGCTGAGCGCGGTGTATGCGTCCGACCCGAGCACGACCGAGTACGGGCCGTCGACGCCGGCGAGGCGCAACGCTTCCAGCGCGTCGCTGATCGCGTCCGGGTACGCGCCGACGTCCGCGGGCAGCGTGAGCCGTCGGTTCGACGTGCCTTCGCGGATGCCGATGATGCCGGCCGCGCGGTAGCCGTCGAAGATCGCGCTGTCTTCGGCGAACGCGAGCCGTTGCGCGGCTTCCTTCGCCGGCTGCCAGTCGGCGTCGCGCGCGCCGCGCTCGACGCTGTCGATCGCGTCGCGGCTCAGTTCGAACGGCACCGTCAGCTCGACGATCGTGCGTACTTCGCGCAGCCGCGCGTTCACAAGCTCGCGCGGCGCGGCCACGTCGAGCAGGTGCCCGGTGCCGACGGCCGACAGCTCGGGGCCTTCGGGGCCGTCGACGTCGACGACGCGGCGGCCGGCCACCGATCGTTTGAAGGTGCGCGCCACTTCCTCCTCGATTTGTTCCCAGGCGGACGACGAGATCGGGGCGAGTTCGCGATGCAGGTTATTCATAGGTCGGGGTTCCTTTCAGCGAGCCGATGTTCAGCGAGCCGTCGCGACGTGGCGCGGCAGGCGCGGACGGCGTGGATTCCGGTTGGGCGGCGCCGTCGGCCGGCGCCGGGCGGTCGGCGAGCGCTTCGAGCAGGTCGGCCGACGGCACGAAGAACAGCGAGCCGGTGACCGCGCGGCTGTAGTCGAGCAGGCGGTCGTAGTTGCCGGGCGGGCGGCCGACGAACATGTTCTCGAGCATCTGCTCGATCGGCGCCGGCGAGCGCGCATAGCCGATGAAATAGGTGCCGAATTCGCCGGCGCCCGGGCGCCCGAACGGCATGTTGTCGCGCAGGATCTTCACTTCCTGGCCGCCCTCGTCGAGCGTGGTCAGCGAGCTGTGCGAGCACGACGGCTTCACGTCCGGCGCGAGCTCGATGTCGGACAGCTTGGTGCGGCCGATGATGCGCTCCTGCGTCTCGACCGCGAGCGCGTTCCAGCCGGCCATGTCGTGCAGGTACTTCTGCACGAGCACGTAGCTGCCGCCCGCGAATTCGGCGTCTTCGTCGCCGATCACCGTGAAGTCGACCGCCTCGCGGCCTTCCGGGTTCTCGGTGCCGTCGACGAAGCCGATCATCGCGCGCTGGTCGAAATTGCGGAAGCCGTGCACCTCGTCGACGACCGTGACCGCGTCGCCGAGCGCATTGAGCAATTGCGTCGCCAATTCGAAGCACAGGTCCATCGCTTCCGCGCGGATGTGCAGCAGGATGTCGCCGGGCGTCGCGATCGCGACGCGCTGGCCGGCGCCGAATTCGCGGAACGGATGCAGCGACGCGGGGCGCGGCTCGCCGAACAGCGCATCCCATGCGTCGGAGCCGAAGCTGCAGACGCACGTGAGATTGCCGCCCGGCACGCGCTTGCCGACCGAGCGCACGAGCGCGGCGATGTCGCCGCACCATGAACGGATCGTGTCGGCGTGATCGGCGCCGGGATTGATCGTCGCCACGAGAAAGATCGCGCTGCGCGTGATCGGGCTGTGGACGGCCTGGGAGAGCGGGGGAGGGGTAGTCTGCATCGCGGCCTGCCGGTCAGTCATGTCGGGACGGGCGGGCTGTGGCGCGCGAACGGTTGAACTGTGTCATGCGACGGTTCTCTTTGTGACGTGCGGATGAAGGACGTTGCGCGGGCATCGCGCAACGGGCCGCAGCGGCGGCAGCCGGCCTCCGGCGCGAAGGGGAGGCGGACGTGGCGGCCGCGCGTTCGCCCGGCGCGTGAGCTGTCCGCACCGCGTAACGTCGTCGAGCCTGCAATCTAGCAGCTTCGACGGGGCTTTGGAACACGTATCGATGATCTGTCATTCGAATGGGTCAAACAGGGCTCGGTTTTGTGCGGCGCCCGCGCAGCTGTACTCCTGGCGCGCGCGGCGCTGTGCTCTTGAGCGTGCGTGTCGCGTGCAGTAGATTAGGTTCCGCTCCGCCCGACGACGACCCTCATGATGAACCTTTTGGAAGCGATGCGTATTTTCGGTGCGATCGTCGAGCACGGCGGGCTGTCCGGCGCGGCGTCCGATCTGCAGCTCGACGTCGCGCAGGTGGGCGCGCGGCTCGACGATCTCGAACGCTATCTCGGCTGCCGGTTGTTGCTGGACCGCACGGGCGACGCCGTGTGCACCGAGGCCGGCGCCGCGTTTCATGCGTGTTGCCGGCGCACGCTGTCCGCGGTCGCGCAGGCGACCGGCGCGATCGGAACCGGCGCATGCGCAACGGTTTCCCGTCCGCCCGTCGCAGGCTTTCCGTTTCCCGACACCCTCCGCCGTCGCGATGGAGCATCGATCGCGGCACCGACGACATCGCACCGGATACCGCGTTGAATACTTCCACTGCATCCGCCGATACGGCCGCCGAGCGCATTCGTCGCCGCTTCGGCCATTTCCTCCACGCGGCCGAGCTGGCCGGGCTGGTCGTGATCGGTCTGGCGACCGCGTTCGCGATGGCGCAGGAAGCGTGGAAGGTCGTGCTCGCGGGCGAAGTGTCGCTGACGGACCTGCTGCTGATGTTCCTGTATCTGGAAGTGCTCGCGATGGACCTGCGCTACCTGCGGCTTGGTCGGCTGCCGGTGCGGTTTCCGCTGTTCATCGCGATGACGTCGCTCGCGCGTGACCTGATCCTGCGCGGCGCGACCGACAGCCCCGAGCGGATGCTGATGACGACTTTCGGGATCGTGCTGCTCGCGGTCGGCGTTCTGATCCTGAGCTTCGGCCAGCATCGCTTTCCGGCGGACGTCGACGATGTCGAGGACGACGTGCATGCGCGCAAGTAACGCGGCCCGGGCGGCATTCGAAGCGAACCCCGGCGCGCCGTGCGACGTGCGGCGGCCCCATCCTCATCCCAACACACGAGGTGTCGCATGACCAGCCAATTGATCGTCGCCGTATTCGACAGCGTCGACACAGCCCGCCGGGCCGCGAACGATTTCGACGCGCTGTCGGAGAAGAACGAAGGATTCCATATCGAAAATGGCGTCGTCGTCGAGAGGGACGCGAACGGCGAGCTCGCGGTGCTCGACGCCGAATCGCGGCCGTTCAGGGGCGGCGTGATCGGCGCAATCGCGGGCGGCTTGCTCGGCCTGCTCGCCGGGCCGCTCGGCGTGGTGACCGGCATCGCGGCCGGCGCGTGCGCCGGCCTGCTCGCGCAAGCGGCCGGCAACGCGCTGCTCGACGGCACGTTCGTCGAGACGGTCGCGGCGCGGCTCGTGCCCGGCAGCGTCGCGGTCATTCTCGAAGCGAAGGAGGACACGCCGTTCTCGGTCGACAACGTCGTCGCGGGATTCGGCGGCAAGGTCTTTCGCCACGCAAGGGTTCCCGGACATTCCGATATCTTCCGTCGGCATCCTGTAGATCACTGACGTTTCAGTGATTTATGAGTAACAATATGCTTGCCGCTTGCCGCTTGCCGCTTGCCGCTTGCCGCTTGCCGCTTGCCGCTTGCCGCTTGCCGCTTGCCGCTTGCCGCTTGCCGCTTGCCGCTGCCGGCCCGCAGGATTTCCACACGCAGTATGGGTAGCGGTGTGAGTTTTGTGGGTAAGAAGGAGCGCAACATGGCAGGACGACAGTTGCATCGGCTCAACGCCTTGCGGGTCGCAAAGAAATGACGCCAGGTCACTACGCCGACGGCGGCGGCCTTTACATGCCAATCGCGAATAGCGGTGCGCGCTCATGGATCTTTCGATTCAAACTTGACGGGCGCATGCGTGAAATGGGACTCGGACGGCTTTCGCGAGTCTCGCTTGGCGAAGCACGAAAACCAGCCGCAGGGTACCGTGAGATGGTTAGGGAGCAGACTGATCCCATTCACCCTTGAGCTTACGGCACCGTCAGCCCAGTTCGCCATCGCTCCAGATATGCTGCGCGTGCTGATGCACGCCACGCGTGCCTTCGTTGAACTGGACGGCAACGGGCGCTGGCGTCGGGCGGACATGCCGCTGGCGGCCGCAGGTTTCGACGATGCCGACGTGCTGCTTCCGCCGCCTCGCGACAGTGCGATTGCGCCGTTTCATCTGTTGATGGAGTACGGCGCGTTTCCCGCTCGTTTTGACAACCTCGACCTGAATTTGGCGCGGTTGAAACGGTTGGCGCGCGCCGGATCACGTTGCATTTGGCCCTTGCCGGTATCCACCCTGACTCACGTCGCGCTCAACGGCTGATCGCAGCGTCGGCCGATAATCTCCGGCTGTTTTGCGCACCAGTAGTCAACTTGTTCGCGAGCAATGCGGAGCGGATCGAAACGAAGGCTGGGCAAGCGTACTATGCGCTGAAACCGTTTTCGCTGAAGACCGCAGCTACCAGCGAGATCTGGTCAGTTGATCAGGTCCGCATAACGACCGCCCAAGGTGCCGCCCTTCGAATCCTTGCAGCACGCGCTTGGCACAGCGCCAGGCCCGTATTGGGTTGTTTTGCGCGACGAAGCCCGGCGTGCGCCGAAGCCGCCTTTCGAGCCCGGCAAGACGGGACAGGAAGCGCTGCGCGGCCAGGCAACTGGAGTGCGCGCTGACGGATTGCGCGGCCTGGAACTCGCGCTTGTGAACGCTCGCGGCGAGCCAGTTGATCCGGCGCGCAGCGCCAACTCGACATCGTGCTGTCTTGCACCAATGGCAACCTGGCAGACATGCGCGAGAGCCAGTTGGCCGTGCGCGATGGGGACTCCGGTGACGAGATCGCGTTATTGGCTCAGCCTAGCGCAAGTCCCGCGCCGATTCTTCGCCGCGACGAGCTGTGGGAATTGCTGTCGTGGTTCCGCGGGCAGTGCGGCTGAACGCCGAAGGCCTCACGCAGTTCAAGCGGCTGTGCATCCGCTTCGGCATGTTTGCTCCCGACGGCGGCCACCGATTCGATGCGCTCGTGTCCCTCTCGACTGAACGGGTGTGGCGCTGGATGCCAGGCAAGCCGGCTTCAGCATTCGTCCAAGGATTGGAGGTCCGGCTCGTGATCGACGAGCAGCGTTTCGCCCAGTTCAGTCTCGCCGGATTGGGGTGCGTGATGGATCGACTATTTCCCCGTACGTTCCAGTCAGCAGCTTCGTGCAAATCGTGTTGGTCTCTGCAGAGACAGGTGCGGTACTGCGACGCGGCGAACCCTGCGCCGGTTCCCAATGCTTATTTGATGGGTGAACGAAAAGGGTGCTAGCAGGGAAATTGCAAAGGAATTTCAGGTACCTTTCGCTGGCAAACGTTTTGTCCTACAGTAGCGGGGCCTCAAGCTGGTGATCCAATTGGGGACAGAACCTGAGACGAAAATAAAGGGAATTCAAATGAGTTTCGCCCCGAATGGCGGTATTCCGGCCGGTTCCGGCGGGAATCTGTTGGGCTCGCTGAGCGCGCTCGGCGGCCTTGCCGGGCCGGTCGCATCCACGGTGGCAAGCCAGATTGGCCCGCTTGCCGGCGTCGCAAGTCATATCGACACCGTGCAACGCGCGGTTCAGCTTGCGCAGACCGGTTTTTCGCTGATGAACAAAACGCCGGCCGCGATTGCGGACGCGCTCAACAATGCGGCCGGCGGCGTTGCTCGACTGACTCAGCTAAATCGATACGTGACCATCGACTCGCCGCTCGGTCCCGACGTGCTGCTGGTCAGCACCGCTGTCATCGATGAACATGTCAATCGGTTGCCAGAGATTCACCTCGATTTGCTGTCACACCGGCATGATCTGGTGCCCGATCAGCTGATCGGGCAACCGATCAAGATCCGATTCGACCAGAGCGCGCGCCAGTCGACCCTGGAGCGCATCGTGTCGTCAGGCGCCGCCGACGGCATCCGCTACTTCGACGGCTACGTCACGTCGTTCGACCGGGCGGGCAACCCGGGCAAGGTGACGCAATATCAAATGACGGTGGCGCCGTGGTTCTGGTTTCTGACGCGCTCGACCGACTGCCGGATTTTCCAGAACAAGACCGCTCAGGACATTCTCACCGAGATTTTCCAGGATCACGGGTTCACTGATTTCGAGTTCGACATCCGGACTGCACACAAGCCGCTCGAATACATCGTGATGTACCAGGAGTCGTATTACAACTTCTGTGCGCGGTTGATGGAGCAGGAGGGCCTGATCTGGACGCACCGCTACGAGAAGGAAAAGCACTTCCTTGTCATCGGCGATACGAATTTCGTTTTCCGCCCGATCGACGGGCTGGCCAATTTGCCGTATGCCGCCACCGCAGCGAGTGAAGACAACGGTATCGAACAGTTGCATGAAGGCCGGCGTTTCGGCGTCGGCAAGATCGCCTTTCGCGACTTCAATCACCAGAACCCGTCGTCGCCGCTGATGCTGGCGCAGGCCGAGCCGGAGAATCTCCGGCATGCGGGGCTCGAGACAACGGAGCGTTTCGAACACCAGTCGTTGTTCGACCACGGCGATGACGGCGACCGTTACGCACGCATCGCGATGCAAGCAGAAGAAGCGAGCGCGCATCGGTATACGGGCAGCGGCTATGCGTGGCGGATGACCGCTGCAGGCAGCGTGACGGTGACCAACCATCCAGTCATGGCCAACAATCAGGAATACGCGATCCTGCACGTTCGTCATGAGGCCGTGAACGATTACACGGAACACAACGCAAAACTGCCGTACCGCAATACATTTTCCCTGCTCCCGAAGAAGTTTCCGTATCGTTCGCCCAGAAATACGCCGAAGCCGGTCATTCACGGCACGCAGTCGGCAATCGTGGTCGGCCCAAAGGGTGAAGAAATTCACACGAACGGCAGTGCTGTGAAGGTGCACTTCCTGTGGGATCGCCGCGGCAAGCTGGACGGCTCGGATTCGATGTGGATCCGCGTGTCCCAACCTTGGGCGGGCGACGGGTGGGGGGCCGCAGCCATCCCGCGGATCAAACAGGAGGTCTTGGTCGCGTTTAATCAAGGGGACCCCGACAATCCGGTTATTGTGGGCCGCGTCTACAACGGCGAGCAGGGCAATCCTTATCACGGGGCTGCCGGGCAGACGATGGGGATCAAGAGCCAGACGCACAAGGGCGCCGGCTCGAACGAACTGCGGTTTTCAGACGTGAACGGCGCGCAAGAAGTCTTTCTGCACGCGCAGAAGGATATGAACACGGTCATCAAGGATTCGGAAACGCACACGGTCGAAGGCGGCGGGCGCACGGTGTCGCTGCTCAAGGGCAGCGAAACGAAGCAGATCGTGCAGGGCGGATTGAAGGAAACCATCGCGCTGACTCGCGACACCACGGCGAACGTGATCAATACGAAGGCCATCGCGAGCAAGGCCGGGCCCGGCATGCAAAGCCATCAGGCGAGCGACGGCATCGAGCATCGTGTCGGGGACGGCGTCGTGACGATGACGCCGGACAGCATCAAGCTGACCTTCGGTCCGTCAACGATCGTCATCAATGCGAACGGCATCTATCTCGACGGGCCGGTCATCCATCTGAATCGCGGCAGTGCGCAATCCGCGGAACAGGCGCTCGCGCTCGAGTGGGCGGCAGAGCAGGCGACGATCGCTAAAGGGTTGGCGAGCCCCGATCCGGCGACGCGCGCGGCGGCGGCCAAGCTGGCGAGCTCGCTGAAGGCGCAGCAGCTGGCGAAACTCGCGGATCACGTGTATCACCCGAACGATCCGCCGCCGACCGGGTGGAAAATGGCGACCAACGATCCGGAAGCGTTGAAGGCTTTCGGGCTCAAGCCGAGCGACTTCGAGAAAAGCGGTAGCAACTTCGGGTCGCAGATGTATATCCCGGATCCGAAGGTCTTCGGCGACAGCATGAAGCCGACGGTCGCGTTCAAGGGTACCCAGCAGCTCTTCGGCGAAGACATGAGCAACAACATGGCGCAAGGGCTCGGCGCCGATGCACCGTATTACCGCAATGCGGTCACGATCGGCAAGAACATCGAGACCACGGGCGCGTCGGCCGGCGTCGATTTCACCGGGCATTCGCTCGGCGGTGGCCTGGCGTCCGCTGCAGCCGAGGCCAGCGGCGGTTCGGCGGTGACCTTCAATGCTGCCGGCCTCAATCCGGAGACCGTCGCGCAATACGGCGGGACCGCCCAGCCGGCCAACATCACGGCCTACCGCGTCGACGGCGATATCCTGACCGGCCTGCAGGAAGGCCGACTCGGGCCGATCAGCGACGGTACGGCGGCGCTGATGCCCAAGGCGGTTGGCAGCCCCGTCACGCTCGACGGTGAAAGCGTGACCACGGTCGGCCGTCACCTGATGGGTGACGTGACGAACGGGATCAACCAGCAGGTCGAGAAGGATCAACTCGACCTGGTCTCCCAACTGAATTCATCTCACTGATGCGATACAAAAAAGCGATAACCGCCGGCGCGATTGCCGCACTCGTTGGAGTGTCCTCGCCGCTCTGGTGGCCCACTCAAGCCCAAGGGACGAACATGACTGGCTTCAAGCGATACGCACCTGAAGATTTCTTTTCAGGGCAGCAACTCACGTTGGCGCAGGCCATTCATGACGGCGATCTCAGCCGCGTTCAGCAGCTCGCGCCGAAGACGGATCTGAATGCGCCGGGCGCGAAGAATACGACGCTGCTGTCGTATGCAGTGCAGGAAATCGTCCCGGTCAAGAACGACGCGTCCAATCCGCGCTACCAGATCATTTCGGTGCTCGTGAAGAACGGCGCAGATCCCAAGGCGCCGGTCGGTGCCAGCGGCGGATCTGTGGTCGATGTCGCATTGCGGGCCGATACGCCCAACCTCCTGCGCGTGCTGTTGAACAGCGGGCTCGATCCCAACTGGCTGTACAACGGCGACACGCCGATGATCTTCGCGGTTGCAGAGAACCGGCTGCTGCCCCAGCTGAAGCTGCTGATCGAGCACAAGGCGAACGTGAATGCTCGCGATTCGCTCGGAAAGACGGCCCTCTTCGAGGCGACGATGATTCAGCAGTGGGACGTCGTCGACTACCTCCTCTCGCACGGCGCGGATCCGAAGATTGCCAGCCAGCTCGGCGTGTCGTACGGGTGGGTGCTGCAGAACGAGTTGAAGAACCATACGACCACGGATTCGTCGGCACGTGCGCGCGTCGAAGAGATTCGTCGCAAGATCGTAACGGCCGGCGCACCCTGGCCGCCGCTCGATCCAAAGGCGCAACGCGCAGCGATGCGCGCGCGCGGCGAGAAGGTCGTGACCCCGGCCGGCCAAACGGATTGAACGCACGCGTGACGGTTGAAGCGTCGTGCTATGGATTCGGGAAATGATGAACGTTTTTGATTCGACGCCGCGTGTCGGGCGAGAGACGGTCCTCGGCGCATCCGGGGCGCTGTACCTTCTCTCGCTGACGATGCCGGCGATGCATTTCGAAAAGGAAGCGTCGCTCAGCGGGCTGTCGGTTCTCGCCCAGGGCTGGTGGGGACTGTTCATGCTCAATCCAGTATGGCTCGCCAATCCGCTCTACGTCGTTGCGGCCGTCCAGCTCGCCCGGAACCGATATACGCGTGCGAGCCAGTTTTCGGCAGCTGCGCTCGCATGTGCGCTCTGTTCATTGTTCGCGACAAAGTGGTACTTCAACGAAGCGGACGCGACGCCGATATCCGGCTACGGCGTCGCGTTTTACGTGTGGCTCGTCGCGCATGTCGTACTGCTCGCGGGCAGCTTGCGCTTGCGCCGGGAAAGCGCCGTCGCGCCGCAGGGAAAATGAGTGCCTGCGCGTGTAGACGCTGATTTAGATCCATTCCAACAACTACACATCACGAGAGAACTAGCATGACGGATTCCGAAAACCGTATCCGGATTCACGAAGGCAGCATCGTTCTGCCGGACGGTTTCGAGGATCGCACGACCAACCTGTTCGTGCCGGCCGATACGGCTGCGCAGCCGAACCTCAGTGTCGCACGCGACTGGCTCAAGGACGGAGAGACCCTTGCGCCGTATATCGACCGGCAGATCGCGCTGCTCAAATCGAGGCTGCAGGGACACCGGGTGCTTTCGCGCCAGGCTGAACGGCTTGGGCCTGAAACCGATGGAATGCCGGGGGAGCGCATCGACGCTGCCTATCGGAACGGTCCAAAGACCGTCTTTCAACGGCAAGGTGCATTCATCGTTGCCCCGGGACGCGTGCTGATCTTTACCGCATCGAGCGCGAAGAGCTTCGGCGAAACGCTCGACGCATTGTGGCGCAACTGGCTCGACGGCTACCGTCCGGCAGAACAAGAGTCGGCATAACAACAGCAAAGGACAACCATCGTGTACGAAGCCGCACGAGTCACTGATCCGATCGATCACACCAGCGCGCTTGCGGGCTTTCTGGTCGGCGCCGTGCTGGGCATTGCCCTGATCGCCGCAGTTGCCTTCGCCACATTCACATGCGGATTCGGCGTCGCGTTGCTCGCGGGGATGATGGCCGGTATCGGAGCGCAGGCTCTCCTGTCAATAGGAGAGTCGATCGGGAAGATGTTCAGCTCGCAATCAGGCAACATCATTACAGGTTCGCCGGACGTCTACGTCAACTCCCTCTCGGCGGCCTACGCGACGTTGAGCGGCGTGGCATGCAGCAAGCACAATCCCATTCCGCTTGTCGCGCAAGGATCGACGAACATCTTCATCAACGGGCGGCCCGCGGCGCGGAAGGACGACAAGATTACCTGCGGCGCGACGATCGGCGACGGTTCTCACGACACGTTCTTTCACGGCGGCACGCAGACATACCTACCAGTCGAAGACGAAGTGCCGCCGTGGCTGCGAACGGCGACGGAATGGGCGTTCGTGCTGGCGGGGCTGGTCGGCGGCTTGGGTGGGTTGTTGAAGCAGGCTGGCGGGCTGTCGCGCGCGGTGCTGCCGTGCGCTGCGAAGTTCATCGGCGGGTACGTGCTCGGTGAGGCGTTCGGGCGGTACGTTGCCGGGCCAGCGATCAACAAGGCGCTCGGCGGGATGTTCGGCAACCCGGTCGACGTCACGACCGGAAGAAAGATCCTGTTGGCCGAATCGGAAACTGACTTCGTGATCCCGAGCCCGATGCCGGTCGCGCTCAAGCGGTTCTATTCGAGCAGTATCGACTATGCAGGGACGCTTGGCCGCGGCTGGGTCGCGCCGTGGGAGCTTCGCCTGCATGCCCGCGACGGGCGCCTCTGGTACACCGATGCGCAAGGGCGCGAGAGCGGATTTCCGTTGCTGCGTGCCGGGCAAGCCGCATTCAGCGAGGCCGAGCAACGCTATCTGACCTGTACGCCCGACGGCCGCTACATCCTGCATGACATTGGCGAGACGTATTACGACTTCGGCCGATACGAGCCGGACTCCGGCCGCATCGCCTGGGTGCGCCGTATCGAGGATCAGGCGGGGCAGTGGTGCCAGTTCGAGCGCGATAGCCGCGGCCGCGTCGCCGAGATTCTGACGTGCGGCGGAATGCAGGCCGTGCTCGACTACGAAGGGGAGCACGGCCGCCTTGGTTCGGTCACGCTAGTCCATGGTGACGAACGACGCCTCGCTGTCGCTTACGGGTACGATGAAAACGGTCAATTGGCGTCCGTGACGGATGCGAACGGGGCGGTCGTACGGCGATTTACGTACGTCAATGGCCTGATGGCGAGCCACGTGAACGCACTGGGTTTCACGTCCAGTTATGTGTGGTCGACGATCGAAGGACAGCCGCGGGTCGTCGCAACGCGCACCAGCGAGGGCGAGGACTGGTCGTTCGAATACGACGTTGATGGCCGGCAGACTCGCGTCCGGCACGCCGATGGTCGCACCGCGCACTGGCGCTTCGACGCACAGTTTCAGATTGTCGAGTACACCGACTTCGACGGGGGACTCTACCGGATCAAATACAACGACGCCGGCATGCCGGTGATGCTGATGCTGCCGGGTGAGCGCACGGCCGAGTTCGAGTACGACGACGCGGGCCGGATCGTCGCCGAGACTGATCCGCTTGGCCGCACGACACGCACTCGCTATGACGGCAACAGCAGGCGGCCTGTGGAGATTGTCGGGCCTGACGGTGGTGCTTGGCGTGCAGAATACGATTCGCAGGGTCGGCTGCTGGTGAGTCAGGATCCGCTTGGCCGCGAAAACCGTTACGAATATCCGAAAGGGCTGACCTCGCTCCCGCTCGTGCACATTGATGCACTGGGGGGACGTAAGACTCTCGAGTGGAATAGGCTCGGCGAGCTCGTCGCGCGCACTGACTGTTCCGGCAAAGCGACGCGAACCACTTTTGATCCGTTCGGTCTGCCGGTTATGCGTGAGAACGCGCTTGGGCAGCGCATCACGTACGATGTGCGTCCGACCGGCGAGCCGCTCCGCATCACATATCCCGACGGAAGTTCGGAGACCTTCGAATACGATGCAGCCGGGCTTATGGTTCGGCACGTTGGCCTCGGCGGAAGGGTCCGACAGTGGCTGCGCAATGCGCGTGGCCAGGTCGTCGAGATAAGCGATCCAGCAGGGCGTCGGACCCGTTATCGGTACGATGCCGACGGGCGGCTTCGAGAGCTACTGCAGGACCGCGCGTGCTATGCGTTCACGTACAGTGCCGGCGGTCGGCTCTTGACCGAGACGCGACCGGACGGCGTGGAACGGCGGTTCGGGTATGGGGACGCTGGGGAATTGCTCACGCTTGATATCGTAGGGGCCCCGGTCAACGGCGCTAATGCGAATCGCCCGATTCGCACTATTCGCTTTGAGCGCGACCGGATGGGCAATCTGAAGGTTCAGCATACGCCGACCGAGGTAACCCGCTTTGAGCGCGACAAGGGCGACCGGACGGTGAAAGTTGAGCGTACGCCGACTCCAGCCGGTATTGCGCTTGGCATCACTCCCGACGCCGTGAGCTTCGAATACGACAAAGCGGGTCGCCTTATGGCCGAGCACGGCGTGAACGGCACAGTCGAATATGTGCTCGATGCGCTCGACAACGTGACAACGCTAGCGCTGCCGCACGACCAGAGCTTGCAGATCCTACGGTATGGTTCAGGCCACGTTCACCAGATCCGTTGTGACGATCAGGTGGTGAGTGACTTCGAGCGTGACGATTTGCATCGTGAAGTGATGCGCACACAGGGGAGGTTGACTCAGCGTTCCGCATACGATCCGCTTGGTCGGAAAGTCTGGCAGTCGGCAGGATTCCAACCCGAAGCGCTGGGGCGTGGGCGCGGGCACTTGTGGCGGAATTACGGGTACGACGCCGCTGGTGAGCTCATCGAGATGAGCGACGGCCTCCGTGGCAGTACGCAGTACAACTACGATCCTGCCGGGCAGCTGACCCGGCGGGTGAACACGATGGATCGGCAAGTTGAAGAATTCGCGTGGGACGGCGCCGGCAACCTGCTTGACGATGCGCAGCGCAGCAGCCGGGGGTACGTCGAAGGCAATCGCCTGCTCATGTGGCAAGATCTCCGTTTCGAGTACGATCCGTTTGGCAATCTGACGACGAAGCTGCGCGGAGCGAACCAGACGCAGCGGTTCACCTACGACGGGCAGAACCGACTGATCGCAGTCCGAACGCACGACGCGCGTGGCACGGTCGAATCTCGGTTCGAATACGACCCGATCGGGAGGCGTATTGCGAAGACGGATACCAGTTACGACCTGCGTGGCGTAAAACTGCGCAGCGAGACGAAGCGGTTCGTATGGGAGGGGCTACGGCTCGCGCAAGAGGTGCGCGAGACTGGCGTGAGCAGTTACATATACAGTCCAGATGCGTCGTACTCTCCAGCGGCACGCGTTGATGCGGTTATCGCGAACGCACTGGCGGCGGTAGCGATCGACACGGCGAAGCTGGCGTCGCGGATATACCACTTCCATACGGATCTGGTGGGCGCCCCATTGGAAGTTACAGACGAAGCTGGAGAGCTAGCGTGGGCAGGGCAATATACGGCGTGGGGCAAGGTCAAGCCGAACAGTCGAGAACTGACTTCGGCACGCACGGATCAGCCGCTCCGCTATGCTGGACAATATGCCGATGAAAGCACGGGCCTTCACTATAATACTTTCAGGTTCTACGACCCTGATGTAGGCCGGTTCATTAACCACGATCCGATCGGGCTGCTGGGTGGCGACAATTTGTATGCGTATGCTCCCAATCCTACAGGATGGATCGATCCGTGGGGCTGGTTTGGGGAGAAGCCGTTGAACTCTCCGGATGTAACGAAATGGCTTGAAAAAGGTGGTACCGTTCACGTCGAGGTGGAGTCGGGGACGTGGGTATATACCAACGCAAAAGGTACGGTTGTCCGTTATCCAAATGGTTATCCTGATTTCAAGCCGTATGAGGTCAGATCTGTAGACGTTGAGGGGCTGAAAGGAAATCACAGTAGGGCGCCAACAGGGGACTTTGGATTGGCGGATGCAAAGGCAGGAAGCCCCGCCGACTACACGAAAAATACTTGGCACCACCACGAGAACATGGTAACGATGCAGGAAATTCCGAAGGATATTCACAGTGAATTCACCCATAGGGGTGGCGTCTCTAACTTGAAGAATCAATCGTCGTGTTAAGGAGGTAAGGTGCCAGTTCTGTATGGAGCAAAACCTGCACAGCCGCTCCTCGGTAAATTGGAGGCGGAACTCGGATTCGTTCTTCCGACGGATTACAAGGAGTTTTTGAAGAAGTGGAACGGCATATTCATTGGTGGCGCCGACTATCTCGATTTTGATTTTCCTGGTGTCGACAATGGAATGATTTCGTTTGCTTCACTTTTTGGGGTCGGAGCGAGCAACGAGAATTTTGATTTAATCGAGCAAAACGAACGTGTCAGAGGTGAGGTCGATTTTCTAAACGATTTCTTTGTGATTGGAGATGATCCAGGCGGTAATTACTACGCGCTGGCGCGATTCGATAACGTTGAAAAGGTCCTGTATTGGGATAGAACGCATCTGCATGCGGATGACACGGCGAAGCCGGATATTGCAGAGGTGTCAGAATGTGGCAACCTCTACAATGTAGCCGATGGATTCTCGGCATTTCTGGATATGATCGTCGCCGGAACAAAACAAATGCAGTTCGTCGCGGTCGACGACTGGCCTGGCTAAAATATGGATGTCGTCGTCGCTGAGGTCTCGCACTAGGGCGGTATTTTCAATGATTAAGGGTTGAAGGCGATGAATGACGATTTTGAGCAGGCGCGAGCGGCATTGCGATCATTCATGTTGGAAATGAATCAATGGGAAAAGGATTTTTGCAAGAAAAAACCTAGTGCTCTGGAAAGCGGTGGCGATGTATCTGAAATTGACGGCCGCGCACGGAAAGATCTTTCGGCTATTTTAGAGAAATGGGCGTTCCAAGAAAAAACAAATCAAGGTCGCTTGATTGACTTGGGTTGTTCGGATCCGCCGACATACGATCCTGAAACGGATGTCGAAGATAGCGTGGAATCCACCGATGGGGAGGTGGTTTTCACCATCCGTCAGACATTGGGAATGTTGACGATATCCCGATTCACGATGAAGGAAAAGGCGGGTAGGTGGATGGCGAAGAAAAAAGAGTTCCTTAATTTTAAGGATAAATGGCAGCGTTCGGTTCTCTAACAACGTCGCTCGCCCCGTTTTCGTGATTGGGTGTTGTCAAGACCGACGGAATGGGGCGCCCTTTGGTTACGTGCGGAAAGATAAATAGTATCGGTCTGGATGTCTCGGGTGCTGAGAGGAACGTGCCGACATTTTTTCTTGAGCCGTGTGAGGCCGGGATGCGCGAGGAGTTGCACCGCGCCATAATAGCTGATGGATTCTCGGTATTTATGGAATTTGGATGTGGGGCGGTGCGTGAGTAACGTTTACGGTTTGAGGCAGGATGAAGCATTTCAGCCTCTCGTTCAAGTCGATGATGACGGTGAAATCGCATATGACAAGAGCGTAGCTATACGAGCAACCGCTCTATGTGGGCGAGGGTTTGGCCGAGACTATGACCCCGTTAAGCTTACGTGGGGCACTTTGCGCAGAAAAAAGACCAGCGACGTTCATACGATGCTATCTCCGTTTCTCGTGTTTAGTGAGAGGGCGCTTGATGTATTGGCGCCGGTACTTCGTGACAGCGGGGAGATATTGCAGGTCGAGGCCCCGATAAAAGACATGTTCGGATTTCATGTAACCCGGGTGATCGAGAATGCTGTCGATATGGATGCATCAAAATTCAAAGTCTACCCTCAGGCGACGATTTTTAATAAAATATTTATTCTGCAGAGTCGCATTGAAGGGGCTGATATATTTCGCCTAAAAGAAAGCCCTGCTTCAGTATTTGTATCCGGGCGTTTTAGAGGGCTTGTAGAGCAAAATAAATTAAAAGGGTTCGATTTCGGAGGGGTCATTTCGCAATCTGAGAAGTAGGGTTTCGCAACACCCGATGGCTGGTCAGAGCATGGCCAGGGTGGCCTCGATTTCACGAGAGTAACGTGTGAGAATCATACATTGGGGGTGGTCGACTTCTAGGCCTCTATGCGCGGGTACGCCAACGAAAGGAATTTAGCGGAGCAGCAACGCTGAATGGAAAGGTTGGCACGCGCAGTATCGATTTCGATGTCGCAAGGGACACGAATCAAGTCGATGCGGCTCCTATCTGTTCTACACGATGGTCCAGTGTCGGGCGTGTCGTGTTGACGAGGTGCTTCGTCAGATCCATCAACTCGCGCGCCAGGCGGGCGGCCGCTGTCTTTCGGAGCAGTATGCGGGCCGCGGCACACCACTCCAGTTTCTCTGTAAGGCAGGGCGCGCTTTCGAGAAGACCGCTGAGAATCTGCGAAAAGGCTCTTGGTGCGTGCTCTGCGCGAGAGCGCAACATTCGCGGCGCATGGCCGATCCGCATGGGATGACGCGCATGCGAGCCGCAGCAAGAGCGAGAGGCGGCAAGTGTTTGTCGACCGGCTACACGAAACTGACAGAGCGCTATCGTTTCCGGTGTGCTGTTGGACACGAATGGGAGACTTCCGGTACCGAGATCGTGCGGGGTGCATGGTGTCGAATTTGCTCGGACCGAGAGAAGGTGCACGCATATCGTCACAGGGACGGCCTGGCGAGGCTACGTGAAAGAGCGAAGAGCCACGGTGGGGTTTGTCTCTCGAAGGTCTACGAGGGCAGCAAAGCGTACTGCAGGTTCCGGTGTGGTGCTGATCAGAATCTTTCGTGGTGCTTGGTGCGCGGAGTGTCAGGCGGGACTCGATGCGCTTTGGGATCGAGCGCATGCGCCAGCGGGCGACGCAACTGGGCGGTTGTTGGGGGGGCATTGGTGCCCAGTATGTAGCCGCGACGCGTCCAAGCTTGGGGTTCATCTGATGAAAAACATTGAGGCTGAGCGTGGTGGGAATTGTGTCTGAATAGCGCAACCAGACTTGAGTGGGAATGTGCCCGAGGCCATCGATGGCTCGCTACACCGAATACGATTCGACGTGGCCACTGGTGTGCCGGTGTTATTTCATCAGTATCACAACAACCGAAAGGACTCGCCGCAAGCGGTGACATGAAGCGGTCGGGAGGTGAGCTTTTCAACCAGATGTGCGACGCGCCGGCGCGTTTCAGCTGAGTGAGGACGTCCTTGGCGGACAATGACGCGATAGGATATGAGCCGTTGCTCAATCGCTCATGACGTACTGTTTTGTTATGCTCTGGTGTGATCGCATGGAATCAGAGACGAACGATGCTCATTCGAGAACAAGGGCGCCTCATCAAGTTGCTTCGGGTCGAACCTCCAAAGCGGCCTTCCATCAGGGCGCGGGCGCGCGAATGTGTCATCGGTACGTTTCGTGCCGATGAACCTGTCCCGACTGGGCTGCTTGACACTCTGTCCCGCGACGAGCGGAAGCTGCTCGAGCGATGGCTCGAAGCCTATCGGGAAAGCAAGGCGCGCGATCAAGTGCGCCCCGTGCTGGCTAGCGCATCCGAACAGCTCGAGAGGCTCGTTGGTGCGCTCGAAGTGGCGGCCGACACTTTGTCGAGCGCCGAAGCAGATCAGATTTGGGCGCAGCTTCATGCGATTGCGCGCACGTTGAAGAGAGCGGGCCATCCGCGGCCTCGAGCAGCCCGTCGGCCGCCGGCTCCACTTCCAGGGCAGCGGGACTTCTTTGGTGAATTCGACGGGCTCGAGCGGCTGGTCGAACAATGAACATGCGCTGCGTGGTTTTCTCTATGCGAGGCCGGCGAGCATAGGGGCTGGTCGGCCGTCGTCCACAACAACGGCATCTGGATCGAAGTGCTTTCGCGGATCGCCTGATCGGCTTCCTTCGCAGGCCGCCCCCGCCGAATTGCGGATTGGGCATTTCCGTTTGGCACTTCACTTACGCTGATTTGCTGGTACTTGCGTGCCCAGTCGGTCCCGAGTACATCGGCGGAGAACACGACACCCGGCGCAATCCGAACAAGCTGGCTCATCGACAAGTTCTCCTAAGCGGACTGTACGTCGAAGTGCGCAGCGGCGTAGCGAGCGCTGCAGTTCCACACTTCGACGCCGTCACGGGCGAACGTAGCCCATCCGTCTTTCACGATCGTCTCTGCGCGCGGAAATACTTCGCCGTGACCGTTTGCCGGCGCAGCAAATATCGTCCGCTCGCGACATGCCGCCCAGTATGTCCCATCAGGTAAAGATGGGGCGCGTCCCGGACGCAGCCGAGTCCGTGAGCGCGGTTTTTTGTTGAGTTTGGGCGGGAAACTGCTCGGTCGTCGTTTGCCATCAGGGCGTTGCGGCCGATATTGCATTCCGCTGAGTTCAATATGGGCAGGATTGTGGGTAAGGGGCTATCGGCGACTCCGGGAGTCCTACCTGGCGGAGCTGTGCGGGCGATGATCAGAGTCTGCTGCCTTCCGCCACGCGCTCGACTGAGCGCGCGCCTGTCGAATCGATTCAGGAGAGTGGCATGCGCATCGACCAATCGTACCGGCGCTTCGACATCGCGGCGACGCTGTCGCCGCTGCCCGGCAACCGCGCGATCGCGATCGTCGACGTGACGACCGACGATCCGGGCCGCGTCGCCGATCTCGGCACCGGCCAGTTCCTCCAGATCCGCAAGTGGCTCGAGTCGAACGACATCGCGCTGCTGACGGTGGTGTTCGACGAGTGCAAGGTCGCGATCGACCACTACGCGGACAACGTCGACGACGCTTGAGTGCGAGCGGGCCCGCCCATGGCCGGGCTTCGCTTCGCCGCCGCTTCCTCTGCTACCGCAATACATCATGACGTGCGCCGGACGAACGGCTGCCGTGCGAGCGCGCGCGGCCGCGCCGTCGCGTTCGCATCATCTGTTCACCACGCCGGCCGGATTTGACGTTTCCTCGCCAAACTGTCACTTACATTCGCCGAAATGACGCAGTAGGATGCCGAACCTTGTCTTGATGAGATTCGCATTGCTATCCGCCTTCAATTTCGGTAACGGACGAGGTTCCAGCCGGGACACCCGCACCCGGCGACGGCTATCCGGCTTCGTGCATCGGCGCGGCGGTGCCGCTCATGCGGCGCAGGCCGGTTCATCGCTGGCGGGGCGAGGCGGATGAAGCTCTACGAGAAATTTGCGAACGACGTAGAGCGACTCATTCGGCAAGGGGTATATCGACACGGCGACCGTGTGCCGTCGGTGCGTCAGGCGAGCCAGCAGCACCGGATCAGCATCACGACCGTACTGCATGCGTATCTGCTGCTGGAAAGTCGCGGGCTGCTCGAAAGCCGGCCGCAGTCGGGCTATTTCGTGAACCTGCGGCGCGACGACAGTCATGCGCCGGTACGCGAGTTGCGGCCGTCGAAGCCGATCGCGATCTCGTCGTCGGTGGATGTGAGCCGGCTCGTGCTGTCGACGTTGCGCTCGATCGGCACGGACGACGCGGTGCCGCTCGGCTCGCCGTATCCGGACCCGAGCCTGTTTCCGTTCGAGAAGCTGAACCGCTACGCGTACGCGGCTGGCCGCGACAAGTCGCTGTGGGGCGTGACCGACGGGCTGCCGCCCGGCCATCCGCGGCTGATCAGGCAGATTGCGCGCCGCTACCTGGAAAACGGGATGTCGGTGGACCCGAACGAGATCATCGTGACGGTCGGCGCGACGGAGGCGATCAACCTGTGTCTGCAGGCGGTGGCGAAGCCGGGCGACACGATCGCGGTGGAATCGCCGACGTTCTACGCGATGCTGCACGCGATCGAGCGGATGGGGATGAAGGCGATCGAGGTGGCGACGCATCCGGAATACGGGATCGACATCGCGGCGCTGGCCGCGATCGCGAAGTCGCAGCCGATCGCCGCGTGCATGGTGATGCCGAACTTCCAGAATCCGCTGGGCTTCCAGATGCCGGACGAGCGCAAGCGCGAACTGGTTGAGTTCGCAACGAAGGCCGACCTGCCGATCATCGAGAACGGCGTGTACAACGAACTGTACTTCGGCAACATGCATCCGAGCACGCTGAAGTCGTTCGATCGCCATGACATCGTGCTGCATTGCGCGTCGTTCTCGAAGAGCCTGACGGCCGCGTACCGGATCGGCTGGGCGTTGCCGGGCCGCTACCGCGAGCAGGTCGAGAAGCTGAAGTTCCTGAACACGCTGGCGACACCGTCGTTGCCGCAGCTCGCGATCGCGGAGTTTCTCGAACGCGACGGCTACGAACATCACCTGCGGCGGATTCGCAAGGCGTATGCGCAGCAGGCGAACCTGATGCGCGCGATGGTGTCGCGGTTCTTCCCGGACGGCACGCGCATTTCGAGCCCGGCGGGCGGCTACGTGCTGTGGGTCGAGCTGCCCGCGCAGATCGACGCGATGCGGCTGTACCAGCTCGCGCTGGAGCAGGGGATCACGATCGGCCCCGGCTACATGTTCTCGATCGCGGACAGCTACCGGAATTTCATCCGCCTGAACTACAGCAGCCCGTGGTCGCCGGAAATCGAGCGCGCGGTCGTCACCGTCGGCAAGCTCGCCGCATCCTGCATCGACTGACCGCGCCGCGGCGGGCGGCGCGCGACGTCATGTCAGCCGGTACGACTGCGCGCCCGTGCCCGCGAGCGTGCCGCCGTCGACGATCAGGTATTCGTTGCGGATCGGCTTGCCGTCGAACCAGCATTGCAGGATCTCCAGCGTGCCGGCCGCATAGCGCGCCTGCGCGGACAACGACGTGCCGGAGATGTGCGGCGTCATCCCGTTGAACGGCATCGTGCGCCACGGGTGATCGGCCGGCGCCGGCTGCGGAAACCATACGTCGCCGCCATAGCCGGCGAGATGGCCGGACGTGACGGCATTCACGACCGCGTCGCGGTCGACCAGCTTCGCGCGCGCGGTGTTGATCAGGTACGCGCCGCGTTTCATCCGCGCGATCATCGCCGCGTCGAACAGGTGCTCGGTCGACGGGTACAGCGGAATCTGCAGGTTGACGATATCGACGGCGCTCGCGAGCGACGCCACATCGGCGTGATACGTGAGCGCGAGCGCCTGCTCGATCGACGCATCGAGCCGATGGCGCTGCGTGTAGTGCAGCTGCAGGCCGAACGGCTGCAGCCGGCGCAGCACGGCGAGACCGATGCGACCCGCGCCGACCGTGCCGAAATGCATCCCTTCGACGTCGTAGCTGCGCGACACGCAGTCGGCGATGTTCCAGCCGCCCTGCTGCGCGATCGCATGCGACGGCAGGTAGTTGCGCACCAGCGCGAGCGTCGTCATCACCACGTGCTCGGCGACGCTGATGCTGTTCGAGCCGGTGACTTCGGCAACCGTGATGCGCGCGCGCGCGGCGGCGTCCAGATCGACGTGATCGGAGCCGATGCCGGCCGTCAGCGCGAGCTTCAGCTTCGGCGCGCGGGCGATGCGTTCGGCGCTCAGGTACGCGGGCCAGAACGGCTGCGAAATCACCACGTCTGCTTCGGGCAGCCGGCGCTCGAATTCGGAGTCGGGGCCGTCCTTGTCGCTCGTGACGATCAGCGTGTGGCCGTGCGCTTCCATATAGCCGCGCAAGCCGAGCGCGCCGGACACCGAGCCGACGAGTTCGCCGGGCCGGAAGCCGGGCGGGCCGGCCGGCGTCGGCGCGGTTTGACCGTCCGCGTAGTGCGTGACGACCGGAATCGTGTCGCGCACGTAGTGCGGCGGATAGCCGTCGACGGGATCGGGGTAGAGCACGCACAGGACGGTGGCCATCGGGTAGTGCTCCTTTGACAGGTGAAGGCGGCACGCGGCTTGCGCGGGTCGCGCCGTGCCCCTCGCAGGCGGCCGCCGTGTTGCGCCGCAACGCTGATCACGTTCTACGCCGGTCGCGGATCGCGTACAAGCTACAGTCCGCGTTTGCGTGCGCTGCGAGGCGTCTGTACCTGTTCTTTTCAGGAGGGATGGCGATAATGGGATCGTTACCTGACTTTTCGGGAGCCACGTCATGACTGGAAGCGATGCTGCGTCCTCACCCGATCTCACGCAAGGGATCGCGCTCGACGATCTCGCCGACGGCGCGATGATCGAAGGCCATGTCGGCGATGCGGCGGTGCTGCTCGTGCGCCGTGCCGACGAACTGTTCGCGGTGGGCGCGCAATGCCCGCACTACGGCGGCCCGCTGGCCGAGGGCCTGCTGGTCGGCGACACGATCCGCTGCCCGTGGCATCACGCGGCGTTCTGCTTGCGCACCGGCGAGATGGAACGCGCGCCGGCGCTCGACGGGCTGCCGTGCTGGCGCGTCGAGCGGCGCGACGGCCGCGCGGTCGTGGTCGATGCGCGGCCGGCCGCCGCGCCGCCTGCGCTGAAGGCGGCCGGGCTGCCCGCATCGGTGGTGATCGTCGGCGGCGGCGCGGCCGCAATCGCGGCGGCCGTCACGCTGCGGCAGGAAGGCTATCCGCATCCGATCACGCTGCTGAGCGCCGATGCCGATCCACCGTACGACCGGCCGAACCTGTCGAAGGATTACCTCGCGGGCACGGCTCAAGCCGATTGGTTGCCGCTGCGCGCACCGTCGTTCTATACCGAGCAGCGGATCGACGTGCGCTGCAATACGCGCGTCACCCGCATCGATCCCGCGCAGCGGGCGGTCGAGCTCGCCGACGGCAGCCGCATCGAATACGGCGCGCTGCTGCTCGCGACAGGCGCCGAACCGAATCGGCTGAACGTGCCCGGCGCCGATTTACCGCACGTTTGTACGTTGCGCTCGCGCGCGGATTGCGATGCGCTGATCGCGAAGCTGAAAACCGCGCGCCACTGCGTGGTGGTCGGCGCGAGCTTCATCGGGCTCGAAGCGGCCGCCGCGTTGCGCACGCGCGGGGTCGACGTGCAGGTGGTCGCGCCCGATACGCATCCGATGGGCCGCGTGCTCGGCGATGCGCTCGGCGACACGATCAAGGCGCTGCACGAAGCGCACGGCGTCGTATTCCATCTCGGCGCGACGCCCGCGCGGATCGGGCCGGACAGCGTGACGCTGTCGAACGGCGACGTGCTGCCGGCCGACGTCGTGCTGGTGGGGATCGGCGTGCATCCGAACGTCGAACTCGCGCAGGACGCCGGGCTCGCGGTCGAACGCGGCGTGACGGTCGACCGCTTCCTGCAGACGAGCGCGCCCGGCATCTATGCGGCCGGCGATATCGCGCGCTGGCCCGATCCGCTGACGGGCGAGCGGATTCGCGTCGAGCACTGGGTCGTCGCCGAGCGGCAGGGCATCGTCGCGGCGCGCAACCTGCTCGGCCAGCAGCGGCCGTTCGACGCGGTGCCGTTTTTCTGGAGCCAGCATTACGACCTGACGATCCGCTATGTCGGGCATGCGGAGCAATGGGATCGCGTCGAGATCGACGGCGACCTCGGCGAGCACGACTGCTCGATCGCGTACTGGCGCGGCAACACGCGGCTCGCGGTCGTGACGATCGCCCGCGATCTCGACAACCTGAAGGCCGAAGCGGCGCTCGAGCGGCAGACGGCTTCCGCATGAAAGCAGCATGACGACACCCACCGAACCTTGAATGGAGGCGAAATGAACCCTGACGTCCGTGCCCGTTTCGAAACCGAGTTCGCGCCGCGCATCGCGACGCGCTTGCGCGGCCTGTATCAGCCTGGCGAAGTGAAGGTCGACGTCGTGCCGCACGACGGGCAGGGCAGCCCGACCTGCATCGACGTGATCGGCCTCACGTCGACGGTCGGCCTGCCGAACCGGTTGAACGCGCGGCTCGCGTGGCGCGACGATGCGATCGCCGGTCTGCTGGCCGAGCCCGACCATGGCCGCTTCGATCGCTATCTCGCGGTGCTGCCGGTCACGATCGAGCGCTGGCAGATGGAATTGCCGGTCGATTTCAGCAGCCGGACGCAGCGCGATCGCGAGATCCTGATCGGCGACCTCGATTTCGATGCGTGACGTGCGTCGCGCGATGCCGGCCGATGGGGCGCGGCCGAACCGCGCGCGGTTACCGGTCGCGCGTTCGGATGATCACGCGCCCCTGGTCGATGCCGCCGCGCAGCGCTTCGTCGCACGTGAGCCATTCGGGCGTGACGAGTTCGGGCGCGGGCAGGTCGACGGGCGTGCCGTCGCGGAAGATCCGCACCTGCGCGACCCATGCGCCGTTCGCGTTGCGCGTCGCGTCGACGCGAATTTCGTGACCCATGAAAGTGTCGGTGGCTTGCATCGAGCGGGGCCCTCCGTCGTGGATGAACGTGGTGCGTGGATCGTATCAGCATGGCGGGCGCCGCGCATCGAAAACGAACCGGCGTGTGCGTGTCACGTGCCGCGCGAGACGGGAGCGACCCTGTGGCCTTCGACCTGACCTTTTCCATCAAGGTGTTCGCGGCGCTGTTCGCGATCATGAACCCGATCGCGAACATTCCGGTGTTCCTGTCGCTGACCGAAGGCGCGGCGGACGGCGTGCGTCGCAAGGTCGCGCTGACGGCCGCGATCGGCGTGACGGTCGGCTGCATCGTGTCGGCGGTCGCAGGGGGCGCGATCCTGCACGTATTCGGTTTGACGATCGACGATTTCCGCCTCGCGGGCGGGCTGCTGGTGCTGTTGATCGCGCTGTCGATGCTGCATGGTGCGCCGAGCCGCCAGCATGCGCCGGGCGCCGACGAAGGCGCCGATCCGGCGGCGGCCGACAGCGTCGCGATCTACCCGCTGACGATTCCGTTGCTGGTCGGCCCCGGCACGATCGCGACGATGATCGTGCTCGGGCACAGTGCCGTCGCGACCGGGCAGGAACTCGCGTTCGCGCTCGGGCTGGCCGCATTTCTCGTGCTGCTGGCCGTGTCGTTGCTGTCGGCGCCGTTGATCGGCCATTACCTGTCGCCGCGCGTGACGGCCGTCACGCAGCGCCTGATGGGGATGATTCTCGCGGCGATCGCGATGCAGATGATCGTCGCGAGCCTGAAGGCCGCGTTCGGGTTGCCGCATTGAGCGCGCCCGTTCGCCTGCATGGAGTCGCTGAATGAACACGCTGATCGTCTTGTCCTATCCCGATCTCGACGCGGCGCGTCGCGCGCTGGCCGAACTCGGCACGCTGCGCGACCGGCACGTCGTCGCGCTCGCGGGTGTCGTGATCGTCGAGTGCTCGACCGACGGACAGTTGCGCACGCATGCAGTCGATCCGGGCCGCGTGTCGTCCGGTTCGCTGCTCGACAGCGTGGTCGCGCACGTCGAATCGTCGCTCGACGCGTGGCGCGAACGTCCGGCGGACGATGCGCTGACCGACCGCGTCGCGCGCAAGGCGCGCCCGGGCACCGTGTCGCTCGGGCTGGCCGCGACGCAGCTCGACATCTACGCGCTGAGCGCGGCGCTCGCGCCGCTGGGCGGCGAAGTGACCGACACGACGCTGTCGATCGACGACGAACTGAAGCTCGTCGAAGCGATCTCGAACGCGCGCGACGGCAGCGGTGAGCCCGGCGATAGCGGTCCGCCCACGGACTGACGCGCCGGCACGGCCCCTCCCCGAAGACGAAGCGCTTTCTGTCCGTGCGTCACGGCGCGCCGCGCGCGCCGCACAGGCGCATGCCTTGCTCGATCGGCTCGACGGTGACCTTCACCGTTTCCGCTTTCGACAAGGAGGGCCTGACATGAAAGCAGTCGTATTTCACGGCATCGGCGACATTCGCATCGACACGGTGCCTGATCCGGAAGTCTCCGCGGCGACCGACGCGGTCGTGCGCCTGACCGCCAGCGCGATCTGCGGTACCGATCTGCACATGGTGCGCGGCACGCTCGGCGGGATGAAGCCGGGCACGATTCTCGGCCACGAGGGCGTCGGCATCGTCGAGGCGGTCGGGCGCGACGTACGCAACCTGCGGCGCGGCGATCGCGTGCTGATTCCGTCGACGATCGCGTGCGGCAGTTGCGCGTACTGCCGCGCCGGTTACACCGCGCAATGCGACGTCGCGAACCCCGGCGGGCCGCGCGCGGGCACGTCGTTCTTCGGCGGGCCCGCTGAAACCGGCCCGTTCGACGGGCTGCAGGCCGAATACGCGCGCACGCCGCTTGCGCATGCGAGCCTGATCCGGCTGCCCGATACGATCGACGACGATCGCGCGATCCTGATGTCGGACATCTTCCCCACCGGCTATTTCGGCGCGCAGCTTGCGGAAGTGAAGCCGGGCGATACGGTCGCCGTGTTCGGCGCGGGGCCGGTCGGGCAGTTCGCGATCGCGAGCGCGAAACTGATGGGCGCCGGCCGCGTGATCGCGATCGACCGCATCGCGTCGCGGCTCGAGATGGCGTGCGCGCAGGGCGCCGAGATCGTCGATTTTTCCGAGGACGATCCAGTCGACACGATATTGCGTCTGACGGGCGGGATCGGCGTCGATCGCGTGATCGACGCGGTGGGCGTCGATGCGATGCGCGCGACGCACGGGCCGGCTGCGGCCGATCGCGACGCCGCGCGCGCGTTCGATGCGGAAGTGGACGCGATCGCGCCGCACCGCAAGCCGGACGGCCGCAACTGGGTGCCGGGCGACGGGCCGTCGCAGGTGTTGCAATGGGCGGTGCGCGCGGTCGCGAAGGCCGGCACGATCTCGGTGATCGGCGTATATCCGCAGGCGGCGCGCGTGTTTCCGATCGGCGAGGCGATGAACCGGAATCTCACGATCAAGATGGGCAACTGCAATCACCGGACGGTGACGCCGCCGCTCATCGAGCTGGTGCGCAGCGGTGCATTCGACCCGCTGTCGGTGCTCACGCGCAGCGAGCCGCTGACGAACGCGATCGATGCGTATCGCGCGTTCGACGTGCGCGAGCCCGGCTGGATGAAGGTGAAGCTGACGCCGTGACGACACGAACCGAAACGATGCAAACCTAAACGATGCAAACCGAAACCGGGAGCACTGCGATGAGCGATCAATACGACAACTGCATGGCCGCGTGCGATGCGTGCGCGCACGCGTGCGACACCTGTGCGGCCGCCTGCCTCGCGGAGCGCGACGTGCACGCGCTGGCGGGCTGCATCGCGCTCGACATCGAATGCGCGCAGCTGTGCCGCTTCGCGTCGGGCGCGATGGCGCGCCGCAGCGGGCTCGCACCGCGCATTTGCGCGCTGTGCGCGCACGCGTGCGACTTGTGCGCGGCCGAGTGTTCGCGGCATGCGCACGAACATTGCCGCCGCTGCGCGCTTGCATGCGAGGCGTGCGCGGCGATGTGCCGCGCGATGGCCTGAGGCCGGGCGCTTACGGCGTGTCCTGAACCTGGCGCGCGACGCGCTGCAGCAGCGCGTCGAGGACGGCCATCTCGACGGGCTTCACGAGATGGTCGTCGAAGCCCGCGCGTTCGGTGCGCGCGAGGTCGGACGCGCGCGCATGGCCGGACAGCGCGACGCAGGTCGTGTCGCGCAGCGCGTCGATCGCGCGCAGTTCCTGCAGCAGCGTGAAGCCGTCGACGTCCGGCATCGTCAGGTCGAGCAGCATCAGTTGCGGTGCGTAGTCGCGCGCGAGGGCGAGCGCGTCGGCCGCGTTGTACGCGACGCGCGGCGCATGCCCTTTCAGTTGCAGCAGCACCGCGAGCGTATCGGCCGAATCGCGGTTGTCGTCGACGACGACGATGCGCAGCGGCGTGTCGGCCGGCGGTTCGAGCGCGGCCGGCGCAGGCGGTGCGGAGGGAACGTTGCGGGTCGTTTGCGCGATCGGCAGCCAGATCGTGAACGTTGCGCCGTGGCCGGGCCCGTCGCTTTCCGCGACGATCCGCCCGCCGTGCAGTTCGACGAACGACCGGCAGATCGCGAGACCGAGCCCGAACCCGTCGGACGGGGAGCGACTCGACGCGCCTTCCTGCTGGAACAGGTCGAAGATGGCGTCGAGCGCGCCCGGCGCGATGCCGACGCCGTGATCGGCGACGCGGATCGCGACCAACGGCCCCTCGATCCGCGCGCCGACGTCGATCCGGCCGCCGTGCGGCGAGAATTTGGACGCGTTGTCGAGCAGGTTGTGCAGCACCTGGACGAGCCGTGCGTCGTCGCCGTGCAGGGCCACGGAATCGTCCGGCAGGTCGACGCGGATCCATTGCCCGCGCGCGGCCAGCTTCGGCTGGATGCTCTCGATGCCGCGGCACACGATGTCGCGCACGGTGGTGGGGCGCGCGTCGAGTTCGACCTTGCCGGCCGTGATGCGCCCGACGTCGAGCAGATCGTCGACGAGCCGCGTCAGTTGTCCGACCTGGCGATGCACGGCGTCGCGACACTGCGCGAGCGCGGGCGCGGGATCGGGCAGGCTCTGCAGCACGCCGACCGAATTGCGCAGCGGCGCGAGATGATTGCGCAGCTCGTGCGCGAGCATCGCGATGAACACGCTGAGCCGATGCGTCGATGCTTCGAGTTCCTCGAGCCGCTTGCGCTCGGTCATGTCGCGCGTGATCTTGATGAAGCCGCGCAGCTGATGCGTCGCGTCGTGCACCGGCGTGATCGTCACGCTCGCCCAGAACTGCGTGCCGTCCTTGCGCACGCGCCAGCCTTCGTCCTCGAAGTGGCCGTGCGCGGCGGCCAGCGCGAGCCCTTGCGACGGCCGGCCGGCCGTGATCGCGTCGGTCGGATAGAACAGCGAGAAATGGTGGCCGACGATCTCGGCGGCGGAGTAACCCTTGATGCGCTGGGCGCCGGCGTTCCACGTCGCGACGTTGCCATAAGGGTCGAGCATGAATACCGCGTAGTCGGTGATCGACTCCACCACGGTCTGAAACCGGAATTCGGCGAAGCGGTGCAGCAGGTCGCGCGGGTCGGACGAGCCGGGCGGCGGCGGATGCGGTTGGAGATCGGCGTCGTCTTTCTTCATCGGAGCGGCAAGTTGAAAATACGGGCGGCCGCAAGTCGCCGGCCCGCCCCCGGACGCGCCGGCGGCGGCCATATGGAGCGAGTTGGCACGTCCGAAAGCATAAAGGAACTCGATTCAGCTGATCAATGGGTGCGCATGGGCCGTGCCGTCCGCCGTGCCGGCCGGCTGCGCCCGGCGCGGCATGCCGATTGCACGCCGGTACGGTCCCTGCCGCGCGGCGGCCCTCCGGCCGATCGCGCGGCGGCAAGCCAGGCAAGGAGATCGACATGAACAGCACGCTCAATCCCGATAACGAACCGGCCGGCCCGGACGACGAGAACGCCAGCCGCGGCCGGGACGGCCGGGCGCTGGGCCCGAGCGACTCGTCCGACAGCGGCAGCGACACGGCGGGCGCGCGGCGTCATCCGTTCGACGTCGATTCGCCGCTCGACGACCACGCGCTCGAACGCGGCGACGCGGCGCTCGACAGCGATACGGACCGCGCGGGGACGGGCGAGCGCGCGTCGGCGGACGGCGATTCGACGCTCGAGGAAGGCGCGGACATCGAGCCGGACCGCACGGAGCGGCTCAGCGAGCCCGGTCGCACGGACGACCCGGCCGAACCCGACGCCGCGCCGTGACGCCCGGCACGCAAAAACTGCAATCGCGTTGCAGATTCGGGCGCCTGGCGGCTTCCCCGCGCTGCGACGCGCAACCGTCGCGGGACGGCAACGGCGCCGGCACGCGATTTGCATTCACCCGACCGTCGCACGCCGGGCCACGGCATGGTGCCGCGCGCGGCGCAGGCGATCAAGGAGAGACACGATGCAACGACGATATCCCGGACGGTCCGGCGAGCGCGGTGGGCCGTCCGACTGGCACGAGCGCAACGAACGCGCGTACCGGGGCGCCGGCGAGCGCGGTATCCCGGACGACCCGGCCCGGTGGCCGGAAGAAGACTACGAATCGGCTTACCGCCGCTTCGCGAGCGAGGACGTGGGCCCGGAAGACTGGGGCAGCGAATGGACCGAGCGCGCCGCACGGCCGGCCGACCAGCGGCGCGGCGCGGCCGACCCGGACTGGCCGGGCGGCGCGCGCCAGCCGGCGCGGGACGTCGAGCGTGGCTACGGCGACCCGGGCCGCCGGGCGGAGGAGCGCGAAGGCCGGTACGGTGGCGAGCGCCCGGAGTTCCGCGGCCAGCACCGGATGGGCGGGTACGGCGGCGAGCGCGATCGTGGCGACCCGCGCTACGGCGGCGGCGCGCCCGACCTGTCGCGCTTCGGCAGGGACACCGAACGTGACGCGCTGCGCCATCGCCGCGGGCCGAAAGGCTATACGCGCTCGGACGAGCGGATTCGCGAGGACGTCTGCGAGCGGCTCGCGCATGCGCTCGAGATCGACGTGAGCGACGTCACCGTGCAGGTGAAGGAGGGTCGCGTCGAACTGGACGGCACGGTGCCGGCGCGCTGGATGAAGCATGACATCGAGGATCTGGCCGACGGCTGCCTGGGCGTGCGCGACGTCGAGAATCGCGTGCGCGTGCGCCGCGACGGCGAACACGATACGGGCATGGTGCTGCATCCGGACCAGCGGACCGTCACGCCGACCCAGCCTGCCGCACGCGACCCCGAGCCGGGCACCGTGGTGAGCGGCCGCGAGCGCGAACCGCGCCATTGACCGCCCGTGCGTGAAACGCCGCGCCCCCGACCGCGAGTACTGCGTGCATGACGACCGGAATCGACGAAACGCCCGTCAAGGACCGCGATGCGGCGGCAGGCCGCGACCGCCGCGACCTCCGCCATCGCCGCGACAAGCGCGGACTGCGAGTACGGATCGCGGTCGAACTCTGGCGCGCGATCTGGCATTACCGCGCACGCGTGCTGGCGGCGATCGTGCTGCTGGTGCTCGCGAAAGCGGCGGCCGTATCGGTGCCGCTGCTGCTCAAGGACATCGTCGACGGCTTCGGCCGCGCGGCCGGCCAGCCGATGGCGTGGCCGGTGTTGCTGCTGTTCGCGTACGCGGTCGTGCGCTTCGCGTCGAACGCGCTGAACGAAGTACGCGACATGACCTTCGTGCAGGTCACGCAGCATACGGTCGCGTCGTTTACCGTGCGCACGTTCGGCCATCTGCATCGGCTCGGCGCGCGTTTTCATGCGCAGCGCGAGACGGGCGCCGTCGTGCGCGACCTCGAGAAAGGCACGGCCGGCATCGGCTACCTGCTCGGCGTCGCGGTGTTCACGGTCGTGCCGACGGCGATCGAGATCGGCTCGGTGCTCGTGATCGTGATCGGCAAGTACGGCGGCGGCTTCACCGCGATCATCCTCGTCACGTTCACCGTCTACGCGGCGTATACGGTGGTGTTCACGCGCCGGCGCATGCGTTACCAGCGGCGCGTGAACGCGCTGGAGGCCGAGTCGAATTCGCGCGTGGTCGACAGCCTGCTGAACGTCGATACGGTCAAGTACTTCGCGCGCGAGGACGTCGAGCGCGACCGCCTCGACCGCGTGCTCGGCGAATGGCGCGAGGCCGGCGTCGACAACCAGTACGCGCTGTCGACGCTGCATATCGGGCAGAGCGCGTGCATCGGCGCGGGGATCGCGGCGGTGATGCTGCTCGCCGGGCAGCAGGTCGCGCGCGGCGCGATGACGATCGGCGATCTCGTGCTGATCAACGCGTACATCATCCAGATCAGCCTGCCGCTGAATGCGCTCGGCTTCGTGTTCCGCGAGGCGAACGACGCGATGACGAACATCGAACGGCTGTTCGGGCTGCTCGATGCGCGCGGCAAGCCCGGCGAGGACGGCGATGCGCCCGGTGCGCAGCCGCTCGTCGTGCGCGGCGGCGCGATCGAGTTCGAGCATGTCGACTTCGGCTACGAGCCGAGCAGGCAGATCCTGTTCGACGTGTCGTTCCGCATCGAGCCCGGGCAGACGGTCGCCGTGGTCGGCGGCAGCGGCTCGGGCAAGTCGACGCTCGCGCGGCTGCTGTTCCGGCTGTACCAGCCCGATGCGGGCACGATCCGCATCGACGGTCAGGACCTACGGCTCGTCACCGAGCGCAGCCTGCGCGACGCGCTGGGCATCGTCCCGCAGGACACCATCCTGTTCAACGACACGCTCGCGTACAACATCGCATACGGCAAGCGCGACGCGACCCGCGGCGAGGTGATCGCGGCCGCGCGCGGCGCGCAGCTCGACGCGTTCATCGAGCGGCTGCCCGAGGCGTACGACACGCGCGTCGGCGAGCGCGGCGTACGGCTGTCGGGCGGCGAGCGGCAGCGGGTCGCGATCGCGCGCGCATTGCTGAAGGCGCCGCCGATCGTCGTGTTCGACGAGGCGACGTCGGCGCTCGACACGCGCTCGGAGCGCGCGATCCAGCAGGAGCTGATGCGCGTCGCGCGGCATCGCACGAGCCTCATCATCGCGCACCGGCTGTCGACGATCGTCGATGCCGACCGCATCCTCGTGATGGAGTACGGCCGGCTCGTCGAGCAGGGCACCCACGACGAGCTGCTGGAAAGCGGCGGCGTGTATGCGCAGATGTGGTCGCTGCAGGCGAAGCAGCGCGAACTGGAGCGCACGGAGGCGAAGTTCGCGCGGCAGCCGGTGCGGATCAACCCGCTCGTGTCGCAGGTGCTCGATTCGCTGGCGGAGGCGGCCGCGCAGCGCGGCGTGCCGGTGTTCCGCCACCTGACGGACGAGGATCTCGTCGTCAAGGCCGATCCGGCCGCGCTGCGACGCTTCGTGTGGGAACTGTGCCGCGGCGCGATCGACGCGAGCAGCGGCGGGCAGCTCGAGGTGCGCACCGCGCGCCACGACCCGGAAGCGCGGATCACGATCGCGTGCGCGGGCGTCGATGCCGCCGAACTGTCGCTGATCGATCTCGAACGATTGCAGGACGCGATCGAGGAAGCCGGCGGCTACGTCGTGCGCGAACGCGACGATATCGGCGTGACGCTGCACCTGTCGCTGCCGATGTACGCGGTGGTGCCGGGATCGGTGCAGCCGGACGGTGCCGCGCCGCATCCGGACGCCGGCGGGGCGACCGCCGCGAAGCCCCTCGACGGGCTGCGCATCGCGTGCGTGGACGACCACGACGAGGCGCGCGAGGCCCTCACCGCGCTGCTGAAGGTGGCCGGCGCCGACGTGCACGCGTATGCGTCGGGCCAGGCGCTGCTGGACGACCTGTGGCGCGCGCGCCGGGCCGACTGGCCGGCGCTGCTCGTCTGCGACATCGACCTCGGCGACGACGAGGAGGACGGCTACGCGGTGATGGCGCGCGTGCGTCAGCTCGACGCCGCGCGCGATCGCGACGGCCGTGCGCCGCTCGAAGCGCTGGCGTTGTCCGGCCATGCGCGCGATCGCGACCGCACGCGCGCGGTCGAAGCCGGTTTCCATGCGTACCTGACCAAGCCCGCGGTAGCGGCCGACCTGATCGCGGCGTTGCGTGCGCTCGCGTTTTCCTCCGGAGAAATCCATGCCGAACCTTCTGAATCCGACGACACCCGAAGCCCTGAACGCACGTCGCGGCGGTAGCGCGTTCGCGGACCGCCAGGCCGCGGTGGCGGCCGTCGAGCTGCTGCTGCCGACCCTGTCCGCCGCGCTGCAGAGCGATTTCGTCGGCGACAGCGGTTGCCTGCACATCGTGATCATGGACCCGGCGCTCGGGCCGCACGACGCGGCGTTCGAGGACGCGATCCTGTATGAGTTTTCGCTGCCGGACCCGAAGGACTGGGACGCCGACTATCGCGCATACGCGCGGGCCAAGGCGCGGCTGTCGTGGGAAACGGGCCGCGACGGCCACGTCGTGCAGGCGCTGGAGCCGTACCGGCTGCGTGCGGGCGACACGAACCTGTGGGGCGGCGTCGCGCTCGGCGGCATCGTGGTCGGCGTGTCGGGCGCGCAGCCGTGGTTCGACGAGGCGTTCGCGGGCTGCATCGCGCACTGCCTGCGCGCGCTCGCGAAGCACCGCGCGCAGGCCACGCCCGACGGGCTCGCGATCTGAGGGGACCGCGTAGGTGGGACCGCCTAGGTGGGGCCGCCTGGGCGCGGCTGCCCGGGCCGGTTTTTACAGCAGGTTATAAAAAAGCCAGCAAGCGCGCGCCACGGTCCGATGCGGCGCGGGCGCGCGCAGGCCGGCACGGTTTTCGCTGTACTCCTGCACGGACGGTTGTCGCGACAAGTGTCGCCGTCAGCCGGATTGCTTTCCGACATCGACAGGAGGTGCAGGTGAACGCGACTCACGATCCAGCCAAACCGCCGCTCGCCGGCCGGACCGCACTCGTGACCGGGGGCGGCCGCGGTCTCGGCGAAGCCATTTGCGAAGAGCTTGCGCGGCACGGCGCGCATGTCGTCGTCGCCGATCTCGACGGCGACCGCGCGGCAGCCGTCGCGCAGCGACTCGAACGGCACGGCGGGCAGGCGATGGGACGGCCGCTCGACGTGCGCGACGAAGCATCGGTGCTGCAGGTCGTGCACGATGCGCGCGAGTCGCTCGGCGACCTCGACGTGATCGTCAACAACGCGGCGATCGACGTGACCGCGCCGATCGACGACGTGAGCGTCGACGCGTGGCAGCAGGTGCTGATGACGAACCTGTTCGGCCCGTACCTGATGTGTCACGCGGCCGTGCCGATGATGAAGGCGCGCGGCAACGGCCATATCGTGAACATCGCGTCGACCGCGTCCAAGCGTGCGTGGCCGAACGCGTCCGCGTATCACGCGACGAAGTGGGGGCTGCTCGGCCTGTCGCACGCGCTGCATGCGGAGCTGCGGCCGAGCGGCGTGCGCGTGTCGGCGATCGTCGCGGGCGGGATGCGCACGCCGTTCCTGCTCGACCGTTTTCCCGACATCGACGAGGACACGCTGCAGCCGCCGGAGCACGTCGCGGCCGCCGTGCGGTTCGTGCTGACGCAGCCGCCGGGCACCGTGGTGCCGGAGCTGATGGTGCTGCCGATGAAGGAGACGTCATGGCCCTGAAGCGCGAACGGCGGCTGCCCGGCGCGGTGCTGCTCGACAAGGACGGCACGCTGCTCGACGACGTGCCGTACAACGTCGATCCCGCGCGCATGCGCCTCGCGCCGGGCGCCGCGCGCGCGCTGCGCACGCTCGGCGCGACCGGCATGCCGCTGGCGGTCGTGTCGAACCAGCCGGGCGTCGCGCTCGGCCGCTTTACCGAACACGAGCTTGGCGCGGTCCGCCAGCGTCTCGCCGAACTGTTCGAAGCAAACGGCGCGACGCTGGCGGATTTTTTTTACTGCCCGCATCACCCGCAGGGCAGCGTGCCGCGCTACACCTGCGACTGCATCTGCCGCAAGCCGCGCCCCGGCATGCTGCGCCGCGCGCTGGCCGCGCTCGGCGCCGTGCCCGAATGGAGCTGGATGATCGGCGACATCCTCGACGACGTCGAGGCCGGCCGCACCGCGCGCTGCGGCACGATCCTGGTCGACTGCGGCAACGAGACCGAGTGGCGGCTCAACGCCGCGCGCACGCCGCATCACGTGGTCGATCGCGTCGACCTGGCGGCCGACATCGTCGTACGCGAGGCCGCGCGCCGGCACGGCTCGTGGGGGCGGCAATGAGTACGGCCTGGAGCCGTGCCCGGCGCATTCTGTGCGTGCGGCTCGACAGCATCGGCGACGTGCTGATGACCACGCCCGCGCTGCGCGCGCTGAAGGAGAGCGGCGCCGATCGCCAGCTGACGCTGCTGACGTCGCGCACGGGCGCCGCGCTCGCGAAGCATTTGCCGATGGTCGACGACGTGTGGAGCTACGACGCGCCATGGGTCAAGCATCCCGACGTGCGCGGCGATCCGGTGGCCGATCTCGACATGATCGACCGGCTGCTGGCGGGCCGTTTCGACGCGGCCGTGATCTTCACCGTCTACAGCCAGAATCCGCTGCCCGCGGCGATGATGTGCTGGCTCGCCGGCATCCCGCTGCGGCTCGCGCATTGCCGCGAGAATCCGTATGAACTGCTGACCGACCGCGTGCCGGAAACCGAGCCGGAATCGCACGTGCGCCACGAGGTCGCGCGCCAGCTCGCGCTGGTGCGTGCCGTCGGCGCGAAGACGGCGGACTGGCGGATGGCGTTCGAGCCGGGCGACGCGGCGCGCCGTGCGGTGCACGCGCGGCTGCAGGCCGCGTTGCAACGTATCGGCGGCGCGCGCCGGCCGGCGGCGGCGCGCCCGCGTTGGCTCGTCGTCCACCCGGGCGCGACCGCCGCGTCGCGGCGCTGGCCGGCCGAGCGTTTCGGCGAAGCGGCCGCCGCGGTCGCACCGCTGTTCGACGGCATCGCGGTGACGGGCAGCGCGGACGAACGCGCGCTGGTCGACGCGGTGTGCGAACGGGCGGGGCCGCGCGCGGTGCCGCTCGCGGGCGTGTTGCCGCTCGGCGAACTCGGCGCGTTGATCGAGACGGCCGACCTGCTGCTGTCGAACAACAGCGGCCCCGTGCATCTCGCGGCCGCGCTCGGCACGCCGGTGGTCGACCTGTATGCATTGACCAATCCGCAGCACACGCCGTGGCGTGTGCCGCACCGTGTGCTGAACGTCGACGTGCCGTGCCGCAACTGCTACCGCAGCGTGTGCAACCAGCCCGGTCATCCGTGCCTGCGCGGCGTGAGCGTCGACGACGTCGCCGCCGCCGTGCACGCGTTGCTGCGCGGCAGCGCGCGCCATGCGCAACGCACGGCCGCGCGGGCCGCCGCGCACGACGGCGAGCCGGTCGCGGCGAACGCATCGAACGTGATTCCGTTCGCGCACGTCATCACGAGGAACTGACGCATGCCTGATCCGATCCATACGCTCGGCATCAACGCCGCCTTCCACGACAGCGCCGCGTGCATCGTGCGCGACGGCGTCGTGATCGCGGCGGCCGAGGACGAACGCTTCACGCACGTGAAGCACGCGAAGCGCCCGGTGCCGTTCTCGACCTGGGAGCTGCCTTTCCACGCGATCGACTACTGCCTCGCGGAAGCCGGCATCACGCTCGCGGACGTGGACCACGTCGCGTATTCGTACGACCCGTGGTTCGAACTCGACCGCGAAGGCACGGCGCCGGCGCTGACCTTGCCGCTGTCGCCGTCCGCGCATGCGCCGCGCGAGGACGGCGCGTCGCCGTGGCATCCGCTGTTTCTGTCGTCGATCGTCAACGCGCCGCGTCAGCTCGCCGGCGGCGTGCCGCATCATCTGCAGCGGCGCTTTCGCGGCGTCACGCACGACGGGCCGTTCCGCTGGCATTTCATCGAGCACCATCTCGCGCACGAGGCGAGCGCGTTTCTCGCGGCGCCGTTCGAACGCTGCGCGGTGATGACGATGGACGGGCGCGGCGAACGTGCGACGACGAGCTACGGCGTATTCGACGGCCGATCGTACCGGCGGCTCGGGCAGGTCAATCTGCCGCATTCGCTCGGGCTGCTGTACGAGCGCGTGACGCGCTATCTCGGCTTCCTGCACTCGTCCGACGAATACAAGGTGATGGCGCTCGCGTCGTACGGCAAGCCGGTGTTCGCCGACGAGATGCGCAAGCTCGTGCGGTATCGCGGCGAAGGGCGCTACGACGTGGTCGACGAAGATCTGGCCGCGCGCTTCGGCCCGCCGCGCGAACGCGGCGGCCCGATCGAGCCGCATCACTGCGACATCGCGCATGCACTGCAACTGGTGCTCGAGGAGACGACGCTGCAGGCGGTCGACTGGCTCGCCGCCGAGACCGGCGAGCGGCAGCTCGCGATGGCGGGCGGCGTCGCGCTGAATTGCGTGATGAACGCGAAGATCCGCGATCGCGGCCCGTTCGACGACGTGTGGGTGCAGCCGGCCGCCGGCGACGCGGGCACCGCGCTCGGCGCCGCGCTATGGACCGATTTCCGGATGCGCGGCGCGCGCGGCGGCTGGCGGATGGATCATGCGTATCTTGGGCCGGCCTACGACGACGACGCGATCGAGGCGTTCCTGAAGGAAGCGCAGCTGCCGTACCGGCGGCTCGCCGACGTCGCCGCGCAGACGGCCGCGCTGCTTGCCGCGAACCGCGTGATCGGCTGGTTCCAGGGGCGCATGGAGTTCGGCCCGCGCGCGCTCGGCGCGCGGTCGATCCTCGCGTCGCCGATCGATCCGGACATGCAGCGCAAGCTGAACCGGATCAAGGATCGCGAGGACTTCCGGCCGGTCGCGCCGGTCGTGCTCGAGGACCGCGCGCATCACTGGTTCAGCGGCGGCCGGCGCACGCCGCTGCGCGCGCCGTTCATGCTGTTCGTGTACGACGTCGTGCCCGAGCGCGCCGACAGGATTCCGGCCGTGCGCCACATCGACGGCACCGCGCGCGTGCAGACCGTCGACGCGACGCAGCATCCGCTGCTGCATGCGCTGTTGACCGAGTTCGATGCGCTCACCGGCGTGCCGGTGCTCGTCAACACGTCGTTCAACACGCGCGGCGAACCGATCGTGTGTTCGCCGCGCGACGCGATCGAATGCTTCTGGACGTCGCCGCTCGACGCGCTCGTGATCGGCCCGTTCCTGCTGGAGAAGCCGAGATGAACATGCGCGACACGCAGCTGCCGCCGATGGTGTCGGTCGTCGTGCCGACCTACCGGCGGCCCGACCTGCTCGCACGCTGCCTCGACGCGCTGTGCGTGCAGGTGTTCGACCCGACCACCTACGAGATCGTCGTCGTGGACGACGACCCGGCCGGCAGTGCGCGCGCCGTCGTCGATGCGTGCCGCGCGCGCGTGACCGACGTGCCGGTGATCCGCTACATGACCGCGCCGGACACGCAGGGGCCGGCCGGCGCGCGCAACGTCGGCTGGCGCAGCGCGGGCGGCGCGCTGATCGCGTTCACCGACGACGACACGATTCCCGATCCGGACTGGCTGCGCAACGGGGCGGCCGCGCTGCAGGCCGCGCCGTCGGCGGCGGCCGCCGCCGGCCGGATCGACGTACCGTTGCGGCCGCGCCCGACCGACTACGAACGCGATGCGGCGGGGCTCGCGCATGCGGAATTCGCGACCGCGAACTGCTTCGTGCGGCGCGCGGCGCTCGAACGCATCGGCGGCTTCGACGAGCGCTTCACGCGCGCGTGGCGCGAGGACGCCGACCTGATGTTCGCGCTGCGCGAGCATGCGGGGCCGATCGTCGAGGCCGACGCCGCGCGCATCGTGCATCCGGTGCGTCCCGCGCGCTGGGGATCGAGCATCGGCGCGCAGTCGAAGGTGTATTTCGATGCGCTGCTGTACAAGAAGCACCGCGCGACCTACCGGCGTCATATCCGGCCGACGCCGCCGTGGCATTACTACGCGGCCGTGCTTGCCGCGCTCGGCGCGATCGGCTGTTTCGCCGCCGGCTGGCCGGCGCCGGCCATCGTGTGCGCGGCGGTGTGGGCCGCGATTACCGCGGGGTTCTGCGCGAAACGGCTGCGCGGCACGCAGCTCACGGCGTCGCATGTGGCCGAGATGATCGTCACGTCCATCGCGATTCCGCCCGTGTCGCTGTATTGGCGCATGCGTGGCGCGCTTCACTTCCGGGTGATGTTCCTATGAAGCTCGATCCCAGCGTCGATTCCGACGACCTGCGCGGCCCGAAGCGGATCGCGGTGTTCCGTGCGCTGCAGCTCGGCGACATGCTGTGCGCGGTGCCCGCGCTGCGTGCGCTGCGGCGCGGCGAACCGGACGCGCGCATCACGCTGATCGGCCTGCCGTGGGCGCGCGAGTTCGCATCGCGCTTTTCCGATTACATCGACAGCTTCATCGCATTCCCCGGCGCGCCGGGCCTCGGCGAGCAGCCCGAACCCGACGCGGCCACGCGCGAAGCGTTCATCGCCGAATGCCGCGCGCGCGACTTCGATCTCGCGATCCAGCTGCACGGCAGCGGCGTGCACACGAACGCGATCGTCGCGTCGCTCGGCGCGACGCGCACGGCCGGCTTCGTGCCGGCCGACGGCGGCACGACCGCGCTCGACTGCGCGCTCGTCTGGCGCGACGACGAACCGGAGGTGGCGCGCTATCTGGCGCTCACGCGCAAGCTCGGCTACGCGGACTGGGGCGACTACCTCGAATTCCCGCTCGGCGGCCTCGACTACGCGCTGTGGCACGTGCTCCGCGACGAACACGCGCTCGATCCCGGCCGCTACGTGATCGTCCATCCCGGCGCGCGGATGGCGTCGCGGCGCTGGCCGGTCGAACGCTTCGCGCTCGCCGCGCGGCAGCTCGCGGACGACGGCTGGCAGATCGTGCTGACCGGCACGCGCGCGGAACTGGGGCTGGCGAGCGCGTTCGCCGAGCACCTCGGGCGGCCGTGCGTGAACCTGTGCGGCCGCACGCCGCTCGGCGCGCTGGCCGCGCTGATTGCCCGCGCGCGGCTGCTGTTATGCAACGACACGGGCGTATCGCATGTCGCGGCGGCGCTCGGCACGCCGAGTATCGTCGTCGCGTGCGGCAGCGATACGGCCCGCTGGGCGCCGCTCGACGCCGAACGTCATCGTGTGCTCGCGAACTACCCGGCGTGCCGGCCGTGCATGTTCGATACCTGCCCGTACGGGCACGAGTGCGCGACCGCGATCGGCGTCGGCGACGTGATGGACCGGGCGGGCGAACTGCTCGCGGAGGAGAGACGTCATGTCACGTAAGCGGTTGCGCGTGCTGACCTGGCACGTGCATGGCAATTATCTGTATTACCTGTCGCAGGCGCCGCACGATTTCTACATCGTGACGAAGCCGCAGCATCCGCCCGGCTATGCGGGCCGCGTCGGGCACCTGCCGTGGGGCGACAACGTGCACGAGGTGCCGGCCGAGTGCGTGCGCGACACCGCATTCGACTGCGTGCTGTATCAGCACGTGAAGCATTACCAGCACGACCGCCTGCGGCTGCTGAGCGAAGCGCAGCGCACGCTGCCGACGCTGTTCGTCGAGCACGATCCGCCGCGCGAGCATCCGACCGATACGCTGCATCCGGTGCAGGACCCGAACGTGTTGCTGGTGCACGTGACGCCGTTCAACGCGCTGATGTGGGACAACGGCGTGACGCCGACGCGCGTGATCGAGCACGGCGTGCTGGTGCCGAAGGACGTCGAGTATCACGGCACGCTGCCGAAGGGCGTGGCCGTCGTGAACAACCTCGCGCGCCGCGGCCGGCGCCTTGGCGCGGACTTGTTCGAGGTCGTGCGGCACAGCGTGCCGATCGACCTGGTCGGGATGGGCTCGACCGAACTCGGCGGGATCGGCGAAGTGCCGAACCCGGCGCTGCCGCAGTTCCTGTCGCACTACCGGTTCTTCTTCAATCCGATTCGCTACACGAGCCTCGGGCTCGCGGTGATCGAGGCGATGATGATCGGGCTGCCGATCGTCGCGCTCGCGACGACCGAGATGGCGCAACTCGTGAAGACAGGCAGCAACGGCGTGGCCGATACGCGGCCGGCCGTGCTGATCGACGCGATGCGGATGCTGATTCGCGATCAGGAACTGGCGCGCGAGTGGGGCGCGGCGGCCAAACGCGACGCGTGCGAGCGATTCGGCATCGAGCGCTTCGCGCGCGACTGGGACGCCGCGCTGCGGGACGTGACGGCGTGACGGCTTGACGGCGGCGGCGTGGCCCGCCGCGCTCATGGGGGCGGCGCGGGCGGCGAACTCGGCGCGCTGTTGCCGTTCGACGCATTCGTCGCCGTCGCCGTCGCCGCCGGCGCGTTGCCGCTGGCCGCATTGCGCTCGCTTTCGGGTAGCAGCGCGAGGCGGTTGTACAGCGTTTTCAGGCTGATGCCGAGCGCTTTCGCGGTGCGCGGCTTGTCGCCGTTGAAGTGCCGCAGCGACGCGACGATGAAGCGCTGCTGCGTATGCGCGAGCGTCGTGCCGATATGCAGCGTCATCGCGTTGTGGCGCACTTCCTCGCGCGGCGGCGGGCGGCGCGGCAATTGCAGTTCGATCTGCTCGTCGGCGAGGATGAACGCGCGCTCCAGCGCATTGCGCAGCTCGCGCACGTTGCCGGGCCACGTGTACGCGCGCAGCGCCTTCATCGCCTGCGTCGACAGGCGCTTCCTCGTGCGGTGCCGCGCGTTCAGCCGTTCGACGATTTGCAGCGCGATGTCGCCGACGTCGTCCTCGCGCTGCCGGAGCGCGGGCACGTGCAGCGCGATCGGCGCGATCCGGTAGAACAGGTCTTCGCGCAGCGTGCCGTTGCGCAAGGCCTCGACGGGATCGTGATGCGTGGCCGCGACGATTCGCACGTCGAGCGGAATCGCGTCGTGGCCGCCCACGCGCACGATCGTGTTGGTTTCGAGCGTGCGCAGCAGCTTGACCTGCAATTCGAGCGGCATTTCGGCGATCTCGTCGAGAAACAGCGTGCCGCCGCGCGCGGCTTCGAACATGCCCACATGTTGTGCAACGGCGCCCGTGAAGCTGCCTTTTTCGTGACCGAACAAGTGCGACTCCGCGATGTCTTTCGGAATCGCACCGCAATTGACGGGCACGAACGGCCCGCGCCGGCGCGGGCTCATGTCGTGAATGAGGCGGGCGACGATATCCTTGCCCGCCCCGCTTTCGCCGACCACCAGCACACTCACGCGGGTGGCGGCGACGCGCGACACTTTCAGCAGCAGATCCTGAATTGTTCGCGAACGGCCGAACAGTCGCGTGCCGTCATCGTCGGATTTCGACATGGAGTAGTAACCGGGTTGGGAAGTTTTGACCGAATATGTCGTGACCAGGTAAAAAACGACGTGGCATACGTCGTCTTTCACGTACTCAGAATACCTTTTATACCGATTCATCGACATTGAATCTGGCAATGCGGTTTACGGCGACAGATAGATTTATTCGATGAGCGACGAATGCGCGACACCGTTCTTCTATACTGCTAAGCACTCGTTTTCATTGCAGGACAGCTTGTCTGCCCGCTCGTGTGCAGCGTTGAAAATGCCGTCGCGAGCTCTGTGACGCGCATGGCGCCGCACGTGTCGCGGTGCCGGCCGACACTCGCGCCGGCCCGCATTACCAGGAGCCTCGATGCCTTACGTCCTGATCGTCGAAGACGACGCCGATACGCGAACGATGCTGGCCACGCTCGCACGCACGCAGCAACTCACGTGCGATACGGCCGCGACGCTTGAAGAAGCGCGCACGCTCGTCTCGACGCACACCCCCGATCTCGTGCTGTGCGACCTCGTGCTGCCCGATGGCAACGGGATGGATCTGTTCGACGCGTTGCCCAAGCGCGGGCATTGCGAAATGGTGTTGACCACCGGCCACGCGAGCCTCGAAACCGCGATCGATGCATTGCGGCGCGGCGCGTCCGATTACCTGGTGAAGCCGCTCAACATGCAGCGGCTGAACAGCATCTTCGCGCGCGTGCCGCGTACGACAGCCCTGCACGAGGAAATCGCGGAGTTGCGCTCGGAACTGCAGCGCCTCGGCCGCTTCGGCCGCATGCTCGGCAGCTCGCCCGCGATGCAGGCCGTCTACGACGCGATCGGCCGCGTCGCGCGCACCGAAGCGTCGGTGCTGCTCACCGGCGAATCGGGCACCGGCAAGGAGCTTGCCGCGCAAACCGTGCACGATCTGAGCCTGCGCCGCCGCGGCCCGTTCCTCGCGGTGAACTGCGGCGCGATCGCCGCGAACCTCGTCGAGAGCGAAATGTTCGGCCACGACCGCGGCAGCTTCACCGGCGCGGAACGTCAGCACAAGGGCTTCTTCGAACGCGCGGACGGCGGCACGCTGTTTCTCGACGAAATCACCGAGATGCCGCTCGAATCGCAGGTCAAGCTGCTGCGCGTGCTGGAAACGGGGCGTGTCACGCGGCTCGGCTCGACGCGCGAGATCGACGTCGACGTGCGCATCGTCGCCGCGACGAACCGCGACCCCGAAGCCGCGATGGCCGACGGCAAGCTGCGGCCGGACCTGTTCCACCGGATCAACGTGTTCCCGATCCCGCTGCCGTCGCTGCGCGAACGCGGCGACGACATCCCGATGCTCGCCGATGCGTTCCTGCAGCGCTACAACGAGGAGAGCGGCCGCAATCTGCGCTTCTCGCCGGCCGCGCGCGAAGCGCTGAAAACTTACGAATGGCCCGGCAACGTGCGCGAGCTGCGCAACTTCGTGCAGCGCGCGAGCATCTTCACCGATGCCGACGTGATCGACACGCTGCCGCCGCCGATCATGGACGAACTGTCCAGCATGGTCGACTCGCATGAAGATCGCGTGACGGTGCCGTTCGGCACGCCGCTCGAGGAAGTCGACCGCAAGCTGATTCTCGGCACGATCGCCCAATGCGGCGGCGTGAAGGCCCAGGCGGCCGAGGTGCTCGACGTCAGCCTGAAGACGATCTACAACCGCCTCGCGCAACTCGAAGACGAAGCGGAGAAGCCCGATTCCTGATGCCGCTACGACCGCGTTCATGTTTCGGTTCCGGCCTCGCGGCGCGGCTCGCGCTCGAGGCGGCGGCGCATGCGTTCGACGTGCGGCGGGATCGCGCGTCGTTCGCGCAGGATCCACGGCAGCCCGGCGAACGTGCGCACGAGCGCGCGTTCGCGGCGCAGCAGCGGCAGCATGCGCACCGTATGCAGCCACGCGGCGGCGGCCGGCCATCTGAGCCACGCGGTCCACACGGCGTTGCGAGCGGCGGTGCGCTCGCGCGCCGGCCGATCGCGCTGCGTCGACGGGTAGTGATGGACGGTGAGGCGCGGCGCATACACGAGCCAGTGCCCCGCGCGAGTCAGATCGAGCGCGAGCAGCGCTTCCTCGCCGCCGAGAAAGTAGCGCGGATGGTAGCCGCCCGCATGCACGAACGCGTCGCGCCGGAACGCGGTCGCGCCGGCCAGCAGCCCGAGGATCGGGCGGCCGGGCAGCGCGACCGGCGCGTCGAGCGGGCTGTCGGCCATCAGCCGGCAGGTCGGGTCCTCGCGCTCGTCGGGGCCGACCAGCACGCGCGCGGTGACGGCCGCGACGTGCGGATACGCGTCGAGCAGGTTCGCGGCTTCGGCGATCGAACCGGGCGCCCACCACGTGTCGTCGTCGCAGAACGCGACGTAGCGCGTGCGGGCGACGTCGACACCGAGATTGCGGCCGGCCGCGCCGAGGTTGCCCGGCGCGTGCACAAGCGCGACATGCGGAAAGCGCGCGAGGATCAGCGCGGCCGTCTCGGCGTCGGCGCCGTTGTCGACGACGACGATCGCCGGCCGGTCGGGCAGCGCGCACAGGTGTTCGAGCGTGCGCGCGAGTTCGGCGGCGCGCCGGCAGGTCAGCACGACGGCCGTTACGCGCGGCTCGGCCGGCGGCTGCGCGGTGCGCGCGGGCGTTACACGGACGTGACGTCGCATTCGAGTCGCCAGATCGTTTCGGGTTCGCGGAGAGCGGCGCGCATATGAGGCTCGAGCAGCGTCACCTGGCTTGCATACGCATCGACGGCGGCGGCTTTTGCGGCGACGCCGTCCGACCCGCTGCCGGCCGGCGCGGTGACCGGATGCGCGAGCCAGCCGCGTTCGCGCCAGCCCGACACGCGCCCGGCCATCAGCCCGTCGATGCGGCGATAGGGGATGTCCTCGTAGAAGCGCCAGACGTGCGACGCATCGTCGTCACGCAGCAGCGACAGCATGGCTTCCTGCACCTGCAGATGATCGCGGTGGAACAGGCCGGCCGGCGCGAGCACGCCGAAGCCCGGGTGCGCGTCGATCACGTCGGCTACGCGCGCCGCGATCGCGGCCGACGTAGTCGGTATGCCGTACTGATCGTCGAGGAAGTCGAGCCACACGGGGCGGGCGTCGAGCAGCGCGAGCGCGCGGCGGTCTTCGTCGCGGCGCGCGCGCATCGCTTCGTCGGCGTGGCGAAACCCCGCGCGGCGATCCCACGGCGGCGCGGGCATGCCGCGCGGCGGAATCCCCGCGAACACGGTGACGACGATCGAGCCGGGCGCCTGCGCGAGCAGTTGCCCGCAACTGAAGACGGCATCGTCGAGATGCGGCGAGACGACGAGCCAGCGTGTCGGGTCGGGCATGACGTGAAGATCTCCATCGTGAGCGGCCGGGCCGCCGGTGCCGATCGGCCAGCATGTGCCGTGCCCGCCGGCGGCGCCCCGGCCGGCCGCCGTCGACTGTCCCCGCAGGAGCGTGTTCAATGATCGAAATTGCACGGCCGCAGGCCGGAAATTACGCAACGGCCGTGATGCTGGTCGCGATCGCGACCGTGCTGCAGACGCTCGCGATCCGGTTCGGCGGCGTGAATCTGCCGTTCGTGCTGTATTACCCGCTGCTCGCCGGCGCCGCGTGGGCGACGTCGTTCGTGTTCGGCATCGTGTCGACGGTGGTCAGCGGGCTGCTCGTCTGGACGCTGTTCCTGTCCGACCCGGCCGCCTATCCGGCGCCGCTGCCCGACCGGCTCGTGCAGCTCGGCACGTTCATGCTGATCGGTGCGCTGGTTTGCGCGGTTGCATCGATGCTGCATCACACGCGGCTCACGAACGATCGCGCCCGCCGGCGCGAGGCGGCCGCGCGCCGACAGCTCGAGGCCGTGCTGGGCGCGCTGCCGCATGGCGTGATCGCGACCGATACGCAAGGACGGCTCACGTATCTCAACGCAGCCGGGGCCGAACTGGTCGGCTGCCGGCCGGACGAGGCGCTGGGGCGGCCGGCGCGCGACGTGCTGCGGATCGTCGATCACGAAGGCCGCCGCGTGCCGACCACGCCGCTCGATCACGCGCTCGGCGGCGCCGAGGCGACGTCCGACCGGCACTGGCTGAAGGCCGGCAGCGGCGATCCGGTGCCGATCGTCGCGGTCGCGTCGCCCATCGGCGATGCGGACGGCAACGTCGACGGCGCGGTGCTGCTGCTGCGCGATGCCGGCGCGGACCGTGCACGCGTCGACGCGTCGCGGCTGCAGCATGCGGTCGTCGAGGCCTCGCCGGACGCGATCGTCGGGATCGACGCCGACGGCCGCATCGCGAGCTGGAATCCGGCTGCGCGGCGGATCTTCGGCTACGACGAGGCCGACGCGCGCGGCCGGCGGTTCGATACGCTGATCGCGCGGCGCTGGCTGCGGCTCAACCCGCTCGCCGAATCGTTCGACGCGATGCACGAGCCGGTCGGGCCACTCGAACTGCTGTGCGTGCGGCGCGACGGCCGGCGCTTTCGTGCGATGGTTTCGGCGTGCCCGGTGCAGGGCGACGCGCGTGCGTGCGTCGCGCTGTCGCTGACGCTGCACGAAACCGGCGCGCAGCGCCGCCGCGACCTGCGGGCGCAGCGTTCGTTGCAGGGTGCGCGCGACGAGCGCGACCAGGCCGACACGTCGAACCGGCTGAAGGACGAGTTGCTGGCCACGGTGTCGCACGAACTGCGCACGCCGCTGAACGTGATCTACGGATGGATCGAGGTGCTGCGCAATACGGGCGACCAGGCGCTGCAGCATCAGGCGATCGACGCGATCGACCGCAGCGCGCGCTCGCTCACGCGGATGGTCGGCGACATCCTCGACGCGTCGTCGCTCGCGACCGGCAAGCTGCGACTCGATGCGACGCCAGTCGACGTCGTGCGGCTGTTCTCCGACCAGGTCGGCACGTTCCAGACCGCCGCGTCGTCGGCCGGCATCCTGCTCGAATTCGACTGCGACGCGTCCGCATGCATCGTGTCCGGCGACGCCGAGCGATTGCGCCAGATGCTGTCCAATCTCATCTCGAATGCATTGAAATTCACGCCGACCGGCGGCAGCGTGACGGTCGGGCTCGCACGCGACGACAAGCATGCGGTGTTGACCGTCGTCGATACCGGGCAGGGCATCGCGACGGAATTCGCGCCGTACGTGTTCGACATGTTCCGCCGCGCGGACGATTCGCCCGCGTCGCCGCGGCGCGGGCTCGGTCTCGGCCTGTCGATCGTGCGGCACATCGCGGAACTGCACGGCGGCCGCGTGAGCGTCACGAGCGCGGGCCGCGATCGCGGCACGACGTTTACGGTGACGCTGCCGGTCGGATGGCAGCCGGGCGGCGCGATGGCGTGGGGCATCGTGCAGGGGAGCGGCCGCCGCGACGCGCTCGTGCTCGACACGCACCGCATCCTGATCGTCGACGACGATGCGACCACGCGGGCGAGCCTCACGGCCGCGCTGACCACGTTCGGCGCAACCGTCGCGATCGCATCGTCGGGCCGCGAGGCGCTCGCGATGGCGGCCGACATGCGCCCGACGGTCGTCCTGTCCGATCTCGCGATGCCGGACGGCGACGGCTTCTGGCTGCTGGACGCATTGCGGCGCGGCACGATGAACGGCGACGGCCGCCCGCTCGACGTGCGCGTGCTGGCCGTCACCGCGCACGCGGGGCTCGCCGACGAACGCCGTGCGCTGGAGGCCGGTTTCGACGGCTACCTGTGCAAGCCCGTCGACGTGCGCGAACTCGCGTACAAGATCGCGCACGTGACGAAGCGGGACGACTGACGCGCGGCGCGTAGCGGCGGCGTCAGGTCGCGTCGGATCGCATCAAGTGGTCGGCGCCGGCCGGTTCTGCGTGTGGACCTGCGCGAGCAGATGCGACGCGATGCGCGTGCTGCGCACGAGGTCGCCGGGCGCGTGGTGCGTGACCTGGCGTTGAATGAAGTAGCGCGCGGTGTGCGCGAGCCCGTTCGCGAACGTCGTCGTCGCGCGCCAGCCGAGCCGCTTCTGCGCGGCGGCCAGATTCGGCCGCCGCTGGCGCGGATCGTCGGACGGCAGCGGCCGGAACTCGATCGGTACGTTGGCACCGACGATCCGCACGACTTCGCGTGCGACGTCGATCATCGCGATCTCGACGTCGCTGCCGAGATTGACCGGCTCGCTCGCGTCGCCCGGTTCGTCCATCAGCCGGATCAATGCGTCGATCATGTCATCCACGTAGCAGAACGAGCGCGTCTGCTTGCCGTCGCCGTACACGGTCAGCGGCTGTTCCGCGAGCGCCTGCGTGACGAAGTTCGACACCACGCGCCCGTCGGCCGGGTGCATGCGCGGGCCATAGGTATTGAAGATCCGCGCGATCCGCACGTCGACGCCGTACTGGCGGTGATAGTCCGCGAACAGCGTTTCCGCGCAGCGCTTGCCTTCGTCGTAGCACGCGCGGATGCCGGTCGGATTGACGCGGCCGCAATAGTGCTCGTCCTGCGGGTGGACGTCGGGGTCGCCGTACACCTCGCTCGTCGACGCTTGCAGAATCCGCGCCTTCACGCGTTTCGCGAGGCCGAGCAGGTTGATCGCGCCGTGCACGCTGGTCTTCGTCGTTTGCACGGGGTCGCGCTGGTAGTGGACGGGCGACGCCGGACACGCGAGGTTGTAGATCTCGTCGACTTCGACGTAGAGCGGAAACGTCACGTCGTGCCGCATCAGCTCGAAGTTCGGCGCATCGAGCAGGTGCGCGATGTTGTCCTTCGCGCCCGTGTAGAAATTGTCGACGCACAGCACGTCGTGTCCGTCCGTCACCAGGCGTTCGCACAGATGCGAGCCCAGAAAGCCGGCGCCGCCGGTGACGAGCACGCGTTTTCGATCGTAGCCCTTCATTACGTATTCTCCTTGCGGTGTGCGAGCACGCCTCGCGTGGTGGCGACCGGCGTGCGCCGGCCGGTGCCGGCCGACGTACCGGCGCGCTGCGGGTGGGCGACGTCGCGGTAGATGTCGACGAGCCGGTCGGCGACGCCTTGCCACGTGTAGAAGCGATGCGCGCGCAGGTAGCCGGCGCGGCCGAGCGCCGCGCACAGCTCCGGTTGCGCCCGCAGTTGCACGAGGCGCGCGGCCAGCGCGGCGGGGTCGCGCGGCGGCACGAGATAGCCGGTGGTGCCGTCGTCGACTGTCGTGCGGATGCCGCCGACGTCGCTGCCGATCACCGGCGCCGCGCACGCCATCGCCTCGACCGGCGTGATGCCGAATGGCTCGTACCACGGCGTCGTCACGAACACGTCGGCCGCGCTGTAGTACAGGTGCAGCGCGTCGCGATCGCGCCGGCCGACGAAGGTCACGCGATTCGCGATGCCGAGTTCGTGCGCGAAGGCGGCGAGCCGCGCGAGTTCCGGATCGCGCGCGGGGTCGGGCGTCGGCTGGCTGCCGCCGACGACGTACAGGTGCGTCGGCCGTTGCGGGTCGCGCGGCATGCGCGCGAGCGCATCGATCACGGTGTCGATGCCCTTGCGCGGCACGAGGCGGCCCAGCTGCAGTATGACGAATGCGTCCAGCGGCCAGCCCAGCCGCGCGCGCGCATCGACGCGCGGCACCGGCCGGAATTCCCGTGCATCGAAGCCGCAGGGCACGATCTCGATCCGCGCGGTATCGGCGCGATAGTGCGTCGTCAGGTCGAGCGCATCCTGCGGGCATTCGGCGATCAGGCGGTCCGAGCGGCGCGCGAGCGTGTCCTCGATCGCGAAGCGCGCGTCGGGGAAGCCGTCGGCCGTGCCCTGGTGCAGCCGCCGCACGCGCCCGAGCGCATGGAACGTCGTGACGAGCGGAATGCCGAGCGCCTTTTTCACGCGCAACGCGGCTTCGCCGGACATGAAGAAGTTCGCGTGCATCACGTCGACCGGGTCGGGCTCGCGCCGCATGCGCGCGATCATGTATTGCGCGAACGCGCCCATGTACGGCAGCAGCCGCTCCTTGGGCACGTCGGTCGGCGGCCCGGCCGGCACGTGGATCACCCGCATGCGCGCCCCGATCGGCACCACTTCCGGCAAATGGGGATTGTCGCAGCGCGTGTAGACGTCGACGTCGAGGCCGCGCTCCGCGAGCTGCTTTGCGACGTTCGCGACATAGATGTTCTGACCGCCGGCATCGACGCCGCCGATCACGCCCAGCGGCGATGCATGTTCACTGATCAACGCGATTCTCTGCATGGTATTGCTCCCGATATCGGGGCCGCGCACACGGGCCGCCGTCACCGGTCGCTCGGCAATCGGCATGCCCGCCGCATTGCGGGGAAAACCGCTTCCCCCTGTGCCGAAAAAATTACAACGCGTTGGATGAAAGGGCGTCTGATCGCGATGGCGCGCGTGCATGCGGCGCACGCGCCGCGGCACGCGATTTGCGCGACTTCTGCTCACCCGCCGGTTCGCCCGGCCCGATGAAAAGGAGGTCACGATGAAGGTATTCCAGCTGCAAGCCCACCCCCCGCGCATCCGCCGTCAACGCGCGCTGCGCACCGGCATGGCGGTCGCGATCGCCGCAGCCACCGCGTGCATGGTCGTCGCGCCGAACGCGGTCGCCGCCGGCGACGACGGCGCCGCATCGTCGTCCACGTCGTCGCATTCGAGCACCGGCACGAAGATCCGCGACGCGACGATCACCACCAAGGCGAAGGCCGAGCTGGTCGGCACGAGCGGCCTGTCGGCCGGCGACATCCACGTGAAGACGCGGCACGGCACCGTGACGCTCACCGGCAGCGTGCCCGACGAGCAGCAGCGCACCCAGGCCGTCAGCGTCGTGAAGCAGGTCGACGGCGTGCAGGACGTGCGCGACCAGTTGACCATCCGGCCCAAATAACCGCGACGCGACCGTAACAGGAGTCCAGCGATGAACTGCATGCTCAAACCGGTCGGCGAACAGACGATCGTGATCACCGGCGCGACGAGCGGCATCGGTCTCGTCACCGCGCGCAAGGCGGCACGGCGCGGCGCGAAGCTCGTGCTGTTCGCGCGCAACGAGGACGCGCTGAACACGCTGTGCGAGGAAATCCGCCAGCACGGCGGCCTCGCGGTGCCGGTCGCCGGCGACGTCGGCAACATCGAGGATCTGCAGCGCGCGGCCGCGGCCGCGGCCGACACGTACGGCGGCTTCGATACCTGGGTGAACAACGCGGGCGTGTCGATCTTCGGCACGGCGGCCACGGTGCCGCTCGAGGATCAGCGCCGGCTGTTCGACACCAACTACTGGGGCGTCGTGCACGGCTCGCTCGTCGCGTCCGATCATTTTCGGCGCAAGAGCGATTTCCACGGCGGCGCGATCATCAACATGGGCAGCGAGGCGTCCGACGCGCCGGTGCCCCTGCAAAGCGCGTACGTCGCGTCGAAGCACGCGGTGAAGGGTTTCACCGATTCGCTACGGCTCGAGATGGAAGCCGATCACCTGCCGGTGTCCGTCACGCTGATCAAGCCGGCCGCGATCGACACGATGTTCGTGATGCACGCGAAGAACTACATGAACGTCGAGCCGAAGCTGCCGCCGCCGATCTACGACCCCGATCTGGTGGCCGACGCGATTCTGTTCGCGGCCGCGCATCCGCGCCGCACGCTGTTCGTCGGCGGCGCCGCGAAGTTCACGTCGGCCAGCGCGTATCACGCGCCGCGGCTGTTCGATCGCGTCGCGGCCACGCTGTTCTCGCGCGGCCAGCGCACGGTGCGACCCGCACGGCCGCGCGACGACAACGCGCTGTACGACTCGCGCCACGCGCTGCACGAGCGCGAAGGCATGGAAGGGCCGGTACTGCGCAGCTGTGCGTACAACTCGGTGGTGCAGCGCCCGAAGGTCGCCGGCGCGGTCGCGCTCGGCGCGGCGGCGCTGGTGTTTGCCGCGTTCGCGCGGGCGCGACGGTCGTCCGCGTGATTTCGTTCATTTTCCAAGGAGGCTTTCATGACATCCCGACAACATACGGGCCACGAATACAGCCACTCGCGCGCGCACGAAGGCGAGCGCACGCAGCAGGACCACGACAAGGGCGGCCATCAGTCCGGCCACGGCAAGCCGCCGAGCCCCGTCGACGTGCAGAAGGCGCTGAAGGGGATGGACTATCCGGCGAGCAAGTCGGACGTCGTGCAGTGCGCGGAACGCTCGCATGCGGACCGCGAGGTGCTCGACATGCTGCGCAGGATTCCCGAGCGCGAATACGACACGCCGGCATCGGTATCGAAGGAACTCGGGCGGCTGATGTAAGCGTCGCCCCGTCGCGCCGCGTGCGTGCGCGCGCGGCGCACCCATCACGAGGAGCACGACCATGGCGATGATCGTCGCAGGCCGTTTCACGACGTTCGATGAAGCGGAAGGTGGGGCGCGTCACCTCTACGAGCGCGCGTTCGGGCCCGACGACGTGTCGATCTTCTTCCTGAACCCCGGCGGCCAGCACGCGCGCTTCCCGATCGGTGGCGACGTGTACGCCGACACGGCGGCGAAGCCGGGCGGGCGCGGCGCGATGGTCGGCGCGATGCGCGGGCTGCTGATCGGCGTCGTGATCGGATTGATCGTGTATGCGCTCGGCCTGCGCTACTGGTTCGTGCCGGCCGCCGCCGCGCTGGCCGGCGCGTATCTCGGCGCGTTCGGCGGCGCGCTCGGCCGGATGCGCGGCGAGCAGGCCGAAGGCAAGGGCACGCTCGCGCAGAGCGAAACGGGCGTGATCCTCGCCGCGCGCGTGACGCCCGACACCGCGACGGCCGCGGAAGAGGTCCTGCGCGCGACCGGCGCGAAGTCGATCGAGCGCGTCGAAGGCGACTGGCAGGACGGCGAATGGCGCGATTTCGATCCGGTGCGCCGACCCGACGAAGCCGCGTCCCGCAGCCCGCGCTGAATACGCCCTTTTTCCAAACGCTTGCAACGCCGACCGCCACCATCCGGCCGCCGCGTGCGCGCCGGCGTGCGCCGCACGCGGCACGCCGCTTGCGCAGCATCGGCGGCACCCGTTCAAGGAGGAACCCATGACCACCGCACAGACTCCACCGCCGCAGAAACAGGCGCAGCAGCCGGGCACCGAACGCGACATGCATCCGAAGCCGCGCGACGAAGCGGCCGACTACGTCGGCAGCGGCAAGCTCGCGGGCAAGGTCGCGCTGGTGACGGGCGGCGACAGCGGGATCGGCCGCGCCGTGGCGATCGGCTTCGCGAAGGAGGGCGCGGACGTCGCGATCGTCTACCTGAAGGAATCCGACGACGCCGCGCATACGAAGCGGTTGATCGAGCAGGCGGGCCGCCGCTGCGAAGCGATCGCCTGCGACGTCGGCGATCGCCGGCAGGCGCGCGACGCGGTGGCGCGTACGGTCGAGCGGCTCGGCCGGCTCGACGTGCTCGTCAACAATGCGGGCGAGCAGCATCCGCAGCCGGGCATCGAGGAGGTGTCCGAGGAGCAGCTCGAACGCACGTTCCGCACGAACGTGTACGGGATGTTCTTCTGCACGCAGGCCGCGCTGGCGCACATGAAGCAGGGCGGGCGCATCGTCAACACGGCGTCGGTCACCGCGTATCACGGCAACCCGAAACTGCCCGACTACTCGGCGACCAAGGGCGCGATCGTCGCCTTCACGCGCTCGCTGTCGATCGAACTGGCCGAACGCGACATCCGCGTGAACGCGGTCGCGCCGGGGCCGATCTGGACGCCGCTGATTCCGTCGACGTTCACGCCCGAGCAGGTCGCGAAATTCGGCTCGAACGTGCCGCTCAAGCGGCCGGGCCAGCCGGACGAACTGATCGACTGCTACGTGCTGCTCGCGTCGGACGGTGCGAGCTACATGACCGGGCAGACATTGCATCCGAACGGCGGCTCGATCGTCGGCGGCTGATGGCCGTTTCCATGCAAGCACAAGGAGAAAGCAGATGAGACAACCCCACTGGACGATCGCGGCGCTCGCCGCCGGCGTGTTCGCCGTGTCGGGGCTCGCCCGCGCGCAGATGCCGAGCGAGCCTCCCGCGTCGAATTCGCACGTGCCGGGCGGCGTGATCAACCCGTCGTCGGGCGCGGCCGGCGCAGGCGACCCCGGCATCGCGAAAGCGCCGAAGGGCGCCGACGCGGAGTTCGTCGACAAGGCCGCGATGGCCGGCAAGGCGGAAGTGCAGGCGAGCCAGCTCGCGCTGAAGCAGGCGCAGTCGCCGGACGTGCGGGCGTTCGCGAAGCGGATGGTCGCGGACCATGGCAAGGCGAACGCGAAGCTCAGTGAAATCGCGGCGCGCAAGGGCATGAAGCCGCAGGTCGAACAGCTGTCGGATCCCGACGTGCAGGCACTGCGCGGCAAGAGCGGGCGCGACTTCGACACCGCGTATCTGGCGGCGGCCGGCCCCGATGCGCACAAGAAGGCGGTTGCGTTGTTCGAAGACGAAGCGCGCGACGGCAAGGATGCGCAACTGCGCGCATTCGCCAAATCCACGCTGCCGACGCTCAAGCATCACCTGAGCATGGCGGAGACGGTCGCACGCAAGGTGGGCGCGCAATAACGCGCGCCCGGTTCCACCCCTGGGCCGCACGGGCGGCCCGCTTTTTCGGAGAAGCAGTCATGGCCCAACGGCAATCGAAGCACGAAGGTATCCTCGAACTGCTCTGCCAGGCATACGAAACCGAGCTTGGCGGCGCGAAGATCTACGAGGCCGCGCTCCAGTGCGCGACCGACGAGGACCTGCACAAGGAATGGGAGAAGTACCACCGCGAGACGATGCATCACCAGGAGGTGCTGCGCAAGGTATTCGACACGCTCGGCCTCGATCCCGATGCGCAATCGCCGGGGCGCGCCGCGGTGGCGGCGACCGGCGAGTCGCTGGTGCGGGTGATCGAACAGGCGAAGAAGCAGGCCGACCCGGCCGTCGCGCAGGTCGTCGCGGCCGAGTGCGTGGTGCTGGCCGAAACCAAGGATCACCTGAACTGGGAGCTGATCGGCTACGCGGCCGACCAACTGCCCGACAGCGACGCGGCGAAGGCGCTGAAGGCCGCGCACGACGAGGTCGAGGCCGACGAGGATCATCACCTGTATCACACGCGTGGCTGGGCGCGTGAAATGTGGATCGAGTCGATGGGCTTCAAGGCGGTGCTGCCGCCGCCGGAAGAAGTGAAGAAGGTGGAGTCCGCCGCCGATGCGGCGCGTGCCGAGCGCTCGCGCGGCAAGATGATGTAACGCCGGGCAGGCGGGCGGCGGCACGTGCGGCGCCGCCCCCTTGCCGGTTCATCAGGTTGCGTACGCAACCGTCTACCGATCCCGCCTGAATGCCTCACGTCAGCACGTCGACGATCATCGTCGCCACCGACACCGCCATCAGCGCCACCGCCAGCCAGCCCAACAGTTTCGATACCGGGCCGCTGCCCGGCTGGCCGGCCGCATCGCGCTTCCGCGACAGCAGCATCACGAACACGAGCATCGGCACCGCCGCGACGCCGTTGAGCACGGCGCTCCAGTACAGCGCGCGGATCGGGTCGATCGGACTGAAGCAGATCGCGATGCCGACGATCACGCACAGCGCGAGCACCGTGTAGAACGCGGGCGCGCGCCGCACCGGCTCGTTCAGCCCTTCGCGGAACCGCCACGCTTCCGCGCAACCGTAGGCCGCGCTACCCGCGAACGCCGGAATCGCGAGCAGCCCGCAGCCGACGATGCCGAACGCGAACACCAGGAACGCGGCTTCGCCGGCGATCGGTCGCAGGGCCTCGGCGGCCTGCGCGGTGCTGGCGAGGTCGTGCCGTCCGCGCGCGAAGAACACGGCCGCGCCGACCACCATGATGCAGAACGACACCGCGTTGGTCACGATCATCCCGGTCCACGTGTCGAACGTAATGCGCTGTTCGGTCTCGCGGCGCGCGGCCGGCGCGCATGACGTGTCGCCGTTGCGGCGCTCCGCCTGGGTCTCCTCGACCTCGAGCGCGGCCTGCCACACGAACAGGTAGGGGCTGAGCGTCGTGCCGAGCACCGCGACCGCGGTCGTCGCATAGTCGTGCGTGAACGAAATCCGCGGCAGCGCGATCGCATGCAGCAGATTGCCCCAGTTGACGTGCACGAAGCCGAGTTCGATCACATACGCGAGCAGGCCGAGCGTCATCCATTTGAGCCAGCGCGCGTAGCGCTCGTAGGACATCAGTACCTGCAGCCCGAGCGACGCCAGGCCGTATACCGGCGCATACCAGTAGCTGCGGCCGCCGACGACGAGCGCCGTCGCATCGCCCATCGCCGCGAGATCGGCGCCGACGTTCACGACGTTGACGATCACGACCATCGCGATCAGCGTCTTCGCGATGCGATCGGAGAAGTGTTCGCGGATGCCGGCCACCAGCCCTTCGCGATTGCGTCGCCCGATGAACGCCGCCGCGAGCTGCACGGCGACCATCATCGGCAGCGTGACGACGATCATCCACAGCATGTTGAAGCCGAACTGGCTGCCGGCCTGCGCGTAGACGGCGACGTTGCTCGGATCGGCGTCGGACGCGCCCGCGAGCAGACCCGGGCCGAGCCGCCGATACCACGGTTTCGCGGCGCGCGGCGGCGCGTCGGCCGCCGGCCGCGCGTCTTCGTCCAGCCCGCTCATCCGGCGTCCCCGTGCGACGGGCGCCCGCCGCCGTGGCGCCGCTCGCGGGCGAGGCGCGACGCGGTGCGCAGTGCGTCGACCAGCGTGCGGTATGCGTGTTCGCGGGAGTCGGCGCCGCGGGTGCGCAGCACGTACGACGGGTGATAGGTCGCGACGACGAGCCGGCCGTCGTCGGTGCGCACCGGGGCGCGCGTGCGCTCCAGCGTCGCGTCGTTGTCCTGCAGCACCGCGCGGAGCGCCGTCGCGCCGAGCGCAACCACCACGCGCGGCTGGACGGCTTCGAGCTCGCGCTCGAGCCAGTAATGGCACGCGGCCACTTCGCGCTGCGCGGGGGTCTTGTGCAGCCGCCGCTTGCCGCGCGGTTCCCATTTGAAGTGCTTGACCGCATTCGTCAGGTAGACGTGCGAGCGTTCGATCCCGGCCTCGTCGAGCGCGCGGTCGAGCATGCGGCCGGCCGCGCCGACGAACGGCTGGCCCGCGCGGTCCTCCTGGTCGCCCGGCTGCTCGCCGACCAGCATGATCGGCGCGTCGACGGGCCCGGCGCCCGGCACCGGCTGCGTCGCGTGCTCCCACAGCGCGCAGCGGCGGCACGCGTCGAGCGTGGCCGGCGCATCGTCATCGGTCGGCGTCGTCGGTGCCTGGCGGTCGGGCGTTTTGCGCGTCATGCGGCCGCTCCGGCGCAGGCCGAACGGGCGGCGCGCCGCGCTCGCGCGGAACATGCCGGCGTGCGTGCTGTCGCACGCGGTGAGGGAAGCAAACCGGAAGATCGAAGCCGCATCGTGCGCATGAAAGACTCCTGTGTCGACGATGCGAAAGAGACAGCAACCGGTATGCCGCATGCAGTCGGAATGGGCGCGCGCCTTGCGTGGCAAACCCGTCCAACGACAGGAGAAGCACGATGCAACCCGAACCCGGCGACGATCCGGCCGCCGACGACGTGCTGTTGTGGCGCGCGCCCGACAGCGTGCCGCGCCGCCCGCGTCGCGTGCTGGTCGTCGACGACTATCGCGATGCGGCGGACGCGCTGCGCCTGCTGCTGGAGGCGCGCGGCTTCGAGTGCCGGGTCGCCGACGATCCGTTCGCCGTGTGCGACGTCGCGCGCGACTGGCAGCCGTTCGCGGTCGTGCTCGACATCGCGATGCCGGGCCTCGACGGGCTGCAGCTCGCGGCGCGGCTGCGCGGCGATCCGCAAACGTCGGACATGCTGCTGGTCGCGTGCAGCGGGCTCGTGTCGCGGCGCGATTGGGAACGGGCGAAGGAAGCCGGCTTCGACGCGCACTGCGCGAAGCCGCTGACGCCGCACCGGCTGCTCGGCTACCTCGAATCGGCGAGCGGCGGCGCGGTGAGCCCCGACGAGGACGTTACACGATCCTTGTAAAAAGGCCGGCGGCGCGCCGGACGCGGCATCCGCCGCGGCGCGAGGACAAAAAAATGCCCCGCGGGCGCGGGGCGTATCGAACGGATGTGGAACGCAGGCGCCGGCGGACCGGCGCCGCGTCAGGGTGCGCTCAGTGACGCCCGCGCGTGCGGGGATCGTCGAGGTCCTCGGTCGGATCGGTCAGCCCGAGTTCGTCGCCGGCGCTCCAGTACGGCGTGCTGCCGTAGAACTCGTGCAGCGGCTCGGCCCATTGCGGATCGGCCATTGCCGGCCAGTGGTCCTTGTCGAACCCCGGCGCATTGCGGATCCGCTCGGACGAGACCGACAGCAGGAAGCACTTGCGTTCGGTGTCGAGCGTCAGCGCGCTCCACGGAATGGCGTGCAGCTTGTCGCCGATGCCGAGGATGCCGCCGCTCGACAGCACCGCATACGCGATGCGGCCCGAGCGCACGTCGAGCATGATGTCCTTGATCTTGCCGACATCGTCGCCGTCGGTCGTATAGACCTTGTCGCCTTCCAGCGTATCGGCCGCCATCACGTCGGGGCCGGGGCCGGCCGCCGTCGCGGCGCCCTTGCCGATGATGCGGGTCTGACCTTGATCGGAAGTCTGCATGGTTTCCTCCTGGCTGCGTGGGGCGCGACCGTGCCCGGGGGCGGGCCCTGCGGGTCGCGCGGGTTGTCGAGGCGGAGCGGGAATCGCCCCGTCACGTCTGCTTCGGTTGCGACACGCCTTCCAGCGTGTTCGCGACGTCGTCGCGCTCGGGACTGGCCGTGCGCGTCGCGATGTCGGCAAGCGACAGCATGCCTACCAGTCGCTTGTCGTGATCGACGACGGGCAGCCGGCGCAGTTGCGCGTCGGCCATGTAGTGCTGGATCTCGTCCAGCGAATCGTCGTCGAAGCACCATTCGATCGGACCGGATGCAACCTCGTGGACTCGCGTCTCCGGCGGCTTGCCGGCCGAGATCGCGCGCACCGCGAGGTCGCGGTCCGTCACCATCCCGATCAGCCGGTTGTTGTCGCACACGGGCAGCGCGCCGATGTCGTAGCGCTCCATCAGTTGGGCGGCGTGACGGATCGAGTCGGTCGGTGCGATCCGCACGACGTCCTGCGACATGATTTCGTTGACGCGATGCATGAAATTCTCCTTGCGGGTGGGTGAAGCAATGTGCCGATGCGGCCCCTGCGATCCAGCAAACCGCATGCCGTGCACGCGGTTCGTCTCGTCACTTGTCGTCACGTTTGCGCTTGTCCTCCCACGGCCCGCCGTCGTGCGTGCCGGGCGGCGTGTCGGGCTCGATGCGCGTGACGCCGCCGGTCGCGGGCGGATCGCTCGCCGGAAACGTGTCCTCCAGCTGCTTGTCGATATGGCGCTCCGAATGGCGCGTGCGCGTGTGGTCCTGGTCCTTCAGCGGGGGTTGCGGGTCGGGCTGCCGCTCGCGCGCCGGTGCGTCGTGGCCGTGCCGGGTCGAATCCTTCATGGCGGTGCTCCGTATGGGTGACGAGGAGCCGCCGGTGTCGCAACCCGCGTGCCCGCTCCGCACGCCCGGCACGCGACTTGCCACTGCGACCGCGACGACCACGAAGACGACCACGAAGACGACCACGACGACACAGCGCAGCAGGGGCGCCTGCCGCGCGCCCATCGAGCAGGAGGCACGACGATGATTCCGAAACGACGACCAGGGGTGCGCTACGAAATCAATGTATGCGGCGGCGGATTCGATTCGGTGAAAAGCCATTTCGATATGTGGAAGCATGAACCGCTGATCTACCGGCCCGAGCGCCGGATGTTCGAAGGCAAGGCCGACGTGCGGCGGCTCGGCGACGAGACGTTCGGCGCGACCGAACCCGCGCGCTTCGCGCTGCAGTGCGCATGCGAGCCGTCGGATCCGTATGCGCTCGCGGCGCGCGTGCGCGACGACGGCCGCGAGCTGTGGCTCGTGATGGCCGCGTACGACGCGTAGCGGCGTGCTTGCAAGATTTGCAGCGAGCGGTGTAGCGAATGCATGGCGTTTCGCGCGCGACGGAGCGGCTGCGTATCGAACCCCGCAGATCCGAGCCCGATCCGTCCGCGCGGACGATATGAACGGACGGCATGCGGCTTGCGAATCGTCGCTACGCGGCGCGTTGCGCCGATCCCGATCCGAACCCGCAACGAGGAATGCCGATGACACACGAACCCGCGCAGTGGCTGCAACGGCCCGAACCGCCATTGCCCGACATCGAGCCGGACCCCGGGCCGCCCGATCCCGACGACGTGCCGCCGGACATGCCCGAACCGTACCGGGAGCCGGAGGGCGATCCGCCCGGGCATGCGCCGCCGGAACGCGATCCGCCGTCGCCGGAGCCGCCGGTGCGCGCGCGGCCGGCGGGTGCGATGCCGCCGATACGAAGGGAGGGCCTGCAATGAGCATCCGCGTGAAACCCGGCATGCTGCGGGACATCGCCGAAACGCTGGGCCGCCATTTCGAGGCGCGCGCGATGCCGTTTCATGTCGAGGAGCACCCGGCCGGCGCATTGCATATCGGCTTTCGCGTCGATGGCCATCCGGCGTCGCTGACCGTGACGTTCGACGCCGACGCGTTCGCCGCGCTCGAACAGGCCGACATCGATCGGCAACGGGGCACGCTCACGCGCGTCGCGGCCGAGTTCGACACGATGATGGCGCGCCGCGCACCGACCGCGTACGCAGGCGATTTCCACTTCAACCGGCTCTGAGCGGTGCCGCCACGGCGTAGCCCGGAGCCGTCGATGCCAGGGAGGATTCGATGAACACGATCCAGACGTTACGCGCGGGCGCCTGTGCGTTCGCCGCGGCGTGCGCGCTGGGCGCATGCACGCAACCGGCCAGCGGCCCGTACGGTACGCGCGCGGCGCCGCCCGCGCCGCCCGACGGCCGCGGCGCGCAGTCGACCACGACGATGCCGGACGCGAACACGCGTTACGACACGCGTCCGTCGCCGGGCAACACGATGCCGCCGGGCACGACCGTCGGCGAACCGGTCGACGTGCCGCCGCCGGGCCCGAACGGCACGCAGGGCGACCAGCCGCTGCCGGGCACGCCGCCGCCGATGCAGTACTGACGGGACGCCTCGCGGGGACGCGCCGCGTCACGGCATGCCGCACCGCGATGCGGCCGGAGGAACGCGATGGCGAATCAGCATGAGCACCTGGAGGACTGGCTGCGCGATGCGTACGCGATGGAGCGCCAGGCCGAGACGATGATCGACGCGCAGATGAGGCGGGTTGGCCACTATCCGCAATTGCAGGACCGGCTGCGGCTTCATCTCGACGAGACGCTCGGCCAGCAGGCGCTCGTCGAAGCGTGCCTGATGCGGCTCGGCACGTCGCCGTCGGCGACCAAGGATCTCGCCGCGCGCGTCGCCGCGTACGGACAGATCGCGAGCGGCATGCTCGCGGATGACGAGGTCGTGAAGACGGCGCTCGCCGCTTACGCGTTCGCGCAACTCGAGATCGCCGCGTACACGGCGCTCGTCGCGGCCGCGCAAGCAGCGGGCGAAGACGAAATCCGCGCGTGTTGCGAGCGGATCCTGCAGCAGGAACGCGACATGGCCGCGTGGCTGCTCCGCCATCTGCCCGAGTTGACGACCGCTTTTCTCGATCGTTCGGCGGTCGACCGCATCGACGCAAAACGCTAGCCGTGCGGCCGTCGGGCAGCTGTCGGCAGGCGTCGTTTCCCGCGAGCGAAATACGTGCCCCCTAACTTGCCCCCGGCTTGTAAAAAAGCGGCTCTCGCATGCGGCGAAACGGGGCGCGAACCCGCGAGAACCGCGTCGTAGCGCGCTTTACGCGACTGGCATGGAAGCTGCATGACGTCCGGTAGAAGACCTACCGCGAACCCGCGAACCCAACGTCAGGAGGCTTTCGATGCCCGTCTCGCTTGCGCTGCAGATGCGACAGCATCTGGCACTTACGCCGAGGCTCCAGCAGTCGCTCCGGCTGCTTCAGTTGTCCTCGCTCGAGTTTCAACAGGAATTGCGCCAGGCGCTCGACATGAACCCGTTTCTGGAAGACGGCCAGGGCGACGACGAAACCGCTGCGCCGACCGCCGAGCAGCCGCCCGAGGCGGCCGCGCCCGACGCGGCGCCCGAGCGCGACGACATCCGTCCGCCGGACGGCGAGGTGCCGTTTACGGCCGCGCCCGCGCCGCGCGGCACGAGCCGTCAGGGCGACGACGCCGACGGCTTGTCGCCGGGCGAATGGATGGCCGCGGAGCCGTCGCTGCATCAGCAGCTGCACGATGCGCTGCGGCTCTATCCGCTCAACAAGCGCGACCGCGAAGCCGCGCGCCTCGTGATCGATGCGCTGGACGACGACGGCTATCTGCGTCAGGAACTGCCCGAACTGCTGGTTGCCGCCGATCCGGCCTTGCTGCTGTCGGAGCAGGATCTGGCGGTCGCGCTGCGGCTCGTGCAGATGCTCGACCGGCCGGGCATCGCCGCCCGCTCGTTGTCCGAGTGCCTGGTGCTGCAGCTCGACGCGATTCCGGCCGGCACGCCGGCGCTCGCGGAAGCGAAGGCGATCGCACGCGAGCATCTCGAGCGGCTCGCGCGCCGCGAGACGGCAGAGATCCAGCGGCGCCTCGGCTGCAACCCGCAGACGCTGCAGGCGGCTTGCGCGCTGGTGCGCGGGCTCGATCCGCGCCCCGGCAATCACTACGGCAGCACGCGCGGCGACTACGTGGTGCCCGACGTGATCGTGCGCCAGGTGCGCGACGAGTGGATCGTGACGATCAATCCGGCCGTGCTGCCGCGCGCCCGCTTGCACGAGCGCTATGCGACGCTGTTCGCGCAGTCGAGCGGCGAACGCGATTCGCCGCTCGGCCAGCAACTGCAGGAAGCGCGCTGGCTGATCCGCAACGTGCAGAAGCGCTTCGACACGATTCAGCGCGTGGGCGAATGCATCGTCGCGCGCCAGCGCGATTTCTTCCGCTACGGCGAGATCGCGATGAAGCCGCTCGTGCTGCGCGACATCGCGGAAGAGCTCGACCTGCACGAATCGACCGTGTCGCGCGCCACCGGCAACAAGTACATGGCCACGCCGCACGGCACCTTCGAGTTCAAGCATTTCTTCCCGCGCAAGCTCGAGGCGGCGGGCAAGGGCGTGTGTTCGGCGTCGGCCGCGAAGGTGCTGATTCGCGACATGATCGCGGCCGAGCGGCATACCGACCCGCTGTCCGACGTCGCGCTCGCGGAGAACCTCGCGGGCCGCGGCATTCTTCTTGCGCGTCGAACGGTGACCAAGTATCGCCAGGCGATGAAGATTCCGCCGGCCGACCTGCGGCGTCGCGACGCCGCGTGACGGCCTCATTGTTCCAACCCGCGCGTGCCGCGCGTTGCGTCGGCTCGCGCGCCAACGAGAGGAGCGCAACCATGCCAGCCAAATCCCAGGCTCAGCAGCGCGCCGCCGGGGCCGCGCTGTCGGCCAAGCGCGGCGACACGAAAATGAAGGACCTGAAGCCGCCGTCGAAATCGATGGCCAAGTCGATGAGCGAGAAAGAGCTCGAGAAAATGGCTTCGACGCCCACGCACGGCAAACCGAAACACAAGCACGATGCGTGATCGGCGCCGACGTTTAGTGACGACCGCTGTCATCCAGGAGGGTTCCATGCTTCGATACGCCATCATCTTCTTCGTCATCGCGATCATTGCCGCCGTGTTCGGCTTCGGCGGCATCGCGGCCGGTGCGGCCGAGATCGCGAAGATCCTGTTCTACATCTTCGTCGTGATCTTCCTGGTCACGCTGCTGCTCGGGGTCGTGCGCCGATGACGGTCACGCCCGACCGGTCGCAGCGCGTCGCGGAACTCGAGCACGCGTTCGCGATCGGTTTTCCGTCGCAGTCGACCGTCGTCGTGCACGCGGACGACGCGTCCGGGCGGCTGACGATCCACGTTTCGTGGGTGCGCGTGCCGTCCGAGGAGGACGCGCGCGAATGGCGCTGCACGGTCGACATGCGGTTCGACGCGGACGTGATCGAACGCTACGCGACGCTCGACGGGGCCGACCGGCTGCGCGTGCGCACGCAGCTGTGCGACCGCGCGCGGCGCGCGGTGGACGAGCACAAGCCGCGCGTCGAGGACACCGCGATCGAATGCAACGTCGCGCTCGACGTGACGGCCGCGGAATTCGACGCTGCGCTGCGCGCGCCCTGACGCCGCCGCCGGCCCGGGGCCGTTCGCGGCGCGCCGGGCCGGCTTTCCGTGCCGTCCGCACGCGCGCGCCGCGGCGCGTCGCCGTGCGGCAGCGGCTTCTACCGAATCCCATGAGGACTCCAGACGATGACGAATCCCCCATCCGCCGGCAAGACGCCCCCGACTCAACCGCACGACAGCGCGAAGTCGCGCCAGCTCGACGAGCACCGTGCGCGGCCCGACGGCGAGGCGCTGCGTACCAACCAGGGCGTGCGGATCGCCGACAACCAGAACACGCTGCGCGGCGGTGCGCGCGGCCCGTCGCTGCTCGAAGACTTCATCATGCGCGAGAAGATCACGCATTTCGATCACGAGCGCATTCCGGAGCGGGTGGTGCATGCGCGCGGCTCGGCCGCGCATGGCGTGTTCCGCGTGTACGAACCGATGGCCGACTACACGAAGGCCGCGTTCCTGCAGGACCCGGCCGCCGAAACGCCGGTATACGTCCGCTTCTCGACCGTGCAGGGGCCGCGCGGGTCGTCCGACACCGTGCGCGACGTGCGCGGCTTCGCGGTGAAGTTCTATACCCAGGAAGGCAACTACGACCTCGTCGGCAACAACATGCCGGTGTTCTTCATCCAGGACGCGATCAAGTTTCCCGACTTCGTGCATGCGGTGAAGCCCGAGGCGCCGAACGAGATGCCGACCGGCGCGTCCGCGCACGACACGTTCTGGGATTTCGTGTCGCTGGTGCCGGAAACCACGCACATGGTGCTGTGGCTGATGTCGGACCGCGCGCTGCCGGCAAGCTATCGCGCGATGGACGGCTTCGGCGTGCATACGTTCCGCTTCGTGAACGCCGCCGGCGTCGAGCGTTTCGTCAAATTCCACTGGCGGCCCGTGAGCGGTGCGTATTCGCTGCTGTGGGACGAGGCGCAGCGGATCGCCGGCCACGATCCCGATTTCAACCGGCGCGATCTGTGGACGGCGATCGAGCGCGGCGACTATCCGGAGTTCGAACTCGGCGTGCAGATGATCGACCCGGCCGACGCGGACAAATTCGACTTCGACCTGCTGGATCCGACCAAGCTCGTACCGGAAGAACAGGTGCCGGTGCGGCCGATCGGCCGGATGACGCTGAACCGCAACCCCGACAACTTCTTCGCGGAGACCGAGCAGGTCGCGTTTCACCCCGGCCACGTGGTGCCGGGCATCGATTTCACGAACGACCCGCTGCTGCAGGGGCGGCTTTTCTCGTACACCGACACGCAGCTGAGCCGGCTCGGCGGCCCGAATTTCCACGAGCTCCCGATCAACCGGCCGGTGTGCCCGTTCGCGAACAACCAGCGCGACGCGATGCACCGGCAGACGATCAACGTCGGGCAGGCGTCGTACGAGCCGAATTCGACGAGCGGCGGCTGGCCGCGCGAGACGCCGCCCGCGCCGTCCGGCGGCGGGTTCGAGACCGTGCCCGAGCCGCTCGAAGGCCACAAGGTGCGCATTCGCAGCGAATCGTTCGCCGACCATTTCTCGCAGGCCGCGCTGTTCTACCAGAGCATGACCGACATCGAGCAGCGGCATATCCGCGACGCGTACTGCTTCGAGCTCGGCAAGGTGACGCAGCCGCACATTCGCGAGCGCGTGGTCAACGAGATCATCGCGCGCTTCGACGCGGGGCTCGCCGCGCAAGTCGCCGAACGGCTCGGGCTGCCCGCGCCCCAGGCGGCCGCGACGCCGGTCGTCGCGCAGCGTTCGCCCGCGCTGAGCCTGATCGGCCGCGCGAAGCCCGGCATCCGCTCGCGCAAGATCGCGCTGATCGCGACGCCTGGCGTGAACCCGGTGCTGGTCGAGCAGGTGCGCGACGCGCTGCAGGCCGCGCACGCGGTGCCGACGATCGTCGCGCCGACGCTCGCGCCGATCGGCGGCATCGTGCCGGAGGCGACACTCGTCGGCATGCCGTCGGTGATGTTCGACGCGGTGTTCGTGTGCGGCGGCGACGGCGATGGCCGCGATCTCGCGCATAGCGCCGACGCCCGCCATTTCGTGCGCGAGGCGTTCAAGCACCTGAAGCCGATCGCGGCCGTCGGCTCCGGTCGGCAGCTGCTCAGCGCCGCGCACCTGCCCGATCCGGCCGAAGGCGTGTGCGTCGGGCAGGCCGTCGATCTCGACGCGGTGCTGAATTCGCTGTCGGATCACCTCGGCCAGCATCGCGTGTGGGCGCGCGAACAGCAGGCGGCGGAGTTGCCTGCTTAAGGCCGAAAGCGGCCCAAAACGGCCGACAGCCGCCGACGGCGGCTTGCGCCGTACCGCGCGCCTGCCTTCGGGCGGGCGCGCATTCGGCAAGGAGGAACACGCATGGCACCGCGGATGATATGGAAAGGCGCGATCAGCTTCGGGCTCGTGCACGTGCCCGTGCAGCTGTTTCCGGCGACGCGCACCGTGAAGCCGTCGTTCCGGATGCTCGACAAGCGCTCGATGGACCCGATCGGCTATCGGCAGATCAACAAGCGCACCGGCAAGGAAGTCACGCGCGAGGACATCGTGCGCGGCTACGAGTACGAAAAGGAGCGCTACGTCGTGCTCACCGACGACGAAATCCGCGCGGCGAACCCGGAATCGACGCAGACCGTCGACATCCTGACCTTCGTCGACGAGGACGCCGTGTCGTTTCTCTATCTCGACACGCCGTACTACCTGGTGCCGGACCGCAAGGGCGAGAAGGTCTATGCGCTGCTGCGCGACGCGCTGAAGGACAGCGGCAAGATCGGCATCGCGCTCGTGGTGATGCGCGACCGCCAGCATCTGGGCGCGCTGATTCCGGTGGGGCCGATACTCGCGCTCGATACGCTGCGCTGGCAGGAAGAACTGCGGCCGCTCGACGAACTGTCGGTGCCGGCCGCCGACGCGAAGGGCGCGGGCGTCACCGCGCGCGAACTCGGGATGGCGAAGAAGCTGATCGACGACATGTCCGGCACCTGGACGCCCGACGAATATCACGACACGTTTCGCGACGACATCCTCGAACTGGTCGAGCGCAAGGTGCGCGCGGGCAAGATCGAGGAGATCGAGGATCGGCCCGCGCAGACCGGCCGCGCGGCGAGCAACGTCGTCGATCTCACCGAGCTGCTGAAGCGCAGCCTGAAGGGCGGCGCCGGTGCGCGGGCGGCGGATCTGCGGGGAGCGCGCGACGAAGGCGAGGGCGAGGCGTCGTCGTCCCCATCTCGCAGCGGCGCGCGTCGCAAGCCGCCATCGACATCCGCATCGAAAGGTACGACGGCGAAAACCGCGGCGAAGAAGACCGCCGCGAAACGCGGCGCGGCGAGCGACCATGCGACGAAAAAGACCGCCGCGCGCCGCAAGCACGCGGCGTGATGCGGATCACGCCGACTCCGGTTCCGATTCAGACGAGGTGACGCGATGGCCGGCAAGCTCGATCCGTATCGCCGCAAGCGCCATTTCGGCGCGACGCCCGAGCCCGAAGGGGCGCACGAGAAGCGGCGCACGAAGGCCGATGCGAAAGCAGGCGCGAGGCCCGCCGCGCGCGAACGCCATCCGCTGCGCTTCGTGATCCAGGAGCACCATGCGCGCCGGCTGCACTACGACTTCCGGCTCGAACTCGACGGCACGCTGAAGTCGTGGGCCGTGCCGAAGGGGCCGAGCTTCGATCCGCGGGTGAAGCGGCTCGCGGTGCACGTCGAGGACCATCCGCTCGAATACGCGTCGTTCGAAGGCGAGATTCCGGCCGGGCATTACGGTGCGGGGTCGGTCGTCGTCTGGGACGAGGGGACCTGGACGCCCGACGGCGGTGTTGCGCAGGCACGCGAAGGCTATCGGGCCGGCAAGCTGACGTTCCGGCTCGACGGCGAGAAGCTGCACGGCGGCTGGGCGCTCGTGCGCAGCGGGCGGCAGGAAGGGCGCCAGGAGCAGTGGCTCCTGATCAAGGAGCGCGACGACGACGCCCGCAGCGCCGATGAATTCGACGTCGTCGGCGAGCGGCCGGGGAGCGTGCACGACGGCGCATCCGACGGCGCCGCGCGCAGGTATGCGGCGCGGCGCGGCCGATCGACCGGTGACGCCGGCGATGGACACGACGCGCGACACGAAAGTGACGCAAGCCGCGACAGCCCGCGCCCTGCCGATCCGTCGCAGGTCGAAGGCGCGGTGCGTGCGCCGCTGCCCGAGCGCGTCGCGCCGCAACTCGCGACGCTGGTCGATGCGCCGCCGACCCAGGGCGGCTGGTGCTACGAACTGAAGTTCGACGGCTATCGGATTCTCGCGCGCATTGCACGGAAGGGCGCACGCCGGCGCGTCACGCTGATGACGCGCGAAGGCCGCGACTGGACCGCGAAGCTGCGCGCGCAGCGCGACGCGCTCGCGGCGCTCGACGTCGACGACGCATGGCTCGACGGCGAGGCCGTCGTGCTCGGCGAAAACGGGCTGCCCGATTTCCAGGCGTTGCAGAACGCGTTCGGCACGGACCGCTCCGACACGGTCACCTTCTTCGTATTCGATCTGCCTTATCTCGACGGATACGACCTGCGCGACGCGCCGCTCACCGCCCGTCGCGCACTGCTCGAACCGCTGCTCGCGAACAGCGATCCGGCGCGCGTGCGCTTTTCGCCCGATCTCGGCGAGGACGTCGCGTCGCTGATCGCGAGCGCGTGCGACACCGGCCTCGAAGGGCTGATCGGCAAGCGTGCGGAGTCGCGCTATCGCGCAGGCCGTTCGCCTGCGTGGATCAAGCTCAAATGCCGGCGCCGGCAGGAGTTCGTGATCGGCGGCTTTACGGAGCCGTCGGGCAGCCGGCACGGCTTCGGCGCGCTGCTGCTCGGCGTGCACGAGCCGGCGCCGGCCGGCAAACGGCGGCGCGGGCCGGCGCCGCTACGCTACGTCGGCCGCGTCGGCACCGGCTTCGACGCGCGGATGCTCGACCGTCTCGCCGCGATCCTGCGCAAGCACGAACGCGACACGATGCCGTTCGATGCGCCGCCGCGCGAGCGCACGCGCACGCGCGTGCACTGGGTCGAGCCGACGCTCGTCGCCGAATGCGAATTCGCGGAATGGACCGGCGACGGGATCGTGCGGCAGGCCGCATTCATCGCGCTGCGCGACGACAAGCCGGCGGAGCAGATCGTCCGCGAGAGGCCGAAACACACGGAAACGGAGGTGACGATGGATCAACGCGAAACCACCCACGACGACAAACCCAAGCGCGCATCGTCGGCCGCCCACGCAACCGCCGATCGCACGCACCGGTCACGTGCTCGCACGGTCGCCCGCGCGGAAGGCGACGCGTCCGGCCCCGACACGCTGGGCCGCGTGCGCATCACGCATCCCGAGCGCGTGGTCGACCCGCAAAGCGGCACGCGCAAGATCGACCTCGCGCGTTACTGGCAGTGGGTCGCGCCGTGGCTGCTGGCCGATCTGAAAGGCCGGCCCGTGTCGCTCGTGCGCGCGCCGGGCGACATCGCCGGCGAGCTGTTCTTCCAGAAGCACGCGGAGCGCCGCGAGATTCCGTTCGTCACGCAGCACGAAGGGCTCGATCCGGGCCACGGGCCGCTGCTGTCGATCGACAGCGTCGATGCGCTGCTGGGCGCCGCGCAGATGGGCACGGTCGAACTGCACACGTGGAACGCGCACGCGTCGAACATCGAGCGGCCGGACCGCATCGTGTTCGACCTCGATCCCGACCCGGCGCTGCCGTGGCGCACGATGATCGACGCCGCGCAACTCGTGCGCGGGCTGCTCGACGAGCTCGGGCTCGTGTCGTTCTGCAAGACGAGCGGCGGCAAGGGGCTGCACGTCGTCGTGCCACTCACGCGGCATGCGGGCTGGGACGACGTGAAGGACTTTTCGCGTGCGGTCGCGCAGCACGTCGCCGGCACGCTGCCCGACCGTTTCACCGCGACGATGGGGCCGCGCCACCGGCGCGGCAAGATCTTCGTCGACTATCTGCGCAACGGGCGCGGCGCGAGCACGATCGCCGCGTATTCGGTGCGGGCGCGGCCCGGCATGGGCGTGTCGGTGCCGCTCGACTGGGACGAAGTACCCGACACGACGGGCGGCGCGCAATGGACGATCGATACGCTGCACGCGCGGCTGGACACGCTGAAGCGCGACCCGTGGGAAGGCTATGCGAGCACGCGCCAGCGCATCACCGCGGCGATGCGGGCGCGGCTCGGTGCCGATGCGTGAAACGTCAGCGCCGATGCTGCTGCAGCCGGTAATACCAGTTCATCAGCGGCGTCGCGGAGATCCCGTGCGCGACGACCGACGCGGATACCACGGCCAGCACCGGCGCCGCGAGCGGGCGCACCACGTCGGATGGCCCGTGCTCGAGCGCGAACAGCAGGTAGTAGAACGAGCCGATCCCGCGGATGCCGAACCACGCCATCAGCCGCCGCTGCGCATGCGTCGCGCGCGAGCCGGTGAGCGTGAGCAGCACCGCCAGCGGACGCACGGCGACGAATAGCGCGGCGGCCAGCGCGATGGCGCCCCATGTGATCAGCGGGCCGGGCAGCGTCGACAGTACGCTGCCGATCATCGTCATCACGATCGCTTCGGCGATCCGTTCGAGCTCGATCGTGAAGCCCAGCACCGATTCGGCCATGAACGCATGTGCCTTGTCCGGATGCTTCTCGGTGGCGACCACGTCTTCCGAATCGATCTGGCCGATCACTTCGCGCGGCGGCCGGTCGCCGCTCGCGCGATGCTCGACGCGCCGCATCGCGACGCCGGCCGCGAACGTCGCGATGAAGCCGAACGTGTGCGCGAGCTGCGCGGCGCCGAACGACAGCACGATCAGCGCGAGCGCGAAGAAGCCTTCGAGGCCGAGCGCCTGCGCGTGCCGCGTGCGCAGCCAGCCGATCATCTTCGTCGTGACCCAGCCGAGCCCGCCGCCAATCGCGGCCGCGCCCGCGATGCCCCACAGCGCGACGAGCGCGAACGTGCCGGACAGCGGCGGGATGCCGTGCGTCGCGCCCGGGGTGCCGCACAGCGCGAGCCCCGCGAGCGCGAACGGCAGCGCGATGCCGTCGTTCATCCCGCCTTCGCCGGACAACGCGAAGCGCACCAGGTCGCGATCGCCGGGATCGTGCACCTGCACGTCGTGCGCGAGCACCGGGTCGGTCGGCGCGAGGATCGCCGCGAGCAGCAGCGCGGGGCCCCAGCCGAGGTCCAGCGCGAGCACCGCGCATGCGGCGAGCAGCGGCACGGTGACGATCATCGCGAGCAGCCCGAGACGGCACGGCACGAGCCACAGTTTGTCGGACAGCGGCACGCGCAGCCGCAGCCCGATCGCGAACAGCGACACGAGCAGTGCGACTTCGACGATCTCGCGCAGCAGTGGCCCGTCGCGTTCGAGGTCGAGATGCAGCAGGCCGGCGCCGGCCGGGCCCAGCGCGACGCCGAGCACCAGGTAAATCATGGCCGAGCTACAGGGAAGGTGGCGCAGCGCGGATGTCACGACGCCCATACTGAGCAGCACCGCGCCGATGATCAGGTACCAGAGGGTTTCGTGCATGCGTGGGAATCGCGGCGGACGGGGATGAGCGGCGCGCCAGCCGTCAGGGCTTGCGCCCGAAGGCTTCGCGCAGCTTCCGCTTCGCGCGTTCGAGCGTCGTACGGCGCGTCTTCGGCAGGTTGCGGCCCGCGCGGTTCACGTAGAAGTTCAGCATTGACATCGCCGACTGGAACGGCGACGCCTTGCGGCGGCGGCTGTGTTCGGCCGAGTGCTTCAGCGACGCGGCGATCGCGGCCGGATCGTCGGATTTGAAGATGTCGGGCTCGATGTCGAGCGCATCGCTTTTTTGCGTGACTTCGCCGGACCAGCGTTTGCGGTGGGCCGGGTCGGCGCTGCGCGCGCGGCCCGGGCGGCGCGTGTGGCGCTTGCCGTGCGCGTGGGAAGCGGAAGCGGAAGGCATAAGGCAGGGCTCCGTATGGGGTGACAGAAGGGTCGTGCGCAGAGAGGCGCCGCAAATCGCGTGCCGCGTCGCGACCGTGGCCGGGGACGGCATGGGTCTTGCTGAAGGATCGGAGCAGGAATTTCCATCACGCGATCACCCATAGGGAGAAAACGCCATGAAGTCAGCATTCGAATCGAAGTTTGTCGCGCGGCGCGTGCTGGCCTGCGCGGCCGTCGCGATCGTCGCGGCCGCGCCGGCCGCGTGGGCGCAGAACTCGCAGCGCTCGGACGAGGGCACCGGTGCGCCGAATCCGTCGATGGACATGTCGACGCCGGGCACGAATGGCAATACGGCCGCGCCGCCTCCGCCGGCGGGCACGCAACGGCATGGCGCGAAGCACGGGATGCGTTCGCACAGCGGGGCGGCAGGCCACGTGAAGCCGGGCGGCGGCCCGAACGGCGCCGGCCAGGGCGGTAGCGGCGCCGCGGGCGGCGGGGTCGGCGGCGGCTCGGGCGGGGCCGGCGGGTCGGGTGGAACGAGCGGGTCGGGCGCCGGCAACGGCGGTTCGGCGGGCTCGACGGGCACGGGCGGCGGCGGGGCCGGCGGCACGGGCGGCGGTTCCAGCGGTTATTGACGGTGTCGTGCCGGCGCGGCCGGCACGGCGCGATGGCGGCGCGGTTTCCCGGACGGGCGCGCCGCCACCACGCAGGAGGACATCATGCAATCGAATTCCCGGATTTTCCTGGAGCAGGACGAGATCGACGGCGATGCAAGCGACATGGACGATCTCGACACGACGGTCCACGTGGACGTCGAAACGGGCAGGGTCATGTTCCACGCGGCGTGGGCGAACGCCGTCGAGGCGCCGCCCGAGGCGGCCCGGCACTCGGTCGTGCTCGCGCTCGAATGCTCGACGATGGAACGCTACGCGGATCTCGACGAAGGCGCGCGGATGCGCGTGCACGCGATGCTGCACGACGCCGTGCAGCAGACGCTCGAGCAATTGCCCGATACCGGCGACGAACACCTGACGCTGACGGTCGAGCTGACCGACGCGATGCTCGACGCCGCGCGTCATCTGCAGTAATCGCGCCGGATCGGCGTACGGGGGCGCCACGGCGTCGCATTACATCCCGTTGAAATCTTTGCAGCCGGGCGTGCGGCGACGTACAGCGACCGATCCCGCCATTCGCGGGTGGCCGCCACCGATCGCGGGTCGTTCCCCCGTTGTCCCGCGCGACGCGTGGAACGGCGAGGCCGACGGGCGAAGGCTCCCGCGGCGGAACGGCGATTGCTGCGTGACGGGCAACGGCACGACGTGTGCCACTTCCATCCCATCCTCATCCACGGAGGCATTCATGAGCGGCAGGCTGGATCATTGCAAGGTAGCGATTCTCGCGGTCGACGGCTTCGAGGAAGCCGAGCTCGTCGAACCGCAGCGCGCGCTCGCGGCAGAAGGCGCGCAGGTGGACGTGATTTCGCAGCAGCGCGGCGAGATCCAGGGTTTCCGGCACGTCGACAAGGGCGAGCGCGTGAAGGTCGACCGCACGTTCGACGATGCGCGCGAAGGCGATTACGACGCGGTCGTGCTGCCGGGCGGCGTCATCAACGGCGATGCGATCCGGATGGTGCCGGCCGCGCGCGAATTCGTGACGGCGGCCGTCGGCGCCGGCAAGCCGATCGCGGCGATCTGCCACGGCGGCTGGCTGCTGGTGTCGGCCGGGCTCGTCGAGGGCAAGACGATGACGAGCTGGCCGAGCCTGCAGGACGACATCCGTCACGCGGGCGGCAAGTGGGTCGACGAGGAAGTCGTGCGCGACGGCAACCTGATCACGAGCCGCAAGCCGGCCGATCTGCCCGCGTTCAACGGCGCGCTGGTCGAGCGTCTCGCGGCGCGGAGGGTATGAGCCGATGCCGGCAGATTCCCCACGCTCCGTGACGCTGACCGACGAACCGCCGACGTTCGACGGCGCGGCGCTGCAGTTGCGCTTCGTCGTCGACGTGGACGGGGCGCCGCAGGCCTGCGCGATTACGGTGGAGGCGCTGGAAGATCATTTTGGCGCGCACTCCGCGCTGGAGGCCGACCTGCGCGACGCGTTCGAGCGCGGCCGTGCGCGTATCGAAGCCGCGTGCGCGGACGTGCTGGCGAGCGGCAACCACGACGTGGTGCTGCACAGCGGGTATTTCCGTGCGCCGGGCGGGCGTGCGCGAGCGGGGTTGTTTCGCTCGCGGGAGCCCTGAGCGGGGTCGCATTCCGCCACGCGCGCGGCCCGCAACCGGCCTGCGTCAGGCGGGTTTCATCGGAGGTATCCGGCGCCCGCCGTTGCCGCCCGGTTGCTTGCCGTTACCCATTACATGCCGTTGAAAACTTTGCAGCGGCTCGAACGCGCCGTGCGGTGCCAGATCGCGCGGCGCGGGCGTCGCACGACCACCGGTTGAATGCCCACTGTTGGCACGGTCCCTGCATGCCCGTAACGTCGCCGGCGCACGCTTCGCGCCGGCTGCCGATGCGACGCCGGTGTCGCGTCGCGCGTCGCCGCCAACGGGGAAACGAGCATGCTGACCGCCCATGAATTTGCCGCGCTGTTCCTGGCGCATCACGCACCGGAACAGATCCAGATCGACCGCGACGACGTTGTCTCGCTTGTCGAGCAACAGTTGATCGTGCTGCAGCACGACGACGCATCGGGCGCACACCGCCCGGCACTGACCGCCGACGGACTGTCGGTCCTGTGCTGCGTGCAGCGGCACGACGGGGCCCGGTTCGACACCACGGAAGCGTGACGCACCGGGCCGCACGCGACGCTCACCGTGCGATCGCGACGGGCGCATTGACCTGCACGACGGGCGGCTGGCCTTCGAACGGCGGCGCGTACAGGAAGCGATCGATCACGCCGGCCTCGAACAGCAGACAGTAGGTCGAGCCGCCGAACTGGAAATAGCCGATCTCGTCGCCCTTGTCGACGCGCTGCCCCGGCATGACGTCGATCACGCACGACGACACGTCGCCCATCCCGACGAACACGGCGGCCACCGTGCCGATGCCGGGATCGTCGCTCGAGATCGCGACCACCGCGCGCGCGGCGACCGCCGTCATGTAGCCCTGCGAGTCGTTGAGCCCGGCCGGGTCCGGGCCTTCCGCTTCGGCGACCGAATAATAGGCGCCGTCTACGCGATACGCGTGGGTGACCACCCCACGCACCGGCGCATGCCAGCGATGGTAGTTGTACGCGCTGAGGTAGGCCTGGTAGACGTCACCGCCGACGAATCGCTCGGCGAGCGACAGCCACGCGGGCGTGAAGAGGTCGCGCAGCGAGTACGGCTGCGCCTTGATCCAGAAGTTGTCGCGCAGCTTCACGTTCGTTTCGGTGTGATACGGCGAGGCCTCGCACGCGCTGACGATCACGTGCGGATCGTCGGGCGCCGCGACGGGACGCGCGCCGTCGCGAAAGCGCCGCGTGAAGAAGTCGTTCCACGAATCGAAGCCCCAGTGCGGCTGGTCTTCGCGATACTGGAACTGCGACAGCCCGAGGCGCTTGCGCGCTTCGTCGCAGAACCAGCCGTCGGGCGGCGACGTGTCGAGATGCGCACGCGAATGCGGGCCGCCGAGGAAGTCGCACCATGCGTTCAATACGCGCTTCAACTGCGTATTGACGGCCGCGTCGCGAAACACCGCGTGGCCCGACGGCATGCACATCGGCCAGTCGAAGAACGCGTTCAGCGGGCACACGATCAGGCTTTCCTCGCTGAACGGCGGCGTGTACGTCATCAGATGGTCGAGCACGGTCATCAGCTCGCCGATCGAAGCGTAGCCGAGCCGGTATCCCGATTCGAGCGCTTCGTCGATCGCGCGCGTCAGGCTCATGCGCAGCACCGCGTTGTCGTCGAACAGCCGCGCGAGTTCCTGCACGGCCGGCGTGCGCAGGCGCTCGCCGGCATGCGCGCGTGCCTCGTTCGCGATTTTTTCGCGGAACGCGGCCATGTGCGCTTCCTCGCTGGCCATCCATCCGCCGAGGCGGCGGCGTGTGGCGGGCGGCGCGTTGCGATTCGTCGGCATCGTCTCCTCCGAAATGGTTAGGGGGCGAAGCGATGGAGCAAGACGCTTGCCCGGCGCGCGGCACCGAAATTGCTGCGCGTGGGCGACCGTTTTTTTCAATGACTAAGGAGAGAAATATGGCTACGGCTTCGAATGCACGACAGACGAACGATGCGGAATCGACGGACGGGCGTCGCCGCAGCGGGCAGCGAACCGTGACGCCGACGCGTGTGCGAGCACGACCGCATGCGGCGGCGCCGCGCGACGGCGCGCGGCGCGGCGAGCGCGGTGATCGCAGCGCAAGCGGAAACGGGCCGGTGACACCGAGCCGTGAAGAAGACGCGGGGAAACCGCTGTGGGAGGACGATCGCGGCGAGATGCCGCCGGAAGAGTGGTCGTGAGGTCGGGTATTTACTGGCCCGCCGGCCGTTCGGGCCGGTAACGGTCGGCAATCGCGACATCGACCGATTCACCGTCGCGAAATGCCGCAGAAACCGCATCAACGATAGCGGGCCAAATACCGGGTCGTTGCAGGACAGGCATTTCCTTTGCGAGGACGTTGCTGAGTTGTCCGTTGTTTTGCTCGAGCGATCGTAGTACCCGGTCGGCTTGATGATCCGGCATTTCGACGATTTCCTTGAGCGCCTGCCGAGCCAGCGTGTGGCTTCGCAAATAGCGCGACTCCTCGCGCATGTGTTCGGTTAGCGTGCGCCGGATGATGTTGGCCAGATATTGCACATGCGGACTCAGATCCGGATACCGCCATAGAGGTCTTGCCCGTTCGGCGCCGTCAAACGCGAAATTGGATACGACACCGTCCGGATAAGACGTCTGGGCCGCTGTGAACGATATGTTGTCGCGCACTTGTTCCATCAGGGGTACGGACACCTGATCCAGTACGCTGTCGTATCCACGACGTTCGCCGGCGTCGTCCATGATCACCGCGGAAACGGGAAGGATCACCGGCGCGGGAATGGCGCCGTCCCGGCGCAGGACATCGTTGATCAGGAAGCGATGGACGCGGCCGTTTCCGTCCGCTAATGGATGAACATAGACGAAACCGAAGGCTGCGACCGTGCTGCGCAGCACCGGGGATTGCCCGGTAGTGCGCTCCAGGAATGCGCGAAGTCCGTCGAGCATTGCGGGAACATCGTCTTGTCCAGGCGCCACGTAGTGGACGACTTCGCTAAAGCGTATGGTCTCTCCGACGAATACGGGCGATTGCCGGAAGCCGAAATGCGTGAGCGTGGTTCGCTCGCCGAGGATTTCCCGCTGCAGTTCGGCAGCGGCGGCATCTGTCAACGGTTGTTCGCCCTGAGCGGTACGTCGGGCCATGACGTCGGCGAAGCGCTGGATACGAGTGGTGTGGTCAGCCTCTCCCTCGATGGCAAAACTGGCCTTGCTTTCCCGCAATGTCATCCAGGTTGCCGCACGCATCAGCAAATCCTCGCCGAACTCCTTTGCCAGATCGGCGAAGAGACGCGGCACGTCAAGCGCGGCGGCCTCCATGAAAGCTGCAGTCTTGACGAGCGTCGGGCAGAAGTAGCGCGTACCCGGCAGGTTGTCGTTCACCCGCCACCGGGCATTTCTCAGAACGTGGTTGCGGGACGAGGTGACGATCTTGGTGTCGTCGAGGACGTCGACGTAGTTGCCGCCCAGTCGCTCGGGAACACTCAGGTGGTCATCGATGAGCCATTCGTAAAGAAAAGCGGCGCGACGGGCATACTGACCGGTCGGCTCGGCGTCGATCCACGCCTGGATGGCACTGGGGCCCGATTTCTTGAACAAGCGCGTGAGAAGCTCCAGTTGCGGGATCTCGTGACGCAGATGAAACTGGAGATGGGCGGCGAAGTCATCCGACGGACGCATGAGTTCCGGGTAGGTTTCGAGTCGATAGCCGTCGACGATTTCGGTGGCTCGTCGGCTCCCGATGCGACTGAGTACGGGAGGCCGAGCCATGGGCGCAACGTCGCAGTTCGCGATTAACCACGCGCCGCCAATCGGATCGTCGGGCAATTCGGGCATGGGGAGGCTCCTCTCAGTCGGCTCAGGCTCTGCTCAAAATCGATTAGAAACGTCGGTTTTGTGCGCAAATCGATTACGGATGTACAAAAACGATTATACGCGGCCTGTTTTGCATAAATTCGATTATCCCCGAGCCACAGACGGGCGGTGTGGACACGACATCCGTCCGAAATTGTTTCGACCCCTTTAAGTGGGCTATGAGTCTCCATTCCTTAGGTGGCGACGACCGAGGGGGCTACCGGGCGCGAGCGTGTCCGGGACGATCCTGATTCGACCGTCCAGCAACCAGCACCGCCACGGGCAACTCGGCCAGGCAGCGATCAACCGCCAGCACCCCTTCCGGCGCATCGATCGCGTCGCGCGCATTCAACCCGTCGATCCACGGTCCTTCGACGCCGCGCGGCAGCACGACCGCCGTGTCGCCCCACTGCGCAGGCTCCACGCGCGGCAACGCGGGCGCTTCGCCGAGCAACCGGCACGCGAGCCGAGTTGCGATCACCACCACGGTAGCCGCGTCATCGCAGCGCGCGAACGCCACCGCGTGCCGCGCGAGCTTCCCACGCACCCGCAGCGGCACGTACGCACCGTGCGCAAACGTCGCCGGCCATCGCGCACGCAGCGCCAGCATCCGCTCGATCAGCGCGCGCTTCACCCGCGCATCGGGCCACACCGGCAGATACGACGCCACCGGGCCGTCGACCGATACGGTCGCCAGCGTCGCGAACGGCACGTCGCGACGGTTGTCCGGGTCGACGAGCGAGTGATCCCATGACTCGGTACCTTGATAGAGATCGGGCACGCCGGGCGACGCGATCCGCAGCGCCGTTTGGGTCAGGCTGTTGACGACGCCGGCCGGCGCGATCCGTGCGACGAACGCATGCAGCCGATGCGCAAAATCGCCCGCGCCGCGCGGCGTCAGGATCGCGCGGACGAATGCTTCGCAGCCTTGCTCGTAGTCCGGCTCGGGCGCGAGCCAGTCGGTGTACTGCTTCGCCTCGCGCAGCGCCTTCGTCTGCCATTGCACGACGCGCGTCGCGAGCGCGTCGAGGCCGGCCGCATCGTCGGGGGCGAGCGCCGGCGGCCAGCAGCCGACGAGCGTCTGGACCAGCATCGCCTCGGCGGCCGGGCCCGGCGTCCACGCGAGGTCGCGGTGCGCTCCGCCGCGATGCGGCAGGTTCAGCGCCGACCAGTCGAGCGACACCGCGCGCCACGCATCGGGCACTTCGCTGAGCACCGCGAGCCGCGCCCGCGCGTCCTCGCCGCGCTTGTGGTCGTGCGTGGCCGTCGCGAGGAGCCCATGCGGCACGGTGCGCGCACGGCGCCGGTTGCGTGCATGGAACGCGCCGCGCGACAGGCTGAAGTCGCCGGCGTCGGCGCCGACCTCGTTGCGCGACAGCAGCCGGCCGTAGCGATAGTTGGCCGTATCCTCGACGCCCTTCGCGGCCAGCGGCGCGGTGAGCTGCGCGAACGCGACACGCGCCGCGACCAGTGCATCGGCGTCCACGCGCGGCACGCGCACCACCGGCAAGCCGAGCCACGCGGCGACGTGCTCGAGCGCGAACCGGTCGGCCGGATCGACCGCCGCGTAAGCACCGTCGTACGCGTGCGCGAGCACGCGGAGGTCGGTGTCGGCCGGTTCGGCGCCCCGCGCCGGATACATCCGGTACACGGGCAGCCGGATTGCGAGTTCGCCGAGCACGCGCCGGATCGCGATCAGGCTGACGTCGCGCGTCGCGGGCGACGTCCGTGCGATTCCGTGCAGCAACCGCGCGACCCGTGCATGCTCGACGGCGAGCTGGCGCATCAGCACGCGCCGCTTGCCGTCGAGCGCTTCCTGCGCGAACGTGCGCGCGGAACCCGATACGGCCGCCCAGTGCGCGGCGAGCGGCTCGGCGCCGGCCGGGTCGTGCAGCAGCGCGCCGACGTCGTTCATGAAGTCGTAGCCGGTGGTGCCGTCGACGGCCCAGTCGCTGCGCAGCGCTTCGCCGGGCGCGAGGATCTTCTCGACGACGATGTATGGCCGCGCGTCGCGCTGCGCGGCGAGCCGCGCGTGCAACCGGCGACAATACGCGCGCGGATCGGCGAGGCCATCGACGTGATCGACGCGCACGCCGTCGACGAGCCCGGCCGCATGGAGGTGCAGCGGCAGCGCATGCACGGCGTCGAACACCGCCTCGTCTTCGACGCGCACGGCCGCGAGCGTCGCGATGTCGAAGAAGCGCCGCCAGTTCAGCTCGTCGGCGGCCGTGCGCCACCAGGCGAGCCGGTAGTGCTGGCGTTCGAGCAAGTGATGCAGGCACGCGCGCGAGCGTGCGCGGCGCGGATCGGCGCCGCGCAATACCGCGTCGAGCGCATGCGGGCCGTGCGCGGCCGCATGGTCGCGCAGCGCCGCATGGGCGGCGGCCAGCCGCGCGCTGTCGCGGACCGGCGCGACGTCGAAGCGCTCCGCGAGCGCGTTCAGGTCCGCGCGATTCGCGATGCGAAGAATGTCCGCATAGGTGGCGGCGGCAACCGGCAGCCGCCGCCCCGGGCACGCGATGTAGAAGCGGCCCGCGGCCGCATCGGCGCGCAGCGTGATGTCGCCGGCCGCGAGCGCCTCGCCGTACGGCGCGCCGAGGCACGGGAGCAGCACCTTGCCGTCGAGCGCCGCGTCGGGCGGATGCCAGTCGATGTCGAAATAGCGCGCGTAGGGGCTCGCCGGCCCCCATTCGAGCACGTCGTTCCACCAGCCGTTCGACGAGCCGCCGACGCCCATGTGGTTCGGCACGATGTCGATGACGATGCCGAGGCCGCGGGCGCGCAGCGCGTCGACGAGCCGCATGAAACCGGCTTCGCCGCCGAGTTCCGCGCTGAGCGCGCCATGGTCGACACTGTCGTAGCCGTGCAGCGAGCCGGGCTCGGCCGTCGACACCGGCGACAGGTACAGGTGGCTGACGCCGAGCCGCGCGAAGTAGTCGGCGTGCGCAGCCGCGTCGTCGAACGTGAAGCCCGCATGCAGCTGAAGTCGCAGCGTCGCGCGTGGGGTCATGGGCCGTGCCTCCCCGCGCGGCGCGCCTGCACGACGGCGGCGATGCGCGCGCGCACGTCGGCGTCGAACAACGCGTCGATCGTGCGCGGCAACCGCTGCCGCCAGTTCGGATGGCCGCATGGCGGCCCCGGCAGGTTCGGCTGCGCGTCGAGCGCGAGCAGATCCTCGAGCGGCAGCAGCGCGAGCGGCGACGGGCTGCTCGCGACGTAGGCCAGGATCCCGTTCACCGGCGGCATGTCGGCCGGCGGCACCGCGGCGCCGGCCGGCGCGCAGCCAGCGTGCTGCAGCGCGTGCCACAGCGCGGCGCGCTCGGTCGCGCGTTCCGCATGAGCGGCCAGCAGTTCAGGCGGGGGAGGCGTCGCGTGATTCGAATCGGTGCGCGGCACGGTGTCGTGTCCGAACGCCATGCTTTGCACGATCTCGTCCGAATCGTGCGCGCTCGCATCGTCCGGCGCCGGGGCGGCGACATCGCGCGGTTGCGCTTCGTCGCGCCGCTTCGCGGCGTCGGCCTCGGCCGCGACGCGCCGCCACCCGAGATCGACGCCGCGCCACCAGCCGGCCACGGTCGGCAAATCGTGCGTCGACGTCATCGCGATCGCGTCCCGATCCCACGCGGACGGCGGCCGGAACGCGCCATTCGCGTCGCGCTCGAACCACAGCACGCGCATGCCCGCGACACCTTGCGCGCCGAGCCGTTCGCGCAACCCGGCCGGCACGGTGCCGAGATCCTCGCCGATCGCGATCGCGCGATGGCGGGCGGCCTCGAGCGCGACGAGCCGCACCAGATCGTCGAGCGGATAGCGCAGGTACGCGCCGCTGCGCGGCGAGCCGCCGTCCGGCACGATCCACATCCGCGCGAAGCCGAGCACGTGATCGATGCGGATGCCGCCCGCATGCGCGAACGCCGCGCGCAGCAGCTCGATGAACGGCATGAAGCCGTCCGCGCGCAGCGCGTCGGGCGTCCACGTCGTCACGCCCCATGCCTGGCCGGCCGCATTGAACAGGTCGGGCGGCGCGCCGAGCGATACGCCGCGCAGCAGCGTCGTGCCGTGCGCCCACGCGTCGCTGCCGGCCTGATCGGAGCCGACCGCGAGATCGGCGATCAGCCCGGTCGCCATGCCCGCGCCGCGCGCCGCGTGCTGCGCGTCGCCGAGCGCGCACGACGCGCACCATTGCAGGAACGTGTGAAACGCGATCGTGTCGGCATGCGCGTGCGCGAACGCGTCGACTTCCGCCGATCCCGGCATGCGCCATTGCGCGGGCCACTGCCGCCAGTCCGCGCCGATCCCGTGCTCGATGCAGAACGCCTGCAGCGCGTCGAAGCGCGCATGCGCGTCGAGCGCCGCGCCGCCCGCCGCACGAAAACGCTGGTACGTATCGCGCGACGGGTCGTCGCTGGCGCGCCATGCGTCGAAGCACGCACGCAGACGGCGCAGCTTCGCGGGCAGCACGCCAGGCCAGTCGATCAGCGCGGCATCGGCCGCGCCGGCGGACGCGCGATGCGCGGCTTCGGCGCCCGGCACCGCGTCGCTGTCGAGATACGCGACGTTGTGCCAGCGTCGCGACGACGGCGAATACGGGCTGTCGTGCGCGGGAAGCGCCGGATAGCCGGCGTGCGTCGGGCTGATCGCCACCGCCTGCGCGCCGTGGCGCGCCGCCTGCGCGGCGAGCCGCGCGAGCGCCGTGTAGTCGCCCGCGCCGTCGTCGCCGGTGCGGCGCAGGCTGTAGAGCTGCGCCGCGATGCCCCAGCGGCGGCCCGCGTCATGGGCGTGCGCGAACGCGTCGAACGGTAGCGCCCGCGGCGGCGCGATCGCGAGCCCGATACGCTGCTCGCCGATGTCGAGCGCGTGATAGCCGGGCATCGCGAGCGGCGGCAGCGTGCCGTGTTCGCCCGTGCCGCCCACGCGACCGTCCACGTGCCCGCCGGTTTCGAGCGAGATCCGGAAGCGCGCGCCCGGCGCCGCGACGGTCGCGGGCAGCGTCAGCGGCCGGCCGGCGTCGCCGGTCACGACGCGCGGCGGGGACGCCTTCGCATCGGCGAGGGCCGCCGCGCTGTCGACCCGCTGGATCGCGGTGCCGCATGGCCAGCCGAGCGCATCGACGAGCGCGACGAGCGCGTCGTCGGCCACGCGTCGCGCGACGCCGCCCGCGTCGGTCCAGTCGGGTTCCAGGCCGGCCGCGCGGGCGAGCGCCGCGATCGGGACGTCGGTCGTCATGACGGGCTCCGTCCGTTCGCGCGGTGCTGCCGCGCATCGTGGTTGACCGCACCGTCGCGCCACGCGACGCACGCGCGCGGCGGCACGTGCCCGCCGGGCAGCCGGTCGCGCGCACGCGGCGGCGTCTCGAACACGATCTTGCCGACCGGCAGCGCGGGCAGCGTCGCGTCGTGCGAGCCGAGATTCAGCGCGATCGTCAGCGTGCTGCCGTCGCCGAGGCGCCAGCGCGCGACCAGCGCGGGCGGGTCGCCGTCGCCCGCGAGCAGGTCGACGCCGAGCGAGCGCGCATCGGCCAGGTGCGGCGTCACGAGCGCCGCGCGCACGGCCAGCGCGCTGCGGTAGAAGCGCCGCCACGCGGCCGCGTCGGGCCACGACTCGTCGGGTGGATGGTGCGACGACGAGCGCACGAACGTCGCGATGTCGTTCGGATCGGGAATCGCGTCGCGATGCGCGGCGTCGGCGAACGCGGGAAACGCGGCGAATTCGCGACGCCGGCCTTCGCGCACCGCGTCGGCCAGCGCGCCGCGATAGTCGGTGAAGAACTGGAACGGCTGCGTGCTGCCGTCTTCCTCGCCCATGAACAGCAGCGGGATCGACGGCGCGAGCAGCATCAGCGCGGTGGCCGCGCGCACCGCGTCGTCGTTCGCGAGCGCGCGCAGCCGTTCGCCGAACGCGCGGTTGCCGATCTGGTCGTGGTTCTGCAGGAACACGACGAACGCGGTCGGCGGCAGGTGCGCGCTCGGCTCGCCGCGCGCGGCGCCGTCGTGCAGCGGCGACGGTTCGCCCTGGTACGCGAAGCCTTCGCCGAGCGTGCGCGCGAAATGACGCAGCGGGGCATCCGCGTACGCGCGGTAGTAGCCGTCCCGCTCGCCGGTCAGCAGCACGTGCGCGCTGTTGTGGAAGTCGTCGTTCCATTGCGCGTCGAAGCCGCCGGGGCCGAGCAGGCTCGCGGTATTGCGCTCGTTCTCCAGCACGAGATGCACGTGGCGTGCGTCGCCCGCGTGCGCGCGCACACGGCGCGCGAGTTCGCGCAGCCACGCGTCGTCGTCGATCGCATGCGCGGCGTCGATGCGCAGCCCGTCGAAACGGTATTCGTCGAGCCAGTACAGCGCGTTGTCGATGAAGAACGTGCTCGTCTGCGGGCGGGAGAAGTCGATCGCCGGCCCCCACGCGGTCTGCCGGTCCGAGCGGAAGAAGTCCGGCGCGTAGCGCGGCAGCAGGTTGCCTTCGGGGCCGAAGTGGTTGTACACGACGTCGAGGAACACCTGCAGCCCGAGCCCGTGCGCGGTGTCGACCAGCGATTTCAGTTCCTCGGGCCGCCCGTACGACGCGTCGGGCGCGAACGGCAGCACGCCGTCGTAGCCCCAGTTGCGCGCGCCGGGGAATGCATTGACGGGCATCAGCTCGACCGCGGTCACGCCGAGTTCGGCGATCGCCGGCAGCCGCCGCTCGACGGCCGCGTAGCCGCCGCATGCGCCGACGTGCAGCTCGTACAGCACCGTCTCGTGCCACGGACGGCCGCGCCACGCGTCGTTGCGCCAGCGGTACGCGGCCGGATCGACGACCTGGCTCGGGCCCAGCACGTCATACGGCTGGAAGCGCGACGCGGGATCGGCCACCGCGAGCGCGTCGTCGAGCAGGTAGCGGTACAGCGTGCCAGGGCCGCACGGCGCGACCGTCTCGAACCAGCCGTCGCCGGCCGGCGTCATCGGGATTGCACGGCCGCCTGCGTCCTGCAGTTCGACGGCGGCCGTGCGGCTCGCGGGCGCCCACAGCCGGAAGCGCGTGCGGTCCGCATCGATGCAGGTCGCGCCGAACGACGACGCGTACGCGCGCGTGCCGGGCGGATGGGCGGAACGGGACGTCATGGCGGCTCCTCACGAAGACAGGTCGGGTGGCACGGCCGCGACCGCGATCACGGCCGCATGCGCGGCAACGTCGAGCCCGGCTTGCGGCCACGAGCGCGGGCCGGCGTCGGGCGTCGCGGTGTCGAGCAGGATCCGGTAATCGAGTACGGGCGCGGGCGGCATGAACGTGATGGTCTCGGCCGACGCGTTCAGCATCACGAGCAATGCCTCGGTGCGTCCGGTGCGGCCGGTGCCGACGCGCCGCATCGTCAGCGCGCGGCGTTCGCCGTCTTCCCACGCGGGGACGGTCAGCGCGTCGCCGCGTTCGTCGAACCAGCCGATCTCGCGCATGCCCGGCGCGCCGTCGCGGTCGCCCGACGGATAGCGCGGCGCCGACATCACCGGATACATGCGCCGCAGCGCGGCGAGCCGCGACACGAAGCGGGTCATCTGCACGCCTTCGTCGCTGTGCGCCAGGTCCCAGTCGAGCCACGACAGTTCGTTATCCTGGCAATACGCGTTGTTGTTGCCCTGCTGCGTGCGGCCGAATTCGTCGCCGGCCACGAGCATCGGCGTGCCGAGCGCGGTAAACAGCGTCGCGAGCATCGAGCGCGCGACGCGCCGGCGCACGTCGCGGATCGCCGCGTCGTCGGTCGGCCCTTCGGCGCCCCAGTTCGCGCTGCAGTTGTCGTCGCGGCCGTCGCGGTTGTCTTCGCCGTTCGCGTCGTTGTGCTTGCCCGCATACGACACGAGGTCGGCCAGCGTGAAGCCGTCGTGCGCGGTGACGAAATTGACCGATGCCCACGTGCGGCGCCGCCCGTGATTGAACAGGTCGGCCGAGCCCGACAGGCGCGCGGCCAGTTCCGGGCGCTGCCCCGCGTCGCCGCGCCAGAAGCGCCGCACGGTGTCGCGAAACCGGTCGTTCCATTCGGCGAAGCCGGGCGGATGGCGGCCGAGCTGATAGCCGCCGGGGCCGAGATCCCACGGCTCGGTGATCAGCTTGCGCTGCGCGAGCACCGGGTCCTGCCGCAACGCGTCGAAGAACCCCGCGCCGGGCTCGAAGCCGTGATCCTCGCGGCCGAGCGTCACGCCGAGATCGAAGCGGAAGCCGTCGATGTTGAACGCGCTCGCCCAGTAGCGCAGCGAATCCATCACCATCTGCACGACGCGTGGATGCGACATGTTCAGCGTGTTGCCGCAGCCGGTTTCGTCGACGTGGTAACGCGGATCGTCGGGCCGCAGCCGGTAATAGCTCGCGTTGTCGAGGCCGCGCCACGACAGCGTGGGCCCGAGCTGGTTGCCTTCGCACGTGTGGTTGTAGACGACGTCGAGCACGACCTCGATGCCGGCCGCATGCAGCTGGCGCACCGCGATGCGCATTTCGTCGAGCCGCCGCGTCGTCAGATACGACGGCTCCGGCGCGAAGAACGCGGCCGTGTCGTAGCCCCAGTAGTTGCGCAGCCCGCGCTTCACGAGTTCGCGCTGCTGCAGGAACGCGTGGATCGGCAGCAGCTCGACCGTCGTCACGCCGATCGACAGCAGGTGATCGACGAACGCCGGATGCGCGAGCGACGCGAACGTGCCGCGCTCCGGCGGGCGCAGCCCGGCGCGGCGCATCGACGCGCCGCGCACGTGGGTCTCGTAGATCACGGTGCTGCGCCACGGCACGTTCGGGCGGCGGTCGTTGCTCCAGTCGAACGCCTCGTCGACGACCACGGCTTTCGGCATCGCCGGCGCCGAATCGCGGCGGTCCATCGACAGGTCGGACCGGTTCGAATGCACGCGATAGCCGAACAGCGCGTCCGACCAGCGGAACTGGCCGACCAGCTTGCGTGCGTACGGGTCGAGCAGCAGCTTGGTCGGATTGAAGCGATGGCCGTGCTGCGGCTGGTACGGGCCGTCCGCGCGGAACCCGTACACGGTGCCCGGATGCGCGTTCGGCAGGTAGCCGTGCCATACCTCGTCGGTGCATTCGGGCAGGTCGAGGCGCGCGAGTTCCTTGCGGCCGGTCGGATCGAACACGCACAGCTGAATCCGGTGCGCGTGCGCGGAAAACACCGCGAAGTTGGTCCCGAGGCCGTCCCAGGTCGCGCCGAGCGGATAGCTGCGGCCGGGTTCGAGACGGTCGGGCAGGGCGGTCGGCATGGGGCGTATCTCCGTGTCGAGGGCGGGAGCAATCAGGCAGGTGTCAACCACAGCGTCGCGAGCGGCGGCAGGCGCAAGGTCGCCGACCACGCCTCGCCGTGCGCGGGCACGGCTTCGGCCCACACGGCGCCGTCGTTGCCGGCGTTGGTGCCGCCGTACGACGCGGCATCGGTGTTCATCAGTTCGCGCCAATGACCCGGCGCGGGCAGCCCGAGCCGATACCCGGCGCGAGGCACGGGCGTGAAGTTGCAGACAGCGACGACCAGATGCCCCGCATCGTCGCGGCGCGCGAATGCGAACACGCTGTTGTCGCGGTCGTCGCCGATCAGCCAGGAGAAGCCGGCCGCGTGGCAGTCGAGCGCATGCAGCGCCGGTTCGGCCGCATACGTGCGGTTCAGGTCGCGCACGAGCCGCTGCACGCCGCGATGCGCGGGCGCGTCGAGCAAGTCCCAGTGCGGCGTCGCATCGTGCGCGAACTCCGCCCATTGCGCGAATTCGCTGCCCATGAACAGCAGCTTCTTGCCGGGATGCGCCCACATGAAGCCGAAATACGCGCGCAGCGTCGCGAGCCGCTGCCACGCGTCGCCGGGCATCTTCGCGACGAGCGAGCCCTTGCCGTGCACGACCTCGTCGTGCGACAGCGGCAGCACGAAGCGTTCGGAGAACGCGTACACGAGCCCGAACGTCATCCGGTCATGGTGATAGCGGCGGTGGATCGGGTCTTCGTGCAGGTACGCGAGCGTGTCGTGCATCCAGCCCATGTTCCACTTGAAGTCGAAGCCGAGCCCGCCGTCGGCGGTCGGCGCGGTGACGCCCGGCCACGCGGTCGATTCTTCCGCGACGGTGACGACGCCGGCCGGCGCGGCATCACCGTGCAGCGTGTCGTTCAGCCGGCGCAGGAACGCGACCGATTCGAGGTTTTCGCGGCCGCCGTATATGTTCGGCACCCATTCGCCTTCCTTGCGCGAATAGTCGCGGTACAGCATCGACGCGACCGCGTCGACGCGGATGCCGTCGACGTGATAGCGGCGCGCCCACGCGAGCGCCGACGCCACCAGGAATGCGCTGACCTCGGTGCGCCCGACGTTGAACACGCAGGTGTTCCAGTCGGGATGCATGCCCTCGCGCGGATCGGCATGCTCGTACAGCGCGCTGCCGTCGAATTGCGCGAGCCCGTGCGCATCGTTCGGAAAATGCGCGGGCACCCAGTCGACGAGCACGCCGATGCCGGCCGCGTGCGCGCGATCGACGAAGCGCGCGAAACCGTCGACCGGCCCGAAGCGCGCGGACGGCGCGAACTGCGCGAGCGGCTGGTAGCCCCACGAGCCGCCGAACGGGTATTCGGCGATCGGCATGAATTCGACATGCGTGAAGCCCATTCCCTTCACGTACGGAATCAGCCGCTCGGCGAGCTCGTCCCACGTCGCGCTGCGGTCCATCTGTTCGGGGATGCGCTGCCACGATTCCGGATGGACCTCGTAGATCGACCACGGCACGCGGTAGCGGTCGTCGTGGCGCGGCCGCGCATGCATCCAGCCGTCGTCGTGCCATGCGAACGCGTGGAGCGCCGCGACGTCGGCGACCACCGACGCCGTGCGCGGCGGCGCCTCGGTCGCCCGCGCGCACGGATCGGCCTTGTGCGGCAGCACGCGCCCGTCGGCCGCGCGCAGCTCGTACTTGTAGCGTTCGCCCGGGCCGATGCCCGGCACGAACAGTTCCCACACGCCCGACGGCCGCCGCAGCCGCATCGGATGGCGGCGCCCGTCCCATCCGTTGAAATCGCCGACCACCGATACGCGCTGCGCGTTCGGCGCCCAGACCGCGAAACGCACGCCGTCGGTATCGTCGATGCGCACCGGCGTCGCGCCGAGGCAGTCGAGCACGGCTTCGGGGTCGCCGGCCGAGAAGCGCGCAAGCGCCGCTTCGTCGAGCAGCGTGCCGAACGCATACGCGTCGTCGGTCACCTGATGTGCGTTCGGCCAATCGATCGCGAGCAAATAGTGCGGCGTGCCGCCGTTGCGCGCGATTGTCCCCGCGAAGCAGCCGGCGCGGTCGACGCACGCGAGCGCGCCGAGTTCGGCGCCGTCCGGCGACAGCGCGCGCACGCGCTCGGCACCGGGCAGCAGCGCCCGCACGACGACGTGGTCGGCCTGTTCGTGCGGGCCGAGGCAAGCGAACGGGTCGGGATGGCGGCCGGCGAGCAGCGCATCGATATCGGCGCGTTCGAACAGCGTGTCGGTCATGGGTTTCCTCCGTTGTCGGGCAGCACGCCGTCGCCGAGCAGCCGGTCGACCAGCGCCGCGAGCCCGCCGACCGGCACGCTCAGCCAGTCGGGCCGGTTCGCGGCTTCGTAGCACAGCTCGTACGACGCCTTGTCGATCAGGAACAGCGCGAGCAGGCGATCCGCGTAGTGCGGATCGACGAAGCGCGCGGGCGCGAGGTCGGCCGCCGCGCGATAGCATTCGACGAAGCGGTCGGCGGCCGCCTGCCCGAAGCGGTCGAACAGCGCGCGCTTGCGGCCGGCCGCTTGCGGCGGCGCTTTTTCGATCGCGAATTGCGCGGTCGCGCTCACGTACGACAGCGAGCGAAGCAGGCCGGCCACGTCGCGCAGCGGATGCGATTTCGCGCGACGCCGCTCGAGCGCGCGCGCCGGTTCGCCTTCGAAGTCGATCAGCAGCGCGTCGCCCTGCACGTCGAGCACCTGGCCCAGATGGAAATCGCCGTGAATCCGCGTGCATTGCGCATTGAGCGTGCGTGGCACGAGTTCGCCGAGCGCCTCCACGGCCGCGTCGCGCGACGCGAGCAGCGCGTCGGCCGACGCGCGGGTGGCCGGATCGAGCGCATCGAGCCGCGTGCGCAGCACGTCGAGCGCGCGCTCGAACGACGCGATCGCGTCCACGCACCAGCCGTCGACGTGTTCGGGCGTCGCGCGTTCCGGCGCGAACGCGGGATCGTCGGACGGCTGCGCGAGCGCGACGTGCAACTGGCCGAGCCGCGTGCCGATGATGCCCGCGAACGCCGCGTAGCCGAGCAGCGCATCGGGCTCCTCGCCCGTTTCGGCGGCTTCGCCTTCGTCCGCGGCCGGTAGCGCGAGTTCGTCGATCGCGCGCCGCAGGAAATCGAACGAACGCGTCCACGCGTCGCCCTGGTTGTCGACATAGCGTTGCAGGATCGCGACCGTGTGCGGCGTGCCGTCCGGATCGACGTGCACGACTTCGCCGGCGAGCGTCGCGGTGTTCGCATAGCCGATGCGCGTCAGGTGCCGGCTCATTTCGGCTTCCGGATGAATGCCGTGCGCAACCTTGCGCACCAGCTTCAGCACGATCGCGTCCCCGATCACGAGCGAGCTGTTGCTCTGCTCGGCGGCGAGCCAGCGCACTTCCGCGTCGTCGCCCGGGTCCAGCCCGGCGAGCGCGTCTTCCGGCAGAAAGGTGAGTTGGCCGCCGTCGGACATCGGCACCGTCGCGCCGTCGCGCAGCTTGCGCAGCATCCCGCGCGCGAACGCCGGCAGCGCGAACGCGTCGGTCAGGTAGCCGACCGTATGGCCGCGCCGCACGCGCGCGAGCGCCAGTTGCGCGAACAGCGGATGGGACGTCTCGCCGCCCCACGCGGTCGCGAGCGGCACCACGTAGCGTTCGACGCCGCCGTCGCTCGCCGACACCCACGCCTCCGCGTACTGGAACGGCTCGTCCGGAATCGGCGTGACGACGTTCAGCCACGCGTCGCCGATCTTGCGATCCTTCGACGCGAACCAGCGCCGCCGCGCGAGCCACGATGCGAGCGCATCGTGCGCGAGCGCATGCAGTTGCGAAACGTCCGGCCGCGTATCGCCGCGCCGCATCACGAGCGTCACGTATTCGGGCAGCGGCTCCGCGTGCGGTTGCCGCCACGACGGCTCGCGGCCGTGCTCGGCGAGCACGAACCACAGGAACCCGTAAGGCGGGAAGGTGAGGAGATACGGGAGCTGGCCGATCGGCGGAAACGGCGAATCGGACGTCATCTCGATCGGCACGCGCCCCGCGAATTCGGACAGGTCGAGCTCGACCGCCTGCGACGCGCGCGACAGGTTCGCGACGCACAGCACCGGCTCGTGGCCGTCCAGCTCGCGCAGGTACGCGAGCACCTTGCGGTTCTCCGGGCGCAGGAAGCGGATCGTGCCGCGCCCGAACGCCTGCGACGCGCGGCGCGTCGCAAGGATGCGCCGCGTCCAGTTCAGCAGCGAATGCGGGTCGCGCGTCTGCGCCTCGACGTTGATCGCGTCATAGCCGTACAGCGAGCCCATCACCGGCGGCAGCACCAGGAGTTCGGGATCGGCGCGCGAGAAGCCGCCGTTGCGGTCCGACGACCACTGCATCGGCGTGCGCACGCCGTCGCGATCGCCGAGGTGGATGTTGTCGCCCATCCCGAGCTCGTCGCCGTAGTAGATCACCGGCGTGCCGGGCATCGACAGCAGCAGCGAATTGATCAGCTCGATGCGGCGCCGGTCGCGCTCCATCAGCGGCGCGAGCCGGCGCCGGATGCCGAGGTTCAGCCGCGCGCGGCGGTCGCTCGCATAGGTCTGCCACAGCAGGTCGCGCTCCGAATCGGTGACCATCTCGAGCGTCAGCTCGTCGTGGTTGCGCAGGAACACCGCCCACTGGTTGCTCGGCGCGAGCGCCGGCGTCTGCCGCATGATGTCGAGGATCGGAAAGCGGTCCTCGCTCGCGATCGACATGTAGATGCGCGGCATCAGCGGGAAGTGGAACGCCATGTGGCATTCGTCCTCGTTGCCGAAGTACTCCTGCACGTCTTCCGGCCACTGGTTCGCTTCCGCGAGCAGCATCCGGTTCGGATACTCGGCGTCGATCGTCGCGCGGATCCGCTTCAGGATCGCGTGCGTCTCCGGCAGGTTCTCGTTGTTCGTGCCTTCGCGTTCGACCAGGTACGGCACCGCGTCGAGCCGCAGCCCGTCGATGCCGAGATCGAGCCAGAAGCGCATCACCTGGATCACTTCGCGCACGACGGCCGGGTTGTCGAAGTTCAGGTCCGGCTGGTGCGAATAGAAACGGTGCCAGTAGTACTGGCCGGCCACCGGGTCGTGCGTCCAGTTCGACGTTTCGGTATCCAGGAAGATGATCCGCGTGCCCGCGTATTTCGTGTCGGTGTCGGACCACACGTAGTAGTCGCGATGCGTGGAGCCCGGCTTCGCGCGGCGGGCGCGCTGGAACCACGGGTGCTGGTCCGACGTGTGGTTGATCACCAGTTCGGCGATCACGCGGATGCCGCGCGCATGCGCTTCGCGGATGAAGCGCCGTACGTCGGCCAGCGTGCCGTAGTCGGGATGCACGTCGCGGTAGTCGGCGATGTCGTAGCCGTCGTCGCGGCGCGGCGACGGATAGAACGGCAGCAGCCAGATCGTGTCGACGCCGAGTTCGGCGATGTAGTCGAGCTTCGCGATCAGGCCGGGGAAATCGCCGATGCCGTCGTTGTTCGAGTCGAAGAACGACTTCACGTGCACCTGGTAGATGATCGCATCCTTGTACCACAGCGGATCGTCCGCACAGAGCGCGGGTTCGCGGCGGCGCGCACGGCGCCGGCGCGGCGTGCCGGCCGGCGCGAGCGACGGGAATTGCGCGCGGCGCACGTCGTCGAGGGAATCTTCGCGTTTCATCATGCATGCGCTCCCGAAGGGCGGCGGGCGGGATCCGGTTCGGGCGCCGCCGCCCGCGTGGCGCCCGGAGACGGCGCGAGCCGCCAGATTGCGTACGGCCGCACGTGCGGATCGAGCGACACGTACTGGCGATGGCCGCGCCAGGTTTGCGCGTGCGCGGCGTCCTGTTCGAGCGCATCGAGCGGTTCGCCGTCGGCCAGCCCGAGGCCGCGCCACAGCGCCGCGTCGAGCGTGAAGTTCGCGGCCTGCGGATGCCACGGGTCGAGACTGATCGCGACGATCACCACGCTGTCGAACGCGGGCGTCGCCTTCATGAACACGAGCACGGAGTCGTTGTCCGCGTCGACGAACGTGAGACCGAGATGCGTCTGCAGCGCCGGGTGATCGCGCCGCGCGCGGTTCAGCCGCGCGATTTCCGTGCCGATGTGCGCGGCCTTGCTCCAGTCGCGCGCGCGCAGCTCGTATTTCTCCGCATCCGCGTATTCCTCGCTGTCCGGCAGCGGCGCCGATTCGCCGAGCTCGAAGCCCGAGTACAGGCCCCACGAGCCGGCCAGCGTCGCCGCGAGCGCCGCGCGGATCACGAACTGCGAGCGCGGTGCGTTCTGCAGGTGGCGCGGGTTGATGTCGGGCGTGTTGACGAAGAAGTTCGGCCGGAAGAATTCGCGCGCGGGCCCGGCCGTCAGCTCGGTCAGGTAGTCGATGAAGTCGCGCTTCGACTCGCGCCACGTGAAGTACGTGTACGACTGCGAGAAGCCGACCTTCGCGAGCCGGTACATCATCCCCGGCCGGGTGAACGCCTCGGACAGGAACACGACGTCCGGATGCCGGCCGCGCACGTCGTCGATCATCCACGCCCAGAACGGCAGCGGCTTCGTGTGCGGGTTGTCGACGCGGAAAATCCGCACGCCCGCATCGACCCAGAACAGCACCGCGTCGCGCAGCGCGAGCCACAGGTCGGGCAGCGCGTCCGGCGCGTAGAAATCGGGGTTCACGATGTCCTGATAGCGCTTCGGCGGATTTTCCGCGAAGCGCAGCGAGCCGTCGGGCCGCCACGCGAACCAGCCCGGATGCGCGGCGAGCCACGGATGGTCGGGCGAGCACTGGATCGCGAAATCGAGCGCGATCTCGAGCCCGTGCCCGCGCGCGGCGTCGACCAGCGCGCGGAACGAGTCGAGCGTGCCGAGCTGCGGATGCACGGCCGTGTGGCCGCCGTCGGGCGAGCCGATCGCGTACGGGCTGCCGACGTCGTCGGGGCCGGCGCTCAGGCTGTTGTTGCGACCCTTGCGCGCGGACGTGCCGATCGGGTGGATCGGCGGGAAATACAGTACGTCGAAACCCATGTCGCGGATGCGCGGCAAATGCGCGATCACGTCGTCGAACGTGCCGTGCCGGTGCGGATCGTCGCTGGCCGAGCGCGGAAACATCTCGTACCAGCTCGAGAAGCGCGCCTTGCGGCGTTCGACGTCGACCGGGTAGACCGTCGCGTCGTGCGTGACGAACGGGCGGTAGCGCAGCGCCGCGAACGCGTCGGCGAGCGCGGGCCCGCCGATCAGCGCGAGGCGGTCGTCGGGCGACGCGTCCTTGAGCGCCTCGATGAGCCGTTTCATCTGCGCGAGCGCGCGTGGATCGGCCGGCTCGGCGCGCTTCAGCGCGGTCGCGAGCAGCAGTTGCGCTTCGCGCACCTCCAGCGTCACGTCCTGGCCGGCCGCGCGCTTCTTCGCGATGTCGGTGACGAGCGACGCCCAGTCGTCGCGCCACGCGACCACGCGGAATTCATGGCGGCCGAGCCGGTCGAGGGTGACGCAGGCGCGCCAGCGGTCGTTCGGCTCGGCTTCGAACGGCACTTCGCGCCATTCGTCGCCATCGGCGGCGCGCCACTGCAGCACGGCCGCCAGATGCGCGTGCCCGTCCGTGAAGATCGATGCGCTCACGACGAGCGGCTCGCCGATCACGCGCTTGATCGCGAAGCGGCCGTCGTCGACCGACGGTTCGACGCGCTCGATCGCGATCCGGTCGGCCGCGAGCGCCGCCGACAGCGCGGTGCGCTCGCGGGCGGCGTCGGCGCGCGCCGTGACGGGTGGCGCCCGCCACGCATGCAGCAGCGCGTACGCGCCGGGCGCGAGCGTGAACGGCTCGAGCGCGGCCGGCGGTTGCGTGTGCGCGCCGTCCTGCGTGGCGACGCGCGTGAAGCCGCCCGGTACGCCGGGTAGGATCGTCGCGGGGTCGATCGTGGCGGGCGCGTCGAGATCGGGATTCAAGGCGATCAGCAACGCCGCGTCGTCGTGTTCGAGCGACGGGCCGGTGCCGCGCAGCAGCGCGGTCGCGCCCGCGCCCGGCGCGCTCAGTTGCACGATCTCGCCGCGCGCCGCCGCGACGGGTGTCGCGCGGCGCCACGCGTTCGCATCGGCGAGCGCGCCCGACAGGTCGAAACGCGCGTGCTCGAATGCGGCGCGGTAGCGCACGGCATCCGCGTCGCGCGCCATCAGCGGCACCGTCACGCCGCGTTCGAAACCCATCGGCACGAGCCAGCCGGTGCCGACGGCCGCCGCCGTCCACAGCGCGCGCCGATACGCGCGGGCGACGGTATCGTCCGGCGCGTCGGGCCAGTCGTCGGCGAGACGCGGGCCATCGGGCGCATCGGGAAATGCGATCGGCGCGCCGATGCGCCGCAGCAGTCGGTGTTCGTCCGCGAACCACGGCGCGCGCAGATCCCACCAGCGCACCGATGAAAACACCGCGTCGAACCCGGCGGCTTCGAGCTGCGCGAGCGCGTCGCGCGCATGGCCGGGTACACCCGCGAGCACCGCGACGTCCGGGCGCGCACGGCGCAGCGCTGCGCGCCAGCCCGGCCACCAGTCGGCCGGCAGGTGATGCGGCGCGTCGATCAGGAAGCCGGCCGCGCCCGCGTCGGCGAACGTCGCGAGATGCGCGCACCACCATGCCGACAGCGCGTCGCGCACCGCTTCGTCGCCGGCGTTCGCATGCGCGATGTCCAGCGCGTGCGCGGTGCCGCGCGGGTCGATCAACGCGTCGTCGTGCGTGCGCTCGACGTACCAGTCAGGATGCTCGGCGCGCAGCGGGTTCTCGCGCGCGATGCGATCGGGTACGACTTCGAGCAGCAGGCGCAGCCCGTGGCCCTTCGCCAGTTGCGCGAGGCGCGAGAAGGTTTCGAGCGCGCTCGCGCGTGTCGCGAACGACTGGGCCGGCCGCCGGAAATCGGCCACGTGGCGCGGAAAGCCGGCGACGCTCGCGGCCCAGAACGCACCGACCAGCACGTGATCGAAGCCCATCCCGGCGATATGCGCGAAGGTCTGCGGCCATGCGTCGAGCGGCCCGACGAGGCGGGCGTCGCAGAAGTAGAGGTGTGGAGCGAACGGCGGTGTGGAGTCCATGGCGTGGGGCGGGCGGCGGCGAGCGGTAACCGTCGGTGCGTCGCAACCTGCGTGCCTGCTGCGCGATTCCCTGCGGGCACGGCGTGTGCGGAAAGCCGGCCGGAAAGGCCCTGTCGTTTTTACATGACCGCCGGACTCGCGCATGATCTACATGCGTGGTACCGAGCGGATATCCGAACTGTCTCCCGTCGCCGGATCGTCATCTGACGTCGGAATCGGCACACCCGGGTCATACCGCACCACCGCCCCATGTTCGATCCGGTGCGGGAACGGCGGCGGCTCGTCCACCTCGTCGCCGAAGCGCGCGCGCACGAACGCGCGCAGCAGTGCCACGCGCGCATCGCGGCCGCGAGCGCCGCACGTCGACGGCCCGTCGACGAAGGTTGCGTCGCATTCGACGTCGTCGCCGTGGCGGGCGATTCGCAGGTCCTCCACGCGTTCAAGCACCGTGCCCGCATCGGCCCACGATGCCGAAGGCGCAAACGGCGCGTCGAGGTGCCGGAACGCGTCGCACGCGGCCGTCACGACGACGGTCGGCGCGACGGCCGTGAAGCGCAGCGTGTCTTCGTCGTCGGCGCACAACGCGCGTGCGCACCAGTAGTCGAGATCCTTTCCGTCGAGTGCGTCGGTTCGCATGAGCTGCCTCCGTCGGATCGAAAAACGGCTTACCGCGCAAGCGCCGTGCCCGTCGCCGGCGTCACGCGCATCCGGGCCACCAGCGGATAGTGGTCGGACGCGTGCCGCGCCCGCGCGCTGCGATGCACCACCACGTCGACCAGTAGCTCGCCCGGATGAATCCAGATCCGGTCCAGCGAGAACACGGGGCACACGGTCGGGAACGTGCGCGGCGCCGGCGCGCGCCGGAACCGCGTGACGAGCGCCTGCAGCGCGCGGCCGCGCACGAACCATTCGTTGATGTCGCCGAGCAGGATCACCGGCATCGCGCCCGTATCGAACGCCGCGAGCAGCCGCTGCACCTGCGCGCTCCGTTCGCTGGCCGACAGCCCGAGATGCGTCGCGACCACGCGGATCGGGCCCGCGCTGCAATCGATGTCGGCGTCGAGCGCGCCGCGCGGCTCGCGCGGATGGAACGACAGGTCGAGCGTGCGCGCCGCGCGGATCGGGCAGCGCGACAGCACCGCGTTGCCGTAGCGGCGCTCCGGCGTATCGATCGTCGGGCCGGCCACCGCGTGCATGCCGGTCGCGTCGCGCAGGTGCGCGAGCACGTCGGGCGCACGCGTGCCGCCGAGCGGCACTTCCTGCAGCGCGATCACGTCCGCATCGAGTTCGTCGATCACCGCCGCGATCCGGTCGACCGCGCGCGCCGGCCAGGCGCCGTAGCCGCCGTGAATGTTGTAGGTCGCGATCCGCAGGTCGCGCCCGCCCGGCGCGGCGGCGGGCGCCGCGTCGGCGGTGACGACGTGCGGCGGCGGGGCCGGATCTTGGCTCAGCGCCATCGTCGCAGCACCCTCACGAGCAGGATCGACACGCCGACCAGCGCGAGGCCGATCGCCGCGAGCCACGCGAACGCGCCGGGCCCCGGGTGGCTGAGCGCGGCGGTCAACTGGTGCGCGAACGTGACCGTCAGCACGATGCCGGGCAGCATCCCGAGCGCGGTGCCGATCAGGTAGTCGCGCAGCCCGATGTGCGACGCGCCGGCGACGAGGTTCACGACGGTGAACGGCGCGATCGGCAGCAGCCGCAGCACGGCCATCGCGACCACGCCGCGCCGGCCGATGTGCTCGCTCAGCCGGTTCGCGCGCGGGCCGGCCAGCCGGCGCACCGCGTCGCGCCCGAGCCAGCGGCCGAGCGCGTAGGTCGCGGCGGCTGCGGCCATCGAGCCGACGCCCGCATACGCGAAGCCCGGCCACGCGCCGAACACGAGCCCCGTCGCGGCAATCAGCAGCGTGATCGGCACCGCGAAGGTCGCGGCGATCACGTAGGCCGCGAGCAGCAGCACCGGCGCGGCCGGCAGCCGCGCGATGCCGGCCACCGCGCGCGACAGCGACGCAACGTTCAGGTGCGCGCCCAGCGGCGTGAAGCGCCACGCAAGCGCCAGCGCGGCGATCGCGAGCACCACCGCGCCCAGCACGAAGAAGCGCGCGGTGAGCGAGCGATGCTGCTCGTGCGGCACGAATTCGCGGACGAACCGGTCGGGCTCGATCGGCTGCTCGGGGTCGAGCCGCGCGCTGACCGGCACGAGCGCCTCGAATTGCGGCGACACGGCCGGGTCGAGTGTGCGCAGCGTGCGGCCCGGCTTCGCGCGCAGCCGGTCGAGTACGACGTTCGGCCGTTCTCCGCACGCGAATGCGTCGGCCACCGCCGCGGGCGTCGTGCCGAGGTGCTCGGCCAGCAGCCGCTCGCGCATGCCGGCGATCGTCGCGCGGACGCGGGCATCGCCGCCCGCGACCAGCGCGATGCAGCATTCGGTGTCGAGCAGCATCGAGCGGTTGTTCAGGTTCGCGCTGCCGATCACGATGCATTCGTCGTCGACGATCGCGACCTTGCTGTGCACGTTCACGCACCCGTCGCCGAGCCCGTCGACGTGCGGATACAACAGCCGGTAGCGATCGAAGCGGTCGGCCGACGCGAGCGTCGCGTGCAGCCGCGCGCGCAGCACGCCCATCGTCGCTTCCTGCAGCCAGCCGCTCTGCACGCGCGGCGCGACGACCGTCACGTCCGGCCCGTGCGCGTCGGCGAGGCGTTCCGACAACGCTTCGCGCACCACCGCCGCGGTGAAGTACTGGTTTTCGACATACAGGTGCCGCTCCGCGGCGCGGATCATGTCCTCGACGAGCGCACGCACCTGCGTGACCGGTTCGCGGCCGCCGTGGCGCGGTGCGGTGTACGCGATGCCGAGCCGCACGTCGCGCACGTCGACGCGCGCGTCGGGCGGCCACGGATCGGGGTCGTCCGGCCGGTCGAGATGCCGTTGCGCGCGGATCGCGATCGGGCGCCCGCACGCCTGCAGCCAGCGGGCTCGCGCCTGTTCGCCGATCGCGGCGGCCGCATCGCCGTCGAACATCGCGTGCACGTCGTGGAACGGGCCGTACGGCATGCCGTGCTCGTCGCGGCGGCGCGGGTCGTCGGCCGCATGCGCGGGCGTGTCCCAGCGGGCGCGCGTCAGGTCGAGGCCGCCGACGAACGCGAGCCGGTCGTCGATCACGACGAGCTTCTGGTGATGCGACGCGCCGCGCGGGTGCGCGTCGTCGAGCCGGAACCGGATGCCCCGATGTGCCTGCCAGCCGGCCCGATACACGGGCGGCCAGTCGCGCTCCAGCGCGTAGATCATCGCGAAGTCCCACGCGAGCACGTAGATGCGCAGGTTGTGGCGGGCGGACGCGAGCGCGTGCAGGAAGGCCGCGAGCGTGTCGGGCAGCGTGTCGTCGGCGCCGCCCGGCGCGAGCCGCATCCGGCTGTCCACGTCCCAGCCGACGATGAACACCGTATGGCGCGCGCGCAGCAGCGCGGCGCGCAGCGTCGAGAAGTACGCGTCGCCGTCGACCAGCATCGCGAAGCGGTCGGCATGGCGGATCGTGTCGCAGTTGCGCCCCTGTTCGAGCAGGCCGTGCCGCGAAGGGCCGTCCGCCGGCGCGGGATCGACGCGCCGATCGTCGGCGCGCGGCACGCGGTCCGGCACGATCATCGTGCGCCGACGTCCCGGCCGCCGTCGATCCGCTGCAACAGCGCGTCGCAGCGTGCGCGCAGCGCCTGCAATTCCGGCGAATCCGCGTCGAGCCGCACGCGTTCGCCGCTGTGCGGATCGCCGTGCGTGATCGCGATGTCGTAGATCTCCTGCGCGATCGTCGCCGACGCGTGCGCGATCCTGATCCGGTCGAGCCACTCGCATTCGGCGTGTCGGCACGCGAGCCACGCGCGCAACGCGCCGACCAGCTGGCTGGTCGTGAGCCACGCGCCGCTGCGCATGCGGGCGGCGAGCTGGCTCGTCACGAGATAGGAGAGCAGGTCGGTCTGAGTCACACGAAACTCCTTGACGAGGTGTCGGGTTGACAGGTCCGGACGCACGCGATGTTTTGCAGCGTTTCGCAGATCGCCGCAAATTCCGGCCCGCTCGTGCGCGAGAACGAGACGGAGATGTCGTCGGTGTCCGGATCGTCGTCCGACTGCTGGACGATGAACCGTTTCACGCGAACGCGGCCGGGGCCGAGCGCCTCGTGCAGCGTGCCGAGCGTCAGGCCGCCGCGTTCGGCCACGAGCAGCAGCGTGCGCTGCTGGCGCTGCGCGATGAAGCGGCGCTCGAGCGGCTTCACGCCCGCGAGGATCGCGAGCACGATCGCCGTCGCGCCGACCGATGCAACCACCATGCCGCCGCCCGCGGCGAGCCCGACGCCGGCCACCGCCCACAGGCTCGCGGCCGTCGTCAGCCCGCGCACCACTTCGCCGCGCAGCAGGATCGAGCCCGCGCCGAGAAAGCCGATGCCGGACACGACCTGCGCGGCGACTCGCGACGGATCGAGCACGACGCCGTTTTGCCCGCGCACGTCCTCGAAGCCGAACGTCGACACCAGCATCACGAGCGCGGAGCCCACGCACACCAGCATGTGCGTGCGTAGCCCCGCGGCCCAGTTCAGGCGTTCGCGTTCGAGCCCGATCACGCTGCCGAGCAGCGCGGCCAGCAGCAGGCGTCCAAGCAATTCGAGGTGGCCGATCATGATGTGCATCCCTTCCGGCGCTTCGAGATGCGGGCCGGTAACGGTTCGATGCGGAAAAGGGACGCAAGCAGCGTGCCGGCCGGGCACGGCGCGTGCGCGCGAGGCCGGCGGCGCGCACGGCGATCATGCGGTGCGCATTTTTTTCATCGCCATCGCAGATAAGACAGGAGGCCACCGTGGCACATCAACAGGACGCACAGGTTCGGGACCCGTATCGCGGCCACGAAATCCTGGTATGGGCGCGACCCAACGAGTGCGGCGCATGGCGCGACGAGGTACAGGTGTACGTCAACGGCGCGCGCATCGAGCTGATGGTACCGGAGGCCGCCGGCCCCGAATGGCTGACCGAGGTCGAGGCGCTGCGTGCGGGGCTCGAGCGCGGCCGCTATCTGATCGACAAGCGCGTGGACGACGACTGACCGGCATGGCGCTTGCGGCGCCGTTGGCCGCGACAGTCGTCCCGCAGCATCCCTTGAACCCACCCATGCCGGCTCGCGCCGGGAGGAACCGATGAGCGATCCGCGCACCCTGCATATCTACCGCTACGACCCCGACCGCGACACGGCGCCTTACATGCAGCGCTACGAGATCGACGTGAACCCGGACGACCGCATGCTGCTCGACGTGCTCGGCCGCGTGAAGCGCGACGACGAGACGCTGTCGTATCGGCGTTCCTGCCGCGAGGGGATCTGCGGGTCGGACGCGATGAACATCAACGGCAAGAACGGCCTCGCGTGCCTGACCAACATGCAGACGCTGCCGCGCGAGATCGTGCTGCGGCCGTTGCCCGGGCTGCCGGTGGTGCGCGACCTGATCGTCGACATGACCGACTTCTTCAACCAGTACCACTCGATCCGGCCCTACCTGATCAACGACACGACGCCGCCCGCGCGCGAGCGGCTGCAATCGCCGGAAGAGCGCGACCAGCTCGATGGGCTGTACGAATGCATTCTGTGCGCGTGCTGTTCGACGTCGTGCCCGAGCTACTGGTGGAATCCGGACAAGTTCGTCGGGCCGGCGGGGCTGCTGCAGGCGTACCGCTTCATCGCCGATTCGCGCGATCTGGCGACGGCCGAACGGCTCGACGATCTGGAGGATCCGTACCGGCTGTTCCGCTGCCGGACGATCATGAACTGCACGGACGTGTGCCCGAAGGGGCTGAATCCGACGAAGGCGATTTCGGAGATCCGGACGATGCTGGTCAGGCGGACGGTTTAGCGCAAAGCGTCCCGAGGCGCAACCGCCGGCTCCCGCTATTTCTCGGCGAACGCGTCCACACGCGTGTCGCACCGCTGCGCCGCCGGCCGACCCTCGCCCGGATAGAACTGCCGCGCCCATCGCTGAAACACCGGATACGGCCCGTCGCCTGCGACCGGCGTACCGTAGCCCGTGTAGTCGCGATTGCTCCACACCATGATGTCTTCCTTGAACACCGGCACCAGCCACAGTCGGTGCAGCAACCGGCCGAGCGCGGCGTAGACGATCCGCTGCAACGGAGCCGGCCATCGCGACAGCCACGAAAAGCGGAACGAGATGCCGTCCCGGAAGGTCCAGCGCAGCGGCGCGATCTGTACGCCGCACGCGAAGATCTTCGCTTCGAGGCCGATCGCCTTCATTTCATGGTCGGACGACACGCAGCCGAGGCCATGAACGCCGATCAGCGTGCTCCATTTGATGTTCTTCCATGCCATGTCCACCTGCATCGAAATGCGCGGGCCGTCGATCACGGGCACATGCGGCTTCATGTCCTTCCAGCGGTGCAGCGCGCCGAAATGCTCGAGATCGTAGCCGTTTTCCGGCAGGTTCTGCATCACGCCGCGCAGCGTGAAAGCCTGACCGACGGGCGCCGAGAAGCCTGTCATGTCGACTTCCGGCAGTTCCCACGTCGGCGCGAGGCCATCGGCGTTCTGCCACACGAACACGAAGCCGTTCCACTCGCGCACATGCCGGGTGCGAAGCGTCAGCGCCTGGCCGCCTTTCGTGCAACCGGTGCCGGTGCACCGGCCGTCGGGGCCATACGCGTAGTGATGGAACGGACAGACGATCTGCTCGCCGTCGACCGTGCCGCCGTGGCCCAGATGCGCGCCCTGGTGCGGGCAATACGCGTCGGCCGCGCACGCGACGCCGGATGCCGTCCGGTACAGCACGACATCGCGTCCCATGAATGGCGTCGTGAGCACGGCGCCGGGCTTCAGCTCGCGGCTGAAACACAGCGCGAACCATCCGTCCGGATAGGGCAGCGGCGCGGTTTCGTCGACCGGGCCGGTTGCATGCATCGCGCGCACCTGCATCGGCATGGCACTCATCGCGCGAACTCCCGATCGGCGTGCGCCGGGGCTGCGGGCACGACGTCGCCTTGTCCGTCGATCCCGTTGCCGCCGGCCGCCGGATAGAACTGCGCGGCCCAGCGCCGGAACGTCATGATCGGCATCTCGCCCGCCATCAGCGTCGGGCGCGCGTCGTAGTCGCGGTGATCCCAGATGAGCAGGTCGCGTTTGAATTGCGGCACGAACCACAATCGGTACGCGGCGCTCACGAGTATCTCGTGCACGGCCCGGCGCAGCGGCGACGGCCACGCCGACACGCGTTCGACGCGCAGCGCGACGAATTCGCGACAGGTCCAGCGATCGGGTTCGATCTGCGTCGGGAACAGCACGACCCGCGCGTGCAGCCCGAGGTCCGGCAGTTCCATGCGCGCGGCCATGCAGCCCAGGCCGTGCATCGTGATGTCCAGCAGCAGCCGTTGGCCGAGCAGCACGAGCGTCGAGCGCATCGTCATCCGGTGGCCATCGGCTTGCGGCGGCTCGAGCACCGGATTCGACCACCCGTGCACCGGGCTGAAATGGTTGACGTCGACGCCGTTCTCGGCCGGATTCTGCAGGCTGCCGTTCAACGTATGGCATGCGCCGCGCGGCCGCGAATAGCCGTCGAGGTCCAGTTCGGGCAGCGACCACGATGGCGGCGCGCCCGCACGGTCGTGCCACGCGAGCACGAGCCCGTTCCATTCGCGCACGTGGCGCTGCCGCAGCCTGGCGGCGGGTGGCTTGCCGTCCCGCCCGGCGCGCACGCAGGTGCCGTCCGGCGCGAATGCGAGGTGATGGAACGGGCACACGATCTCCTCGCCGCGCACGACGCCGCCATGCCCGAGATGCGCGCCGAGGTGCGGACAATGTGGCGCGATCGCGCGAATCAGGCCGGATGCCGTCCGATAGAGCACGACGTCCTCGCCCATGAAGCGCGTGACGACCAGTGCGCCGCGTTTGACGTCGCGGCTGTAGGCCAGCGCGAACCAGCCGTCCGGATAGCGATGTCGCGAAGCGGCGGCGGGTTCGGGCACAACAGGGATCGATGCGTGCATGCGCGTCTCCAGTCACCGGTGCGAAGCCTGCCGGTCGGCCGCCGCGATTTCCTCGAGTGTCGGCAGCGCCGTCATCGCGATTTCGCCGCCGGCGAAGCGGCCGCCGCCGAGATCGTCGCCGTGGTAGCGGGTGCTGAACGCGTGAAATTCCGCGTTGCCCGCACTCATGTAGCCCAGTTCCGTCACGTAGGCCTGCGTGTCGGGGTCGTCCGCCAGCACGCCGGTCGCGACCGCTTCGCGCGCGTCGATCAGGCGGCGCTCGTTCGACGTGCAGAGCGCTGCCAGCCGGTCGAGCGCCGCCTGGACGTTCAACTGCTCGACGCGCATCAGGATCCAGACGGCATTGAATCGCTCGTGCGCGGAGCGTTCCTTGCGAAACGAAAACAGGTCGTTGACGAGGATCACCGAATCGATCGTCCTGTCCCGCGCGTCGGCCAGGGCCGCGTGTTGCGCGAGGCGTTGCCCCATGTCGACGTCGAGCGCGTATTCGGTGAGCAGCGTGATCCAGTGGCCGAAGCCCTCGACCCGGCGAAACGCCAGATAGTCGGCGAGCGACAGGCGCGATGCGTCGGTCGCCGTCGGATCGGCCTGCGTGCGGATCTGCGCGCGGACGCATTCGACGAACCGCTGCCAAAAGGCCGGGCGCGCGTCGCACCGGGCGTGCATCGCGCGCAGCGTGTCGTGCAGCAGTCGAGCGGCGGGCACATTGGCCGGCGGCGGCGTGCCGTCGACGGCCGCAAGGAAATGATCGCGCAACGCGTCGAGCCCCGCCTGGTCGCCGGTGCGCGCCAGATGCGTGAAGGCGTCGTCCATCAGCGTCGTGACGTTCATCATGCGATGGATCGTGTACGCGCGATCGGGCCGCGCATTCGGATAGCACAGGCTGCCATACGCGGGAATGCGCTGCGCGAGAAAACGGCGCGCCGCCGCGTCGCTGCGATAGTGCCGCAGGATGTATGGATAGTCGTCGATCGCGAGTTGCTGCTCGATCGCTTCGTACTGCGGGTGCCGCGCGACGGGCAGCGACAGACGCGGCAGCGGCAGCACCAGCGTTTGCGTCGCGCTCGGCGCAGCGCTGGCGGCGTGTGGCGTTCCGGATGCTTGCATGCGGATCTCCGTGTTACGCGTCCGGTTTGACCGCGACGATGCTGTAGGTCGACACCTTGTTCTTGATCAGCGCGACGGACCAGTTTTCGGCGAGCACGCGCAATTCCTCCAGCGTGTCCGGCGCGCGGTGCGGAAAATGGCGGTCGATGTTGGCCTTGGCGTCCATCAGCCAGCGCGCAACGTCGATGTTCGACGGCAGCACGCGCATGTCGCGGATCGCGAACCCGGCGTTGATCAGCACCTGTCTGAAATAGTCGGGCGTCTTCCGGTGCTTGCACGCGATCCGGTCGATCTCGTCCGGCGTGTCGGACTCGTATTCGCTCAGTGCGACGTTGTACAGGTTATCGGAGATGATCACCGAGCCGCCGCCGCGCACGCGCGCATGCAGTGCGCGCATGGCCTTTTCGTACAGCGCGTTCGGGAAATGCGAGATCACGCCGCGAATGATCACGAGATCGTACGGCGCCGCGGGATCGGGCAGTCGGTCGACGTCCTGCGCGTTGCACTGATAGAGGTTGATGCGTCCAGCGAGCCCGTGCCGCGCATGAAAGCGTGCGCAGTACTCGAGTTGCTCGCGACTGACGTTGATACCGTCGAGGCGCATGCAACCGGGGAAGCGGCCCGACAGATACTTGAGGATGTAGCCCCAGCCGCAACCGATGTCGAGAATGCGCTCGACGCGTGCGGGAACGGGGTCGTCGAAGCCGGCGAGGCGGAGCTGACGTTCGAAGTAGCGAATGCCCGATTCATCGAGCGAGATCGGCGGCGTGGAGCGCGGATCGTCGTAGACGCCGAACTGGAACAACAGGTACTCGCCGATCGCCTTGCGCCAGTCGTCCGGACTGCCGGCGTAGGTCGCCTGCACTTTCTGCTCGTAGTCGCTCACCGTCTCGCCATGCAGCACGCGGATAGGCAGGGTGGGCTCCGGATGCGGCGCGCGCATGTCGGCGATTGCCTGTTCGCTGATCTGATTCATCGAAATCCTCGCGTCGTCCATTTCCGTCAAGCCGGACAAAACAATGCCCGCCGATCGAGCGGCAGCGCACGCCGTCACGAAACGCCGGCGCGAAAATGCTCCGCGGCCGATACGTGCGATCGTGCGATTGAATGAATCGATGTAATGCTTCTGTCGAAGCGTTACGAAGGCGAAAGATCCGTGCGCATTTATAGGGCCCCGAATAAATGGCGAAAAGGGCGCCGCGACGCAGTATCGCGATGCAGACCCCATATCATGCACAGAATTTCTGGCTACGCGGGGTTGCGCCGGCTGGGCGGTTCGGCTCCGTATGGCACTCGCACTTTCACGATCCGGATACTGCGATCGTGAACCGGAGGCGAGGTGTATTTGTTATATGAGAGGTGATTCGTTTTTTCAAGAATCTTCCCGGCTGTTTTAAAAACACGGGAAAACAAGGATCGGTAAAAAATATTTTAAATCGCGATCGTCAATGGCAATCCGGATTGTTTCGATTCGATGAATCGAAACAGGCAGCCGCGCCGCGAACGATCACGCGCGGCTGCCCGGCCGGACGAAGCCGGGCGTGCCCCCCGGCGCCTACGGTCGCGCGGCAATCTCGTCGAGATGCCACAGCAGATCCGCCGGATCGTCGTATACGCGCAGCGCGCCCGCGCGTTCCAGTTCGTCGCTGCCGTACCCGCCGGCCAGCAGCCCGACCCCCAGCGCGCGGCAGCGGCTCGCGGCGAGCATGTCCCAGATGCTGTCGCCGACGACCACCGTATGCTCGATCGGCACGTTCAGTTTCGCGGCGGCGGTCAGGAACAGGTCGGGGTCCGGCTTTGCATACTTCACCTGATCGCGCGTGACGACGACGTTCTTCGCCGGATCGACGCCGAGCGCCTCGAGATTGATCGCCGCGGTTTCCATCCGCCCGCTGGTCGCGATCGCCCAGCGAATGCCGGCGTTCGACAGCGCGGCCAGCAACTCGCGCGCGCCCGGCAGCGGCCGGACCTGCGCGCGCAGCCGCTGGTACGCGGCCGCGTGCAGCCGCGCGAGCCGCTCGACACGGTCGGCGTCGATGTCGCCGTCCGTCTCGCGCAACAACTGATTCAGGAACAGGCCGCCGCTCATCCCGATCTTGCGATGGATGCGCCACACCGACAGTTCGATGCCTTCGGCATCGAGCGCTTCCTTCCACGCGAGTACGTGCTGATAGACGCTGTCGACGAGCGTGCCGTCGAGATCGAACAGAAATGACGTTTCAATGCGCATGTAAATCTCCTGGCCCGATAGTTTTCGGGCAAATCGTCGGCAAAACCCGGTTCGTCACATTATCGGCGCGCGGCCGTGTCACCGCCATGTCCCGCACCGCACGCGCCGCGCCTGGCGGCAGCGTGTCGAACGGCGCTGGTACAATCGCGCCGATGCGCCGGGCGGGCCGCCCGCGCGCCCAACCTTCGTCGAATCCCCGTATGGCAACCTCCGACGCCGTCAGTTCCGAACAATCGTGGTCGGGCGTTCTGGCCCTCGCGCTTTCCGCCTTCATCTTCAATACCACCGAATTCGTGCCCGTCGCGCTGCTGAGCGCGATCGGCGACAGCCTTCACATGCAGCCGACCGACGTCGGCCTGATGCTGACGATCTACGCGTGGGCCGTCGCGGTCGTGTCGCTGCCGCTGACCTTCGTCACGCGGCACGTCGAGCGCCGCAAGCTATTGAGCGTCGCGCTGCTGGTGTTCGTCGGCAGCCATGTCGTGACCGGCGTCGCGTGGAATTTCACGCTGTTGATGATCGGCCGGCTCGGCATCGCGTGCGCGCATGCGGTGTTCTGGTCGATTTCGATCCCGCTCGCGGTGCGGCTCGCGCCGAGCGACCGCAAGAGCCGCGCGCTCAGCCTGATCGCGATGGGCTCCGCGATCGCGATGGTGGCCGGGATTCCGCTCGGCCGCGTGATCGGCGAGGCGTTCGGCTGGCGCGTCACGTTCCTGATCATCGCGGGCGCGGCGGGCGTCACGCTGCTGTTGCTGCGCGCCACGTTGCCGTTGCTGCCGAGCCAGGGCGCCGGGTCGCTGAGCAGCATCGGGGTGTTCCTGCGCAAGCCGGCGCTGGTCGCGCTGTACGCGATCACCGTGCTCGTCGTGTCCGCGCACTTCACGTCGTACACGTATATCGAACCGTTCGTGCAGAGTGTCAATCATGCGAGCAACAGCCGGATCACGTACGTGCTGATCCTGTTCGGCGTCGCGGGCCTGCCGGCCGCGGTCTGCTTCAATCGCGTCTATCCGCACCGGCCCGACGATTTCCTGCTGGCGTCGATCGTCGCGCTGTCGGGCTGCCTGCTGATCCTGTTTCCGAGCGCACTGAACATCGTCACGCTGTCCGTGCATACGCTGGTGTGGGGCGGCGCGATCGTCTGTTTCGGGCTGGCGATGCAGGCGTGGGTGCTGAAGCTGGCGCCGGAGGCGACCGACCTGGCCGTGTCGATCTACTCCGGGTTGTACAACGTCGGGATCGGCGCCGGCGCGCTGCTCGGCAACCATATCGCGGGCGACTTCGGGTTGCCGTGGATCGGCACGTTCGGCGGCGTGGTCGCGATCTTCGCGGCCGGGATCGCGTGGGCCGCGTTGCGCCTGCACGCGAAACGGGAAGCGGCGGTCGCGGCCACCGTGCGTTGAGGCCGCCGCGCCGCGAGGCCAGAGATTACGCACCTGATCCACGCGTATTTTGCCGCATCGTTCGTTGCGACGCGCTGAATGCGGCATGTTATGCTCCGCGCGAAACCCGTGTTCCGGAATTAGCGGCTCGGCAACGGGCCGCGTGTGCGGCACGGCCGTTCGCCCTCGATTGATTGACGCTCATGAACGGTAACTCCACGCTTGATCCAGTGGCGCAAGAGGCGATTGACTGGGAAGTGAGGCTGCGCTCCGGCGAGCTTTCGCCGGACGAGCGCGATGCATTCCTGGCATGGCGGCGCGCGGATCCGGCTCACGAAGAAGCGTGGGCGCGGCTGCAGCAGCGGCTCGGCAGGCTCGGCCCGTTGCAGGGCACGTCGAGTGCGGCGGTGCGGCGGGCGCTCGATGAGCCGTCGCATCATCGCAGACGCTGGCTGAAAGCCGGCGCGGGCCTGGGCGGCATCGTGCTCGCCGGGATCGGCACGCGCCAGCTCATTTCGACGTTTTCGCTCGACGCGGACTACCACAATGGCGATGTGGTCCCACAAAGAGTTCAGTTCGACGGCAATGTTTCGGTCACGGCCGGCGCGGCCACGCGGGTGTATACCCATGCACGTGAGCAAGCCGACCTCTATCTGGCCGCCGGCCAGGTTGCAACCGATCCGAATCGCGCAGGCTATCAGCCTGTCGTCGTGACCACCCGCGACGGCATGGTTCGCACCGAGCGGGCGCGCGTGAGCGTGGACGTTCTGCGCCTGCATACCGTCGTGGCCGTGCAAGGCGGCGACGCGGTCCTCGCCGTGCGTCGCGGGCGCCGCTTGCGGGTACCCGATGGATCGGCATGGTCGCTGTCGGGCGGACAGATCGCCCGCATGCCCGAAACGTCGGCCGACATCTTCTCGTGGACACGCGGCACGCTGGTCGTGCTCGACCGCGCGGTGCCGGACGTGATCGAAACCCTGGGCCGTTACTTCGGCGGCTATATCCGTTTCCCGGAGGCCGCGCTGTCGCGCCGCGTGAGCGGCGTCTTTCCGCTCGACGACGCGCCGGCCGCACTCCGGCAACTGGCCGAAAGCCTCGGGTTTTCCCTGAATCTGTACGGCAAGATGCTCGCCGTCGCCACACCTGCCTGAAACCGCAGGCTGCCGCTCCAGCCCCCCTCCGAATTTTTTTCGATTTGCGGTGTCACTTTTCGCCGCTCGTTGCACAAGGTAAATAAGAGCGCATCGAATCGCTCGACATCAACCCGTGCACTCGAGTGGAGGAAGTGTGTTCGACGCTATCGACAAGTCCATATTGTCCGTGCTGCAGCAGGACAGCACGCTCTCGGTGGCGGAGATCGCCGACCGCGTGAACCTTTCGACGACGCCATGCTGGCGACGCATTCAGAAGCTCGAGCAGGACGGCGTGATCGCGCGTCGCGTGGCGCTTCTGGACGCGAAGAAGCTCAACGTGGGCGTGACCGTGCTGGTGGAAATCAAGACCGCGGAACATACCGCCGCGTGGTTGCGGCGTTTCTGTGACGTGGTGGCGACGATTCCCGAGGTGGTGGAGGTTCATCGCATGAGCGGGCACATCGACTACATGCTCAAGGTGGTGGTGCCGCATATCGACGCGTACGACAGCGTATACAGGCGTTTGATTGGGGCGGTCGATATCTTCGACGTCAGTTCGAGCTTCGCGATGGAGACCATTAAGCAGACCACCGTATTACCGCTCGATTACATGCTGTGACCGCGCGGGCTGAGCAATTTATCGACAAGGACGGAGAAGGACGGAATTTCACCGGCGCGGCGGAAACCGCGGAATGGAATTCCAAAACGGGCGGCGCAAGCGAATTGTTTCAAAAAAACATTCCAGGCCCGGACGATAGACTTGTTTCATCGATGACGCGTTCGGGCAAGAGGCCGACCGAAGCCCGATTGGAAGCATGACGGTACTTTGCGACACGATGATGACGCGATTACGCGTAGGAATACTGACAGAACGGACGAAGAGCCAATACATTCGACAAGGGAGTGGTTCAAACGTGAAGCTCAACATCAGAACACGCCGGGCTATCTCGAGCCAGGCATCAGGGGTTGCCATCGCGGTCGCCGTTGCACAGGTTTTCATGGCGGCGTCGGTGCATGCACAACAGACTGCCCGGCAGTCATGGCATCTCGCGAGCGGTCCGTTGGACCGTACGCTGGTCGAAATCGCGCAGGCGGCCAACGTGAGGTTGAGCTACGACGCGGGCCTCGTGCAATCGCTGAAATCGTCGCCCGTGGAGGGGGACTACACCGCCGAGGCCGCGATTCGACAAGCGCTCCGAGGCACCGGCCTCGACCTCGTCGCGACGGGTAGCGGCGGCCTGACCATCCAGAAGGCGGTTGCGAAGCCGGCTGCGCCCGTTGCGGCGTCGGCGGCAGCGGCGGCAGCCTCCGTGGGGCCTGTCGATACCACGCTTCCGCTCATCAGCGTGGCGGCCAGCCGGGACTCCGGCGGTACCGGCTTCGTCGCGGAATCGTCGTCTACCTATGCGCGCTCGGACGTGCCGCTGAGCCAGACGCCGAAATCGGTCAGCGTCATCAACGCGGCGGTGATCCAGAGCCAGGCCGCTCAGTCGCTCTCCGATGTGCTGAGGAACGCTTCCGGTGTCGTCACGCGGCCGGGGCCGCTTGGTGTGCCGAGTTACACGATTCGCGGGTTTGTAGCGCAAAACCTCACATCGGACGGATTGGCGACTGTCGGGGCGGCCCCCAACGTCACGCCGACGATCGCCATCTCGAGCGTCGAAGTGGTCAAGGGCCCGTCGGCGATCGTGAACGGCAACAGCCCGCCGGGGGGTGTCATCAATATCGTCAAGAAGACGCCTCAGGCCGATCCATTCCACGAAATCCAGGTGGGCTACGGTTCCTACGGCAGCGAGCAGATCGCGCTGGACAGCACGGGCGCCATCACCGCCGACAAGAAGCTTCGGTATCGCTTCATCATCTCGGGTGAACGGGTCGGCCAGAATTCGATGGGATATGACGGCGAGAGAAATTTCTACTTTGCCCCGACCCTGGAATGGAAGGATTCGACCACGGATCTGACGGTGGGCTATGAGCGCACCGTCAATCGCGAGCCGGTTCCCCCATTCACCGTCGGCTATGCCAAGGGCGACATCTATCGAAACTATATCGACAGGCCGCTGGGCACGCCGTCCGACCATTTCGGCGCGCAAACGGACAATATTTTCGTTCACCTCGAACAAAAGCTCGGCACGGCGCTGACCTTCGTGAGCAAGGGTTCCTATACGCGGACCCAACAAACGCAGCAAGCCTGGACAACGGCGACGCCGCTCTCGGCGACCAACGGCATGTTGTTCCACAACTTCGATTCGGTCTCGGATTTCTACAGTTGGAGCTTCCAGAATTACCTGCGAGCCAAGTTCGATATCGGCGCTGCGAAAAATACGGTGATTGCGGGCTGGGACGTTCTTCGCTACAGCCAGCATCAGTTTGACACCACGACATCGAAATTCATTTCCATTCCGAATGTCTTCGGCTCATTTACTCTTCCGTCTTCCGACACGGGAAACGTGATGCCGAATGGCACTACCTACTTCACTCAAACCGGCTTATATCTACAAGATCAGTTTTCCTATAAGAATTTCCATGCGCTCGCGTCCGTGCGCCGGGATACCTATCTGACACATGCGACCTACGCCGGTACCCCGCCACCGGGAAGCCATCAGAACGCCTATAGCCCGAGCCTCGGCCTGCTCTACGAACTGACCTCCGAGGTTGCGGCCTACGCGAGCTACAACCGCGGCTTCCAGCCGGGCACGGCGCTTCAATTCGGTGGCGGTGTGCTCCCCCCGCAAATCAGCCAGCAAGTCGAAGTGGGCATGAAGTTCAACCTGCTGGACGACAAGCTGGCCATCACGACCTCGGCTTACCGGACCTCGTTCAGCAATTACAACGTTGCCGACCCGGCCCATCGCGGCTTCTCTCTTCCTGCCGGCGGCGCCGTGAGCCGCGGATTCGAAGCGGAGATTACCGGGCAGCCGCTGCCCGGCGTCAATGTGGTGGGCAGCTATACGTACAACGACTTCGTGCAGCCCCCGAACTCCAAGCTGGCGGTGAACCTGCCCAAGAACAGTGCCAGCCTGTGGGCGACCTACAACTTCCAGACCGAAAAGCTCCAGGGTTTCGGAGTCGGCGCGGGGCTCTTCTTCGCGAGCGGGCAGTACATCGGCTCGGGCTCGGCGTACCGCATCCCCAGTCAGGTGGAGACGGATCTCGGCGTGTTCTATCGGAAGAAGGGGTACGGCTTGAATCTTTCGATCAAGAACGTGTTCAACCGCAAGCTCTACTACAGCAGCACGTCGGCCGCCATGATTCCGATGGGTCCGGAGCGGACGGTCATGCTGACCGGAACCTATGACTTCTGATTCCTTGCCCGGCCGCCCCTGGGACGACATCGCCGTGCGCGAGAACACGTCCCAGGCGCCTTATGCGCGCACACGCCGCATCGCGTGTGCCACAGGGGTGCTGCTCGCCCATGCGCTGGGGCTGTACGTCGCGGTCCACCAAAGCGCGGTGACGCTCAGGCTTGAGGCGGGGCGTCCCGCGGGCGGCACGGTGCAGGTGCAACTGGTCGCCGTGCCGGCGCCGCGGCCCGCGCCGACACCGCCTGCGCCGCCCAAGCCGCGCGCCGAGCCACCGAAACCCGTGGCGCCGGCGAAGCCGGAAAAGGCGCATGTGCTGGCGTCGCACGCGCCGAGCCCGCGCACGGTGGAGGCGGCGCCCCTGGAGGCGCCGAAACCCGCCGAAACGCGGCCGGTCGCGCCGGCGCCCGAGCCGCATCCCGCACCTGAAGCGGCGCCGGCCCAACCTGTCGCGCAACCCGCGCCGGGGCCGAACCTGCTGGACGCGCCGAAGCAAATCAGTGCGGGCGAGTTGAAGCAGTTGGGATGCCAGATGCCGCGACCCGACTACCCGGCGAAAGCGCGGCGGCTGCAACAGGAGGGCACCGTGGTCGTGCATCTGAGCATCGGCACCGACGGCGCGGTGACGTCCGCGCGCGTGGCGCAGAGCAGCGGCTCGCCGCTGCTCGACGCGGCCGCCGTCGCGGCGATCCGTGCCGGCCGCTGTCATCCGTACGAGACCGCGGGCATCGCGCGCTCGGTCGAAGCTTCCCAACCCATCGCATTCAACCTGAACGACTGAACCCGCACCAATCGGAGCAACACATGGAACAGTATGGCATCGCCAACGTCTGGCAACAGGGTGACTTCGTTACCCGCTTCATCTTCGTTTTCCTGATCGGCATGTCGGTCGTCTCGTGGTTCGTGATACTGACGAAAGGATTTTCCAATCGGCGTCTCGAATCGCTCGGCAAGCGCGCGCAAACGGGTTTCTGGTCCAGTGCGTCGATCAGCGACGGCATCGCGGCGCTGGGCGAGCGCGGTGACAATCCTTATCGTGCGCTGGTGCTTGCCGGGCGCGAAGCGAATGAACAGCATGCGGGCAACGAACCGTCGATGCAGGGCAGCCTGAGCGCGAGCGAATGGGTGGCGCGCGGGCTGCGCAACGCATTCGACGACGAAGTCGCACGCCTGCAGAACGGCCTTGCCGTGCTGGGCTCGATCGGCAGCACCGCGCCGTTCGTGGGGCTGTTCGGCACCGTCTGGGGCATCTATCACGCGCTCATGGCGATCGGCATGTCGGGGCAGGCCAGCCTCGATCACGTTGCCGGCCCGGTGGGCGAGTCGCTCGTGATGACCGCGATCGGGTTGTTCGTCGCCATTCCGGCGGTGCTCGGCTTCAACTACGTGAACCGCGGCAACAAGCGCGTGAGCCATCGGCTGAACCGCTTCGCGCATGAGCTGCACGTGTATTTCGTCACCGGCGCGAAGGCCCGCGCCGACGCCAGCCGGCCGGCCGGCACACCGGCCGCGACCAAGCGCGCGACGCCCAATCTGGCCGCCTGAAGGAGCCCGTCATGTCAATGATTACCGATGGCGGCGGCGACGAAGGCGTCATGAACGACATCAACATGACGCCGCTGATCGACGTGATGCTGGTGTTGCTGATCATCTTCATCGTGACGCTGCCCGTCATCAACAAGGCGGTGAAGGTCGATCTTCCGCAGGCGGTCGCGCAGCCGGCCGTGTCGAGAACGCAGGACATCGACCTGTCGATCACCGCCGACAAGACGGTGCTGTGGAACAAGCAGCCGGTCGACGAGGCGGCGTTGAAGGCGCGCGTGGCCGAGGCCGCGGCGAAGGGCGAGCCGCCAGCGGTCAACATCAACGCGGATCAGCACGTCGAGTACGGCAAGGTCGCGACCATTCTCGCGGCGCTTCAGGGCGGCGGCCTCAACAAGATCAACTTCGTGATGCAACCGCCCGAGGCGCGCCCATGACGGTGAACGGTGCTTCTCCAATGGACCGCGCGGAAGACGCTGAAGCGCGCCGCCATTTTCCGTCGGTATGGCGACTGCTGTTCCCTTACTGGCGTACGCGCGAAGGCGTTTTCTCGCTGATATTGCTGATGCTCGTGCTCGGGTCGAGTTGGGCCACGACGTACGTGATGCTGTGGAACAACAACTGGACCGGCACGTTCTACGATGCGATCGGCGCTTCCCGATTCAACGTGCTGCCGGAGCTGCTCGTGCGTTTCCTGCTCGTGGCGATGGCCGGCGCAGTCGTGCATATTACCGGGGCAGTGCTGCAGCAAATCGTGCAGATTCGCTGGCGCCGGTGGCTCACGACGTGGCTCGCCGACAAATGGCTCGCCCGCAACAACTATTATCGGATCGAACGCGACCGGGAACTCGAGAACGTCGATCAGCGTATCGCGGAGGACGTGAAGCTGTTCGTCAACGACACGCTGCTGTTGGGTCTCGGGTTTCTCTCAGTGCCGGTCAGCATCGTATCGTTCAGCGTCGTGCTGTGGCGCATGGGCGGCCCGTTGCAGATGCATGTCGGCGGATCGTCGTACGTATTGCACGGTTATCTGGTGTTCGCCGCATTTGCCTACACCGGCGTCATTTTCGCGGCGACGCATTATCTGGGCCGCAGGCTCATCACGCTGACGGCCAGACAGCATCGTGTCGAGGGCGATTTTCGCGTGCTCATGGTGGGCGTGCGTGAATTCGCGGAACAGATCGCGTTCTTTCAGGGGCAAACGTCCGAGCATGGGCGTCTGCAGGCATCGTTTCGCTTCGTGGTATCGAATCTCTACGCGACGCTGTGGGTGAATACGCGCCTCTCGTTCTTCACCAATGTCGTCGGTCAGTTCAGTTCGGTCGTTCCAATCATCCCGACCTTGCTGATGCTGCCGCAGCTGATGTCGGGTGGGCTAACGCTCGGCGGGCTGATGAAATCGAACAGCGCATTCAATTCCGTCACGGGGTCGCTGGCATTTTTTTGGCAAGCCTATCCGGGATTTACGTCGTGGCGTGCGGAGGCCAACCGTCTGCGCGAGTTCCTGCACGTGAGCGAGCATGAGCCGCGGCAGGAAATCGCGCTGGACGAAAGCCACACTGGAGCGGTCGCCGCGAGCGGGCTCGTCTTGCGCGACGCGTCCGGCGACATACTGTCGCGCGTGCCCGATTTCGTGCTCCCAGCCGGCCGGCGGTGCCTTGTGCGCGGTCGCTCGGGGTGCGGGAAAAGCACGTTGCTGCGCGCGTTGGCCGGCCTATGGCCCTACGGCGAAGGCACGATCGTGCGTCCGGCAGCCGGCACGTTCTTCTTGCCGCAACGCAGCTATATCCCGCCGGGCTCGCTGAAGGCGGCCGTGACCTATCCGCGCGACGCGTCGGCGTACCCGGACAGCGAATGCGAGGCACTGCTGCACGCATGCGGATTGTCGGCCTATGCGCGCTTGCTCCATGTCGAGGACCGCTGGAGCACACGGCTTTCCGGTGGCGAGCAGCAGCGCGTGGCGTTTGCGCGCGTGCTGCTCGCCAAACCGTCCACGGTGTTCCTCGACGAATGCACGTCCGCACTCGATAGCCAGAGCGAGAAGGAACTCTACGGTCTGTTGATCGAGCGTTTGCCTCAGGCCACGGTCGTCAGCGTCGCGCATCGCAAGGAACTGCTGGCGTTTCACGACACGACGCTCGATTTCCCCGCACCGTCGGTACCGGAAGCACGACAGCACGCCGCCGACGAAGCGCAGGGTGCACACCCCGGCGGCCGCGCATACGTGGGAACGCAGCTGTGCTGAGCACCACGATCCCAACCGGCGACATGCATTTGAAAAATGTACGGCGCGCCAACAAGTGAAACAGGACAAGGTCGATCCATGAGCAATCTGAAAGCAGTGACGCTGGAAACCATCGAAGCCGACGTGATCAACAACCCGCTGCCCGTACTGGTCGACTTCTGGGCGCCCTGGTGCGGTCCGTGCAAGGCGCTCGCGCCGACGCTGTCGAAAGTGAGCGAGCAGTTTCAGGGCAACGTGGCGTTCGTGAAGATCGACGTGGACGAGAATGCAGGCGTGCGCGAACGATTCGGTGTCCGCGGTATTCCGACGCTGATCCTGCTGCGCGGCGGCAAGGAGCTCGGCCGCGTGGTCGGCAATCGCTCCGCCACGCAACTGGCCGGCTTCATCGACAATCACCTCGGCTCCGTGACGCCGTTGCCTGCGGCGATCGCCGTTGCACCGAACGCGTTCGCCGGCGACGCCCAGCTCAAGGCGGAGCGCCTTGCCGCATTGCGCGCGTGGCTGGACCGCAAGCGGGCCGCGCCTTCCGAAGCGATGTGGGACGGCGAAATCGGCAGCGCCATTCAGTTCGTCTGCAACACCGCGGACGTGGACGATTGCGCAAGAACGCTGGGTATTCCGGCCAACGTGCTGGCCGTGGTGGAATCGCTGACGAGCTATCGCCGCACCCATCTGAACGGCGCGGAGTTCGTCGCGCAGTGGCTTGACGCCGTGCCGGTGGGTGCGAATCTCTCGCGGCTGCCGCGAATGCTGGTCACGGATCTGCTGTCCGGCGGCGAGATGACCGAGTTGATCGGCGACGATGCGGCGCTGCTGTCGATTCGCGACCGGCTGGCCGCGCAGCATGACCCCGCTCGGGCGGAAGGGCCCCTGGACCTGGAACTGGCCGCGATCAAGCAGGCGCTCGCGAAAGCCGGTACCACCCCGGCCGGCGCCGCACACGCGTTGGCGACACGGCTTCTCGTGTTGGTCGCTCAACCGCTCGGCGATGCCGCGGTCGTCACCGATTTCATATTCGGCCTTGCGGGCGCGCACTGGGAATTGTTGCGCGCGGCCTGCAACTGGACGCCCGACGACGACCGACGCTTCATGCAGCTCGCGGAAGAAACGTCGAAGCGCGCGGTGGAGCGCGGCGAAGAAGCTTCACAAGGCGACAAGACCCTCGAGCGGATCGAGTTGGTGGATTCCTCACTCATCGCGCGATTTCGATCCCACTACGGCGATGGCACGCAGGCCATGAAAAAGGTCGGCACGAGCATCGGCGATCGTTTGATCGGGCTGACGAAGCGCTGCACGTGAGTCATCGCAGAAAAAGTGCGCGTCGAACGTGAATTCCGGATACGCCGACGTGCGCGCAAAACGATTCCACGAATCCGCGAGACGGCGATTTCTTTCGTAAAAAAATTTCGATCGCGATCGATAGACTGTTTCCAATGTGCTCCCGCTCGATATGACGCGAAAACGTCTCGGCAGATGAGCGGACTCATCGGGCACACGGCATTCCAACACTCGGAGCAATTTCCATGCATGACGGCGGTACGCAGTGGCGCGACGTGAAATCCAGCCTGGAGGCAGCGGCCGAATGTGCACTCGATCTCGCACGACGCGCAGGGGCCGACGGCGTTCGTGTGGAGATCGATCATGTCGAATCGCGAACGGCGACCGTGCGCAACCGGATGCCGACCGAGCGGAGCCTTCGACTGTCTTCATCGGTCTCGCTCGTGGTCTATCGCAATGGCCGACGTGGCGCGACGACCTCGTCCGATTTGTCCGCCGACGGCCTCGCCGGTGCGGTGGCGGCCGCCATCGACATCGCGTCGGTCACGGACGTCGATGCCGCCGCCGGCCTGGCTCAGGCGGACTTGCTGGCCAGGGACTTCATCGATCTGGACTTGTGTCATCCGCTCGATCTGTCGCTCGATGACATGCTCGACGATGCCCGTCGCGCGGAAGAGGCCGCATTTTCCACGAGCCCCGCCATCGTGACGACCAACGGCGCCAGCATCGGGACTTCCGCGGGGTTGTCGTTGCTCGCGACCAGCCAGGGGTTTGGGCACAGCGTGCCGTGGTCCGCGCATTTCGTGTCGTGCATGCCCGTCGCCGCAGGCAGCGGCGAGAAACAAATGGGATTCTGGAGCGACGGCGCGCGCGCCTATGCCGATCTCGACGCACCCGAACGGATCGGCACGCAAGCCGCAACGCGCGCGCTCGCGCTGCTGGGCGGCACGCAGATTGAAACGCAGCGTTGCCCCGTGTTGTTCGAGCCGACGGCCGCGATGTCGCTGCTCGGCGAGTTCGTCAACGCGGCATCCGGCGATGCACTTTATCGGACGGGCTCGTACCTGACCCACCGTCTCGGTACTCGCATCTTTGCCGATCACATTCAGGTATACGAAGATCCATTCGTCTCAAGGGGAATGGCGAGTCGCTGCTTCGACTCCGATGGCGTTGCCGTCTCTCGGCGATCGGTCGTCGACGCAGGCGTGTTGCGCGGCTACTTTCTTGGCTTGTACGCGGCCCGGCGTCTCGGCATGGCGCCGACCGGCAACGGCTGGGGCCCGCACAACCTCGAAGTGCGCAGTGCGAAAACCGCGAACTCGGACGGGATCGACGCGATGCTGGAAAGGCTCGATCGCGGCCTGTTCGTCACCGAGATGGCAGGCGGCGGCGTAAACCGGCTGACCGGCGATTTCTCGCGTGCCGCGAAGGGGTTCTGGGTGGAGAACGGCCAGATCCGTTTTCCGGTCACCGGCATCACGATCGCGTCGAATCTGAATGCGATCTTTTCCGGCCTGCTCGCCGTGGGGGCCGACACCGTGACCAGAGGAAGCTTCCGCACGGGTTCGTGGCTGATCGATGAAATGAGAATCGGCGGCAGCTGACGTGCGCGGTACGCGCGGCCATCCTTTCCTGTTACATACCGGTACGACACCATGCTGGACACGCACGAAACCCTGACTGACACCCGCGACCCCTCGCTCGACGACATGCGTCGCGCGGCGTATGCAGGGCTGCTCGACAAACACGGCATCGACGAAACGCACTTGTTCGCCGCGCTGAACAGCGCGCTCGGGCAGTCCGGCGACTTCGCCGACATCTATCTGAAGGAGTCGATCGCCGAATCGTGGTCGCTAGAAGGCGGCGCCGTGCGGGGCGGCGCCTGGCAGTGCGATTCGGGATTCGGCATTCGCGTGCTGAACGGCGAGGAGACGACGTTCGCAAGTTCGCAACGAATCGGGGCGGACGCGTTGCGCACGATCGCGCGGCAGATTCGTTCGGGACCGGAGGTTCTGTCCCGCGTAACGCCGCGCGGCGAACCAGCCGGCTCCGCGGCGGCGCGATCGATCTATCTTCCGCGCGCCTCGCTTAGCGCGATCGGCGCTGAGCGGAAACTTGCGCTGCTCAAGCGTGTGGACGAACTGGCACGTTCGAAGGATCGGCGCGTGATCGAGGTCAACGCCATGCTCGCCGCGACGCACGAGACAGTGTGGATCGCGCGTTGCGACGGACTCGGCGTCGGCGACGTGCGACCCATGCTGCGACTGGCGATCAACGTTCGGGTCAAATCGGGCGACCGGATCGAAAGCGCGAGCGGCGGGATCGGCGGTCGCTACGGGCTCGCTTCGTGGTCGGACGACGACCTCCGCACGCTGGTGTACGACCGCGTCGAAGCCGCGCTGACGAAACTGGATGCACGACCCGCGCCGGCGGGAACGATGACGGTCGTCGTCGGGCCGGGCTGGAACGGCGTGCTGTTGCACGAAGCCGTGGGCCATGGTCTCGAGGCCGACGGCATACGGCGCAAGACCTCGGTGTTCGCGGGCCGCATCGGCGAGCGCGTGGCGGCGCGTCACGTCACCATCGTCGACGACGGCACGCTCGAAGGCCGCCGCGGTTCGCTCAATATCGACGACGAAGGCTGTCCGACGCAACGCACGGTATTGATCGAGGACGGCGTGTTGCGCGGCTGCATGCAGGACTCGCTCAATGCGCGCCTGATGAACATGCGGCCGACGGGCAATGGCCGCCGCGAGGGCTATGCGGTGTTGCCGATGCCCCGCATGACCAACACGTTCATGCTCAACGGCGATCGCGAACACGAGGAGATCATTGCGTCGGTGAAGCGCGGGATATACGTGGCGGGGCTCGAGGGCGGGCAGGTCGACATCACGAGCGGGCAGTTCGTGTTCGAGGCGTCGGAAGCATTCCTGATCGAAAACGGCAGGCTCTGCGCACCCGTGAAAGGCGCGACGATCACCGGCAACGGGCTGGACACGATCCAGAAAATCAGCATGGTCGGCAACAACCTCGAACTCGACACGGGCCGCGCCGTGTGCGGCAAGGCCGGCCAGTCGGTGCCGGTGAGCGTGGGGCAGCCTACCGTTCGCGTGGACGACATGACGGTGGGCGGAACGGCATGACGAATGGGTGCGGATGGATGGCGAACCGAAGATGAGAGGATGGACGCAGCGTCTCGACCAGTCGAGAGTCCGGTCGCGGCTGGACAAGACGGAACTTCTGCCTTTACCGAAGGCCATTCGCGATGCGCTTTCACTGGAGTATCACCTTCAGCTCGAAGCGCTGCGCGCCGGGGCAGGCTCGCTGATCGCACTGCGCATCCTGTTGCGCGTGGCGATGGCCGCCGCGATGCTGCGCGAGCTCGGCTATGGCGGGCAACACCTGCATGCGTCCGACGAATACGAGCGCATCGCCGGCGATGCCTATGAATCGGGAGAGGAAGGCCGCTACGGATTCGATCCGGCCGCCTTTCGCGTGTTCGCGGCGCTCGTGACGGATCATGACTCGCAACTGGAGGCAGCGCCCGTGCGGGCGATCGACATCGTCGCACGGCAACTGGAGCGACCCGGTGCGGCGCAGTGAAAGCGGCACGTTCGCGACCATGAACGGCTCGGGAGGAGGTCAGCCGGCAGCCGAGCGCCGACGCGGGCGCAGCCGGCTCATGCCATCAGATAGCATTGCGTCAGCGCCTGCGCGATATATTTGCGCACCATGCTCACCGACACCCCGAGCTGCTCGGCGATTTCAGCGTGCGTGAGGCCGTCGATCTGACTCATCACGAACGCGCTTTTCGCGTTGGGTGACAGGCCGTTCAACGCCTGATCCACGAGCAAGAGCGCCTGCGTCACTTCCGCCATGCTTTCCGCCGACGGCATGACGGCTTCTTCCCGATGGACGAGCGTGTCCAGGTACGCGCGTTCCAGATCGCGGCGGCGCCACATCTCGTAGGTGAGGCGCTGTGCGATGACCGTGAGAAAGGCGCGCGCATCGCGCACGGCTGTCAGGTCCTGCACATCCGCCAGTTCGGCGAACGACGACGCCGCCAGATCTTCCGCGTCGGCCGGCGAGCCGACGCGCCTTTGCAGTTTCGACTTCAGCCACGCGTAGCTCGCGCGGAATTCACTCGTCAACCATGCCGCGCGCGAACGCGTGCGCTCGTCGTCGACATCGCATCTCGTGGGGGAGCCGCTGATCGGTGAACTGTAATTCATATGAAACGGATTCCTGGACCCGTGGCGTCAAGGCTCGCACGCGTGCACGAAAACGGCACGTGAGAAGCGCACATTATTTGCGCCGCCACGCCTCTGGAAGTGACAACGTCTCTGCGCAGCGCCCAGGCTTGAGTATGCCATTGCAAAAACCGCCGGACTCAAAGTGGTTTGAAACCAACGCAATATTTTGTGCCGTCGTTTCGCCGTCGAAGGACCACGCCGTCATCGGCCGATAAGTCTGACGAATACGTGAACGATACGGATACAGCATCATCGACGGAACCAGGGAATCGTCGAATCGGAATGAGGCGACGATCGGAACGAGGGCGGCTAATTCGCGGCGTCGCAACCTGCGCGGAAAATGCATTCCGCCGAGCGTCGCCGCAGCGGAAAAACGTCCTTCATTTCGGCCGACCGGCGATTTAATTCGCAAAAGTCGTTTGCGTCGTGACGCGTACGATCTCGGCAGTGTCGGGGCAGGGCCGGGAACCGCCCGCCGTGACGTTTCCCCTTACTTCCGAGTTGTGCTCGATCCATGAATTTTCTGCTCTGCACGCCTGCCGAAGGCTACGCCTCCGATGCCGATTGCCTCGTGATCGGTTTGTTCGAAAACCAGAAACCGTCCGCGACATGGGCGATGCCCGATCGCGCGGTCGCGGCACGCATCGACCGTTTGTGGAAGGCAGGCGATATCGACGGAAAGGTCGGTTCGACATACTGGTTGCACGAAGTGCAACACATGGGCGCGTCGCGCATCTTGCTGGTCGGGCTCGGCACATCGGAAGCGCTCGACCGTCGACGCTACGGGCAGGCACTGCGTGCTGCCTGGCGCGCCGTACTCGCCACCCGGCTCACGAGGGTGAATATCGCGCTGACACTCGCGCCGGTGATCGACCTCGACGCAGCCGCCCGCGTGCGCGCTGCGGTGCTTGAATTGCGCGACGAGCGTTATCGCTTCGTCGACATGAAAAGCGAGAAAGAGGATGTTCCTGGCTCATTGACCGCGGCGGTGTTCGCTGTCGAAGCCGATGCGATGAAAGCCGCGAAGCGCGCCATCCGGCACGCCGTGGCGCTGGCAAACGGCATCGATCTCGCACGCGATCTCGGCAATATGCCTGGCAACGTTTGCACGCCCGCATGGCTGGGGAATACGGCAAGAAAGATTGCCCGTGGCCGGGACATGAAGGTGGACGTGTTGGGACCCCAACGTATCACCGCGTTGAAAATGGGCGCATTCCTGAGCGTCGCGCGCGGTTCGGCACTGCCGGCGCAACTGATCGTCCTCCAGTATCGCGGCGCCGGCGCGCGCACGGCGCCGGTCGTGCTCGTCGGCAAAGGTATCACGTTCGATTCGGGCGGCATTTCGCTCAAGCCTGCCGAAGCCATGGACGAGATGAAATACGACATGTGCGGGGCGGCCGCGGTGCTGGGTGCGATGCGGGCTATCGCCGAGATGGGGCTGCGGTTGAATGTCGTCACGATCATTCCGGCTTGCGAGAACATGCCCGGCGGCGATGCGAACAAGCCGGGCGACATCGTCACGAGCATGAAGGGCCTCACGATCGAGGTGCTCAACACCGACGCGGAGGGGCGACTCATTCTGTGCGATGCCCTCACGTATGCGGAGCGCTTCCGGCCCGCCGCCGTGATCGACGTGGCCACGCTCACGGGAGCGTGCGTCGTCGCGCTCGGCCATCATCGCAGCGGCCTGTTCGCAAATGACGATGCGCTTGCCGACGCGTTGCTGCATGCGTCTGAAGCCGCGTCGGACGCGATATGGCGTATGCCCGTCGACGACGCGTACGGCGAGCAACTGAAATCGAATTTCGCCGATCTGGCGAATATCGGCGGACGCGCAGCGGGCAGTATTACGGCGGCCTGTTTTCTGTCACGCTTTGCGCAGGCATATCCGTGGGCGCATCTCGACATCGCAGGTACCGCGTGGCGAAGCGGCGCGACGAAAGGCGCGACCGGCCGGCCGGTCGCATTGCTCGTGGAGTTCCTCGCGAGTCGCGCGCAGGCGTGAATTCACGCGTCGCACGCCGCCTGGCTCGAGTCCTGTGCGATGCGCGACGGTGAACCGACGCGCACCTTTGCGAATGACTGGCTGCGACTACACGAGACTAACGGATGAGACCCAAACATGTATTGGCCTTTGGGGGGCGGCGCAAGCCTGTTATCAGCGTGAACAAGCCCTAAGCGCCATTGCCACGCGACCTGCTTCACTCCGCATCGTCAATGCGATCCGTCGTGCCCGATCCCCGCCGCATCGCGCTGCCGCAATTTCGCGTACAGCGTCGTGCGTGAAATGCCGAGTTGCCGCGCGGCCGCCGACACGTTGCCGTCGTGCTCGTCGAGCGCGCGCCGGATCGCATCGAGCGACTGTTCGTGCAGGCTCGCCTGGGGGCCGGCGGCCGGCGCCGCGCGGCACACGTCGGCGGCGTCTTCGAGCACGTCGGCGTGGCGCGTTGCGGCGGCGCGATCGAGCGGCGCGCGCACGGCGCGCACCCATACGTGGCTACCATCGTCGCGCGCGATCCGTTGCGGCGTGCGCGCCGGTGTCAGCAAACGACGCCGCTGCGCGGGCGTCGCGCCGGGAAACAGCTGCCGCAGATCATGCGGCGCCACCGGCCCGGCAGGCGCGAGGCCGAGCATCTGGCGCGCCAGGCGGCTCACAGCGCGCACGCGGCCCGCTTCGTCGAGCGCAATGACGCCGGCGAGCGGCGTGTCGAGCCAGCGCGGATCGAATTGCACCTGCAACAGATGGCAGTCGCGCAGCATCGCATAGAGGCGCTGTTCGGCGGACAGCGACGCGTGCCGGAACGGTTCGTGCAATTGCGTGACATTGCGCCGGCCGATGCCGGTGATATCGAGTGCGCCGATCACTTCGCCGTCGAAGCCGACCAGCGGCACCGCGAGGCAGAACACCCGCGAGAACTCGTGGAGATAATGCTGCGCGCCCGCGACGACGGCCTCGGCGCCGTCGTGAATCACGCAGCTCGGCGCGGTCGTGCCGATGTTCGGCTCGACGATCCGGCGCCCGGCGACGATCGGCGTCAGCAGCGCGTCGTCGCATTGCGGGCTGCGCCGCGCATGGACGATCGTGCCGTGCGGATTGACGCACATGATCGTCCATTCCCTGCCGCCGAATGCGGCCCACAGCGGCTCGATTTCCTGCGCGACGCAGCGATGGAGCCGTCGGTCCGCGCGGGATTCGTCGCGCTCGCGCTGCATTTCATAGCGGGCGGTTTGCCACGGCCGGAGCCCGGCGTCGCGCGAGCGCAGCCATGAGCGCGCGACGCTGGCCGGCAACGCCGTTTCCGGCAGCGGCTCGCCCGCGGCGAAGCGGGCGCGGAGCCGGTCGAGATCGACCGGCCGTGCAGGGGATTCGGGGGCCATGTTCACGCTGCGCTCCATGTGGGTCGAAGGTCCGGGCGCGCGTGCCGCGCCGGCGTGTCGAGCGAATGCGTAATATAGCCCGGTGCCCGGAATGCGGCATTTTCCTCCCCCGAGGGCGTCGTCGCGTGCCGCCGCGAGGCGTCGGCGGCACGCACGGCGCCCGCGCGCGCTCAGTGCGGCAACCGCAGGATCGGCTTGAGCGTGATCCCCTTGCTGCTGTCTTCCGCCGCCTGGTTGATCTGGTCGAGCGGATAGAACTTCACCAGCCGGTCGAACGGAAACCGCCCTTGCAGATACAGCTGCACGAGCTGCGGAATGAACGTCTGCGGCACGCTGTCGCCTTCGACGATGCCGCGGATCGTATGGCCGCCGAGCAGCAGGCTGTTCACGTCGAATTCGGCTTTCGTACCGAGCTTCGGCGCGCCGACCACGCCCATCGTGCCGCGCGAGCCGAGCGCGTCGATCCCTTGCGACAGCACGGCCGGCAGCCCGGTCGATTCGAGCGCGTAGTCGACGCCGCCGCCGGTGATCTCGCGGATCGCATCGACCACGTCGACTTCCCGGCTGTTGATCGCGTGCGTCGCGCCGAGCTCCAGCGCCAGCGCGAGCCGCGACGGCACGATGTCGACCGCGATGATCGTCGTCGCGCCCGCGATGCGCGCGGCCATCACGGCGCTCATGCCGACCGCCCCCGCACCGAAGCTTGCGAAGCTGCTGCCCGGGCGCACCGCGAGCGAGTTGATTATCGCGCCCGCGCCGGTCTGGATCCCGCAGCCGAGCGGGCCGAGCAGTTCGAGCGGCGCTTCCTTCGGCACCCGGATCGCGTTGTTCTCGCGCGCAAGCGCGTAGCTCGCGAACGACGACTGCGCGAAGAAATGATCGTGCAGCGGTTGTCCGGCTTCGTCGCGGATGGCCGTCTGCCCGTCGGTGTCGACGCCGCCGAAATTCAGCGCGAAGAACTGCCGGCAATACGCGCCGTGACCGCCGACGCAGGACGCGCAATGGCCGCACGCGCCGTAGGTCAGCACGACGTGATCGCCGGCGGCGAGCGTCTTCACGTTCGGGCCGACCGCCTCGATCACGCCGGCGCCTTCGTGACCGAGCACGGCCGGCAGCGGCACCGGATAGTACTGGTCGCGCACGATCAGGTCGGTATGGCACAAGCCGGTCGCGACGACGCGCACCAGTACCTCGTCGCCGCGCGGCGCGCGGATGCGGGCCGCTTCGATCGAGAAGGGTGCGCCGGCGGCGCGTGCGACGGCCGCGGTGACGGCGCGTGTATCGTTGTCGGTGTACATGGTCGGTCTCCTCGTCAAATCGGATACAGCGGCGCTTCGCCCTTGATCGTCAGCCACTGCCACTGCGTGAATTCCTCCCAGTTTGCCGCACCGCCGATACTCGTGCCATTGCCCGATGCGCCGACGCCGCCGAACGGATTGATCACTTCATCGTTGACCGTCTGGTCGTTGATGTGCAGCAACCCCGTGTTCAACCGCTCGCCGATCCTCAGCGCGCGGCCGACGTCGGCGGACAGGATCGCCATCGACAGCCCGTATTCGGTCCGGTTCGCGAGTGCGATCGCGTCTTCGTCGGTATCGAACGGCACGACGATCGCCACCGGCCCGAAAATCTCCTCGTCGAATGCCGGATTGCCCGGCGCGACGCCGCTCAGCACGGTCGGCTCGAAGAACAGGCCGCGATGATTGCCGCCCGTTTCGACCCGTGCGCCCGCGCGGCGGGCCGCGTCGACCACGCTCGCCGTATGGTCGCGTTGCGCGGCGTTGATCAGCGGGCCGAGGCCGACGTCGCCGGTGGCCGGGTCGCCGACGTGCAGGCTTCTCGCCTTCTCGACGAGCTTCGCGACGAAGCGGTCGTGAATCGCGCGCTGCACGAGCACGCGGCCGGTCGCCATGCAGATCTGGCCTTGGTGCAGATACGCGCCCCACGCGGTGTTCGCGACCGCGCGGTCGAGATCGGCATCGTCGAGCACGATCAGCGAGTTCTTGCCGCCGAGTTCAAGCGATACCTTCTTCAGGTGGCGGCCCGCCGCTTCGCCGACCTTGCGCCCGGCCGCGGTGGAGCCGGTGAACTGGATCATCGCGACGTGCGGATCGGCGACCAGCGCCGCGCCGGCCGCGCCGTCGCCGGGCAGCACATGCAGCACGCCCTCGGGCAAGCCGGCGAGCTCGAACACGCGGGCGATCGCGACGCCGCCGCACACGGCGGTGCGCGGATCGGGCTTCAGCACGACCGCGTTGCCGAGCGCGAGCGCCGGCGCGACCGCGCGTATCGCGAGGTACAGCGGGAAATTGAACGGCGAGATCACGCCGACCACGCCGCGCGGGCGGCGGCGCGCGAGCGACAACCGGCCGGCCGCCGATGGCAGCACTTCGCCGGCCGCGCGCGACGGCAGCCCGGCCGCTTCGTGCAGCGCCTTGATCGTGACGGACGTTTCGAACGCCGCCTTCGCGCGCGTCGAGCCGCTTTCGCGCACGAGCCAGTCGACGATCGAATCGAAGTGCGTTTCGGCGACGGTCGCCGCGCGGCGCAGGACCGCCGCGCGCGCGTCGTAGGGGAGGGCGAACCATCCAGGTTGGGTGCGGTGTGCGACGGCCGATGCTTCGGCGATGGCTGCGCCGTCGGCGAGACCGATGCGGCCGAGCGTGTTGCCGGTCGCCGGCTCGATCACGTCGGCCGCGTGCGGGCTTGCGTGCCAGCGGCCGGTGAAGATCTTGCCGCGCCAGATGTCGGTGTCGAACAGTACGGGGTGGGTGCTATCCATGTGCGCTCCTGGGGAATTCGGATCGGCCGGATCGTTGCCTGGGCGTCGATCGGCATGCGCGCGAGGGTAGGCGGGGGTGGTGAAGCGGGGCTATCCGGGTTTCTTCCCATCCGTCGGGGCCGCGTGGGTCGGTGGGGGTTTGCGTTGATGTGTGCGGAAACTGAACAGTCATTGCACGGATTCTTGCGGCACGTCAGAGGATGGCGGCGAATTCATTGCGAGGGCGCTCGACCAATGGGCGTACGAGAATGGCGTGGAAATCGACTTCTCGCGTCCACGCAAGCCGACCGTCAATGCGAAAAATGAATCGTGCAACGGACGCTTTCGAAAGGAATGCCTCAGCGCCCATGGGTTCGTGTCGCTCGAGGACGCCGGACGCAAAATCGAAGTCTGGTGCGAGCACTATGACGAGGCGCCCTCACTCTGCGCTGCAGTGGATGACACCGGCGGAATTCGCCCGCCAATGCTCCTATCGGGCCGGTTCGGCCTGCCCCGAAGAGCCGGAATTTTCCAATTAAGGCCAGGACGGCAATCGGGCCGGCCTCAATGCCGGCATTTTCCAGTTTTCAAACGGGACAGTTTTGTGAGCCAGGGTCGGGGATGAGGTAAGTTTTTTGCAGGAACGCAACATGATTGGGAGGCAAGCTCAGATATCGAGCACCAGACGCTCACCTCGGCAGCGCGACACGCACGGCATCACGCAATCGTTGCGCGCCTTGTCCGCCGGACTCAAAAACGCGTCCCTGTGATCGGGCGTACCGCCGAGAACCGCGGTACGGCACGCGCCGCAAATACCTGCCTCGCACGAAGTCTCGACCTCGATCCCGTGTTCATAGAGCACATCGGTGATGGATTGGTCGGCTGGGATGGAAAGCACGCGCTTCGAGCGCGCCAGCTCGATGATGAATTCCCGCTCTCCCCCTTCGGCCGCGTCCGTGCAAACCGGCGCGGAGAAATGTTCGTAGTGAACGTGGGCAGCAGGCAGGCGCGAAGCCGCGATTGCGTTCACCGCGTCCATGAACGGGGCCGGACCGCAAAAGTAGAGATGCGAGCGCACGTCCATCTCGGCGACGATCTCGCCGATTTTCGCGGTCGTCGCCGAAGGCGTCAGGCCGACGTGGAGATTCGACACACTGGCGAATTGCCGTTGCACGGTCTCCACGTAAGCAGCGCTGTCCATCGAGCGAATAAAGTAATGCAACGCAAACGGCCGCTTCGCGCGCGTCAGATCGTGCATCATCGCCAGCAATGGGGTAATGCCGATGCCGGCGGCCAGCAGCACGCTCGGACTGTCGTCGTCGGCCAACGAAAAATAGTTGAGCGGCACGCCGACGCGCAGCACGTCGCCGACCCGGAGCGCGTCATGCACGTGCGCCGAGCCGCCGCGCGAGGCGGCTTCGCGTTTCACGGCGATTTCATAGAAGCCGCGCTCGGCGGGCGCATTGCACAGCGAATACTTGCGGGTCAGCCCGTCGCGCAGATGCAGGTCGATATGGGCGCCCGCCGCGAACGAAGGAAGCGGCACGTCGGCGTCGTCACTCACCAGCCGAAGCGAGATCACATCGGAAGCGGCACGCTCGCGCGCGGCCACGCGCACGGCGATCAGATCGTGTTCCATGATTGAGTATCGAATGAGTTCGCAGGTATTGCATGACTGCGGTTACAGCAGCCCGATGAGCCGCCACCACAACGCATTGATCGGGATCACCAACAGCACGCCGAGCACGGCCGTCACCAGGCAATACTGGATGGCCGCGCGCCGGTCGAGCCGCGCCAGTTCGTTGCCGAAGACAATCGGCGGCGACTGATACGGGAGAAACGTGGTGCCGTAGCCCATCACCTGCGACAGCAGTCCCACCTTAAGATGCGCCGCTTGCGCGAGCATCCGCGAGACGACCGGCACGAACAGCGCGGGCTCGGCGTTGGAGGTCACCGCGAAGCACAGTACGATCGACATCGCGCTCAGCACCAGATACGCGCCGAACGGGCTCTCGCGCAACGAGGCCAGCGCGAGATCGTCCGGAATGCGTACGCCGAGATGATTGACGAGCGCGGTCAAGCCGATGATCGCGGCGATAAACCACAGCAGATCCATCTTGACCGTGGCGGTGAAGCGCGTGAGTTGCTCCGCGGGCGAGGTCAGGAAGTACGCGAGCGTGAAGCCGAGTCCGACCCAGCCCGGCGCAATGTGGTGAATCGAATCGGTGAACCAGAATAGCAGCGTGATCATGAGCAGCACGATGGCATGCAGTTCGCGCGCGCTCATGCGCGCGCTCGCCGCCGGTATCGCCACTTCGTCGACTTTGTCCGCGAACAGCCAGTGCGACACACACACGAGAATCGCGCCGCGCACAAGCACGCCGGCCGGAAAGAAGTACAGCAGATATTCCGAGAAACGCAGATGCATACCGTGCGTCTGTTCGAGAATCCCCGCCATGATCACGTTCGGCAGATTTGCCGGCAGCACCGCCGCGGCCAGTTCATACGAGCCGACGATCACGAGCAGCAGAATGCCGCGTCGTCCTTTGGCGGATTCGCCCAGGCGCACCACGTCGCAATAGCCGATGGCGATCGGAATCAGGATCGCGACGCGGCCGAACGTGGAGGGCATCACCAGCGACAGCAGAAAGCTCAGCACCGCGAAGGCGAGCAGGGCTTTCAGATACGAGCCGCCGATGCGCCGCGCGAGCGCCATGCCGATGCGCTCGCTCAAACCGCTTTCCTTCAGCGCGAAGCCGATCGCGGAACCGCTGAACACCAGCCAGAATGCACTCGACGCAAAGCCGGAGAAAATCTCCTGGGTCGGTACCGAGGTCAGCGTCGCGGCAAGAAAGAAGAACAGCAGCGACACCAGCAGACCGCCGATCATCGACGTCGCCCACAATACGATGCACGTAAAGACGATGGCGACGATCCGGGTATCCTGCGCTGACAGCAGCCCCCGCCAACCCAGCAGCACGATGGCCGCCAGCCCCAACACCAGCAGCGCCGGCGCAATCCTGTTTCTCGTGCTCAAGCGTTTTGCCTCGCGTGATTCGTGTGATGAATGGGCCGGGAGCGTCGCTCAACCACGCATCGCGGGTGACGTCGCCGGAATTTCGTACTCGATGTGCGAGTCGTCGAAAATGTCGGAGAATTCGCGGCTTTGCCGGAACGTGGGATCGGGTTCGCAACTCATCGGCAGATAGCCGCCCATCCACTGACGCAGATCGGTCACTTCAGGCGCGGCGCCGTAGACGTTCGCTATCGGCCGCTCGCCGCGCGCCACGGCTTCGATCTGCTCCTGCAGCATCTGCCGGAACATCACGATGCCGCGATCGGAGGCGCCGAGATTCTCGCGCGAGCGGTCCAGGATCGGGCCCTGTGTTTCGACCGCCATGGCGTCCTGACTCATGAACGTGTCCATCAGATAACGGCCGGCGACGTCGGTGCGCTTCGGTTGCTGTACGATTTTCGGCGCCTCGCTGGAGGTCACGGCGGCGCCGTCGGCGGAAGGCTTAAACGAGACCCAGACGATGCGCGTGGTCGTGTCGTCGACCGGCACGCGCCAATGCATTTCGGTCATGATGCGCAGCATGTTCGGGAACACCATCAGGTTGCCCCAGCCACGTCCCGCCGACGCGTACTCCCAACTCTTCACGATGCCCCAGTCGAAACGCTGGAAGCCGAAGCGCTTGAACGGCTTGCCGAAACCGGAACGGTCGGTCATGCCGAGATGTTCGAAATACTTCGAGTGCGTGTAGAACGTATGCGTGACGTCGACGGCATTTTCCTGCACTTGGAACCAATTGCAGGCCAGGTCGTCCTGCACTTCGAAGTGACGGACGCCATCATTTCTCACCAGAATGTCCCAGTTCGGAAACGCGGGCTTGTGCTCGGCCGGTCCCATGTAAGCGAAGATCAGGCCGCCGCATTCGTGAGTCGCGTAGCTGTCGATCATCTTCTTGCAGACGCGGCTGGCTTTCGCCGATTCGAACGGACGCTCGACGCATTCTCCCGCCGCGTTGTAGAGCCAGCCGTGATAGGCGCAACGAATCTTTTCGCCCTCGACGAAGCCGTACAGCAACGAGGCACCGCGATGCGGACAACGCTCCTGCACCAGCAGCACGTCGCCACCTTCGGTGCGCGCCAGCACGAGATCCTCGCCGAGAACCCGCACCTGCTTCGTCTGGCCGGGCTCGGCCAGTTCCGACGAATATCCCACCGGATGCCAGTAGCGCCGCAGCAAATCGCCGCACGGTGTATTGGGTCCGACGCGCGTGAGCAATTCGTTGGTTGCGTGGTCAAGCATGGTTCTCATCTCTCTCAGGTAATAGCGGGCGTTTAAACCCGGAACGTTTCTATGCCGAAGACGACGGCCATCGCCTTCAGTCGATTTGAAATCTATTTTTTTAGACTAAACAAACTCAAGAAGAAATGCAAGCGCAAAAATTCGCGATTTTCGCGCGGATTTAGTGGTCAGGGCGGTCATGGCGACATCTCTGTGTATAATTAAAAAGACGAGCGGGCATGCTGACGACTTCTGGGTTTGTCTGCGAAACAGGAGGGGGAAGATGGCAATTATTGGCGTGATGGGCTCTGGCAGCAGCGAATGGCCGGAACTGGCGGAACCGCTCGGCACATGGATCGCCTGTCATGGCTTCGACCTGCTGACCGGCGCGGGACGGGGCGTGATGCTGTCCACTGCGCGGGCATTCGCCACCGTGCGCGAGCGCGCAGGGCGCTCGATCGGCATCGTGCCGAGCGAGACGCATCCGCTATTCGGCTTCATTCCGATCGCCGGCTATCCGAACCCGTTTGTCGATCTGCCGATTCTCACGCCGCTGCCGCGCAAGGAAGCCGGCGCGCCGGATTCCGCGCTCAGTCGCAATTACGTGAACGTGCTGACGAGCGACGTGGTGATCGCATTGCCGGGCAGCAAGGGCACGCTCGACGAGATACGCCTCGCCACGCGCTTCGCCAAGCCGTTGATGTGCATCGGTCCCGCAAGCGCGTTTGAAGGCGTGCCGGACGGCACGCGTATCGTCTCCGAGCTGGACGAAGTGTTCGCGTTTATCCGCTGTCATACCGCGCCGGCGCAATAGCGCGCATTCAAAGACACCGGATCGTTTCCGCGAGCACGCCCACGCCCTTCATGAAGTCGGCGATGTCCATCGCTTCGTGAGGGTTGTGCGAGCCGTGCGCATTGCGCACGAACAGCATGCCGCTCGGCACGCCGGCGTTCGCGAACAGCGCGGCGTCGTGGCCCGCGCCGCTCGCCAGGGTCGCGACGGGAATAGCGAGGCGGTTGCACGCTTGCGTCAGCGCCTCGCGCAGGCGTGGGTCCATGCGCGCGGGCGCGCTCGTCAAGCGGCGGTCGAATTCGAATCTCACGCCGCGTTCGCGCGCAATCGAGTTGCACTCGGCCATCAGCAGCTCGTGGAAGACGTTGAGCGTGTCGGTGCTTTCGCTGCGCGCCTCGAAACTGAAATGCACCTGGCCGGGAATCCGCGAGATCGAATGCTCCTCCTGATCGGTCGACACCATGCCGGTTGTCACCACCAGGTCGATATCGCGCTCCAGCAGCGAGCGCCAGTGATCGTCGAGCCGCGTGATCAGCTCGGCCACCGCGAAAATCGCATCATGTCGCAAACCACGCGGCACGGCGCCGGAATGACCCGCTTCGCCGATGCAGCTAATCGAGTTGTGGCGGATATTGCCGCGAATGCCCGACACCACCGCTACCGGCAGATCGCGCGCCACCATGACCGGACCCTGCTCGATATGCAACTCCAGATACGCATGTGCGCCACGCAGGTCGAAGCAAGGCTTCCGGGCTCTCACGGCGTCCACGTCGACGCCCGCCGACGCCATGCATTCGGCCAGCGTGCGCCCGGTGCTGCGATGCTTCATCAGCAGATCGTCGGGCTGCAGTTTGCCGAATAGGGCGCTGGATCCGATATACGCCTTGCCGAACCAGGCGCTCTCTTCACCGCGCAAGGCAATCACTTTCAACTGATGCCGCGAAGGACGTCCATTGCGCCGCTGATCGACCAGGCAGAGCAGACCGGCGACGATGCCGGCCAGGCCGTCGTAATTGCCGCCGTGCGGCACGGAGTCGAGATGCGAGCCGACCCAGATGGCGGGTGTACGGTCGTCGCTGTCGGGCAGGCTGAAGATCAGATTGGCCGCGTGATCGGCGGTGACATGCAAGCCCTCCTGCTCGGCGTACTGCGTGAGCAGGCGGGCGGCGGCCGATTCGCTTTCGCCATAGCTCTCACGCGTGATGCCGACACCGTCGAACGACAACGCACGGGTTTCGTCGAACCACTGCATCGCGAGCGGCGTCAGTTCTTCAAGCGGGATCGGCGGAGCCGGCGGCGCAGGCGTCACTTCCGGCGAATACGCCGGTTCGCGCAGGCTGTTCAGGACTTCAGTATTTGCATTCATGGCATGCCGACCACATTGCGGCCGTGATGATGGTCGTGCTCGCTTTTGAGCTTCGGCTCGGCTCCGCTTGCAGGAGCCCGTGCATGGGCCGTCGCGCAGAATCGCGCCCAGCGTTCGTTCAACTGCGCGTCGAGTTCGACGCGGCCGGTCAACTCCGCGATGGCGTCGACACGCTGCTCGACGCAATACGCCGCGAGTCCGTCGATGATTGTCTGCATCACACCAGGATCGCGGAACGACGCCGTACCGACCTGCACCGCGCTCGCGCCCGCGAGCATGAACTCGACGGCATCGTCGGCATTCTGGATGCCGCCGCAGCCGATCACGGGAATCGAAATCGCGCGATAGCACTGGTGCACCAGCCGCAGCGCGACTGGCTTGATCGACGGTCCCGACAGTCCGCCCATCACGTTGCCGAGCGAGGGCTTGCGCGTGCGCACGTCGATCGACATGCCCAGCACGGTATTGCCCATGACGACTGCGTCGGCGCCGGCCTCTTCGGCCGCGCGCGCGATCCGCGCGATGTTGCCCGCGTTCGGCGTGAGCTTGACCCACAGCGGATGGCGTGTGCGCCGCCTGACCGCGTCGACGACCTGCCACGTGGTCTGCGCGTCCATGCCGAAGGCCATGCCGTCCGCCTCGAGATTGGGGCACGAGATGTTGGCCTCGATCGCGGCCACCTCGGGCAGCGAGAGTGCTTCACAGGCTTGTGCGAAACTGTCGGCCGTATCCGCCGACACCGACACCACCACGGGCGTGCCGTAGCGGGTATATGCGGGCAGCACGTGATCGCGGTAGTGGTCGATTCCGCGGCTCGGGATACCGATCGAGTTGAGCATGCCGTGAACGGTTTCCGCCACACGCGGCGTCGGGTTGCCGGGACGGCTCACCGGCGACACGCTTTTGACGACCAGCGCGCCGAGTTGCTCGAGATCGAGCGCCTCGCCGTACTCGATCGCGAAGCAGCCCGATGCGGGCATCACCGGATTGCGCAGACGCAGCGCGCCGAGATTGACTGAGAGATCAGGCAAAATCCACCTCCGCCACGACGTCGCGAATGGCAAATACCGGACCTTCGCGACAGACGCGCTGAAAGCTGCGCGTTTCGCCGTCATCGAACATCCGCACGCAAGACAGGCACACGCCCATGCCGCACGCCATGCGCTGCTCCAGGGCCACTTCGCCGTGAATTCGCGGATGCTCGACAAGCAGGCGCTGCAGCAACGCCAGCACACGCTGCGAGCCGCAGGTGTAGACCGCATCCAGCCGTTCACGCGCAAGCAACGCACGCAGCAGCGGCTCCATTCGTTGCGGGTCCGACGAGCCGTCGCTGTCGAATACGCAATGGACCTCGGCGTCTGCACCGCGTAGAAACGCCTCGCGCATCAAGTCGCCCGGTTTGCGCGCCGACATCACAATGGTCAGGGCGATGCCGGCGTGTGCCGCGCGTCGCACCAGTGGCGCCATTGTCGCGAGACCCACGCCACGCGCCACCAGCAACAGCCGACGCGCCGCGGGCGGAAGATGGAACGGCTGTCCAAGCGGGCCGACGATCGAGATGCGCGCGCCGTTCACGGACTGCGCAAGCGCGCGCGTGCCGACGCCCGTTACGTTGTAGAGAAATTCGATTTCTCCCGCGCCGGGTCCCATGCCGTAGACGCTCATGGGCCGCAACAGGAACGGCTGATGCTGCGCTGTCACCGGACACGTCAACTGATAGAACTGGCCTGCTTGCGTCGTGTGGGCGAGCGGTGCTTGCGCCCGTACACGCAGATAGCGGTAGCGGCTGTTGACTGCGCGATGCTCGACGATTTCACAATCGTGCGAGCTCACGCTCGCGGCCCATGAAGCGCCGCAGGAACACGGATCGTCACGCATGACGTCCTCCCGTTGGTTGTTGGCATTACGGCCGCGAAAACGGTCACCCATTTCTACTGCGCCGGACGATTTACTCGAGCGGCACGCCTTTCAATTCGGGAATCAGCACGAGCGTGGCCACCATGTCGAGCACGTATAGCGCGGCAAGCAGCGCAATCGCGATCTGAAACGAGTACTGCGCCGCAAGCGCGCCGACCACCAACGGCCCGAGTCCACCGATCGCGCGGCCCACGTTCCACAGGACGTTTTGCGCGGTGGCGCGCACACGGGTCGGATAGGCTTCGGACATCAGCGTGCCGTAGCCTCCCACCATGCCGTTGACGAACATGCCCATCAGCGCGCCGGCCCACAACATCGTGACCGCATCGGTCAGGCGCGAATACGCGATCACCATGACCACGGCACCGAACTGATACAACAGGAAGGTCCGCTTGCGGCCGATCCGGTCGGCCAATTGCCCGAACAGCCACACGCCGCTCATCATTCCGATCACCGTCACCGCCGTCCACAGCCCCGACTTCGTCAGCGAGAAGCCCATCTGCTTCGACAGGAATGTAGGCATCCAGATCATGATTCCGTAGTAGCCGAAGTTCTGCACCGAACACAGGATGATGATGCCGAGACTCGTGCGCGCGGTGCGGCTGTCGGCCACCAGCAGACGAAAACGCTGGGTCGTGCGCGCCGGCTTGCTGCCCTTCACGAACACTTCGGGTTCATGCAGCTTGTTGCGCAAGATCCAGGCTACCAGCGCCGGCAGCACGCCGACCGCGAATATGCCGCGCCAGCCGATGTGCTGAAGCAGAAGCGGCGTCAGCAGCGCCGCGAGCAGCACGCCGCTTTGCCAGCCCATCGCCACGTAGGACGACACCCGCGCCCGTTTGCTCGCGGGCCATGCTTCGGCGGCGAGCGCCATGCCGATGCCGAACTCGCCGCCCAGCCCAATGCCCGCAATCGTGCGGTACGCGAGCAGATCCCAGAAACCTTGCGCGAACGCGCATAAGCCCGTGAAGATCGCGAACAGCAGAATCGTCCAGGTCAGCACGCGAATGCGGCCGAAGCGGTCGCTCAACGCACCGAAGATCACACCGCCCGCCACCGCGCCGATCAGCGTCCACGTCACCAATGCGCCGGCCTGCTGGCCGCTGAGATGAAGCCCCGCCGAAATGGCCGGCAGCATGAAGCCGAGAATCAGCAGGTCGAAGCCGTCCATCGCGTAGCCGATTGCCGAGCCGGCCAGCACTTTCCACGCGTAACGCGACACCCGTTCCGGCGACTGCGGCGCCTGGATGGCCGCCGACGATTGAAGATTTGCTTCCATGATTATCCGTATGCGTGAGTGGTTGGCTTTCTACGACGCGACAGGCGATTCGGTTTCTGCGTGCCGTTCATTGTCGTTTTTTATCGACGGCGGGGACGGGCGCAGCTTGATCGGCCACCGCCGACGGGACGCTTGCAGTGGCTGCGCCATTCGGTGGGCTCCACACCGTCACACGACGAGGACTTGCGAAATGCCCGCGGCGAAGTGGTTCAGCGCGGCCAGGAGCGCCGCGTCGGATTCTCCGCTCGCGTCGCTCAAACGCTGCACATCGGCGCGTAAATTCACCAGAAACGTCCGCACCGTCGCCTGATCGACGGCGATACCCTCCTGACGCTCGGCGAACGTCGCCGCGGCCTGCGCGAGCAGGACCAGTGCAGCCGCTTCATGTCCGCCGGACGACGAAGCGTCCCTGCAACGTTCCGCAAAGCGGTGGATGTCCGAAAAACCGACCATGTCCTGAGCGAGCCATGCATTGGCGATCGAAAGATTCATTTTATTTCTCCTTGTCTAAATATTTAGACTACTAGTGCAAATCAGAGAATGCAAGCATTGATTGAGCGACGAATGTGCGATGGCATCAGAAACGGGTGCGCATGCCGGCGCCATAAGTCACGCCGGTCGACTCGGTGTCGAAATGATCGAGCTTGATCGCGGTGTACAGGTCGGTGCGCTTCGAAAGCGGATAGTCGTAACCGAGTGCGCCGGTGCTGCGATGCTGGCCGTCCGTGGCGCCGCCGCTCGATCGGGTGTAGGCGTAGCTGGCCAGTAACGCACCGACGCCGATCGGCACGCTCACGCCGGCCTGCCCGGTATTGCCGTGGAAATTGCCGGTCCGTGAACGGTCTTCGACGTTCATGTATTGCGCGTAAAGCTTGACGAACCCGAAGTCGTACGAAACGTTCAGTTGAGCCGTGCTCTGGCTGTAGAGTCCCGGCACGCCGGTGAGCGTCTTGCCTAGATCGCCGGGTGTCGCGCTGAAATTCACGTACTGGTAAACCGCCGCGGCGGCGAACGCGCCACGCACGAAGTTGGCGTTGACGCTCCATTTCTTCGCGCCGTTCTCGCCCGCCGTATTGCCGAGCGCGTAGAGCACGCCCGCATTGAAGCCGCCCAACGTCGGGCTCGTGTAGCTCACCGCGTTGTTCCATGCGGAGTCGCCGACCACGCCTTCGGTGCCCAGACCTTTGAAAGTCTGGAAAATCATCGGCGAGAACGTGTATGAGTTGAACAACGGGTTGAACTGGATCGTCGCGAGATACAGCGGCGTTGTAATGCGGCCGGCGCGCAACTGGCCGAACTTCGTCGACAAGCCGACGAATGCGTTACGGGAAAAGAAACTGTCGCCCGTATAGCGGCCGTAAGCGCCGTTTTGCGGCTGAAAATAGCTCTCCAGCACGAAGAACGCCGAATTGCCGCCGCCCAGATCCTCCTTGCCGCTCAGGCCCCAGAACGAGGTCGACATCCCGCCGCCCTGATTGACCACGGCTGCCCGGCCACCGGGGTTTTTCACGGAGCCCAGGAACACGTCCGCCATACCGTACAGCGTCACGTTCGATTGCGCATGGGACACCGGCATATTGACGGTGAGGCCGGCAGCGGTCAGCGCCGCCCAATGCTTGCGTTTGAAATTCATCACTTTGTCCTTTTCCGGCCGTTGATGGCTGGTGTCATAACCCGTGTCGCTGGAGCGGTCGCGCAGCCGACGGCATTTCGTCGTCTGCGCGGCCGACGTGTCCGACGGCATCGAGGTGCAGCCCCGCACGGCCGATCTGTCTATTTATTTAGACAGATCGGCCGTGCGTGACCCCATTGCCAAGGACGCACTGCATGCGGTGATGCCGTGAAATCTGCGTCGCGCTTCCTCACGCGATGCCTTTCGAGCTAAAATACACGATCCAAAAAAATAGACAAAATAATTCATTGTCTATAGCCGGGACGCCGGGGCCGCGTGGCCGCCCCGCATTTCCTTGCGCAAACGTCAGAGGCCTTCAGAGTGACATCCTCCAGCACACGGAAAAAACGCCCGCACGGGGCACGCTTCGATTATCAAAGCATCGGCGAACGTCTACGTGCTTACCGGATGGCGGCCGAGCTGCGCAGCGAAGATGTCGCCGATCGGCTGAACATCTCGCGCGCCGCCGTGTACAAGCTCGAACGCGGCGAGATCGTCAAGGTCGACACACTCGAGCGCCTCGCGGCGCTGTTCGGCGTATCGCTTGCCAATCTGCTGGGCGTGGAAGTGGAATATCACGACTCGGCGGTCAGCTACTTCGAGCGGATGCGTCAACTGGAAAGCCGCTCGGCGCGCATCGTCGCCCATTTCGACCCTTTCTCGTTTCTGCTGACTTCCGACGAATACGACGGCTGGCTCACGCAGATGCTCCATGAAAGCATTCCGGCATCGCTGAACGACGTGTCGTGGCAACAGTTGCTGGCCCGCGTCACAGCCATCCTCGCCGAACGCAAGGCAGCATTCAGCCAGGCACGTCCCCATGTGACGAGTCTGATCGGCTTGCGTCAGATCGAACAGTTCCTGCATCACGGGATGGTGGGCCGCCTCGGTCTGCCTCCGGGCGTGCAGCTCGAACGGAAACTGGCCGCGCGCCGTGAAGTCATGCGCATCGTCGAGATGCTCGATCGCGATGTCGACGGCATTCATATCGGCATTGTCAGCGACAACATGCCGAGCGAAACCTTCCAGATCTTCGCGGACCAAGAGGAGACGTATGTCGCGACCTCGCCGTTCCGTCTCGGCGAGTTGCCAAATATCCGCACCGGTATCGCGACCATCACGACGGCGCCTGACGCGGTGACCATGTACCGCAAGATGATCGACCGTCTCTGGACCGATGCGGCCAAAGGAAAGGAAGGCGCCGATTTGCTGAAGAGCGTGCTTGATCGCGCCTGACCGGCGCAATGCGGGGCATCGACCCTTGCGCGAGAGCCGCTGATCCTGACGAATAGGGCTCGGTGGAGCCAGTTGCTCGTCCGGGTATTCGGTGGTGTCGGCGCAATAGGATTCGCAGCGGCCACGCTGATCCTTCCGGCCATTTCGCCCGAAGTTTCGCTCGAGTCAGTCCACCATAGCAACACCGCCGTCCCACCAAAACCAGGCCGCGAGCGCATGCTTGGCCGGCGGGTTGAATCCGCAGTCGATCGCTGCCGTCAGCTTCTGATGGACCGGGGCGAACGTCGATATCCGCATACCGACTTCCTTCTGGACGTTTGCACAAACCGACGCCGAAGCCGAAGTCCCGACGGCCAGCCGCACCGTTTTTCCCTCAGGAAAACCCTGATCGGCTCACGCCGGCCGCCGGTTTCGGCTGGTTTTCCTGCTGCCGAAAGCAACTGCATTGCACTCCCGCCAAAGCGATGCCCCGAACTCGCACGACCCCGCTCCAGCAAGCCTTTCGGCCCGTACAGCTAGCCAAAAAAGGTATGGCGCAGCGCAATATTCGCATCCCGGCCTGCATTTCAATACCCGTCAGGTATCAAAAAGCCCGTCCAAAAGTATTGGACGCTCCAAATCCCGGCCGCGTATAAATCCGTCCCATGAACTCCCCACGCAGCGTGCCCCATGTCCCAAGTCACCGTCGAACGTATTGAAACCCGCCTCATCGACCTGCCGACGATCCGTCCGCACAAGCTGTCGGTCGCCACGATGCAAGGCCAGACGCTGATGCTGGTGAAAGTGCTGTGCAGCGACGGCGTGACCGGCGTCGGCGAAGGCACGACGATCGCCGGGATGGCCTACGGCCCGGAAAGCCCCGAAGCGATGAAGCTCGCGATCGACGCCTACCTCGCGCCGGCGCTCATCGGTCGCGACGCGACCCGCGTCCAGACGCTGATGGCCTTCCTCGGCAAGCTCGCGAAGGTCAATCACTTCGCGAAGAGCGCGCTCGAAACCGCGTTGCTCGACGCGCACGGCAAGCGGCTCGGCGTGCCGATCAGCGAACTGCTCGGCGGCCGCCGCCGCGATCGCCTGCCGGTTGCCTGGACGCTCGCATCGGGAAACACGGCCACCGATATAGCCGAAGCGGAACGGATGCTCGATGAGCGCCGTCACAACGTGTTCAAGCTGAAGATCGGCGCGAAGGCGCTCGACGCGGACCTCCAGCACGTGGCCGAGATCAAGCGGGCAGTGGGCGAGCGCGCATCGGTGCGGGTCGACGTGAACATGGCATGGAGCGAAACGCAGGCCGCGCGCGCGATTCCGGCGCTCGCCGATGCCGGCTGCGAGCTGGTCGAGCAGCCGGTGGCATCGGCCGCGGCGCTCGCGCGGCTGATGCGCCGCTTCCCGGTTGCGCTGATGGCCGATGAAATCCTGCAGGGGCCGGACAGCGCGTTCGAGATCGCGAAGCAGCACGGCGCGGACGTGTTCGCGATCAAGATCGAGCAGAGCGGCGGCCTCTTCGCCGCGCAACGCGTCGCGGCGATCGCGGATGCGGCCGGCATCGAGCTGTACGGCGGCACGATGCTCGAAGGCGCGGTCAGCACGGTCGCGTCCGCACATCTGTTCGCGAGCTTCGCGAACCTGCAGTGGGGAACGGAATTGTTCGGGCCGCTACTGATCACCGAAGAAATTCTCACGACCCCGCTCGACTACAGCGATTTCGAACTGACCGTGCCGACCGGCCCGGGCCTCGGCATCGAACTCGACGAAGCGAAGGTCGCGCGCTTCACCCGCGACGGGCTGACGAAAGTCTCCCGCTAACCCGCGCTAACGCGATGACGTATCAGGACATCACGATGCTTTTCCACGTACGCATGGACGTCAACCTCCCGGCCGACATGCCGGCCGGCGTGGCCGACGAAATCAAGACCCGCGAGAAGGCGTACTCGCAGGCGTTGCAGCGCAGCGGCAAGTGGCGCCACATCTGGCGCATCGCCGGCGAATACGCGAACTACAGCGTGTTCGACGTCTCCGGCAACGCCGAGCTGCACGAGATCCTGACCGGCCTGCCGCTGTTCCCGTACATGAAGATTTCGGTGACGCCGTTGTGTCGCCATCCGTCGTCGATCCGCGACGACGACGTTTGAACCACGGAGTCGCCGCTTCTCGGACAGCGAGCACGCCGGGTCACTATTCCCCTAATACACGTGGAGACACCATCATGAGCGTCAAGGTATTCGAAACCAAGGAAGTGCAGGACCTGCTGAAGGCCGCATCGAACGCGGGCGGGAGCGACGGAAATGGCAAAAAAGGCGACGCACGCACGCAGCAGATCGTGCGGCGCCTGCTCGGCGATCTGTTCAAGGCGATCGACGATCTCGACATCACGCCCGATGAAGTGTGGGCCGGCGTGAACTACCTGAACAAACTTGGTCAGGATGGCGAAGCGGCGCTGCTCGCGGCCGGCCTCGGTCTCGAGAAGTATCTCGACATCCGGATGGATGCCGAGGACAAGGCGATCGGCCTCGACGGCGGCACGCCGCGCACGATCGAGGGGCCGCTGTACGTGGCGGGCGCTCCGGTGCGCGACGGCGTCGCAAAGATCGATCTCGACGCGGACGACGGCGCGGGCCCGCTCGTGATCCACGGCACGGTGAAGGATCTCGACGGCAAGCCGGTGGCCGGCGCGCTGGTCGAATGCTGGCATGCGAATTCGCACGGCTTCTATTCGCACTTCGATCCGACCGGCAAGCAGAGCGACTTCAACCTGCGCGGCGCGGTGAAGACGGGCGCCGACGGCCAATACGAATTCCGCACGCTGATGCCGGTCGGCTATGGCTGCCCGCCGCAGGGCGCGACGCAGCAACTGCTGAACCGTCTCGGCCGCCACGGCAACCGCCCCGCGCACGTGCACTTCTTCGTCGACAGCCCCGACCACCGCAAGCTGACGACGCAGTTCAACATCGACGGCGATCCGCTGATCTGGGACGACTTCGCGTATGCGACGCGCGAGGAGCTGATTCCGCCCGTGACCGAAAAGACCGGCGGCACGGCGCTCGGCATGAAAGCGGACGCGTACCAGGACATCGCGTTCGACTTCGTGCTGACGCCGCGCGTGCAGGGCAAGGACAACCAGATCGTCGACCGCCTGCGCGCGTCCGCCGCCGCATGACCGCCGGCGGCACGGCGGCGCACGTGCGCCGCCGCTGCCGGCCGGTTTCCCGAGATTCAACCGATACCGATGCGAGCGTGCTTGCAGGACGCGGCACGCGCATGGGAGGAGCCATCATGTCCGTCACGATCGACCCCGCGAACGAACTGGATCACCTGCTCGACACCGCCGTGCAGGATGACAAGGAGGCCGGCATCTTCCGCTGCCGCCGCGACATCTTCACGAACGCGGAGCTGTACGAACTCGAGATGAAGCACATCTTCGAGGGCAACTGGGTGTACCTCGCGCACGAAAGCCAGATTCCCGACAACAACGATTACTACACGACGTGGATCGGCCGCCAGCCGATCGTCATCACGCGCGACAAGACCGGCGAGCTGCATGCGGTCATCAATGCATGTGCGCACAAGGGGGCGATGCTGTGCCGCCGCAAGCACGGCAACAAGGGCAGCTTCACGTGCCCGTTCCACGGCTGGACCTTCTCGAACACCGGCAAGCTGCTGAAGGTGAAGGACGAGAAGACGACCGAGTACCCGGTGCAGTTCAACACGCACGGCTCGCACGACCTGAAGAAGGTCGCGCGCTTCGCGAACTATCGCGGCTTCCTGTTCGGTAGCCTCAACGCCGACGTGCTGCCACTCGAGGACTACCTCGGCGAAGCGCGCGTGATCATCGACCAGATCGTCGACCAGGCGCCGAACGGGCTCGAAGTACTGCGCGGCAACTCGTCCTACATCTACGAGGGAAACTGGAAGATGCAGATGGAAAACGGCTGCGACGGCTACCACGTCAGCACCGTGCACTGGAACTATGCGGCGACGATGAGCCGCCGCAAGGAGGACGGCACCAAGGCGGTCGATGCGAACAGCTGGAGCAAGTCGGTCGCGGGCGTGTACGGCTTCGACCACGGCCACATCCTGCTGTGGACCAAGACGATGAACCCGGAAGTGCGGCCCGTGTACCAGCACCGCGACGAGATCCGTGCGCGCGTCGGCGACGTGCAGGCCGATTTCATCGTGAACCAGACGCGCAACCTGTGCGTGTACCCGAACGTGTTCCTGATGGACCAGTTCAGCACGCAGATCCGCGTGGTGCGGCCGCTCGGCGTCGACAAAACCGAGGTCACGATCTTCTGCTTCGCGCCGAAGGGCGAGAGCGAAGGCGATCGCACGACGCGCATCCGCCAGTACGAGGATTTCTTCAACGTGACCGGCATGGGCACGGCCGACGATCTCGAGGAGTTTCGTGCGTGCCAGGCCGGCTATGCGGGCATCACGGCGATGTGGAACGACTTGTCGCGCGGCGCGCCGCTGTGGATCGACGGGCCGGACGAGAACGCGAGAAAGATGGGGTTGAACCCGCGCATTTCAGGCGAGCGCAGCGAGGACGAAGGGCTGTTCGTGTGTCAGCACGAACACTGGGTGCACGTGATGCGCGATGCGCTGAAGAAGGAGCGCGGGGAGGTGGCGGCATGAGCTTCGATTACCGGACGATTTGCGCGGCGCTGTATCGCGAGGCGCGCCTGCTCGACGATCGCGAGTGGGACGCGTGGCTGACCTGCTACACGGAGGACGTCAAGTACTGGATGCCCGCGTGGGACGACGACGATCGGCCGACCGACGATCCGCAGCGCCAGATCTCGCTGATGTATTACCCGGACCGCGGCGGCCTCGAGGATCGCGTGTTCCGGATCAAGACCGAGCGCAGCGGCGCATCGACGCCGGAGCCGCGCACCAGCCACAACGTGACGAACGTCGAGGTGCTGGCCGAACGCGACGACGAGGTCGACGTGCGCTACAACTTCCACACGCTGAACCACCGTTACCGCGTGACCGATCACTTCTTCGGCACGATGTTCGTCACGTTGCGCCGTGCGGGCGACGCGCTGCTGATTTCGCGCAAGAAGATCGTGCTGAAGAACGACTACATCCGGCAGGTGCTCGACGTGTATCACGTCTGACGCCGTTGGTTTGCCATGAAAGGAAGTGGAGGTGACGCGATGTCCAGCTACAAGATTGCATTGAATTTCGAGGACGGGGTGACCCGCTTCATCGACTGCAAGGCCGGCGAGAAGGTGCTCGACGCGGCCTTCCGCGCGAAGATCAACCTGCCGATGGATTGCTCCGACGGCGTGTGCGGCACGTGCAAGTGCCGCGCGGAAAGCGGCCGCTACGATCTCGGCGACGATTACATCGACGACGCGCTCACCGAGGACGAAAAGGACGGCGGCCTCGTGCTGACGTGCCAGATGGTGCCGCATAGCGATTGCGTGATCGCGGTGCCGACGTCGTCGGTCGCGTGCAAGACGGGGCAGAGCAGCTTTGCCGCCACGGTCACGAAGGTCGAGCAGCACAACGATGCGGCCGTCGTGCTCGAACTCGACGTCGGCGCGAGCGCGCCGGCGTTCCTGCCGGGCCAGTACGTGAACATCGACGTGCCCGCGAGCGGCCAGCATCGCTCGTATTCGTTCTCGTCCGCGCCGGGCGACGCGAAGGTCAGCTTCCTGATCAAGAAGATTCCCGGCGGCGTGATGAGCACGTGGCTCGCATCCGCGCAGCCCGGCGACACGCTCGAACTGCACGGTCCGCTCGGCAGCTTCTATCTGCGCGACGTGCAGCGGCCGCTGCTGTTCCTCGCCGGCGGCACGGGCCTCGCGCCGTTCCTGTCGATGCTCGACGTGCTCGCGCGCAGCGGTTCGCGGCAGAAGGTGCACCTGGTCTACGGCGTCACGCGCGATCTCGATCTCGTGCTGGTCGACGCGATCGAAGCGCTGGCGGCGAAGCTGCCGAACTTCAGCTTCGCGACGGTCGTCGCGGATGCCGCATCGAGCCATCCGCGCAAGGGCTGGGTCACGCAGCATATCCCGGCCGACGCGCTGAACGACGGCGACGTCGACGTGTATCTGTGCGGCCCGCCGCCGATGGTCGATGCGGTGCGTCAGTACTTCGACGACGCAGGCGTGAAGCCGAACAGCTTCCACTACGAGAAGTTCACCCCCAACGTCACGGCAAAGGCGGCATGACCATGCAACGATTCTCCGGCAAGGTCGTCGTCGTCACCGGCGCGGCGCAGGGCATCGGCCGCGGTGTCGCGCTGCGCGCGGCGGCCGAGGGCGGCAAGGTGCTGTTCGTCGATCGCGCGGATTTCGTCGCAGACGTCGCGGCCGAAGCGACCGGTGGCGAGACGGCAGGCTTCGTTGCCGATCTCGAAACCTATGAAGGCGCGCATGCGGCGATCGCGTGCGCGGTGCAGACGTTCGGCGGCATCGACATCCTGATCAACGGCGTCGGCGGCGCGATTCGGATGCGGCCGTTCGCCGAGTTCGAACCGGCGCAGATCGACGCGGAGATCCGCCGCTCGCTGATGCCGACGCTCTATGCGTGTCACGCCGTGCTGCCGCACCTGATTGCGCGCGGCGGTGGCACGATCGTCAACATCTCGTCGAATGCGACGCGCGGCATCCGCCGCGTGCCGTACTCGGCCGCGAAGGGCGGCGTGAACGCGCTGACGTCGGCGCTCGCGATGGAGTATGCGGAACACAACATCCGCGTCGTCGCCACCGCGCCGGGCGGTACCAGCGCGCCGCCGCGCCGTGTGCCGCGCAATGCGGCCGGCGATACCGGGCAGGAACAGGCGTGGATGGCCGAGGCCGTGCGGCAGGTGACCGAATCGACGTACTTCAAGCGCTACGGCAGCCTCGACGAACAGATCGCACCGATCCTGTTTCTCGCGTCGGACGAGGCGAGCTATATCACCGGCACGGTGTTGCCGGTCGCGGGTGGCGATACGGGTTGAGCGGCGTACCGGTTGCCTTGATTCATCGACCGCCTTCATCGACAACCAGACGACCGGTGCGACGCCACCGGCCACGGAGACAATCATGCATGAACGCAAAGCCGTCGTTCCGATGGGAATGGAAGCGGTGTACGAGAAGATCGGCTATGCGCCGGGATTGAGGGTTGGCGATACGCTTTACGTATCCGGGCAGATCGGCCGCGACGCGGCGATGCAACTGGTCGAGGATCGCGAAGCACAGATCGTGCAGGCGTTCGAGAACCTCAAGCGCGTGCTCGAGGCGGGCGGTGCGACGCTTGACGACGTGGTCGACCTCACGACCTTTCACACCGACATGCGCGACCTGCCGTTGTTCATGCAGGTGCGCGACCGCTATTTTCATGCGCATCCGCGGCCGGCGTGGACGGCCGTCGGTGCCCACATGCTCGGCGGCGGGCCGGGGTACATCGTCGAAATCAAGGCGGTGGCGATGCTGCGGCGATGATCGACGGCTATCGTTGCGCGGGAATCCGGCTGCCGCCGACAGGGCCGCGCGCCCGACGCCTTGACGACACGCCGGGCACGACGACAACGGCTGAATTCGCCATGACGGTTTCCTTCGACACGATGAATGGCGGACGGATCAATCGCGCGCGTCGAGCGCGGGCTGAAGCGCGATCTCGCCCGGCGATGCCGGTTGCAGGCCGCGATGCGAGCCGGCGGCACGGCCGGGCCCGATCCTGAACCAGATCGCGTACATCGCGGGGAGGAATACCAGCGTGAGGATCGTGCCGGCGAACGTGCCGCCGATCAGCGTGTACGCGAGCGTGCCCCAGAACACCGAATGCGTGAGCGGAATGAACGCGAGCACGGCCGCCATCGCGGTGAGGATTACCGGCCGCGCGCGCTGCACGGTCGCCTCGACGACTGCATGGAACGGATCGAGCCCGGCCTGTTCGTTCTGATGGATCTGCCCGATCAGGATCAGCGTGTTGCGCATCAGGATCCCCGACAGCGCAATGAGCCCGACCAGCGCATTGATGCCGAACGGCTGCCGGAACAGGATCAGCGTCGGCACCACGCCGATCAGCCCGAGCGGGCTCGTCATGAATACCATCACCATCGCCGAGATCGAGCGCACCTGGAAGATGATGATGACCAGCGTGATCGCGAGCATGATCGGGAACAGCGGCAGCATCGCCGTGGTCGCCTTGCCCGATTCCTCGATGGAGCCTGCTTCTTCGATCTTGTAGCCGCTCGGCAACCGCGCGACGATCGACTGTAGCTGCTTCGTGATCGCGGCCGATACGTCCGGCGGCTGCAAACCGTCGGCGATATCGCCGCGCACCGTGATCGTCGGCACGCGATCGCGCCAGCGCATGATCGGCTCCTCCATCCGCACGTCGACCTTGCCGACCTGCGACAGCGGAATGCGCTGCCCGTTCGCGCCGGCGAGCGTGAAGTCGTCGAGCCGCGCCGGGTCGAGCCGCGCATCGCCGCCCGAACGCGCGACGACCTGCACGGTCCGGATATCCTCGCGCACCGCGGTGACCGGCACGCCGGTCAGCAGGAACTGCAACTGCTGCGCGACCGCGCTGGACGTCAGCCCGACCGCCTGCAGGCGATCCTGCTGCAACGTGAAATGCAGCGTCGGCGCGCGCGTGCCCCAGTCGGCATTGACCGTGCGCATCATCGGGCTGCCGTTCATCACGTGCCCGACTGCGGACGCGATGCCGCGCAGCGTGTCCGGATCGGGGCCCGTGATCCGGTACGCGACCGGGAACGGCGAATACGGGCCGAACACGAGTTGCGTGACGCGCACGCGCGCTTCCGGCGCGAGGCCGTCGGCGACGGCGCGGCGTAGCCGTGCCTTCAACGCGTCGCGTTCGTCCTGGCTATCGGTGCGCACGACGATCTTCGCGAACGACGGATCGGGCAACTCCGGTCCCATCGCCAGATAGAAGCGCGGCGCGCCCTGGCCGACGTACGCGGTGACGATTCGCGCTTCCTTCTGCTTCGCGAGCCATGCTTCGACTTTCGACGCGGCGGCGCTCGTTTGCGAAATCGACGTGCCGTACGGCATCTGTACCTCGACGAGCACCTCGGGGCGATCGGAAATCGGGAAGAACTGTTTCTTCACGACCGCCATGCCGAGAATGGCGAGTGCAAACAGGCCGACGACGGACCCCGCGACCAGCCATTTGCGCGCGATCACGCGCGTCAGCATCTGGCGGAAGCGGTTGTAGCGGGGCGTGTCGTAGATCGCGTCGTGGCCGCCTTCGATCTTCCTGAACTCGGGCAGCATCTTCACGCCGAGGTACGGCGTGAACGCCACCGCCACGACCCACGACGCGATCAGCGCGATCCCGACGATCCAGAACATGTTGCTCGTGTATTCGCCGGCCGTGGAGCGCGCGAAGCCGTTCGGCATGAAGCCGACCGCGGTCACGAGCGTGCCGGCCAGCATCGGCGCGGCCGTATGGCTCCACGCATAGGCCGAAGCGGCCACGCGCCCGTAGCCTTCCTCCATCTTCACGACCATCATTTCGATCGCGATGATCGCGTCGTCGACGAGCAGCCCGAGCGCGAGAATCAGCGAACCCAGCGTGATGCGGTCGAAGTTCTTGCCGGTGGCGGCCATCACGACGAACACCACGGCCAGCGTCAGCGGGACGGCCGCAGCGACGACGAGCCCCACGCGCCAGCCCATGCTGACGAAGCTCACCAGCATGACGACGAGCAGCGCGGCGAAGAACTTGACCATAAACTCGTCGACGGCCGAGCTGATGTTCACGGATTGGTCGGTGACCTTGGTCACGCTCATGCCGAGCGGCAGCCCCGCATTGATCGCGCCGACTTCGCGGTCCAGCGCGCGGCCGAGGTCGAGCCCGTTCCAGCCGTCGCGCATCACGATGCCCAGCATCAGCGCGGGTTCGCCGTTGTTGCGGATCAAGAACGTCGACGGATCTTCGTAGCCGCGCTCGACGGTCGCGATGTCCGACAGCTTCAGCGTGCGGCCCTGCGAGACGATCGGCGTGTCGCGGATCTTCTGCAGCTTGTCGAACGCGCCGTCCACGCGAATGAAGATCTCCGGCCCGCGCGTCTCGACGGAGCCGGCCGCCGTCAGCACGTTCTGGCCGTTGAGTGCGGCGAACACGTCCTGCGGGCTCACGCCGAGCGTCGCGAGCCGGTCGTGCGACAACTGCACGTAGATACGCTCGGCCTGCTCGCCGATGATGTCGACCTTCTTCACGCCCGCCACGTGCAGCAGCCGCTGGCGCAACGCTTCGGCGTCGCGCACCAGCAGGCGCTGCGGTTCGCCCCTGGCCTTCAGCGCAAACAGCGCGAACGTGACGTCCGCGTATTCGTCGTTGACCATCGGGCCGATCACGCCGGCAGGAAGGGTGGTCGCCTCGTCGCCGATCTTTTTCCGTGCCTGGTAGAACTGCTCCTGCACTTCCGACGGCGGCGTGCTGTCGAGCAGCGTCAGCGTCGTGATCGCGAGGCCCGGGCGCGTATAGGTTTCGGTGCGGTCGTACCAGCGCAACTCCTGCATGCGCTTTTCGATCTTTTCGGCGACCTGGTCGTGCATTTCCTGCGCGGTGGCGCCCGGCCATGCGGTGATGATGGTCATCACCTTGATCGTGAACGCGGGGTCTTCCGCGCGGCCCAGCTTGAAGAACGACACGAGGCCAGCCAGCGAAATCAGGCAGATCAGGAACAGCGTGATCGCGCGCTCGCGCACGGCGAGCGCGGACAGGTTGAAGCGGCGTTCGCTCACGGCCGTGCTCCTTCGCTCGCGATCGTCGCGGCCTGCGCGGCGACGCGGACCGCTTCGCCTTCGTGCAGCAGCGGGGCGCCGAGCGCGACGACGCGCTCGCCCGGTTTGAGCGTGCCGTCGCCGGACACGCGTGCGCTGTCGTCGTCGAGATGCTCGACCTTGACCGGCCGCCACGTCACCTTGGCCGGTTCGCCGGCGACGACCCACACGCCGGGCCCGTTGCCCGCGTCCAGCAGCGCGCCGATCGGCACCTGCATGCCGCGCGGCGAAGCCGTGCGCGCGTCGTCCGCGATGCGGATCGTGACGGTCGCGCCCAGCGGTGCATTGGCCAGCACGCCCTGCAGCACGTAGCGCGCTTCGAAAGTACGCGTTCTCGCGTCCGCGGTATCGGAAAGCTGGCGCAGCGTCGCGGGGACGCCGACGTCCGGCTTGCCGAACAGTCCGGCCTGTGCCGCCGACCCGATCGCCGGGCGCAGGGTTTCGGGCAACTGGATCACGGCCTCGCGGCTGCCGGCGTGCGCGAGCCGCACCACCGGTTGTCCCGCGCTGACGACCTGGCCCGGTTCCGCGAGCGTTTCCATCACCACGCCGTCGCCGTCCGCGACGAGTTGCGCATAGCCGGTCGCATTGCGCGCGACGTCGGCGTCGGCCTCGGCGGCGCTCAGTTGCGCTTTCGCGGCATCGGCCGCGGCCTTGGCCTGGTCGTACGCGGATGCCGATATCGCGCCGGTGCCGCGCAGGTCGCGGTAGCGGGCTTCGTCCTCGGCGGTTTGCCGCGCGCGGGCCCGTGCGGCGGCGACCGCCTCGTCGCGGGCGCGCGCCGCGAGCTTCAGGTCGACCGGGTCGAGTCGCATCAGCGGCTGGCCGCGCCGCACGGTTTGCCCGGTATCGACGAGCCGCTCCAGCACCTTGCCGGCTACGCGGAAGCCGAGATCGCTCTGCACGCGCGCGGCGACGGTTCCGGTGAACGAGCGGGACGCGGGAGCGGCCGCCTGCACGACGGCGGTGCGCACGAGAGGCGCCTCCGTGCGCGGGTCGGACGGCGCTTTTCCGCTGCAGGCGGCTAGCGCGACGGGCCGTGCGGAAGCGACTGCGAGGAAAGCGAGACGACGCCGAACCATGAAAGACCCAGTGACGAAGTGAGCGGGGCTTTCATTGTGTATCTAGTGACCAATATAGTCAACCGTCACAAACGGTGACGCATCACGGCGCGAGGCTTCGGAGAACAAGGCTCGACAGTTGGGCGGGTGCGGCGTCGGTCGTGTCGAGGTTGTACTGCAGCAGCAGCGGGTTCAGGTACGGCCGCATCACGAGGTAGATCGCCGTGGCGGTTTCGTCCAGCGGGGTCTTGCGCTCGAACTCGCCGTTTTGCCGGCCTTCCTGGAGGACGTCCTGCAGCAGTTTCTGCACGCGCGCCTCGTAGGCCTGCACCGACTGCCAGTTCCCGGTCGCGGCCGATGCCGCGATGTCGTACAGCTTGCGGTCGCGGAAGAACAGCCGCAGGCTCGCTTCGGTAAAGACCTTGAACATCCGCCGCAGCTTTTCGGTGGGTAGTTCGGCCGCGGCCACGGCCGCGCGCACGTCCGTTTCGATCTCGCGCAGGCAGTTCGCGCAAATCATCTCGCCGATCGCCTGTTTCGACTCGAAGAACTTGTAGATATAGGCCTTCGAGAAGCCGATCGCCTTCGCGAGGTCCGACACGGTCGTCTTTTCGTAGCCGTACCGGCTGAAGTGCTCGGTGGCGGCGGCCACGATCTGGTCGCGGACGTCGTGGTCGGCCGGGCCGCGTGCGGGCGCCGGGGAAGAGTCGATTTTTTTCATAAGCTGCAACGGACAGGAATGTGCAACGAGTGACTATTTGGTATTATAGTCACAACCGGATTCTTGCTAACGCCCACATGCTACCCAAACCCATCGTTGCCGCGGCGCTCGCCGCCATCTTGTCGGCGGGATGCGCCGTCGGTCCCGACTATGTGCGGCCGGACGTGGCGATGCCGGAGCAGTTCCACGGGCAGCGCGCCGTGGGCCAGCGCCACGCGGCGGCCGACGCCGATCTCGCGACGTGGTGGACGGGCTTCGGCGATCCGCAACTGACGCGATACATCACGCTGGCGCTCGCCCAGAACCTCGATCTTGCGCAGGCCGCGGCGCGCGTCGCGCAGGCGCACGCGGGGCTCGGTGCGGCGAATGCGGCGCTGCTGCCGTCCGGCAATGTGAGCGGCCAGGCCGCGCGCGTCTATCAGTCGGTCGAAACGCCGTTGGGGCAGGTGTTGAATGCGACGCCCGGTTTCGACCGTCATGGCAACGACTACGAGGCCGATCTCAACGCAAGCTGGGAGCTGGACGTATTCGGCGGATTACGCCGCGGCCGCGAAGCGGCGCTCGCCGACTATCAGGTATCCGAAGCGGCGGCGGTCGCGACGCGGCTCGCCGTCGCCGCGCAAACCGCGGATACCTACATCACGATTCGCGGGTTGCAGGGCCGCCTCGACGTCGCGCGGCGCCAGGTGCGGACCGAGCAGGATCTGCTGTCGACGCTCAACCTGCTCTATGGGAAGGGTCTCGCGGCGGAGCTTCAGGTGAAGCAGGCCGAAGGCGCGCTTGCCCAGGTTCGCGCGACGGTGCCGGTGCTCGAAGCGGCGCTGGACGCGGCGATGAATGCGCTCGACGTGATGCTTGGCGCGCAGCCCGGCACGCATCGCGCGGCATTGCTTGCCGGCGGCGACGTACCGGTCGCACCGCGGATCGCGGCCACCGGCACGCCCGGCGAACTGCTGCGGCGCCGGCCCGACCTGATTGTCGCCGAGCGGCGCGTGGCGGCGTCGAACGCGCGCATCGGCGTGGCCATCGCCGAGTATTACCCGAAGTTCTCGCTGGGCGGACTGCTCGGCAGCGCGACGACGATGGGCGCGGGCAACCTGTTTGCCGGCGGCGCGAACCAAGCGGCGGGCGTGCTCGGTCTGCGCTGGCGCCTGTTCGACTTCGGCCGGATCAATGCACAGATCGCGCAAGCGAAAGGGCAGGATGCCGAAATGCTGGCCGCGTATCGGCTCGCGGCACTGCACGCGACCGAGGACGTCGAAAATGCGTTCTCGGCGCTCGTCAAGCGTGACGAGCAGGCGGCCATTCTCGGCGACGGCGTGAATTCACTCGGCCGCGCGCGGACCGCATCGTTTGCGGCTTACCAGAAAGGGGTGCTCAGCCTGATCGAAGTGTTGCAGGCCGACGAAAGCCTGCTGCGCGCATCGGACGAACGCGTGCAGGCGCGAACCGAAGCGGCGCGCGCGGCGGTCGCCGCGTTCAAGGCGCTCGGCGGCGGGTGGCAGGCGCCGGAAGCGCAGGCTGTTGCGAGCCGGTAGCGGTGGCGTCGAAACTGCAACGATCATGAAGGTCGTCGCCGCGTTGGGATTGCATCCGACCGTTGCGCCGTCCACGCAGGCCACCGAAGCGGCACCCGCACCTGAGCCGACGTCGCGCGCGCACGCGTTCGCCCGCACGGGCGGCGGCCCACGGGTGATGTCGTCAGGCCCGGCTGAAACTTTCGCGCCGGGCCCGCCCGTATGGATCCCGCCGGCATCGCGCGGTGCCCCCGCGCGACACGCGGCTACCGCTTGATCGCCCCCCGCAACCGCCGCACATCCTGCTCCGACACAGGCGCCGCCCGATTCCCCCACGCACCGCGCACGTAGCTGACCACCGCCGCGATCTCGCCGCTCGTCAGCGCGCCGCGCATCGCCGGCATCCGCTGCACCGGCCCCGGTTTGCCGGGCGTGGGCCGCACACCTTCGACCACGATCCGGATCGTGCTCGTCGGATCGGCCGCCGCGACGATCGAACTGCCCGCGAGCGCCGGCCCGTGATCAGGTACGCCTTTACCGTCGGCGCCATGGCAGCGTGCACAGAACCCCGCATACACGCCGGCCCCCGGCGCCTGCTGGCCGCCTTCCGGACGCGGGCCGGCAACGGTCAGCCGCGGGACACCGACACCGAGCGGATTCGTCGCGGCAGTCGGTTGCGCGGGCAACGATTTCAGGTACACGGCGATCGCGTGGCGATCGGCATCCGTCAGCAGCGCCGTGCTTTCGCCGACAACCGGCGCCATCGCGCCGAATACCGCGCCGCGCGCCGCGTGGCCGCTGCGCAGGAACGCGGCGATGTCGTCGGCCGACCAGCGGCCGAGGCCGTCCGGGGCTGCGCCGGTCAGGTTCGGCGCGAACCAGTGGTCGTTGATGCCGCCGGTCAGGAACGGGGGGCTGCGCTCGTCGTAGCCGCGTTCGTTGTAGGCCGGGCCGCGTGGCGTATGGCATGCGCCGCAATGGCCGAGCCCCTGCACGAGATACGCGCCGCGATTCCATTCCGCCGATTGCGACGGCTGCGGCGTGAACCGGTCGCGGTTCGCGAACACGAGGCTCCACAGCCCGAGCGCCCAGCGCTGGTTGAACGGAAACGGCAGTTGCGTGAGTTTCGCCGCATTCGCGGACGGCGCGACGCCGCGCATGAAATACGCATACAGCGCGCGCACGTCGTCGTCGCTCAGGTGCGCGAACGACGGGTACGGCATTGCCGGATACAGCCGGCTGCCGTCCGCGCGCACGCCGCGCCGCATGGCATCGTCGAATTGCCGTAGCGTGTAGTTGCCTATGCCGTGCGTCGGGTCCGGCGTGATGTTGGGCGCATAGATCGGCCCGAACGGCGAATTCACCGGCTGCCCGCCCGCGTACGGCGTATGGTCGGCCGCGTCGTGGCACGCGGCGCAATCGCCGGCGAGCGCGAGATAGCGGCCGCGCGCGATCGTCGCGGCGTCGGCGCTCGCGGCCGCCGCCGCGATGACCGGGCGGCGGGCGGTCGAAGCGGAAGCGGCGCCGGGCGGCGGGGTGGATGCCGCGGACGATGTCGCATCCGCCACCGATGCATCCCGGTCGCGTGACAGCCGACGGTCGTTCTGCACGCGCGCGGACATCGACGCGCCGGCATCGGCCGCCGACGCGCGAATCCGCACGAACCGCCAGCCCGACGCGGGATCGGGCGCTTCAGCCGCCGACGCGGCGCCGGCCGTGCCGCTGCCCGCGGCCGCGTTGTCGTCCTGCCGCACGTCGCACGCGCAGAGCGCGACGCATACCGCGAACGCGCCCCCCGCGCGGCGGCCCGGAACGCGGAACGGGAACGAAGCGAACGGGATCAGCGCCATGGACTGCAAGGCCCTACGAAAGCGGTGACGATCCCCGTAAACACCAGACCGATCACGAAACCGAGCGCCGCGAGCATGCCGCAGCGCGCGAGAAAGCGCGTACTGCTGTCGCGCGTCACGGCACGCGCATCGGCATCGTGCCGGCGCCGCCACATGCGTGCGAGCCAGGTCGCGCAGGCCGCGGCCAGCGCGAACGCGCCCGCGGCGATCAGCGCGAGCCACGCGCCGACGTGCGCCCAGCGCGGCGCGGCCTGCGCGACACCGAGCGGATAGCACGCTGTGGACGCGAGCGTCTCCGACACCAGCATCTGCGTGAACCACAGCGCGGGCGCGCCGACGAGGCCGGCGGCGATCGCGAGCAGCGGCGTCCACGCGCGTCGGGCGTCGTTCATCCGGTGCTCCTCAGCCAGAACGGCGATACGTACAGCGCGGTGAAGATGAATAGCCACACGATGTCGACGAAGTGCCAGTAGAGCCCGCCGACCGTCAGCGCGACGCGTCGCTCGCGGCCGAAGAAGCCGGCGGCCGTCCACGCGGCGAGCAGTGCGAGGATCGCGAGACCGGCCACGACGTGCGCGAGGTGGAACCCGGTGATCGTGAAGTAGAGGCTGCCGTACAGATGCGCGGTCGGGCCGTACGGGTGATCGCGCCATTCGTGCAGCTGAACCAGCGCGAACGCGGTGCCGAGCGCCAGCGCGACGACGAGCAGCGCGACCGCGCGCGCCTGCCGGCCGGCCCGCACCGCCCGCTCGGCGAGCCATACGAACACGCTGCTCGACAGCAACACGACCGTGTTGACGGCCGCGAGCCCGATCTTCGGCATCCCTTCGGGCGGCCACGGCGCGGACCACTGCGACTGCAGGTAGAAGTAGCAGAACAGCAGGTAGCCGAACAGCCCGGCTTCGGTCACGATCAGCGTGAGCACGCCCCACCAGCCGCCTGCACGTTCGCCGCAACTGCCGACCGGCAGCGGCTCGATGCACGCGGCCGGCGCGGCTGCCGGCGCCGTCGCGGACGGCGGTTCGTCCGGATGAAGCCCGGCGGCCGCGGCGGGCGCCTGCGTGTCGGCGCGGGCCGGCAGGCGCACGCGTTGCCCAAGTTCGCGGCGCGGCCACAGCCACGCGGCGGTGGCGATCGCGCAACCGGCGACGGCCACGCAGACGAGCGTCGGCGAGCGCGCGAGCATCGCCGCGAACACGGCGGTCGCGAGCAGCGCGAGCACGAACGGCACGCAACTGTCTTCGGGCATCTTCAGGATCGCGCTCGGCGCGGCGGCGAGCGGCGTGACCGCGAGCGCCTCGCGCCCGTTCGCGAGCCGGTAGCCGACCCGCAGGCTGGTGCGCGCCGGATCGTCGCGCGTTTCCCACAGCGGATGCCGCGACGCGACGAGCGGCAGCACCGCGAAGTTGTACACGGGCGTCGGCGACGCGACCGACCACTCGAGGCCGGCCGCGCCCCACGGATTCTCGCCGGCGCGCACGCCGCGCCGCGCGCTCACCAGCGCGTTGACGACGAACATCACGATGCCGATCCCGAACACGAACGAGCCGATCGTCGTCAGCAGGTTCGACGTGTCCCAACCCATTCCCGATGGATAGGTATAGATGCGGCGCGGCATCCCGAGCAGCCCGGAAATATGCATCGGGAAGAAGCCGAGGTTGAAGCCGAACAGCACGACCCAGAAGGTCCAGCGGCCGAACCGTTCGTTCATCATCCGCCCGGTGAATTTCGGGAACCAGTACGCGACGCCGCCGAGCACCGGAAATACGTTGATGCCGAGCAGCACGTAGTGCAGGTGCGCGACGACGAAGTACGTATCGGTGAGCTGCCAGTCGAGCGGCACGGCCGCGGTCATCACGCCGGACACGCCGCCGATCACGAACATCAGCACGAAGCCGGCGAAATACAGGAACGGCGTGCGGAACACGGGGCGGCCGGTCCAGATCGTCGCGATCCACGCGAACACCGCGACCGCGCTCGGAATCGAAATCAGCATGCTCGCGGCGCCGAAGAACGCGAGCGCGAGCGGCGCGATGCCCGTCGCGAACATGTGGTGGACCCACACCTCGAAGCCGATCAGCATCGTCGCCACCGTCGACACGGCGACGGCCTCGTATGCGACGAGCGGACGCCGGCAGAAGGTCGGCAGCGCGTCCGACACGATCCCCATCGCCGGCAGCACGACCACGTAGACCCACGGATGCGCGAACATCCAGAACAGGTGCTGCCACAACAGCGGACGGCCGCCGTGCGCGACGTCGAAGAAATGCGTGCCGGCATTGCGGTCGAGCCACAGCAGCAGGAACGCGAGGCTCACCGACGGCACCGCGACCAGGTTCGCGACCGACGCGGTCAGCGTGCCCCACACGATGATCGGCACGCGATCGATCGACATGCCGTGCGCGCGCATCCGCAGCAGCGTGACGACGAAGTTCGCGGCGCCGCCGGTCGTCGAGATGCCGAGCAGGATCATCCCGAGCGCGTAGATGTCGATGTTCGCGCCGGCGCTGTAGTCGAGCGACGTGAGCGGCACGTAATTGAACCAGCCGCCGTCCGGCACCGCGCCGAGCGGAAAGCTCGCGTACAGGAAGAGCCCGGCGAACAGGAACGACCAGTACGAGAACGCGTTCAGCCGCGGGAAAGCCATGTCGCGCGAGCCGAGCATCAGCGGCCACAGATAGTTCGCGAAGCCGGACAGCACGGGTAGCGCGTACAGGAAGATCATCGTGACGCCGTGCATCGTGAACAGCGCATCGTATTGCGCGGGCGTGAGCAGCGTCGCGTTCGGCCGCGCGAGCTGGATGCGCATCACGAGCGCCTCGACGCCGCCGAGCAGCAGGAACGCGAACGCGGTGACGATGTAGCGCAGCCCGATGCGCTTGTGATCGACGGTGCCGAGCCAGCCGCGCCAGCCGGGTTCCGATTCCCACAGCTCGGCCAGCGCGCGTTCGTGCGGGGAGCCGGGCGGCGCTTCGCCGAGATCGGGTACGCGGCTGAGCGGGGCGGGCGTGTCGCGGGCAATGGCCATCGGCATCCTCGGTTCAGTGCAGCGTCGCGAGATACGCGGCGAGATCGTCGGCATCGCGCGGCGCGAGCGCGATCGACGGCATCAGCGATTGCGGTTTGATTTGCTGCGCAAGCGCGATCCAGCGGCGCAGGTTGTCGGGCGTGTTGTCGAGCGTGCCGGCCGCGAGCAGCCGGCGCGTGCCGACGTGCGTGAGATCGGGGCCGGCATCGCCCGTCGCGTCGGTGCCGCGCACCGCGTGGCAGCCCGCGCAGCGCGCGGCGAACACGCGCTGGCCGCGGCGCTCGGCGCCGGCGCCCGCCGCGGGTGCTGGGGCCGGTTGCCGCTGCGCGGCGAGCCACGCACGAAACGCGTCGGGCGGCTCGGCGACGACTTCGAACGCCATGTGCGCATGCTGCGCGCCGCAGTATTGCGAGCACTGGCCGCGGTAGATGCCGGGCCGGTCGGCCTGCAGCCATTGGCGGTTCGTCTGGCCGGGAATCGTCTGCGTCTTGCCGGCGAGTTGCGGCACCCAGAACGCATGGATCACGTCGGCGCTCTTCAGCTCGATCGCGACCGGCTCGCCCACCGGAATATGGATCTCGTTCGCCGTGACGAAGCCCGGGCCGCCTGCCTCGTCCGGATAACGAACGGCCCACCACCAGTCTTGCGCGGTCACGGTGATCGTCAGCGCGGGCGGACGCGGCGGCGCCGCGATCGCGCCCAGCACGCGCAGCATGTACACGAGCGCGCCGAACAGCAGCAGGATCGAGATCGCGGTGCCGACGGTCACGATCGTCAGCCCGCTGCCGTAGCCGCCGCCCGCGTGCGCGCGACGGCGAAACAGCGCGATCAGCAGCAGCACCGCGATCGCGACGCAGACGAACGTGCACAGCGCGAGCAACGCCCACCCGAGCACGAAGACCGGCTGCGCGGCGGGGCCCGCCGCGTGGATCACGTACGCGAGCGGTAGCGGCGCGGCCGGATTGCCGGGGACGGCACGCTCGGTGGCCGCGCGCGCGACCATCGGCCCGACCGCCCAAGCGAACGGCGCGATGCATGCGATACGACACGTTTTCCTGGACGACGGGACGAGCAACGCGACTCCTTGCCGCGTTCGGCGGCGACGACAACCGTTCGCGGCCGAGCAAGTTTCGTGCGCGCCGGGCTCGCTGCTGGGCAGCCTGGAGGGGGCGAAACTGCGCGCGCAACGGCCGTTGCGTTACAGCCGGCTTGTAAATTGGGCGGCCGTTCACGACCATTGCCGGAGCGATGCGGCCCGCGTGGACGACGGCATACCGTTTGCTGCGCCGATCGTGTTCCGGCACGCCGAGGCGTGCCGCCCTCATCGCAAAACGGGAGGAACCGACCGTGAAGACCGTCGCGATCACCGGTGCGAGCGCCGGCGTCGGCCGCGCGAGCGCCCACGCGTTTGCGCGGCTCGGCGCGAACGTCGCGCTGCTCGCTCGCGATCCGCGCGCGCTGGACGACACCGCAAGCGAGGTGCGCGCGTATGGCGTCCGGGCGCTGCCGATCGCCGTCGACGTCAGCGACGCGGCCGCGCTCGACGCGGCGGCCGAGCGGATCGAACACGAACTCGGGCCGCTCGACGTGTGGGTCAACAACGCGATGGTCACCGTGTTCGCGCCGTTCGACGAAATCTCGCCGGAAGACTATGCGCGCGTAACGGCCGTCACCTACCTCGGTTACGTGTACGGCACGCGGGCCGCGCTCGCGCGAATGGTTCCGCGCAACCGCGGCACGATCGTGCAGGTCGGCTCGGCGCTCGCGTACCGGTCGATTCCGCTACAGACGCCGTACTGCGGCGCGAAACACGCGATCCGCGGCTTCACCGACGCGCTGCGCTGCGAGCTGCTGCATGCGCGCAGCCGCGTGCGCGTGACGATGGTGCAACTGCCCGCGATCGACACGCCGCAGTTCGACTGGGCCGAATCGGTGCTGCCGCACGCACCGCGTCCGGTCGCGCCGGTCTATGCGCCGGAAGTGGCGGCCGATGCGATCGTGCACGCCGTCCGGCATCCGTGCCGCGAGCGCTGGGTCGGTTGGTCGTCGCTCGCGGCGATCGTCGCGAACGGCCTCGCGCCCGGCTGCTTCGATCGCTATCTCGCGCGCACCGCCGTGCGCGGCCAGCAGCGCGCGGCGCCGGCTGGCCCGCGCGTGTCGAATCTGTGGGCCCCCGTGCCGGGCCGGCACGCGACGCGCGGCGCGTTCACCGACGAAGCGCGCCGCGCGGGTGCCGAGGCCGGGCTCGGCGCGTCGCGCGTGCTCGCTTTCGGCGCGGCCGTCGCGCTGCTCGCCGGCGCGTTTGCCGCCGTGCGCAAACGGAGCCGGTGAACGCGATGCGGATCGAGGATTACGCGCTCGTCGGCGACGGCCGCAGCGCGGCGCTCGTCGCGCGGGACGGCAGCATCGACTGGCTGTGCTGGCCGGATTTCGATTCGCCGCCGTGTTTCGCCGCGCTCGTCGGTACGCCGGACAACGGCCGGTTCCGGATTGCGCCGCGCGAGCAGGATGCCCGCACGACACGCCGCTATCTGCCGCGCACCGCGATCCTCGAAACGACGTTCGAAACGTCGTCGGGCTGCATCTCGATCACCGACTGGATGAGCTGGAACGCGCGCGATCCGTGCCTGATCCGCAGCGTGAGCGGCGAGCGCGGGACGGTCGATGTCGATGTCGATCTCGGCGTGCGCTTCGATTACGGCAACGCGCTGCCGTGGTGCCGGCCTTTCGGCCGCCGCTGGCGGATGATGACGGGCGGCGATGCGATGTGGCTCGACACCGATGCGCGGCTCGACGTGCAGAGCGACCGGCTGGTCGGCACACGACGGATCGCGGCGGGCGAGCGGGTGGATTTCTGCATCAGTTATGCGCGCTCGTTCGACCCGGCGCCGGCCGTGCCCGATGCATACGCATCGTTGCACGACACGCAGGTGTTCTGGCGCGGCTGGTCGGATTGCAACGCCGCCGAAGGCCCGTATCGCGACGCGATCGAGCGCGCATTGATCACGGTGAAGCTGCTGTCGAGCGTGCGCACCGGCGGCATCGTCGCGGCGCCGACCAGTTCGTTGCCCGAGCGCTTCGGTGGCGCGCGCAACTGGGACTACCGGTTCTGCTGGCTGCGCGATGCGAGTTTCACGTTGCGCGCGCTGGTGCGCTGCGGCTATCACGACGAAGCCGCGCGCTGGCGCGACTGGCTCGTACGTGCGATCGCCGATCATCCGTCGCAACTGCAGGTGCTGTATGCAGCCGACGGCGGCCGGCGCGCGGCCGAGTGGGAGGCCGTGCATCTGGCCGGCTACGAAGGTGCGCGGCCGGTGCGCTTCGGCAACGCCGCAGCCGATCAGTTGCAACTCGACGTGTACGGCGAGGTGCTCGGCGCGCTGTACCACGCGCGCCGGCATGGGCTGCCGCCCGACGACGACGCGTGGGTGCTGGAGCGGCGCCTGCTCGAACATCTGGCGACGATCTGGCGCGAGCCGGACGAAGGCATCTGGGAAGTGCGCAGCGGACGGCATCCGTTCACGTCGTCGAAGGTAATGGTGTGGGCCGCGGTCGAAAGCGCGTACCGCTCCGCGCGCGCCTTCGGCCACCACGCGCCGCTCGACGTGTGGCGGCGCTGGGCCGACGCGGTGCGTGCGGAGGTGCTCGAGCGCGGCTATCACGCCACACTCGGCCGCTTCGTCGACCGCTTCGACGGCGACGGCATCGACGTCAGCCTGTTGCTGATTCCGTTGACGGGGATGCTCGATGCGTCCGACCCGCGCGTCGCCGCGACGGTCGCCGCGATCGAGCGCGAGCTGATGGACGACGGCTTGCCATTCCGCTATCGGCCGCCGCGTTTCGAGGACGGCTGCGAAGGCGACGAAGGCGCGTTTGTCGCGGCTGGCTTCTGGCTCGTGCAGGTGTACCGGATGCAAGGGCGCGACGACGACGCGCACGCGCTGTTCGAGCGGCTGCTCGGCCTGCGCAACGACGTCGGGCTGCTGGCCGAGGAATATGACGTGAAGGCGCGGCGGATGTGCGGAAATTTTCCGTTCACGCTCGCGCAGGTCGGGCTCGTGAACGCGGCGCTGGCGCTGCAGGGCGACGGGCGCGACGACGTCGACATCGGCTAGGGTGTCGCGCCGTCCCGCACGCGCCGCTTGCTTACGATTCGCCTTTCCCTCCCTTGCCGCGCTTGTCGTCGTGTTCGCCATTGCCCGGCAGCACGGCCGACAACACCTGCCGCGCGGTCTCGACGATCACGTTGCCCTCGCGCGGATCGCCTTTCACCAGCGTTTCGGCGAAATGCTTCGCCTGCTGCAGCGTCACGTGCGGCGGTAGCGGCGGCACCTCGGGGTCGCTCTTCACCTCGAGCACGACCGGCCGGTCGGACGCGAGCGCTTCGTCCCACGCGGCGCCGAGCTGTTCCGGATCGTCGACGTAGATGCCCTTGAGACCGAGCAGCGTCGCGAAGCGGTAGTACGGCACGTTCGGGATCTGCTGCGATGCGTCGAACTTCGGGTCGCCTTCCATCACGCGCTGCTCCCACGTGACCTGGTTCAGGTCCTCGTTGTTCAGCACCATGCAGATCCAGCGCGGGTCGGGCCACTGGCGCCAGTATTTCGCGACGGTGATCAGCTCGGCCATGTTGTTCATCTGCATCGCGCCGTCGCCGACCATCGCGATCACCGGGCGCACCGGATGCGCGAACTTCGCGGCGATCGCGTAGGGGACCGCGGCGCCCATCGACGCGAGCCCGCCGGACAGCGAGCCCATCATCCCGCGCCGCATCATCAGGTCGCGCGCATACCAGTTCGCGCAGGAGCCCGAATCGCTCGTCAGGATCACGTCGTCGGGCAGGCGCGGCGACAGTTCGGTAAACGCGCGCTGCGGGTTCACGCCGCGCCCCGCGCTGGCCTTCGCGGCCGCGCGCGCCGCGAGCGTGTCGTGCCAGTCGTGGTTCCATTTCGCGATCCGGTCGCGCCATGCGGTGTCGCGACGCTCGTTCAGGAGCGGCAGCAGCGCGCGCAGCGTCTCGGCGCTGTCGCCGACCAGATTGACTTCCATCGGGTAGCGCAGGCTCAGCATGTCGGCCTTCAGGTCGATCTGCACGCCGCGCGCCTGGCCTTCCTTCGGCAGGAATTCCGAATACGGAAAACCGGAGCCGACGACCAGCAGCGTGTCGCATTCGGTCATCAGCTCGTAGCTCGGCTTGGTGCCGAGCAGCCCGATCGAGCCGGTGACCCACGGCAGATCGTCCGGCAGCGCGGCCTTGCCGAGCAGCGCTTTCGCGGCGCCCGCGCCGAGCCGGTCGGCCACCGCGATGACCTCGTCGGTCGCCTTCAGCGCGCCGGCGCCGACCAGCAGCGCGACTTTCGACCCCGCGTTGAGCACGTCGGCCGCGCGTCGCAGGTCGTCCGCATACGGCACCACTTTCGGCGCGGTATAGCCGACCCCCGAATGCACGGTGCCGTGCGCGCGTTTCGGCGGCGCGTAGTCGAGTTCCTGCAGATCGTTCGGCAGCACGAGCGCGGTGACCGTGCGCGCACCCAGTGCGGTGCGCACCGCGCGGTCGACCAGATGGCGCACCTGGCCCGGCACCGTTGCAAGCTGAACGAATGCGCCTGCAACGTCCTTGAAAAGCGCCGGAAGATCCACTTCCTGCTGGTAGTGGCCGCCGAGCGCCGCGCGCGCCTGCTGGCCGACGATCGCGAGCACCGGCATGTGGTCGAGCCGCGCGTCGTAGAGGCCCGTCACGAGGTGCGCGGCGCCGGGGCCCGACGTCGCGACGCACACACCCAGCTCGCCTGTAAATTTTGCATGCGCGGATGCCATGAAGGCCGCCATCTCCTCGTGGCGCGCCTGGATGAATTCGATCTTGCCGTCCGCGCGGTTCAGCGCGCCGAAAAATCCGTTGATGCCGTCGCCGGGGTAGCCGTAGATGCGGCGCACGCCCCAGTCGTACAGCCGTTCGACGATGAAATCCGCCACTGTCGCCATGCCGTTTCTCCTTGGTTCGGGATGAGCCGATGCGAGGCGGCCGCGCAAGGCACGTGCCGCGCGGCGTGCGTCGGGCACAGCGGTTGCACGCGACGTCCGCAAGCAAAAAGCAAGCTGACCGGAGCGCAACGATGGCACTTTCCGCCGCCCCGGCGATCGACGACGTGCGCGCCCGCGCGTACCGCGTGCCGACCGACCGGCCCGAAGCCGACGGCACCTACGCGTGGACCGCGACGACGGTCGTCGTCGTCGAGATCGACGCGGGGCCCGTGACGGGGCTCGGCTATACGTACACGGACGCGAGTGCCGTGCCGCTCGTGACGTCGATGCTGGCCAGTGTGTTGCGCAAGCGGCCGGTGGTGGACATCCCGGCCGCGGTCGACGCGCTGTGGCGCGCGGTGCGCAACGTCGGCCGCGGCGGGATCGCGGCGACCGCGATTTCGGCGCTCGACGTCGCGCTGTGGGACGCGAAGGCGAAGCTCGCCGACGTGCCGCTCGCCGTGCTGCTGGGCCGTCTGCGCGAACGCGTGCCGGTGTACGGCAGCGGCGGCTTTACGACCTACGCTGCGCCGACCCTCGCCGCGCAACTCGACGGCTGGCGCGCCGAGCACGTGCGCGCGTGCAAGATCAAGATCGGTGTGGAAGATGCGCGCGATCCGTCGCGCGTGCGCGCGGCGCGGGACGCGCTCGGGCCGGGCGTCGACCTGTTCGTCGATGCGAACGGCGCGTATACGCCGCGTACCGCGCTCGCGTTCGCGCAGGCCGCCGCCGATTGCGACATTCGCTGGTTCGAGGAACCCGTCAGCAGCGACGACGTCACGGGGCTGCGATTCGTGCGCGAGCAGGTCGGCCCGGGGGTTGACGTCGCGGCCGGCGAGTACGCGTATACGCCCGACGATTTCCGCCGCTTGCTGGAATGTCGCGCGGTGGACGTGCTGCAGGCCGACGCGACACGCTGCGGCGGCGTCAGCGGTTTTCTCGCGGCCGCGGCGCTGGCCGATGCGTATCACGTCGACCTGTCCGCGCACTGCGCGCCCGCGCTGCACCGGCACGTCGGCTGCGCGGCGCCGCGCCTGCGCCACGTCGAATGGTTTCACGATCATGTCCGTGTCGAGCGGATGCTGTTCGACGGCGCGCCGACGCTCGTCGACGGCGCACTGGAAATCGATGCGACGCGCGCCGGGCTCGGCCTGGAATTGCGCGCCGCCGATCTGCGGGATTTCGCGCGCTGAATACCGACGAGGAGAAACGATGCGACACCCCCGACATCGCGCCACCGAGCGTGACCGGTTGCTGGCCGACGCCGCACGGTTGTTGAACCGCAGCGCGCTGCTGCTGGCGGGCTCGGTGCTCGCCGACAGCGGCGTCGAGCACTATCGCGGCGCCTTTCACAATCGCGCGATGCTCGCGCCGCTCGCGATGTCGACGCTGTCGGTGATCGCGAGCGTGCACGGCCATGCGGACGACACGCCCGCGCGCCACCGGCTGCGCGACGCGGTGCACGTCGCGTCGGCCGCGGTGGGCGTCGCCGGCTCTGCGTTCCACCTGTACAACGTGACGAAGCGGCCGGGCGGTTTCAGTTGGCACAACCTGTTCTACGGCGCACCGCTCGGCGCACCGTTCGCGCTTGTGCTGTCCGGCTTGCTGGGCGCGGCGGGCGAGCGGCTGCGCGAGAGCCCGGCCGGCGCGCCGCGGCTCGCTGGACTGCCGGCCGGGCGCGCGCTGGCCGGGTTGGTCACGGCGGGCCTCGTCGGCACGCTCGGCGAAGTGGCGCTGCTGCATTTTCGCGGCGCGTTCCAGCATCGCGCGATGTTCGCGCCGGTCGTGGTGCCGCCGGTGGCCGCGCTGGCGACCGCGCAACTGGCGCTGTCGCGTCCGCGCGCCGAGCGGCGCTTCTGCCGCGGGTGGCTGCGCGCGACGGCCGGGCTCGGGTTCGTCGGCGTCGCGTTCCATGCGCGCGGCATCGCGCGGCAGATGGGCGGCTGGCGCAACTGGTCGCAGAACCTGCTATCGGGCCCGCCGCTGCCGGCGCCGCCGAGCTTCACCGCGCTCGCGATCGCGGGGCTCGCCGCGACCGCGCTCGCCGAACGGGAGGCGTCATGAGCGATGCACGCCGCAAGCCGGTTGCGTTGCCGCGCTATCCGGGCTACGACGTGCTCGCCAAGCGCGACTCGCCGTCGTGGAACGATGCGACGCGGCGTGCGATCGATGCACGTCTGCGCATCGCGGCCAATGCGCCGCGCTATCTGGATTCCGAACGATTTGCGACGCTCGCGGCGTTGTGCGCGCGCATCGTGCCGCAGCAACCGGGCGGCGCGGGCGCGATCCCGACCGCCGCGTTGGTCGACGCGCGGCTCGCGGCCGACGACGGCGACGGCTATCGCGATGCAGGCCTGCCGCCGCTGCGCGCCGCCTGGCAGACGGGCCTCGCCGCACTCGACGCGATGGCGCGGCACGCGCATGGCTGCCCGTTCGCGGCGCTTGGCCCGCGCGACGCCGATGCGTTGCTGCACGCGGTCCAGAAAGGCGACGTCGATCCGCAGGCGGCGCCGGCCTGGGCCGGCATGGACCCGCACACGTTCTTCATGAAGCGCGTGCTGATGGATATCTGCGGCGCGTATTACGGGCATCCGTTCGCATGGAACGAAATCGGCTTCGGCGGCCCCGCGAGCCCGCGCGGCTACGTGCGAATGGACTTCAACCGCCGCGACCCATGGGAAGCGGAAATGCGCACGGAGGAGGGCGATCGCGATGGCCGCCGATGAACCGTTGTCCGCTCCGACACCGCGCGGCCGGGACGGTCGTGCACCCGATCCGTTGCGGGTCGGCGGGTGGTCGCCGATGCGGATGTTCCGCGACGACGACGCGGTCGACTTCGTGATCGTCGGCACCGGCGCCGGCGGCGGCACGCTCGCGTGCAAGCTCGCCGAATACGGTTTCTCGGTCGTCGCGCTGGATGCGGGCGCCTGGTGGCGGCCGCTGGAGGAATTCGCGTCGGACGAGACGCATCAGCACAAGCTGTTCTGGACCGACGAGCGAATCTGCGACGGCGCCGATCCGCTGACACTCGGCACCAACAACAGCGGCCGGGCGATCGGCGGCAGCACCGTGCATTTCGCGATGGTGTCGCTGCGCTTCCGGCCCGAGTGGTTTCGCTCGCGTAGCGCGCTCGGCTACGGCGTCGACTGGCCGCTCGACTGGCGCGAGATGTGGCGCTACTACCGCGAGGTCGAACAGGCATTGAAGATCAGCGGGCCGGTGAACTACCCGTGGGGCCCGCCGCGGCCGCGCTATCCGTATCGCGCCCACGAACTGAATGCGGCCGCGCTCGTGCTCGCGCGCGGCGCCGAGGCGATGGGCATCGACTGGACGCCGACGCCGCTCGCGACGCTGTCCGCGCCGCGCGGCCGCGCGCATCCGTGCGTGTATCGCGGCTTCTGCATCGCCGGCTGCGCGACCAACGCGAAACAGAGCGCGCTCGTCACGTGGATACCGCGGGCGGTCGCGGCCGGCGCCGAAGTGCGCGATCTCGCGATGGCGCTGCGGATCGACGCCGAAGGCGACCGCGTGACCGGCGTGCACTACCGGCGCGACGGCCGCACCCGGTTCCAGCGCGCACGCAACGTCGTCGTCGCCGGTTATGCGATCGAGACGCCGCGCCTGTTGCTGCTGTCCGCGAACGGGCGGCATCCGCAGGGACTCGCGAATAGTTCGGGCCTCGTCGGCCGCTACCTGATGGCGCAGCTCAACCAGGCGTCGTGGGGGACGATGGACGACGAAGTGCGCTGGTACAAGGGGCCGCCGTCGCTGTCGATTACCGAGCACTGGAACTACGCGGACGAAGGCAAGGATTTCTTCGGCGGCTATTGCTGGATGAGCCAGGGGCCGCTGCCGATCGAATGGGCGCGCAAGGTCGCCGCGCGCGGGCTGTGGGGCGATGCGCTGAAGCGCGAGATGGCGCGCTACAACTTCCAGGCCGGCCTGAAGATCGTCGGCGAGACGCTGCCGCGCGCGAACAACCGCGTGACGCTCGCCGACGAGCGCGACGCGTTCGGGCTGCCGGTCGCGCGCGTCACCTATTCGTACGACGACAACGACCGCCGGACGATCCGCCATGCGCTCGCGCAGATGGGGCGTTCGCTGGAAGCGGCCGGCGCGCGTGACATCTGGCACGAGGAAGACGACACGTGCCATCTCGCCGGCACCGTGCGGATGGGCGACGACCCGGCGACGAGCGTCGTCGACGCCGACTGCCGAAGCTGGGACATCCCGAACCTGTGGGTGTGCGACGGCTCGGTGTTTCCGACGGTCGGCGGCGTGAATCCGTCGCTGACGATCCAGGCGATCGCGTGCCGCACCGCCGACCGCATCCGGACGCTGGTCGCACGCGGCGACGCGTATGCGCGTGCGCGATGGCGGTGAATCGCGCGGCGCGGCCGCGCCGGCGGCCGATACGACGCGTGCGAGCGACGATGCCGCACGCGATCCATTCACCTTCTTGTCGAGGAATCGTCTCATGCCTGCATTCAACCGTTCATTCATACGCCGCTGTGCGGCCTGCGCGCTGCTGGCCGCGTGCGCGTCGGCGCTGTCGGCGGCGGCACAGTTGCGCCCGCCGAACCCCGCCAGCGTGCCCGACACGTCCACGCAGGCGTTCAAGCGCGCCGATCGAAAGATGATGGAAGCGATGGAGAGCGCGCCGTACACCGGCGACGCCGACCGCGATTTCGTCGCGCACATGGCGCCGCATCACCAGGGCGCGATCGACATGGCGCAGGTCGAACTCAAATACGGCAAGGACCCGACGCTGCGGCAGCTCGCAAGCCGGATCGTCGCCGCGCAGCGCGACGAGATCGCGTTGATGGAGCGCTGGCAGAAGGAGCGCGGCAAGGCGCCGTGAACCGCGATGCGATACGTCGATACGCAGCCGGCTGGTCCGGCGGTTTGGCATCCGGCAAGCGGCGCTCCCGGACCCGCGCCGACGCGATGGCCGCGAGCCCGGGCAGCCGCGGCAGGAGGCACGATGCATGGACGATAAGCGTGTGGCCGAAGATCGCTCGATCGACAGCGTGGCCGACTACATGGCCGTGATCGGCGCGCAGCGGCAGACGATGGCGCTGCGGCTTTTTCGCGGCCAGTGCAACGCGGGCTGGCCGCTCGTGCCGGGTATCGCGCGGCAGCGCGCGTCGCCCGACGTCGAAGCGCGGATGCTCGACGAATTCACGCGGCGCGCGCTGCCGCATCTCGAACCCGGGCAGAACCTCGATGCGTGCGACTGGCTCGCGCTCGCGCAGCAGCACGGGATGCGCACGCGTCTGCTCGACTGGTCCGGCAACGCGCTGGCCGCGCTGTGGTTCGCGGTCAGGCGCGCGAGCGAATCGGGCGGTGACGGCGTGGTGTGGTGCCTGTCGCACGACGCCGACGACATCGCGACCGCCGCCGAACGGCGCGCGCCGCTGCAGGTCACGCGCACGAAGGTGTTCCGGCCGCGCCACGTGATGCCGAGGATCACCGCGCAGGATGGCTGGTTCACGATCCACTGCTACGACGCCGGCGCCGAGCGCTTCGTGCCGCTCGACGAGCATGCGGACCTCGCCGGTCGCCTCATTCGGATCGTCGTGCCGGGCGCGCGGTTCGCGACGATCCGGCAGGAGCTCGCGGGCGTCGGCGTGAGCATCGCGACGATCTTTCCGGATCTCGACGGCATCGCGCAACTGACCGACACGCGCTATTTCCCGGACGACGAGGACACGCACGCGCCCCGGTAAGGTGCGCACGGGCGTTCGGGCCGGGCACGCGTGATGCTTGTGTCGACGGCGCGCACGGGACCGACCCCCAAGCCGCCGGCTTGCGACCGACTCGTGGCGGGCGCTGCGGCGGTTCATGCGTGTATTCAGACAGACCATCGAATCCGGAGGCATTCATGCGCGAACCCAACGAACCACCGAGCGATCGTCGCGACACGACGTGCGAGCCCGGCGCCGGTTCCCGGCCGGCCGGACACGCCGTCACCCGCGCGTTCGAACGTTTTGCATCGGGTGTGACGACCTGGGCAGGCTCGCCGGTGGCATTCGGCAGCGCGGTCGCCATCACCGTGCTGTGGCTCGCGAGCGGGCCCGTGTTTCATTACTCCGACGCGTGGCAGCTCGTCATCAATACCGGCACCACGATCATCACGTTCCTGATGGTGTTCCTGCTGCAGCGCAACCAGAATCGCGACAGCGTGGCGTTGCACCTGAAGCTCGACGAACTGCTCGCGGTCACGCGCGCGGCGAGCGACCGGCTGATCGGGATCGAGGATGCGTCGGAAGAAGAGTTGCGCGCGTTGGCGCAGACCTACGTCGAAATGGCGCAGCGCGCGGCCGAGCGCGGCGACGACGAGCCGGGCGGGAAGCGCGCGGAAACGGCCGACACGCCGCCCGAATCGTGATCGCCTGAAGGGCCGATCGAGCGATGCGCCCGATGATTTTTCAAACGCTTGTCGTTTCCGGCGCCGCATCGCGGCGCGACCGCGTGTACGCGGCGCTCGCAGCGGGGAACGGCACGTGCTGCACGTCGAAACGAAGCCCGGTCGTCCCGGGTATTGCCTAGGGTGCCACCATGAACGCCAGAACGCCTTCGAATCCGTTGTTGAATCTCGCGGTGGCCGTCGCCTGCGGGGCGGCCGCGATGTACTTCCTCGATCCGTCGTCCGGCCGGCGTCGTCGCGCCTATCTGCGCGACAAGGCGGTCGCGGGCCGGCACGGCGTGGCCGACTATGCGAATACGCAGGTGAAGCGGGCGGCCGACCATGCGCGCGGCGCGATCGCCGGCCTGCGGGCCGACTGGCTCGCGGGCGATGCGGACGACGTGCAGGTCGCCGAGCGCGTGCGTGCGGCGCTCGGCCACCTGGTCGGCCGCCCGCGCGACATCGACGTGAGCGTCGAGCACGGTAACGTGTGCCTGACCGGACAGGTCGAGGAGGCCGAACGGCAGGCGCTGATCGACGGCGTCGCCGCGCTGCATGGCGTGCATCACGTCGAGGACGCGATGGGCGCGCGCAGCGAATACAAGGCGCCGCCGCACGGTCATTCGCACTGACGCAGCCGCGGCTGCCCGCCCCGGCGGGGGGCCGGCGAACGCATAGGACACGCATTCGGCGCACCGCGGCTGCCGGTACGACGGCCGCCTGGCGTGGCGCCTCAACCGGAGCAAGCCCATGACCGAACGCCCGCCCCCCGATACGATGCCGCCGCAGCCGGAGCCCGGCGCGCACGACGCGCTCGAACACCTGCTCGGCAGCCTGCATCGGCACGGCTTCCTGCGCTTCGCGAACGAGGTCGTCAGCGCGAACGCGCGGCTCGCCGACACGTTCGTCGCTGCGCTCGACAAGCCCGGCATGCAGAGCGGCATGCAGAATCTCGCGATGCTCGTGACGGCGCTGTCGCGCATTCCGCCGGAACAGTTCGGTCGCGCCGCATTCGCGGCGGCCGACGCGCTCCATCACGTGGGCGCGTGGCAGCCGGCGCAGCACGAGCATGTCGCGCCCGGCGTGCGCGGCGTCTATCGGCTGCTGCACGACGAGGCGCTGTGGGATGCGCTGACGCCGCTGCTCGAAGGGTTGAAGGTGTTCGCGCAAGGGCTCGCGCGCGATCCTCAGCCGCCGGTCGCCGGGCTCAACGAGACGACGAAGGACGCGTGAGCGCGTCAGGTTGCAAGCCGCTGGCGGTGCACAGGCCCGCGAACTGACGGATGATGCGCTGCGTCGGCGCGCTTGCCGGCCAGTGCGACACCGCGTCGATGCCGACCCAGCGGCACAGCGCGATTTCGCGGCCCGGGCACGCATGCGCGCCGCGCGGCAGGTTCGCGACGAACACGTGATGGCGCTTCACGCTGCCGTCCACGTAGAAGAAATATGCGAGTTCGAGATCGGCGAGCCCCGTTTCCTCCCGCAGTTCGCGATGCGCGGCGTCGAGCGCCGATTCGCCGCGCCGGATCACGCCGCCAGGCAGCGTCCAGCGCGACGATCGCCCGCGGGCAACCAGCAGCACGCGCCGGTTGCGCAGGCAAACGATCGTGGCGCGTTCCTTCGCCAGCGGCGCGAGCGGCACCGCGCGAACAGGGAAATCGGACGGGTCGGGTAGCGTCATGCAGGGCAGGCGGCCGGTGGTTGAAAGATCCATCCGCCTGTGCCGCAATGTGCGTTCCTGTGTCGTGCTCACGCAGGACGGCGTGTGAACGATTCGGGCGAACTCGTCGATCGCCGTCCGCGAATTTTCAACGGCTTGTCATTTCTGCCGCCGTTCCGTGCGGCCGCTTCAGCAGGGCGGACGGACAGCGCGACGCGCGGCGATCACGCGTCGCCGTGTTCGCCGGACGGCGCGCGACGCGGCGGCGTCCCGTTTTCCGTCCCGACCGGCTTGCCTTCGGCGGGGTCGTGCGCACTGCGCGGCGGCGGCGTGGTCGTGCCGCGGCGCTTGCCCTCGGGGCCGGGCGTGCTGTCGCCGCGATCCTCGTCGCGTGTGTCGGTGTCGAGTGAGGTCGAGCGTGTCATGGTTCGGGCGTCCTGTCGGGGCGGTGGATGCGTACGCATCGCGCATCGGGCGTGCCGCGGTCGAACGAAGCACGTGGCCGGGCCCGCTGTTTGCTTGACCGCGCGCTTGAGGCCGGCGCGGGCAATGACGCCCGCGCCGGCTGCCTGGAGCCCCGTTTCATGCCCGATGCGATCTTGTGCCCGTTATCCGTTCGTAAGCGATTCGGCGTCGTGTTCCGGCGCGCGTTGACGTCCGGTCGGTACGGCGCCGGCGCGCCGGACGCGCTTGCGCCGGCGATGGCCGGCGTCGTACCGTCGACGCCGCTGCGCGTGCCCTGGCCGGCGTTCGAGCGCCGGCCGCCCGCCGTCGCGCGGGCAGGCGACGGCCAGTCCGGCGCCGGCGGCTCGGGCGCCACGCCGCACGGCAACGGCGAGCGGCCGACCGACGCGCCGGGCGGCGGTGGCGGCGATCACCATCCGCACGACGATCGCGGCGGCCGCACCGGCGGCGACGGAGACGGAGACAACGGCGAAGGCGAACACAAGCGGCCGGGCAAGAAGCCGCTGATCATCCTCGGGGCGGTGGTGTTCGTGCTGCTCGTCGGCGGGCTCATATGGTGGTTCGCGACGCGCAACCAGGAGAGCACCGACGATGCATACACCGACGGCAACGCGGTCGCGGTCGCGCCGCACGTGTCCGGCTACGTGACGCGGCTGGCGGTCGACGACAACACGTTCGTGCGGCGCGGCGACGTGCTCGTCGAGATCGATCCACGCGACTACCGCGCACAGGTCGACGCGGCGCAGGCGCAGCTCGGCCTCGCGCAGGCGCAGCTCGACGCGGCGCGCGTGCAGCTCGATATCGCACGCGTGCAGTATCCGGCCCAGTACCGGCAGGCGCGCGCGCAGATCGAATCGGCGGAAGCCGCGTATCGACAGGCGCTCGCCGCGCAGGCGCGGCAGCGGGCGGTCGATGCGCGCGCAACCTCGCAGCAGGCGATCGACGCGGCCGACGCGCAGCGCGCGAGCGCCGACGCGAACGTCGCGATGGCCCAGGCGCAGGCGCGCACCGCGAGCCTCGTGCCGCAGCAGATCCGGCAGGCCGAGACGGCCGTCGAGGAACGCCGCCAGCAGGTGCTGCAGGCGCGCGCGCAGCTCGAGACGGCCAACCTGAACCTGTCGTATTGCGAGATGCGCGCGCCGTCCGACGGCTGGGTCACGCGGCGCAACGTGCAACTGGGCTCGTTCCTGCAAGCGGGCACGTCGATCTTCTCGATCGTCACGCCGCGCGTGTGGATCACCGCGAATTTCAAGGAGTCGCAGCTCGAGCGGATGCGCGTCGGCGACCGCGTCGACGTGTCGGTCGACGCGTATCCCGATCTCGATCTGCACGGCCACGTCGACAGCATCCAGCTCGGCAGCGGCTCGCGCTTCTCCGCATTCCCGACCGAGAACGCGACCGGCAATTTCGTGAAGATCGTGCAGCGCGTGCCGGTGAAGATCGTGCTCGACGGCCCGCTGCCGAACCGTCCGCCGCTCGGTCTCGGCCTGTCGGCCGTGCCGACCGTCCACCTGAAATGACCGGCCGCCGTGCCGCGGCCGGTTTCGACCGGAGCGATCCGATGCCCGATACCCGCATGCCGTTCTTGCATCGCGAGGCCCGCCGATGAACCGGCCGCCCGACCGCAGCGGCGCATCCGATGGCACGTGGCGTCCCGCCGCGAACCCGTGGCTCATCGCGATCGTCGTCACGCTCGCCGCGTTCATGGAAGTGCTCGACACGACGATCGTCAACGTCGCGCTGCCGCACATCGCCGGCACGATGTCGGCGAGCTACGACGAGGCGACCTGGACGCTCACGTCGTATCTCGTCGCGAACGGCATCGTGCTGCCGATCTCGGGGTTCCTCGGGCGCCTGCTCGGCCGCAAGCGCTACTTCCTGCTGTGCATCGCCGCGTTCACCGTGTGCTCGTTCCTGTGCGGCGTCGCGACCAACCTCGGCGAACTGATCGTGTTCCGCGTGCTGCAGGGGCTGTTCGGCGGCGGGCTGCAGCCGAACCAGCAGTCGATCATCCTCGATACGTTCCCGCCCGCGCAGCGCAACCGCGCGTTCTCGATCTCGGCGATCGCGATCGTCGTCGCGCCGGTGCTCGGGCCGACGCTCGGCGGCTGGATCACCGACCATTTCTCGTGGCGCTGGGTGTTCCTGCTCAACGTGCCGATCGGCGCGCTCACCGTGCTCGCGGTGATGCAGCTCGTCGAAGATCCGCCGTGGCGGCGCGGCGCCGAACGCGGGATTTCCATCGACTACATCGGCATCGGGCTGATCGCGATCGGGCTCGGCTGCCTGCAGGTGATGCTCGATCGCGGCGAGGATGAAGACTGGTTCGGCTCGAACTTCATCCGCGTCTTCGCCGTGCTGTCCGCGCTCGGGCTGATCGGCGCGACGCTGTGGCTGCTGCGCACGAAGAAGCCGGTGGTCGACCTGTCGTGCCTGCGCGACCGCAATTTCGCGCTCGGCTGCGTGACGATCGCGACGTTCGCGGCCGTGCTGTACGGCAGCGCGGTGATCGTGCCGCAGCTCGCGCAGCAGCGTCTCGGCTACACGGCGACGCTCGCGGGGCTCGTGCTGTCGCCCGGCGCGCTGCTGATCACGCTCGAGATTCCGCTCGTGAGCCGGTTGATGCCGCACGTGCAGACGCGCTATCTGGTCGGGTTCGGCTTCGTGCTGCTGTGCGGTTCGCTGATCTATTCGCGCACGCTGGTGCCGGACATCGACTACACGCACCTGATGATGATCCGGTGCGCGCAGTCGCTCGCGATCGGCTTCATGTTCGTGCCGATCACGACGCTCGCCTACCTGACCGTGCCGCGGCGGCTCAACGACGACGCGTCCGCGCTGTTCACGATGTTCCGCAACGTCGCGGGTTCGATCGGCATCTCGGTGTCGACCGCGCTGATCCGCGAGCGCACGCAGGCGCGCATGGCGCATCTGTCCACGCACATGTCGACGCTGTCGCAGAACTTCCAGGATGCGCTGCAGCAGAACGCGCGCGCGGTGGGCGCGCTGACGGGCGCGCCGCCGTCGTCCGCGCTGCAGACGGCCACCGGGCGGCTGTACGAGACGTTCATCGCGCAGGCGACGATCCTCGCGTATATCGACGTGTTCGCGATTCTCGCGGTGTTCTGCGCGTTCAGCATTCCGCTGACGTTCCTGTTTTCGCCGGCGAAGGCCGCGGGCGGCGCGGGAGGGCATTGACATGCGCATGCATCGGGACAATCGTAGCCGCCGCCTGATTCACCCCATCGTGTGCCGCACGGTGACGCTATTCGCGGGATGCGCCATCGTCGCGGGCTGCACCGTCGGCCCCGACTACAAGCCGCCGAAAGCGGACGTCCCGGACACCTGGCATGCGATGCGGGCGGACGGGCAGGCGGCGGCCCCCGCGTCCGGCGTGGCCGCACGGTCGTCGCCGACGGTCGATGCCGATCCGGATCCGCGCTGGTGGCGCGCGTTCGGCGATCCGCTGCTCGACCAGCTCGTCGAGCGCGCGGCGCACGACAACCTCGACGTGCAGGCCGCCGTGCTGCGCATCGCGCAGGCGCGCGCGCAGGTTCGCGCGGCCGCCGCACAGGGCTTGCCGGACGTGCGTGCGAATGCGAGCTACCAGCGCGAGCAGCTCGGCCTGAAAGGCATCGTCGAGGAGCAGGGCATCGACCAGCGCGTCGATCGTCTCGGCGCGCCGGGCTCGCCGCTCGACCGGTTCGGGCCGGGCACCGGCGCAAGCGTGCAGCAGGGCGCGCGCGGCGCGCTCGATGCGCTCGAATCGCCGGTCAACCTGTGGCAGGCCGGGTTCGACGCATCGTGGGAGCTGGATCTGTTCGGCCGCGTGCGCCGCTCGGTCGAAGCAGCCGGCGCGCAGACGAGCGCGGCGGTCGCGAGCCGCGACGATGCGCTGCTGTCGCTCGAGGCCGAAGTCGCGCAAACCTATCTGCAACTGCGCGGCGCGCAAGCACAGCGCGCGCTGGCCGACGATCTGCAACGCGCGCAGCGCGAACTGCTCGACCTGACGCGTGAGCAGGCCGCGCACGGTCTCGCGAGCGATCTCGACGTGCGCAGCGCCGACGCGCGGCTCGCACAGATCCGCGCGCAACTGCCGCAGTTCGACCAGCAGATCGTGCTGTTGCGCAACGGTCTCGCGTATCTGGTCGGCGGCGCGCCGGGCGCGCTCGACGACTGGCTTGCCGCGCCGCGCGCGTTGCCAGACGTGCCGCCGACCGTGCCGGTCGGCCTGCCGTCGACGCTCGCGCGCCGGCGCCCCGACATCCGCCGAGCGGAGGCCGAGCTGCATGCGGCCACCGCCGACGTCGGCGTCGCGGTCGCGCAGTTCTATCCGGACATTTCCCTGACGGGGCAGGTCGGCCTGCGCGCGTCGCACGTGCGCGAGCTCGCGCACTGGTCGCACCTGTTCTATGCGTTCGGGCCGGCCGTATCGCTGCCGATTTTTTCCGGCGGCGCGCTCGTGTCGAACCTGCGGCTGTCGCAGGCGCGCCAGGCCGAAGCGGCGCTTGCCTACCGGCAGGCCGTGCTCGTCGCGCTGCGCGACGTCGACAATGCGCTGGCCGTGTACCGCACCGACCAGGCTCGCGCGGCCGCGCTCGACGATGCGGTGCGGGCCGAACAGGGCGCGCTGGACCTCGCGCGCGATCGGTACCGGAAGGGGTTGTCGCCGTTCCTCGACGTGCTGGACGCCGAGCGGCAATGGTCGGAGGGCCGGCAGCAGGCCGAGCAGGGCGCGTTGCAGACGACCACCGATCTCGTCGCGCTGTACAAGGCGCTCGGCGGCGGATGGCAGGCGGGCCCGGGCACGGATACGGACGCGGGTACGCGTACGGATTCGGCCCGCGCGCGATAGCCGCGAGCGCGGGCCGGACCTCCCGGGTCGCGCTCGCGCGGCCTCAATCCCACGCGTGCTTGCTGAACTGATAGCCCTTCGAGCGGATGGTCTTGATCCGTTTCGGTTCGTTCGCGTCGTCGCGCAGCTTGCGGCGCAGCTTCGAGATGCGGCCGTCGATCGAACGATCGAGGCCGTCGAACGCGATGCCGCGCAGCAGCAGCGTCAGGTCTTCCCGGCTGACCACCTCGCCCGCGCGGCACGCGAGGGCCCACAGCAGGTCGAATTCAGTCGACGTCAGGCGCGGCATGCTGCCGTCCGGAAGATGCACGCGGCGGTCGGTCCGGTCGATCGAAAATTTGCCGAATACGTATCGCTGCGGAGAATCGGGCACGGGGTCACCCGTCGGCACGCGTGTGCGCCGCAACTGCGCCTTGATCCGCGCGAGCAGCAGGCGCGGCTCGACCGGCTTGCGGAGAAAGTCGTCCGCGCCGAGTTCCAGGCCGAGCAATTCGTCGAACGGCTCGTCGCGGCCGGTCACCATGATCACGATGCCGTCGTAGTGCATGCGCGCCTCGCGGCAGATCTCGAAGCCGTCCTTGCCCGGCAGGTTGACGTCGAGCAGCACGAGGTCGGGGCGGCTCGCGACGATCGCCGGCACCGCGCCGGCGCCGTCGAACAGCGTTTCCACCAGGTAATGATGCTTGCGCAGATAATCGGCGATCAGCGCGGACAGCGGGACGTCGTCTTCGACGAGCAGGATTCGGATGGGCATCGCTAAACGAAGGGGCAAAACGGGAAGGTGGCGAGCGGTCAGGCCCAGTCCGAACGCGTCGTAGCCGAAGCGACGTGGATGATACTGCGCAACATTCCAGCGGAATGTGGTGAATTCTGGATCGTTCGGTGAGCTTAGCTATGGGGGGATCGCCGCCGCCGGGCGGAACGCGCGGGGTGAGCGAGGCGGGGCCGCGCGTGCGGCCGAAACGGGTCGATGCGAGATCCGGCGCGGCGCTCGCGACGATGCGCGAGCAGGCATCCTTCAGACGAAAACGTTTGCGTCAGTCCGGCGTCCGCGCACCTCGTTCGTCCCGGCCGAACCCAGGCCAGGCAAGGTTAGTCGACATATCATTACAAAATATTACCGACGTCCGGGCATCCTGCTCCCTACAATTCCCGAACCTGACTGACGCGCGTCGCATACTGCGATTGCATCTGTTTCCCGCTCGCATCGACTGGCTGCTTCGATGGCACGTCGCGTCATGCTGCTCGCGTGCGGAACCGGATGCGCGTGGGTCGAATCGACGCCGCGCCGGCTCCGGACGGTGCCCGCAAGCGGACAGTACGAAACATTCACGGGGAAACGAAATGACGCCGTTGCAAGTCGTCCAGCGTCTCGATGCACTCACGCACGCGATCGAAGCCGCGGTGGCGCGTGCCGACTGGAACGAGGCCGTCCGGGCCGCCGAGATGCGTTCGGCGTTCATCGTTGCGCTTGCACCCAATCAACCGGCCGCGGTCGTGTCGGCGCTGATGAAGGTGCAGGAGATGGACGTTCGGATCTCCACGGTCGCGCGCGACACGCTGGAGGCGCTGATCGCGGAGGGCTGGAAAGCATTGCACGAAACCCGCTTGGCAACGAACGCACTGAGGGCGCAGCAGCGGTTGCCCGATGTCGGCGCCGCGGCCACGCGACACCAAGATTCGTTTCCTTCGGTGGTGGAATGAAATTCAAGAAACGCACCGGTCGCGTCGATGCAACGCGGTGGTTCGCCGACGGCGACCATGAACGGGTGGAGCGCCGTCACGGCGGGTGGGCGGTCGCGACGCCGGAAGGCTGGCGTTCGGTGAAGCCGGGCGACTGGATCCTGCGCGACGAATGCGGTAACTGCTGGCCGATGGACGACGGCCTCTTCGTGCATTGCTACGAACCGGCCGCCGACTGACTCGCCCGCCGGTTCGCCAAACCTATCGACTCTTGCGCGAAAACATCAGCGACTCCGCGTCGTTGAAGCGGATGCGCTGCGGCGCGCCGTAACCGGCTTTCTCCGCGACCCGGATCGACGCAACGTTGGTCGGCGCGATGAGGCACACGCTGCGCTCGAATCGCTGCTGCGCGTCGAGCCATGCGAGCGCGGTCGCGAGCGCCTCGGTCGCATAGCCATTGCCTTGCGCCCACGTCGCCAGCGCCCAGCCGGCCTCCGGCACGCCGCGAATCGACGGCTCGATGTTGCGGTGGAAATCCGCGAAGCCGAGATCGCCGACATACCGGCCCGACGCCTTTTCCCGAATCGCCCAGTACCCATAGCCGAGCAGCGGCCACAGCCCGCGATACGCGAGCATGCGCATCCACGAGTCGCGCGGCGTGGAAGGCGTGCCGTTGAAGATGTGCGCGACGACGCCGGGCTCCGTCCACATCGCGGCGAGTGCGTCGAAGTCGCCGAGCGGGTGGCCTTCGAGGATCAGGCGTGGCGTGTCGAGAACGGGCGGGGACGAGACGGGTGGCACGGCACTGATTGTCATCGGGCGTTCCATGAGGAAGGACGGCGACGCAGGGCGCCGCGCTTGGGTCCCGTACGATACCGCGTAAACGGTGATGCGGACGCAATTCCCCGCCCGCATCGGGGTAGCGTGCGCATCGCGCGGATGGCCGCGGTTCGGCGGTGCCCGCATGGACCGGCTCGCGTGACGATGTCGCGGGCTGGCGCGTCACGCGGGGTGCTGGACGCATGCGGGCCGTGCGCGGCCGTGTGGCGAATGCGTGTCGTGACCGCCTTCGCGAACATCGGCTGCGGCGAGCGGGCGGCCCGCTGCCTGGCGGCAGTCGCGCCCCACGCGGGATCGCGCCGGCGCCGGCAGGGGTTACTTGCGGCTTTTCAGAAAGGAGCGCCCTTCGGCCGTGATCGACGCGCCGGAGCGCCCGTGCGCGGGATGGCTGACGAACCCGGCGTTGACGAGCTCCCGCGCAATCGACCAGCCGAGCGCCGGCGCGTCGCGGCCGTAGCGAACATCGGCGAGGCGTTCGAGCGCCCAGATCGCGGAGGCCGACAGGTTGGGGGTGTTGGGCGTGAGAGTCTCGTTCATCGCTTCCTCGGGAAATGGCGTTTCGGGATGGACGGCGCGTGGCCGCGGGATCGTCGGCGCATGCGTCAGCTTGCTTGCAGCAACGGCAGCAGCGCGTGCAGCGCCGCTTCCTCGTCGGGGCCGGTGGCGAGCACCTGCGCCGACGTGCCGCCGTGAACCTGCAGCGACGCGATCGCGCCGCTGTCTTTTGCGTTGCTGCGGTGCCCGTTCGCGATCAGCTGGATGTCGCTGTCGAAACGGCGTGCCGCGTCGACCGCCGCGTCGCGCGCGGCACGGCCGCGATTGCGGTTCCATGCGGGGCCGATTTCAACGTACACAACGGTTGCCACGATGCTGGAAAGCCTCCGGACGGGTGGGCGGGGCGGTGCACGACATGCACGGTGCACGGTTGCGCACGTGTTGCGGACATCGGGCGGCCGGCGTGTCACGATTTCCCGCAGGGTCGCGGGGCGCCGGCCGGGCGGATTGCGCGCGCCATTCGGCGCGAACGTGCCGACATCCGCTGCGAAGGCGCATTCAAGTTCGCGGATTGTCGGAAGTGAACGATTATAATGCATCGGCCAGATCATGTGAATTGTATTATAATGCCGTGTGCGCCGATGCCGGCCCGTGGCACTGCCGGCGGGGGCGAGCGGCCGCGCCTCCGGGCGCGCAATGTGCTCGCCCGGCATCGTCGATCGACCCGAACCCCTCTCCGAATGGAAGCTGCAATGAACGCCCCTGCCTGCCCGCAATGCGCGATGGAAAACACTTACCCGGACGGTGCTCTGACCGTGTGCGCGGACTGCGGCCATGAATGGTCGGCCGACGCCGGCGCCGAGGCCGGCGACGAACCGGCAGGCGACGTCGTCAAGGACGCGAACGGCAACGTGCTGTCGGACGGCGATTCGGTCGTGCTGATCAAGGACTTGCGCGTGAAGGGTTCGTCGATCACGCTGAAGATGGGCACCAAGGTCAAGAGCATCCGGCTCGTCGGCGGCGATCACGAAGTCGACTGCAAGACCGACATGGGCGGCTTCATGCTGAAGGCGTGCTATCTGAAGAAGGTCTGAGCGCACGGTCCAGGCGACCGTTGCATCCGCGTTTTCATCCGCTGTTTTTTCAGCCGCTGCTCGTCAGCCGATTACCCGCACATGGCCGAGGATCGAATTTCCTACGACGCGTTCGTCAGGTTCCTGGCGACGCCGCTGAACGACGGCCGGCCCTTCGTGCTGGAGACGCAGCACGCGGTCTCGCTGCACTTCGATCATCTCGGTACCCAGAGCTTCATGTCGCTGCGCGATCCGGTGCGGCTCGCGCTCGGCTATACGCGCGTGATGATGGGTTTTCTGCTGCTGCAGGCCGAGCCCGCACACATCTGCATGCTCGGGCTCGGCGGCGGGTCGCTCGCGAAGTACTGCTACCGCCACCTGCCCCGCACGTCGATCGACGCGGTCGAGATCAATCCGGACGTGATCGCGCTGCGCGACGTGTTCAAGATTCCTGCCGATGACGCACGCTTTCGCGTGATCTGCGCCGACGGCGCCGATCATCTGGAGCGGGCGGATGTGCGCACGGACGTGATCCTGCACGATGCATTCGTCGCCGACGGCATGCGCGGTCGCTGTACGGGCGGCACGTTCCTCGATGCGTGCCGCGCGCGCCTGAGCGAAGCCGGCGTGCTCGCGATCAACTTCATGGATGATGATCCGGCATTGCCGCAGCACCTCGAGCAGTTGCGATCGGTATTCGGCTCGTCGTATGCGCTGGTGCCGTGCGGCGACGACAACAACTTCGTTGCATTCGCATGGAAGGACGGCAGCCGGCTGCCGTCGTTGCGTATCCTGCTGGAGCGGGCGCTCGCGTGCCCGCTGGCCGGCGAACTCAAGCTGGCCGCCACCGCGAGGCGGATGAAGCACGGCGAGAGCATCGATCCGCGGCGGCTGGTGTGGCGTGCGCAGTCGCACGAGCGTTGGGAGATCGGCGCGTAACGGTGGCGGGGGCTGGGGCGCCGTGGCTACCGCGTCGGCGCCGTGCGCCTTTGCGGCCGCGCTTACTTCACGCGCTTGCCGATCGCGCTGCGGGTCTTGTACGTGACGCCGTGCCGGTCGAGATATTCGCGGATCAACTGCCGCACGACTTGCGACGGCGTAAGATCCTGCTCCGCGCAGAGCATCTCGAAGGCTTCTTTCTTCGCGGGATCGATCAGGACGGTCAGGCGGGCGGTTTTCGTTTCCATGACGAGGCGAGAGTGATCAGTATGTTAATCAAATTATAATCGATGCGCTTTCGGTTCGACACTGGAAGCACAGCAAGCGCCGCCCGTGGCGAACGATCAGCGCTTGCTGCGCAGCAGCGCGAACAGGTCGTCGAGCACCGGCACGATCGCGAGCGTGACGAGCACCGCAGCGAGCGGCACGGTCGATACGTAGCCCACATGCTTGAAGCCGATGGCGCCGGCCAGGCCGCCGATGAAGAACGACGCGAGCATCGTCGCGTGTATCCTCAGTTTCGAACGGTTGGCGATTACCGCGTGCGCGTCGACGTCGATGGCCGACCGATTCCAGTAGAACAGCTTCCCGAGCTCGATGCCGAGATCGGTCACGATGCCCGTTATGTGCGTCGTGCGGATTTCCGCACCGGACAGCTTCGTGATCGTCGCGTTCTGCAGCCCCATGATGAAGCACAGCAACGTCACGGTTACCGGCACGAAGAACGTTTCCCACAGCGCGAGGTGGCTGCCGAGCAGCCCGAACAGCAACAGCAGCGCGGCTTCGACCAGCAGCGGCAGCATGAACTGGCTGTGCAGCCCGCGGCGGCGCCCCCAGTTGACGAGGATCGCCGAGCAACTGGCGCCGATCAGGAACGACCCCAGCGAGCTGATGCCGGCGAGCGCGAGCCGCACGTCGCCGAGCGCCGTCTGGTCGGCGATCGCCGACACGATGCCGCTCATGTGCGACGTGTATTGCTTGACCGCGAGAAAGCCGCCGGCATTGGCCGCGCCGGCGACGAACGCGAGCGAAAACCCGAGCTGGCGGTTCGCGGTCGCGCTGCGGTGTTTTCCCGTCAGGTTTCGAAAGTACTGCGCTGGCATAAGGGCTTCGCTCGATCGTCGCGGATTCGCGGGTACGGGCGGAAAACCGGTGCGGATGACGTGACGGGCACGCTGCTTGCGCCGGATCCCGGGGCTGTCGAATCATGTGATGAACATGATAATGTCATTATCATACTCTGTTGGCAGGATGGTGCTTTCAGTACAATGACGCGATGCACCGCCGGCTGGCTGTTTCGCCGCCGAGCGGCGCTTGCTCGCGATTCCCTTCTGCTCACCGCTTCATGACCCCGATCAAGTTCATCCTTCGCTACACGGCGATCCCGTTCACGGCCATCGTCGCCGTGGTGATCTGGACCGTCATACCCTCGTCGAAAGAAATCGATGCGAGACAATATGCGGCGCTGTCGCGGGGGTATGCAAGTTTCCCGCTGCCGTTTCGACGCGAGATCTCGGACACGATGGAGCACGGCACGATCAACGACCGGCGCTACCAGGCGCTCGTGCGCGATTCGCTCGGCAACGGCGTCGCGCTGGACTGGCCGGCATCGGGTGTCGGCGGCGTCGCCGACGAGCGGCAAAAACTGGCCGAACTGATTCAGGCCGATTCGGATCTTCAAAGGCAACGGCAATGAAAACCCTGCTGGTTTCTGTGGCATTCGCGATGATCATCGCGAGCCTGATCTTCGCGCTGTACTTCATGAATCACGATCGCGGCAAATCCAAGCGGATGGCGTGGTCGCTCGCCGCGCGCGTGGGGTTGTCGGTCACGTTGTTTCTGTCGTTGCTGATCGCGTACAAGCTCGGCTGGATCGAACCGACGGGGTTGCCGATCGGGCGATGACGCGCGGTTGGCGCGCGGGCGGCGGGCGGTTCGATCCCGCGCGATATCGCTCCGCGTGATTGCGCCGAGATGGACCTGACGGCGAGAACCGGCGGTCGATCAGCGCAGCGCGGCGGTTCGACGAGGGCGGGCAGCCGTCATGCGAGCGCGGCGAGCGTCGGTGCGGCGGCCGCGCCGGGCAGCGTCGGCAGTGCGTGCAGAAGCGACGCGGTATACGGGTGCGACGGTGCGTCGAATACCTGCGCGACCGGGCCGCTTTCGACCACGCGGCCGCGCCGCATCACGAGAATCCGGTCGGCCACGTGATGCACCACGCCCAGATCGTGCGAGATGAACAGCATCGCGGTGCCGTGTTCGGCCTGCAGATCGGCGAGCAGGTCGAGCACTTGCGCCTGGATCGACACGTCGAGCGCGCTGACCGGTTCGTCCGCGACGAGCAGCGCCGGATTGGACGCGAACGCGCGGGCGATCGCGACGCGCTGCCGCTGGCCGCCGGACAATTCACGCGGATACCGATCGAAGCATGCGGCCCCGAGCTGCACTTCGTCGAGCAGTTGCAGCACGCGGCGACGGCGCGCCTCGCCGTGAATACCGACCGCGTCGAGCCCTTCGCCGATGATCCGGCCGACCGAATAGCGTGGATCGAACGAACTGTACGGGTCCTGCGCGATCAGTTGCAGCCGTGCGCGGCGGGCGCGCCGCGCGGCTTCCGGCACGCCGTTCCACGGCTGGCCGTCGAGCGTGACGGTACCGGCGTCGGGTTCGACGAGCCCGAGCACGATCCGCGCGACCGTCGATTTTCCTGAGCCGGATTCACCGACGATGCCGAGCGTCTCGCCGCGCGCGAGGGAGAACGACACGCCGTCGACGGCGGCCGGCGCATCGCGCCCGCCATAGCGTTTCGTCAGCGCGTCGACGGCCAGCACCGGGGCCTGCGCGTCGATGCGCTTCGGCGGCAGCGGAACGCGCTCGGCGCTCGCGAGCCGGAACCCGCGTGACGCGGCGGTCGGAATCGCCGCGAGCAACGCACGCGTGTACGGATGCGCCGGTGCGCTCAGCACGTCGCGTGCCGGCCCCTGTTCGACGACCTGGCCCGCGCGCATCACGAGCACGCGATCGGCCAGATCCGCGACGACCGCGAGGTCGTGGCTGATCAGCAGGATCGCGTCGCCGGCGTCCCGCCGCGCACGCAGCAGCGACAAGATCTGGCGTTGTACGGTCATGTCCAGCGCCGTGGTCGGCTCGTCGGCAATCAGCAGCGACGCGCCGCCCGCGATCGCGGTGCCGATCAGCACGCGCTGCCGCAAGCCGCCCGACAACTGATGCGGATACTGCGGCAGCCGTCGCTCGGGATCGTCGATGCCGACCGAGCGCAGCAGGTCGGCGCTGCGCGCGGCGACGTCGCGCCGACGCGTATCGTGCAACGCCTCCGCGACGAGGTCGCGCACGCGCCATAGCGGGTCGAGCGACACCAGCGCATCCTGCAGCACATAGCCGATCCGGCGGCCCCGTATCGCGCGCCAGTCGCGCTCGCGATGGCCGCGCGCATCGGCGCCGGCGATCTCGAACCGGGCAGCGTCGATCACCGCGTGCGGGCCGTTCAGCCCGACCAGACTGCGTGCGGTGACCGACTTGCCGGAGCCCGACTCGCCGACGAGCGCGACGCATTCGCCGGCATGCACGGCAAGGTCGAGCGGGCCGACGACGGCCCGTGTGCCTCGCGGCCCGCGAAACGCGATCGTCAGGTGCTCGATGCGGGCCAGCGGCGCGGCGCTGGAAGTCGTTGCGCGCGCAACGGTATCAGGCGTGCTCATGCTGCCTCCCGGTGTTCGAAACGCGCCTGCCAGTAGCCGCCGAGCGCATTCACGGCGATCACGGCTGCGGTGATCGCGAGGCCGGGCCATACCGCGATCCACCACGCGTTGTACAGATAGTTGCGGCCCTCGGCGAGCATCAATCCCCATTCCGCGGCGGGCGGCTGCGGTCCCATTCCCAGAAAGCTCAGTCCCGACGTGCCGATGATCGCGGTGCCCAGCCCGATCGTCGCGAGCACCGGCACCTGCGCGATCGCGTGCGGCAGCACGTGTCGCCACACCAGTACCGCCGGCGCGAGGCCGAGCGTGCGCGCGTGCTCGACATAGCCGGACGCCGCGACGACGAAGGTCTGCGCGCGCACCACGCGTGCGAAGCGCGGCACCGACGCGACGCCGAGCGCGAACACGAGGTTGACCGCGCCGGGGCCGGTGAACGAGATCAGCATCAGTGCGAGCAGCAGGTCGGGGAACGCGGACACGACGTCGAGCACGCGCGTGATCAGCTCGTCGAGCCAGCCGCGCGCGAGCCCGGCGAACAGCCCGAGCGCGGTGCCGAACAGCGTCGCGACGCCGATCGCGGCCGCGCTGATCGACAGCGAGTAGCGGGCGCCGTACACGACCCGCGAGAAGATGTCGCGGCCGAGCTGATCGGTGCCGAGCCAGTGCTCTGCGCTGCTGCCGAGCTGCGCGGACAGCGGATCGGCCGCCAGCGGGTCGCAGTGCGCGAGCCAGCCGGGAGCGACGACGGCGACCACGTTCAGCAGCAGATAGACAGCGGCGAGCGCGAGGCCCGGATGGCGGCGCAGCCAGCCGGCGGCGGCGAATGTTGCGGGCGTGCGCAACGTGAAGTCGATGGGCGTGGACAACGAAGTCTCCGGTTCAACGCGGTGCGCGGCGGTCGCGCAGGCGGGGGTCGATCAGCAGGTACAGCAGGTCGACGGCCGTGCTGAGCGCGACGTAGATGGCCGCCGACAGGATCGCGATCGCGAGGATCACCGGCATGTCCTTCGACAGCACCGCGTCGACCGTCACCTTGCCGAGGCCGGGCCGGCCGAACACCTGCTCGGTGATCACCGCGCCGCTCAGCAGGCCGCCGACGAGCCAGCCGGCGAGCGTGACGGCCGGCAGCGCCGCATGGCGCAGCGCATGGCGCACGCGCAGCGCAAGCCCGCCGATGCCCCACGAACGCACCGTCAGCGCGTACGGTTCGTCGAGCGCGCGCTCGATGCCTTGCCGCAGCACGCGGCCGATCACCGCGCCCTGCGCGAGCCCGAGCGACAGCGCGGGCAGCACGAGCGACGCGAAGCCTCGATCGCCGGCCACCGGGAACAGCTTGAGCGTGAAGCTGAACACGAACAGCAGCATGATGCCGAGCCAGAACGACGGCGTCGACGCGAGCAGCAGCTCGACGCCCGATGCCGCGCGCCCGGCCCAGCGGCGGCCGGCCGTGAGCACCGCGAGGCCGACGGCGAACACGATCGTCACCACCAGCGCCGCGCCCGTCAGTTTCAGCGTCGGCCAAAGCTGGCCGAGCACGAGCGGCGCGACGTCGGTGTTGAGGATGTACGAGCGGCCGAATTCGCCGTGCAGCACGCGCCACAGGTAATGCAGGTATTGCAGCGCGAGCGGCTCGTCGAGCCCCCATTCCCGGCGGATCGCGGCTTCGATCTCCGGCGTGCTCAACTGCTCGCCGATCAGGATGCCGACGATATCGCCCGGTGCGAGATGGATGGCGATGAACGACAGCGTGACCGCGGCCCACAGCACGAGCACGCCGGTGGCGAGCCGCGTCGCGACCGGCGAACGCAGCCAGCGGCGCCATGCGGGCGGCGTCGCCGTGGCAGGCACCGCGTCCGGGACGGAGACGAAAGCGGACGACGGACGGTTCATGGTCGATTCTCCTGTCGGGGTGGCGCGATGGGCGATGCGACGCGGGCCGGCCCGCGTCGGCCTACTTCTTCACCCACACGTCGTACGGGTTCTCGGGCATCTGCGCGAACGAGCGGAAGCGCAGCCCCTGGACCGCCTTCGCGGCCGCGATCTGGTCTTCCGGCTCGTACAGCGGCAGCGCGTACGCCTGCTCGTTGATCGCGAAGCGCTGCAGCTCGCCGTACAGCTTCTTGCGCTCGGCGACGTTCTGCGCGCGCGCGGCCGCCTGCAGCCAGCGCGTCAGCTCGGGCGCCGCCGCGCGGCTGTAGTTCAGCGCGCCGCCGCGATCGACGGGCAGGTAGTGGCCTTCGATGTCGATGCCGTCCGGCGGCGTGTTCGAGTTCGCGATCGAGCCGAACTTGCCGCTCTTGCGCGCCTCGACGTACGTGCCGTCGTCGACGTACTGGATCTTCAGGTCCACGCCGAGCCGTTGCCGCGCCTGCGCCTGTAGCGCCTGCAGCAGCACGTCGCGCTGGTCGCGCACGGTCGCCTGCGCCTGGACCACCGCGATCGTCAGCCGTTCGCCGTTCTTCGTGCGGTAGCCGCCGCTGTCGCGCGCGCTCCAGCCGGCCTCGTCCAGCAGTTGATTCGCGAGCTTCGGGTTGTTGCCGTAGGTCTTTTCGATCGACGCGTCGTAGAACGGATCGATCGGCGACGTGATGCCCCATGCGCGCGTGCGCTCGCCGCGGTAGATCGACTGCACGATGCCGGTCGTGTCGAGCCCTTCGAGCAGCGCGCGGCGCACCTTCACGTCCTGCGTCGGGCCGTAGCCGACGTTCAGGAACAGCGAGTACGGCGTGCCGGTATTGAGCGCGTGGCGGTAGGTGAAATCGGCGTTGTTGCGGATCAGCGCGGCGTCGTTGCCCGACACGCCCTCGATCACGTCGACCTGGCCGGACAGCAGCGCGCCGGTGCGGACCGACGATTCGGGCAGGAACCGGTAGACGATGCGGTCGAGGTACGCAGGGCCCTGGTGGCCGGCCGTCGGCGGCGCCCAGCGATAGTCGGGATTTTTCGCGAACTCGATTTCCTGGCCCTTCACGTAGCGGCGCAGGATGAACGGGCCGGTGCCCGCGATGTCGGGGCCGCCCGACTTCAGGCCGGGCCGGTCGAACGCGTTCGGCGACAGCAGCGGCAGCCGGCCGGCGAACGTCAGGAACGGCGCATACGGCGCGTCGAGCGTGATGACGACCGTGTGCGCGTCCGGCGTCTTGACGTCGGCGACGTGCGAGATCAGCCGCGCCAGCTGGCTGCCGGCCGCATACGACAGTTCGCGTGCGTTCAGGAAATTGCGAGCGACGGCCTTCGCGTCGAACGGCGCGCCGTCGGTGAACTTCACGCCGTCGCGCAGCGTGAACGTATAGGTCTTGCCGTCGGCGGAGACCTTGTAGCCGGTCGCGAGCCACGGCACGTAGCTGCCGTCGGGCTTCTGCGCAAGCAGGCTTTCGTATGCGTTGCGCAGCAGCAGCTCGACCTTGTCCTGGCCGTTCAGTTGCGGGTTCAGCGTGCGGGGCTCGGTTTCGACGCCCCAGGTCAGCGTGCCGCCGGCGACGGGCGCGCCCTGTGCGAACGCCGCATGCGGCAGCGCGAGTGCGAGCAGCAGTGCAGCCGATGCGGTGCGGCGCGACGCGCGCAGCGCGGAATCCGGAAATGCGAATGTCATGCGAGAAAGCCTTTTACGAGGTGGGTAGCGGTGGATGCGGTTCGCGTCGCTGCGTGGGCCTGCGCGGTACGTCATTTCATGCGTTCGCGTGGATGCGCAACGGGTTTCGGGCGGGATCGTCCGCCGCAGGATCAGCGTAGAGATCCGGGATCAAGATTTTTCTCAGCCAGACGAGCGGCGTGCCGAGCGCGTTCGTCGAGCGGTCGAACGGCTGGTAGCCGCCGCGCTCGTAATACGACTGCAACCACGGATGGTTGGTCGCGGTCGCGAGATACGTCGCGGGTGCCTTGATTTGCGACGCCAGGAACTGGGTCTCGACGTGCGCGATCAGTGCGTTTCCGAATCCCTGTCGCTTGAACGCGGGGGCGACCGCGAACCAATGCAGGAACGGATAGGGCGTGCGATTGAGTTCGCCGGATACCCATGGAAACCGCACGGTCAACGTAGCCGCGAGCGCCGTGCGGCCGTCGGGTGTCGCGTGCTCGAGCAAGAACGTCGTTTCGCGCGCTACGGTTTGCGCGACGCGTTCGATCGGCGAGCGCGTGATCGTGAAGTGCACGCCCTGCGCCGCGAGCGGCGCGTAAGCGTCCTGCAGCAACGCGTAGACGGCCGGCACGTCGTCCGCGCCGGCGATGCGGATCGTATCGGTCATGGCGCGGTGCCCTCGAAGTGCGGTTGACGCGTGGCCGTGCGCGCGCTGGCGTCTCGCGCGTTCGCTTCGTCGTGCGCCACCATCGTGTCGTGATCGTCGTCGGCAGCCGCCCCGGCCAGCAACCGCAGCGACGCAATCCGCGGTACGGCATCGGCGAGCGGCGTGTCGACGACGAATTCCGCAATCCCGTAGCGACGATGCAACGTGTCGAACTCGCGCAGCACGTCGTCGCGCGTGCCGTGCACGATCCGCGTTTCGCGCGGGTCGATCCGGTGCGGGCCACCGCCGGCCTGGCGGATGTATGCGTGCGCCTGTTCCAGGCTGCCGACGTTGACGGCGGGCGTGTCGCCGACCTGCACGCGAAAGCCCTGATGTCCGCTCGCGAGTCGCGCCGCCGCGTCGCGACTGTCGGCCACGATCGCGGAGACGGCCAGCAGCGGCGTACGGCCATCCGACGCCTCGCGATAGGCGTCGAACGTTCGTTCGAGATTCGTCGCGGAGGCATTCAGATGCGACGCGTAGACGAACGCCCAGCCGAGCCGCGCGGCGAGCATGGCGCTCTCCGCGCTGGCGCCGAGCAGGAATGGTTGCGCGGGCACCGGCGGGTGCGGCGTCGCGTGCAGCGTCGCGGCATCCTGACCGGCCGCATCGGCTGTCGCATCCTCACCATTGAGATAGCGATTCAATTCGTCGGCCAGATCGGCGAAGGACGCGCGCCGCGCCGGATCGTAGCCGGCCTGCAGCGCGCGCGTCGACAGCGGCAGGCCGCCCGGCGCCTTGCCGATGCCGAGATCGACGCGGCCGGGCGCGAGCGACGCGAGTAGGTTGAAATTCTCCGCGATCTTGTACGGACTGTAATGTTGCAGCATGACGCCGCCCGATCCGACCCGAATGCGTCGCGTCTGCGCGAGGACGTGTGCGATCAAAATTTCCGGCGACGGGCACGCGAGCGCGGCGGTGTTGTGATGTTCGGCGAGCCAGTAACGGTGATAGCCGGCCGCATCGGCGAAGCGCGCGAGCGATACGCTGCGCGCCAGCGCGTCGGCGGCGGTTTCTCCCGGTGCAATGGGGCTCTTGTCGAGCACGCTCAAGCGGAACGGCCATGCGGACAAAGCGGAAAAATCGAAGTCGGAGCGGAGGGCGTCGAACGTCATGATGAAGCGATCGGCGCGGGTCGAAACGGCCTGATCAACGGATTTGGCATGCCGAATTATTTTGCGTCGACGGTCGCACGGTCAAACAATCAACAAGAATATCCAAAGCCGAAAATATTCGTTCCGGCCGACCAGGGGGCTTGCGTTATGGTCGTTGGCTGTGCGCCTCGCGGCGCGTGCGTGGAGCCTGCCCGACGAGCCGGCGCGAGTACGTTCGCGGTCGCGATGCCCGCAGGCATGCTCCGATTCTCCGACCGAACGGAATCACGAGGAATACGAATGAACGAGCAACGCGAACGACGTCCGGCCCTCACTGCGTGCCATCGCACGACGACCGGAGCTGCGTCATGAGCGGCGCACGCAGACGGCTGAAGACGCTCGTCGGCGCGGCGAGCGTACTGTATGCACCCGGCGATGCGGATGTCGCGCAGGGCGTGCGGCGCGCGGCGGCGCTTGCGCGCCGCGCGGAAGCCGAGAAGATCACCGGCCTCTTTACCGCCGACTTGCTGCAGGCCGATGCGGCCGGCCTCGCCGGGACCACCGGCAGCCAGGAGCCGATCGTCGCGCTGGCGGCGCTGAGCCAGGCGACATCGGCGATCGGGCTCGTCGCGACCGTTTCGACGACGTATCACCATCCGTACAACCTCGCGCGGCTGATCGGCACGCTCGATCACGTGAGCGGCGGCCGCGCGGCATGGAATGCAGTGACGTCGTCGGTCGGCGAGGAGAATTTCGGCGACGCGGCGCTGCCCGACCCGGAGCAGCGTTATGCGCGCGCGGCCGAATTCGTCGAAGTCGTCAACGCGCTGTTCGACGCGAACGATCCGCGCGCGACGCGGCGCGGGCCTGGCGGCGGCATCTCGGTCGATCCGCTGAAGCTCGGCGCGATCGACTATCGCGGCGCGCATTTCCAGGTGCAGGGGCCGCTGAACGTGCCGCCTTCGCCGCAACGGCGGCCCGTGCTGTTCCAGGCGGGGCAGTCGGCGAGCGGCGTGGCGCTCGGCGCGCGGTATGCGGAAGTCGTCTACACGTCGCAGCCGACCCTCGACGATGCACGCCTGTTCGTCGCAGAACTGCACCGGCAGGCGGCCGCATTCAGCCGCGGCGACCGGCCGCCGCTCGTGATGAACTCGTTTCATTCGGTGATCGGCGAATCCGATGCGGACGTCGCGCGGCGATTGCGCGACAAGCATGAACGCATCGATTACGAACAAGGCAGGCTGAAGCTTGCCGACATGCTGGGCGGCAACGTGGACCTGCGCGGCCTGCCGCTCGACCAGCCGTTGCCGGCGTCGCTGCTGCCGGCGATCGACAGCGTGCACCGCCGGCGCGGACGCGTGGCGATCTTCGTCGGCTATGCGCGCCAGCGACTGACGCTGCGCGAGCTGATCATCCGCGCGCAGGAGACGGGCCACTGGTTCGTCGCCGGCACGCCGGAGCAGCTCGCCGATGCGATCGAGACGCGCTATCGCGCGGGGCTCGTCGACGTGCTGTCGCTGCATGGGCTCGGCCAGCCGGACCAGGAAGACTTGCTGCTCAACGGCTTGCTGCCCGAGTTGCGTCGGCGCGATCTGCTCGACACCGACTATGTGGGCGGCGATTTCCGCGCGAATCTGGAACTGCCGGCGTTGCGGCGCGAGGCCGCGGCGGCGTGAACGACCGATGAACCGCGCACCGCGCTGCACGTCGGACGGTACGCGGTTGCGCGCATGTCGTGCATATCGCGCGATCAGATATCCATCGAAAAAATAACCATTTGGTACACGCTTCGGCGCGCATTACAGTCTCGCCTCCTGCCGGCTGCAACGCCGGTCGTTCCGACGTTATTTCAGAAACGCGCCACATGAATCGTTTGATGCATTCCAGGGCCCGCCGTGTCGCGGCCGCGCTGTTCGTGCTCGGCCTCGCGCCGGTTTCCCATGCGGCCCAGCCGACGTTGCGCGTCGGCATCGACGCCGAGTCGTATCCGCCGTTCTTTTCGAAGGATGCTTCCGGCAAGTGGAAGGGCTGGGAAGTCGACGTGCTCGATGCCGCGTGCGGCAAGCTGAACGTACGGTGCGAGCTCACCGACATCGCATGGGACGGCCTGATTCCGGCATTGCAGAATCGCAAGATCGACGTGATCTGGTCGTCGATGACGATCACCGGCGAACGGCAGAAAGCCATCGATTTCAGCCGCGCGTATTACGAATCGCCGACGGTGTTCGTCGGCGCGAAAAACGACCGCCGCCGCGTCGACTGCGCGGCGCCCGCGACCTTCAAGGGCCGCGTGATCGGCGTCGAGGCCGGCACCAACTTCTCGGCGTTCCTCGATGCCCGCTTCAAGCAGGACGCGCAGATCAAGGCGTTCGACAAGTTCGACAACGCGCTCGCCGATCTGGTGTCCGGCCGCGTCGACTACGTGCAGGAAGGCAAGGGGCTGTTCACGGCATTCCTCGCGTCGCGCGACGGCAAGGATTTCGAGGTCAAGGCCACGTGCGCGGACAATCCGGTGCTGGGCCTCGGCATCGGCGCGGGCGTGCGGCACGGCGATGCACTGCGCGGCAAGCTGTCGACCGCGATCGCGCAGCTGCAGCAGGACGGCACGTGGGATGCGATCACCGCCCGCTATCCGAACCTGAAAGGCACGATCGAGAAGGGCCGCTGACCACATGGCCGCGGACGATTCGCTGCTCGCGCTGCTCGCATTCGGCGACGGCGGTTACGGCCGCGTGTTCGCGAGCGCGTTCGCGCTGACGTTCGGCGTCGCGGCGGCGTCGTTCTGCACCGGCGTGCTGCTCGGCATCGCCGGCGCGCTCGGCAAGCTGTCGCGATACCCGGCGCTCGTGTGGCTGGCGCGGCTCTACACGACGCTCGTGCGTGCACTGCCCGAACTGTTGTGCCTGCTGCTCGCGTTCTATGCGGTCGCACCGGCCATCGAGAACGCGCTGCGCGGCAGCGGCATCGTATCCGGCGACTTCGCGTTCGACCCGTTCGTCGTCGCCGTACTGTCGCTGGGTTTCATCCAGGGTGCGTATCTCACCGACATCTTCCGCGCGGCGCTCGTCAACGTCCCGATCGGCCAGATCGAAGCCGCGCACGCGTACGGGATGACGCCATGGCAGACGTTCGCGCGCATCCGGCTCCCGGCCGCCGCGCGGCTCGCGCTGCCGGGCGTCGGCAACGTGTGGCTGAACGCCACCAAGGACGCGTCGTTCATCAGCGTGCTCGGTTCGTTCACGGATTTGCTGAAGGCGAGCCAGCTCGCGGCCGGCGCGACGCGGCACTACGTGTTCTTCTACCTCGTCACGGCCGCACTGTTCCTGCTGCTGAGCATCACGTCGACCGGCCTCTTCGCGGTGCTGGAGCGGCATGCGAATCGCGGCGCGAGGCGCGCGACGACATGATCTTCTCGCTACCTTTCCTGCTCGATACGGTGATGCCGAAGCTGCTCGCCGCGGTGCCGACCACGCTCGCGCTGACGCTTGTGTCGGGCGCGGCCAGCGTGCTGCTGGGCGTGCCGCTCGCGCTCGCCGCCGGTGCACGCCATACGCCGCTGCGCTGGTCCGCGCGCGGCTGGCTCATGCTGATTCGCGGCACGCCGCTACTCGTTCAGCTCTATCTGTTGTACTACGGATTCGGGCAGATCGTTCCGCGCGAATGGATGCGCGACAGCTGGGCGTCGCCGCTGCTGCGCGACGCATTCTGGTACGCGATCGTCGCATTGAGCGTGAACGAGAGCGCGTACGTCGCGACGATCCTGCGCGGCGCGGTCGCCGGGGTACCGGCCGGCGAGATCGAGGCCGGCCACGCATACGGGATGACGCGCGTGCAGGTGCTGCGCCGCATCGTCGGCCCGCGTGCTTGGCGGCTTGCGCTGCCCGCGCTCGTCGGCGAGGCGATCCTGCTGCTGAAATCGACCGTCCTCGCATCGACCGTGACCGTGTTCGACGTGATGGGCACGGCCAATACATTGCGCTTCGAGACGTTGCGCGTATATGAACCGCTGGCCGGTGCGGCGATCGTCTATGTCGTGCTGGTCGCACTGCTGACCATTCCTGCCGCCCGTCTCGAGAAGCGCGTCAATCGTTATCTGACGCGCGTGACCGACGACCGCATGCCCGTACGGCGCCGCCGCGCGTCGTCGGGCGCGTGGGCGGCCCCCAACTGATTTCCGCCTGGTACCGATTTCGACGATGTCCGATCCTCGCCCCTTGCTGTTTTCCCTGTATGAACAAGCCAGCGTCGGCTGCGGCGGCGCGCCGAGCCTGTGGGCCCATCCCGCCGACGAACGGTTGCGCGCGAATACGCTCGCATTCTGGTCGAACCTCGCGCGCACGGCCGAGCAGGCCGATCTCGACATGCTGTTCTTCGCGGACGTGCTCGGCCTGTACGACGTCTACGGCGGGTCGGCCGACGCGGCGCTGCAGTGGGCGGTCGAGGCGCCCGCGAACGATCCGATGATGCTGATTCCGGCGCTCGCCGCGCAGACCGAGCGGCTCGCATTCGGCGTGACCGCGAGCACGACCTACGAGCACCCGTTCGCGCTCGCGCGCCGATTCAGCACGCTCGATCATCTGAGCAACGGCCGGATCGGTTGGAACATCGTGACGTCTTACCTGACGAGCGCGGCGCGCAACTTCGGGCTCGACCGGATGATCGGCCACGACGAGCGCTACGCGCGCGCGGAGGAATTTCTCGACGTCGTATACAAATTGTGGGAAGGGAGCTGGGCGGACGACGCGGTCGTTGCCGACAAGCACGCGCCGCGCTATGCGCGTGGCGACCGCGTGCGGCCGATCGTGCACGAAGGCACGCATTACCGCGTGCATGGGCCGCACGTCTGCGCGCCGTCGCCGCAGCGCTCGCCCGTGCTGATCCAGGCCGGATGGTCGGGGCGCGGGCGCGAATTCGCGGCGAAGCACGCGGAGGTCGTGTTCGTCGCGAAGTCGAATCCCCACGAGATTCGCGCGGGCCTCGACGAAATTAGACGGCTCACGGCCGAGCGCGGTCGCGCGACGGACGACGTGAAGTCGCTGACGGTGCTGCGGATCGTGACCGCGCGCTCGTCGAGCGACGCGAAGGAGAAATATCACGCGCTGCAGCAGCACTATCACCAGCAGGCGCAACTCGTCAGCTATGCGGGCGACACCGGCATCGACATCGACCGCTATGCGGACGACGAACCGCTGACGACGCAGACGGAAGGGCTGACGTCCTACGTGGTGCGGCCGGACGGCAGCGGCAAGCCGCTCACCGCCGGCGACGTGCGGCGCAAGTTCGCGAGCGTCACGCGCGGCACCGACCTGATCCTCGTCGGCTCGCCGGACGAAGTCGCGGACCAGCTTGCCGAGCATGCCCGGCAGTCGACGACGAGCGGCTACATGCTCAATCCGCTGGTCAGCCCGGGTACGCTCGACGATTTCGCCGAACTGATCGTGCCGGAACTGAAAAAGCGCGGCCTGTACCGGACGACGCCGGCGAGCGGCACCTTCCGTTCACGGCTGAGCGGGCGGGACCGCCTGCCGGACACGGCCTATGGTGCTTCGTTCCGGTTTCCCGTGGCTGAAGCCGGCTGATCAGCCGATCGATACCGGAGGACCCTCAGCGGAGTTGCATGACATGACCGATGACGTACTGTTCCTGCTGCAGCCGCATCGTGCCGACCGGAACCTTCCGGCATGAAGAGCGCGACGAATGAAACGATGGACGCGACGCGGGGCGAAGCGCGGCCCCCTCGATCGGCGTCGCCACCGGTCCTGAGCGCCACGGGCATCGCGAAACGCTTCGACGCGACCGTCGCGCTGGCGGCGCTCGACCTGTCGATCGGCGCCGGGGAAGTCGTCGCGCTGATGGGCGCGAACGGCGCGGGCAAGTCGACCTTCGTCAAGATCCTGAGCGGCGCGCTGCAAGCGGACGGCGGCACGCTCGCACTGCGCGGCGAGCCTTATCGGCCGGCATCGCCGCACGCGGCCAAGCGGCTCGGCGTCGCGACCGTGCACCAGTCGGTGGCCGACGCCGTCGTGCCGACGCTGTCGATTGCCGACAACCTGCTGCTCGACCGACTGTGCGACCCGGCCTCGCCATGGCGCGTGCCGCCGGCCGCGCGCCGCGCCGCGGCGCGGTCGCTCGCCGCGCGGGTCGGGCTCGACGTCGATCTGGCGGCGCCGCTCGCATCGCTGTCGCTGGCCGATCAGCAGCGCGTGACCCTGGCGCGTGCGCTGGCCGGACAGCCGTCGTTGCTGATTCTCGACGAACCGACCGCCAGCTTGTCCGGGGCGGAGGCCGAGCGGCTGTTCGAACTGGTGGATGCGCTGCGCCGCGATGGCGTCGCGATCCTGCTGGTGTCGCATCGGCTCGGCGATTTGCGTCGCATCGCCGATCGCGCGGCGATCGTCCGCGACGGCCGGATCGTCGCCGATCTGGCCGCGCCGATCGATTTCGACGCCGCGGTGGAAACGATGATCGGCCGGCCGTTGCCGCGTGCGCGTGCCGCAGCGCCGGAACGTGCCGGGCTGGCCGGATCCGCGGCCCGGGGCGATTCGGGCTTCAGCGCGCGGCAGATCCGGCTGACGCCGACCAGCACGCCGTTCGACCTCGATGCCCGGCGCGGCGAGATCGTCGCGATCGCGGGCCCGGTCGGCGGCGGCAAGTCGCGCTTCGCGCGGACGATCTTCGGCGCGGTGCATGCGGCGGCCGGCGAGATGACGCTCGACGGCCGGCCGTGGCGGCCACGTTCGCCGGCGGACGCGATTCGCGCCGGCGTGTTCCTGGCCGGCGAGGACCGATGGCGCACGTCGTTGTTTCCCGACAGCGTCCCGTTCGCATCGATCGCTGGCACGATCGGTTTTCCGTTCCTGTCGCGCTGGTTCGCCAGCGGCGCGGTGCGCCGAACGCGCGAACGCACGGCGGCCGAGGCGGCGATCTCGCGATTCGGCATTCGCTGCGACGGGCCGGACGATCGCGTCGCGCATCTGTCCGGCGGCAATCAGCAGAAGGTCGTGCTCGCGCGCTGGCACGCCGAACCGGCGCGGCTGTTGCTGCTCGACGAGCCGTTTCAGGGCATCGATGCGGCCGCGCGCGCCGATATCGTCGATACGCTGAGGCGTCATGCGCATGAGCGTGCGACGATCGTGTTCGTCAGCGATCTCGAGGAAGCCGCCGAGATCGCCGATCGTATCGTGCGGTTCGATCGCGCCACGCTCGATTGCCTGCCTCCGACTTCTTCCATCGTGCGTGCCTGCTCATGAAACCCGCGACTTCTTCCGCCGTGCGTCATGCCGCTCCCGTCGAACGGTCGTCGCGCCCCGTGCCCGCGCGTATCCGCGATGCGCTCGAACGAACCGGCATCCTGCTCGTGCTGGCCGTCCTCGTGGTCGTGTTCGCGCTCAAGGAGCCTGCGTTCCTGAACGTCGACAATCTGTTCAGCATCCTGCAGGCGGTGTCGATCGTCGCGTTGCTCGGTGTCGGCGTGACGGTCACGCTCGCGGCCGGCGGCTTCGACCTGTCGGTCGGCAGCGTGGCCGCGACCGCGCAGATGGCCGCAAGCTACGTGCTGGTCGTCTGGCACGGCAGCGCATGGGGGGCCGTGATCGCCTGCGTCGCGCTTGGCGTGGCCGCCGGGTTGTTCAACGGCTTGCTGATTACGCGGCTGCGTGTGCCCGACCAGCCCGCGACGCTCGGCACGTTGTTCCTGCTGGCCGGCCTGCAGTTGATCCCGACCGGCGGCCGTTCGCTCGCGACCGGCTCCGTGCTGCCGGACGGCACGGACGCCACGGGCGTGTTCCCCGACGCGTTCCTCGCGCTCGGCCGGCTGCGCGTGTTCGATGTCGTACCGTTGCCGGTACTGGTGCTCGCGGCGGTGACGGTGCTGGCCTGCATCACGATGGAAGCGACGCGCTGGGGCCGCGTGATCTATGCGATCGGCGGCAACGAAACGGCCGCGCGACTGGCCGGCGCGCCGGCCGCACGGTACCGCGTCGCCGCGTATGTCGTGTCGGGTGCGATCGCCTCGCTGGGCGGCGTGCTGATCGCTGCGCGGGTCGGCCGCGGCGACGTGAGCGCGGGGCACTCGCTGCTGCTCGACGCGGTGGCGGCCGCGCTGATCGGTTACGCGGTGTGGGGCGCGAAGCGGCCCAACGTGTTCGGCACGGTCGTCGGCGCGGTGTTCGTCGGCGTACTGCTCAACGGGCTGACGATGCTGAACGCACCCTACTATATGCAGGATTTCATCAAGGGCGTGCTGCTCGTGCTGGCCCTCGCGTTTACGTTCGGCATCGGGCGCCGGGCGGATGCCCGGGCGTGATGCGTGAGGTTGCCGAGACGGGGCTCGGTCACGGACGGGTTCGAAGGATTGGCGGGCGGGACTGTTTGTTATCCAAAGTAATATCGATTGCCGAATCGGTCGGTTTGAGTTCGCGTGCCGTGCTGATAGATTGGGCCGATATCGTCCTGTACGGAGACAGACACGCCATGCGCTCGTTGCTTCGCCGAAAGTCGCGCCTCGAACCGAAACTCGCTGCACTCGTACTGGGCGCCGCGCTCGTGCTCGGTGTGCCCGCGGCACATGCCGGCCCGCTCAAGGGCGCGCCCGCGCCGTTCGACAAGGGCGGAGTGAAGATCGCGCTCGTCAACTACCTGTCGACCGGCGATTTCTTCCAGGCCTACGAAGCCGGCGCGCAGAAGCAGGCACGCGCGCTCGGCGTCGATCTGCGCATCTACGAAGGCCGGCAGGATGCGGCCGAGCAGCGTGAGCAGATTCAGCAGGCGATCAGCATCGGCGTGTCCGCGATCATCGTCAATCACGGCTTGCCGGAATCGCTGAAGGACGTCGTGCAGCGGGCGCTGGAAAAAGGCATCAAGGTCGTCGCGTTCGACGTCGATCTCGCCAACCCGAAGGTGCCGCAGATCGAGCAGAACGATCGCGACCTCGCGAACCTGCTGCTCGATCAGGCCGTGAAGGACAACGGCGACGCATTCACGGCAGGGTACGTGTACGTGGCCGGATTCGCGCCGCTGGACCGCCGCGATGCCGCGTGGCGCGACTTCAAGCGCGCGCATCCGAAGGTTCGGGAAAAGGCGCGCTGGGGCACCGTCGACAATCCGATCGCGCAGTCGGTCGCGAACCAGGCGGCGGCCGTGTATCGCGCGAATCCGGACATCCGTGTCGTGTTCGCGCCGTACGACGAATTCGCGCGCGGCGCGAAGCTCGCGGCCGACGAGGCCCGGCTGTCGTCGAAGCTGCGCATCTACAGCGCGGACGTGTCGACGGCCGACATCGAGGCCATCCGCGCGCCGAACAGCGCATGGGTCGCGACGGCCGCGACCAATCCGGCGGTCGTCGGCGCGGTGTCGGTGCGGGCCGCGGCGCTGCTGGTCGCCGGGCAAAACCCGGGCGCGCGCATCGCGGTCAAGCCGACGCTGATCACGCGCGACGACCTCGTGAAAAACGACATTCATACCGTGGCCGAACTCGGCGCGAAGTTTCCGGCGTTCCGCGCGAGCGACGCGGCGACGGCCGCGTGGATTCCGGCAATCGACTGATCGCTTCGGCGCGCAGCGAACCGATCCGTCGCGTGCGTGCCGCTACCCATGACTTGACCATGACGACCCTGAACGACTATCTCGCGCAAAAGCGCGCTGCGTGGCACGCGAAGCAGCAGGCCGCCCGCAACGATCCCGATTTCAAGGCGACGCCGCTGAAGGCGACCGTGCGCGCGCTCGGCCGCAGCGGCGTGCGCGAGATCCGGATTCGCGATTTCCAGGTGATCAGCGACAGCCCGCCCGATTTCGCGGGCTACAACCTCGGGCCCGCATCGCCGGAACTGCAGCTTGGGGTGCTCGGCAGTTGCCTCACGCACATCACGTTGATCCAGGCCGCGGAGCAGGGGTTGAAGATCGACGCGATCGAAGTCGAAGTCACCGGTGACCAGCATCCGCTCGCACAGCAACCCGGCTTCGAACATGTGCCGGTATTCCCGCACAACATCCGCTATACGCTGGACATCGTGTCGCCGGAGCCGCCGGAGACCATCCGTGCGTTGCATCAGGCGGTCGAAGCGGTGTGCCCGATCTTCAACCTGCTGAGGCTTCCGCAGCACATCGACGGGAAATTGCGGCATACCAGCGCGTGATGCGCTGACGCATTGCTGCACGGTCGAGTTTGGAAATCAAATCGGTATATTGTGATAAGAATACTTATCCTGATGGTCGTAATGCGAATGCGTGACGTCGACGGAATCGCAACATCACGCGCCCGACGAAGGCGGTCAAGACGCTAGTTGCCCGGTTCCTTCGTCGCGTCATGACGATAGGCGCGCGGCGAGCAGCCCACGATGCGTTTGAACGCATGGCCGAACGCGCTATCCGAGTCGTAGCCGAGCCGCTGCGCGATCGCCGAGATCGATGCGTTCGATCTGCGCAGTTCCCGCATCGCCAGCTGGATCCGCCAGCGCAGCACGTATTCGAGCGGCCCGAACCCGAGCCGCCGCTTGAAATGCAGCGCGAACGTCGAACGCGACACGTGGCAGCAGGCCGCCAGCGCGTCGACGGTCCAGCGTCGCTCGGGCGCGGCGTGAATCGCGGCCAGCGCCGCGCTGACCCGCGCATCCGCGAACCCGGCCAGCCATCCGGCATCGCCGTTCGCGCCGGCGTCCACATAGCGCCGCAGGATCTGCACCAGCATCATGTGTCCGAGATGCCGGACCATCAGCGACCCACCCGGCGACGACGCGCCGAACTCCCGTGCGAGCTGCTGCAGCGACCAGCGGAGTACCGCCGCCGGTTCGGAATCGCCACTCACGACGACCACGGGCGGCAGGCTGCCGAGCAGCAGCGGCATGCGTTCCTCGTACGTGAAGCGGCCGCCGATCAGAAAGCAGTCGGCCGGTTGCCCGTAGTGCGCGATACCGCGTTCGAGATGCCGGTACACGTCGGCGGCCGGCACCGGCGCGACCGACGGATCGCTCGCCAGCGAAAATGCGCGCGGCGCGGCGAGCAGGAAGCAGTCCCCCGCGCGCAGCCGGACGGGCGGCCCCGCACCGTCGACGGTCAGCCAGCAACTGCCTTCGACCACCGCGTTGAACTTGATCCCGTCGGGCGGCGGAAGGTCGACCGCCCACGGGCCGCCGGCCCGCAGGCCGGTGAAAAACGAGTCGCGCGTTTCCAGCAGCGACAGTACTTCCGATAGCGGGTCCACGCGCAATCCCCGGACGATCTCGACGAAAAACCGGATTCTATTGCATTCACAGTCCGGACGCGCGGCCGGAGAATGATCTCGTGCAGCGACGCGGCCGACGGGCGGCCGCGCGCGTCGAGCATCATTCCAGGAGCTTTCAATGACGAGCAGGCAGCACCCCCTTCATTCCGGATTCGACGCTGGATCGACGGCGACCGACGTACTGGCCGGCCTTGACCTGCACGGCAAGACCGCCATCGTCACGGGTGGCCATTCGGGTCTCGGGCTCGAAACCACGCGCGCACTGGCGCACGCCGGTGCGCACGTCGTCGGCGGCGCACGCAGCGCCGTGGCCGCGCGCGAAGCGATGCGCGGCATCGCGGGCGTGGAGATCGCGACGCTCGATCTGGCGGACCCCGCGAGCGTGGCCGCATTCGCCGCGCGGTTCGTCGACGCGCGTCGCGACGTGCATGTCGTCATCAACAGCGCGGGCATCATGGCGTGCCCCGAGACCCGCGTCGGCGACGGTCGCGAAGCGCAGATGGCCGTCAACCACCTCGGTCACTACGCGCTCGTCAACCGGCTGTGGCCTGCGCTCGCGCACGGCGACGGCGCGCGCGTGGTCGCGGTGTCCTCGCTCGGGCACCGGCTGTCGCCGATCCGCTGGGACGATATCGATTTCGCGCGCGGTTACGACAAATGGCTCGCGTACGGGCAGTCGAAAACCGCCAACGCGTTGTTCGCGGTGCAGCTCGACGGGCTCGGCGCGCCGTTCGGCGTGCGCGCGTATTCGCTGCATCCCGGCAAGATCGCGACGCCGCTGCAACGTCATTTGACGCGCGAGGAAATGATGGCGCAGGGCTGGGTCGACGAACACGGCGTGCCGATCGATCCGACCTTCAAGACGCCTGCGCAGGGCGCGGCCACCCAGGTATGGGCGGCGACGTCGCCGCGCATTGCCGATCTCGGCGGCGTCTATTGCGAGGATTGCGACGTCGCCACGGTGACGCGCGGCAACGAGGAATCGGGCGTGCGGCCGCATGCGATCGATCCGGAGGGTGCGGCGCGGCTGTGGGCGTGGTCCGCGGCAGCGACGGGCGTCGATGCCTTTGCCGTGCGCCGCTGACGCCCATGCATTCGCCGGGCGGGGCGGTGCGCGGGTATCGGCGGCGGCACGACACCCACGCGCGGCAACCTATGCGCGCGCCGGCCGCAGCGCGCGCCCCATTTCCGCGATCGGCATCGCGACGATCGAATTCAGCAATCGCATTTCCCCGGCGTCCGGATGCGCGATGTTTCGCACTTCATCGAGCGTCTGATCGACTTGACGATCGAGCGGTTCGAGAAAGCGCCGCAGTTCGCTGGCGGCTGCTTTCTCCCTGAGCCCGAGCGCCTGGCCGAATTCGACCAGTGCATTCGCGTCGATATCGGCGAACCGTGTCGCATGCCCGAGCGGCATCGTCAGCTCGCAGTGCGGCCAGTGATCGCCGCGATGGTCGGGCCGGTGCGTCGGCGTGTGATACACGACGGTGCTGACGATGTCGTAGAACGGCGCGAGCCGGTAGCCGCGCGCGTCGACGAAGAACGACAGGTTCTTCAGGTGCGCGTCGGCATTGCCGACCACCACGTTGAACACGGTCCAGCGGAACACCGACAGGCGTGTCAGCGCACGTGTGCTGGTGCGGTCGATCGCGCGGGCGAGCTCCTGTGCATTGGCCCGCTGGTACTTGAAACCGCGGTCGTAGTTGAGCAACTGCATCGCGTCGATCGTATGCACGCGCCCGGCCGGTTCGGACGCGACGTCGCGGTCGAACCTGTCGATTACGTAGCAGGCGGACGGCGCGCGCAGGAAATGCACGTCGGGCACGTCGAGCCCCATCTTCTTCGCGAGCTGCATGCAGAAGAACTCGTTGATCGCCGAATGCGGATAGCCGGCCGCGCGCATGTCGGGTTTGAGCAGGTGCATCGACGGTTCGCTGCCGACGGGCTCGAACAGCGCGTAGTCGGGCGCGTCGCCGCGCAGCACCAGCAGCAGCTTCTGCTGCGCGCCGGCCGCCGACATGCGCTTGGGCGCGGTGGCCGTCAGCGCGCGCTCGGGCATCGCCTGGATCCGGCGCTCGAGCTCGTCGAGCGGCAGTGGCTGCAGGCCGCCAGGCGTTTCCTGCTCGCCGTCGGCCAGCAGCGTCAGCGCGCCGGCCGACTCGCGGCCGAAGTACGCGAGCAGGCCCCACGCGTCGGCCGCATCGACCTTCGCCTCGCGCGCAAGCGACGTGCGCATGCCTTCCTCGGGCAGCAGGTTGTCGAAGAACCACTGGACCGGGCGATCGGTCGACGTGTCGGTGAACACGCCTGCGCGCAGCGGAAACGCGGGCGACAGCGGATACGCGGCCGACGACGCAAGCCATTGCGGGTCGTACGCAAACGACCAGATCCCCTTGTCGTCGGTCAGCGTGCCCATGCGCACGCCGTTTGCGGACGCGATCAGCGTTCTAGCCGCCATGGCTGCTCCTGCGGCGCTGCGCGGCCTTCCGCGCGGTGGCTTCGGAGATCTTGATCGACGACTCGGCGTACAGCCGCACGCCGAGCTCGCTCAGCAGCAGCATGACCTTGCCGATTTGCGCGGTCGGCTTGCCGGCTTCGACCTGGCTGATGAATTTCGGCGACAGCCCGGTCGCGTTCGCGAGTTCGTCCCGCGTGAACCCCTGCTGGATTCGCGCCGCGCGAATGAAGTGGGCAAGCGCGCCGATCGTGTCGACGGATTGGGACTCCGACATGACGTTCTCCGTGCTTCGTATCTGATCGGGAACAGTATTGCATAACTCGCCGGATCGGGCAGCGGTTCGTATTCGTACGGGAACGAACGGTGGATTCCGATAGTGGCGACATCATTTCGTTCCCGGTCGGGAGCGAAATGACAAGAAAGGATCACGGAGGCGATTTTCGTATCTGATCGGATACGGAGCAAGAGGGTGTCGGCGCCTGTGCACGCGCGTCCGACGGGCACGCCGCGGAGGGCGCCGCTGAATGTCCGTGCCGGCAGTCCGTCCGCCGCCTCCGGCGCGCCGAGCGGCAGCATGCGATCATTCCGCACACCGCTCCGGCACCTTCGCCACTGACGTACGCTGCTCGCGGCACGCCCTTTCTACAATTCCATCCGACGCACTACACGCGCCGCCATCCTCCGAAAGCAGGCCCGATCCTTGCGACCGCCCCAGCCTCGTCGGCGGCGTTCGCGTCCCGACGCACGACGATTTGCACGGGAGGGCGCATGGAAGCGATGCCGGTCGTACTGCAGTGGCACGACGTGCTGGTCAGGATCGCGCTGGCGCTCGTCGCGGGCGGGCTGATCGGCGTCGATCGCAGCGAATCCGGCAAGACGGCCGGACTGCGCACGACGATCCTCGTCTGCCTCGCCGCGTGCCTGTCGATGCTGCAGGTCAATGCGCTGCTGCTGCAGGCGGGCAAACCGGAGGGCGCGTTCTCGGTACTCGACCTGATGCGGCTGCCGCTCGGCATCCTGACCGGGATGGGCTTCATCGGCGGCGGCGCGATTCTTCACCGCGACGGCCTGGTGTCCGGCGTCACCACGGCCGCGACGCTGTGGTTCGTGACGGTCATCGGGCTGTGCATCGGCGGCGGCCAGTTGTCGCTCGGTGCGGTCGGGCTCGTGCTCGCGCTGCTCGTCGTCTGGCCACTGCGGCTGGTCGAGCAGCGCTTGCGGCGCGTCAGGACCGCGCTGGTCACGGTCGAGTATCCGCTGGGCTCGGCTGCCCGCGAACAACTGGCCGCGAAGCTGCGCGACGCGGGATTCACGTGCCGGACAAAAAGCTTTTGCGAAACGGCCGCACGCGGGGTGCGCGACGAGGAACTGTTCGTGCAGTGGCGCGAAGCGGCCGGCGCCGACGTGATGCTGAAGCAACTGATACGGATCGTCGAATCGGCCGGCCTGACGTCGGTTCGCTGTTCGACGGAGAACTGACGCGCGGCGGCCGCCGGAACGCGCGATGCTCGTGCAGCAGGCCGCAACAGGCGGCTTACCAAGGAGCGAAACATGACATGTGTATCGGAAGTGATGACACGCGACGCGGCGACCATCGGTCCGACGCAGAGCCTGCGCGAGGCGGCCAGGCTGATGAGCGACCTGAATGTCGGCGCGCTGCCCGTATGCGACGGCACGCGGCTGATCGGCATGCTGACGGACCGGGACATCGTGGTGCGCGCGGTGTCGATGGGCGTGCCGCCGGACGAAGCGGTCGAAGGCGTCGTCAGCGGGCCCGCGAACTGGTGTTACGAGGACGACGACATTTCAGTGGTGCAAAAGAAGATGGAGGACGCGCAGATTCGCCGCGTGCCGGTGGTCGACCGGCAGAAGCGGCTGGTCGGCATCGTCGCGCTGGGCGATCTGGCGACCGCCGCCGACGGAGGGATGTCGTCGACGCTCGGTGCGGTATCGGCGCCGTCGCGCCCGGACCGGTGATCGCCATCGCAGACACGGAGAACGACATGAACGAAGAGAGAGAAACGCAGATCCGCGAGCGAGCGTACCGCCTGTGGCAGGCGGACGGCGCGCCCGACGGCAGGGCCGACGAATACTGGCGGCGGGCCGAACAGCAGCTCGATGCCGAGGGCGGCAGCGCGGACGGGCGCGGCGAGCAGACGGCGGATTTGCCGGTCGATCAGTCCGCGAAGCGCCGCATTCCGGGCGAGCCGCTGCAGGACGTCGACGCGGTGCCGAGCAGCGAGGTCGCGCACGAAAGGCGACGCACGCGGTGAAGCGCGGGTAATCGCAAGCCGGAAGGAGGACGAAGATGACGGCGCACGCAGGAGAGAAAGCGGAAAAAACCGGTGACTTTCGATGCGAGAAATGCCACCGGTCGACGCACGTGCAGGCGGGACACCCGATCCCGAAGTGCCCGCACTGCGGTAACGGCACGTACGGCGAGCGTACGCGCGAGCCGGGCAACAAGTAGGCAGGGCGCGCGGCCGGCGCACTTCGCATCGCACGCTGCCAAGCGCGCGACGGAGCAGCTACGCACACTGCCGCGACGCGATGGCTAACCGTCCTCGCCCACTTCGGTCGGGTCCGGCAAGTCGGGCAGGTCGTCGTGGCGCCCGTCGTCGGGCTCCGGCGGCGGAATATCCGGCGTGTCGGTCATGTCGTCGTCGTTCGGTGTCGGGTTTGTTGCGTTTGTCGCGTGCATCGCGCTCATGATCGTCCTCGGCTGCGTCGAAAGGGCGCCGGCGCGCAGCCGGCATGTCGCTTTCGAGCATCGCGCGTGCCGCGTTGCGTGTCGCATCGGCGCTGCCACGCGTGTTGCGGAGGCTGTGCCGGATGACGCGCCGCTTGTAATTTCTTTAGCGGATTCATCCGCTCGCGGTGCGACGGGGCAGTCCGACGACGGCATGTCGCTTGCTGGAAGCGTTGCGGGCCGCCGCACCACCCATCGCGGCGCGGTGCGGCGCAACGCATTCAGCATCCGCACAGGGAGAAACTCATGACCCGTGACAGTCAACGGCAGGACACCGCGTCGCCCGACGCGGCAAGCGACGCAGCCGACGCGCAGGGCCGGCGCCGCTCGGCACCCAGCGGCGAATCGACCGCGCGCCCCGGCCATGCGCCCGGCGGCGGCGAACTCGACACGATCCCGGACGATCAGGCGCACAAGGTCGTGCCGGACGACCCGCGCCAGACGGAGGTACGCGATCCGGCCGGCAAGCCGTGGCCCGGCGAGCACGATGCGCCCGACGATTCGGGCGAGCGGCCGCGGCCGCTGTAGCGCGCGCGTCGGCCGAATCGTCGCGGCCTGCTGCGTTCCGACAACCACGCACCGGAGTCCAACATGTCATCAGACGAAGTTTCCGAATCCCGTCGCAAATGGGTACAGGGCACGACGGCCGGACTGGTCGCCAGCGTCGCCCTGCCGACGATCGCGCAGACGGGCGGCGGCGCGCCCGATGCCGGCGATACGGCGCCGCGCGATCCGCGCACGCTCTATCCGCACGCGCCGTTTCCGCAGCAGCACCAGCCGTGGCCCGGGCTTGCGGGCCGCATGACGCCGCGCCCCGATCACGGCGAGCGCAGCTATCGCGGCAGCGGCCGGCTCGATGGTCGCAAGGCGCTGATCACCGGCGGCGATTCGGGCATCGGCCGTGCGGTAGCGATCGCCTGTGCACGAGAGGGCGCGGACGTCGCGATCGTCTATCTGCCCGACGAGGAGCCCGATGCGCGCGAAGTCGTCGACCTGATCCGCAGCGCGGGCCGCAAGGCGGTGCCGCTGCCGGTCGACATCCGCAGCGAAGGCGCGTGCAACGGGCTCGTCGAGCGGGCGGTCGCCGCGCTCGGCGGGCTCGACATCCTCGTGAACAACGCGGCCCGCCAACAGAGCCACGACTCGATCCTCGACATCAGCACCGAGCAGTTCGACTGGACGCTGCGCACCAATCTTTATGCGATGTTCTGGATCACGCGGGCGGCCATTCCGCACATGCCGCCCGGCTCGGCGATCGTCAATACGACGTCGGTGAATGCGTACGACCCGTCCGCGAACCTGCTGGACTACGCGATGACGAAAGCGGCGATCGCGAATTTCACGAAGGGGCTCGCGAAACAGATGATCCAGCGCGGCATTCGCGTCAATGGCGTCGCGCCGGGGCCGTTCTGGACACCGTTGCAGGTCAGCGGCGGACAGACGACGCACAACGTCGAGAAATTCGGCGAGCAGGTGCCGATGGGGCGGCCGGGACAACCGGCCGAGATCGCGTCGATCTATGTCGAGCTGCTTTCGTCGCGCGCGAGCTACGTGACCGGGCAGATCTATGGGGCGTCGGGCGGGGCGGGGCAGCCTTAGCCGGCTCGGGGCCCAGGCCGAGGCGGCTGGATGCGGACGGCACCTCCGGTCATTGGCACCGGCTGCACGACTCCGCCGCTGCTCGGCGCCGTATGCGCGAGCAGCGATCTTTATCACCGCAGCAGATAAACGTATCCGAATCGCTTCGTTGACGCACGCCGGCACGGCCTCGTAGATTCGCGTTTTGACCGAATCAGGGCCGTGCCGTGACGACTACCACCCTCAGCGACGCCGCAACGCTTTCCGCCGGACATCCCGCCTTGCGGCCGGGCGGCACGGCGCAGCATTTCGACATCGTGCCGTTCGACGCGCCGCTCGGCGCCGAAGTGATCGGCCTGGACCTGTCGCAACCGCTCGACGCCGACGATTTCACGCGCATCCATCGTGCACACCTCGATCACCACGTGCTGGTGTTTCGCGACCAGCGCATCACGCCGGACGAGCACATCGCGTTCAGCCGCCGCTTCGGACCGCTGCAGATCCACGTGCTGCACCAGTTCGCACTGGCCGGCCATCCGGAAGTGCTGATCGTGTCGAACATCGTCGAGAACGGCAAGCCGGTCGGGCTCGGCGACGCCGGCCATTTCTGGCATTCCGACCTGTCGTACAAGGAAAAACCGAGCCTCGGCTCGCTGCTGCACGCGCAGGAACTGCCGGCGGAAGGCGGCGACACGCTGTTCGCGAACATGCATCTCGCGTGGGACACGCTGCCGGCCCATCTGCGCCGCGCGGTCGAAGGGCGGCGCGCCGAGCATACGTATCTCGCGCGCTACGCGGAACTGCAGGCGCGCAGCCCGTGGCGGCCGAACCTGTCGCCCGAACAGATCGCGCAGGTCGCGGCGGTCGTGCATCCGGTCGTGCGCACGCATCCGGAAACCGGCCGCAAGGCGCTGTTCGTCAGCGAGCATTTCACGACGCGCATCGTCGGGCTGCCCGACGACGAAAGCCGCGCGCTGCTCGACGAACTGTTCGCGCACAGCGTGCGCGCCGAGCACCTGTATCGGCACGCGTGGCGCGATCACGATCTGGTGTTCTGGGACAACCGCTCGCTGATGCATCTCGCCGCCGGCACGCCCGACCACCTGCGCCGCAAGCTGTACCGCACGACGATCGAAGGCGACGCGCCTTTCTGAGCCGCGCGCCGCGTCATTCATTTCCGACCCATCCCGACCGGAGTTCCGATGTCGTTTTCGTTCTTGCCGGCGCGTCGCGCGCTGGCGGCCACGCTCACCGCCGCGCTCGCCTTCGCGGGCGCGGTCATCCCGCACGCCGCGCACGCGGAAGGTCACATTCGCATCGCCGAGCAGTTCGGCGTCGTCTACCTGATGCTGAACGTCGCGCGCGACCAGCACCTGATCGAGAAGGAGGGGCGCAAGGCCGGCCTCGACATCAAGGTCGACTGGGTGCGACTGTCAGGCGGCGCGGCCGTGAACGACGCGCTGCTGTCCGGCGCGGTCGACATCGCGGGCGCGGGCGTCGGCCCTCTGTTGACCGTGTGGGACCGCACGCGCGGCCGACAGAACGTGAAGGGCGTCGCGTCGCTCGGCAATTTTCCGTACTACCTCGTGAGCAGCAACCCGAACGTGAAGACGATCGCCGATCTGAGCGCGAAGGACCGCATCGCGGTGCCGGCGGTCGGCGTGTCGGTGCAGTCGCGCGTGCTGCAGTACGCGGCCGCGAAGCAGTGGGGCGACAAGCAGTTCGACAAGCTCGACGCGCTCACGCAGGCGATTCCGCATCCGGACGCGACGGCCGCGATTCTCGCGAACAGCAACGTGATCACCGGCCATTTCGGCAATCCGCCGTTCCAGGAGCAGGAGCTCGCCGGCAACCCGAACGCGCACATCGTGCTGAATTCGTATGACGTGCTCGGCGGCCCGAGCTCGGCGACGGTGCTGTACGCGACCGAGAAATTCCGCGACGACAACCCGAAGACCTATCGCGCGTTCGTCGCCGCGCTGGCCGACGCCGCACGGCAGATCGCGGCCGATCCGGAGCGCGCGGCCGATACCTATATTCGCGTGAACGGATCGAAGATCGATCGCGCGCTGCTGCTGAAGATCCTGCGCAATCCGCAGGTGCAGTTCAAGACCGCGCCGCAGAACACGCTGCCGCTCGCGCAGTTCATGCATCGCACCGGCGCGATCCGCAACGAACCGAAGTCGTGGCGCGACTACTTCTTCGACGATCCGGCGACGGCGGGCGGCAGCTGAGCGGCGCCGATGTTCCGACGCCGCGATCGACGCTTATGCGTCGGCGCGGTTTCGATATGCGCAATCGATGGTTGGTCCGCGCGGCGCCCGGCCGTATGTTGATGCTTTTCCCGCAAGAGATTCGATCGTGAACGCCACTTCTCCCCGAACCTGGTTGCCGCCGTATGCGGTACGTGGCGGCGCGTCGCCAGCCGCGCCGGCCATGGCCGATACGCGTGCCGACGATCGCCCGGCCGCGAACGCCGCGCAGGCCGGCACGCACAGCGAACGCCTGCTGGCGATCGATCAGGTCAGCCTCGAATACCGCAGCGGCGCGCGGATCGTTCGTGCGACGCATCAAGTGAGCTTCGACGTGTACGGCAGCGACCGCTTCGTGCTGCTCGGCCCGTCCGGGTGCGGGAAATCGACGCTGCTGAAGGCGATCGCCGGCTTTATCGAGCCCGTCTCGGGTTCGATCGCGCTCGACGGCCGGCCGGTGCGCGGGCCGGGGCCCGACCGCATCGTCGTGTTCCAGGAATTCGATCAGTTGCCGCCGTGGAAAACGGTCGTCGAGAACGTCGCGTTTCCGTTGCGCGTCGCCGCGAAGCTGTCGCGCGCCGAAGCACGCGAGCGCGCGCTGCACTATCTCGACAAGGTCGGCCTTGGCACGTTCGCCGATGCCTATCCGCATACGCTGTCGGGCGGCATGAAACAGCGCGTCGCGATTGCACGGGCGCTGGCGATGCAGCCGCGCGTGCTGCTGATGGACGAGCCGTTCGCCGCGCTGGATGCGCTCACGCGCCGCAAGATGCAGGAGGAACTGCTGCGGCTGTGGGACGAATTCCGCTTCACGCTGCTGTTCGTCACGCACTCGATCGAGGAGGCGCTCGTGGTCGGCAACCGGATTCTGCTGCTGTCGCCGCACCCGGGCCGCGTGCGCGCGGAGCTCAACAGTCACGAGCATTCGCTCGACAACGTCGATACGGGCGACTTCCGCGACAACGTCGCACGGATCCATCGCCTGCTGTTCGACACCGACGCACCGCACGTACCGACGACGGAGGACGCCGCATCATGAGTACGATCGATCCGGCCGTGCCGCCGCTGCCGCCCGTGCGCGCCGAATACACGCGCACGCCCGACACGCTGCCTTACGCCGAGCGCGCGGCGCCCGCGCCGCTGCTGCGCCGCATCGCCGGTGCCGCATGGTTTCGCCGCAGCGTCATCGCGCTCCTGCTGATCGCCGCATGGGAGATCGTCGCGCGCATCGTCGCGAACGATCTGCTCGTCCCGACCTTCGGCGCGACGCTGGCCGCGTTCGTGCAGGGCATCGAGTCGGGCGAACTGCTCGTGAAGACGGGCATCTCGATGTCGGTGCTGCTGCGCGGCTATGCGCTGGGCGTGCTGCTGGCGTTCGCGCTGACGTCGCTCGCGGTATCCACGCGCATCGGCCGCGACCTGTTGACGATGCTCACGTCGATGTTCAATCCGCTGCCGTCCATCGCGTTGCTGCCGATCGCGCTGCTGTGGTTCGGACTCGGCACCGGGAGCCTGCTGTTCGTGCTCGTGCATGCGGTGCTGTGGCCGCTCGCGCTGAGCATCTATACCGGCTTCGTCGGCGTGCCCGCCACGCTGAAGATGGCCGGGCGCAACTACGGGCTCACGGGCCTGCGCCAGATCGCGCTGATTCTCGTGCCGGCCGCGCTGCCGTCGATCCTGTCGGGACTGCGCGTGGGCTGGGCATTCGCGTGGCGCACGCTGATCGCGGCCGAGCTCGTGTTCGGCGCGAGCGCGGGGCAGGGCGGCCTCGGCTGGTACATCTTCCAGAACCGCAACGAGCTGTATACGGACCGCGTGTTCGCCGGTCTCGCGGCCGTCATCGTGATCGGGCTGCTGGTCGAGAACCTCGTGTTCGATACACTCGAGCGCGCGACCGTGCGGCGCTGGGGCATTCAGCACTGACGGCGTCCGTGCGCGATCAATCCCGGCGCGGGCATAACGTAAGCTGAAATCGGCTTTTTACGCGTGGCGGGGGTGTCCCTATACTTGCGGACACCGTGTCGTGCGCTACCGCGACACGCCCCGATCTTCCCGAACAAGGACCTGCCGAATGACTGCCCGTGATGCCGTCGATCCGCGCGACGCATTGCGCGACGCGCTTGCCACGCTGCCCGATCTCGCGACTGCCATCGGGCAGGATGCCGCGCAACGCGAGGTGCGTCGCGCACTGCCGTTCGAAGGCTTCGCGATCTTCCGGCGCTCGGCACTGGGCGCGCTGCGGATTCCGGTCGAGCGCGGCGGCCTCGGCGGCACGCTGGTCGACCTGTTCGAGTCGATCGCGACGCTGGCGGCCGCCGATTCGAATCTCGCGCACGCGCTGCGCATCCACTACGACCAGACCGAGACGCTGCGGCTGTCGCCGCGCACGGCGTTCAACGACGTGCAGCTCGCGCGCGTGCTCAGTGGTGCGATCTTCGGCGGCGCGTCGACCGAGCGCGGCACGTCGCGCCCGGGCGAGAACACGACCGTGCTGCGTCGCGACGGCGACCACTACCGCGTGACGGGCCGCAAATACTATTCGACGGGCACCGCGTTCGCCGATTTCGCGCGCATCAACGTGGAGAACGAGCAGGGCGATGCGCTCGCGGTGATCGTTCCCGTCGCGCGCGACGGCCTGCAGGTGCTCGACGACTGGGACGGGATGGGCCAGCGCATGACGGCGAGCGGCAGCCTGTTGCTGAACGACGTGCAGGTGTTCGCGGACGAAGTGGTCCCGCGCGACGGATCGACGCTCGTCGGCCGTCATTGCGGCGCGCTGCGGCAGCTTCATCTCGTCGCGACGGGCGCGGGCATCGTGCGCAACGTGGTGGCCGATGCGCGCCGCTACGTGCTCGCGCACGGCCGGCCCGCGCTGCACAGCCCGGCACCGACCGCGCGCGACGATCATTTCATCCAGCAGATCGTCGGCGAGCTGTCCGCGCATAGCCATGCGATCGACGCGCTCGTACGAGAAAACGCACGCGCGCTCGACCGCTCCGCCGACGCGATCGAAGCAGGCGCCGCCGACGCGGATGCGCTCGTGCTCGACAGCGCGCTCGCGACCGCGCGCACGCAGCTGATCGTCAGCAAGCTTGCGCTGCATGCGGCCGAGCGGCTGTTCGAAGTGGGCGGGGCATCGGCGACGGCGCGCGAGCACAACTTCGATCGCCACTGGCGCAACCTGCGCACGATCTTCAGCCACAACCCGTTGCTGCACAAGGCGCGCGTGATCGGCGACTACGCATTGAACGGCGTGACGACGCACCTGGCCGAAGGGCGCGTGTTCTGACGACGGCCGCCGGGCGCGGCTGCTGCGCCGCCGCGCCGGGTTGCAGCCCCGCGAACGTCAACGCCGCAAGCCGGCTTCGCGCAGCAGCGGCAGCACGCGCTCGCCGAAGAAGTCGAGATCGGGCTTGAAGTCGTAGAAGCTCAACTGGATGCCGTCGATGCCCGCGCGATGCAGCCGCACGAGGGTATCGGCGACTTCTTCGGGCGAGCCTGTGATCGAGATGTTGCCGCCGATCGCGCGCGCGGCGGCTTGCGCGCGCTGCTCGAAACCGCCGCGCCACGCGTGCGCGTCGCTGTCGAAGCGATGGAAGCTGCCTTCGTCCGCATGCGCGACGATGGCGTCGTGGTACGCGCGCGCTTCGGTCGCCGTCTCGCGGCAGATCACGAGCGGATTGAGCAGCGTACGGATCGTGCGGCCGTGCGCGGCGGCGGCCGCCTTCACGCGTGCGGTATGCGCGGGCAGCGCATCGATCGCGCGTTCGGCGTCGGGGCCGGCCGGACTGGTGACGAACACGATGTCCGAATAGCGCGCGGCGAATGCGATGCCCGCATCGGAACCCGTCGCGTTGATGAGCAGCGGGCGGCCGTAGCGCGGCTTCGGCGTCACGAATGCGCCGCCCAGCCGCCAGCTCGACAGTTCGGGCGTGTAGCTGAAATTATCCGGTTGCGCCCACAACTGCTGGACCGCATCGAGGAATTCGGCGGCCATCTCGTAGCGCCGGTCGTGTTCGATCCGGTTCCAGCCGAACATCTCGTGCTCGATCGCGCGGTGGCCGGTCACCACGTTGATGCCCCAGCGCCCGCGCGAGATGTGGTCGAGCGTCGCGGTGAACTTCGCGAAATGCAGCGGATGCCACGGCCCGTAGAGCACGTGGCTCGTCGCGACGAGGATGATCCGCTCGGTGCGCGCGGTGAGCGCGGCCAGCGTCATGAACGAGTCGAGTGCGTGGCCGTCGAACACGCCGCCGTAGCCGCCTTTCGGCAACCACTGCGACAGCGCGAACACGAGATCGAAGCCGAGCGCTTCGGCTCGGGCCACGAGATCGGCGTTGTAGTCGAACGTCCAGTCGGTCGAGCGCGGCAGCGTCGATGCGCTCCATCCGCCGGCCTGGATCGGCAGGAACAGCCCGAGCATCAACGGCTGCGCGAGCGTGCGCGATACGGGGCTGTCGGGGAAATCCGCCGGAGAACGAACGTCGACGAACGGCGACGGCGCAAGCGGGGCGGTGACGGAGGGATCGCTCATTACGGGGTCCTTGCTGAAAGGGGCGACGCGATGCACATGGGTGTGCGGCCCGATGCGGCGGCAAGCGGCGCGGCGTGCGTCATAGCCTGCCCGGCCTCGGGTCGGGCACGAAGCCGTCGCGGTTCGGCATCTGTACGCGCGGCAGCGTGCGCGCGTCGAGCCGGGCGTCGCCGGGCACGATGCCGTTCAGGTGGAGGACGTACGCGGTGACCGCATAGACGTCGTCCGCGCTCAGCGATTGCGGCGCGTTGTACGGCATCGCCCGGCGAATGTAGTCGAATAGCGTCGTCGCGTACGGCCAGTAGCTGCCGACCGTCTTTCTGGGCTTCGTGCTCGCGAGCGAGCCGATGCCGCCGACGAGCGGATCGCCGACGCCGCCTTCGCCGCCGGCGCCGTGACACATCGCGCATTTTTCGGCGAACACGTGAGCGCCGCGTGCGACCGTGCCCGCGCCGGGCGGCAGGCCGCTGCCGTCCGGCGCGATGTCGATGTCCCACGCGGCGAGCGCCGCGCGATCGATTGGCCGGCCCAGGTCGAAACCGGCGCCGAACGCGCTCGTCGTCATCGCGCAGGCCGCCAGCAGGCAAGCGAGCGGCTTACGCATTGCGCACCTCGCCGTCGGCGCCGACGCGCCAGTTCTGGATGCCGTTGTAGTGGTACTGCGAGTTCAGGCCGCGCGCGGCGACGAGCGCGTCGCGGGTCGGCTGCACGTAGCCTGTCTCGTCGGTCGCGCGGCTTTGCAGGTCGGCCGGCTCGCCGCGCCATACCCAGTCGGCCTCGAAACGCGTCAGCGCGCGGTCGCGTACGTCGCCGGCGAGCCGGGCGGGCCGCCACGTGCGGCCGCCGTCGGTCGACACGTCGACGGCGCGAATCCGGCCGCGGCCCGACCACGCGTAGCCGCTGATCGGGTAATAGCCGTGCGCGGCGAGCCGGTGGCCGGCCGACGGCCGCGTGATCACCGACTTCGCATCCATCTCGAACACGAACTGGCGTGCGCAGCCGTCGGGCAGCAGATTCGTGTATTTCGACGTTTCCTCGCGCGTCATCTCCGGCGCACGCACCAGCTTCAGCCGCCGCAGCCACTTGATGTTCGTGTTGCCTTCGAAACCCGGCACGATCAGCCGCACCGGGTAACCGTTCTCCGGGCGCAGCCGCTCGCCGTTCTGTGCATAGACGACCAGCGCGCGCTCGAGGAGCCGGTCGAGCGGCAGGCTGCGCGTCATTGCCGCGCCATCCGCGCCTTCGGCGAGCAGCCAGCGTGCATCGGGATCGATGCCGGTTTCGTCGAGCAGCGTCGACAGCCGGACGCCCGTCCATTCGCAGCACGACAGCAACCCGTGCGTGAACTGAACCGGCAGCCCGCTCGGGCCGTTCCATTCGCTGCCGGTGTTGCCCGAGCACTCGAGGAAGTGGATCCGCGATTCGGACGGAAAGCGCAGCAGGTCGTCGAGCGTGAAGACGCGCGGCTCGCGCACGAGGCCGTGCACGACGACGCGATGGCGCTGTGCATCGATGTCCGGCACACCCGCATGATGACGCTCGTAGACCAGCCCGTTCGGCGTGATGTCGCCGAACAGGTCGGCGAGCGGCGTCATCGACGAGCCGGAACCGGGTAGCGCAGGGGTACGGGCGCTGCGACGGATCACGTCGCGTTCGTGCTCCGCCGGCAGGCCGTACGGTGGCGACAGCAGCGGTGCGCCGGGCGTGCGCGTCCACGGCGGTACGTCGAGCGGCTGGCTCGCGAGCGCGCCGCTGGCGGGCAGCATCGCGGCCGCCCAGCCGCCGGCGAGCTGGCGCAGCGCCGCGCGCCGGCCGCTGCGCGGCGATCGGGGAGGAAAACGGGAATCGGTCATGGTCGAACGCATGTCGCGCGCGGGGAAACGATCATTCTCGGCAACCGGGCGCGGCGCGGCAAACAACGATTCCCGCTTTGCTTATCGCGCCCGTTGCGCGACGCCCGGTGTGCGTGCCGTCAGAACTTCACGCGCAGCCCGCTGACGAACGCGATCTGGCGGTTCGTCGACGACGCGCTGCCGATGTTCGAGATCGCCGCGATCTTGCGATAGCCGCCCGGCGTCGAGGTGCTCGCATCGCCGGCCGCGAGCTGGTAGATGCCCGACACGTAGATATCGGTGCGCTTCGACAACGCATAGTCGAACCCGAGCGTGAACTGATGCCAGCGCGGCTTCAGCGTCTGGCCGCTCGTGCCCGGCAGGCCGCTCGCGCGCCCGTCGGTGAACGTATAGACCCCGATCAGCGTCGCCGCCGGCGTGAGCTGGTAGCGCGCATTCACGTCGTAGTTGTTGAACTTGCGCGACGAACCGTCGAGATAATCGAGCTGCGTGTGGCTCCACGCGAAGCCGAGCGTCGCGCGGCCGAGCACGTAGTTCGCGCCTGCCGCACCGATCTGCTGCTTCAGTACACCGCCGTTCAGCCCGTAGAAGAACGCGCCGCTGTAGTCGTTGCCGGTGGTCGAGGTCGCGCCGCCCACCGCGCCGCCCGTATTCGACGCCGCATTCGGATGATTGAACCGCACATAGCCGCCGCCGATCGACAGCGGGCCGTTCACGTAGTTCGCCGATGCGCCCCACGCGTTGTTGTTCGAGAATCCGGTGCCCGCGCCGCCATTGGCCTGGTTGCTGAATGCGTAGAGCAGGTCGGCCGTGAAGCCGGCGATCGTGTCGCTGCGGAACTTCACCGCGTTGTTCAGCCGGAAGCTCTGGTTCAGGTTGTCGTTGTCGCCCACGTGCGTGGCCGGAGACCAGAACCCCGCCCCCGAGTACGGCGCGACGAGATCGGTGATCGGCTCGTACTGACGGCCGAACGTCAACGTGCCGAGCCCTTTCTTGCCGAGGCCCACGTACGCGGACCGGCCGAACAGTCGGCCGCCCTGGCCGAGCCCGCCGTCGCTCGGCCGGAACCCGCTTTCCAGCGTGAAGACCGCCTGCAGGCCGCCGCCGAGATCCTCCGCGCCTTTGAGGCCCCAGCGGCTGCCGCTCAGCTTGCCGCTCGTCTGCTGGATGTTGCTCGCGCCGCCCTGGTTGTTCGTATACGCGATGCCGGCGTCGACCACCCCGTACAACGTTACCGAACTCTGCGCATGCGCGCCGACCGAACCGATCGAAACCAAACCCAGTACCACCGTTTTTTTGATCATGACCAACCTCTGTTTTTATCAGTACGTTTGCGAGGATCACGATGCTATTGACGACGGACGCGCCGATGAACGGCCGATCCGTGGTTTGTAAATCGCTGAGCGGCCGATTTGTAATGTGCATTGCCGCCGGCCCGGCAGGTGTGCTGCGATTGCGTCCGGCACGCCTGCTGCGGCGAACGCATCGTGCGGACAGCGAACGTCGTTCGCCGGAAACCCGTTGAGGCGGTCATATCGATCGATGAAATCGTTCGATGTGCGTAGTACGCGTCGTTCGCATGACGATGCGTTTACGCAACGGCCCGCTAGGCGACGACGGGCCGATGCGCTATGCGCGTTCGCATATCGATTCCGCAAAACGTTGGTAGGGCCGGGCAAAGCGCGACGGTAGAGTCTGACATCCGGCCGCTGGCCGGCATGCGTCGGGAACAGCAGGGCGCACGGGTGCGCGCGCTTCCCGACCGTGGCAATCAACGAGAAAGGAGCCGTTTGACATGAGTCGAGATGTACTGTTTCTGCTGGCACCGGGCTTTGCCGATCCGAAGCATCCGGGCCAGCGTTTCGTCTGCCCGCATGGACTGACGATCGAAGGGATGCTCGCGAGCGCGCCCGATCTCGCCAAGCGTATCGACGTGAAGCGCGTCGGTTTCGAGCGGCCGCGGCCCGCTGTGATCGACGCGCTCGACGACGCGCATCAGGGCCTGCCGGTGCTCGTGCTGGGCCGCGACCAGCCCGCGCCGGACGACGCGCAGACGCTCGGCGACGTGCGCTTCGTCGCCGACGCGCGCCGCATTCTCGAATTGCTGGCCGAACGCCACGGCTTTCCGGCGCTGCATTGACGCGGCGGTTTCGCTTTCCATCCGGTTCCATCCGATCGACAGGAGCATCCGATGTCGTCAATGTCGGCGGTACGTCGCCGCCTGCTGCTAGCCGGCGCCGCAGTCGCGGCGCATCCATTGGCTGCGTTTGCCGTGCCGGACGCCGATGCCGATCTCGCCGGCACGACGTTGCGCGTCGCGACCTACAAGGGCGGCTGGCGCGCGCTGCTGCATGCGGCCGGGCTCGACAACACGCCATACCGGATCGACTGGCGCGAGTTGAACAACGGCGTGCTGCACATCGAGGCGCTCAATGCGGATGCACTCGATATCGGTTCGGGTAGCGAAATTCCCGCCGTGTTCGCCGCGCGCCAGAAAGCCAATGTGAGATTCATCTCGCGCGTGCGCGAAGACCTGAACAACCAGGTCACGCTCGCGCGCAAGGACACGCCGATCCGCAGCATCGCGGATCTGAAGGGCAAGCGCGTCGGCTACGTGCGCGCGACGACGTCGCACTATTTCCTGTATCGACAACTGGCGGAAGCCGGCCTCAGCTTCGACGACATCCAGCCGATCAACCTGTCGCCGACCGACGGGTTGTCCGCGTACGATCGCGGCGACATCGACGCATGGGCGATATACGGCTACAACGGCCAGCTCGCGCGCAACCGCTACGGCGCCCGCGTGCTCAAGACGGGAAAGGGTTATCTGTCGGGCAATTTCCCGGTGTATGCGAATCCGCGCACGCTCGACGATGCGCGTCGCCGCGCGGCGACCGGTGATTTGCTGCTGCGGTTCCGGCGTGCGTATGCGTGGGCGAACGGGCATTTTCGCGACTACGCTATCGCGCAGAATCATGAGACGCGTGTGCCGGTTGCCGATCTCGTCGCGATGTTCGACCAGCGCAGCGAAGACTACGCGCTGCTGCCGGTGACGCCCGACGTGGTCGCGCAGCACCAGCAGGTCGCGGACGTGTTTGCGCGCATCGGTGTGCTGGACGGGCCGGCGCATGTCGCGCCGTTGTGGGATACGTCGTTCAATCCGACGGTGGCGGCGAGTGATGCGCTGAAGCGGAAAGCGCTTGCCGGTTAGGGGCGAAGCAGGTTGCGTCGGAAGACATAGGCCTGGCGGCGGACCGTCGACGAAGGAATCTCCCGGAGCCTGGAACATGCGCGGTCCCGGGGGCGGGGGGGCGGGGGCGGGCGTCTGACTGCAAGAACACACAGTCCACCGACCGCCTGCATGCGCAGGCGGTCGGTCAGCACGTTCCCGTCATTTATCCGAGCGCCGCGTGACCACTACCGAATCGCTTTCTTCCGAAGCGAAGCACCATCACGCGACCTCTGGCGTTCGACGTATCCACAAGCGCCGTCAATTCACCCCGACAGCACTCCATGCGCGCGCGACCGTCGCGCTTTCGGCCGAGTTCGAGCCGTACAGGTCGTTCGCCGCCTGGATCGACGCACGCCGCGCGTTCGGGTAGCTCGAGTTGGCGTTCAGGTACACGGTGAGCGTCCGGTACCAGATCTTGCCGGCCTTGTCGCGACCCAGCCCGCTGAACGTCGTGTCGCCGTTGCAGACCAGTTGCGCTCTCGACAGGCCGGTGTCGGTCGACGGCACCGACGGCCCTTCCGACAGCAGGTAGAAGAAGCGGTTGCCGACCCCCGACGTGAAGTGCGGATCGTGGCGCGGATTCGACCATGAGAAGCCGCCCGACGGGTAGCAGCTGAACGACCGGCCGTCGAGATCCTGCTTGTACATCTTGCGCAGGCCGCCGCTCACCACGCGCGCGCCGATCACATAGTTGCCGGGATCGTTCGGGTTGTTCGCGTAGAACTTCACGAGCGTGCCGAAAATGTCGGACGTCGCCTCGTTCAGGCCGCCCGCGTCGCCCGAATAGTTCAGGTTGGCGGTGGCTTCGGTCACGCCGTGACTCATCTCGTGCCCGGCGACGTCGACCGACACCACGGGTTTCGGCAGGCGCGTGCCCGGCTCGCCGTCGCCGTACGCCATCACGCGCGACGACAGCCATGCCGCGTTCGCGCCGGTCGTGCCGCTGCCGGTATTGAACACCACGTGAGCGTAGCTTCTCACGCCGCGACCGTCGTTGAAGATGCCGTTGCGATTGTGCGCGGTCTTGTAGTAGTCCCAAGTCAACGCGAGCCCGTAGTCGATGTCTGCCGCAACCGTCTGCCGGTCGGTGGTCGTGTTGTTGCCCCACACGTTCGTGCTGCTCGTGAAGATCGGCAGGTCGGTCGCTTGCTCGACCTCGTCCGAGCTCAGGCCGCGGCCATCGTAGACCGAGCCGCCGCCGCGGCCCGGATCGAGCATCCGGTATGCGTTCGTGCCGGTCTGGTCCGTCGTGAGCGTCAGGTTGCCGTAGTACAGCGACCGGCCGGTGCCGGTCGCGGCGGCGGTCTTGATCAGGTCCTGTGCCGAGCACGGCGCCGGTGCGGGCGTCGACGTAGTACAGCACGGCGTCGCCGTGCGTGTCGGTCGACTTGCCGTAGACGCGTACCGCATAGGCCAGCGTCGGCGTGACGTCGCGGGCGAACACGACGAGTTCCGGGTCATCGACGCGGCGCACGTCGGAGTTGAAGCGCGCGGCCGCGATGTGTCTGGCCCGCGTCGCGCCTACGTCGGGTGCGTTGCGTACCACGGCGCGGTTGCCGACCTTGCCGATCGTGCCGGCGAGATTGATCGGTGCGAGCTGCGTCACGCTTGCCTGCTTCAACTGCCCGTTGCGCGAATGGACGACCACGTCGCCGCCGATCACGGGCAGGCCCGCGTGGAAGCGATCGAAGCGCACGTGCTCGGTGCCGTCGGGATCGACGATCACGTCACGCACCTGGAACTGGTCGCCGTCGGTTGGGGCGCCTGCTTGCGGTCCGGCGAACTTCAACGTGCGTGCCGCGCCGCTGGCCGCCACGCTGAAGGTGGTCGGGTTCTGCTGGATCAGTTGCAGCGCCTTGTCGACCGCGGCCGGCTGGTCGCCGGCCTGCGCAAAAGCGCTGAGACTCGCGACGGTAATCGCGGTGATGGGCAGCAGTCGAGACAGTTTCTTCATGTAATTCCCCAGGTTATGAGTGGGTTTGTTCGAGGAATGCATCAAGTGATGACTTTTAAACAAGACATGTCGCGAACAGCAGGGGGATGCTAGGAGGTGATTTTTATAATTACAAGATATTTTCTTTGTTATTAATTTTTCATATCGTTGCCGTTAATCAAGTCGGGATTTGGTGAGGAATTTGAAATGATCGTGTCGATGGCGATAACGGGGCGATGTCTCTACGGCGTGTCACCGCGACGCTGTGCGGCTTTATCGTCGTGGCAGGATTGTAAGGAGTGCGGGCGATGAGATCTCGAGTTAAGTGGATGGTCGAGATCATTTTTTATTGAATATTGATTTATATTGTTGATGATCCGCGTGCCGTAAAATCAATTTTTTATGCTTTTGATATCTTCTGGTTGTGACGTGGAGTCATTAAATGTCGATGGGCGTCGGCGAGCGAGGATCGCATGACAACTACGAGAGGTGATTCGGGGGATCTTGCTGATCGCTCACGGCGATGTTCGAGCCTTGGCGGACCGTAGGGCCGCAGACTGCGTGCGGACGGTACTTATGTCGATGCAAATTGACATAATGCGTGTTATCAATCAAATGGGTGTGGCAGCCATATCCTAATGTCGTGTTCTGGCTATTTACAGATGTCGTGTTTTTGACTGCTGGCATGCTGGACGGCTCGTTGAGCAAGCGCGGGAGCCGACCATGCAGCCAGCCGGATTGGTGACACTGACGATGCGAGAGCTTGATCGACTCAAGGTGATCCAGGCCGTGGTGGATATGGGTTTGAAGCCCGGGCGTGCAGCCGAACGGCTGGGCCTGAGCGTGCGCCAGGTAGAACGGCTGGTCGCCCGGTATCGGGCTGCTGGCCCGGCCGGACTGGCTTCGCGCAAGCGTGGCGTCCCGGTAATCGGCGGCTGGACGCTGATCTGGCCGATCGGGCACTGTCGATCATCCGTGATCGCTACGCCGATTTCGGGCCGACGCTGGCCTGCGAGAAGCTGTATGAGTGCCACACGTCCTGGCGCGCCATCGAGACCAACCATACCTTCACTTTGAAGGGGTATATCGGGCTGTCCGGCAAGGTGGCGCGGGGAATCTTGAATATCCCGACCAGCCCGACCGCTGCCTTGGGCGTATCGGTGCGGGCACCGAGTTCGATCAGCCGCCACACGACATCCCAGTCGGCGCCCCACGCTGTTCGCCATCGTTCTCGGCCCGCAACCGTCAGAACTTGTGCCGAATGCCGATCCGCGCTGCGGTCTGAAAACTCGTGCTGGACGGCGATCCGAGCGCAGCCTCGATTTGAGCGCCGTGTGCATGATCGTGCGCGAGCGCGCCAACGAAATAAACGTCCGTTCGCTTGGAAATGAAGTAATCCGCACCGATGGTTATCTGATTCGCGCTGCCAACTCCGTTGTTACGCTGTTGAAACTGGAACCCTGCTCCGAGCGAAATATCGGGCCTGACAAAGTATGTCATGCCGCCGTCATAGGTCAGCGCCCGAGCCTGGGTCCCGCTGCTCAGCTGGACATCGGTCACCACGCCGAATATCTGGGCTTTCCCCAGGCTGTAAGTTGCGCCACCGGCGTACTCGGTCAAATTCGCGGAAGTCGTCGCGTTATGCTGCTTGAAATACGACAGCGATGCGGCAAGCCCGCCTTGGCTGTAGTTCAGCAGAAAATTCATCGAACTGTTGGTGCCCAACGAGCCGGCGACATTGCCGAAACCATACATGGCGCCGACACTGAAACCCGAAATCGTGGGCGACAGATACTTCACCGAGTTATTGATGTTGTCGCCCCACAGTCGGTTATCGAGCGTATACCCGCCAGCCGCATACGCCGGGATTCCCCAGCCCAAAATACCCGCCGCCGTGTTGCCCGCAATCGAGTATGCCGGGAAAATATCACCGATGAAGTCGTATTGCCGCCCGAGCGTCAGCGTGCCGAAGCGCCCGTCAAGGCCGACAAAGGCTGCGCGATTGAACAACAGCCCGCTCTGCGCCAACGCGCCGTTGGAAAGTTGAAAACCGCTTTCGAGCGTGAAGATCGCCTTAAGCCCGCCACCCAGATCCTCTTTACCCGTCAGCCCCCAACGATCTCCCTGCGAGGACCCAGACGTAAACTGCACGAGCGCACCATGTCCCGTGCTCGATTTCGCATTGTTCGTGTACGTGATGCCGGCATCCACCAGCCCGTACAGCGTCACTGACGACTGCGCATGTGCCACGCCACACCCAACCGCGGCGCACACCACCATGCTTCGCTTGATGACCGTATTCATATCGCTTTCCTAATTTTATGGCGTAGTTTTCGTTGACGAAATGACTGAGGAAAACGTCCCGCCGGAAATGCGTCGGAATCGTTTGGTCAATGGGCAGGCGTCTCCGGGTAATTCTCCAGCTCGCCTCTACAACGAACAGGCTCAGCACGTCCGCTTCCCACTGTGCGTCTACTCTATGAGCCGCGTTTTTTGAGCCCCATCGTTAGAAATGTCGACAGGGACATTCCGGACTGAGCCTGCGCTCACGAAATTCAGGCCCCGCGCGAGCGTCCCATCCGATCCGCAATAGGCAGTGCACCTGACTGCGGCATGAATACAACGGACGGACAGAGGCAGCAAAGTTCGTTGCTGATCAGGATTTTTTGCGCTGCTATGCTTGGTGTGTAATGCGAACCAGTCTTTCAAGGCTGTCACGCATGCTGTCTCCTGATTCTTCCCACCGATGAGGCACCCTTGAAGCCACAAGTTCACGATCTCACGCTCGACGAACTCCGACTTTTCGGCGACATCATCGGACGGCTCGAAGAGCTCGGACCGATCGTGGATGTCAGGCGCGTCGTTTTGTCAGACTTGACCCGGCTGCTGCGATCCGATTTCTGCGTCTCCTACAACTGGGATGCCGAAAAAGGAACCTATGTCGACCCGATTGCGGTCAACGTCGATTCGGATCACGTGCGTCGTTATACGAGCTGGTACCAGCACAATGACCCGATGACGGCGCAACTCTGCAAGCTGCGCAGGGCCACGTTGGTGGAGGAAGTGATGGACCGGCCTGCACTGGAGAAAAGCGAGTTCTACAACGAGTTTCTCGCGCAGGACGGTTTGCATCACGGGATCAACGTGTTTGTCTTCGACGGCGAACGCCAGCTCAGCGATCTGAGAATCTGGCGAACGAGGAATCGGCCTGAGTTCGAGATGCGCGACAAACTCGTGCTCGATGCGATCGAACCGTTCCTTTGCCGCGCGATCAAACGTCGGGCAGGCAGCGCAACGGGACTCACGGACCGTGAGAGCGAGATCGCGCAGCTGGTCGCAAAGGGTTGTACCGATCAGGATATCGGCCGTCTTCTCTGCATCAGCCTGTCGACCGTGCGCACCCATTTGCGGCGGATCATGGACAAGAAGGGATTCTCCAACCGCGCGGAGCTTGCTGCCTGCGTCGCCGCGGCCGTCACGACCGCGCCGTCGTGACGATTGAACGGTGCGGTCGACGGCCACGTACGCACGATGAGACGAATCGCCCGATACGGGAGACTAGACTGCCAACACCGCTTCGAGCCGGTCGCGAGACATATCGATCGAGTCGCCCGACAGCACGACCTCTCCATGATCCAGACCGATGAAATGGTCGGCGATCGACGTGAGAAACGTCAGATTCTGTTCGACGACCACGAACGCCGCTCCGTCCGCGATTCGAGACCGGATGACCGACGCCATCAGCTCCAGATTCTCCTGCTGAACACCTTCCGACGGCTCGTCGATCAGCGTGAGAGGCGAACGCTCTGCGATGACCCTGGCGAAGGAAAGTAACTTTTTTTCACCACCGCTCAACTTCCCGGCCGGTTGGAACAAGCGTTCCTTCAGCCGCGGGAAAATCCGGAAGAGATCGTCGTATGCGTCCAGGCTTCGGGTCTTGAATCCGAGTGTCAGGTTGTCCGCGACGCTCAAATTGTCGAAGACGACCCGCTCCTGCGGCGCATAGCTCATCCCCAAACGTCGCCGTTGATGCGACGGCACTTTGCCCACTTCGCTGCCGTTGACGGTGACCGTACCGGACGCGGGCTGGATGACGCCGGCCAAAGCGCGCATGAGCGTCGACTTGCCCACGCCGTTGCGGCCGAATACGCCCAGTACGCTACCTGCGGCCACCTCGCCGCTGATCCCCTTGAGCACCATCGTGTCGCCGTAGCCCGCGACGATCGACGAAAACCTCAGCATGGCTTCTCCCAGGCGCTCGCTCACTTTCTTCCTCCCGAGTAGACGGCCTTGACGTCTTCCGACATCTTGACCTGTGCCAAAGATCCGACCGCGAGGCTTCTGCCTTGATGCAGGACCACCACGTTGTCGGCGATCTTTTCGAGTGCGCTCATGTCGTGCTCGATCACGATGGCCGACGCGTCCAGTTCGCTTACGGTCGACGTGATCGCGTCCATCATGTGACGGGTTTCGTGCGCCGAGAGACCGGCGCACGGTTCGTCGAGCAGCAAAAGACGCGGCTCGGTGATCGCCACCATCGCGAACTCCAGCATCTGGCGCATCCCTTGAGAAAGATCCCCCGCACGAACGGCCATATTCGATTCGAGAAATCCGAATTTTTCGAGTGTGCGAACGCGTTGAAGCGAATTCCAATGCAGCGGCGCCGCGGCCACCATCTCTCGAGGACGGATCCGGTTCGCCCACAGCGCGATCTGAAGATTCTCGTTGACGGACAACTGCGCAAAAACCGACGGAATCTGGAACTTGCGGCCGACGCCCAGTCGGGCGACCTGCCACGCCGGCGAGGACGAAATCTCGGCCCCGCGAAAGTGGATTTCACCGGAACGAACCGGCAAGCGGCCCGTCATTGCGTTGAACGTCGACGTCTTCCCGGCGCCGTTGGGACCAATGAAACAATTGACGCCCCCTGCTCCCACCTCGAGATCAAGCCCGTTGAGGATGTTGACGCCGCCCTGGCTGACTTCCACCTTCCTGAAACTGAGCAGCGTGGATTGAGCCGGTCGCAGGTCGATCGTCGCGATGTCGTGCGCATCGATCCGTTTCTCCGGAATGGGGCTCGCGACGCGCAGACCGGCCATGCGCGCAAGCGCGGCCGCCGCGCCGGCCAGGCCATCGGGAAATAGCCGCACCACACCGATGAAAATCAGCGCGACCAGCACTTCCCAATAGGTGAACAGGTCACGCCACGTCGCGGCGAGCAGTCCGATCACGACGGCGCCGAGTTGCGCGCCCAATGGACTGCGCTTTCCGCCGACGGCCGCCCAGATGACGAACTGCGCCGACAATGCCACGCCGACCGCCTGCGGACCGACCAGACCCTCGTGCGGCGCATACAGGGCGCCGCCCAAACCCGCGATCGCGCCCGAGAGGCCGAAAGCGGCCGCCTTCAGCTTGTGCGTCGCAAATCCAAAAAACTGGAGGCGATCTTCATTCTCCGAAATCGCTGCCCAGAGCGTCCCGATCGGTCTGCGGTTCAGCCAAGTGATCAGTGCCGTGACCCCGACCGCAGCCGCTGCGATCACGTAATACAGATTTCCATACCGGTCGGTCATCGGCAGATCGGGGATATCGGTGAGCCCGTTGAAACCGCCGGTCACGCTGCTCCATTGATTGGCCAGCAGAAACCCCAACATGCACAACGCGAGAGTAATCAACGAAAAAAACGGCCCGCTGTCGATCCGGCGCGAAAAGACGATGAATCCGATCGCATAGGCCAGCGCCGCCGGCGCCGCTATGGCAAGCGGAAGCAGAATGATCTGCCATTCGCCGCCGGCCGCGCCCGCGGAGCGCAATACAAACGCGCTGACATACGCGCCCAGCCCGAAGAACAGGCTTTGGCCGAGCGGCAAGAAACCCGAATTCCCCCAGCACAAGGCAACGCTTTGCGTCGCCATTCCATACAGCAACAGCAGCCCGATCTGGTTTGCGCTGTAGTCGCCGGCCCACAGCGGCAAGCTCAGAAGAATCGCCGCCGTGGCAACCTGGAGGGCCGTTTCAACGGCGCGAGACGAGGCCATTTGGGCGACTCCACAAGAAATAGATGGACAGGATCAGAACAGCCGTATAACCCGACGTCTGATCGATGAAACTCGACACCGCGACCTGCGTTCCGCCGATGACGAACGTGCCTACCGCGAGACCGAGCAAGCTGCCCAGGCCACCGACGACGAGCACGAAAAACGAATTGAGCAGATAGTCGAGGCCCATGTACGGCTCGACCCGCACGATCGGTGCGAGCAGCACCCCCGCCAGTCCGGCCAGCACCACACCCGTGATGAAAGTGCCGCTGGCCAGTCGCGTCGTGTTGATGCCGGCCGCCTTCGCAAGAAGGGGATTCGCGACCATGCCTCGGATCCGCGCGCCCGTCTGGCTGCGGCTGTACCATGCCGCGAGCCCGGCGAATGCGAGGCCCACCGCGAACATCATCGCGAGCCGGAATGCCGGATACGGCGTGCCCAAGACATCGATCGATGCGCCATCCACACCGGCCACGTCCTGGTAACCCTTTCCGAACAATGCGACCACGCCTTCGCGCAGCAGGATCGAAACGCCCCAGGTTGCGAGCAAGGTATCGAATGGCCGCTGATACAAAGGACGCACCAGCAGGCGTTCGACGATCCATCCGACGGCGGCGCATACGACGATCGCCAAAGGTATGGCAAGCAAGGCAGGTAACCCGAGACGCTGCACGACGACAACCGAGTACGCGCCGAGCATGATGAACTCGCCATGCGCCATGTTCAGCACGCCCAGCAGGCCGAACACGATGGCCAGGCCTATCGTCGTGAGCGCGAGGGCCGCACACGCGTACCCGAGATTGAGAAGATAGGAAAGCAGCATGACGTTAACCCGCGCCCGCTCCGCTCGCACAGGTCTCGGCCGAGCCGAGTTGCGAGAACGTCTTGACGATGTCGTAGCGGGCGCCCGATGCCTTAGCGAGGAAGATGTCGGCCGTCACATTGCGGGACTTCATCGTCACCACGCCGCGCGGGCCTTTGTAACTGGCCCCATCGGACGCCTTCGTCAGCTCGCCGATCGACACGGCATTCGCCTTCCTGGCCATCGCGTCATACATCAGGATGCCTTCGTATGTCGACTCGCCAATGCTGCTCAATACCGCCGAAGCGCCGAACTGCTTGTGATAGCGCTCCAGAAACTGCGCGGACGTGGCGGTCGGCGTCGAGAAAAAGCCGGAAGCCGAGTAGAGGTTCCTGGCGTTGGACGCACCGATGCCGATCAACGTGTTTTCCTCGATCATCGTGCCGAAACGGATCATCTTGTCGCTGAGACCGAAGCTCGCAAAACTTCTGTTGAACGTGACGGCCGAGCCGCCCACCAGCGTAATGAACACCGCATCTGCCTTGCTGTCCCGGATCTTGCCGAGTACCGCGTCGAAGTTGTCGACGTCGAACGGCACGTACTCTTCGCCGACCACGGTCGCGCCGGCACCCTGAATCGCCCTCTTCGCCACTTCGTTCGACTTGCGCGGCCAGATGTAGTCGTTGCCGATCAGGAACCAGCGCTTGATCTGGTGTTGGGCGGTCAGCCACGGAATGACCGGCGTCAGTTGCTGCGCGGGCGTCTCGCCGACGAAGAACGTCCCCTTCGCGCAATCGCCCCCCTCGTACATCGGCGTATAGAAGTATGGCACCAGGCCTCGGAACAGACTTTCCAGCGCCGTGCGCACGGCACTGTCGTGCGATCCGACGAAGACCTCCGCCTTGTCGCGCTTCCAGAGGCGGAGCGCCGTCTGCGCCGACTCGGAAGGTGCTGCGCCGGCGTCGCCCACCAGCAACTCGAGCGGGCGCCCCAACACGCCCCCGCGCGCGTTGATCTCCGCGATTGCCATCGCTGCGCTGTTTTTGCAGGCTTGGCCGAAGAATGCGGCCGGCCCGCTCATCGGCGCCATCAGCGCCAACTTCAGCGGCTGATTTGCCGCGCGTACCGATGCCGGCACGAGCCCGCCAACGCCCACCGCGGCACTTGCAGCACCGAGCGCAATACTCTTCAGGACATTTCGACGATTCATTTGCTTGCCTTTCTCGTTAAGCCGTTGCCGGATGGTTCAAACGGGTGCGTCGAGACGCGGGAACGTCGCGGCACACAGGACACGCTCCATTTCCTTGCCGATCTGCAGAATTCGCTGATCCGAATACGGAGCACCGTCCAGCGCCAATCCAACCGGGAGCCCATCCTGGGTCAGACCTGCCGGCACGGTGATACCGGGTACCCCTGCGTTGCTGCCCGGTTCGGTATTTCGTGTGTATGCGGCAAAGACATCGAGCGCTTCGGACCCGACCACCACCGTTTCAGCGCCGATGCTGCAGGCCGGAATCAGGACTGTGGGAAACAGCAGTGCGTCTGCGTCCACTTCGCGAAGACACGCCACGTACGACGTGCGCGACTGCTCTCGCGCGAGAAGCGCTTCGGCGTATTCGGTCGCGGAAATCGCACCGCCCCCGAGGATGTGGCCGACGATTCGGGCCACATCCGGGCTCTCGATGCGGGCGACGATCTCCGGGAACGTCACGGCTACGCCGCCTGCTTCCAGATAGCGCGCCACGGCACCGGCAAATTCGAAGAAAGGGATGGTGGCGTTCTTCTTCGCACGGAAAAACGGATAACGTCGCAGGTCCACGTCGACCAGTTCGAAGTCGGCTTCCTCGAGCTGCTGCAGCGCACGTTCGAGTACCGGCCGGGCATCGGGCGACAGCCCCTCCCACATCGTCGAGTACGGGACTGCCAGGCGAAAGTCACGTTCGCCGTCGATCACGGGAAGCGCTGAATCACTTCCCGACAGGATCTCGTCCAGCAGTATCACGTCGGAGACGGTGCGGGCAATCGGGCCGACCGTGTCACGCGTGGGCGATATCGGTACGACGCCCCCGGACGGATAGCGTCCATGCGTAGGACGAAAGCCGACCAGTCCGCACAGCGCCGCCGGTATCCGTACCGATCCGCCCGTGTCGGTGCCGAGCGCCGCCGGCACCGCACCGCTCGCCACCAGCACGGCAGACCCACCGCTGCTTCCACCGGGAATTCTGGACGGGTCATACGGATTCCGGGCCGGGCCAAAACATCCGTTGTCGTTGGTGCAGCCGAAAGCGAGTTCGTGCATGTTGGCTTTGCCGGCTGCCAGCGCACCGGCCTCGATCACGCGTGCCACGACCGGCGCGTTCGCTCGCGGTACGGCGTGGCGGAGCGCTGCCGTTCCAGCGGCTGTCGGCATGCCCGCACAGTCGATGTTGTCCTTGATGGCCAACGGAATGCCGGCAAGTGACATCCGGCCAGTTCGGGCTGCGAGCGCTTCATCGTGCGCCCGCGCTGCTTGCAACAGCGCCTCGGCGTTGAAATACACGAACCCGTTCAGCGACTCGGTTTTGGCCTGTTGATCGACCAGCGCCTGAACGTATTCCAGGCAGGAAATCTCGCGTCTATCGATCGCGCCTTTTGCGTCGACGACTGAAAGCTGCGGCAGGGTTGGCATCTACGTCTCTCGTGCATGTCGGTCTTCGTAGATTGCGCGCCGGCTTTTTTGTCGCGCATCGTCAGAAATGACGACTCAGCCAACCCTGCCAGCGTCGCCTCATCGCCGGACGTTCAGGCCGCGTCGATGTTCGAGACGGCATGCTTCGACGTCGCGGCGGGCACCGTTTCGTCGAGAAACATCCCGACGAACGCGCTCACCAACGACACACACCCGACGATCAGCATCGGATAACCCAGGCCGAACGTGTCGGCGAGCCCGCCTGCCACCACCGGCATCAGGACCCCGCCAATGAGTTCACTGACAGCGGTTGGAACGCCCACGGCGGAGCCGGTCAGCGTCGACGGTACGGATTCGCAAGGAATCACGGCAAGAAAGAGCGGCGCGATCCCGAAGCCACAAATCCCGGCAGCAAAGAGGTTGGCGAACATCACGATCGGGGAAGCGTGACAAAGCACGAACGCCAACATCAGGAGGCCATAGCAGGTCGCGGAGACGACGAGCACGATACGGCGCCCGAGCCGATCCGATATCGCCGGAACGGCGATCATCCCGATGAACCCGCCGAAACCCCATCCGGAGATGATCAGGCCGACCGTACCGAGGCTGAGGCCCACCACTTTGGTCAGATAGAGCGCGACGAACGTCGAGAACACGAACAGGCCCGTCTGGAACAGCGATCCGATGACCGTGGTCAACCAGATGTTCTTGTATCTCAGCACGGCCAACGGGCCACCCGATGCGGATCGGACCTGCTTGTCGCGACCGGCCTCCGTCTTGCGCATGGTCTTGCCGATCAGGAACGTCAGCAAAAGCCCCGGGATGCCGAGCACGAAAAACACCCACTCCCAGTGCATGTGCATCACGAGCTGGGTAGCGATGATCGGCCCGAGGCCGATACCCAGAAGCGGGAAAAACGACTGATGAATGCCCAGATTCAGGCCGCGCCGGCTCGGCGTCGATATTTCGTCGATGGTCGCAACGCTGGCGCTGAACACGCCACCCTCGCCCACGCCAAGGAGGCCTCGCACGAGCAGCATGCTGTGGAACGACTTGGCGACGCCGGTAAAGGAGGTCATCACCGAAAAGAAGATTGACGACCCAAGAAGGATCTTGCGACGCCCATGGCGGTCGGACAGACTTCCGAGCACCCAAGTCGAAATGGCCCAGGTCAGCGCGAGAACCGACGCGATGGCGCCGGCCTGCGTGTTGTTCAGCTTGAGCTCCGGCAGAAGAACCGGGAACAGGTACACGATGACCAGACGGTCGAGACCGACGATGCCGAACAGCACCGCAAGCAAGACGACCATCTTCCATTCGTAGCTTCTATTTTCTTTGTAGTTCATATCGATATCCTAACTATATCGTCTTGACTGGATGGTCATCGCTTCGAAGAATAGCCATCCCACCTTAATCGGCATCAAGCCCACACGGCAGCGGCACGAAGTCTCCAACCGGCTCGCCATCGCATGACATGGCGAGTCCGGCGGTCCCACTACCGATCTCCGCCACTTCTCGCTGGCTCGGACGGGCAGCTGTTGTCCGATGCAGTCTGATCATCGGCAACCTCCTCCCCATGCGCTCTGTCGAAAATCTCGGCGACAGGGGGGCGCGCTCGCCGGTCGATCAGCAACCGCAGAACGTCAGGCCGCGAGTAATGCCCCACCGGATCGAAAACGCACTTCGAAAGCGATTGCATGCCGAGATCGATATCGGCGTAGAGCAGGCCTTCCGCGGTTTCGTCGATCTTGTCGAACAGTTCCGCCCCGTCGGGCCCGTATCCGACGCTATGGCCACCGCCTGCCCGCAACAGCTGACGTTTGTCCTCGGTGTCGCAAAGGCTCTCGACCATTTCCTGGGTCACGACTGTCGAAGGCGCGAGGACGAAGCAACCTCCTTCGACGGCATACGTCCGCGAAACCGCGTTGTTCACCTGGTGGCTCAATGCGCTGGCAAATTCATAGAGCGAGAAGCTTGGCCAGGCCGCAACGTGGACCTGTTCGCCTTGCGCATACATGGCGGCCTTGGTCAAAGGCTGCACGTGTTCGGCACAACAAAGCCCGCCGAGCTTTCCCAACGGACTGTCGATTACGGTCAGGCCGCTGCCCTCCCCGTCACCGAAGACCGTCCGCTCGAGGTGGGTAGGCTTGAGTTTCTGTCGTTTCAGGAGGGTTTCTCCGTCGGGGCAGATGATCCATTGGGAGATATACAACGAATGGCCCTTGCGCTCCGAGAGTCCCATCACCACCGTGATGCGGTTTTTTCTCGCCGCGTCCCTCAGTGCATCGGCTTCCGGACTGTCGTAGCTCAGCGAGTTGTCGAAATATCGCTGAACATAGCCTTTGCTCATATACCAGGCCGGTGTACCCAGCCAGATGTAGAACGGGTAGCCCGGCAGCCACACTTCAGGGAATGCGATCAGGGCGGCGCCGGCCTGCGCCGCCTCTTCAATCAGGCGTATGGACTTTTCGATTCCGGCTTGAAGATCAAGGAACGCCGGGGCGGCTTGCACGACAGCCGCCTTATATTGGGGATGGTTGAGAGCCAAGATACTCCTCCACGACTCGCGGGACGGGACGCCCGCAACGTTGTAGAGGAAGTGTCCGGGGCCAATATGGCGGACGCTTGACTCTGACAGAACAGGATTTTTACTTATGCTGCCAGCCGGTGGGATCGCCGCGCAGCCCGCTCAGGGCGATTCAAATAGCGCTGCGGTGCTTCGCACGGTAGTCGCGCGCGGACATGCCGAAGTGACGTCGAAACGTGCGACTGAAATGCGATGCATTATTGAAACCCCATGCCATCGCAATATCGGTAATCGAGCGGTTTGCGTACGCACGTTGCCGAAGCCACTCGCCGCACCCGTTGAGTCGGGCCGTACAGATGGTCTCGCCGATCGACTCCCCGACCTCGGCGAACAGCCGGTAGAGGTAACGGCTGGACACCCCCAGTTCATCGGCGATCCGTTCGGGTCCCAGTTCCGGTTCGTGAATCCGGTCCTTGATCAACGCACGTGCCCGAAGCAGATGCATCTCTTTCACGTTGGATCTGGGCAGCGGAACCGTGTTGAAATAATCCGCCAACGCCAGCGCGACCAGGTTGGCGGACACATCGCCAAGCCTCTCGCAAGCGGTCATCGCGCCTTTGTCTGACGAAAGCACTCGGTGCAGCGACGCGATATGGTCCGCGGCGATACGGCGTATCCCGGTGGCCGCAGGAATACGCACCGCGGTGTGCTGCCGGCCGCACGGCACCAGTTTCTCCAGCGCCTGGCGGGGAAAGCGGATCGTGTAGTGTTGTCCGGAAAAATGCCAGACGAAATGGCGCGATGAGTCGAACAGCACCATGTCTGTAGGGTCGACGAACGCGGTGCGGGCATCCTGCTCGAGTGCACCTCGCCCCTCGATCTGTATCGACACGAGCAGGTAGTCGTCCGCCGTGCGCCGCACGTCGTCCCAGTCATGAGCCGCGACGTGATCGACCGCCGAGATCCGCGACACACACACTCCGCCGGTGTTCACGCTGGAAATCTCGCCACGAAATCCCTGATCGGATTCGGTCCTGAAAACCATGGGGACGCAACTGGCCCGAACCTGATCCGCCCATGCCAAAAGCCGGTCGTCGCGATGGTAATGATCCGTGGTCGTCACTTGATTCATGGCACAAGGTTCCGGCGGCAAATACGCGGGAGTGTTACCCCGAACAATTGCGCATCCAGAATCCGCCGTCAATGCGCAGTTACCTATGATGGCCGCTTCGAAATATAGCTGCGATCGAGCTCGCCCACCGAGCGACAACCGATGAGCGCGAGCGTCCGGTCAGTTTCCCGTTTGATCATGTCGATGACATCGCTCACGCCGGTTTCCCCTCTGGCAGCCAGCCCGTACAAGGTGGCGCGCCCCAGCATCACGGCGTGGGCCCCCAGCGCGACCGCCTTGACGACGTCGGTCCCCGTCCGGATGCCGCTGTCAAGAATGACCGTCGTGCCCGAGGTGCGCTCGACGATATCCGGCAACACGTCGGCCGTCGCGGGCAGGTCGGCGAGTTGCCTGCCGCCGTGGTTCGAAACGATGACGCCGTCCGCGCCGAGCGCGACGCACCGCGCGGCATCGTCGGCCGTCACGATGCCCTTGACGAGGAGTTTGCCCGGCCATTCGTCCCGCAAACGGCGCAGGTCGTCCCAACTGAAGCTCGCATCCATCTGCCGGCGAAGAATCGCCGCCTGGGAGGCGGTGTCCGATGCATCGTCCGTGGCGAAATTCTTCAACTCCGGCATGCCGTTCATCAGATAGGACCAAAGCCAGCGCGGGTGCGACAGTCCGTCGACTGCCGCACGTGCACTTGCCTTGAACGGCATGGCAAAGCCATTGCGAAGATCGCGTCGGCGAAAGCCGTTCACCGCGACATCGGCAGTGAGGATCAAGGTCGAATAGCGAGCCGAACGAGCACGATTGACCAGACTCTTCGCGAGGTTGCGATGAACGACGTACAGCTGAAACCAAAGGTCTCCGTCGGCCCCTTTTGCCACCTCTTCGATGGACATGTTGGAAGCCGTCGATAGCGCAAACGGAATACCGGCCTTGCCCGCTGCGCGCGCAAGTGCGAGGTCGCCCTTCGGCCAGAACGCGCTATTGAGGCCCGTCGGCGCGATCACCAGCGGTAATGGAATCCGCCGCCCTAAAAGCGGCACCGACTGCTCTCGCGTGCTGACATCCGACAGCCGGCGCGGCAACAACTGCAACCTGTCGAACGCCGAACGGTTATGCGTCAATCCCGATTCATCGTCCGCCGCGCCTTCCAGATAGTCGAACACCATGCGCGGCAGCCGCCGTCTGGCTTCGTCACGATAGTCGCTGACGGAGAAAATTCCGGGAAATCCTGTTGTCATGACTGGAGTACTGTCAGAGTAAGTCGTAATGCAAAAAGCACGAGACGCGCTGCACGCCGGTTTCGCGCGTCTCCGTCGATCGTCCGAGCCGGAAGACGACCGAGCAACGGCACCGAAAGCTAAACGACAACGCTGCCGACATAGTTTTCCGCCATGGACCTCGCCGCAGTCTCGGACGTAGTCACATGTTCGAGTTCGGCAACCTGCAACTGCTGTTCAAACGGCGAGGCATCGTCGAGGCGATGCATCATGCGGGTCATCCAGTAGGAGAAATGCTCCGCGCGCCAGATCCGCTTCAGCGCGGACTGACTATACGCAGCGAGTTGCGCTTCATCGCCAGTCCGGTAATACGCGTCCAGTCCACCGCTCAGGATTCGTACGTCGGAGACTGCCAGGTTGAGACCTTTTGCTCCGGTGGGCGGAACGATATGAGCGGCATCACCGGCAAGAAATAGCCGGCCATGCTGCATCGTCGTTGAGACAAAGCTTCTCATGCCGACGATATTCTTCTGAAAAATCTTCCCGTCGACAACGCGCTGACCATCGGCGGAGTCGACGCGTGCGTGCATTTCGGCCCAGATCCGATCGTCGGACCACATATCGACGGAATCTTTCGGGTCGCACTGGAAATACATACGCTGAACCGTCGGCGAACGGGTGCTGACCAATGCAAAGCCACGATCATGACGTGCATAGATCAGTTCGTCGGCGGACGGTGCACCTTCAACCAGAATGCCGAACCAGCCGAAGGGATAGACGCGCTCGAAATCGCGCCGAACGCTCTCGGGAATCGCCGAACGGGACACCCCTTGCGAACCGTCGCATCCGATCACGAAATCACAGTTCAGCGTATGCGATTGCCCTTGATGCATGAACCGTATCGACGGGGCTGACGTGTCGATGTTGTGAATCGAGACATCCGCGACACCAAACAGGATAGAGCCGCCCGCAGCAACGCGAGCCGCCACCAGATCCTTGATGACTTCGTGCTGCGCATAGACGGTGATGGCCCGCCCGGTCAACGCCTTGAGGTCGATGCGCCGCCGCTTTCCGTCGAACGCGAGTTCAAAGCCGTGATGCAACGCACCTTCCGCCTTCATTCGTTCACCGACACCGGACGCTTCAAGCAGGTCCATCGTCCCCTGCTCGAGTACACCCGCCCTGATCGTCGATTCGATCTGCTCGCGTCCGCGGGTTTCGAGCACGACGGACTCGATACCTTTCAGATGCAAAAGATGAGAGAGAAGGAGGCCGGCAGGACCGGCGCCAATAATGCCTACTTGAGTGCGCATGCTATCTCCAACTGAAGGTACTGTCAGACGCTTTCCGTCATTCGGTTGAACATGAGCGACGTCGTTACGTGCTCTGCGCGGAGCTCGTAACATATGTCGCCCTCGACACTAATCTCAGACGCCCTTGATGGGCGGAATATGGCGACGCACGATCATCAGGCAGATAAAGACCATCGCCATCGCTCCACCCAGCATGCCCAGGTACGCAGACGCGCCACCCTGCGTGATCACGAAGGCCCCCGCGAACGCGCTGAGAATCGCGCCGAGCCGCCCAAACGCGAGCGCGGATGCGGTCCCGGTCGCGCGAATCTCAGTGGGATAGACATACGCGCAAAGGGCATACATCGTCGACTGAACCGCGTTGACGAACAGACCGTGCAAACCGATGCCGAACACGAGCAGCGTCGTGTGGGTGGAGACGTCGAGACCGCGCAGAAAAAGCGCGCTCGCGGACGCCATCAGGCAACAGACGAGCAAAGGCCAGCGCGACCCGAACCGACCGATCGCGACTGCACAGCCCATTGCGCCGAGTACGCCGCCGAGGTTGTAGGCGGTAAGCCCCGAACCCGCCACCGAAGGGCTGAGCCCCTCGCCTGCAAGCATCGTCGGCAGCCAGCTGAATGCGCTGTAGACCGCAACCAGGTTCATGAAGAAAGCGACCCAGATTGCAAGCGTGTCTCGGCCCTGATGGTCGGCGAACAGCGCACGAAAGCCTGGACGCTGCCCTGCCTTCTGCTCCTTCTGATCGGCGAACACGGCGTCCGGCTGAATCGAGCGGGACATGCGGGTCAGCAGGTGACGCAGTTCGTTCCAACGTTCGTGACGGCGGGCCAGATAACGTGGCGATTCCGGCATGACGAAATACAGCAGGAACGCCAGCGCGACGGGAAGCGTGCCGCCAATCAGAAAGAGGCCGCGCCAGCCATAATGAGGCAGCACGACGCTCGCGAACAACCCGGCAAGCATGCCCCCCAACGGTACGCAAACGATGGTTGCGGTCACGGCGAGCGTTCGTCGGCGAGCAGGCGTAAATTCCGCCGTCATGGTCGTCGCGCTCGGCAGTGCGCCGCCGATACCCAGTCCTGCGAAGAAACGCAGGATCGCAATGGTCATGACGTCCGGAGATAGCGCGATCGAACTCGTCGCCAGGCCGAATACCAGCACGCTCCCGATGATTGCCCAGCGCCGACCGAACCGGTCCGCGAAAAGCCCGGCGAACGCGCTGCCGATACCCATGCCGACGAGACCGGCGGCAACGGCGGGCGCAAATGCATTGCGCGTGATGCCCCATTCCTTGATCAGGCTGGGAATGGCAAATCCGATGAGTTGCCCATCGAATCCATCCATCACGATCGCGAGCGCGGCGAGCAGGACGACCATTCGCTGGAACGCCGAGAACGGTCCATCATCAAGTGTGCGGCCGATGTCTACGGTCGGCAGACGCGGATTGCGATCGTTCATTTCGCTCCCCCGGCCCGGCGGGCGAAGTCCGAATCGCGGTCCTGCGTAATGCGTTTTCCGACGTGACGGTCGGACTCGAACCAGGTGCGATCGAGCGACGACTCGAAATTGATGACAGGCATTGCAGTCTCCTTAAGCCGATCGCTCGTCGTTCCTGGAGCGAAGGCGTCTCAACGGTATCGGGTTGTTATTGTGTTCGTGCCCACCATCCGGAAGCCGATCGCATCCATGGCGAGAAACACGCGCGCTGACCGCGGCAGCAATCAGAACGGATAGTGACGAGACGTCGTTTGCACGGTGATCCAGCGCAAATCGGTAAATTCCGCGACTCCCGCCTTGCCGCCGAAATGCCCGAAACCACTGGACTTCATCCCGCCAAACGGCATTTGCGCCTCGTCGTGAACCGTCGGGCCATTGACGTGGCAAAGCCCGGACTCGATACGCTTCGCTACCGTCAACGCCCGCGCGACGTCACGGCTGAAGACTGCCGCGGACAGACCATATTCGTTGTCGTTTGCACATGCGATGGCCTCTTCGTCGCCATTGACGCGAACGATCGCCTTGACGGGCCCGAACGACTCCTCCCGGTAGATATGCATGTCCGCCGTCACGTGATCGAGCAATGTGGCCGGCATCAGCGTGGTCTCGGCTTTCCCTCCGCATACCAGCGTCGCGCCTTTCGCCAGCGCGTCGTCGATCAGGTCGTTGCACCGCCTGACGGTCGCCATGTCCACGACGGAGCCCAGCACGGCCGGCCCTTTTCTCGGATCGCCAAGCGGCAGGCTTCGCGCCTTTTCCGCCAGTCGCGCGACGAATTCATCGGCGATCTTCGTGTCGACGACGATGCGTTCGGTCGACATGCAGATCTGGCCGGAATTGGCGAACGCCCCGAATGCCGCGCCTTGAACGGCAGCTTCGATATCGGCATCGTGAAGCACCAGAAACGGCGCCTTTCCGCCGAGTTCGAGTACCGAAGGCTTCAGATATTTCGCGCATTGGGTCGCGACGATGCGGCCGACGCGCGTCGAACCCGTGAAGTTCACCCGTCTGACCGCCGGCTCGGCAATGATCGCTTCGACGATGTCGCCCGCATTCGCCGGCGCGTTCGTGACGAAGTTCACGACGCCGCGCGGCAGTCCGGCGTCCTGCAGCGCCTCGATGATGAGGCCGTGGGTCGCGGGGCAGGTTTCGGAGCCTTTGAGCACGACGGTATTGCCGCACGCGAGCGGCAACGCGATGGCACGCACGCCGAGGATGACGGGCGCGTTCCACGGTGCGATCCCGAGCACGACGCCAGCGGCCTGCCTCACGCCGAGCGCGAGACTGCCCGGCACGTCCGACGGAATCACCTCGCCCGAAATCTGCGTGATCATCGCAGCCGCTTCACGCAGCCCGTCGGCCGCAAGCTTGACGTTGAAATCCGCCCACAGGCGGGATGCGCCCGTTTCGGTTGCCATGGCTAGCGCGAAAGCGTCGCCTTTTTCTTCGAGCGCATCCGCGGCCCGATTCAGTAGCGCGCGTCGTTCGCCGGGGCCCATCGCCGACCATGCGGGAAACGCGGCGGCCGCCGCTTGCACCGCCGCTTGTGCATCGGCGACAGTCGCGGCCGGCGCCGTCGAGGCAACAGTGTCATCGAGCGGGTTGCGGCGCTCGAATGTCGCGCCATCGCGAGCCATCGCACGCTCGCCGTTAATCAACATCGATACCTGGTTCATTACCGTCTCCTGGAATATTCTTGGAAAACCGGCCTGCCGAATCACCAACTCGCGGTCAGGCCACGACAATTTCGACGACGCGTGTTTTTCCGGAAGACAACGCGTCCTCCAGCGCGGGCTTCAGCAACAGCGCGTCGCTCACTCGAACGCCTTCGCATCCCATACTGTTGGCCAGGGAAACGAAATCCAGCCCCGGGAGGTCGGTGCCCTGTACCGGATCCGACGCGGCGAAGCCGAACACGGGCGCGAATTCCTGCAAGGCGGCGTAGCGCGAGTTATTCAGGATCACGAATGTGATCGGAAGATCGAGCTGGACCGCGCTATAGATCGCCTGCGGCGAATACATCGTCGAGCCGTCGCCGATGAGGCCGATCACGCGGCTGCCGGGTTTGGCCAGGGCCACGCCCACCGCGGCGGGCATGCCGTAGCCGAGACCGCCGCTTGCCATCGTGTAGAACGTCTGACTGCGCGTGAACGGCAGATAACGTTGCATGACGGGGCGTGAACTGGGCGCCTCCTCGACCACGATATCCGCTGCGTTGCGGACCTCGGACAGCGTCTGTAACGCATAGGCAACCGACATCACTGCTGCGGGCTCGGCTCGCTCGATGACCTCGCGCGGCGCCGGCAGAGGCCGGCCTTGCGGTGCCGGACGGGCGAGCAGGTCCGCGAGCCCCAGGCGAATGTTCGCCACCACCGACGTGCCGACCGGTGTCCACGCAGCGGTAGCCGGATCGTCGATGAGCTGGTACAACGCCGCGCCGTCGGGCACATGCGGCCCACTGCCTTCGACGTGATACGCGAAAGCCGGCGCCCCGACGGCGAAGACCAGGTCATGTCCGTCCAGAATCCGAACGATTTTTTCGCGCATCGCGGGCAGGAATCCGGCGAAAAGACGATGATCTTCAGGGAAGCTGCAGCGTGACGACATCGGCGCAACATAAACCCGTGCGTTATGACGCTCGGCCAGCTGGATTGCCTCGCTCCAGGCATCGGCACGATCGAGTTCCGCGCCGACGACGATGGCCGGCCGTTTGCAATTGTCCAGCGCATCGCCGATCTCCGCGATCCGTACTGGATCGGGACGGAACCGGGTACTGACCCGCGTCACCTCGACGAAGTCGGCCTGCTGGTCCCAATCGTCGACCGGAATGGAAACGAACACCGGGCCGCGCGGCTCCTGCATCGCCACGTGGTAAGCACGGGCGAGCGCCAGCGGAACATCCGCGGCACGCGCCGGTTCAATGCTCCACTTCACATAGGGCCGTGGCAGCTCAGTTGCTTGCGAGGCCGACAAAAACGGATCGAACGGCAGGATCGAACGGGCCTGCTGGCCGGCCGTGATGATCAGCGGCGTCCGGTTCTTGAAGGCCGTGAAGATGTTGCCCATCGCGTTGCCGACACCGGCCGCCGAATGCAGATTAACAAGGGCGGCATTGCCGGTCGCTTGAGCATACCCGTCCGCCATACCGACCACGACCGCCTCCTGCAACCCGAGCACGTACCGGAAGTCCTCCGGGAAATCGCGGAACATCGGTAGCTCGGTCGAGCCGGGATTGGCAAACACCGACGTCAATTCGAGGCGCCGCATCAAGTCCACGACGGCATCGCGAACGGTCGGCTGCCCACTTGTGTTTCGTTGCATCTCGAATCCTCTGCGGTTCGCCACTCAGGCTGGCGGTGACTGGATGAGCCGCAGTATGGGATTCAATGCCTTGTTTGAAAATTGCAAAATATGATAAAAGTCATTACATTTGGGCATGCTCGATCAGCTTGCCGGATGCCCCCATTTCGCTCCGAAGCCTTGCTGGCCAAGGTTTTCCGGCGTCATCACGGGCTCGGTGGCAGCCGCATTGAGCGGGCACGGCGATTCCGTTCAGGGAAGACACCTAGCCAGCGCTGGCGAGCCGGGATCGCCTTCGCTCCCTTCACCCCTTTCAATCCTGGTTCGTCACGATGAGTTTCAATCTGCAGCAGTTGATGATGTTCACCACGATCGTCTCCGCGGGTAGCCTGGGACGAGCCGCGACCATACTGAACATGACGCAGCCGGCGCTGAGCAGATCGATCAAGCGGCTCGAGGAATCCGTCGGGGCGCCGCTTTTCGAGCGCCACACCAAAGGGATGCAACTGACCGCGCTCGGCGAAGCATTGATGCCGCATGCGATGTCGCTGCAAAGGGAGGCTGAACAGGCGCGCGAGGAATTGGACGCGATGCGGGGCCTGGCGAAGGGGGTGATCAAGGTTGGCGCGGTGGGCAGCATAGCGAGCCTCGTCTTACCGATGGCCATCGCATGTGTGCTCGAGAAATGGCCCAATCTGCGCGTCGAGGTGATCGAAGGCGTGTGGGATCGTCTCGTCGAGGGCTTGCTCGCTTATGAAATCGACCTGGCGCTATGCACATCGGGAGTGGAAACCGAGGATGTCGCTGCGCTCTCCGATTGTTCATGGACCGACAGGAGTTTCGTGGTCGCGGCACCCGATCATCCGCTGCGCGCGAAGCGCGGTCTTCGACTCGATGACACATTGACACAACGGTGGGCACTCACGCCCAAGGGAACCGGACCTTATGCCCACATGCAGGAAACCTTCAAGGCCCGCGGTCTGCCGATGCCGGCCATCGCGGTCGAGACCCGTTCGGTCACCGTGCTCAAAAGCCTCGTAGCACGATGTGGCTTTGTCTCCTGGATGGCCGAACCCATGTACGACACTGAAAGCAAAGCCGGCGTCATCGACGCCCTGGATATCGAAGGCCTGGATGCGCAACGCACTCTGACGGCGTTCCGGCGCAGGCGAGGCACGCTACCCACGCCCGCCGTCAAACTGCTGGACGAACTTCGTCATCTGACAGGATCTTTGCGCAAAGAAGGGCAACGCCTGTCTTAATAGCCTTGAATCACGCATGTCGACAATCCGATCCACGTGTTCAGGGAACATCCGAAATGACTGGGAACATAGTCCTGACTATCCCGACTTTAATTTCTTGTTCCGCGTTTTCGACGATCGGCCCGGAAAGCGCCGGCTTGGCAACCAGATAGCAACCATTTGAATGAAAACCAATATTTATTGGTAGTCCGCGAGGCCGCATACAACCGAGTTCGCCCTAACCGGAAAATTGCGTGGAAATCAAAGTCACGCCAGTCGTTGACCGTTGCCTGCATGCGCTGCGTGTTCCACGCGATCACGAGGTTCGTCAGCAACGTCAACGACCCCGAGATCGCGACCATTTCATCTCGGCGTCGGCCGCGCTCGGGGGCCACACGACCAGTGTAAATCGCACGCTGAAGCTGGTGGACCGACTCGCCGCGATTCAGCAGCGTATGCAGTTCCCGGCGGAACGCTGCGTTACTGAAGTAGTCGCACAAGAAAAGCGTGCGCAGCAACTTGCCGAGCTGATCGGCGGCCCGATACACCGGGTCACCCTGTGCAGCACTGCAACCCGGCACGAAGAAACCCCGCCGGTTCACGGTGGCTGACATGGAAACAGCGATTCTGGAAGTTGCGTCAAAAGCAGAAACTGAGCGGCGGTCTGCGAAGGCCCGCGGGTGAACGTCAGCGCCCTGCTGCTTCAGACTCGGCGCTTCAACGTTCAATGATGGAAAGGCCGATGAAACATGCGACATCTGAATTTAGCTGGCGCTACGACATCTGAATCCGGGTATGACAACGGGGCCCGATTAATATTGAAATTCGTTCGTTATGCGCGCCGGCGCCAAACAGTTGACGAACCCAGGCACCATCAGCGCTTCGAACGATGCGAGCCGTCGTCTCCCGCAGAACGTCAGGCCGGCTCTGAACCACCTCGTTCGCTGCGAGCCTGTTTGCCCTGATCATAGCGTGCCCGGTTGTTCTCGATCTCTTCGAGATGCTCGCCCGCCCACGCACCGAGTGCGCGAACCGGCACCGCCAGGGATTGTCCGAGCGGCGTCAGCGCATATTCGACTTGCGGGGGCACCGTCGGGTAGACCGTGCGGCTGACCATGCCGTCACGCTCGAGTGCCCTCAGGGTACGCGTAAGCATCTGCTGTGAGATGCCGCCGACTGTCCGTTTGATCTCGTTGAAGCGGCGTGGCCGCTCGACCAGCACTCTGACGATCATCACTGTCCATTTGTCGCCGACGATTGCGAGCACCTTGCCGACCTGATGGCATTGGGTGCTGACGCCCGGTGAGGCAGGCATATCCATCTGACCTGGTCCTAAAAATATGCGTTCTTGGCGGATTGCCTCTAGTTACATAGCATAGTGCCGGTCACAAATCCATACCGGAGGCATCCAGTGAAACTGCTTCATCTCGATTCCAGCATCATGGGCGCAAACTCGGCGAGCCGCGTGCTCTCTGCCGCCATCGTCGAGCGGATCGTCGCAACCAACGACGCCGTGAATGTCACCTATCGCGATCTTGCCAGCGAGACGCTCCCGCATCTCTCCTTCGACGCGTTCATGACGCTCGACGCCGGCAAGGACGTGCAGCAGTTCCTCGAAACCGACGTCGTCGTGATCGGGGCCGGCTTCTACAATTTTTCGGTTCCCACCCAGCTCAAGGCCTGGATCGATCATATCGTCGTGCGCGGCAAGACCTTCGCGCGCGGTGAGAGCGGACCTATCGGTCTCGCCCAGGGCAAGCGCGTGATCGTCGCGCTGGCGCGCGGCAATGTTTACAGCGAGGGCTCCCCGTATCAGGCGTTCGAACATGCCGAGACCCTGCTTCGCTCGGTGTTCACGTTCATGGGTGTCCAAGATATCGAGTTCATCGTCGCGGAAGGGCTCGGACGCAGCGAGGAGGTGCGCCGCGCCTCGATTGCGAGCGCACTCGAAAAAGCGCGCGAGGTCTCTCCGAACGCTGCGGCTCCGGCTACGCCGGGCGCTTGAGCGCACGGGCGCGGATACACGGCATGCCCGGTTTTCGCGCCGCAAGACAACGATGGGATCGGCGTGCCATTCCGCGCCCCTGGTTTCGGCCGCACTTCGCTCCACTGACCGCAATGTCGTCGGCGTACGCTCGGACACATTGCGCGAGGCTGTGGCATCCATGCCTTCGCTCCTGGCGGGAAACATGCCCACCGGCCCTGCGCGAAGGACTTCTCGCGCCATGACGGAGGAATCGCTGCTTCGATTGCTCGAACGAAACGCCTGACACCGGATCCCCTGCCCGCGTCCCGGAGTCAGGCGCCCGTCCGGATCAGCCTTCACGATTCCTGCGCACTCGATTCCGCTGATCTCGGCCGCTTCGGGCCATGTGCCCTCGCGCATGTGGGTATCGGCGCGATTCACGCCGACAAAGCCGATCCTCGGCTCGAGTACATCGACTTGTGCGTGGTGAAACTCGTCCCTGTTGTAGCGCCGGGATTTCTTCATTTGCCCATCTCGGACGAGATCACGCCTGAGCAGATGCGTGGCTACGTCCAATGCGTGATACGAGACACGGCGCGTCACATCGATCGGCCGAACTACTACCTCATCGAGGGAGCGCGGACCTGCGCGGTGGGCGATCAGTTGATGAAGAAGGAGATCATCATGCAGGGCGCGGCCTGGGGCCATCCCCACGATTATCCGATCGAACAGGAGTTGCGGGACGGACGCCTTCCGTCGATTGGCGGACGGCATCTGCAAGGAGGGCGGGTCGAAATCACGGCAGCGCGCCGGCGCGATTTACCGCACGGGCCGATCGCAGATCTGCTTTGGAAACACATCAGGGAGGCGGCTGCGGACTTCAGAATTGATAGACAGGCGTGAATCGGAGAGACGGAGCGAACCTGTCCGAACCTTTGTGAGCGACGCATAAACTGACGGCCAAGGCGCCGCGTTTATGCTGCTGACAGTTGCAACACCCGGCGTATTTCCCGCAGCGACCGGGCCCATCGCACAATATGGCCGATTTTCGGCAGGCCCTCGCGTAGCGTTAGAATAGCGCCCCTTCTCATGGGAGACGACAATGTCCTGGTTCGTTTATGAAGTGCCCGAATACCACGAAGACGCCGCGCGCATCGAACCCTTCAGCGAGCTGCGTAGCCGTGTGCTGAAAGCCGGCGGCCCGGCCATGGCAGACGACCTGGAAAGCGTTCGCGAAAACGCCGCGGCGACGGCGGACACGCCGGAGCGGCCGCTGCGTACCCCGGAAAATCCGCAGGTCTTTCCGATTCCTTACGCCGACTCCATGATCCTCGTCGGGTTCATCTTCGATCTGAAACGCGAATTCCGGCAACTGGTCGTGTCACCCGTGGAAATGCCCTGGCTGAAAGACGCGTAAAGCGTTGCGCCGGCGTGGTGTCGCACCCGGCGATCCATTTCTCGGGATTCGTGTCAACGTACGCTTTCGTACGCCGCGCTTTATCGGCGCGCCGTTCATCGTCGCGGGGGCGGACATGATCGCCACGGTGCTCCAGGCCGTCGGGCGGCGCTTCGCGGAGCTCGTGAACGCCAAGCTGCTGCCGCTGCCCTTCCCCGCGCCCACATACGAACTTTACTGCACTGGCATCCGCGCTTTCATCACGAGCCGGCCAACCGCTGGATCCGCGACGCGATGAGCGAACTCGTCAAAGGGCCGATGCAGCATGAGCCGTTGCCGAATACGAAGCGCGGGCGTTCGACGGCGGCACGGTAGCCCGCACGGTGGCGAATGGCTAGCGCGCCCGGTCGCGCAGCAGCAGGCGCGACCCGACCTCCACGATCGACGTAATCGCCGGCAGCAGTTCCTGGCCCAGCGACGTCAACTCGTATTCCACGGACGGCGGCGACGTCGGCAACACGCTTCGCCGGATCACGCCCCGCTCCTCGAGATCACGCAGCCTGCCGGTCAGCACCTTCGCGGTGATGGTCGGGTTGTCGCGCCGCAACTCCGAAAACCGACGCGGGCCATTGCTCAGGCACCAGATCAGTTCGGGCGTCCACAGACCGCCGATCAACGCCATGCATTTCGACATCGGGCAGCCGGGAAGCGGCTCCACCTTCTTTCGCATTCTCAAACCCATCGTCGTCCCGGGGATGGTTTCCATTTGGTTACTTGAAAATGATGGTAACTGATGGATAGATGGTTTCCAACGGAAACCTTCATCCCTACACTTGGAGCCTCACCTATCGATACACGGAGAGCATGAACATGTATGCAATAACGGGAGCATCCGGGCAGCTCGGGCGCCTTGTGATCGACGCATTGCTTGAAACCGTGCCGGCCAACCGGATCGTCGCGGCGGTCAGGAATCCGGCGAAGGCACGCGACCTTGAAGCGCGCGGCGTGGTGGTGCGCGAGGCCGATTACAAGCGGCCTGAAACGCTCGCCACCGCGTTCGTCGGTGTCGACAAACTCCTGCTGATCTCATCGACGGAAGTCGCCGGCCGCCTGCCACTGCACCGCGCGGTGATCGACGCGGCCCGGCGGGCTGAAGTCTCGTTGCTCGCCTATACGAGCATGCTGCACGCCGACACGTCGCCCGTCCGACTCGCGATCGAGCATCGGCAGACGGAAGAAGCCATCGCGGCCTCGGGCCTCCCCGCCGTCATCCTGCGCAATGGCTGGTACACCGAGAACCATCTGATGGCCCTTCCCGCTGCGCTCGAGCATGGCGCGTTCGTCGGGGCCGCGAAGGACGGGCGCTTCTCTGCCGCCGCGCGGAAGGACTATGCGGCGGCGGCGGCCGTGGTATTGACGACGGACGGCCACGCAGGAAAAACCTATGAACTGGCGGCAAACGATGCGTACACGCTGGCGCAACTGGCTGCCGAGGTTTCGCGGCAGTCCGGCAAGACCGTCGTCTACAACGATCTTGCGCAGGACGCTTATGCAGACGTGTTGACGAGCGCCGGGTTGCCGCCCGAGTTTGCCAGCGTCCTGGCCGATGCCGACGTGGCCGCCTCGCGCGGTGCGCTGTTCGACGACGGCGGCGCCCTCGCGCGACTGATCGGTCGGCCCACGACGCCGTTGGCGAGCGTCGTCGCGACTGCGTTGCGCGATTAGGGCGAACAAGCCCCGATGAGGCATCAGCCAGCGCGGCTGCAGCGTGCGCGTTCGGCTGATGCTGCCCGGCACGTGCTCCGGTGACAACGCTCGCCATCCGATGGCGGGCCCGTGGCTCACAACCGGTAAGTTCGCATCGCATTGCGGACGAACAGCGCCTCGCGCTCGTCGTCGCCGGCGCCCGCGACAATCGCCGCATAAGCGTGCCAGAGCGCTTGATAGCCGGCATGGAGCCGGTCGACCGGGAAGTTCGACGCGAACATGCAGCGCGCCGCGCCGAACGCGTCGATCGCCTCCAGCACGTACGGGCGGAAACTCTCGACCGTCCAGCGATGGTCGAACATCGCGAGCCCGGACAGCTTCATCGTCACGTTCGCCCGCCGCGCGAGCTCGCGCAGTCCGTCGCGCCATTCGCGCCAGCCGTGCACGCTGGCTCGGTCGACGAACATGCCCGTGTGATTGACGATCACGTGCGTGTCGGGGTGCGCGTCGATGACGGTGAGCGCCGCGCCGACCTGGGCGGGGTACAGCTGCAGGTCGAACGACAAACCGAACTCGCTCAGCATCCCGAAGTTCTCTCGCCAGCGCGGCTCGGCCAGATAGTCCACGTCGACATAGTTGTACCAGGGGTCCGGATGCCGGTTCAACACCTGCCGGATGCCGCGCACGTTCGGGTGCGCCGCCGCGCCCGCGAGCCGGATGCGCGCGTCCGGCGCGAACAGGTCGACGCCCGCGACGATGCCGTCCGGCATCCCGCCGCTCGCCGGCGCATCGGCAAGCGCCTGCAGCCAGTCGACTTCGCTCGGCGTCGTCCACGCATCGTGGATCGCCTCGACATGCACGACCTTCAGCACGTCGATATCCGCGCCGGCGTCCGCGCGCAGGTCCGCGGGCAGGTAGCGGCGCGGCAAGTCCGCCACCGCGCCCGAAAACGCCGGCTGAGCGCGATCGAGCCAGCTGTAGCTCAACGTGTCGGCGTCCCAGAAATGGACATGGGGATCGACAATCTGCATGTAGGCTCCGTGAGTTCATGCGACACGATGATCCGCTGCAATGGGTCGGCACACGTCGAGCGCTGCCGATCCGTTGAACGGCTCGGCGTCATTCCAGATGAAACATCGGCTCCAGCGATTTCTCGACCGGACGTCCGTCCGGCCCGGTCGCCATCAGGTCGGCCATGTACGCCCACCAGCGGCGCATCACGTCCGTTTCGGCGAGTTGCGCGATCCGGTGATCGGCCGGCCGCTTGAGCACGGCGAACAGGTGATGGGTGTCGTCGTCGAGAAAGATCCAGTAGTCCGAGATGCCGGCTGCTCGAAGCGCGTCGGCGAGTTCCGGCCAGATCGCATCGTGCCGGCGCCGGTATTCGTCCCGCTTGCCGGGGTGCAGGCGCATCCTGAAGGCGATCGTTTCCATGGTCATGCCTCGCGGTTTCATTGCAGGTTCACGTACATGCCGCCGTCGACGAGCAGCGCGGCACCGTTCACGTAGCGCGCCATGTCGGACGCGAGAAACACGACGCAGTCGGCGACGTCGTCCGGCTCGCCGAGGCGGCCGAGCGGAATCCGGCGCTCGAAGTATTCGGTCTTGCCGGGCGCGGCGAGATCGTCGTCGTTGATTTCGGTGCGGATCGTGCCGGGCAGCACCGAATTGCAGCGGATCCGATGCGGCGCGAGCGCGACCGCGCACGACTGCATCAGCGCATGGACACCGGCCTTGGTCGGCGTGTAGTGCGTCTGCATGCCGCCACCGACCAGCGCGCTGATCGAACTGGTCGCGACGATCGCGCCGCCGTGCCCTTGCGCGGCCATTTGTCGGGCGACGGCCTGGGTCACGTAGAACGCGCCGTGCAGGTTCACTTCCATCGTTCTTTGCAGCAGCTCGGGCGGCAAGTCCAGGAAGCCGTGGAACGGGCAGATTCCGGCATTGCTCGCCAGCACGTCGATCCGCCCGAATCGCTCGACCGCAGTCGCGACGAGTGCGCTTGCCGTGTCGGGCTGCGCGACGTCGCCCGGCACGGCGAGCGCGTCGCGCCCCGTCGCGCGGATCGCGTCGACGAGCGCGTCGATCTCGTGATCGGCCTGCGCGGGCAGCAGCGGGTTCGTCCAGTAGTTGACGACGACGTCGGCGCCATGCCGCGCACACGCCAGCGCGATCGCGCGGCCGATCCCGCGCGATCCGCCCGTCACGACGACGATCCTGTCTTCGAGCAACTTCGTCATTGGGCCCCTCCGTACACTCAGTGTTCATACGGGCGCTGCATGCGCACGTCCGGATTCAGGCGCACGCCGAAACCGGGGGTATCGGGCACCTTCATCCGCCCGCCGACCGGCACCGGCTCGTCGAGCAGCAGCGGATCGAACATCGGCACGACACGATCGGCCTGCGGCGCCATCATCAGGAATTCGGCGAACGGGCTGTTGTGCCGCGTCGCGACGAAGTGATAGCTGTAGACCGACGAGCCATGCGGAATCACCAGCACGCCACGCGCATCGGCGAGCGCCGAGATCCGCATCAGCTCGGTGAGCCCGCCGCACCAGCCCACGTCCGGCTGAATGATGTCGCAGCACTCCATCTCCAGCAGCATGCTAAAGCCCCAGCGGGTCGCCTCGTGCTCGCCGGTCGTGACGAGCATGCCGCGCGGCACGTCGCGGCGCAGCTTCGCATAGCCCCAATAGTCGTCGGGCGGCAGGCATTCCTCGATCCATTTCAGGCCGAGCGCATGCGCTTCGTGCGCGAGCCGCGTCGCATACGGCACGTCGAGACTCATCCAGCAGTCGAGCATCAGCCAGAAATCCGCGCCGACGCGCGAACGCATCTCGGCGAGTGCATCGAGATTGCGGCGCAGGCCGACCTCGCCCTCGGCCGGGCCGTGATGCAACGGCAGCTTGCCGCCGATGAAACCCATCTCCTTCGCGAGATCGGGTCGCGCGCCGGTCGCGTAGAACGCCAGCTCGTCGCGCACCTTGCCGCCGAGCAACTGGTGCACGGGCTCCTGCCGGACCTTCGCGAGCAGATCCCACAGCGCGAGGTCGACGCCCGAAATCGCATTGAGCACGACACCTTTGCGCCCGTAGTACAGCGTCGCGTAGAACATCTGATCCCACATCTTCTCGATGTCGGTCACGCGCTGCCCTTCGATGAAGCGCGCGAGATGCCGCTCGACGATGAACGCGCCGATCTCGCCGCCGGTCGTCACCGCGAAGCCGACCGTTCCATCGCTGGCCTCGACTTCGATCACGAGCGTGCCGAGCACGTTGATGCCGAACGACTGGCGGCTCTGCCGGTATTCGGGGTAGCGCGACATCGGCGTCGCAATGTGGTCGTCGATCCAGTGACCGGCATCCTGATCGTGGTAGTCGGCGCCGCCACCACGCACCGTCAGCGCGCGGACCGCGCGTATCGTCGGCATGCTCATTCTTCGGGTTCCTTGGTTGGGTGATCGAGTGAGAAGGCCGCCCGTACGCGTCGTGCGTGCCGGCTGCGGCGGAAATCGCAACGTCGTGCTGCGAGGCGGTTGCGTCAGCGTGCCCAGCGCAGCACCAGCGCGTCGAGCCGTCGCGCAATTTCGATCAGACCCGCGCGCGTCGCCGGATGCAGCGGCGCGAGCGGACGCCGCGGCGCGTCCGATGCGATCACGCCGCCCTCCTTCATCAGCGCCTTCGCCGCCAGCAGGCCGGCCTGACGGTTCTCGTAATTGATCAACGGCAGCCATTGCTCGTACTGGGCGACCGCCTCGTCGCGCTCCCTGGCGAGATATGCGGCGAGAATCGGCCGCAGCCCGTCCGGATAACCGCCGCCGAGGATGCTGCCGGTTGCGCCGGCATCGAGATCGGCGAGCAGCGTGATCGCCTCCTCGCCGTCGAACGGCCCTTCGATCGCATCACCGCCGAGCGCGATCAGCTCGCGCAGCTTCGCCGCCGATTGCGGCACCTCGATCTTGAAATAGCGCAGATTCGGAATCGTGTGCGCGATGCGCGCCAGAAACGCGGCCGATACCTGCGTGCCGCTCATCGGCGCGTCCTGGTACATGATCGGGATCTCGATCGCATCGGAGAGTTCGGCATAGAACTGCTCGATCGCGGCCTCGCCGCAACGAATCGTCGCGCCGTGGTACGGCGGCATCACCATCACCATCGCCGCACCGGCCGCTTGTGCGGCGCGGCTGCGCGCCGCGCAGATCGTCGGATTGAAATGCGTGGTCGTCACGATCACCGGCACGCGCCCCGCAACGTGCTCGAGGATCGCCGCGATGAGCCGCTCGCGCTCGTCGTCGGTCAACGAAAACTGTTCCGAGTAGTTCGCGAGGATGCACAGGCCGTCCGCGCCCGCGTCGATGATGAAGTCGACACAGCGCTTCTGGCCCGGCATGTCGATCTCGCCCGACTCGGTGAAGATCGTCGGCGCGACGGAGAACGCGCCCGTATAGCGGCGGTGAATCGGCGTAGTCAGGCTCATCTGCAATCCTCTCTTATAGTAAGTGATCCGAATTGTATGGCGCGTCGGTCATGCGCCAATACCACGATAAATCACGCGTCACACGCGCCCGTACCGCCCTCGCAGCCCGTCCGTCACGCCGCAATAGATTGCCTTCAGCTTCAGACGCTTGTTGCGCGCATGCAGCAGCACGAATGCGACGTGCTTGAGCGTGATGAGATTGATCAGCAGCATCGCCGGATAGCGCCGCCAATAGTCGCGCGCGACGAGAATGCAGTTGCGCGCCGCATAGTAGTGGCGTAGCGCGCTCTGGTCGAATATCTCGACGCGCGGCCAGTGCTGCTGCGCGGACGGGCTGCCGAGTTCGTGGGGCAGCGACACGTCGGCGTTGACGCGCACCGGCACGCCGTGCGCCTGCGCGCGCATGCAGTATTCGGCGTCGACGTGGTCGATGAAGAAGTCCTCGCGGAAGCGGCCGAGCGCGCGATACGCGTCGAGCGAGATCGCGGTGCCCGACGAGATAATGACCGAGCACGACAGCAGGCCCTGCGCGCCGCCGTGGATCGGCGTGATCTGCGCGGACCAGCGGCGCACCGTGAACAACGGCAGGTCGCGCTGAAAATTGCGGTTGAAGATCCGCGGGCCGACCAGGAAGCGGCTGTCGCCCACCCGCGCACAGCCGGCGAGCATGCGGTCGAAATAGTCGTCCGGAACGTGCGAATCCTGATCGAAGATGAAGAAGACGTCGCAGCCGCGGCCGATCAGGAATTCGACGCCGGCGTTGAACGCACCGGCGATGCCGCCGCGATTGTGATTCGCGATGACGTCGACGCCGCCTTCGGCGAGCCGCGCGTACAGTGCGCGGTCGGCGACGGGCGAATTGTCGACCGCGACGACGGCGGGGCTTTTCGCAGGCAAGGTCAGCAAATGCTCGATCTGCGCTGCTGACGGCTTGTACAGCGTGACCAACGTACCGTGTGTCATGACGGCACCTCGTGACGATCAAGTAGCGATGCGCCGCGCCGGTCGATCCGGGCGGCCCGTCCTCCTTTGCACGACTGCTTGTCTCGTCGACCGGCCTGCCCTGCCCGTTCGCGTGCTGCACGCGATCGTCGCAGGCGCCGCGGCCGATCTTGCTTTATTTTGCGTACAGCTTGACGACGCTCGCCTGGACGACGCGCGTGATTTCCTCCATCCGCCAGCGGATATGCGTGTCGGTCAGTGTCGCGCACCGCTCCGCATCGCGTTCGGCAAGCGCGTCGAGAATCTCGAGATGCTCGGTAAACGCCTCGTTGCGTCGCTGATCGACATCGACCCAGCGCACGTAGTGAATCCGCGCGTTGATCCCTTGCAGCACCCGGCCGATCTCGGCATTGCCCGACAACGCGGCGAGTTCCAGGTGAAACTGCTCGTCCTTGACGACCAGCTCCGACGACGACATCCGCGCGGCATTCTTCATCACCTGCTTCCAGAAGCGACGCAGCGCCTTGATGTCGTTGTCCGACGCGCGCTCGCATGCGAGCATCACCGCGGTCGTCTCGATCGAGCGACGCAATTCGAACAGATCGAACACATCCTTCCCCTCCAGTTCCCGAATGAAGAAACCGCGGTTCGGCACGAACACCAGCAGGTTTTCGGCAACGAGCCGGTTCAGCGCCTCGCGAATCGGCGTGCGACTCACGTTGAAGCGCTCGGCAAGCTCCAGCTCGTTGAACCGTTCACCCGGCCGGATCTCGTACAGCACGGCCATCTGTTTCAACTGCTCGTAAATCTCGTTGACCGTGAGGCCCGTGCGCGTCGGCGCTGCGGTCTCCCGGCCAGCCATAACGGAAGTCGACATCTCGTCTCCTGGTTCCACCTGTTGTCACCGCGCGTCATTATCCATCGGCAATTTGCCCGCGCGCGTCTTTTTACATGCACGCGCTATGCGTCAGCGCATCAGCAGGCTGCCGAAGCCCGGCACGGGATCGTCGATGCCCGCGAGCCTCAGCGCGTGCCAGGCGAGCGCATGATTGCTCGACAGCACGGGTTTGCCCGCACGCGCTTCGATATCGGCCAGCGCATCGACGATGCGCAGGCTCGTGCACGACACGAATACGGCATCGACGGCCGGATCGGCGGCGAGCGTCAGCACCGCGTGCTCGATCGACGCGCGCTCGATGCGGGCGACCTCGTTGTCGTCGCGGTGCTCGAACGAGCCGACCCGCACGATATCGACGCCGCGTGCGCGCAGGTACGCGGCCATCGCTTCGTTGATCGTGCGCTCGTACGGCGTCAGCAGCGCGACCCCGCGCGCGCCGAGCGCCGTCAGCGCGATGCGCGCGGCGGTAATCGGCGTGGTGCACGCGACGCCGGGCCGCGCCTCGCGGATGCGCTCGAACACGCGCTCCTCGCCGAGCACCATCGACGCCGACGTGCAGCCGAACGCGACGACGTCGAGGCGCTCGCCCGGCCGGATCAATTCGACCGCGGCGCAGATCCCCCCGTCCATCCGCGCGAGCGTCTCGGCGGTGATCTCGGCCGAATTCGCGATCCGGCTTTCGTAGAACGCGACGCCATCGATCGCGAGCAGACGCCGCCACTCGTATTCGATCGTATGGTCGGTCGCCAGCACCACGAGGCCGATCGCCGCGCGCCGCGCGATGCCGGCGTCGAGCGAGAAATCGAAGCGGGCGTACGCGTCGCGCGCCGGGCCGGCTCCGACGCCCGAATCCGGGGAGGTGGAGAGAAGTTCGCTCATTGCAGGGTCATCCCGGTGATGTCGATGTCGGGCCGCTTGCCGTGGATCAGATCCGCGACGATCTTCGCGGTGCCGCACGACATGGTCCAGCCCATATGGCCGTGGCCGGTATTGAAAAACAGGTTGCGGTGGCGGGATGCGCCGATGATCGGCGTGCCCTCCGGCGTCATCGGCCGCAGCCCGGCCCAGTACGACGGCTTCGTGTAGTCGGCGCCGTTCGGGAACAGTGCCTGCGCGGTCGCGAGCATGTGCGCGAAATCGCGCGGCGAATGCGTGGTGTCGTAGCCGCTGAACTCGGCGGTCGCGGTCAGCCGCAGCCGGTCGCCGAAGCGCGCCCATGCGACGAGCTGGTTCTCCTCGACGCCGCCGAGCGCGGGCGGCTCGTGCGTGTCGTCGATCGGCAGCGTGACCGAGTACCCCTTGACCGGATAGATCGGCAGCCGGTAGCCGAGCGTGCGCGCGACGAAGGGCGAGTACGCGCCGAGCGCGAGCACGTATCGATCGCCGGTCACGCGGCCCTGCGACGTCTCGACGTAGTCGATCGCATCGGCGCTCGCGCGCACGCCGTCGATCGACGTGCCGAAGCGGAATTCGACGCCGAGCGCGCGGCAGCGCTCGGCGAGCGCGCGCGTGAACAGATGCGCGTCGCCGCTCTCGTCGCTCGGGCAATGGATCGCGCCCGCGATCGCGCCCGCCGCGTGGCGCAGCGCCGGCTCGCGTTCGACGGTGGCCCGCGCATCCAGGATGTCGAGCGGCAGACCGTTGTCGGTCAGAATCCGCATGTTCGCGACGCCCCGCTCGAACGACGCCGGATCGCGATACAGGTACAACAGCCCGCCGCTCGTCCGGTCGTACTCGAGCCGTTCATCGTGCGTCGCCTGCTGAAGCCGCTGCTGCGCATAACGACACAGCCGCACCTTGATCGACGTGTTGCGTCGCGAGCGCTCGGCCGTGCAGTTCTGCAGGAACAGCGCACACCAGGCCCACATCCGCCAGTCGGGCGTCCATTTGAGCCGCAGCGCCTGGCCGTCGGCAAACAACGACTTGAAGAGAATCTTCGGCGCACGCGGCGATGCCCAGGTATACGAATGGCCGGGCGCGATCAACCCCGCATTCGCGAAGCTCGTTTCGAGCGCGACGCCGTCGCGACGTTCGATCACCGTCACCTCGTCGCCCGCCTTCGCGAGAAAATACGCAGTGGTCACGCCGACGATGCCGCCGCCGAGCACGATCGTCTTCATACTCCACTTCTCCTGTACTAGCTCGCGGCGATCGCCGCGATCTCGACCGTGTACTGCGGAAACGCGAGCTTCGATTCGACGCACGCGCGTGCCGGCGGCTCGCCCTGCGGCACCCACGCGTCCCATACACGGTTCATCTCGGCGAAGCTGCGATAGTCGGCCAGCCAGATGCTCGCGGACACGATCCGGCGCTTGTCGAGCCCCGCCTCTTCGAGCAGCCGGTCGATCTTGTCGAGAATCTGACGGGTCTGCCCCGCCACGTCGAGCGAAGTGTCGTCCGCCACCTGCCCGGCGACGAAGGCCAGCCCGCCCGCGACCACCAGTTGGCTCATCCGTTCACTCACGCCGTATCGCTTGATCTCCACCATCTGACTGTCCTCCGAGGTCGTGTCGAGTTGGGCTGATTTAAGCACTGAAATTCACATCTGTATACACTTTTTTCAGAAATATTCTCCATTGCGCCAGATTGGCGCGCTCGTGCACCACGACTATCCACGCTCTTTGAAAGCGTGCATAAATGCATGAAAATAGGGATATTTTTCTATCGTTCCAGAGACTTTCACGATTCCGCACAGCGACTCGAAAATTTATTTGCAAACGATTTTTGATCTGTGATTCTGTCGACACTTCTGTATATCAAACCATGCCGCCATCCGTGCGGCCGACCATGCGACGGGAGAACGAAGATGAAGGCAAGTCAGTGGAGTGTCGGTGTCTGGATCGCACTCGGTGCGCTTGCGTCGGGCGCCGCGCAGGCCGACGTCAGCGTGGGTGCGGTGCTGCCGCTGACCGGCGCGAGCGCGTCGATCGGCGAAGACCAGCGCCGCGGCATCGAGCTTGCCGTCGCGCAGATCAATGCGAAAGGCGGCGTGCTGGGCCAGAAGCTCGCCGTGCGCATCGAGGATTCGGGCGGCTCGGCCAATACCGCACTCGACGCCGCGCGCAAGCTCGCGACCGTCGAGCACGTGCCGGTCGTGCTCGGCGAGTTCTCGTCGTCGGTGACGATTCCAGTCGGACAGTTCCTGGTGCGTCAGGGCGACGTGCACATCAACATCGGCTCGTCGAGCCAGCAGGTGCGCAAGATCGGCGCGGGCTCGTTCAGCGTGATCGGGCTGGACGACCTGTCCGCGCGCTTCGCGGCTCAGGACGTGTACGCCCGCAAGCTGCGGCGCATCGCGCTGATCGCACCGAACAACGGCTACGGCCAGGGCATCGCGGGCGAGTTCAGGAAGCGTTTCGAGGCGCTCGGCGGCACCGTGGTGTCGACGGTGCTCTACACGGAAGGACAATCGACCTATCGCCGCGAACTGGAGCAGGCATCACGCGCGCAGCCCGACGCGTATGTCTACAGCGCCTATGGCCAGGAGGCCGCGACGCTGAACCGGCAGGCATTCGAGATGCGTCTGAACCAGCACCCGTGGTACGGCATCTATCTGACGATGTGCACGAGCGACACGCCCGCGCAGATCGCGCAAGGCCAGATCGGCCTCGAAGTCGCCGCGCTCGGCGCGGGCGCGAAAGCGTATGCGAGCGCCTATCAAGCCGCGTACAACGAGGCGCCGCGCTCGGCGTTCGGCAGCTATGCGTACGACGCAACGCTGTTGTCCGCCGCGGCGATCGGTCGCGCGCAATCCATCGACCCGGCGAAGATTCGCACGGCGCTCGCGGCATTGGGCAAGTCGTATACCGGCGTGACCGGCGCGATCGCGTTCGATGCGGACGGCCAGCGGGAAGTCCAGCCGTACGAGAAGGTGGTCTACCGCCAATCGGTCGTCGCGCAGCAGTAAGCGCCCGCCCGGATGAACCAGAGGACCTCGCCATGCTGTCATTCATTGTCGACGTATTGATCCGCACCGCCGATCTGCTGCTGGTGTCGGTCGGCCTGTCGACGCTCTATTCGCTGATCCGCTTTCCCAACATCGCGCATGTCCAGTACGCGATGCTGGGCGCATTCGCGACGCTCTGGCTGGAACGCGCGGGGCTGCCGTTCGCACTCGCGACGGCCGTGTCCTGCGCGCTGGTCGGCACCGCCGCGACGCTGCTGAACCTGTTCGTTTTTGCGAGACTGCTGCGCTCCGGCAGCGCGGTGGCGATGATCGGCTCGCTCGCGATCTCGATGCTCGCGGTCGCGCTGGTGCTCGGCATCGCCGGCTCGCGACCGCAACAGTATGCGCAGGACGTGCATCCGCCGATGGTGATCGCCGGCGTCGCGCTGTCCGTGCCGCAACTGGGCTCGATCGCATGCGGCGCCGGCGCGCTTGCGATATTCGCGGCGCTGCTGTACCGCACCGGGCTCGGGCGGGCGATGCGTGCGCTCGCCTCGAATCGCGCGCTGGCGCTCGCGACCGGCATCGACGCGACGCGCGTGACCAACGTGATCACGTTCGCGAGCGGCGTGCTGGCGGCGCTCGGCGGCACGATGCTCGGCGCCACCGAGAGCGTGCATGTGAATCTCGGCTACGGACTGCTGATCCCGGTGTTTTCCGCGGCGATCCTGGGCGGTCTCGGCAACCCGCTCGGTGCCGCGGCCGGCGCGCTGTTGATCGCGGTGGCCGAAACCGTCGCACTGAACGTCGATTTCGGCGGGCTCGTCGATCGGCCGATGCAATTCTTTCCGGTCGAGTACGTCGGCGCGGTGTCGTTCGCGATCCTGCTCGTCGCACTGATCTTCCGGCCCTACGGCATCTTCGATCGGGAGGTACGGCGTGTCTAGCTTCGTCATCCATCTGCTGACCGTCGGCTGCCTGTACGCGACGATGGCGCTCGGGTTGAACCTGCAGGCCGGCTATGCGGGACTCGTCAATTTCGGTTTCATTGCGTTCAGCGGGCTCGGCGCGTATGCGGCCGGCATCGCGTCGCAGCTCGGCTGGCCGCTGCCTTCGGCGCTGACGCTCGCGCTGGCCGCCGCGGGTGCGCTGGCGATCGTTGTCGCACGGCTCGGGCGGCAGCTCTCCGCCGACTACTGGGGGATCGCGACGCTCGCGATCGCCGAGATCCTGCGCACGATCGCGCTCAACGAAAGCTGGTTGACCGGTGGCGCGCAAGGCATCGGCGGCATCGCGCCGCTATTCCCCGGGCTGCGGGCGCCGTGGGCCGAACTCGCGTTCCTCGCGGTCACGGCCGGCTGCCTCGCGCTCACCTATGCGACGTACCGGCGCCTGACCGCAAGCCGCTTCGGCCGGGCGCTGAAGGTGATGCGCGAAGAACCCGCGCTCGCGGTCTGCTTCGGCTACGATCCGCTCGCGCTGAAAACGCGGGCGTGCATTGCCGGCGCGCTGCCGGCCGCGCTCGCCGGGGCACTCGCCGCGTGGTACATCGGCTATGTCGGGCCGGACGCGATGATCGCGTCCGAGACCTTCGCGCTGTGGACCGTCGTGATGGTCGGCGGCCTCGGCAGCCACGCAGGCGTGCTGGTGGGCACGCTGATCGTGCAGGCCGTCTACGCGCTGGCGCCGTTTCTCAAGGACTGGCTCGATGTCGGCAGCGACCTGACCGGCGCGGTGCGACTGGGCCTGGTCGGCCTGATGCTGCTCGGGTGTGTGCTCTGGCGTCCGCACGGGCTCGTACCCGAGCGCCTGGAGGTGCGGCCATGAGCGCGCTGCTCGATCTCGACGGCGTGACGATCCGCTACGGCGAGAACGTCGTCTTGTCCGGGGTCACGCTGTCGGTCGACGGCGGCGAGATCGTCGGACTGCTCGGCCCGAACGGCTCCGGCAAGAGCACCGCGCTCAACGCGATCACCGGGTTCGCGCCGCTCGCGGCGGGCGCCATCCGCTTCGACGGTCAGCGGATCGACGCGCTGTCGCCGCACAGGATCGCGCGGCTGGGCGTGCGCCGCACGTTCCAGTTGCCGTCGATGCCCGCGCGCATGTCGGTGCTCGAACTCGCGATGGCGGCTTCGTCCGCCCGCCACGGAATCGCCGCCGCCCTCTGGCGCGGCCGTGCGACGCGCGCGCTCGAGGCCGATACGCGTGCACGCGCCGCCGCGCTGCTGGACGAACTGAAACTGTCCGGCGTCGCGCACCTTTGCGCCGCGTCGATCTCCGGCGGCCAGAAGAAGCTGCTGGGCATCGCGTGCGCGATGATGACCGAGCCCAAACTGCTGCTGCTCGACGAGCCGACCGCCGGCGTGCACCCGAACCTGCGCGGCGAGTTGATCGACGAACTGCGACGGATTCGCCAACAGGGCGTCACGCTGGTCGTCATCGAGCACGACATGCATTTCATCCGCGAGCTGTGCGACCGCTGCGTCGTGCTCGACCGCGGCGTGACGATCGCGAACTGCCGGCCGGCCGAGCTGGAGCGCAACCGTCGCGTACTCGACGCGTATCTGGGGCGCGCCCATGCCGCCCCTCGTCCGCTGGAGGCGTCATGATCGACGTGCGCGAACTCGTCGCCGGCTATACGCCCGAAGTCGACATCCTGCATGGCGTGTCGCTCACGGTCGGCGCCATCGACATCGTGACGATCCTTGGCCCGAACGGCTGCGGAAAATCGACGCTGCTGAAGTCGATCGCGGGCTTCGTGCTGCCTCGTGCGGGCAGTGTGACGATCCAGGGCACGGACGTGGCGCGCGTGCCGGTCCACCGAAAGATCCGCGAGTACGGAATCGGCTTCGTGCCGCAGACCGACAACGTGTTCGCGTCGCTGACCGTGCGGGAAAACCTGATGCTCGGCGGCCAGTCGATGTCGGCGTTTCCGCGCGAGGCGCGGATCGACGAGCTGTGCGAGCAGTATCCGGTGCTTCGGCGTCGCTACCGGTCGCTGGCCGGCGCATTGTCCGGCGGCGAGCGGCAAATCGTGTCGCTCGCGCGTGCACTGATGCCGCGCCCGGTGTTGCTGCTGCTCGACGAGCCGTCGGCCGGCCTGTCGCCGAAGATGGTCGACGAGGTGTTCGACGCGATCGTCCGGATGCGCGACACCGAGCATATCGGCGTGCTGATGGTCGAGCAGAATGCGATCGAGGCGCTACGCATCGCGGATCGCGGCATCGTGCTGACGATGGGGCGCGTCGCGCTCGAAGGCCCCGCGGCCGAACTGCTCGACAGCGACGAGATGCGGCGCCTGTACCTCGGCGGGAGGGCCGCATGAGCGGCGGGAGCGCCACGCCGGCCGCCGGCGCATACACATCCGCCGCGGCGCGTCCCGTGCTCGTGATGGTCGCGCTCGCGTGCGGCTTCGTGATGGCCATGCTCGACGTGACGATCGTCAACGTCGCGCTGAAGGCGATGGAAAGCAGCCTGTCGATGTCGCTGACGGCGCTGGTGTGGGTCGTCGATGCGTACACGCTCAGCTTCGCCGCGCTGTTGCTGCTCGGCGGCGCGGTAGCGAATCGCTACGGGTCGAAGGCCGTCTACGTCGCCGGGCTCGCGCTGTTCGTCGGCGCGTCGGTGCTGTGCGCGGCCGCGCAGTCCAGCGGCGCGCTGGTCGCGGCGCGCCTCGCCCAGGGTGTCGGCGCGGCGCTGTTCATGCCGAGTTCGCTGAGCCTGCTCACGCTCGCGTTCCCGCCGGGACCGATGCGCACGCGGATGATCGGCATCTGGGGCGCGCTGGTGTCGGCCGCGATGGCGCTCGGGCCCTGCGTCGGCGGCGTGCTGGTCGACGCGATCGGCTGGCGCGGCATCTTCTGGGTGAACCTGCCGGTCGGCGCGGCCGGCCTGTGGCTCACGTACCGGCATATCGCACGGGCGCCGCGTCATCCCGGCCCGCTGAATGCGCTCGGCCATCTGTTCGGCGCGCTCGCGCTCGCCGCGCTGAGCTTCACGCTGATCGAAGGGCCGAGCGCCGGCTGGCACTCGCCGTCGATCCTCGCCGGCGTGGCCACGACGTTCGCCGCCACCGCGGCATTCGCGTTACGCGAGCGCTACGCGAATTCGCGCATCCTGTCGCCGGCACTGCTCGCGAACCGGCGTTTCGTCGCGGGCAGCACGCTGGGCCTCGCGATCAACTTCGGCATTCTCGCCGAGATCTTTCTGTTGAGCCTCTATTTGCAGAACGTCCGCGGCGCGAGCGCGCTCGTCGCCGGGTTCGAATTGTTTCCGCTGATGGCGATGTTCGGCATCGGCAATCTCGCGTCCGCGAAGGTCAGTGCCCGGTTCGGCGCGCGCCGCACGCTGCTCTCCGGGCTCGCGCTGGCCGCGCTCGGCAGCGTGGCGCTCGTCGGCGTCGCGGCGATGCCGTATCCGGTGCTGGCCGTCGCGATCGGCTTGGCCAACTTCGGCGCCGGCCAGGCCATTCCGGCGATGAATCTCGTCGTGATGCAGTCGGCCGATGCGGCGGACGCGAACCTTGCCGCCGCGTCGCTGAACGCGAGCCGGCAGATCGGTTCGCTCGTCGGCATCGCGATCGCGTCGGTGATCCTGCACGTGATCGACGATCCGGATCGCGCGACGGCCGTCGGCTTCGCGGTGATCACCGCGCTGTACGCGCTTGGCTTCGCGATCGTATTCCGTGCGATTCACGTTGACGGCGCCGAGCAGCCGTAGCCGGGCGCGCACGGTATCGAAGGCAATCGGGCGCCATCGAAGCATTCGGTGTATTTCGCGTATCACGCACGCACTTTTCCTCTTGCAGCGAGGGACCTCATGCAAACAGCGATTGGCCGTAAAGGACTGATTCTGGCGGGCGGCTCGGGCACCCGGCTCCACCCGCTCACGCATTCGGTATCGAAGCAATTGATGCCGGTGTACGACAAACCGATGATCTATTATCCGCTCAGCACGATCATGCTGTCCGGCATCCGCGACGTGCTGATCATCTCGACGCCGCGCGATCTCGACGCGTTCCGGCAACTGCTCGGCGACGGCAGCCAGTGGGGCATGAGCTTTTCGTATGCGGCGCAGCCGAGCCCCGACGGTCTTGCACAGGCGTTCGTGATCGGCGCGCCGTTCATCGGTCGCGACGCGGCGACGCTCGTGCTCGGCGACAACATCTATCACGGGCCCGCGCTGTCGTCGCTGCTGCAACAGGCCGCCGCACGGACGACCGGCGCGACGGTGTTCGGCTATTACGTGCGCGATCCGGAGCGCTACGGCGTCGTATCGTTCGACACGGATGGCCGCGCGATCGACCTCGAGGAGAAGCCGCGCGAGCCGAAGTCGAACTACGCGGTCACCGGCCTCTATTTCTACGACAACGACGTCGTCGAACTCGCGAAGGCCGTGCGACCGTCCGCGCGCGGCGAACTGGAAATTACCGACCTGAATCTCGCGTATCTCGCGCGCGGCGCGCTGAACGTCGAGATACTTGGGCGCGGCTACGCATGGCTCGACACCGGCACGCACGAATCGCTGCTCGACGCGGCCAATTTCATCCAGGTGATGCAGGCACGGCAGGGCCTGCAGATCGCGTGTCCCGAGGAAATCGCGTACCGGCTCGGCTGGATCGATGCGGAGCAGCTCGAAACGCTCGCCCACAAGCTCGCGAAAAGCGGTTACGGCCGCTATCTGCTCGATCTGCTGAGCAAGGAGGTCGCGGCATGACACGCGTGATCGAAACGCCGTTGCCCGGCGTGCTGCTGATCGAGCCCGGCGTGTTCGGCGATGCGCGCGGCTTTTTCGTCGAAAGCTTCCGGGCAAGCTGGCTGCGCGACGCCGGCGTCGACGCCACCTTCGTCCAGGACAACCAGTCGCGCTCGCGTCGCGGCGTGCTGCGCGGGCTGCACTACCAGCGGGTGAATCCGCAAGGCAAGCTGGTGCACGCGGTGCGCGGCGCGGTCTACGACGTCGCCGTCGACATCCGGCGCGGCTCGCCGTTCTTCGGCTGCTGGTTCGGTGCGCAGCTCGACGACGTGTCGCACCGGATGCTGTGGATTCCACCCGGCTTCGCGCACGGCTTTTGCGTGTTGTCCGACGAGGCCGACTTCGCGTACAAGTGCACGCAGTACTACGATCCCGATTCGGATGCGGGCGTGCGCTGGGACGATCCGGAGATCGGCATCGACTGGCCGGATTCCGGCGCACCGTATCAGTTGTCGGACAAGGATCGTCGGCAGCCGCCGCTCGCCGAACTGGCAGCCGGCGCGCCGGCGCTGCTGCCCGTATACGGGAGCGCGCGATGACGATCGTCGTGACCGGCGCGCTCGGCCAGGTCGGCCGCGAACTGATGCTGCGCGCGGGCGAGCAGCCGCTCGTCGGGCTGTCGCGCGCCGCGCTCGACATAGCCGATGCAGGCTCGGTGCGCCGCGCGCTCGACGAACACCGGGCCTCGCTCGTGATCAATGCCGCCGGATGGACCGCCGTCGACCGCGCGGAGGCCGAGCCCGATGCCGCGTGGCGGGCGAACCGCGACGGGCCGGCCGTGCTGGCCGACGCGTGCGCCGCGCTCGGGATTCCGTTGATTCATCTGTCGACCGACTACGTGTTCGACGGCCGCATGCCCGGCCCGTACGCGGAAACCGCCGCCGTCGCGCCGCTCGGCGTGTACGGCCGGAGCAAACTCGCGGGCGAGGAAGCGGTGCGCGAGCGACTGCCCGACCGTCACCTGATTCTGCGCGTCGCATGGGTGTTCGGCGCGCACGGCGGCAATTTCGTGCGCACCATGCTGCGCCTGGCGCGCGAGCGCGAGGTCGTCGGCGTCGTCGCCGATCAGTACGGCGGCCCGACACATGCCGGTGCGATCGCCGACGCGCTGCTGACGATCGCGGCGCGATATCGGACCGGTGAAGTGCTGCGCTGGGGCACCTATCACCTGTGCGGCACGCCCGTGACGACATGGCACGGCTTCGCCGAAGCAATCTTCACCGAGGCGCGGCGCGCCGGCCTCATCGACCGCGTGCCGCTGGTCCGGCCGATCCGGACCGACGCCTATCCGTTGCCTGCGCCGAGACCGGCGAATTCCGCGCTCGACTGCAGCCTCCTGCGAGAACACTTCGGGGTCGAATCGCCTTCGTGGATCGCGGGTCTCACCGACGTGTTTGCCACCTGGAAGCGAACCCAATGAGCTATCGACCCAAACATGTTCTCGTGACGGGCGGCGCCGGTTTCATCGGCGCCAATTTTGTCCGGCATCTGCTCGAAAGCGACCCGCAGGTCAGCGTCACCACGCTGGATCTGCTGACCTATGCGGGCAGCCTCGACAATCTCGGCGACGACCTGCCGGGCGCCGATCGTCATCGCTTCGTCCTCGGCGACATCTGCGACCGAACGCTCGTCGAGTCGCTGCTGCGCGATCATGCGATCGACACCGTCGTCCACTTCGCGGCCGAAAGCCACGTCGACCGCTCGATCGACGGCCCCGGCGAATTCGTGCGCACGAACGTGCTCGGCACCTGGACGCTGCTCGACGCGTGCCGCCAGCTGTGGCTGAACGACCAAAAACTCGGCCGGGCCGACGCCCTCGCGCGCCGCCGCTTTCACCATATCGGCACCGACGAGGTGTATGGCTCGCTGGGTCCCGACGACCCGCCTTTTTCGGAAACGACGCCGTATGCGCCGAACTCTCCGTACTCGGCCACCAAGGCAAGCTCGGACCATCTGGTCCGGGCCTATTTCCATACGTACGGATTGCCCGTCACCACGACGAACTGCTCGAACAATTACGGGCCGCGCCAGCACGGCGAGAAGTTCATTCCGACCGTGATCCGTCATTGCATCGAAGGCACCGACATCCCCGTGTACGGCGACGGCGCGAACGTGCGCGACTGGCTGTACGTCGACGACCATTGCCGCGCGATCGATGCGGTCATCCGGCGCGGGACGGTCGGCGAGACCTACACCGTCGGCGGCTGCAACGAATGGCGCAACGTCGACATCGTCGCGCTGATCTGTACGCTGCTCGACGCGCGACGGCCCGAACACGCGCCGCATGCGCGCCTCGTCCGGTTCGTCACCGATCGCGCGGGTCACGACCGGCGCTATGCGATCGATGCGGGGAAGCTCGCCCGGGAACTGCAATGGCGGCCTGCGGAGAGCTTCGAAACGGGGATCGTGAAGACGCTGGATTGGTATGTATAGAGGCGGTGGCGCTCGGCACGTCGAGGTCGCGCCGTGCCGAGGGTCGAGGTCAATCGCCAGGCCGTGGTTGCTGATGGCATCGCGTGAACCTTTCCATTTGAAAGCCTGGCGCGGCCCGCGCCTTGCTCCCCTGCAACGTGCGCAACATCCCAGGTTGCGACCAGGAGAGCAAGATGACACGTCAACAGCCACAGGCAGACAAGCAGACAGGTAACGAGAAGCCCGCGGAGAAACGCGACGACGGGCAGCAGACCTTCGAAACCGATATTTCGGAAACCGGCGACGACGGCACGACGGTGCGTCAGGCCGAGGTTCGCGAGGACGACCTGTCCGAAGTGAAGCCGCCGTCCGGGCCGTCGCGCTGAACAGTGGTGGACGCGACGCGGCGGCGGAGGTACGCCGCCGCGTCTTTTCCAGCGTGCCGTTGCAAATCCCGCCCTCTATCGCCGTGCCCCGCTCCGCGCAACGTCGGACATGTCGGACCCTGCCGTCTCGACGTCGACCATGCCGGCCGCGCCGACGATAAGTCGCCCACATGACCCGCACGTATCGACAGAATGCCGATGCCCCCCCTTGAAATCCACGCGCCGTATCCTATTTTAGGTATCGCTCGAGGCAGTCGCGGTTGACGCGCTGCGTGTTTCGATTTGTTTGTCAGCGACCCTGTCGCGGATGGACGAACTGGAGCGCGTGGTCCGGTTCGTCCCTTCGCAAGGGACACAACAGGAGCCAGTCATGAGCGATATCTTCTTTCCCACCGATCTGCTGGCGGAATTCGACCGCCTGCAACGGCAGATGGCCAGCGTGTTCACGGGCTTTCCGGCCAGTCTGCGCGCGCCGCGCCCCGGTACGTTTCCACCGGTCAATATCGGCAGCACCGACGACACGATCGAGATCGTCGCGTTCGCGCCGGGTCTCGCCCCCGAGAAGATCGACATCTCCGTCGATCGCCGGCTGCTGACGATCAGCGGCGAGCGTACTCCCGCGGACGACGCCGCAACCGGCGACGAGCGGCGCGTTTACGCGAACGAGCGGTTCATGGGCGCGTTCCGCCGCGTGGTCGAACTGCCGCAGCACGCGGACCCCGACAAGATCGAGGCGCGCTATACGAACGGCTGCCTGACGATCAGCGTCGGCAAGTCGGAAGCCTCGAAGCCGCGGGCGATCACCGTCCAGTAAACAGCACGACGTCACGAACGCATGACGGAGGACATCATGAGTGACACGAACATGACTGAACTGACCACCCGTCCGGCCGAAACGCGAACGGCCGTGACGAATCGGGAAGCGGCTCAGCGCGACACGCCGCGCACGCGGATTGCGCCAGCCGTCGACATCGTCGAGGACGCGCACGGCATCACGTTGTACGCGGACCTGCCGGGCGTGCCGCGCGAGAAGCTCGACGTCCGCGTGCACGACGGCAGCCTTGCCATCGAAGCGGAGGCCGTCGTTCCGACGCCACCGGGATTGCGTCTCCAGCACGGTGAAGTGCAGCATCCGCACTTCTCGCGCGCATTCACGCTGAGCCCGGATTTCGACGTGTCGCGCATCGACGCGCAACTGCGCGACGGCGTGCTGAAACTGAGCATCCCGCGACGCGAAGAAGCGAAGCCGCGGCGGATCCCGGTGACGACAGGGTGAGTGAACGCGCCGGGAGCGTTTCATCGACCCGGCGCAATCCGCGCCGCTTGGCTTGCGCTCGCGGCGTGAAGTGCCGGCGCCCCGCTTCCGCGGCGGCGCCGGCGCCGCCGCGTCGTCACACATGCCGCATTTCCCTGCAGGAGGCATCTGATGCATACCAACAGGACGATCGAACATGGCGGATATACGGTCCGGGCCGTGGTCACCGACACGGAGACGGGCCGCTACTCGGCGGCGGCGATCCTCACGGATCGCGACGGTGAAACCCGGACGCTCGGCGTTGACGGCGACTTCGCCGATACCCGCGAAGCAAGTGACCAGGCGCTCGAACTCGCGCTTGCATGGATTCAGCGACGGTCGGTGGTGTCGGATCGGTATGTCAGACGATATCGAGCCATGTCGAGCAGCGATCCGGATCACGGACAACACGCACGGCGCTAGTCGCGCCGGACGTTGAGCATGCTTCCGGCGTGGGCCCGGGTGGCCGACGCCGGCGCTTGAGCATTGCCCGCCCAAAAGCAATACGGTACATCAGGACGCCGTGTCGGGAGGCCCGATTAGCGGTGCGGGCCGCGGGATTCCGGCCGGCCGGGCCGCCCACCGTGCCACGCCAACACTGCCGCATGGACGACGCAACACGCATGACGCCGACGGAATCATGCAAAATGCTGCGCATCTGAGTGGCGGAGCGTGACCGGTGGGCATCAATTTCGATTTGACGGACTTGCAGGCGTTTCGCGCGGTCGTGGAAACGGGCAGTTTCCGCAAGGCCGCCGAAGCGGTCAGCCTCTCCCAGCCTGCGTTGAGCCGCCGGATCGACAAGCTCGAGGACGCGCTCGGCGTGCGGCTCTTCGAGCGCACCACGCGCCGCGTCGCCCTCACCACCGTCGGCCGCGTGTTCGCGCAGAGCGCCGAACAACTGCTCGACGATCTCGACGCCGCGCTGCTCGGCATCCGCGACGTGTCGTCGAGCCGCCTGGGCCATGTGACGATCGCGTGCGTGCCGTCGGTCGCCTACTATTTCCTGCCCCCCATCATCGCCCGCTATCATCAGCGCTTTCCGCGCATCCGGGTGAAGCTGCTCGACGCCAGCGCCAACGAAGTGCTGGGCGCCGTCATCAGCGGAGAGGCGGATTTCGGCGTGAGCTTCATCGGCAGCCAGGAGGCGGAAATCGAGTTCAAGGTGCTGCTCCAGGAACGGTTCGTCGCCGCCTGTCGCCGCGACCACCCGCTCGCCCGCAAGAAGCGCGTGACCTGGAACGAGCTTTACGAGCACGATTACGTGTCGGTGGACAAGACGTCCGGTAACCGCCTGCTGCTCGATCAGGCCTTGGCGGCCGTCGCGCCGCGCAAGCCGAGCGTCTGCGAGGCGCGCCACGTCACGACGCTGCTCGGGCTGATCGAGGCCGGGCTCGGCGTCGCCGCGGTGCCGTCGATGGCGATGCCGGGGCATGACCATCCTGTCCTCACGAGCGTGCCGCTCGTCGAGCCGGTCGTGAAGCGGCGCGTGGGCATCGTCAAGCGGCGCGGGCGCTCGCTGACGCCGGCCGCCGAGGCGTTTCACCGGATGATCGTCGACGCGAAGCGCGACGCCGCCGGCAGCGGCACATCGGCATGACGACGACGGAACGGAAACAAAGGAAGGCGGCATCGTGAGGTGGACCCGGCTGTTCAAATCGCTTTACGTCCAGGTCCTGCTCGCGATGCTGCTCGGCATCGGCATCGGTCACGTGTGGCCGGCGGCGGGCGCGATGCTCAAGCCGCTCAGCGACGCGTTCGTCGCGCTCGTGAAGATGACCATCGCGCCGATCGTCTTTTGCACGATCGTGTCGGGCATCACGTCGCTGTCGAACGGGCAGGCGATCGGCCGCACGATCGTGCGCGCACTGGCGCTCTTCTATCTGTTGACCGCCGCTGCGCTCGCGTTCGGGCTCGTCATCGCCTACCTGCTGCAACCGGGCGCCGGCATGCATATCGACGTCCATCATCTGGATGCGAGCATCCTCGCGCCGTATGCGAAGCATGCGGAGCCACGCAGCCTCGTGGCGTTCGCGCTCGGCATGATTCCGGACACGATGCTCGGCGCGTTCGCAACCGGCGAAGTGTTGCCCGTGCTGCTGCTGTCGCTGTTGTTCGGCTTCTCGCTGAATGCGCATCCGCGCGCCGCCCGGCCCGTGCTTGCGCTGATCGACGGCATCGCCCAGGTCGTCTTTCGCGTGCTCGCGATGATCATGCGGCTCGCGCCGCTCGGCGCATTCGGCGCGATGGCGTTCACGGTGGGCCGCTTCGGCATCGGTTCGGTCGGCTCGCTCGCGAAGCTGATGGCATCCTTCTACGTGGCCTGCGCGCTATTCGTCGCACTGGTGCTCGCCCCGCTCGCGCGAGCGCACGGCTTCGCGCTGTGGCGGCTCCTGCGCTACCTGCGCGAGGAACTGCTGATCGTGCTCGCGACCTCGTCCACGGAGCCGGTCCTGCCGCGCCTGATCGTCAAGCTGGAAGCGCTCGGCTGCGACAAAGGTGTCGTGGGGCTCGTGCTGCCGGCCGGCTATTCGTTCAATCTGGACGGCACCGCGATCTATCTGACGCTCGCGGCGTTGTTCATCGCGCAGGCATGCGACGTCCCGCTTTCCGCGCCGCAGGTCGCGACGATGCTCGCGATCATGCTGGTCACGTCCAAGGGCGCGGCCGGCGTGTCCGGCAGCGGGCTCGTCGCGCTGGTCGCGACGCTCGCCGTGATGCCCGACCTGCCCGTCGCCGGCGTCGCGCTGCTGGTCGGCATCGACCGCTTCATGTCGGAGGCGCGCGCGCTGACCAGCGTGATCAGCAATGCGTGCGCGGTGATTTTCGTGTCGTCGTGGGAAGGTGCGTGCGATCGGACGCGTCTGGTGCAGCGGCTCGCGGCGGCCGGGCCGGCCCTGGCGGACGAGGCCGATGAAGACAGTGCCGCGGCAGGCGGCGGCGGGAGTGACGGGAAGACGGTCTGATGCGCGCCTTCCCGTCGATCGGGCTCAGTGCGCGGAAACGGAATCCAGGCCGGTCGATTTCACGTCGGCCTGCACGTCGGGCGACGCCAGATAGTCAAGCAGCGCCTTCGCTTCCTGCGGATGCTGCGCGCCGACCGGGATACCGGCGGCGAAGCGCGTAACGGACTGCAGCGATTCGGGGATCTTGCCGACGAAGGTCGCGCCCTTGACGGGCAGCAGCTCGCTGACCTGCTGGAAGCCGATTTCGTAGTCGCCGTTCGCGACGACCGACGCCACCGGAATCCGAGGGATCATCTTCGCCTTCGACTTCACCTGTTCCTCGATCCCGAGCTTCTTGAACAGTTCGCGTTCGATATACACGCCGCTCGCGCTGTCCGAATAAGCGATCGATTTCGCGTGCAGCAGCACCTGCTTGAGCCCTTCGGCGGTGCCGATATCGGGCTTGGCCGCACCGTCGCGCACGACCATGCCGATGCGCGAGTCGGCCAGATCGACGCGCGATTCGGGGATGACCTTGCCCTGCTTGATCAGATCGTCCAGCGCGTAGCCGACCATGATCACGGCGTCGGCGGGCTCGCCGCGCGCGAGTCGGTTCGGAATCGCTTCGGGCGACTTGCCCATCGACGGGCCGAGCGCGGTCGCGAGCGTATTGCCCGTCGTGGCCGCGAACCTCGGGCCGAGCACCTTGTACGCGGCGGTGAAGCCGCCCGAGCTCATCACGTGCAGTTCGGCGGCGTGGACGTTGGCCGCGACCGCCGCGGTGGCGACGAGCGCGGTCGCGCAGCATTTCAGGAACAGGTTTCTCATGGTCGTGGTCGTGCGGATGCGTGGGTGTGAATGAACGTTCCGGATCGGCCGGACATCAATGCGCGGGCGTCAACTTGGGAGTGCGGTGACGATAGAGCGCGAACGTCGCGAGCAGCGCGCACACGGCGGCGAAGCTCATCCAGTAGCCGGGCGCGGCCTTGTCGCCCGTCGCGTGAATGAGCGCGGTCGAGATGGCCGGCGTGAAGCCGCCGAACACGGCCGTCGCGAGGCTGTACGCGAGCGAGAAGCCCGCGACGCGCACCTGCACCGGCATCACTTCGGTGAGCGCGACGACCATCGCACCGTTGTAGATACCGTACATGAACGACAGCCAGAGCAGGACGAGCAGCATGTTGGCGAACGACGGCGCGTGAGCGAGGAACGACAGCGCCGGATAGGCGGTCACCACGGTGAGCATCGTCATGCCGACCAGCAGCGGCCGACGGCCGATCCGGTCGGACAGCGCCCCGCCGATCGGCAGCCACACGAAGTTCGACACTCCGACGCACAGCGTCACGAGCAGGCTGTCGGCGGTGCTCAGGTGCAGCACGGTCTTGCCGAAGGTCGGCGCGTAAACGGTGATCAGATAGAAGCTCGTGGTGGTCATCGCGACCAGCATCATGCCGGCGATCACGACGCCCCAGTTCTGGACCAGCGTGCCGAACACTTCCTTCATGCCCGGACGATGCTTGCGGGCCTTGAACTCCTGGGTTTCCTCCAGGTTGCGGCGCAGCAGGAAGATGAACGGCACGATCATGCAGCCGACGAAGAACGGCACGCGCCATCCCCAGGCGCCGATCTGCGATGCGCTCAGCCACTGATTGAGCGCAAAGCCGAGGGCCGCCGCGATGACGATCGCCACCTGCTGGCTGGCCGATTGCCAGCTCGTGAAGAAGCCCTTGCGGCCGGGCGTCGCGAGCTCGGCGAGATAGACCGACACGCCGCCCAGTTCCGCGCCCGCGGAGAAACCCTGCAGCAGCCGGCCGATCAGCACGAGTACGGGCGCGAGCAACCCGATCGTCGCGTAGCCGGGCACGAACGCGATCAGGATGGTGCCGCTCGCCATGATCGACAGCGTGACGATCAGGCCCTTGCGGCGGCCGACCTCGTCGATGTACGCGCCCAGCACGATCGCGCCCAGCGGGCGCATCAGGAAGCCGGCGCCGAACACGGCGAAGGTCATCATCAACGATGCGAACTCGCTTTGCGCGGGGAAGAAGACGTTGGCGATCTGCGTGGCGTAGAAGCCGAACAGGAAGAAGTCGAACTGCTCGAGAAAATTGCCGGCCGTGACGCGAAAGATCGCGGCGGCCTTCGAGCGTTCGGCCGGAAGGCTGGACGAGGGGTGCATCTGGGTGTCTCCTGAAAATCCTGGAATACGCGGGAGGGGCTGGTCGATTGTCGTTTTCCGGCATGTTGGCGCGGTATCGATCAAACGATAAGTGCGATTTTTGGAAGGATTGATGCAGTCCGGTTATCAATCGACGTGATCGGCGCGGGGCCGGACGGCGCTCGAGCCGTATCGCCGCATGGCCGCACACGTTTGCGTCGTCGCGTCGGGCCGTGGTCGTCGATGGGCGGCCATCCCGGCCTCGATTTTTTGTCGGCCGTGCCGTTAACGGGGATTGGACCCGCGCCGGCGCAAGTGCAGCCGGCGTCTCAACACGAGCGCGAGCATGCCCGCATTCACTTCGATCGAGAAAATCGCCGACTGGGCCGGACGCCACCCGTTCGTCGTCGGCGCGTTGGGTACGCTGATGTCGCTCGCGGCGCTCGGGATCAGCGCGGTGACGCTGTGGGTCGCGCGCAGCGAAGTCGTCGAGCATGCGCATGAGACGTCGCGCAACGTCGCGGCCGTGCTCGCGAGCCAGATCGCGAGGACGGTCGAAACGTCGAACAACGCGCTGATCGCGCTGGCGGCCGACCTCGGCAAGCCGGCCGTGCAGCGCATGGACGCCGGATTGCGGCACGACCTGCTGTTCGAGCGCACGGCCGCGCAGTACGTGACCGGCATGGGCGTGACCGACAGTCGCGGCCGGCTGATCGACGGGTGCTGCAGCACGACCCACCGCTGGGACTTCGCCGATCGCGACTACTTCAAGGTCCATCGCGATGCGGACAACGTCGGGCTCTACGTCTCCCAGCCCTATCGCGCACGCTCGCGCGGCGGCAAGGAATCCATCGCGCTGTCGCGACGCATCGAACGGCCGGATCATGCGTTCGACGGGATCGCGGTCGTCGCCGTCGATCTCACCTACTTCGAGCAGCTGCTGTCCCGCCTCGACGTCGGACCCAACGGGGTCAGCGCGATTGTCCGCGCGGACGGCACGATCCTCGCGAGAAACCCGTCGCTGAACGAAGGTCAGATGAACCTTCTGCGTCGCTCGACGTCCTTCAAGCGGATGGTGAACAGCGAATCGGGCTTCTATCCCGCGCGTTCGAGCATCGACGGCATCGTGCGGTTGTATACCTACCAGCGGATACCGGGCACCCCGCTGATCGCGGTCGTCGCGCCGGCCGAAAACGACGTGCTGGCCGGCATCCGGCGCCTGTCGTGGACGGTCGGCGTGTCGGCATCCGTGATCTGCGCATTGTTCTGTGCGGTGGTCTGGCTGCTGGCCTTCGCCCTGCGCGACAATTTCCGCAAACAGACGCTGCTGACCGATCTCACGCGTACCGATCCGTTGACCGGATTGTGCAATCGTCGCGCGCTCGATACCGCGCTGGCCAACGAATGGGAGCGGCTGCAGCGCGGCAGCGGCGGCACCCTGTCGGTGCTGTTCATCGACGCCGACCATTTCAAGCAGTACAACGACCGGCACGGGCACGCGCAGGGCGACACCGCGCTGCGCTTTCTCGCCGAATGCATCCGCGCGCATACGCGGCGGCGCGGCGACCTCGCCGCGCGCTACGGCGGCGAGGAATTCGTCGCGGTGTTGCCGGATACGGATGAAAACGGCGCCGCGCGGGTCGCCGACGCGATTCGCCGCGAGGTGGAGCGTAACCGGCTCGACGGGTTTGAGGAAACCGTGCCGGCTTTCACCGTCAGCATCGGCTGTGCGACCGGCCGGCGCGCGCGGCACGCCTCCGTGCACGCGCTGTCGCATCAGGCGGACATGGCGCTCTACCGCGCGAAGCGCGAAGGCCGGAACCGCGTGTGTTGCGCGCAGCCCGAGCCGGCGTGAACGCGGCGGTTCGAGTCGGAACGGGCGGCGGTACGCGCGCTGCCGCGACCATCATGGTCGTTTCACTGCCCCGGTTCGATGTACGCCGCCAGTTCTTCCGGCTCACCTGACGGAAACGCGTCCTTCAGGTGATCGAGAAACGCGGACACGCGCGTGCTCAATAATCGCCTGGACGGATACAGCGCCCACAGCGCGATATCGGAACCCGGCACGTCGCCCCAACTGACGAGCGTGCCGGCGGCCAGGTCGCGGCTCACCAGCGACGCCGGCAGGCACGCGGCGCCCAGGCCGAGGCGGACCGTATCACGCACCATGCTCAGCGACGACAGCCTTGCGACCGGTTCGATCGGGATGCGCGCGGTCCCCGCCGGTCCGGCGACCTCCCAGGCAGTGCGCGTGTCGTTCCCGTCGCGCACCACGGCCGGTGCCGGTGTGGGCGCGTCGCCGCCGGGCCGCGCCAGCTCGGGCTTCGCGACGACCACCAGCCGGTCGCGCAGAAACACGCGCCCGATCAGGCTCTCGTCGGGGGCCGGGTTCACGCGGATCACGAGGTCGTATCCTTCCTCGATCATGTCGACGGGCCGGTCTTCGGTCGTCACCTCCAGCCGGACGTCCGGGTATCTCAGCGCGAACGTCGCCACCAGCTTCCCCATCGCGAACTGGGAAAACAGCATCGGCGCGCTGATCCGCAGCCGGCCGCGCGGCCGCTCGCTCCCGGCTGCGATCGCCGACGCGCTGTCGGCCAGCTCCGCGAGGAGCGCGCCCGTCCGCTCGTAGAGCGCGCGCCCTTCCTGCGTGAGCTTCACGCCGCGCGAGCCGCGCTCGAACAGACGCAGCGACAGACTGTTCTCCAGTTCCGCCACGCGGCGCGACAGTGTCGCCTTCGGGCGATCCGCGACCCGCGCGGCCTCCCCGAAGCTGCCATGGCGGGCGACGAGATTGAAATCGGCGAGAGCGAGCAGGTCCATGTGTTCCACCAGTGAGACGACATGTCTATTTATCACATCTTCCGGATCATGTATGGATCACCTAACTTACGTGGGCAGTCAATCCCATCGTTACCTCAGGAGTGAACATCATGACCATTCTCGTTACCGGCGCCACCGGCCGTGTGGGCCGCCAGGTCGTCCGTCAACTCGTCGATCGCGGCGCCGACGTGCGCGTGCTGGTGCGCGATCCGGCCAAGGCCGATTTTCCGGCGGCAGTGACCGTCGCACCGGGCGACATGCTTGACGTCGATGCGCTGCGGGCGGCCTTCTCCGGCGTGCGCACGCTGTTCCTGCTCAATGGCGTGGCGGGCGACGAATTCACGCAGGCGCTGATCGCGCTGAACCTGGCCCGCGAAGCGGGCATCGAGCGCGTCGTCTATCTGTCGGTCCTGCACGCCGACCGCTTCGTGAACGTGCCGCACTTCGCGGTGAAATCCGGCGCGGAGCGGATGATCGAGCAGATGGGCTTCGGCGCGACGATCCTGCGACCCGCGTATTTCATGGATAACGAATCGATGGTGAAGGACGTGATCGTCGGGCACGGCGTGTACCCGATGCCGATCGGCGGCAAGGGCGTCGCGATGGTCGACGTGCGCGATATCGCGGAAGTCGCGGCGATCGAGTTGATCCGTCGCAACGACGCACCGGACAAGCTGCCGGTCGACACCATCAACCTGGTCGGGCCCGACACGCTGACCGGCCCGCAACTGGCGTCGATCTGGTCGGACACGCTCGGCCGGCCGGTTGCGTATGGCGGCGACGATCCCACGCCGTTCGAAGACAACCTGGCGACGTTCATGCCGAAATGGATGGCGTACGAAATGCGGCTGATGGCCGAGCGCTACGTCAGCGACGGGATGGTGCCGGAAGCCGGCGACGTCGAGCGGCTGACCGCGATCCTCGGCCGCCCGTTGCGGACGTATCGCGACTTCGCGGCCGCGCTCGCGCGTTGAGTGAAATGCGGTGCTTTCACGCGCCGCGCGGTGGTGCGGGGAACCGGCGGCGGGCGCGGCCGGTTCGGCGCGACCGCCACCGGCGACGTCCAGTCGCCGCTGACCCGCACGATCGACGAGCAGCGGAGGCCGGGCGCGCTGAGTTCGTCCGTCGCGGCGCGGCCCACGGCTACAACATCGCCTGGCTGACCAGCCCGTACAGTCCGAATGTCGGGTCGGCCGCACCGTCTTGCCCGGTGGCGGGCGCGTTGCGAACCATCTTCGAACAGGCATCCACCTGCTTCAGTCCCTGTTCGCTCAACCAGCCCGGCAAACTGCTCCCGTCAGGCACATCGATACGCACGAAGTCGCCGTCGCGTTTCGTCAGCCAATAGCCGATCAGCGCCTTCGCGCGCGCATCGTCGCTCGAACGCGGCGCGACCACCGGGCCGACCACGTAACCGCGACCGAAGCGCCGCAGCACCGAAAACCCGACGATCTCGCCGTCGCGTTCGAGCACCACGCATTCTCCCCGCGTCTGCAACGCGGACAACAGCGCTTCGCGCTCAAGACCGGACGCATGCGTGTCGAGTTCGACGAGGCGCGGCCAGTCGGCCGGCGAGCCAGTGCGCAGCCGCTCGCCGTCAGGCACGACAACGGCGGCGGGCCGATCCACGTTCCCCTGATATTGGCCCAGCGAACCGCACACGGTGAACCCGAGCTTCTCGTAGAGCGGCCGACCGGCCGGCGTCGCATGCAGGAACGTGATGCGCGGCCCCAGTTCGTCGAGGAGCGTCTCCATCAGTTTGCGGCCGATTCCGCGGCCCTGATGCGCGTCGGAGACGATCACATGCCCGATCGCCGCGCGGTCCGCACCGTACTTCCAGCACATCGCCGTGCCGATGACGACGCCGTTTTCCTCGGCCGCGAATGCCGTCGACGTTTCCGCGGAAAACTGCCAGTCTTCCGCCCTGAACGGCCAGCGAAGCGCGATGGAAAGGGCATGGGCGGCGGGGACGTCCGCCGCGGTGAATCTGCGGTAGCGAAGCGCCGACGTCGCGTCGCGCTCCTTCACTTCAGGTTCCTGGTTCATTACGCAGTCCTTTCAAAGGGTGTGATCGTGCGACACGGCACGTCAGAAAAATATGCGGCGATCACATCGAAGCGTCGATCAATTGCACGGTTCTCGCCGGCTGGCATGGGTGCACCGCGATCCGGAAGCACGCCAGCCCCGGACCTGACGGTCGATCAACCAGACGTCGCCGGTTTCCACGCCGCCCCGACGCATCACGGCGATCGCGTGAAGTAACGCTGCGCCAGCGCGACCCAGTAGCGGACACCGGCCGGAATGATGTCGTCGTTGAAGTCGTATTTCGGATGATGCAGCGCCGGTGAGGCCGCGCCGTCCTGTGCATTGCCGATCAGCACGTACGCGCCCGGCCGCTCCTCCAGCATGAAGCCGAAGTCTTCGGACGTCATGTTCGGCGGCACGTCGCGGTCGACGCGCGCGTCGCCGAACGTGTCGCGAATCACCGCTTCGCACAGCGCCGTCTCGGCCGGCGTGTTGACCGTCGCCGGGTAGTACTGGAAAAACGCCACGTCGACCTGCGCGCCGTAGGCCGCCGCGAGCCCTTCGCACGCGAGCCGCACGTCGCGCTGCAGCTTCTGCTGCAATGCCGACGACAGCGTGCGGATCGTGCCGCGCAGCTCCGCGGTGTCGGGAATCACGTTGTCCGTCGTGCCCGCATGGAACATGCAGACGGAAATGACCGCCGGGTCGACGGGGTCCTTGTGCCGCGCGGCGATGGTCTGGCACTGCAGCACCATCGAGCACGCGAGCGGCACCGGATCGATGCCCAGATGCGGCTGCGCCGCGTGCGCGCCCTTGCCCGTCACCGTGATCCTGAAGCGCGAGCCCGCGGCCATGATCGCGCCCGTGCGCAACCCGAAATGCCCGGCCGGCAACCCAGGCCAGTTGTGCATGCCGAATACCGCTTCCGTCGGGTATTGCTCGAACAGCCCGTCGTCGATCATCTTGCGCGCGCCCGCGCCGCCCTCTTCGCCCGGCTGAAACACGAAATGGACGGTGCCGGGCAACTGCGGCAGCGTCTTCAGCACGCGCGCGGCGCCGAGCAGCATCACGGTATGGCCGTCATGGCCGCACGCGTGCATGATCCCGTGCGTGCACGACGCGTGCGGGAAGTCGTTTGCTTCGTGGATCGGCAATGCGTCCAGATCGGCGCGCAGCACGATGCCGCGGCGCGGATCCGCGCCGGGCAGGCTCGCGACGACGCCCGTGCCGCCGAGCCCGCGCGACACCGCATAGCCGAGCGCCTCGAGCTCGCGGGCAACGACGTCGGCCGTCCGGTGTTCTTCGAATCGCAACTCGGGATGCGCATGCAGGTCGCGGCGCAGCTTCGCCCAGTGCGCGTGATGCGCTTGCAGCGATGTGTCGGGGATGACGGGGTTATCCAATTTCGGCACCTTCGGAATGTAGCGGGCTTCCAACTGTACTGCCGGCGCGAATCTCGCGCAGCGGCTGCGTCAGTCGTAATAGCCGACGATCGACTTGATCTCCATGTATTCCTCCATCCCTTCGATCCCGTACTCGCGGCCGTTGCCCGACTGCTTGTACCCGCCGAACGGCGCCTGAGGGTCCCATGCCGGGTAGTTCAGATGCACCTGCCCCGCGCGGATGCGGGCGGCCACCGCACGGGCGCGTTCCTTGTCGGCGCCCTGTACGTGTGCGCCGAGCCCATAGACCGTATCGTTCGCGATCGCGACCGCTTCGTCGACGGTGTCGTAAGGAAGGATCGCGAGCACCGGGCCGAAAATCTCCTGCTGCGCGATCGCCATGTCGGTGCGCACGTCGGAGAAAATCGTCGGCCGCGCATAAAAGCCGCGGTCGAGCCCCGCGGGCCGGCCGGGGCCGCCGGCGATCAGCTTCGCGCGTTCGTCGATGCCCACGTCGATCATCTGCGCAACCCGCCCGAACTGCGCGCGATTGGCCAGCGGCCCGTGCGTCGTGGCCTCGTCGAACGGATCGCCGACCACGAGCGTTTGCATCGCCGCGACGGCCAGTGCCTCAACCGCGCCGAGCACGGCGCGCGGCACGATCATGCGGGTCGGCGCGCTGCACGATTGCCCCATGTTGCGAAACGCGGCGGCCACGCCGGGCGGGATCGCGCGCGACAGGTCCGCATCCGGCAACACGATATTCGGGGACTTGCCGCCCAGTTCCTGCGCGACGCGCTTGACGGTCGTCGCGGCCGCCTGCGCGACGAGCACGCCGGCGCGCGTCGAGCCGGTGATCGACACCATGTCGACCTCCGGATGCGACGAAAGCGCGGCGCCCACCGTTTCGCCGCTGCCGCTCACGAGGTTGAAGACGCCGGCAGGCACGCCCGCATCGGCGAGCACTTCCGCGAACAGCAGCGCGCTGAGCGGCGACAGCTCGCTCGGCTTCAGTACGACCGTGCAGCCTGCCGCGAGCGCCGGCCCGACCTTCGCGGTGATCTGGTAGATCGGCCAGTTCCACGGCGTGATCAGCGCACACACGCCGATCGGCTCGCGCGCGACCGCGGTCGTCCCGCGCCGCTCGATGAACGGGTAGCGCGCGAGGTTGTCGCGCGCGACACGAATATGTTCGGCCGCGAGCGGCACGTGCGCGCCGCGCGCATAGCCGATCGGCGCGCCCATCTCCAGCGCGAGCGCGGTGGCGAACAGCTCGGCGCGCTCCAGCATCAGCGCATGCACACGGTCGAGCAACGCCGCGCGTTCCTGCGGTGAAGTCGAGGACCAGCGTTCGAACGCGCGGCGCGCGGCCAGCACCGCGCGGTCGGCATCGCGCGCGTTGCCGAGCGGGATCTCGCACAGCGTGTCTTCGGTGGACGGGCTGATGACGGCAAACCGCTCGCCGCCTTCGGGCAGCACCCAGTCGCCGTCGATGAAAAAGCGATCCAGCCGGCCGGCTTGCATCAGGTGAACAACAGGGGAATTCATTGGAGAGTGTCCTTGAGTCGATACCAGGCGCCGACGAACGGCAAAAACCAGGGTTTGCCGAAGTGGCCCGGAATCGCGGGCCAGTCGAAATCTTTCCACGGGTTGAGGTCGGCGCGTCCGTCCATGATCTCGGCCATCAACGTGCCCATCAGCGTGGCCATGTGCGTGCCGTGGCCGCTATAGCCCATCGAGTAGTAGACGCCGTCGCGTTCGCCCGCGCGCGGCAGCCGGTTGGCCGTCATGTCGACCATCCCGCCCCAGCAGTAGTCGATGCGTACGTCGGCCAGCTCGGGAAACACGGCAGCCATTTGCTGCCGCAGGATGGCCCCGCTCTTTTCGTCCGAACGCGGATTCGACGCGGCAAAACGCGCGCGCCCGCCGAACAGCATTCGGTTGTCGGGCGTGACGCGAAAGAAATTCACGAAGTTCTTCGTGTCGGTGACCATCCGCCGCGTCGGCAGCAAGCGGTCGAGCAGATCGTTCGGCAACGGCTCGGTGACGATGATGAACGCGCCGACCGGCACGATCCTGCGGCGAACCCAGCCGAACGGCCCGACCTGCGAAATGCCGCTCGCGAGCAGGACCTGGCGCGCGCGAATCTCGCCGAGCGGCGTTTGCACCGCGTACGTGCCGCCCGCTTGCCGCGTCAGGCCGAGCACCGGCGCATGCTCGAGAATATGCGCGCCACGGGCTTGCGCGGCGCGCGCGAGGCCGCGCACATAACGGCCGACATGCATCCCGGCGCTTTTGCCGAACAGCAGCCCGCCGTGATATCGGTTCGAGCCGATCTCGTCGCGCAGTTCCGCCTTCGTGACCACGCGCGTGTCGGGGTCCACGCTCGCCGCGAGCAGGGCCTGACTGCGCACGAGCTTGTCGTAGTGCTCGGGCTTCGCCGCGAGCTTCAGCTTGCCGCGGCGCACGAAATCGCAATCGATCGACTCCTCCCGGACCAGCCGCTCGACCGTGTCGACGCCCGCGTCGAACGCGAGATAGAGCCGGTTGGCCAGTTCCGTGCCGATGCGCTGCGACAGCGACGCGTAATCCTGCGCGAAGCCGTTGTTGCACATGCCGCCGTTGCGTCCGGATGCCGCCTGCCCGACGGTGCCCGCCTCGCAGACGATCACGCGCGCGCCTTTCTTGGCCAGCGCCAGCGCCGCGGCCGAACCCGTGATCCCGCCGCCCACCACCGCCACGTCGCAACTTCCGTCATGCAACGCCGGCGCGCTGCTCGCGAATGGCTCCGACGTGTCGAGCCAGTAGGAACTGAAACGCATCAGGCACTCCAAAGCTGTCCATCGCACCGCACCGCGCTGCGAGGCTGCTGAACGTTCGCCGCGCCGATCGGGCCGATGGGCCGCTTGCCCGCGATCGGGATCGAAGCACCGCGTCCCGGCTGCCCCGCATCAGCGCGACGGCCCTGCACTAGAAATCCGCGACCTTGCCCCATGCGGACTCGCTGAACCGGGCGGGCCGGTACGGCGCCGGGTCGACGAACGGTTGCGCACCGGTCGCGAGATCGGCGATCAGGTGCCCGGCGCCCGGGCCGATCCCGAAGCCGTGTCCCGAAAACCCCGCCGCGAGGATCAGCCCCGGCACGCCCGGCACTTCGCCGATGCCCGGCACGCCGTCCGGCGTGCTGTCGACGTACCCGGCCCACGCGTGCGTGATCTTCGCTTCGCGCAGTTCGGGCAACAGTTCGGACGCGCGGCGGTACGTTTCGGCGACCGTCGGCATGTCGGGCTTCGGATCGAGAATGCGCATCGCTTCCATCGGCGTCGGCGCATCGAGGCGCCAGCGCTTCAACGTTTCATGGCCGCTGCGCACGCCTTCGAGGCCGCCCGGCAGCAGGTTGCGCCAGCGTTTCGCGAACATCGGCACGAATTGCGGCGCGAAGCGCAGGAACTGCGGCGTCAGGTCCACGCGTGCGCGGCCGCTGATCGCCAATGCGTAGCGTCCGTCGCCGCGGCGCGTGATGGACACGCCGGACGTGTACATCGCACCCGGCAGCGGCGTGTCGACGGGCGACACGCTCAGGATCGACTGACGGATCGACGCTTGCGGAAACCGGATGCCGAGCTGGCGGCAAAACGACGACGCCCATGCGCCGCCGGCCATCACGACCGTTCGGGTCTTGATGACGCCGGCCTCGGTGACGACGCCGGCGACACGGCCGCCTTCGAGCTCGATGCCGCGCGCCGCGCAGTGCTGATGGACACTGCCGCCCAGCTTGATCAGCGCGGCGGCCACGGCCGGCGCGGCCTTGCCCGGATCGGCTGTGCCGTCGGTCGGCGAGAAGACGCCGCCTTTCCACTGCCGCCCGGTCGCCCGTCCGCGTTCGGCGGCCTGCTTGCTGTCGAGCATGTACGTGGTGACACCGGCGGTCTTCGCGAATTCGCCCCAGCTGGCCCAGCGCGACAGTTCGGCCTCGTCATTGCTGAGATACAGCAGCCCGCAGCGATGAAAGCCCGTGTCTTCTCCGGATTCGGCGGCGAATCGTTCCCACAGATCGATGCTCTTGCTCGCCATCGGCAACTCGCGCGCGTCGCGGTTCTGCTGCCGGCACCAGCCCCAGTTGCGGCTCGACTGTTCGGCGCCGATTCGCCCTTTCTCGACGAGCGCGACCGATACGCCGCGGCGGGCCAGATAGTAGGCGGTGAAGACGCCGATGATGCCGCCGCCGATCACGACGACGTCGGCCGCGGCCGGCGGCGTGGACAAGGTTTCGATATGGCGCAGCGGAGGGGACATGCTCAGTCTCGTTCGGTGGAGGGTTTGACGTTCTGCATCACGTAGAACTTCGCCACGCGTTCGCTGCTTTCCCATCCGACCGACGCGCCGCGCGGCACGAACAGCGCATCGCCGGTACCGAGCGATTCCACGCTGCCGTCGGGCGCCGCGAACCGGACGCCGCCGTCCAGCAGGAACATGAACTCGTTCGCGCGATGCGGTCGGACGATCCGGTGATACGGCGTCGAATCCCACGTGCCCGCGCAGTACGCGGCGCCGTCGTCGGTGAACACGTTGTCGCTGCGGCATTGCGGCGCGGGGCCGAGCAGTACCTCGGCCGGCAGCGTGGCGGACGGTTTGAAGTCCGCGTCGGCGTGCAGCGCAAAGAGGCCGCGTTTCGTCGGTTGCGCGCACGCTGCCGCGCAGAACATCAGCCGCACCGGCGATTGCGCGGCGATGCGCAGCGCCGTGCCGCCGCCGATGACGGCGCCCTGTCCCGGGCCGACCACCAGCGGCGCGGCCCCGGCCGCTTCGAGCGTCAGCTCGCCCTGGACGACGACGAGCGTTTCGATGTGCGGAAAGCTCGGCACGTCGAGTTCGCCCGCGAAGTCGATGCGCCCCGCGGCCATCGCGTCGGGGCCTTCCCACGCGATCTCGCGATGCGACGCGAACGGATCGCTCGCGCCGAACGCCTGTTTGCGGAACGCGGTGGAAGACGGTGCGCCGTCGGCCCGGTGCAACACGAAAACTGCGGTCATTTCTGCTCCTGTGCAGTGCGTGACGGATTCGTTCGAAAGCTGTCACGCGATAACGGAAATCGTCGTTCGCCGGCTCTCGTGCCGGACATCCTCAGCGGGGCATGTCGTCCATGCGTGTGCTTACGCCGCGTGACACGACGCATCGCGGCGTTCGGCGTGCATGCGTGTCGATGGTGTTCGCACCGGTGCGCCGCCCGTGCGGGCGACCACGTAATCGCGCGGCGTGATCCCGAGCACGCGCCGGAAATGCCGGCACAGATGGCTCTGATCGAAGAAGCCGACGTCGGTCGCGACGACCGACGGCGCGAGACCGGCGCGCAACAGGTCCTGCGCCCGCCGTATCCGCACGAGACACAAATACCGGTGCGGCGACAGCCCGGTTTCGCTGCGAAAGCGCGCGGTGAAACGCGACACGCTCAACCCAGCCACCGCCGCGAGCGTATCGAGGTTCAGCGGCTGCGCGAACGACGCGTCGATCGTGCGCAGCACGTCGCCGATCGCCGGCGACACGGGCCGCGCGACACGCGGCGAGCCAACGAATTGCACTGTCATGTCGAATTCTCCCGGCGCTCGCTTCAATGCAGGAAATCCTGCATCCGGTAATACGCGCCGACGAGCGGCAGGAACCACGCGTGCCCGAAATGGCCGGGTATCGCCGGCCAGTCGAGTTCGCGCCACGGGTTCGACGCGGCGGCGCCATACAGCACGTCGGCCATCACGCGGCCCATGTGCACCGACATCTGCACGCCGTGGCCGCTGTAGCCCATCGAGTAATAGAGCCCGTCGTGCTGGCCCGCGCGCGGCAGCCGGTCGGCGGTGATGTCCACCAGCCCGCCCCAGCAGTAGTCGAGCCGCACGCTGGCCAGTTCCGGGAAGTAGCCGGCCATGCCGGCGCGCAGGACGTCGCCGCTCTTCGCATCCGAGCGCGGGCTCGACATCGCGAAGCGCGCGCGGCCGCCGAACAGCAGCCGGTTGTCGGGCGTCACGCGGAAATAATTGCCGATCTGGCGCGACGTCACGTAGGCACGGCGGTGCGGAAACAGCCGGTTCAACTGCGCATCCGGCAGCGGCTCGGTCACGACGATGAAGCTGCCGACCGGCGCGATGCGTCGCCGGAACCACGCGAATGGCCCGTGCTGCGATGCGCCGGTCGCGACCAGCACGCGGTCGGCGACGATCGTGCCGCGGGCGCAGGTGATGCGGTGGCGCTCGCCGTCGAGCCGGTCGAGCTGCGTGACGGCCGCGTGCTCGTACACGCGTGCGCCGGCCCGCACGGCCGCTTGCGCGAGGCCGACGCCGAACTTGCCCATGTGCATCTGCGCGCCGTTGCGCTGCAGGAGCCCTCCGTAGAAGCCGTCGGATGCGATTTCATCGCGGATCCGCGACGGCTCGATCAGTTCGATGTCCGGATCGACATCGCGCCGCAACGCGTTGAAGGTCTTTTCGAGCCCCGCGAAATGCTGCGGCTTCGCGGCGAGCTTCAGCTTGCCCGCGCGCCGGAAATCGCAGTCGATCGCCTGTTCGGTCACGATCGTCTCGACGCTCTTCACCGCGCTTTCATACGCAAGATAAAACTGCTTCGCCTGCGCGGCGCCGATGCGGGCGGCCAGCGACGCGTAGTCCTGCGCGACGCCCGTATTGCACTGGCCGCCGTTGCGGCCGGACGCTTCGCCGGCGACCTGCGCGGCTTCGAGCACGACCACCGAAACGCCGCGCTGCGCGAGCGCGAGCGCCGCCGACAAGCCGGTGAAACCGCCGCCGATCACGACGACGTCGGCTCGCCCTTCGACGGCCCCAACGCTGCCGTCGCGAAACGCGGGGCGGGTATCCAGCCAGTACGATTCCAGTTTCATCGGATCCTTCTTTTGCATGCCGGCAACGACGATCGGCGACCGTTCAATGAGAATCATTTAATCACCGTCAAAAACCGCAGTTGCCGCGTATTCGCGCGCGGCACGCGTGCAAATTGCCGTTTTGCACGACCGCCGCGGCACACTATGCGGCGGGCCGTTCACCGCACCGCGCGATGAACGGTTCGCGCGCCACGCACTACGGCTGCACCGGCGCGACGCCGGCGGGAATCGGCTCCGCCTGGAAGCGCGCGAGATCCTCCTCGCTGCGATGGCACAGCACCTGCGCGCCGTTCCCGAGCGTGCGCAGCGACGGGGCCGTCCGGTTGCACACGCCGTCCACGCGCATCGCGCAGCGCGACAGGAACGGACACAGCTCGGCCTCGTTCTCGCGCTCGCCGATCGGCACCAGCGGCCGGTGGCAACGCTCGGCCGCATCGTCGAGCCAGCCCGCGCGCAATTCCGGCGCGGACGACACCAGCAAGTGCGAATACGGGTGATAAGGCGGCGCGCACAGCGCATCGCGGCTGCCCGTCTCCACGCGGCGGCCCGCATACAGCACGACGATGTCGTCGCTGATCGCGCGCACCTTCGCGATGTCGTGCGTGATGAACACGTACGACACGCCGAGCTTCGCCTGCAGGTCGCGCAGCAGCTCGATGATCGCGGCGCCGACCACGGTGTCGAGCGCCGACGTGACCTCGTCGCACAGGATCAGGTCGGGCTCCGCCGCGAGCGCGCGCGCGAGGTTCACGCGCTGCTTCTGCCCGCCCGACAGCTCGCCGGTACGCCGCGAGGCCACCGCCGGCGGCAGCCGAACGAGCTCGAGCAGCTCCGCGACGCGCTGGCGTGCACGCGCGCCCCTGATGCCGTGATAGAACGCGAGCGGCCGTGCGAGCGTGCGCTCGACGGTATGCACCGGGTTGAGCGCGGTATCGGCGTTCTGGAACACGATCTGCACGCGGCGATGCTGCTCCTTCGTCCGTTTGCCGATATCGCGCGCGAGCGGCTCGCCGTCGAGCAGGATCGCGCCGCCCGTCGCCGGCACGAGGCCCGCGATCACCTTCGCGAGCGTCGTCTTGCCGGAGCCCGATTCGCCGATCACGCCGACCGTCTGCCCGCGCCCGATGCGCAGGTCGACTTCGTGCAGGATCACCTTCGCGGGCCAGCCGTTCGCGGCGCGGCCGCCGTAGCCGGCGATCGCGCCGCGCACGTCGAGCAGCGGCGCCGGCGCGGCCGGTCGTTGCGCCGGCGCGTCGCGCTCGGCATCGTTCGGCGTGACGGCCGCGATCAGGCTCTGCGTGTACGGATGCGTCGGCGCATGCAGGATCTGTTCGGTGCCGCCCGCCTCGCGGATCACGCCGTCGCTCAGCACGACGATCCGGTCGGCCATCTGCGCGACCACGGCCAGGTCGTGCGACACGTACACCGCACTCATCCCGTAGCGCCGGATCACGCTCTTGAACGCCTGCAGCACGTCGATCTGCGTGGTCACGTCGAGCGCGGTGGTCGGCTCGTCGAGGATCACCAGCTCCGGATCGGTGATCAGCGCCATCGCGGCCATCAGCCGCTGCAGCTGGCCGCCCGATACCTGGTGCGGATAGCGCTTGCCGATCGTCTCCGGCTCCGGCAGCGCGAGCGCGCGAAACAGCTCGATCGCCTTCGCCTGCGCGTCGCGCTTCGTCATCGTCTTGTGGATCAGCGCGCTCTCGATCACCTGGTCGAGAATCGTGCGCGACGGGTTGAACGCGGCGGCCGCGCTCTGCGCGATATACGCGACCTTGCGGCCGCGCAGCGCGGTCAGCGCCGAAGCCGAAAGCGTGCACACGTCGGTGCCGTCGAGCTTCACCGAGCCGCCGGCGATCCGGCATCCGGTACGCGCATGGCCCATCAGCGACAACGCGATCGTCGTCTTGCCGGAGCCCGATTCGCCGATCAGCGCGAGCACCTCGCCGCGCCCGATGTCGAAGTCGACCCCGTGGACGATCGTCGTTTCCTCGCCGCCCGGCCGGCCGCCGACCACGCGCAGCCCGCGCACCTCGACGAGCGGATTCGATTCGTGTCGCATCAGTGTCCTCCGGCGGCGCCTTCCGCGCCCTTGCGGCGGCCGCGATGCGGCAGACCGTCGATCATCAGGTTGACGCCCACCGTCAGGATCGCGATCGCGACCGCGGGCATGATCGCGACGGCCGAGCCGTCGCCGAGGCTCGCGATGTTCTCGCGCACGAGCGAGCCGAGGTCCGCATACGGCGGCTGCACGCCGAGCCCGAGAAAGCTCAGGCCGCTCAGCAGCAGCACGACGAACGTGAAGCGCAGCCCGGTGTCCGCCAGCATCGGGTGGATCATGTTCGGCAGCATCTCGACGCACGCGATGTACAGCGCGCTTTCGCCGCGCGCCCTGGCCACCTGCACGAATTCGAGCGTGCTGATGTTGACGGCCAGCGCGCGCGCGATCCGGTACGAGCCGGGCATGTAGCTGACCGCGGCGGTCAGGACCAGCAGCGGCAGCGACGAGCCGAACGCGGCGACGAACATCAGCGCGAACATCTTCGACGGAATCGACGTGAGCGCGTCGAGCAGCCGGCTCATCGTCTCGTCGACCGCGCGACCCGACACGGTCGCGAGCAGCCCGAGCGTCGTGCCGGTCACCGCGGCGAGCAGCACCGCGGCCAGCGCGAGCAGCACGGTCAGCCGCGTGCCGTACAGGATCCGGCTCAGCATGTCGCGGCCGAGGAAGTCGGAGCCGAACGGCAGCTTCGCGCTGAACGACGCGAACACGTCGGGCGTGACGATCGCGCCGACGTCATGCGGCGCGATCAGCGGTGCGAACACGGCAATGAACAACATCAGGCCGGCCATCGACAGACCGACGCGGCCGCCGGTCGTCAAGGCGATGCGCGCGGCGCGGCGCTTGCGCGGCTGGTCGGGGGCGGGCGCGGCGGGCGGCATGCTGCCCCGCCCGACGGGCGGGTCGCCGGATGGTGGCAGCGCACTGCTGCGTTGTACGGGTTCGATCGGTTGCATGGGCGGCATCTCGGAAGGAAAACGAAACACTCAGGTGCGCAGTCGCGGGTTCGACACGATCGAGCACAGGTCGGCGAACAGCACGAGCGTCAGATAAGCGACGCAGAAGATCAGCGTGCAGGCCTGGACCAGCGGGAAATCGCGATTGCTGACGGCGTCGACCATCAGGCTCGCGAGGCCCGGATAGTTGAAGATCGTCTCGACGACGATCACGCCGCCGAGCAGATACGACAGGCTCAACGCGATCGCATTGGCGATCGGACCGATCGCGTTCGGCAACGCATGGCGCAGCACGACGCGCGCGGGGCTCGCGCCCTTGAGCACGGCCATCTCGACGTACGACGCGCTCAGTTGCTCGATCACCGCGGCGCGCGTCATGCGCGCCATCTGCGCGATCACGACCGCGCACAGCGTCAGCACCGGCATCGCATACGCACGCAGGAAATCGTGCAGGCTTTCGATCGGGCCGCTGTACGACAGCGCGGACAGCCAGTGCAGCTTCACCGCGAACACGAGCACGGCGACCGTCGCGATCAGGAATTCCGGCGTCGCGACAAGCGACAGCGTGCCGAGGCTGATCACGCGGTCGATCACCGACTCGCGCTTGACCGCCGCGAGGATCCCGAGCAGCAGCGCGATCGGCACCGACACCGCGGTCGTGATCGCCGCCAGCGCGAGCGACTTGGGCAAGCGCCCGCCGATCAGCTCCGACACCGGCATGTCGCCGGAAAACGACCGGCCGAAATCGCCGTGCAACAGCCCTGCGAGCCAGTGCACGTACCGCTCGTGCGCCGGCATGTCGAGACCGAACTGCTGGCGCAGCGCGGCGACCGTCTCCGGCGTCGCCGACTGGCCGAGCGCGGCCTGCGCGGCGTCGCCCGGCAGCAGGTTCGTGATCGTGAAGATGATCGCGGACACGATCAGCAGCGTCAGCGCGGTGACCGCGATGCGCCGGCCGATCAGCCCGATGAGAATTCGGTTCATGGAGCGACCCTCCCGAAAAAACCGCGCGTGGCCGGCGCGGAGGCCCGCACCGGCCGCGCGACGGCGGCCAGCCACGACGTCATGCGTTCCACCACACGTTCTCGGCGAACATGAAGCCCATCATCCCGCCGGTCGGGATCGAACCGAGGCCCGCGAGCCGCTTGTCGTACCCGTCGAGGAAGCTGATGAACGCCGGAATGCCGACCCGGCCCTGCTGCGACACGATCACCTGCATGTCGCCGTACATCTGCTTGCGCTTCGCGTCGTCGGTTTCCGAACGCGCGGCGAGCAGCAACTGGTCGAATTTCGCGTTCTTCCAGCCCGACTCGTTCCACGGCGCATCCGACTTGAAGAACTGCGTGAACAGCACGTCGGCGCTCGAGCGCGGGTTGATGTTGCCGAAGGTGAGCGGGTGCTTCATCCAGTGATTCGACCAGTAGCCGTCGGGCGACGCGCGGTTGACCTGCAGGTTCAGCCCGATCTTCTGGCCGGCCTGCTGCAGCAGCACGGCCATTTCGATCGATCCGTTCGCGTCGGACGTCGCATAGATCGGCGGCAGCGTCGCGCCGAGCGCCCCCGCTTTCTGGAGCAGGAATTTCGCCTTGTCCGGATCGTGCGCGCGCTGCGGCAGCGATGCGTTGAAGTAGCGATGCCCCGGCGGAATCGGCTGGTCGTTGCCGATCACCGAGTAGCCGCGGAACACCGCCGAGCGGATCTGCTCGCGATCGAACAGGTACTTCATCCCTTCGACGAAATCGGGATTCGAGACGATCGGGTTGTCGCTGCGCATGATCAGGTCGGTATAGAGGCCCGACTTGGTTTCCTTCAGCGCGTAGCCCGGCGTCGACGCGACCCGCTGCGTCGAGCGCGGATCGATCGCGTTGATCAGGTGCACGTCGCCCGACAGCAGCGCGTTCAGGCGCGCGGCGCTGTCGCTGATGCCGATCAGCTCGATCTCGTCGAGATACGGCCGGCCCGGCTTGAAGTAGCTGTCGTTGCGCACGCCGATGGTCGCCACGCCCGGCTTGAACGACTTCAGCTTGTACGGGCCGCAGCCGATACCGGTCGAGAAGTCGGTCGTGCCGTCCTTGACGATCACGAGCTGCGGCGTCGCGAGGATCACCGGCAGATCGGCGTTCGCGCTCGCGAGCGTCAGCGTGACTTCGTCGGGGCCGGTCGCCTTCGCATCCGAGAACTGTTCGGCAAGCGTCTTGACCTTCGACGCGGTGGCCGGGTTCTTGTGGCGCATCAGCGAATACACCACGTCGGCCGGGCCGACCGGCTTGCCGTCGTGGAACGTGACGCCCTTGCGCAGCTTGATGATCCAGGTCTTCGCATCGGTCGTCTGCAGCGACTCGGCGAGGTTCATCTGCGGCGTCAGGCTCGCATCGAGCTGCGTGAGGCCGCTGTAGAACATGAAGAAGCGCGTGTAGTCCGCGCCCGTCGAGCCCTTGGCCGGGTCGAGCGTATCGGCCGTCGAGCCGGATTCGTTCGCGACCCGGATCTTGCCGCCGCGCTTCGGCGCGGGTGCGGCGAACGCCGAGTCGGGGGTCATCAGCAGTCCGCCGGCGCCGGCGGCCATCATGCCGCCCGCCGCCATGACCTTCATCATGTCGCGGCGCGTGAAGCCGCCCTTGCCGTCTTTGTCGATATCGTCGCTCATCCGAACTGCTCCTGACTGTGGGAAGTGGGTCCAAGGGTCCAGCGTGGTTGTTCAATCGCGCCGCGCCCGCTTGCTGGTGGCGGGCTCGACGTCGTACACATGCAATTCATTTAAGCATCGCCAAAATGCGGTTTGTCGCGATTCGGGCGGCCCGCACGATACGAATCGACCGTTTTGAGCCGCCCGCGCAGCATGAATTGCTGCGTGCGCGCACGTGTCGCCGTTGGCCCGACAGCGTGTCGCGGCGGCTGCCGAACCCGTGTCGATGCAGGAAATCGTAAGGCCGCTGCCGCCGCAGATTGCGCCGACAAAATTGCCCGTTCGGCATCCGGCGCGCGTTTGACTCACGCAAACCGCACGTTTGTGTCGAATGCGTGTCCGCATGCCGACGACGGCTGAAACGAGCGGTGCATTGCGGCAGATCGCCGCATGCACGGGCGTCGACGGTGGGGATCGCGACGGTGCGTCGCGCAGGAAAGTTCAGAGGAATGCCGCTCGATCGGAACGGCTTCGCGGGAAAACGGGAAGATGACGGGACTGGCCGGCAACCGGGCCCATGCAGCCGTCAGGCGCCGCGCCCTCGTGTGGCGACGCGTGGGTCACCGGCATGTCGGCGCGTCACGCCGGGCGGGCGCCGGCGTGGCGCGCGGGAGGCAGGATGATGCGCCAGCCGCGGGCGGGCGGCGCGAAGCCGTCACGCAGCGAGCCGGAATACCGATACGGCGGCCCGCAGGCGCGCCGCCTGCTCGTCCAGCGACGAGGCGGCCGCAGCCGCCTGCTCGACGAGCGCGGCGTTCTGCTGGGTGACTTCGTCCATTTGCGCGACCGCCAGCCCGATCTGCTCGATGCCGGTGCTTTGCTCGGCCGATGCCGCCGAAATCTCGCCCATGATGTCGGCCACCCGGTCGATCGACCGGACGATCTCCGTCATGCGCTCGCCGGCCGTCTCGACCAGCCGGCTGCCGCTGCCGGCCCGCTCGACCGACGCGTCGATCAATCCCTTGATGTCCTTCGCGGCCGCGGCGCTGCGTTGCGCGAGCGAGCGGACTTCCGATGCGACGACGGCGAACCCGCGCCCCTCCTCGCCGGCCCGCGCGGCTTCCACCGCGGCGTTGAGCGCGAGAATGTTGGTCTGGAATGCGATGCTTTCGATCACGACGGTAATGTCGGCGATCCGCACCGACCCGTCCGAAATCTGCCGCATCGTTTCGACGACTGCCTGCACGGCGGCGCCGCCGAGTTCGGTCGCATCCTTGGCCTGGGCCACGAGCGCATTCGCCTGGCGCGCGTTGTCGGCGTTCTGTTTGACCGTGGACGTGATCTGCTCCATGCTCGCCGCCGTTTCCTGCAGCGACGCGGCCTGCTGCTCCGTGCGCTGCGACAGATCCAGGTTGCCTTGCGCGATCTCGCCGGTGCCGGTGGCGATCGAGTGGGTCGTGGTCTGGATCTCGGCGATGGTGTCGGTCAGCCGCGCCTTCATGTCGCCCAGCGCGACGAGCAGGCTGCCGGGCGCGGCGTGCGCGGTATCGAACTGCACGTCCAGTTCGCCGGCGGCGATACGGGCGGCGATCTGCGTCGCATGCGCGGGTTCGCCGCCGAGCGTGCGCCTGACGCTGCGCAGCACGCCCCATGCGATGGCCGCGAGCGCCGCGGCGATGACGAGCGCGACGGCGCCGAGCACCATCGCGAGCCGCGCAAACGCCGCGTTGATGTCGTCGTAGAAAAATCCGGTGCCGATCCACCAGTTCCAGTCCGGAATCGCGACCACGCCCTGCAGCTTCGGCTCCAGGTCCGCGTCGGGACTGCGCTTGATCAGCACGTCGACGAGCGCGAAATGCGCCTGCGCCATCCCCGCGCGGTACGCCTCGCTGTCGGTCATGCCGCTGGTCGTGCGGTTGCCTTTCGCGCGCGTGCCGATGAACTTCGCGTTCGGGTGCACGAGGTTGACGCCGTCGGACGTCGTGACCCAGAAGTAGCTCTTCGAATTCGCGTTGAGCGCGGCCAGTGCGGCCTTGGCCTGCTGCTGCGCCTGCTCCTGCGTGAGCGTGCCGCTCGTCTGCATCGCGCGATACGAATCGACCAGATGCTCGGCCTTGGTCAGCAGAATGACGATCTCTTCGCGGCGGCTGTCGATCAGCGCGTCGCGCAGCGTGTGCAGCGACAACGCGGCGAGCAGGACGACGCCGAGCAGCGCCGCGGCGACGAGCATCAGCAGTTTGGTGGACAACTTCATGCGGGGGCCTCGAAATATTAACCGTTCGGTACATATATCGGCCCGGGCGGCCCCACCTTGAATCACTCAATATCGGTAATTACCCTCATTTCGTGCGCTGAACGAACGCGCACCGGGGACGCGACGGCATCACGGCCGCGCCCCGGCGCTCGATGGATCGGCCAGCGCAGCCGGCTTACAGTCCGAGTTGCGTCGCGAGCTGACCGATGTCCGACACTTCGTAATAGTTGTAGAACGGCGTGCCCGGCTCGTGGCCGCGGTTCACGAACGCCTTGTGCTTGATCCCGAGATCCTCGGCCGTCATCAGGTCGTAGCGCAGGCTCGACGACACGTGCAGCACGTCCTCCGGCTTGCAGCCGAGCTTGTCGAACATGTATTCGAAGCCCTGCATCCGCGGCTTGTACGATTGCGCCTGCTGCGCGGTGAACACCGCATGGAACGGCGCGCCGAGCTTGTCGACGTTGCTCATGATCTGCTCGTCCATCGCGTTCGACAGGATCACCAGCTTGTACTTCGACGCCAGCCGCGACAGCCCGGCCGGCACGTCCGGGTGCGGGCCCCACGTCGGCACCGCATGATAGAAAAGCTCGGCCTCGGCTTCGTCGAACTTCACGCCGAGCCGCGCGCAGGTGCGGCGGACCGCGTTGACGACGACGTCGCGGTACGGCTTCCACGCGCCGAGCACCTCGTCGAGCCGATAGGCGGCGAACGCGCGCACGAAGGCCTCCATCGTGGCCGGCGACAACCGGTCCGCATAGATTTCGCGCGCCGTCTCGGCCATCCGGAAATGGGTCAGCGTGCCGTAGCAGTCGAAGGTGATGTACTTCGGTTCAAACTGGATCATGGTCAGGTCCTGTCGGTGTGAAGCCCCGGCAGGGCCGGGGATGGGCTGGGTTTAACGAAATTGAATCAGGGCAAAAAGTCGTTCGCGCATCATTCGGCGCCGCTCAAAACGCAGAATCGCCGCGTGTTGCCCGCCACATGCAGCACGATCTGCGGCGCGATCGGGCGCGGCGCGTCGCGGCCAGCCGATGCGCCACGCTACCGCGGCGGGCTCGCCTGCCGGTGCGGCCCTTCGGCAGGCGGCAGTGCCGCCGTGCATCGATCGTAGTGGCATTCCACAGCACGCGTGGCCGGATTGACCGGCCGCGCCGGCACGATCCGCGCGTTCGTTCGCGCCGATCGAGCCGGTTTGCATCGATCTCGCGGGCGCGCCCGCCGCCGCCGGAAAACAGGCGAATCGTCCTATCCGTGCCGCCACCGCGCTGGCAGAGTGAACGGATCATTCCCACCCATCCGGAGTCAGGCGTGTCCGACCTCAATCCTTCCCGCACGCTCATCTATCGTCCGTTCGCCGAAACCGACCTGCCCGCCGCCCATCGACTGTCGGAGGCGGTCAAGTGGCCGCACCGGCTCGACGACTGGCGCTTCGCGTTCCAGCTCGGCGGCGGCTTCGTCGCCGAAGACGAAACCGGCGTCGTCGGTACCGCGCTCGGCTGGCGCTTCGGCGAATCGCACGCGTCGCTCGGCATGGTGATCGTGTCGCCCGAGCGCCAGGGCTGCGGCATCGGGCGCGAGCTGATGACCCGCGTGGTCGACAGCCTCGGCGCGCGGACCATTTTTCTGCATGCGACGCCGGCGGGCGAGCCGCTGTACGCGAAATTCGGCTTCGACGTGATCGATACGATCGATCAGCACCAGGGCGCCGCATTCCAGCCTCCGCTGATCTCGCTGCCGCCCGGCGAGCGCCTGCGCCCGCTCGGCACCAACGACGGGCCGCGTCTCGCCGCGCTCGCGTCGCGCGCGGCCGGCTACGAACGCGGTGCGGTGATCGAAGCGCTGCTCGACGTCGCGAATGGGATCGCGCTCGACCGCGACGGCGAACTGCTCGGCTTCGCGCTGTTCCGCCGGTTCGGCCGCGGTCACGTGATCGGCCCGGTGGTCGCACCGGATGCGCTGCGCGCGCAGGCGTTGATCAGCCACTGGCTCGCGCTGCACGAAGGCATGTTCGTGCGGCTCGACGTGCCGGGCGACAGCGGGCTGTCCGACTGGCTGCAGGGTCTCGGGTTGCCGCGCGTCGACACCGTCGTCGCGATGGCGCGCGGCGCGACGCCTGCCCGCGACCCGGCGCTGCGCGCGTTCGCGATCGTGAACCAGGCGCTCGGCTGAGCGGAGCGCACGATGAGCTTTCTCTACAAGGCCGACCCGGTGCGCGGCGCGCAGTGGGCGGCGCGCTTCGCGCAACAGGCGCCCGATCTGCCGTTCCGGATCTGGCCGGACCTCGGCGACGCCGAAGCCGTCCGCTATCTCGCCGCATGGCAGCCGCCGGACGATCCGGTCGCGCTGCTGCCGAATCTCGAGGTCGTGTTCTCGGTCGGCGCCGGCATCGACCAGTTCGACCTGTCGCGCGTGCCCTCGCATATCCCCGTCGTGCGGATGATCGAGCCGGGCATCGTCGAAGGGATGGTCGAATACGTGACGCAGGCCGTGCTGACGATCCATCGCGACCTGTTCGACTATGCGGCGCAGCAGCGCGACCAGGTGTGGCGCGAGCATCCCGTGCGCGCGGCCGCGTCGCGGCGCGTCGGCGTGCTCGGGCTCGGCACGCTCGGCCAGGCCGTGCTCGACACGCTGCGGCGCTTCGGTTTCCCGTGCGCCGGCTGGAGCCGCACGCCGCGCACGCTCGACGGCGTCGACTGCTACGCGGGCGATGCGGGGCTCGACGCGTTCCTCGCCCGCACCGACATCCTGATCTGCCTGCTGCCGCTCACCGACAGCACGCGCGGGCTGCTCGGCGCACGTGTGTTCGACGCGCTGCCGGCCGGCGCCTCGCTCGTGCAGGTCGGGCGCGGCCCGCAGCTCGATGAAGGCGCGCTGCTCGCGGCGCTCGCGAGCGGCCGCCTCGACAGCGCGATCCTCGACGTGACGGATCCCGAACCGCTGCCGGCCGGCCATCCGTTCTGGACGCACCCGCGCATTCGCATCACGCCGCATATCGCCAGCGCGACGCGGCCGGACACCGCGGTCGACGCGGTGCTCGCGAACCTCGCGCGCCATCGCGCGGGCCAGCCGATGATCGGCGTCGTCGATCGCACGCGCGGCTACTGACCTGACGCGCGCCCGGCCCGCCGGGCGCGCAGCAGAAAATGCCGAAGCGCCCCGCACAAACGCCGCGCGCATACGTTTCGGGCCGCAAATTGAAGACGCATGCGGATTTCTCGCCCGTTAGCATGAACTCACCGCTGACACCTGACGAGAGTCCCGCCTTCCCATGAACCAAGCCGCGCTGATCGAAGCCGATCGTCAACATCTGATCCACCCCGTCGTCAATTACCGTGCGCACGAGGCGCGCGGCGTCACCGTGCTGGAATCCGCGGACGGCGTATTCCTGCGCGACGCCGCGGGCCACACGCTGCTCGACGCGTTCTCGGGCCTGTGGTGCGTGAACGTCGGCTACGGCCGCGACAGCATCGTGAAGGCCGCCGCCGACCAGATGGCGAAGCTGCCCTACGCGACCGGTTATTTCCATTTCGGCTCGCAGCCGGCGATCGAACTCGCCGAACGGCTCGCCGCGCTCGCGCCGCCGTCGCTGAACCGCGTGTACTTCACGCTCGGCGGTTCGGACGCGGTCGATTCCGCGATCCGTTTCATCACGCATTATTTCAACGCGACCGGCCGCCCGTCGAAGAAGCAGATGATCGCGCTGGAACGCGGCTATCACGGTTCGTCGTCGGTCGGCGCCGGCCTCACCGCGCTGCCGGCGTTCCACCGTCATTTCGACCTGCCGCGCGCGGACCAGCACCATATTCCGTCGCCCTACCCGTACCGCCATCCGCTCGGCGACGATCCGCAGGCGCTGATCGCCGCGTCGGTCGCCGCACTCGAAGCGAAGGTCGCCGAACTCGGCGCGGACAACGTCGCCGCATTCTTCTGCGAGCCCGTGCAGGGTTCCGGCGGGGTGATCGTGCCGCCGGCCGGCTGGCTGAAGGCGATGCGTGACGCGTGCCGGCGCCTCGGCATCCTGTTCGTCGCCGACGAGGTGATCACCGGCTTCGGCCGCACGGGCCCGCTGTTCGCATGCGAGGCCGAACAGGTCGATCCGGACCTGATGACCGTCGCGAAGGGCCTGACCGCCGGCTATGCGCCGATGGGCGCGGTGCTGATGTCCGACGAAATCTACGAAGGGATCGCGGGCGACCGCGCCGATTCGCCGGTGGTCGGCCACGGCCATACGTATTCCGCGCATCCGGTGAGCGCGGCGATCGGCCTCGAGGTGCTGAAGCTCTATCACGAAGGCGGACTGCTCGCGAACGGCCAGACGCTGGCGCCGCGCTTCGCCGCGGGGCTCGACGCGCTGCGCGCGCATCCGCTCGTCGGCGACGCCCGCTCGGTCGGCCTGCTCGGCGCGCTCGAACTGGTGGCCGACAAGGCGCACAAGACGCGCTTCGACCCGGCGCTGAACGTGCCCGACAAGATCGCGGCCGCCGCGTACGCGAACGGCGTGGTGTTCCGCGCGTTCGGCGACGGCGTGCTCGGCTTCGCGCCGGCGCTGAGCTTCACCGCGGGCGAGTTCGACCTGCTGTTCGAACGCGTGCGCAAGACGCTCGACGACGTGCTGGCCGACGCGGGCGTGCAGCGCGCGCTCGACGCCGCGCACGCGCAGCCCGCCTGACCGGCCAAGGGAAAGCCGGGCTTGTGGCCGCCATCGTTCGACTCTAAAGTAACCGGACATTCCATTTTTGCCTTCTCACGTGAACATGACGGACAGCAAGCTGGATCGCATCGACCTGCGCATCCTCTCCCAGTTGCAAAAGCGCGGCCGCATGACCAACGTCGAGCTGGCCGATGCGGTCGGGCTGTCGCCCAGTCCATGCCTGATCCGCGTGAAGCGGCTCGAGAAGGCCGGCTACATCGGCGGCTACGGCGCGCACATCCAGCTCGAGAAACTCGGCGACGTGCAGGTCGTGTTTACCGAGGTCACGCTGGCCGACCACCGGCGCGAGGATTTCGACCGCTTCGTCGCGGCGATCCGCAACGTCGACGAGATCGTCGAATGCCACCTTGCAAGCGGCGGCTACGACTATCTGCTGAAGTTCATCACGCGCAGCGTGAGCCATTACCAGACGATCGTCGAAGGGCTGCTCGAGCAGAACATCGGCATCGAGAAGTATTTCAGTTACGTGATCATCAAGTCGCCGTTCGTCAAACGGCACTACCCGCTCGAATCGCTGTTCGGCGAACGTCACTGACGCACCGGCGCGGCACCCTGTCACGCGGCAGCCCGCTGTCCGCGCGGGGTCGTCGCACGCCCGCTCCGCCGTCGTTGTCGTTGTCGTTGTCGCCGAACCGCTTCACTCAAGGACCTGTCATGCCGCTTACGCTGTCCCGAACCGAACTCGTTCGCACCGCCAACCTGATCGACGGCGCGTGGCGCGATGCGCTCGACGGCCGCCGCTTCGCCGTCACCGATCCGGCCACGCTCGAGACCGTTGCCCACGCACCCGACAGCAGCGCCGCCGACGCACACGCGGCGACCGATGCGGCGGCCCGCGCGCTGCCCGCGTGGCGCGCGACGCCCGCGCGCGAACGCGCCGCGATCCTGCGTGCATGGCATGCGGCGATCGTCGCGCACACCGACGATCTCGCGAAGCTGATGTCGCGCGAACAGGGCAAGCCGCTTGCCGAAGCGCGCGGCGAAGTCGCGTACGGTGCGTCGTACGTGCTGTGGTTCGCCGAGGAAGCGACGCGCACGTACGGCGACCTGATCCCGCAGCAGCAGCGCGGCAAGCGGCTCAGCGCGGTGAAGGAGCCGATCGGCATCGTCGCCGCGATCACGCCGTGGAACTTCCCGCTCGCGATGATCGCGCGCAAGATCGCGCCTGCCCTCGCGGCCGGCTGCACGGTCGTCGCGAAGCCGGCGGAGGACACGCCGCTGACCGCGCTCGCGCTCGCGTTTCTCGCGCAGGAAGCCGGCGTGCCGGCCGGCGTGCTGAACCTGATTACCGCGTCGCGCGAACGCGGCGTCGAAGCCGCGGCCGACTGGCTCGCCGACGGCCGCGTGCGCAAGATCACGTTCACCGGCTCGACGCCCGTCGGCAAGCTGCTCGCGCGCGAATCGGCGGCGACGTTGAAGAAGCTGTCGCTGGAGCTCGGCGGCAATGCGCCGTTCATCGTGTTCGACGACGCCGAGCTCGATGCCGCGGTCGACGGGCTGATGGCGGCCAAGTTCCGCAACGGCGGGCAGACGTGCGTGTCGCCGAATCGCGTGTACGTGCAGGCCGGCGTCTACGACGCGTTCGCCGAGAAGCTCGCCGCGCGCGTCGCCGCGCTGAAGGTCGCGCCGGCGACCGACCCGGCCGCGCAGATCGGCCCGATGATCAACGCGCGCGCGGTCGACAAGATCGCGCGGCACGTCGGCGATGCGGTCGAACGCGGCGCCCGCGTGCTGACGGGCGGCAAGCGCCTGACCGAACTCGGCGCGAACTATTACGCGCCGACGGTGCTCGCCGATGCCACCGCCGACATGCAGCTGACCTGCGAGGAAACCTTCGGCCCGGTCGCCGCGCTGTTTCGCTTCGAGTCCGAGGACGAAGCGGTCGATGCCGCGAACGACACGCCGTTCGGGCTCGCCGCGTATTTCTACACGCAGGACGTGCGGCGCATCGCGCGCGTGTCGGCACGGCTCGAAACGGGCATCGTCGGGATCAACGAAGGCGCGCTCGCGAGCGAGGCCGCGCCGTTCGGCGGCGTGAAGGAATCGGGCTATGGTCGCGAAGGCTCGCGTTACGGGCTCGACGATTATCTGTCGATCAAGTATCTGTGCCAGGGCGGGCTGGACTGAACCGGCGTCGCGGCGCGTTCGATTTCCCGTTGCGCGTTCCGCGCCCGCTGGCCCGGCCTTGCGGGTACGGGTGCGGCGCAGCGCTCGGCGCGGGCGCGATGCCCGATCATGCGTGCCCGACGCGTCGTCCCGTCGTCCGCTGCGGAATTGCACGTGCAGCCCCGGGTAAAAACGCATTGCCAACCGGAATTTGTGTGCGCATTGTCGGCGGACGCCTCGTCCATCGCCCCCACTCGCCATGCATTCCGCTCCGCTGCCGTCCGCCGCATGCTTCGCCGACACCGCGCCTGACGCGGTGCCGTTGATCCGGCGCTTCGCGAGCCAGGATGTCGATACCCACGCGGAATGCACGCACGGCTGGTCGATCCGCCTCGATCAGCTGTCGCCCGGGCCCTTCCACGGAACGCTGCACGAAATCCGCTTCGACGGCATGCAATTGCTGCGCGAACGCGTGAACCGCGCGCTGCTCAAGCGCGGCGACCAATGCGCAGGCAGGACGTCGTTCAGCATCCCGCTGGAAACCGCCGGCGCCGGCTTCTGCGGCGGCGCGCCGCTGCGCGACAAGGCCTTGCTGGTCTCTAGCGGCACCTCGCTGCCGGAACTGCGCACGCCCGACCATCAGGACGTCGTACTGTTGACCGTGCCCAGCGACACGCTGCACCGACTGGCGTGGCTCCGCGATCGGGACGAAGACGGCGACGCTGTATCGTCGAGCGAAACCCGAATCCTGCGCGTGCCTGCCGCGCGCCATCACGCGCTGACCGCGTTGCTGGTGGCCGGCTTCGGCGCGGCCGATACGCCCGAGCGCCCGCTCGCCCGGCCGCACACGCGCAAGTCGCTGCGCGACGCCATCCTGGTCGAACTCGTGCACGCAACGGAGGCAGCCGGCCGCCCTCTCCGGCTCGATCCGTCCGCGCGGCACCGCGTCGTCGATCGCGTGCGCGAACTCGTCGCGGCGCGGCCCGGTGTTGCGTTGACGGTGCTCGACGTGTGTCGCGAAGTCGGCGCGAGCCGGCGCAAATTGCAGTATTGCTTCGAGGAAATCCTCGGCACGCACCCCGCGTGGTACCTGCGCGTACTGCGGCTGAACGCGGTGCGCCGCGAACTGCGGGAACATTCCCCTGCCAGCGCGTCGGTCAGCGACGTCGCGTGCCGCTGGGGCTTCTGGCACCTGAGCCGGTTCGCGTCGCACTACCGGGAACTGTTTGGCGAACTGCCGTCCGACACGCTCAAACGCCCGCCGCGATAATTACCAAAAGCGGATAACGCCCCGGATTTTGACGTTCCTAGACTCCGTACACATTTCAACTGTACGGGGAACGGCACGATGGAAATCCTCAGACGTCCGCACGGCGTGCGGCGCTGCCGCACACGCACCACCGCCGTCGCGATCGGCACGTTGGCGGCCACGCTCGCCTGCCAGCACGCCCACGCGCTCGAAAACGACGGCCCGATCACGCCGTTCGGTGTATTCGATTTCGGCGCGGGCATCACGCCGCCGCCCACGCCGAACGGCACGCTCGCCACACGCTTCGCGTACTACTCGACCCGCACGATCCGCAACGGCGGCAACGCCGACTTCTCGCTGACGGTTGCGTCCTGGAGCCTTGCGTACATCCGGATGACGAACGCGAAGCTGTTCGGCGCGAACGTCGGCTTCGGCGCGGTCGTGCCATTCCTGAACCTGAACGGGCACGTGAACGTGCCGACGCCGGCGGGCACGCTCGCGATGTCGGCCGATCCGACCAACATCGGCGATGCGGACTTCCAGCCGCTGATCCTCGCATGGACCTCGCCGAACCTGTTCGTCAACGTCGCACTGCAGGTGCAGGCGCCGACCGGCGCGTATCGCGCCACGCGGCTCTTCAATCCCGGCGTCAACCATTGGACCTTCTCGCCGATCATCGGCGCGACGTACATCACCGACAGCGGATTCGAAATCTCGACCAGCATCGAGATCGATCAGAACACGACCAACCACGCGACGAACTATCGCAGCGGCACCGGGTTCCGTCAGGAATTCGCGCTCGGCCAGCACATCGGCCCGTTCACGGCAGGCCTGGGCGGCTACATCGAGCGGCAGTTGAGCAACGACCACGGCCCGAACGTCGACGGCAATCGCGCCCGCGTCAACGCGCTGGGCCCGGCGATCAGCTACGTCGAGCCGGGCAAGCCCGCGCTCTGGCTGCATGCGTACAAGGAATTCGGCGCGCAAAACCGCGCGCAGGGGTACCAGATCGCGCTGCGTGCCGCGCTGTCGTTCTGATGTTCCGATTCGGGAGCCGTCGATGAATCCGCTTTCCTCAACGCAATCCGCGCCCTCCTATTCGCGTGCCGCCCGACAGGCCGGTACAAGCCAGGGCGCCGTGCTGCTGCTCGGCAGCAGTCTCACCGTGATGGGCGCGGTCATGATCGCGCCGATCCTGCCGAAACTCGCGGCCGAATTCGTGCCGGCCGACCCGCGGCTGGCCGCGCTGGTCCCGCTCGTCGCGACCGGCCCCGCGCTCGCGATCGCGCTGTGCGCGCCGCTCGCCGGCTGGCTGGCCGATCGCGTCGGACGCAAGATGTTGCTGTTGCTCGCGACGCTCGTGTACGGACTCGTCGGCGCGGCGCCGGCGTGGCTCGACAGCCTCACCGCGATCCTCGTGTGCCGGCTCGCGCTCGGCGCGGCGGAAGCGTGCGTGATGACCTGCTGCACGACGCTGATTGGCGATTACTGGCATGGCGAACAACGGGTGCGCTACGTGAACCGGCAGGTCGTCACGATCGGTATCGTCGGCACGGTGTTTTTCGTGCTCGGCGGTGCCGCCGGCGAGCACGCGTGGCGCTATCCGTTCTATCTCTACCTGTTGCCGATCCTGCTCGTGCCGGCGATTGCGGCCGTGCTGTGGGAACCGCTGCGCGACGGTCGACCCGCCGAGCCGGCCGACAGCGGCACGCCGCCGGCCGGAAACCGGCTCGCGCCTACGCTCGCGGTCGGCTACGGGCTGATCTGCATCGGCATGGTCAGTTCATTCGTGGTGCCGGTGCAGATGCCGCAGTTGATGGTCGACATCGGTCAGCGCTCGTCGACGATGATCGGCGCGATCGCGGGCGTCGGCCTGCTGTCGACGCTGGCCGGCTCGCTCGCGTGGCCATGGTTGCGCAACGCGCTCGGCCGCCGCTTCGTCAACGTCGTGCTCCTGGCGCTGCTCGCGGCGGGCCTGTTCTTGCTGGCCCGCGCGCATACGGTGCCGGCCATCGTCGTGGCGGTCGTGATTCACGGTTTCGGCGGCGGCATGCTGGTGCCCAATGCCATCCTGCCGCTGATGCGCATGCTGTCGCTCGCGATGCGCGGCCGCGGCCTCGGCGGTTTCACGGCCGCGCTCTATCTGGGCCAGTTCGTCAGCCCCCTCGTCGTGCTGGGCTGTGCGCAGGCATTCGGCGGGTTGCGCGCGGCGGTGTTCGCGATTGCCTCGGGCACGGCCGTCGCCGCGTTGTCGTGGTTGTTGCCGGCGCTTCGCCGTCGCGACGACGCATGACCCATTCACGTTTCCCTGTTCCCGAACCATAGACCCATGAAAGATTTTCAGACGCTCATCGCCACGCACGACGGCATCGCGCTCGCCGCGCTCGTCCGGGCAAAAGAAGTACGGCCGACCGAATTGCTGAACGCCGTGCTCGCCAGTCTCGATACGCTCAACCCCGCGCTGAATGCCGTGGCGGAACGACTCGACGATTCGGCGAGACAGGCCGCGTCGTCCGTCACCGGGCGCGAAAGCGTACTCGCCGGCGTCCCGACGCTGATCAAGGACCTGTTCATGCCGGTGCGCGGCGCGCGGATGTCGAACGGATCGTTTTTGTTCGGCGACTACCGGCCGGACTTCGACGGCGAACTCGTGGCCCGTCTGCGGCGGGCCGGCATACCGATCGCGGGAACGTCGTTGTCGCCGGAACTGGGCACGTCTTATTGCACGTCGTCGGCGCGTTTCGGCGTCACGCGCAATCCGTGGCATCCGCACGTGAGCGCCGGCGGTTCGAGCGGCGCCGCGGCGGCGCTGGTGGCCGCCCGCGTGCTGCCGTTCGCGCACGGCAACGACGGTGGCGGCTCGCTGCGGGTGCCCGCCTCCTGTTGCGGCGTATTTGGACTGAAGCCGACGCGCGGCCGAACGCCGAATGGCCCGATGATCGGCGAGGGATGGGCCGGCATGGGCATCAACCACGCGATCACGCGCTCGGTCCGCGACAGCGCCGCGCTGCTCGACCTGACCGCCGGCGCCGATATCGGCGCGCCCTATGCGTCGCCGCATCAGGCCGACACGTTTCTCGCGGCCACACAGCGCGATCCCCAGCCGCTGCGAATCGCCGTGATCGAGCAAGCGCCGCCCTGGCCGCTTCATCCGGCATGCCGGGCCGCACTGGACCATACCGTCGCGCTGCTGCGCTCGCTCGGACATGATGTCGAGCCGCTCGACAGTCCTGTCGACTCGGTGGCGTTCTATGACCGCGTGTTCACGATCATCGGCGCGCAGACGCGCGCGCTGCTCGACACGATCGGCATCCAGCGACACGCGCCGGTATGCGACGACGAAATCGAGGCACGCACCCGCATCATCCTGCGCGAAAAGGGCAACGTGAGCGGCGCCGAATACGCGGGCGCGGTCGACTGGATCCATGCGTTGGGCAGGACGTTCGGCCGGTTGATGGAACGCTACGACGTGTTGCTGACGCCGACGCTCGCGATGCCGCCGCTCGCGCCGGCTACACTCGCGACGATGGACGACGCGCAATCGTTGAGCGACGTGATCGATCGGTCGCATCGGTTTTCGCCGTTCACCGCGTGGTTCAACGCGACCGGCCAGCCCGCGATGTCGGTGCCGCTTTACCGCGACGAACAAGGTTTACCGATCGGCAGCCAGTTCGCGGCGGCATTCGGCGCGGAGTCGCTGCTGTTCTCGCTCGCCGCCCAGCTCGAACGCGCCGCGCCGTGGGCCGATCGTGCCCCGCCGGTGTGCGCCGGGCTGCTCGACTGATCGGATGAATCCGGGCCGTCCGCGAGGACGGCCATCGCCGCACCTAGTCGGCACACACGCGTTGACATCGGAACCGATCGGTCCATATAATGAATCCAACTTCAGGCACCGCATCGTTTGCGAAACCGATCAATGGCAAATCCGGCTGGCGTGGGCCGTCCCCGCGAATTCGAACTTGACGATGCCGCGCGCGACGCGATGGACGTTTTCTGGGATCGCGGATACGAAGGCGCGTCCCTGCCCGACCTGATGGCCGGCACCGGCCTGTCGCGCGGGAGTCTGTACAAGGCGTTCGGCGACAAGAAGGCGCTGCTGCTGGCGGCGCTCGACCTGTATATGGCCGACGGGCTCAAGGCAACCGCGGACATCCTGTCGCAACCCGGCGCCGTGAAGGATGCGATTCGCGAGTCGCTGTTGCGCTATGCGCGCCTGTCCGTCGGCGAGGCGGGCCGACGGGGCTGTCTCGCGGTCGCGATGACCACCGAACTGGCCGCGCGCGACGCGGATGTCGCAGAACGCACCGGCCGCCTGTACCGGCGGCTGCAGCAACTCTATGCCGGCGCGATCGTCCGTGGCCAGGCGAGCGGCGAGATCCCCGAGCAGGACGAACAGGTGCTGGCGCGTTTGCTCGTCTGCCAGATCGAAGGCATGCGCGTGCTGGGGAAAACCGGTATGTCCGAACCCGACGTGCTCGCGCTGGTCGACCGCACGATGCGCATCCTCGACTGATATTTTTTTACCCAATTTGGAACCAAATGGTTCCGTATGGAGAGCCGTCCATGTCAAGGAATGACCCCGTATCACCCGACCCGCGCCGCTGGGCCATGTTTTCGGTCCTGCTCGTCGGCGCGTTCCTGCCGCCGCTGGATTTCTTCATCGTCAACGTCGCTCTGCCGTCGATCCGCGCGGAACTGGGCGCGTCGTCGTCGGCCGAGCAGCTCGTCATTTCATCGTATGCGGGCCTGTACGCGGTGACGCTGATCACCGGCGGGCGATTGGGCGACCTGTTCGGCCGCGGTCGCGTGTTTTGTCTCGGCTTGATCGGCTTTGCGATCGCCTCGACGCTGTGCGGCCTCGCGAGTTCGCCGTGGACGCTCATCGTCGGCCGCGCGTTGCAGGGCGTAACGGCCGCGATCATGGCGCCGCAGGCGCTCGCTTCGATCCAGGCAATCTTTCCGGAATCGGAAAAGCCGCTCGCGCTCAGCTTGTACGGCGCGGTATTCGGCCTCGCCGCCGTGGTCGGGCAGGCGCTGGGCGGGATCCTGATCTCGCTGAATCTGTTGAATCTGGGTTGGCGCACGATCTTCCTCGTCAACCTGCCGCTGGCGATTCTGGTCGTCCTGTTCGGGATTCCGCTGTTGAAGGAAACGCGTGCGCAGCATGCGCGCAAACTCGACCTCGGCGGCACCGCGCTGTCGATGCTGACGCTGGGCGCGCTGATCGTGCCGCTGATCGAGGGGCGCGAAGCAGGCTGGCCCGTATGGGCATGGGTGTCGCTGCTCGCGGCGCCGGCCCTCGCCGGGTTCTTCTGGCGCTACGAGCGCCGGCTCGGCCGCCGCGGCGGCGCACCGCTGCTCGATCCGGCCGCGCTGCGCGCACCGGGGCTGGGCCGCGCGTTGCTGATCGCGCTGCTGCTGTACTCGATCGGCGCGTTCTTCCTGCTGTTCTCGGTGTATCTGCAGAATGCGTTGCACGTCGACGCGCTGAGCGCGGGCCTCGTGTTCTTGCCGTTCGGCGTCGGGTTCCTGCTCGGCCCGTTGTCGACGCCTTTCTGCTCGCGTGTCATCGGCGCTTACGTCAATCCGTTCGGCATGGGGCTGGAGATCGTCGGGCTCGTCGGCCTCGCGTGGTTGATCAATGTAACGCCGATCGGGATGCCACTCGCTGCCGTGCCGCTCGCCGTCGTTCTCTTCGTTATCGGTTTCGGACAAGGACTCGCGCTGCCGACGCTGATGCGCATGGTGACAGGGCGCGTCGCACCGGCGCTGTCCGGCATGATCGCCGGCATCGCCAGCTCGACGCTGCAGGTCAGCACGTCGCTCAGCGTGGCGATCATCGGCGGCATTTTCTATACGACGCTCGGTACGCGCCAGGATCCGGCGGCCATCGCGCACGCGTTCATCGTCGCACTGCTGTCGATCTCCGTGTTCCTCGCCGTCGGCGCCGCGCTGGGTATCTCGCTCGCACGCGCGCCCGCCGCTCACCCGTCGAGGCGGGCTGCCGCCCGGCCGGTATTCGGCGCCGAACGCGAACGGTCGTAATCCGCCGTATTCGCCCGTAGCGACATTCATCGTCGTAGCAGTCCGACCCGGAGGTTCTGCATGTATTTCGTCGTTTCCTATCGCCGAGCCGCGGGCACTCGATTCGATTCCCGTTACTACGTCGAGCAACACATTCCGCTGGTGGAGAAATCCTGGAAGCCGTACGGGCTCGACTACATCGACGCGTTCTTCCCGGCACGTGGGGATAGCGAACTGATCGTCGTCGCGATGTGCCGCTTCAAGGACAGCGCGGCGCTGGATGCTGCGTTCGCTGCCCCGGAGACGGCAGATGTGATGGCCGATATCGATGCGTTCACCGATATCGAACCCGATCGGCACATCGCGGATGTGTTCTCGCCCGTGTCGTAGCGGCGATCGCGCGCCGCCATGCATCGGTTCCGGCCGGCGCCATCGGTCACTTGTCCGATAGCGCCGCGAACGATCGGGTGTCAGGATAGGCAACCGTCACGCGAATACTCGGCCGGGGGATGACTGCAATGTCGGTACGTCAGATCTTCATCGTTGCATTGGCGAGCGGCCTGCCGCGTGCGTTCGGCGTGCTCGCGATCGTGTCGGGCCTGTTTCGGATCGGCGCCGCAGTGCATCGCGGGAAGCACGCCGGCACGCCGATGCGAACGATCTCGGGTGGGGCGCGAACGGCGCTGGCCGGCGCGCTGCTTTCCTGCGAAGCCCTCGGTGCCGTCTACTTCGCAATCGCGGCGTTGGGATACGGTTGGGCCGACACCGATGCAAGAGCCCCGGAACGCCGGAAACGGATGAACGACTGGCCGACTTGAATGGTGCAACCGCCATCTTCGATACGCGGGCGGAGTGTCAAAGGTCGCGCCGGCCCGACCGGCGGTTCGCATACACACGAAAGCGAATCCGCGTCGCGGAACGCGTCAGAGCAGCCCCAACGCCGACGCCTTGAGAGTCGCCGCGGCACGCGTCGAACATTCGAGCTTGCGGAACGCCTTCTCGACATGGGTGCGCACCGTGCTCGGACTCATCGCGAGCGCCTGCGCGACCTGCTTGTTGCTCGCGCCGCGGGAAATCGCCCGCAGGACGTCGATTTCCCGTGCGGACAGGCGCGGGCCAGCGGCCGGCGCGCCCGTGGCGATGCGCCGGAGCACGGGCGCGCCGCCCGTCACGAGCGCGGCCACCACTTCGCCGCATAGCCGGCCGCACGCCGCTTCTTCCTGCAACTGGCTGGCGGCGGCCGCATCGCTCAGCGCCGCGCGCCACGGACGCGCCGAGCGCAACGCGACCCACGCCAGCGACGCCGCCAGCACGCGCGCTTCCAGCGTCAGCGCCGCATCGCGCGCGCCGCGAAAATACCCCGAGCCGTCCAGCCGCTCGTAGGCATACGACGCAAGCACCGCGGCTTCGCCGAGCGCGCCGGTCTGCCTGCCCGCGCGCTCGGTCCAGTACGGCACGAGTCGCACCTTTTCCCACGCGCTCGCAGGCAGCCGCGTCGGCAGATTCCACACGTCGTTCGGCACCGCAGCCCTGCCGATGCCATGAATCAGGCCGGCGCGGTACACGCGTTCGCGCGCGGCCTCGTCCGGCGACAGACGGCCGTAACACGCGGCCGCCGTCGCGGCGACCGAACGCGAAAAACCCGTCATCCACGGCAATTTCAGATCGATGACGTCCGCAATCAATTCGGCGGACGTCGCGCCCTGCATGTCCGGCGTGGCCAATGCGGCATCCACGTCGACGGGCGCCATGTGTTCGAGCGCCGCCAGCCAGCGCGGTGCGTCGCGCGCAGCCGTCTCGACGAGCACGGCCGGATAGCGCGACTCCGCGCGTTGGCGGATCAATTCGAGGGCCCGTTCGATGCCGTACGTGCGGCTGAATACGTCGAGATCGCCCGCCAGTGCGACGATCGACACGGCGGGCGGCACCTGTTCGCGCACGAGCCGCGCAGGCAGCCCGTTGCCGTCCCAGGTTTCGAAAATGTGCCGCAGCGCGGTTTCCGTCGCGCGGGACAGATCGAGTATTCGCGCCACCTCGCCGGAGACTTCGCAATGAATCTGCGCGAGCGGGATCAGTGCGACACCCGCGCCGCCGATCGCTTCAGCCATGCCGGCCCGGTTCGCGAGCATCGCCGCGCGAATCGCGACGTCGTCGCCGAATATCTGCGCGAAGCCCGCCGCGTTCGCCGTGCAGCCCGACCAGCGCAACAGCGCCACCTCGCGGGCCGTGTCGCAGACCGATGCATCGAATCGTGCCGCGTGCGCGAGCTGCGCCGCCAGCCACCCGGTGCGCGGCGAATGGTCGGTCGGCTGGCCCATGCTGAGATCGCCGATGAAGGCCAGCGCGCGGACGGCGTCGACTATGCGCAGCGGGGTGTGATGGGCTTCGGCGTCGGGCATCGGGTGGGCGGGGACATTCGCGAGGATGGGAAAACGATCATACGCGACGGCGTCGCGGCGTGCATGAGCATGCGCAGCTGCGGCGCGCCGGAGCCGGGCGGGCGCGATGTCCGCCGGCATCGGTGCAGGCAACCGGCAGCGGGCTTCGCCATCGGACATCTGACCGATGGCGGCAAGCGCGGACGATTGCGATACTCGGCGCACTGGAGATCCGGTCGGCGCCGCATCCGAATCCGCGTGGCGGAAATTCTGCATGCCGGCCGGGACGACGATTCAACGTAAAAAGGAGTGCAAATGACTGATCGCTACCCCGAATTCCACGCCCCTGCCGACGAACACTGGCTGAAACGATACTACTTTTCCCGGGCGGTGTTCTCGCTGATCTGGGTCGCGCTGGCGTTTTCCGTCGGCCGGCAGAGCGAGGCCGGCGCGGCGGTCCTGCTGGTCGTTTATCCGGCCTGGGATGCGCTCGCCAATTTCGTCGACCTGTCCCGCAGCGGCGGGATGGCGGCAAACCGCACGCAAGCGGTCAACGTCGCGATCAGCGCCGTCACGACACTGGCGGTATTTCCGGCGCTGAACGCGGGCATGGCCGCGGTGCTCGCGGTGTTCGGCGTCTGGGCGATTCTCTCCGGCGCGCTGCAACTCGGCACCGCCGTGCGGCGATGGAAGCACGCCGGTGCGCAGTGGGTGATGGTGCTGAGCGGCGCGCAATCGGCGCTGGCCGGGTTGTTCTTCATTGTCCAAAGCCATGCGCCGATGCCGCCGGCGATCGTGAAGATCGCCGGCTATGCGGGAGTAGGTGCGCTTTACTTCCTGATATCCGCCATTTGGCTGCAGGTGCGGGGGATGCGGCGCAGGGTGTCGTGAGCCGTCGGTCGGAATGAAGATGTCACGCTACAAGCGCCGTCGCCATGCTTACGGTCAAGGCCGCGCGTTGTGCAAAGCATGAACTCTTGCGGGCGATCGTAGTAGTGAAAACAGGGCTCGTTTTGCGATCGCGAACGGTCCTGAACGACCCGTTGCTGTCGCTCATGCCACGGTACGCCTAAGGGCGGATATCGGAGCGGAACGGTCATTCAGTATCGTTGCTCGACGGCAAGTCATCGGCTCTTCTACCGTCGGAATGTTGGCGACTGTGAGGCAGCTCATAGGCGCGTTGTCGCCCTTCGCACCACCCTAGCGTCGAATGTCAGATGCCGTTGCGAGTCAACGAATTGACGTTTCGCAGACACCCCGGACAGTATGCGCGCTGCTCGGGGGTCTCATGCCGGTCACATCATGGAATAAGCAGCAATTTGCCAGAGGTCTTACGGCTCCACATATCGGCTTGAGCTTGCGCCGCATCTGCCAATGCATATACGCCGCCATTGTGTACATTGAGCATCCCTTCACGCACCCAACTGAACAGCTGCGCTGCATGCGAACGCAGCAACTCCGGGGTTCGAATATGGTCCGCGAAAGAGGCATAACCGATCTTGATGCTCTTAGGTAACCGGAACAGCTCTATCGTCGTGTCAGCTCCCAGAACCGGTCCGTACCAGCACAAGGTACCTGAATAGCGCAACACATCAAGCGACGCCTGGAATGTCGTCGGTCCCGAGCCGTCGTACACCACATGCACGCCGTCGCCTCCAGTAATGTCCATCACGGCATCAACGAAATTGCCCGCGCGATCCACAATTACATGATCCGCACCAGCTGCTTTAGCTACCGCAACCTTGGATTCCGACGAAACACGACCAATGACTGTACCACCGCGCAACTTGATGATTTGAGCCAGCAACGAACCTACGCCACCGGCGGCGGCATGCACCAGTGCAATATCGCCCTGCTGGATCGGATAGAAGTCGGTGGCAAAATGACTGGCAGTGAAGCCATTCATCATGAGCGACGCCGCGACACGGTCGTCAATGTCGTCCGGCACCCGTGCTAACGCTGCCGCCGGCAGCACGACCTTTTCCGCATAGCTGCCTGGCGCATATGCCCAAGCCACACGCTGACCGACCTCAAGATCGGACACGCCTTCGCCTAGTGCCAGCACACGTCCCGCACCTTCCACGCCAATTATTTTAGGATTGGGCACGTTGGTCCAGGCCATTCCCTGGCGAATTCCAATATCCATGAAATTCACGCCGGCCACAGCGATGCCGACCAGCACTTCACCCGGACCAGGAATCGGAACATTTCGCTCGACATACTCGAGCATGTCTACGTCGCCAACGCCATTCATCACCACCGCTCTCATGACACCCTCCAATACTAGAATGATCGTTCCATTAAAAGGCAAAAAATTTTTACATCAAGACCCGCATCGCCAACTGGCCCAGTGATGCCAATTCCGGATCGGTGGCGCCTCCACGCGCCGACAACCGAATAGCCGCGATACTTGCAAACAGGAAGCTTGCAGCTTGTTTGGCGTCTACGTCCCGCGAAATGTCCCCTTGTGCCTGAGCTTCCCGCACCTTTTGTGTCAGCGACTCAAGCAAAAATTTGCCGACCCCTTCGCGCAATTTGGTCAGTTCCGGGTCCGAGTCTCCGAACTCGCAGATTGAAACCACACCCAAACAGGACTGACGGGCCTCACGCACGACGCGATTCATCATCGCGCGCAAGCCATCGATGGCCTTGTGACCTTCGTTCAGCGCGTCAAGATGTGCCTGACGTTCGATATCGCCATATCGCTTTACTGCAGCGCAATAGAGTCCCCACTTGTCGCCAAATGTGTCGTACAAACTTTGTCGACCGATCCGCATTGCTTCGACCAACATGCCGGCTGAGGTGCCTGCATAGCCATGCGAGCGAAAGACGTCGATTGCGGCATCTAGGACGTGGTCAATATCGAACTCTTTATTTCTAGCCATGATCGGACTCTTTGTTTATAGCCGTGAACCATTCTATCGATACTGGAACAAACAGTCAAATAAGGTAATGTTTCGGGCAATGGCAGGCTAACCTTGCGCCGCTCGGCCCGTACTCCCGCGTGACGTAGATCCGTTCGATGGCGGTGAGAAGTGGGGCAACAACTACTGGCCGAATGCCGCCGAACGCGGTCGACTATAGCCACCGAGGAGAAAACGCCAGCCATTCCGAAAGCCGGCCTTTTGAACCGCTTGATGCGCCCCGGCCCGACCTGCCTCCCTACCGCCTATCCAACGCCTGAGCCAGCGCATCCCCCGCAGCCAGAATATGCGCGGACAAAACCGCACACGCTGCGTCCACATCACCCTCGCGTATCGCCCGAACGATGTTCCGATGCTCGTCATTCGAGCGACCCTGCCAATCAAGCTGCTGCCACGTCGCATACAGATGCCGCACACTGGCCCGATGCATGTCCCCAATCGCGGCAACGAGGCGCGGCATCCCGCACCGCGCGGTCAATGCGCGATGAAACCTCAGGTTCAGCGTGCCCAGCACGGCTATCCCACGCGCCGCCGCTTCCTGATCGAGGATCGCATCGAACTCCTCCAGCGCCCCTGCGTCGAGCGCGGGAATCGCCTCGCGCAGCGCCAGCGCCTCGAAAGCCGCACGCATCTTCGCCATTTCAAGCACGTCCGCCGGCTCGAGCGGCGCCGCCCGCACGCCCCGTCGCGGTTCCACCACGACCAACCCTTGCGCTTCCAGCCGTCTGAACGCCTCGCGTACCGGCACATGGCTCGCGCCGAACTCTGCCGCGATGTGGTCCTGACGCAGCCACTCCCCCGGTGCGATGACGCCCGAGATGATGCGGTCTGCCAATGCGACGGCGATCCGATCGGCCAGCGAGCGATCGTCCTTGACTTCAAAGTTCATGCCGACCACCATGCATATATTATCTATTAAATTGTAACAAACCGGAGGCTCGATGCGCCACCACCGCCCTGTCCGTCTGCAGCACATTGCCGGGATTGGCGTCGATCGCATGGGTTCGATCGCCGATCACGCCGACGTCGACCTTTTGCGACTCGAAAATCTCGACACCGACATCCCACCTACTGCAGAGGCGCTCGCCTTCACCCGAGAGGCCATCCTGCGAGACTCGGCCAATTCCTATTTGCCATTCGTCGGTCAGGATCGGCTACGCGCGAGCGCTGCCGCCCACGTGTCGACGCTTTCGGGGCAGCGCTTCACTGCCGACCAGGTGGTGGTGTCGGCGGGCGGACTCTCCGGCATTCTGAACACGCTGCTCGCCACCGTCGAAATCGGCGACGAAGTCATCGTCACCGATCCGACGTACGCGGGTCTGCTGAACCGCATCCGCCTCGCCGGCGGTGTGCCCAAGCAAGTCCCGTTCGCGTTCACGCCGGGCGGCGAATGGAAGCTGGACCACGCCGCGCTGCGGGCAGCAATCGGCCCGAAAACGCGAGCCATGCTGCTGATGTCCCCTTCGATGCCTTCGGGCGGCTTCTTCGATGCGTCCGACTGGCAATTGATCGCGAGCCTCTGTGTGCAGAACGATCTGCTGCTGATCCTCGACAGCGCGATGGAACGGCTGCTCTTTGACGGACGCACGGTCATCCATCCCGCCGGCCTGCCCGGCATGGCCGAGCGTACGGTCACGGTCGGCGCGGCGTCGAAAGAGTTGCGCATGATTGGCTGGCGGGTCGGCTGGATCGTCGCGCCGGAATGGCTGATTCCGGATCTCGTGGCCGTGTCGCTCGCGAATGTCGTGGTACCGGTCGGCATTGCCCAGGAGGCTGCGGCGGTTGCGCTCGAACATTCCGCAGCCGATCTGCGTGGCTACGTGAGCGAACTCGAGAGGCGGCGGGATACGGTCGCCGCCGAACTGTCGGGGCTCCCGTTCGGCATGCCGGCGGGCGGCTGGTCGATGCTGCTGCGCGTGTCCGATTTTGGCCTGACCGGATCGCGGATGTCGGAGCGGTTGCTGCGCCACGGCGTATGTGCGACGGCGATGACCGGATGGGGCGTTGCCCACGGCGACGCGTATATCCGCTTTGTGTTCGCGAACGAACCGGTCGAGCGATTGCGCACGCTCGGGGACAAGGTGCGCTTCGCGCTGGAAGACGCCTGACGGCCGCTCACGAGAAAGCGGAGCCACGCATAGGTCGTCGCGGGCGGGACGTATCCGGAATTCCGTCCGTGATGGTCGAGCGAACTCACGCGAGATCAATCCAAATGACGTGATGCATCCCGCGCCGGGGCAGCGCGATGTCGCAGCCCCGGCCGGACGTAACGTCGCGCGAACGCCCTACCGCCCACCCGGCGGCCGCAGGATATCGCGCGGAATCGACGCGATCAGCACGCAGCTGACCAGCAGGCAAGCACCCAGTGCATAGGTGCCGTTATTGATGTTGCCGGTCATTTGCTTGGCGACACCGGTGATCATCGAGCCCGTGAAGCCGGACAGGTTCCCCACCGAGTTGATCAGCGCGATGCCGGCGGCCGCGGCCGTGCCGGACAGGATCTGCCCCGGAAAGGTCCAGTAGATCGGCATCAGTGCGAGGATGCCGCACGTGGCGATAGTCAGGAATACGATCGACAGCGCCACGTTCTGTGCAAACGCCGCGCTCAGGATCAGGAAGACGCCGCCAATCAGCGCGGGAATCGCCGCGTGCAGGCGGCGTTCGCCGGTCTTGCGCGAGTGCGACGCGTTCCACACCATCGCAAAGATCGCCGTCAGGTACGGAATGGCCGTCAGCACACCGATGTGCAGCGGGCTGTGCACGCCCGACGCGCGGATGATCGACGGCAACCAGAAGGCCAGCCCGTAGAAGCCGGTATTGAACGTCAGCAGGATGAAGGTGAGCAACCAGACGCGCGGGCTGCGCAGCGCGGCGCCGATGCTGTGCGACTTGTGCGCGGCCTCGGATTCGAGGTTGCGCGACAGCACCGCCTTTTCGTCGGGGGACAGCCACTTCGCCGATTGCGGGCCGTCGCCGAGGCAGGCCAGCACGATGAACGCCACCACGATCGACGGCAGCCCTTCGAGCAGCAGCATCCATTGCCAGCCGCTCATGCCCGACAGGCCGTGCGTCTGCTCCATCAGCCAGCCGGACACCACGCTGCCGAGCGTCAGGCTCAGCGGGATCGCGACCAGGAAGCCCGACATCGCCACGCTCTGGCGCCGCGCCGGGAACCAGTAGTTCATGTACAGGATGACGCCCGGGAAAAACCCCGCTTCGCACAGCCCCAACAGGAAGCGCAGCGTGTAGAACATCGTGGTGGTCTGTACGTGGAAGAACTGCGCGAGCGGCACGATGAACGCCATCGACGACGACACGATGCCCCACGTGATCATGATCCGCGCGATCCAGAAACGCGCGCCGTAGCGGTGCAGCAGCAGGTTGCTGGGCATTTCGAACAGGAAATAGCCCCAGAAGAAAATGCTGGCGCCGAGCGCATAGACGCCGTCGCTCAGACTCAGGTCGTCGAGCATCTGCAGCTTCGCGAAGCCCACGTTGACGCGGTCCAGGTAGGCCACGACGTAACAGAGCAGCAGCAACGGCAGGATGCGCCGCATGACCTTGCGGTAAAGGGCGTCTTCGGACGAGTCGGCCGCGGCCGGTGCGGCAGCGGCCTGCGTAAGGGATGGCATCGGTCTGTCTCCTGATTGTGTCGATCTTCTTCGTACCGGCGAGTGCGCTTGACGCATCGATGTTACCGATAACATTCCGTGGCAAAAAAAAGCCGACGAGGCGACGGGAGCGATCGGCACGCTGATACCGGTAACAAATTCGAAGGTAGCATGCGGCGATACACGCATACAAGTCCCGCCGGACGCGTGGTTTCCCTAGTGCGGCCATCACGGCGACGGGCGCGCCGCGACCGTGCCTGCGCGGTATGCCGCACCGGTATGATGTAGCCTTTCCGGCCTTCCCCCGATCGCGATTCCGATGCCCAGTCCCACCGCCGTCCGGCCCGCCGGGCCGCCCCGCATGTCAGACGTAGCGCGCCTCGCCGGCGTATCGAAGATGACGGTATCGCGCGTGCTCGCCGGCCACAGCGTGGCCGCCGAGACGCGCGCACGGGTCTGCGAGGCCATCGAGCAGCTCGGTTACGTGGCGGATGCCGCCGCCGGTGCGCTGTCGTCGGGGCGCTCGGAATTCGTCGCGGTGCTGGTGCCGTCGCTGTCGAGCTCCAACTTCTCGGACACCGTGCGCGGCCTGACCGATGCGCTCGAGCCGCATGGTCTGCAACTGCTGCTCGGCGATACCGACTACGACCTGGAACGGGAGGAACGGCTCGTCCGGTCGATGCTGCGACACCAGCCGCGCTGCATCGCGCTGACGGGATCGCAGCACACCGATGCGACGCGCAAGGTATTGGAGCGCTCGGCGATTCCGGTGGTCGAGATGTGGGACCTGCCCACGCGCCCGATCGACACCGCCGTCGGCTTCTCGAACGTGCGCGCCGCCCGTGCGATGGTGCGCCACCTGGCCGAGCGCGGGTACCGGCGCATCGGCTTTCTGGTCGGCGCGAGCGAACTGGATCGCCGCGGCCTGGACCGGCTCAAGGGCTACCAGGCGGAGATCAAGGCGCTGGGCCTGGGCGAACCGCGCGTCGTGCGGCTGGGCGAATCGCCGATCACGATGAGCCACGGCGGCCCCGCGATGGCCGCGCTGCTGGAGCAATGGCCCGATACCGACGCGGTGATGTGCGTGAGCGACATGTCGGCATTCGGCGCGATCATGGAGTGTCACCGGCGCGGGCTCGCCGTGCCTGCCGACATCGCCGTGGCCGGCTTCGGAAACTTCGAGGTGGCGACATGCTGCCACCCGACCATCACGACCGTGTCGGTCGACGCGTACGGCATCGGGCTGCGCACCGGCGAAGCGTTGCTGGCGGCGCTGCAAGCGCGCGACGGCGGCGAGCGAACCGAGTCGAAAAGCATTCGCATCGACTACACGATCATCGCGCGGGAAAGCGCCTGACAGGCCGACGGCCGCGCGCATCCGGGGGCGCGTCGCGCGCGGCTTCGCACCGGCCCGCGCTCCACGCCTTCGCCACGCGCGCACGAAATCCCTTCCGCGACGCAAAAAACCCGTGCTAACATCCAAGCGATGTTACCGGTATCATCCGGCACGCAAAATGAAAAAGGCCCCTCAGGAGACAGCCTGCCATGTCACACACCCCTCGCCGCCTGCGCAGCCAGGAATGGTTCGACGACCCCGCGCACGCAGACATGACCGCGCTCTATGTCGAGCGCTTCATGAACTACGGGTTGACGCGCGAGGAACTGCAGTCGGGCCGCCCTGTCATCGGGATCGCGCAGACGGGAAGCGACCTCGCGCCGTGCAACCGCCACCACATCGAACTGGCCGAACGCACCAAGGCAGGCATCCGCGACGCGGGCGGCATTCCGATGGAGTTCCCCGTGCATCCGCTGGCCGAACAGAGCCGCCGGCCCACCGCCGCGCTCGACCGTAACCTCGCCTACCTCGGGCTGGTGGAAGTGCTGCACGGTTTTCCGCTGGACGGCGTGGTGCTGACGACCGGCTGCGACAAGACCACGCCCGCGTGCCTGATGGCCGCGGCCACCGTCGACATGCCCGCGATCGTGCTGTCGGGTGGCCCGATGCTCGACGGCTGGCACGACGGCAAGCGGGTCGGCTCGGGCACGGTGATCTGGCATGCGCGCAACCTGCTCGCGGCCGGCGAGATCGACTACGAAGGCTTCATGCAGCTGACCACGGCTTCGTCGCCGTCGATCGGCCATTGCAACACCATGGGCACCGCGCTGTCGATGAACAGCCTCGCCGAGGCGCTGGGCATGTCGCTGCCCGGCTGCGCGAGCATTCCCGCCGCCTATCGCGAACGCGGCCAGATGGCTTACGCGACCGGCAAGCGCGCGGTCGAGCTCGTTCGCGAAGACCTTCGCCCGTCGACAATCATGACGCGCGCGGCATTCGAGAATGCGATCGTCGTGGCCTCCGCGCTGGGCGCATCGACGAATTGCCCGCCGCACCTGATCGCGATTGCACGCCACATGGGCGTCGAACTGAGCCTGGACGACTGGCAGCGCCTGGGCGAAGCCGTGCCGCTGCTCGTGAACTGCATGCCGGCCGGCGAATACCTCGGCGAAAGCTTCCACCGCGCCGGCGGCGTCCCCGCGGTGCTGCGCCAGCTCGATGCGGCCGGTCTGCTGCGGCGCGACTGCCTGACCGTATCGGGCCGCGCGATCGGCGGGATCGCCGACACCGCGCAGGACGCCGACCGCGACGTGATCCGTACGCCCGACGCGCCGCTCAAGCACGGCGCCGGCTTCATGGTGCTGTCGGGTAACTTCTTCGACAGCGCGATCATGAAGATGTCGGTGGTGGGCGACGCGTTCCGCCGCACCTATCTTTCCGAGCCGGGCGCGGAGAATACGTTCGAGGCGCGCGCGATCGTGTTCGACGGCCCCGAGGATTACCACGCGCGCATCAACGATCCCGCGCTGAACATCGACGAGCGCTGCATCCTCGTCATCCGCGGCTGCGGCACGGTCGGCTACCCGGGCAGTTCGGAAGTCGTGAACATGGCGCCGCCCGCCGAACTGGTGAAGCGCGGCGTGACGTCGCTGCCGTGCCTGGGCGACGGACGCCAGAGCGGTACGTCGGCCAGCCCGTCGATTCTCAACGTGTCGCCGGAGGCGGCGGTCGGCGGCGGCCTCGCGCTGCTGCGCACGAACGATCGCGTGCGCGTGGACCTGAATCGCCGCAGCGTCGACGTGCTCGTCGACGAGGACGAACTCGCGCGCCGCCGCGAAACCGCCAGCTTCACCGTGCCGCAGGCGCAAACGCCGTGGCAGGAACTCTATCGCCGCTTCGTCGGCCAGCTGTCCACGGGCGGCTGCCTCGAACCGGCCACGCTGTACCTGAAGGTGATCGAGCAGCGCGGCAATCCGCGCCATTCGCACTGACCCAACCGCCCCCGACTCTTGCCGAGCTGATCATGCGTACTCCTTCCGTTTCCGACTGCCTGCCGCACGACCTCGACCACGCGCTGCTGATCGGCCGCGTCTGGCGGCACGACGGCGCCCACGCGGGCCCGAGCGTCGTCGCCGTACGCGGCGGCGAAGTGTTCGACATCACGCGCACCGTGCCGACCACCGCCGACCTGTTCGACCGCGCCGATGCACTCGCCGTCGCGCGCACCGCTGCCGGCGAATCGCTCGGCCGCGTCGAGCCCTTGTTGCAGGCGGCGCTCGACGGCAGGCCGGGTGCGACGCACCTGCTCGCGCCGTGCGACGTGCAGGCGATCAAGGCGTGCGGCGTGACCTTTGCGGTCAGCCTGATCGAACGCGTGATCGAGGAACAGGCGGGTGGCGATCCGGCCAAAGCGCGGGAAGTACGCAACACCATCGCCGCGACCATCGGCACCGATCTGTCGAAGATCGTGCCGGGCTCGGAAGCCGCGCTGCGCCTGAAGGCGGAACTCGAGCGCCGCGGCGCGTGGTCGCAATACATGGAAGTCGGCATCGGCCCGGATGCCGAGGTGTTCTCCAAGGCGCAGCCGATGTCCGCGGTCGGCTTCGGCGCGGACGTGGGGCTGCTGCCCGTGTCGGTATGGAACAACCCGGAACCGGAGATCGTGCTGGCGGTCGCCAGCGACGGCAGGCCGGTGGGCGCGACGCTCGGCAACGACGTGAACCTGCGCGACATCGAAGGCCGCTCGGCGCTGCTGCTCGGCAAATGCAAGGACAACAACGGCTCGTGCGCAATCGGCCCGTTCGTGCGGCTGTTCGACGACGGCTTCACGCTCGATAGCGTGCGGCAATGCAGCGTGTCGCTGCGCGTCGACGGCGCGGACGACGGCTTCGTGCTCGACGGCATCAGCCACATGCGGGAAATCAGCCGCGACCCCGCCGACCTCGTCGCACAGACCTGCGGCGCGCATCACCAGTATCCGGACGGCTTCATGCTGTTCCTCGGCACGATGTTCTCGCCGATCCAGGATCGCGACGCGCCCGGCGGCGGATTCACGCATCACCTCGGCGACCGCGTGACGATCTCCACGCCCGCGCTCGGCGCACTCGTCAATACCGTGCGGCTTTGCACGGAGATCGCGCCGTGGACCTTCGGCGTGCGTGCGCTGTATGCGAATCTGGGGGCACGCGGGCTGCTTGCCTGAACGGAACGGCAGCGATACCGGCCTGCCCGCCCGTGATCGACCGCAGTCGGCCACGGCGTGAGCGGCGCCTCCGCGGATCGGCCGCGCGGCGCCATCCTGCTCCCGCGGTGCAGCGGACGAAGCCGCCGCTCGCCGGCCCGGTTAACCCGACCATCACGCCGCCACCGCACGCTCCGCCAGCTTGAATTCGCCGACCGTCTGCGCGAGCCGGGCCGCCTGCTCGCGCAGCGACGTCGCGGCTGCCGCCGATTGCTCGACGAGCGCCGCGTTCTGCTGCGTCGTATCGTCGAGCTGCGACACCGCCTGATTCACCTGTTCGAGCCCCGTGCTCTGCTCCTTCGCGGCGACGCTGATTTCGGCGATCACGCTCGTGATGTTGCGCACGCCGTCGACGATTTCGTCCATCGTCGCGCCAGCCGTCTGGACGAGCCCGGAGCCGCCCTCGATCTTCTCGACCGACGAGTGGATCAGCTGCTTGATTTCGCGCGCGGCCTGCGCGCTGCGCTGCGCGAGCGCGCGCACCTCGCCGGCAACGACCGCGAAGCCGCGGCCGTGCTCGTTCGCGCGGGCCGCCTCGACGGCGGCGTTCAACGCGAGAATGTTGGTCTGGAATGCGATGCCGTCGATCACGCCGACGATGTTGGCGATCTCTGCCGACGCCTGCGTGATGTCGTTCATCGTCGACACGACGTCGCGCACGACCGTGCCGCCCCGCAGCGCGACATCCGACGCCGATTCCGCCAGACGGTTCACCTGGCTCGCCGCATCGGCCGAATTGCGGGCCGTGCCGGCGATCTCCTCGAGCGCGGCGGCCGTTTCCTGCAGGCTCGACGCAGCGTGTTCGGTGCGGGCCGACAGATCCTGGTTGCCCTGGGCGATCTCGGCGCTCGCGAGGTTGACGGACGTGCTGAACGCGCGGATCTGCAGCAGGATCGCACTGATCTTCTCGGCGAACGCGTTGAACGCTCGCGCGATCTGCGCGGCTTCGTCCGCGCCGTCGGCGGGCAGGCGCTTCGTCAGGTCGCCGCTGCCGCTCGAGACGTCCGTGAGCGCGTCGCGCACCATCAGGATGCGCTTGAAGGCCGCGTTCGTCATCGCGCCGACGAGCGCGGCGGCGATGCCGGCGACGATCACGATCGCCAGCAGCGTCGTCGTCGCGACCGCGCGCATGCCGGCCGTCACGTCGCCCTTGTCGAGCGCGAGCACCAGCGACCAGTCGGTGCCGGCGATCGGTCGTGCGCGCATCAGCTTGGCGGCGCCGTCGATGTCGACCGCGACCGGCGCGGACGCCGCCTGCAGCGCGCCGAGGCGATCGGCATCCAGTTCCGGCGACAGACCGGTGGCCGGCTTCATGATCAGGTCGGTCTTGGCCGACGCGATCACGCGACCGCCCTTGTCCACCAGAAACGCGAAGCTCGCCGGTGTCGGGTGAACGGAAGTCACGATCGAGCTCACGTTCTCCATGAACAGGCTGGCTGCCAGTACGCCCTTCACTGCGCCGTCGCGCACCACGGGCACCGCGAACGCGACGGCCGGCTTGCCGCTCGTCGCATCGCGGTAGAGCGCCGTCACGACCAGATGGCCCGCGCCGACGGCTTGCTTGTACCAGGGCCGCGCGGTCGGATCGTAGCCGGGGGCAAGCGGTACGTTCGAGAATGCGGTCTTGTCCGGCAGGCCGAGCGTCAGCACCTCGAAGCCGCCCGACTTGCCGAGCAGCTTCAACGCCGGGACCGGGTCGCCCTCGCCGATCGCGATCGTGTCCGCGAGCGCCTGGGTTTCGCGCGACCGGCTGGCCACCCATTCGTCGATCGCCAGCGCGTGGCCGGCGAGGATCGATTTGTGATTCTGGTCGATGGCCTCGTCGTTGTGGGTCTTGACGACGTAATAGACGAGCCCCCCGGTTACGGCCAGCGCCGTCACTACGATGGCGACACACGTCGCCAGTATCCGCGCGCGAATTGATGACAGCATGATGACTTCGGTCTCCGTTACCGCGTGATTGAAATGGATCGCTGAAAAGAGCGACCCTGATCCGTTTAACGGCAGCGTCGGCGGGAAGTTGAGCGATGCCGGAAGGACGGCGACCGGCACGGGCACGCAGGGGGCCGCAAGGCGCGCTGTCGCGCGAAGCGCGAACGCGGAAACCGGTCGCGGCATGCGAAAACGGAGCCGTTGGTCCGTTCGGCGTAACGAATACGGAGCGCTGCCGGATTTTTTTTGACGTCAGGCAACCCGCAAACGATTGCCCCGGAGAGCCGGTCCTAAACTGTTCGTTCACCATTCCGTTAATCAGGAAATCTATTTTATATTCACAACGAGATTCCTCCTATGAATGATCGACGATTAACGGTTCGCACGAAGCTGATCATGGCTTTCGGGATTCTTACGTGCCTGGTCGTGCTCGTCTCGCTCCTCGGCATCATCTCGCTCGGCAACGCAAACGATGCCTTCGAGAATTACGTCAACGGCACCAACGCCCGCGCGAACCTGGCGGACAAGATTCGCTTCGCCGTCGACCGGCGCGCGATCGCCGCCCGCAACCAGGTCCTCGCGGCCAGCCCGCGCGATGCGGACATCGAGAAGGAAGCGGCGCTGCAAGCCGACCGCGAAGTCGGCATGCTGATGAGCGAACTGACGAATGCGGTCCGCGAGGGAAGCGGCGCGTCCGACAAGTCTCGCGAACTGGTTCGGCAAATCGGGGCGGTCGAGACGCAGTACGGCCCCGTGGCGCGCGCCATCGTCGACGCGGCGGCGAACAACCGGCGCGATCAGGCGATCACGATGATCAACGAACAGTGTCGACCGCTGCTGGCGCAGCTTGTCGCGGCCACCGACACGTATGCGAAGTACTCGCGCTCGCGGGCCGACCAACTGGTGAAGGAATCGGACGACCGTTATACGTCGCGCCGACTGATGCTGATCGCCATCTGCATCGCGGCCGCCGCCGCGGCAGCGATCTCGGGCCTCTTCATCACCCGCGGCCTGCTGCGCGCGTTGGGCACCGAGCCCGCCGTGCTCAGCGACATCGCCGGGCATATCGCCGCCGGCGATCTCGGCGCCGAATCCACGACCGGCGCCGCGCCGGCCGGCAGCGTGCTGGCTTCGATGCGCGACATGCAGGCGAACCTGATCCGCCTGATCTCGGAAGTCCGTACCGCATCGGGCAACGTCGCGACAGGGGCCGGCGAAATCGCGTCCGGCAACCAGGACCTGTCGTCCCGCACCGAACAGCAGGCCGCGTCGTTGCAGGAAACCGCGTCGAGCATGGAGCAACTGACATCCACCGTGCGCCTGAACGCCGACAATGCGCAACAGGCAAGCGGCCTGGCCAACAACGCATCGGAGGTCGCGCAGCGCGGCAGCACGGCCGTCGGCCTGATGGTCGACACGATGACGGACATCAGCGCGAGCTCCGCCAAGATCGCCGAGATCACCGGGATCATCGAAGGGATCGCGTTCCAGACCAACATTCTCGCGCTCAACGCGGCCGTGGAGGCCGCCCGCGCCGGCGAACAGGGTCGCGGCTTCGCGGTGGTAGCGAGCGAAGTCAGAAGTCTTGCGCAGCGTTCGTCGAGCGCCGCGAAGGAAATTCGCGAGCTGATCTCGCAATCGGTCCGGAAAATCCAGGACGGTTCGCATATCGCGAACAACGCGGGCGACACGATGAGCCAGGTCACGCATGCGATCTCGCGCGTGACCGACATCATGGGCGAGATCGCCGCGGCGTCGAGCGAGCAGAGCCGCGGCATCGAGCAGGTCAATCTCGCCATCACGCAAATGGACGAGGTCACCCAGCAGAATGCGGCGCTCGTCGAGCAGGCGGCCGCCGCGTCGAAGTCGCTCGAGGAACAGGGAAACCGGCTTGCCGAGGCCGTCTCGTTGTTCCGGCTGGATACGCGCACGGTGGGCGCGTAGGCCGCCCTCCTGACGATGACGGACGACACATGAATTCCGGCGTCCGTCATGTTCAGCACAAGAAATTAACCAAATAGTGGGAATTTACACCAGCCGCATACGACGCGAAACAATTCCGTAACGACCGCGTCACGATCGCTCACCACAATCCTCCGTCTTCTACCCTCAGGATGGAGTCTTGCATGTTTGCGTCACGAAGCCGTTTCCCGCTGCACGTCGCGGCATTGTCGAGTGCGATCGTATTGGCCGCGTGCGGCGGCGGCGACGACGTCGCGTCGACCGCCACGATCGCCGCGGCCGTTCCGGCGCCGCCCGCCGACCCAGGCTTCGTCGACAGCGCGCCGATCCCGAGCGCGCCCGCTTTCGTCGACAACGTCGCGACCAACCAGCGCGGCGATGCGCGCTATGCGACGCTGTCGACCAACGCCGCGGTGCGCGTGCTGAGCCGTTTCCTCGATCTGTGGCAACCGTCGACGATGCTGGTCGACGCGGGCGTGACCGCGCCCGCGAACGGCCCGTTCCGGGCCATCTCGCCGTCGACCTGCTCCGGACTGCCGAACAGCGGCGTTGCGTGCGGCACGATCCTGAACGATGCGGTGCTGTCGGCCAACGTGCAGTACGTGATCAACGCGACGACCGCCCGTACGCCGCAGCAGGCCGATGCCGCGTACTACGACGACCGGCGCGGCAAGGGATACAGCGTGACCGACGGCATGGGCCCGCTCACCGCCGCGTGGCGCACCGCGGCCCAGCAGACGACCAGCATCACCAGCGTGCCCGCCGATGCAACCACCGTGCTGTACAACGACACCGGCAACAACGTCGGCGTCGGCAGCAGCAGCGGCAACGCCGGCTTCGGGAAGGTCGTCGACCTGCTCAACGAAATGGGCAACAACGCGTCGACCGAACCGTCGAAGCGCTTCTTCAAATATGCGCGCCCGTACCGCTGGAGCACGAGCGTGGTCGTCGCGCCGACGCTCGTGCCGGCCGAAAGCACGACGCCCGCGACCGACGGCGGCTTCATCAGCGGCCACACGGCCGAGGCTGTGCGCGATGCGACGACGATGGCGTGGCTCGTGCCGGAACGCTTCCAGGAAATGGTCAGCCGCGGCCTCGAACTGGGCGAGAACCGGATTCTCGCCGGCATGCACTCGCCGCTCGACGTGATCGGCGGCCGCATGCTCGCGCTGGCCGTCAGCGCGGCGAACCTGACCGCGTACGCCGGCGATGCGCAGGCTGCCTACACGCAAGCCCATCAGACGCTGCAGCAACTGACGGGAACGAGCGCGACGACGTTCTCCACATTCGCGCACTCGGGCACGGCGGCCACCGACCGGTTCGCCGACTACACGACGAACAAGGCCGCGTTCCTGCGCCGCATGACGTTCGGCTTCGGCGCGATCGAATCGACGAACGCGCCGCCGGTCGTGCCGAAGGGCGCGGAGATCCTGCTGCAGACGCGCTTTCCGTACCTGAGCGCCGACCAGCGGCGCGTCGTGCTGAAGACGACCGAACTGCCGTCCGGCTATCCGGTCATGGACGACGCGGAAGGCTGGGGCCGCCTGAACCTGTTCGCGGCGGCCGACGGCTATGGCGCGTTCAACGGCCACGTGATCGTGTCGATGGATGCGTCGCAGGGCGGGCTCAATGCCGCCGACCTGTGGCGCAACGACGTCGCGGGCGCCGGCAAGCTGACGCTGCAAGGCAGCGGCACGCTGACGCTGGCGGGCAACAACGCCTACACGGGCGGCACCCAGGTGAGCGGCGGCACGCTGGCGGCCGCGTCGCCGACGGCGTTCGGCAAAGGCGACGTGTACGTCGGCCCGGGCGCTAGCGTGCGGATCGCGGCCGCCGCGCCGGTGACGATCGCCACCCGCTACACGCAGCTCGACAACACGACGCTCGAACTCGACATCGACGGCAACGGCGGCGGACGGCTGCGCGTGGGCGGGCCGCTCACCGTCGCGGGCGGCACGCTGCACGTGAAATTCGTGAACGGCTACGCGCCGAAGGCCGGCGACACGATCGCGCTGATCGACGGCGCGGCGGCTGCCGCGAAGTTCGCGACGGTGACGGTCGACGGGTTCAAGGCCACGCCGGTCTACACCGCGACGGGCGTGTCGATCACGCTGTCGGCAGCGTAACCGGCAGCGAAGATCGATCCTGCGACGGCGCCGCCCACGGGCGGCTTCGGCTTCGGCTTGCGCTACGCGAAGCGGCCGGAGGCTGCCCTGCCGGCGCCGTCCGGGCGAGGCCGCGTACCGAAGCGCCGTTGCAGCTCGATGATCGTCGGCAGGTTGAAATCGTGGACGTCCGGCGCGGCGCCGCCCTGCCGCCGGCTGACCTCGACACAGAGTTCCAGCGCCCGCGCGCGCGTCTCGGCGAGCAACCTCAGCGCCTCGCCGAGCAAGCCCTTCTCCAGTTCCGACAGCGAACCGTCCTGGCCGATTTCGCCGATCGTCGGCCCGCTCATGCTGGTTTCCATCGCGGCTTCTCCTTCGCTGTCCGATTGCGCAAGCGGCCGCATGCCGCGTCGAGCGTCACATGACCGCGCCGCGCAGCCACGGCACGAATTCGCGTTCGCCGATGCCGTTGTCCTCGCTGCGGGATCTGCGTCCTGACGCGACGTCGAGCATCAGCCGGAACAGCCGCTCGCCCGCTTCGCCGACCGAAAGCGAACCGGCGACGATCCCGCCGCTGTCGAAATCCATGTCCGATTGCATCCGCTCGAACAGGCCGCTCGTCGTCGCGATCTTGATCGTCGGCACCGGCTTCGAGCCGAACACCGAACCGCGGCCCGTCGTGAAGCACACGAGATTCGCACCGCCGGCGATCTGCCCGGTGGCCGACACCGGGTCGTAACCGGGCGTGTCCATGAACACGAGCCCGGCTTGCCGCACCGGCTCCGCATAGTCGTAGACCGCGCGCAGCGGCGAGCGGCCGCCCTTCGACACCGCACCGAGCGATTTCTCGAGAATCGTCGTGATGCCGCCGGCGAGGTTGCCGGGCGACGGGTTGTTGTTCATTTCGCCGCCGTGGTCGGCGACGTAGCGCTCCCACCACTGCAACCGGCCGAGCAGACGCTCCGCCACGTCGCGCGACGCCGCCCGCGCGATCAGCAGATGCTCGGCGCCGTAGATCTCCGGCGTCTCGGACAGAATCGCGGTGCCGCCGTTGCGGACCAGCAAGTCGACGGCCGCGCCGAGCGCCGGGTTCGCGGTGATGCCCGAGTAGCCGTCGGAGCCGCCGCATTGCAGGCCGACCGTCAGCCGCGAGGCCGGCACGGCGCTGCGACGCGCGCCGTCGGCCGCGTTCACCAATTCGCGCACGATCGACACGCCTTTGGCAATCGTGTCGCGCACGCCGCCCTCGTCCTGGATCACCAGCGTGCGCACGGTGTCGGGCGCCGCCGCGTCGAGCCGTTCCGCGAGCGCGCCGACCTGGTTGACCTCGCAGCCGAGGCCGACGAGCAGCACGCCGGCGAAATTCGGGTTGCGCGCATAGCCGACGAGCGTGCGCCGCAGCAGTTCGATGCCGTCCCCGGTCGCGGACATCCCGCAGCCGCTCTGATGGGTAATCGCGACGACGCCGTCCACGTGACCGAACGCATCGAGCGCGCCGTGCCGGTATGCATCGGCGATCGCATGACAGACGCTCGCCGAACAGTTGACGCTCGCAATCACGCCGACGTAATTGCGGGTCCCCACGCTGCCGTCGGGCCGCACGAATCCGTCGAAGGTATCGCGGCGATCCGTCGCGACGTCGTGCGCGCCGCCGACAGGCCCGTCGCCGTGCGCATGCCGATCGGGCATCCCGACGTTGTGCACGTGCACGTGCTCGCCCGCGGCGATGTCGCGCAGCGCGACGCCGATCGGCTGCCCGCATTTGATGATCGAGCCGCCGCGCGCGATCGGCGCTGTGGCGACCTTGTGCCCGGCCGGCACCGCATCCGCCAGTCGCAACGGTGCACCGCGCACGTCGATCGGCACATCCGGCGCCAGCGCGTCGAGCGCGACGGCGACGTTGTCGTTGCCGTGAAGGATCACGATTGCCGGTTGCTTCACGATGGTCTTCTCCCTGTGGTTGCGATGCCGGCCGCCGAAGCGCCGGCCATCGGCTCGTAGCGGGCGACGAGTTGCCGCAACCGCGGCTGTTCGGCCGGCAGCGCCAGCGAATCCGCGAGCGCGAGCAACGGCTCGATCCGCCGCGCCACCTTCTCGCGATGGTTGACCGCGATATCGGCAATGCGATGTGCGAGAAACGGATTGAGAAAGCGCTCGCGCACGCTGTCGACGTAGCGTTCCGCCGTTTCCCGCAAGCCCAGCGCAACGAATACCGGCGCGACTTCGTCGCGCCACACGGCCTCTAGACCGTCGCGCAACCGCCCATCGTTCATCACGTCCAGCACCGTTTCCGACGCATCGCGCCCGGCCGCGAGCCACTGCTCCGCGAGCCAGCTGTGTCCGAGATTGAGGAAGAACAGCTTCAGGCGCTCGTGGCTGCGCAAATCGTCGGTGACGACGATCTGCGCGTGCCGGCACGGCAGCGCCATGCCCGCCCGCCGTTCGATCGCCCATAGCGCGTAAGGCTCCGCGATCGCGCCGACCGGATCGAGCGGCTCGGACACGATGCGGTCGACGAGCGAGTTGACCCAGATGCAGCGGTTGCGCAGATAGTCGGCGAACGCGTCGGGCAGCCGCCACTGATGTGCGAGGCCCAGCACGATGTCGCGCAGCGTGTCGCCGTTGTTCGTCACCAGTTCGCAAGGCAGGACGGAAACGCCGTCATCAGGCCGCACCTGCCAGCGCGCATGCAGCAGCGCGAGCAGCTTCGCCGGAAAACCGTGCGGCGCGTGCCCGGGCTGGGCCAGCAGGTCCACGGTGTCGCGCGGATCGGCGCGATAGCCTGCGTCGCCGGTATTCGACACGATGACGCGCACCGTCTCGATCGCGGCGCCGCGTATCTCCGCCCAGTCGCGCTCGGCGTCCCATGCGCGATGCACGGCGTGACACTCGACGACTTCGTCGACCACGCCGCCGCGGTCGCGCCCGCGAATCCGTACCGGATAGCGGCCGGTGGCGCGCAACGCGTCGATGCGGGCGCGGCTGGACGGATTGCCGGTCGTCTGCACGATGCCGATGCCGCCCATCGCGTTGCCGTCATCCAGCGCCTGGGAGACGAACAGATCGACGTGCGCGAGCAGGAAGCGGCTCGTGCCGAACTGCAGGATCGGCGGCGTCATCGTGGGCGCCCCGCGTGCCGGATTCGCTGGATCAGCATTCGACGAGCGCCTTCACGACGGTCTGCCCCGCATCCAGTAAACGCGGCAGCGCGTCCGGCACCTCTTCGAGCCGCATCCGGTGCGTGTTCAGCGCGCGGTCCGGAATGCGCCCTGCACGCATCGCGTCGAGCACCGTCGCGAAATCCTCGGCCGTCGCATTGCGGCTCGCGAGCAGCGTGGTTTCGCGCTTGTGGAATTCGGGATCCGAAAACGCGACGTGCCCGCGCACGATCGAGATCAATGTGTATTTGCCGCCGTGCGCGACGAATTCGAAACCGCGATTCATCGCATCGAGGTTGCCGGTCGCGTCGAACACCGCATCGAAATACTCGCCGTTCGTCAACGCCGCGAGACGCGCCGCGTCGCCTTCCCCCACCTCCACCGCCGCATCGACCGCCAGATGCTGGCGGCAAAACGCCAGCCGGTCGGCCCGCGTGTCGAGGCACGTGACATCGGCGCCGCGCAGCTTCGCGAAGATCATCGCGGCCATGCCGATCGGCCCGGCGCCGACGACCAGCACGCGCTGTCCAGCGCGGACGTCCGCGCGCCGCACCGCATGAGCGCCGATCGCGAGAAATTCCAGCATCGCCGCCTGGTCGAGCGAAATGCCGTCGGCCTTGTGAACGAACTGCGCGGGTACGCTCAGATATTCGGTCAACGCCCCGTCGCGATGCACGCCGAGCACCTTGATGTTCACGCAGCAGTTCGTGTTGCCGTGACGGCATGCGACGCAGTGTCCGCACGACAGATACGGCATCACGTATACCGCGTCCCCGGCGCCGAGCCCCGACTCCGGCTCCGCCTCGACGACGACCGCGGAAAGCTCGTGACCCATCACGCGCGGATAGTCGAGGTACGGCTGGTTGCCGGTGAAGATGTGCAGGTCGGTGCCGCAGATGCCGACCCGTTGCACGCGCAACAGCACTTCGCCGCTGCCGCGCACGGGCGGTTCGCGATGCTGCACGCGCAGCACGCCGGGGGATTCGCAAATCACGCTGAGCATGTCGGTTTCCTTTCGTTCTGGTTCATTCGTCGTGGCGTGCGGTGTCGATCCGGTAGAAGCGGCGCGCGTTGCCGCCGAAGAGGCCGTCCAGCGCCGCGGCGCCGAGCCACCGCGCGCAATCGTCCTCGCACGCGGCCAGCCATTCGCCATAGCCGCCGCACGCCGACGCCAGCCGCAGCACCGGCCAGTCGCTACCCCACATCAAGCGCGTCGGCCCGAACAACTCGGCCAGCGCGTGGACATACGGCCGCGTGCGCGCGCGCACCGCATCCGGGCCGGCCGTCGGCCCGGCCTCCGTCCAGAGGCCGGACAGCTTGCAGTGAAGGTTCGGCAGGCGCGCGAGCCGGCTCATCGCGGACAGCCACGGCTGCAATTCGCCGCGCTCGACGAACGGCTTCGCGCCGTGGTCGATCACGATCGGCAGATCCGGGTGGCGTCGCGCGAACGCATGCAGCGCATCGAGATGGCGCGGCATCACCAGCGCATCGAAACCCAGCGCATGCTTGCGCATCGCGGCGACCGCGCGATCCAGCCGCGGATCGTCGATCCACGCGTCATCGGGCAGATCCTGCAGCATCGGTCGCAAGCCGCGCGCCTTCGGCGCGGATGCAAACGCCGCGATTCGGGCCGGTGCGTCGTCGGCCTTCAGGTCGACCCAGCCGACCACCGCGCCGACGGTCGGCGTTTCATCCGCGAGATCGAGCAGAAAGCGCGTATCGGCTTCGCTCGGCAGCGACTGCACGAGGACGGTGGTATCGATGCGCGCCGCATCGAGCAGCGGCGCGAGATCGGCCGGGCCGAAGTCCCGGTGAATCGCATCGAGTTCGGCCGGCGGCCAGCAGCCGGCTCGCGCACCGATTCGCCAGTAATGCTGATGAGCGTCGATCCGTGTAGTCATGCGCGTGCTCCCGGCACCGGCGCGTGCGCGTCGATCAGACCTTCGTCGCGCAGCGCATCCCACAGCTCGGCCGGCGCGGGGCGCTCGAACCAATCGATGTTCTGCTTCAACTGCGTCACGCTGCGCGCGCCCACCACGCACGACACGACGGCCGGATGGCCGAACGGAAACTGCAACGCAGCGGCGGGAAGCGGCACGTCGAAGCGGTTGCACAACGCGCCGAGCCGCGTCGCCTTGTCGATCACGTCGGCGCTCGCGTCCGCATAGTCGAACTTGCCGTTGCCGGCGAGCAGGCCGGAATTGAACACGCCGCCGATCACGATCGCCGTCCCGTCACGGGCGCACGCGTCGAGCAGCGGTGCGAGCGCCGTCTGTTCGAGCAGCGTATAGCGGCCGGCGAGCAGCACCGCATCGAGCGCTGCTTCGTTCAGCGCGTCGGCCGCGACTTCCCATTCGTTCACGCCGAGACCGAACGCGCCGATCTCGCCATCCGAGCGCAACGCGTCGAGCGCGCGAAACCCGCCGCCGCGGGTCAACTGTTCCCAGTAGTGCGCGTGACGATCGCCATGCGTCATCGCGCCGATGTCGTGCACGTACAGCATGTCGACGCGCGCGAGCCCGAGCCGTTGCCGGCTGTCGTCGTGCGAACGCATGATGCCGTCGTAGCTGTAGTCGTAGACCGGCCGGAACGGCAGCGGCTCGGCCCAGCCGTCGTCGCCCGGCTGTACGCTCGGGTCGGCGCGCATCAACCGCCCGACCTTCGTGCTGAGCGTGAACGCGCGGCGCTCGCGCGCGGCGAGCCCGGCCCCCACGCGCCGCTCGGACAGCGTGTAGCCGTAATACGGCGCGGTGTCGAAATAGCGCAGGCCGGCCGTCCACGCGGCGTCGACGAGCGCGGCGGCGTCGGCACCCGACATCGGCCGATAAAGACCGCCGAGTTGCGAGCAACCGAGGCCGAGCACGGACACCGTCAGCCCGCTGCGCGGCAAGGTGCGCGTATCGTTTGCGTTCATGAGGCGTGACTGGATGCCGGGAAAAGGAATCAGTACAGGACGTTCTTCGCCGCTTGCGAATCGAGGTTCTGCTTGTCGACCATCACGACGCCGGTATCGATCAGCTTCGGCGCGGGCTTGCGCTCGATGACGTCGAGCGCCGTGCGCACGCCCTGGTTCCCCATCTGCCACGAGCCCTGCACGGCGATCGCCTGCACGGTGCCGTCGCGCACGAAGCCCTGCAGGTCCTCGTTGCCGTCGAACCCGATCGCCACCACCTTGCCCGCCTTGCCCGACTGCTTCAGCGCACGGCCCATCCCGACCGCGGTCGGCTCGTTCGCGCCGAAGATGCCCTTCAGGTCAGGGTTCGCCGACAGCACGTCGGTCGTCTGGTTCAGCGCGGTCGCCATTTGCGATTGCGAGTAGTACGGGCCGACGATCTGCAGCTTCGAATGGCTCTCGATGTATTTCCGGAACCCGCCGACGCGGCTGACCTCGGACCCCGCGCCCGGCACGTACGACATGATCGCGATCTTGCCGGACTGCCCGACGCGGTCGATCAGCGCCTTCGCGCACAGCGCGCCCGCCTTCTCGTTGTCGGTCGACAGGAACGCCTGGTAGTACGGCTTGCCGGCGTCCGCGATCGCCGAGTCGATCAGCACGACGGGAATGTGCGCTTCCCACGCCTTCTTGATCGCGGGCACGAGCGCATCGGGATCGGACGGCGCGAGCACGATGCCCGCCACGTGACGCGTGACCGCGTTGTCGACCATGTTGACCTGTCCGCTGATGTCGGACTCGGCCGCCGGGCCCTGGAACGTCATCGTGTAGCCCTTGGCGCCGTCGAGCGCCGACTTCGCGCCCTTCTGCACGTTCTGCCAGTAATTCGAATTGACCGTCTTGACGATCACCGCGATCTCGCCGCCGGCCGCATACGCGCCGCTGCTGCATACCGCGAACACGCACGCCGATACCGCCGGCAGGATGGATTTGTTCATGTCTCGCTCCGCTTCTCGTGGGTAGGGACTGCTGCCGGTCAGGGCCGGCGATTGCGCAACTGGTCGATCCACACCGTGCCGAGGATCACGACGCCGATGATGATCTGCTGGATGAAGCTCGATACGCCGTTCATGTTCAGGCCGTTGCGCAGCACGCCGATCACGAACGCGCCGATCGCCGTGCCGGAGATCGTGCCGACGCCGCCCATCAGCGACGTGCCGCCGATGACCGAGCTGGCGATCGCGTCGAGCTCGTACATCACGCCTTCGTTCGGCTGCCCGGTGACGAGCCGCGACATCAGCACGCAGCCGGTCACGCCCGCGAGCGCGCCGGACAGCACGTAGGTGAACAGCTTCACGCCCTGCACGTTCACGCCCGACAGCCGAGCCGCTTCCGCGTTCGACCCGACAGCGTAGATATGACGGCCGAGCGACGTTCTCGACAGCAGCACGGACACCACGACGAACAGCACGACCATGATCACGACCGGATACGGGATGCCGGGAAAGGTCGTATCGGGGAACCCGTCCGCGCCGATGCGCGAGATCCTCAGCAGCGCGCCGTTGCCGAGCGCGCCGAACGCGTCGCCGAGATCCGATACCGGCCGGGCGCCGGTGATCTGCAGCGCGATGCCGCGCGCGACGAGCATCATGCCGAGCGTCGCGATGAACGGCGGCAGGCCCATCTGCGTCACGCAGACGCCGTTGACGAGCCCGCACAGCGCGCCGACCAGGATGCCGGCCGCCATCGCCGCGGGCACCGGCACGCCGGCCTTGACCAGCAGCGCCGCGCACACGCCGGCCAGCGCGAGCACCGAGCCGACCGACAGGTCGATGCCGCCCGTGATGATCACGCAGGTGGCGGCCACGCCCAGATAGGCGATCGATGTGACCTGCAGGCCGACCGTCATCAGGTTGTCAACCGAGAAGAACGCCGCGCTCGATATCGAGAACGCGGACACGAGCACGACGAGGCTGCCCAGCGCCGCGAACTTCTGGATCAGGTCGCGTCGCCGCTGTCGCGCCGCCCGCTCGTCGGCCTGGCTTCGATCGGATGTCATTTCAAGCATGGGAACGCCCCGACGCGTAGTGCATGATCTCCTCCTGACTGGTGTGTTGAGTGTCGAGAACCGCGGTCAATCGACCTTCGTGAAACACGGCGATCCGGTCGGTCATGCCGAGCAGTTCGGGCAATTCCGAACTGATCAGCACCACGCCGACGCCGTCGGCGGCGAGCCGGTCCATCAGCCCGTAGATCGCGAACTTCGCGCCGACGTCGATGCCGCGCGTCGGCTCGTCGAAGAACAGGATCTTCGAGCCGCGGTACAGCCATTTACCGATGACGACCTTCTGCTGATTGCCGCCGGACAGGTTGCGCACGCGCTGGTGCACGGACGGCGTGCGAATCGCGAGGTCCTGCACGTAGCGGCGCGCGACGTCGAGCTCGTCGTCGAAACGCAGGAACCCGAAGCGCGATGTAATGCCGCGCACGTTCGCGAGCGTGAGGTTCGCCGCGACGGGCATCGACAGCGCGAGCCCCTCCTCCTTGCGGTCCTCCGACAGATACGCGATGCCGTGCCGGATCGCCTCGCGCGGCGAGCGGATCGTCACGGGCCGGCCGTGCAGCGCGATCGTGCCGCCGTCGGGACGATCCGCGCCGAAGATCGCGCGGGCGATCTCGGTGCGCCCGGCGCCCATCAATCCCGCGAAACCGAGGATCTCGCCGCGGCGCAGCGCGAACGACACCGGCCCGAACACGCCATCGCGGCGCAGGTCCCGCACGTCGAGCAGCACGTCGTCGGTCGGCACCGACTGCCGTGACGGATAGGCGTCGTCGAGCGTCCGTCCGACCATGCGCGCGACGATGTCGTCGATGCTCACGTCGGCGAAATCGTCCGTCGAGATGTGGCGCCCGTCGCGCAGCACGGTCACGCGATCGACGATCTGCGCCATTTCGTCGAGCCGGTGCGAGATATACAGAATCGCCACGCCGTCGGCGCGCAGTTCCGCGATGATGCGAAAGAGCTGCGCCGTTTCCGCTTCCGTCAGCGACGACGTGGGCTCGTCCATGATCAGCACGCGCGCGTCGAGCGACAGCGCCTTCGCGATCTCGACCATTTGCTGCTGCGCGATGGACAGCACGCCGACCTTCGTCGTCGGGGCCACGTTCAGACCGATGCGCGCGATGCAGCGCGCCGCATCCGCATTCATGCGCTTCGCATCGACGAACGGCCCGCGCCGCGGCTCGCGTGCGAGGAACAGGTTCTCCGCCACGCTCAGGTGCGGGACGAGATTGAGTTCCTGGTGAATGATCGCGATGCCCGCCGCCTGCGCTTCGGATGCCGAACGAAACCGCACCGGTGCGCCGCGATAGTGAACGACGCCGTCGTCGGGCAGATACTGGCCGCTGATGATCTTCATCAGCGTCGACTTGCCCGCGCCGTTCTCGCCGCACACCGCATGCACCTCGCCGCGGCGCAGGTCGAGGCGAATCCCGTCGAGCGCGAGGACGCCCGGGAAGCGCTTGCGAATTCCGTCCAGGCGCAGGATCTCCCGGTCCGCTACGTCGTGCGCGGCCTGACCGGGCAGATTGCGAGGCATTGCCATTGCGTCTCCTTGGGATGGAGCGACCGCGGCACTATCCGGTCAGTCCAATTTGGATGAATTACAGCAATCAAGCCCATTTTGGTCAAGCCAATTTATCAATCCTCATCCGATCTTACCAATAGTGAAAACCCCGACATCCGGAGGAACCCGCCGCCACACGGGGCAAAGCCGGAGGCGTGATAGACTCCGCGACACGCGCTTGCGCCGAAAGCGCATTGATCCCTATCAATCGGATGAAATCGACAGAACCCAAGCGGCTTTACCAATCGGTCGCGGCCCAGATCGTCGCGCTGATTCGTCAGGGCGAATTCGCGATCGGCGAGCGGCTACCGCCGGAGCGCGAGCTGGCGCTGACGCTCGGCGTATCGCGCCCATCGCTTCGCGAGGCGTTGATCGCGCTGGAAATCGGCGGCCAGATCGAGATCCGGATGGGCTCCGGCGTGTATGTCCGCGACACGGCGGCCGACGCTGTCGGCCCGATGGCCACGCTCGGCGACAGTCCGTCGGAATTGATGCAGGCTCGCGCGGCCGTCGAAGGCAGCGTCGCCGCGCTGGCCGCCGCACGGATGACGGCCGCGATGCTCGAGCGCCTGCGCCGCACGGTGCAGCGCATGAAGCGGCTCGCGGAGGCCGGCAAATCGCCGGTCGAAGCCGACCGGCAGTTCCACATGCTGATCGCGGAAGCCGCCGGCAATTCGGTGCTGACCCGCTTCGTCGGCGAGCTGTTCGACAGCCGCCACGACCCGATCGCGACCGCGATGCGCGGCCATGCGGAGAATCCGCAGACGTGGACCGCCGCCGTGCGCGAGCACGAGGACGTGCTCCTCGCGTTGCAGGCCGGCGATCCGATCGCGGCCCAGACGGCCATTCGCGCGCACCTTCGCGCGTCCGAAGCGCGGTGGATCGAGGGTGGGCTGAAAGCCGATCCGGATTGAGCGTGCGCGGGCGCGGGCACGCGCCGGCGAGCGCGCAGCCCCGCCCACGCGCTATTCGACGCCCTGCAACGCCGCCCGCTCGCTCGCCGTGCAGCGCGACGGCAGCATGCGCGGCACCAGGCTGGTCACCAGCACCGAGCCGACTACCAGCAGCCCCGCGACCACCGCGAACCCGGCATACGGCGCGCCGGTACGTGCGAACAGGACGCCGACCAGCCACGAACTGAACGCGCTGCCGAGCGAACCCAGCATGCTGATCACCGCGATACCCGCGGCCGCCGCCCGGCCGGTCAGCTGGGCAGCCGGAATCGTCCAGAACACGATCGGCACGGTGAACGCGCACAGCTGCGCAATCGCAAGCAAGGCCACGGTGATCCCTACATGGCCGACCGAGAAGCGCAGGAGCAGCAGACTGCACGCGGTGACGAGCATGCAGGCCACCGTATGCCAGCGGCGCTCGCCGGATCGGTCGGAACTCCATGCGATCGCCACGTTGCCGATCATCGTGAAGACGGAAATCAGTCCGGACAACCAACCGATTCCGCTGACGCTCGCCACCCCGGCCGCCTTCAGCACCGTCGGCGACCAGAACGTCACCGTTCCCATCCCGACGTAGACGCAGAAATAGATCGCCGCAAGCCCCAGCACACGCGCGTTGCGAACGATGTCGAGCACGCCCGCCCGGTCATGGCCGACCACGGCCGACGCCCGCTCCGCGTCCAGATCGCGCAAGAGCGCCTGCCGGTCCGCAGGCGACAGCCATGCCGCCCGTTCCGGCCGGTCGCTCAGCATCAGCGGCGCAACCAGCCCGAGCGCGATCGCCGGCAACCCCTCGATCAGGAACAGCCACTGCCATCCGCGCAACCCCATCGTGTCCTGCAGGTGCGCCATGATCCAGCCGGACAGCGGCCCGCCGATCATCCCCGCGACCGGAACGGCGAGCAACAGCACGCTGTTGACACGGGCGCGCACCGCATCCGGAAACCAGTAAGACAGGTACAGGATCAGGCCCGGAAAGAAGCCGGCCTCGGCGGCGCCGAGCAGAAAGCGCACCACGTACAGCGACACGCTGCCGGTCACGAACATCTGCGCCACCGTGCACAGGCCCCACAGCACCATGATCCGCATGAGCGTGCGGCTCGCGCCGATGCGCGCCAGCACTAGATTGCTCGGCACCTCGAATGCGGCGTAACTGATGAAGAAGATGGCCGTCGCGGAGCCGAACACGGCTTCGCTCAAGCCGAGGTCCTGCAGGAACTGCAGCTTGGCGAAGCCGATGTTGACGCGATCGATGAAGTTGATCACGTAGCAGACGAACAGAAACGGAATCACGCGCAGCGCGATCCGACGATACAACAAGGCAGGGGGTGACTCGGACATGGACCGCTCCCGGTATGTGGACATGCGTCACGAACAAGCGAGGCGTTACGGGGTAATTATACAAATCCCGTATTTCGGGATTTATTGGTAGTTAACATGAGAGAAGCCTTTGTGTGTCGCCTGCGCCATGCTGCCGGCCTTCATTCGTCAGTTTTGTAATCAAACCTCGATCTTGCTCGATCGCCTTGACCATGCAGCCCGCGTTACCAGGTCACGCGCGACGCCATGTGTAAACCCCACCTCAAAAATAAACTTAATCCCTTATAATGAGATTCGTAAAAATACGATTGCCAACAACAGTCGTTTGTCGACATAGCTGCCCCCGAATTTCTTTCGGTTCGGTTACGCTCCGTCGCCTTCCGCGCGGTGCTCGCTCGACAAGCACCCGCGGGCTTTTCGATCGCGTCACGCAGTGTTTTTTTCTGGATATGATCGTCGGCAGGACTGACCGTGTCGCACGCGCCTTCGGAAAGCCGTCCGGGCGGCGCGCGCATGGCGCGGTCGCGTTGCCCGCGCCCGCAGCATGAGCCGGCTTCGGCCGGCATCGAATTTGAAACGGAATGCATTCGCCACGCCATGAACCTGCGCGCTGAAACACTGTGCTTCTCGGATGTGTTCCTCCATTCCCAGGCGATCGTGAACTGGTCGCAGCACTACGACCAGATCAGTCCGGGCACCGCGACGACCACGCTGCGCCAGGTCGCCGCCCAGCGCTTTCACGTCTTTCGCGAACGCATCAACCAGCGCGTGATGCAGCACGGCCTCGCGCCGCGCGACCGGCTCTGCTTCGCGCTGCCGATCGCCAGTGCGGTCGCGCCGGTGGTCCAGGGGCGCACCGTCGAGCGCCCGAGCCTGCTGACGCTGCGCGGCGGCGAGGAGTTCGTCGCCCACCTGCCGTGCGACACCGAGGTGCTCGCGTTCACGATCGACCGCACGCTCACCGCCGATCGCGAGCTGGACGAACTCGCGAACCTGCCCGCCCGCATCCTGAAGCAGCCGGTGCTGCCGATCTCGCCCGCGCGCTACCGCAGCGCACTGGACGGCCTCGAACGCGTGCTGGGCCAGGCGCTCGACAGCGGTTCGCTCACCGCGCGCGATGCGTTCGACGAACGCGTGCTCGCGCACAGTGTCGTCGGCATCCTGCTCGATCTCGTGCAGTCCGACGACCCGGATGCGGGTGCACTGCCGTCGGCATCGACGCAAAGCTACATCGTGCGCCGCAGCCAGGAAATCGCACTGGAATCCGACGACGTGCCGACGGTGATCGATCTCTGTCACCACCTGCGGATCAGCCGCCGCACGCTGCAATACAGCTTCCAGAACGTGGTCGGCACCACGCCGACCGCCTACCTCCGCTCGATCCGGCTGAACGCCGTGCGCCGCTTCCTGATGACGACGCCCGACACGATGCGGATCGGCGACGCGGCGGCGCAATTCGGCTTTTGCCACTTCGGGCGCTTCTCCGCGTACTACCAGCAGCATTTCCACGAGCTGCCGTCGCACACGCCGCGCCTGAGCTGAGTGCGCGACAACCGCATGGCGGCGTCGCATCCGGGTAATCCCCTGCCGCTCCCGCGCATGCGGATTGCCGATTACGGACAACGCCCGTTTTTTCGGCACCGTAAATTTTTGTCGTCGGCCCTGCGCGCATGCGCGCTGCACCGCATCGAGCGGCCGTCCAGGCGCACACCCGTGTTCAGATCGAATCCCGGCGGCTACTTCTTGCTCCACTTGCGCGCGTGCTTCTGCGTGTCATTGCAGCAGTTCCGGACGTAGTTCACCGCACGGCTCTGCTTGTTGAGCAGTCCGTTGAGCGACTTCACCCGGTAGCGGCAGACAAGGATCATGCCGGTGATCCCGACCCGTGGAAGACGCTGCCTGTCAACCGCACGCCTTTCCTTCCCGCCATCAATGGCGGAGTTTCCCGGAGCAAATTCTGATGAACGAATCGTCACCCCGGTCCGAAGCGGGGCTCAGCAAGAACGCCGTCGGACTCTCCCATATCGTCTTCTTCGTCGTCGCCGCAGCCGCGCCGCTCACCGCGATGGTCGGCGCGACGCCCGCCGCGTTCTCGCTCGGCAACGGCCCCGGCGTGCCCGGCGTATTCGTGCTCGCCGGCGTCATGTACCTGATCTTCAGCATCGGCTACGCCGCGATGAGCCGACACATCTCCAATGCGGGCGCGTTCTACGCGTACATCGCGAACGGGCTAGGACGCCCCGCCGGCGTGGGCGGCGCGTTCGTCGCGATCGTCGCGTACAACGCGGTGCAGATCGCGATCTACTGCATGTTCGGCTTCTTCCTGAACGACAGCATCCAGCGGCACTACGGCGTCGACGTGCCGTGGTGGGCGTTCGCGCTCGCGTGCGTCGTCGCGGTCCACTTCTGCGGCGCGCGACGCATCGAGTTCAGCGGCCGGCTGCTCGGCATGCTGATGATCGGCGAAATCGCGATCGTGATGCTGCTCGATCTCGCGATCGTCGTGCACGGCGCGAGCGCCGGCGGCTTCAGCGCGAAACCGTTCAGCCCCGCGACGGTGTTCGCGCCCGGGCTCGGCACCGCGCTCGTATTCGTGCTCGGCTCGTACATGGGCTTCGAGGCGACGGCGATCTTCTCCGAGGAGGCGCGCGACCCGAAGCGCACGATTCCGCGCGCCACCTACCTGGCCGTGATCCTCATCATGGCGTTCTACGCGCTGTCGTCGTGGGCGATCGTCGAGGCCTGGGGCGAGCACGCGATCGCCGCGCAGGCCGCGCGCGATCCGGCCAATCTCTGGTTTGCCGTCAGCGGCCGGCTGCTCGGCGGCATCGCGACGGACGCGATGAACGTGCTGCTCGTCACGAGCCTGTTCGCGGCCATCCTGTCGTTCCACAACACGATCACGCGCTATTTCTACGCGATGGGCCGCGAACGCGTGCTGTGGCGCAAGCTCGGCCATACGTGCCCCGTGCATCGTTGCCCGGACGTCGCCGGCAAGGTACAGACGCTGATCGCGCTCGCGGCTATCGCCGGATCGGCCGCGTTCCGCCTGGATCCGTTCGCGGTCGTGTTCTCGTGGATGAGCGCGCTGGCCACGATCGGCATCATCGCGGTGCAGATCCTGGTGGCGGCGTCGGTGATCGTGTTCTTCGCGCGCGATCATCGGGACGCCGGCGTCGTGCACCGGCTGATCGCGCCGCTCGTCAGCGTGATCGCGCTCGGCGCGTGCCTCGTGCTGGTCGTGCGCAACCTGTCCGTGCTGAGCGGATCGGATTCGACCTTCGTCGCGATGTTTCCGTATTTCCTCGTCGCTGTCGGCGCGCTCGGCATCCGCGCCGCGCTGCGCTTGAAGCGCAGCGACCCCGACCTGTATCGCGAACTCGGGCGCGCCGCGCAGTAGTCGCTGCCCGGACGGTGCCGCGCCGCGCCGTCGTCTCGTTGTTCACTCCCCGCGCATTTCCCGCTGCCGACGCGACGCGCCATGCGTCGCGCCGGCACGGGTATTCCCTATCCCGATCGCGCCTCAACGATTGCCGATAGCGGACAAGGCGCGCGTTTTCATCGACATACAGTGAATGCGACGTCGAAGCCGGACCACGGGCAGTTGCCATCGCCCTCACCCGTTCGGCCCGACGATTCGCCCCTGGGAAACACGGACACCACGATGAAAATTCAGAATCTGATCGACGGCAGGCATTGCGACGCAGCGGCCGGCCGTACCTTCGAAAAGCTGGCGCCGGCGACCGGCGATTACGTTGCCGCCGTGCCCGCGTCGACCGCCGAAGACGTCGATCGCGCGGTGCGTGCCGCGCACGCCGCGCTGAACGACGACGCGTGGGCACGCGCGGGCGGCTCGGCCCGCGCGCGCTGGCTGCTTCGGCTGGCGGACCTGGTCGAGCGCGACCGTGACGCGCTGGCGGAATGCCTGGCCGTCGAACAGGGGCGCCCGCTTGCCGAGATGCGGATGATGGACCTGCCGATGTGCATCGACACGCTGCGCTACTTCGCCGGCTGGGCCGACAAGCTCGAGGGCCGCACGATTCCGACCGACGGCTTCATGGGCCGCCCGACGCTCAGCTACACGCGGCGTGCGCCGGTGGGCGTCGCCGGTCAGATCATCCCGTGGAACGCGCCGTTGATGATCGCGGTGTGGAAGCTCGCGCCGGCGCTCGCGGCCGGCTGCCCGGTGGTCATCAAGCCGTCGGAAGACGCGCCGCTGGCCGTCGCCCGGCTCGGCGAGCTCGTCTGCGAAGCCGGCCTTCCCGCCGGAGTCGTCAACATCGTCCACGGCGTGGGCGCGGAAGTCGGCGCCGCGCTGGTCGCGCACCCGCTCGTGAACAAGATCAGTTTCACCGGCAGCACCGAAGTCGGCCGCGCGATCGCGGGCGTGGCAGCGAAGACCTTCAAGCGCGTCACGCTCGAACTCGGCGGCAAGGCCGCGCAGATCGTGTTCGCGGATGCCGATCTAGACCGTGCGATTCCGTCGCTGGTGGCCGGCATGTTCGCGAACCAGGGGCAGACGTGCGCGGCCGGCTCGCGCGTGCTCGCACATCGCTCGATCGCCCGGGCACTTGAAGAACGGCTCGCCGACGCCGCTCGCGCGATGCGCGTCGGTCCGCCATCGGAGCCCGGCGTGCAGATGGGCGCGCTGATCAACCCGCGTCACCTCGCGCGCGTGCGTGCGCTCGTCGACGGCGCGCTCGCCGAAGGGGCCGTCATGCTTGCCGGCGACGAACAGGTGCCGCCGCGCGGCTGCTTCATGCGCCCGACGATTCTGGGCGGCGTCCATCCCGGCATGCGGATCGCCCGCGACGAGGTGTTCGGCCCGGTCGGCATGGTGATGCCGTTCGAGACCGAGGACGACGCCGTTCGCATCGCCAACGACACGCCGTTCGGCCTGTCCGCTTCGGTGTGGACGCAGGACGTCGGCACCGCGCACCGCGTCGCCGAGCGGCTCGACGTCGGCGCGGTCGCGATCAATGCATGGAGCCCGATCGACGCACGCCTGCCGTGGGGCGGCACCAAGCAAAGCGGGATCGGGCGCGACCTGTCGAAGGCCGCGCTCGATTCGTACCTCGAGGAAAAGATCGTCACCGCAGCCCTCTGATCCCGCGGCGCACACCGCGCCGCCATCTGTTCAAGCACTTAGTAAGAGAGACGAGAGACACCATGGACTATCAAAAGCGTCAAAAGCGGTTCTGGCACCCGATGAGTTCGGCGGCCGCCGGACATACCACCCCCACCGTGATCATCGCGCGCGGCGACGGCAACTACGTGTACGACGTCGACGGCCACCGCATGCTCGACGGCGTCGGCGGACTGTGGAACGTCAACGTCGGCCATAACCGGCCGGAGGTGAAAAGCGCGATCGCGCGCCAGATGGACGAGCTGTCGTACTACCAGACTTTCGACGGCGTCGCCCATCCGCGCGTCTACGACCTGGCCGACCGCCTGTGCGCGATGTTCGCGCAGGAAGACATGCAGCGGGTGATGTTCGGCAGCGGCGGCTCCGACGCGATCGAGACCGCGCTCAAGATGGCGCGCCAGTACTGGGTCGCCGCGGGCGAGCCGTCGCGCACGAAATTCCTGTCGCTGCGCAACGGCTATCACGGCGTGCACATGGGCGGCACGTCGATCGGCGGCAACGGCGTCTACCATTACAATCACGGTCCGCTGCTGCCCGGCTGCGTGCTGCTCGACACGCCGTGGCTTTATCGCAATCCGTGGAATTGCGACGATCCGCATCAGCTCGTCGAGCACTGCATCCGGCAACTCGAGGAAACGATCGCGTTCCACGGCCCGCAGACCATTGCCGCGTTCGTCGCCGAGCCGGTGCAGGGCGCGGGCGGCCTGATCGTCCCGCCAGCCGATTACTGGCCGCGCGTGCGGGCCGTATGCGACCGCAACGGCATCCTGCTGATCGCCGACGAGGTGGTCACCGGCTTCGGCCGCACCGGCAGCCTGCTCGGCAGCCGCGGCTGGGGCGTCGCCGCCGACATCCTGTGCGTCGCCAAGGGCATTTCCGCCGGCTACGTGCCGCTCGGCGCAACGTTGTACAGCGGACGCATCGCCGACGCGATCGAACATGGCGCGGGCTTCTCGCACGTGGTCATGCACGGCTACACGTACAGCGGGCATCCGCTCGCGTGCGCCGCGTCGCTCGCGGTGCTCGACATCGTCGAGGCCGAGGATCTGCCGGGCAATGCCGCGCGGGTCGGCCAGCGCCTGCTCGAGCACTTGCTGCCGCTGAAGGCCGACTTCGAGACCGTCGGCGACGTCCGCGGCAAGGGGCTGATGCTGGCGCTCGATCTGGTGACCGACAAGGCCAGCCGCACGCCGCTCGATCCAGGCAAGGGGTTCGCCGCCCGCGTGGCCGATGCCGCACGCCGGCGCGGCGTGCTGGTGCGTGCGATCGCGAACAAGGTCGTGATGTCGCCGCCGTTGACACTGCGGCAGGACGAAGCCGACTTCATCGCGGTGACCCTGCGCGAAGCGCTGCAGGAATGCTGCGCGGATTCGCTGGCGATCGCCTGAGCGCGCGAACCCGCCCGGCGCACGGACTTTTCGCCGAAGGCTCGTGCGCGTCGCCATCCGGCCTCGGTTCGACGAAGATCGGTGCGGTACGTCGAAATAGACGGTCGGCGTCCCGCCTGTCGCAGTGTCGTTTCAAAGGAAGACAAGTCAAATGGAAAACCAGGCCATTGCATTCACGGTGGAGAAATACCCGCTCGCGCTTCGGCTCCTGCACTGGGTCAGGGCGATCCTGATCGGCGCGCAGCTCTGGACCGGATGGACGATGGTCCGGCTCGACGACAACCTGCCGGCCAAGTTCGACTGGTATTACCCGACGCACAAGGAGTTCGGCGTGCTCACGCTGCTGGTGGTCGTCACGCAACTGGCGATTCGCTCGATGAAACCGTTGCCGCCGCTGCCTTCCACGCTGCCGACGCTCGACCGCACGCTCGCCAGGATCGGCCACTACCTGCTGTACACGCTGGCGATCGTGGTGCCGCTGATGGGCTATTCGATGTCCAGCACGTATACGCAGAGCGACGGCGTGCCGTTCTTCTTTTTCCGCGTACCCGAGCTGTTGCCGAAGAACGACCATTGGTTCGAGGCGTTTCAGTGGTTGCACAAAACGCTCGCCTATACGTTGCTCGCGCTCATCGTGCTGCATGTGCTTGGCGCGCTGAAACACCGGTTCTTCGACCGCAACCCGGAAAACGACGTGCTGCGGCGGATGCTGTAACGCCGCCGCCACGCGGAACCGCGCGCCCGGCGAGGTTCCGTATTCGGTCCGCCGCGATCGCGGCGGGCCTCTTTTCTTCAAATTTCATATTTCGTTTTACTAACTACAAGCGGACACGCTGCACGCGTCCGGTGCTGACGCACGCCGTCGGAAACCGCGCCGCGCCGCGTGGGCCGTCCACACCTGGAGATCGACGATGAAGAAGATGATGGCGGCCGTATCGGCCGCGAGCGCCATGGGATTCGGCCTGACGGCCCATGCGCAAAGCACCGTGACGCTGTACGGCCTGATCGACGAAGGCGTCAATTTCACGAGCAACGCGGGCGGCAGCAAGGCTTACCAGATGGTCAGCGGCGATACCGTCGGCAGCAACTGGGGACTGAAAGGCACCGAGGATCTCGGCGGCGGGCTGAGAGCGCTGTTCCAGCTCGAGAACGGCTTCAATGCGAGTACCGGCGCGCTCGGCGTGACGTCGCGGATGTTCGGCAGGCAAGCCTACGTCGGGCTCGATTCCGACCGGTTCGGCACGCTCACGTTCGGCCGCCAGTACGACCCCACGCTCGACATGTGGAGCCCGTTCACGGCCACCGGCAACTGGCTCGGCGACTTCGGCGCGCACCCGTACGACAACGACAACGCCGATTGGGACTACCGCATCCAGAACAGCGTCAAGTACGTGTCACCCTCCTACGCCGGCTTCAAGGGCGAAGTGCTCTACGGGCTCGCCAACCAGGCGGGCGGCTTCGCGCGGAACCGCGTCTACAGCGCCGCCGTGCAGTACCAGGCGGGCGCGTTCTCCGCCGCCGTCGCATACCTGAAGGCCAACAACGGCGGCGCAACCGCGGGCGGTGCATTGTCGAGCGACGATACGGTCTTCAGCGGCCGCTCGCAGCAGAACATCGACGCGGGCGCATCGTACAAGTTCAGCGACAAGCTGACGTTGTCCGCCGCGTATTCGCACGTCGACGTGACCAACCCCGAGTCGAATCTGTACTTCGCGAACCAGCCGGCGGCAGGCTCGCAGAACGCGTGGAAATTCGACAACTTCGAGGTCAGCGGCCAGTATTTCTTCCGGCCGGACCTCTGGCTCGGCGCCGCCTATACGTACACGCATGCGCATGTCGCGACGGCGGCGGGCGATGCGTCGCCGAATTGGCACCAGGCATCGATGATGCTCGACTACGATCTGAGCAAGCGGACCTCGACGTACATCCAGGGCGCGTACCAGCATGCAACCGGCGATACCGGCACCGACTTCGACTACGCGCACGTGCTCGGCACGGCCGGACAATCGTCGGGCCGCAACCAGCTGGCGTTGCGCGTCGGGATGATGCATCGGTTCTGAACGTGGCGGAAAAACACGGGCTCGCGCGCGGCGTACCCGGCAGCCCGTGTTTTTCGCGCGTCGTCAGAACTGATGCCGCAGGCCGAGCCGAACCGCGGTCTGCGTCGAGCCGGTCGCCGCCCCGCCGAGCGCCGCCTCGACCTGCGCGCCATACGCACTGTCGTGCCCGCGTGCGAATACCACGTAAAGGCCGGACCGTTTCGACAGCGAATAGTCGGCGCTCAACGTGATCTGGTTGGCCGAGCCGATGTCGCCGCCGCGCCGCTGGTACTGGAAGCCGCCACCCAGTTGCAACGACGGCGTGACCGAATAGGTCAGCCCGGCGTCGTAGGTCGTGGCCCGCAGCGGCGCGGCGGCGCTGATCCGCACGTCCGACACCATGCCGAAGACGCGAAACGGCCCGACGTTGTAGCCGGCACCACCCGAGACATTGCGCAGATTGCCGCCGGCCGTCACGTCGTGCTGGCCGAAATAAGCGAGCGCGGCGCTGAACGCGCCTCGCGTGTAGGACAGCATCGCGCTTTGCACGCTGCTGCGCGCGACCGTGCCGGGCACGTTGCCGAACCCCCACAGGCCGCCGAACGCCACACCGCCGAATGTCGGGCTCACGTACTTAACCGCATTGTTCACCTGGACGCCCCACACGCGGTTGTCGAGCGCGCCGCCCGCCGACGCGTTCGCCGGCAACCCCCACGCGAGCAGGCCGGCCGGCGTGTTCGCGCCAGTCGCGAAGGCCGGCATGAGATCGCCGACGAAATCGAACTGGCGCCCGAGCGTCACGGTTCCCCAGTCGCCGCCGAGCCCGACGTAGGCTTGCGAACCGAACGCGGAGCCGGGCACGGTCAGCGCGCCGTCGGAGGTCTGGAACTGGCTTTCGAGCCGGAACACCGCGAAATTGGCGCCGCCGAGATCCTCCCTGCCTGTGAGGCCCCACACGTCGTTGCGCGACACGCCGGCCTGCAACGCGAGCTGACGCCCGCCACGTGGCGCGGACGCCACGTCGCTCGTATAGGTCACGCCCGTGTCCAGCGAGCCGTAGAACGTCACGCTCGATTGCGCGAACGCCGGTGCGACGGCACCGCAGCCGCACCATGCCACCATCCGGAACCACCCTTTCATCTGCTTCTCCTCATCGAATTTCACCGGCCGATGCGCGCGTGAACCGACCGGCGCGGCAGCAACGTCGATCCAGTGTGATTTCATCGTTTAAAATAGGAATCCATATCAATGGATGTCGAAACGAACCACGTCGACGCGACCCGCGCGCTTGCCGCGCATGCACGGATGCGGCTCCGGTAGCCGCCCGCACGACTTAAGTTAGACTACGGCCTGTCGCCCGCGGCCCGCGGCGCTGCATGCCGTGCCGCAGCGCGGCAACCCGAAACCGCATTCGTCGTTCACGTTCCATAGCCGCAAGCCGTCTGATCCCGGATTACGTCATGTCGAGCCTCACCAAAATGCTGTCCATCCTCGACGTCTTCTCTTCTTCCGCGACGTCGATGACCGCCGAGGAAATCGCCGAGCACATGGGCTTTTCGCGCACCACGTGCTATCGCTACGTGAAGGAACTGGCATCCGTCGGCCTGCTCGTCGGCACCAACGGCCGCTATACGCTGGGCCCGCGCATCATCCACCTCGACTACAACATGCGGCAGTCGGACCCGACGCTCACCGCCGCGAAGCCCGTCATCCAGAAGCTGGTCCAGGTCACCGGCGGCGATGCGCTCGTGTCGACGCTGTTCGACGAGCAGATCATCAACGTGATGCACGAAACCGGCGCCGAGAACCTGCAACTGGGCTTCGGCCGCGGCCGCATCATGCCGCTGTTCCAGGGCGCTTCGTCGAAGGTGATCGTCGCCGCGATGTCGCGTGCGCGGCTGAAGCGCCTGCACGAACGGCACAACGCCGAGCTGGGCGAGTTCGCGGCCGACTGGACGCAGTTCTGGCGCGCCTGCCAGCAGATCGTCGACGCGGGATACTGGATCTCGCGCGGCGAACTCGACGCCGGGTTCGTCGGTATCGCCGCGCCGATTCGCACCGCCAGCAGCGGCGAAGTCAACAGCAGCCTGTCGCTGGTCTTTCGCGCCGAACACTTCGTGCTGTTCGACGAGCACGTGCTCGGCAAGCTCCTCATCGACGCCACCGCCCGGATCGGCGACGCCACCTGAGCATGCGCACGGCATCGCGAACGATGCCGTGCCCGGCCGCCCCCGTGCACACGATCAGTTCATCTGCGTGATGAACTTGGTGACGAGATAGCCGTCGAACGTCTCCGTGCCGCCCTCGCTGCCGAAACCGCTGTCCTTCACGCCGCCGAACGGAATCTCCGCTGGCCCCATCCCGAAGTGATTGATGTTGACCATGCCGGCTTCGAGCGCGCGGCCGATCCGGTGCGCATTGCGCGCCGACGTCGTGAATGCGTACGACGCAAGGCCGAACGGCAAGCGGTTCGCCTCGTCGAGCGCATCGTCGAGCGCGTCGAACGGCACGATCCCGACGATCGGGCCGAACGGCTCCTCGTTCATCAGCCGCGTATCGCACGTCGGGCCCAGTACGACCGTCGGCGCGAAGTAGTGCCCTGACCCGCCCACGCGCGTCCCGCCGCACGCGATCTCCGCCCCTTTTGCCTTCGCGTCGGCAACGAACGCGTCGATCTCGGATACGCGTCGCGCATGCGCAAGCGGCCCCATCGTGGTCGCCTCTTCCAGCCCATAGCCGACGCGAATCTTGCCGACCGCCTCGAGATACGCGCCGACGAACCGGTCGAACACCGGGCGCTGCACGAAGAAACGCGTCGGCGACACGCAAACCTGCCCGGCATTGCGAAACTTGTACGCGGCCAGCATCGTCGCGGCGCGCTCGATTTCCGCGTCCGCGCAGACCAGCACCGGCGCATGCCCGCCCAGCTCCATGGTCATGCGCTTCATGTGCGACGCGGCGAGCGCCGCCAGTTGCTTGCCGACCGGCACCGAACCCGTGAACGAGATCTTGCGCACGAGCGGCGACTCGATCAGCTGCGCGGACACGTCGGCCGGCACGCCCCAGACGATGTTCAGGCAGCCCGCGGGCAAGCCGGCATCGTGAAAGATGCGCGCGAGCGCGACGATCGCGCTCGGCGATTCCTCCGGCCCTTTCAGCACCAGCGTGCAGCCCGACGCAAGCGCGGCCGCGATCTTGTGCATCGCCTGGCTGAACGGAAAATTCCACGGCGAGAACGCCGCGCACACGCCGATCGGTTCGCGCAGCACCGTCTGCGCGACGTCCGGCGAGCGCGACGGCACGACGCGGCCATAGGTACGACGCCCTTCCTCCGCATGCCATTCGAGCTGCTCGGCGGACGACACGACCTCGGCGATCGCCTCGCGAAGCGGCTTGCCCTGGTCCATCGTGATGTGACGGCCGATCGCGTCGGCCCGCTCGCGCACCAGCGCAGCCGCGCGGCGCAGGATGTCCGAGCGCGCGAGCGGCGACTCGCGGCGCCACGTCGCGAACGCGCGATGCGCGGCGCGCACGGCGGCGTCGATATCGTCCGGCGTCGCATGCGGCAAGTCGCCGAGCACGCTGCCGGTTCCCGGATCGAGAACGGGCTGCGTGCGCCGGCCGTCGGCGTGAAGGAACCGGCCGTCGATATACAGATGGAGCGACACGTAATCGCGTTGCGCATCGGTCGTCATGCGGGAAGTCAGCGGCGTAAACGGGATCAAGACGGATACCTCGGTAGGAACTGCACGATGCATGATGGCCAGGGCGACGATCGCGTCACGCGGCCGGCGGCGGTGCGCGCAGCAGGCCGCCGATCTCCTGTCGGAGGATCTGGTTTTCCTGCCGGACGAGCAGATGCCGGACCTTGCCGCGAAACGTCCTGAACTCGGGATCGGCCATCAGCACGGCACGACGCCGGGCCCGATCGTCCAGCGAATCGAAGGCCCACAGATAGACGAGCTGGTTCAGCGGTCCGATTTCCGTCGCGAAACAGCCGACCATCGTGCCGAGCGCGTGCTCCTGCGGCACGCGGCCGCATTCCGCATAGAGCCGCAGATACTCGGCGACGCCGCCCGGCACCAGCGTGTAGGTGCGTTGCTCAACAAACATCCGCGGTCTCCCGTTGACGCGCGGCAAACGCCTGGAACGCCGCGGTCACGCCGGCCATGCCGACGGCGTCCGTCTGCGCCGCCACGTAGCGGTCCGGACGGACGACGACGAGCGGCGCCGCGTGCCGGTCGAACCATTCGGCCATCGCGTTGTCGACGTCCTCGACGCACACGCTGTCGTGCGCGCTCGCGATGCGCTGCTCACGGCACGTTCCGCTGCGCGACCGTACGATCTGCACGAATTTCGCGCCCAACGCGGTCCAGAAGGCGCGATCGTCGTCGCTCAGGCACGCCTGTGGATCGCATCGCCAGCCGATGATCGAAAACCACGGGCCGAGCACGTCGTCGAGCTTGCGGCGTGCACCGTCGGCCGTTTCGACGTCGGGTTGGACGATCATGCGCCCGACGGCGTCCGACGTGCCCGTGACCACGACCCCGTGCGTATAGCTGGGCATCGGCTTGAAGCGCATCTGCAGCACGTAGTCCTTCAGACCCGGCGCATACCGTGCGAGCCCGAGGAACCGGTCGCGCAGGAACGCGACCAGACGGCTGGTCGGCATCAGCATCGCGCCGAACGTGTCCGCGAGATCGATCATCGCTTTGGCATGGCCACGCCGCTCCGATTCGTACGTCGAGATCACGCTCCGGTGCAACGTGCCGTTCACGACCCCCGCCAGCTTCCAGGCCAGGTTGCCCACGTCGCGCAGCCCCGCGTTCAGCCCCTGGCCGATCCACGGCGGGCTCAGGTGCGCGGCATCGCCGATGAGCGCCACCCGGCCGGTGACGAAACGTTCGGCCACACGAGAGTGATGCGTGTAGGTCCGCGCACGCACGATCTCGATGCGATCGACGTCGTCGACGTACGGCGCGATCAGCGCGCGGATCGACTCCGGTTGCGCGATCGCCTCCTCGTCCTCGTGCGGAAACACGAGAAATTCCCAGCGTCGGTAGTTGAACGGCAGATAAATGCAGACGTTCGGGCGGCGCGGATCGCAGTTCAGCGCGGTACACGGCTGGTCGAGCCGCGCGTTCTTCACGTCGACCACGACCCACTTCATCGGATGCGTCGTACCGGCCAGCCTGATGCCGAGCATCTCGCGGACGGGGCTGCGCCCGCCGTCGGCCGCCACCACGTAGTCGGCGTCGAGTTCGTATTGCTGCCCGTCGGCGGCGCGTACCTGAAGCGTCACGCATTCGTCGTCCTGCTCCAGACCGACGACCTCTTCGCCCGTACGCAGCGACACGTGCGGATAGCGTGCCAGTGCATCGCGCAGCGTGCGTTCGGCCAGGTGCTGCATGAAGATGTTGCGGCGCCACCAGCCGAACTCGCGTATCGACGGACGGATGTCGGCGAAACATTCGCCGTTCGCCTTGAACATGCGCAGCGGCACGTTCTGGATGATGTCGCGGCTCAGCTCGTCGGCCAGGCCGGCCGTCTGAAACAGCCGCAGCGCCTCGTCGTCGATGCCGACCGCGCGCGGGAATTCGACGATCTGCGGCGCCCGTTCGACGACGATCGTATCGACGCCATACAGGCCGAGCAGGTTCGCCATGGCCGCGCCGTTCGGCCCCGCGCCGACGATGGCGACCGAGGTCCGGTTCCGGTTGTTCGCTTTCATTCGCCCGCGCCTCCCACGCGCCATGGGTCATCGAGACGATCGAGCCAGGTGCGCAGCGCGCGATTGAACGCATCGGGCTGATCGTCGTGGACGTAATGCGTCGCGCCGGGAATGTCGATTCGTTCGATTTCCGCATTGGCTGCCGCCATTTCCGCCGCCACGTCCGCGGACAGGAAATCCGAGTCGCCGCCGCGCAACAACAGCGTGGGCACGTGCAGGTTGAGGATCAGCGGCCACAGATGGACGAGCTGCTCCGGCGTCGCAGCCAGCCGTGCGGCCGCGATCCCTTTCGCGTCGTGCCGCCAGACGATCCGGCCGGCCTCGCCTTCTTTCAGCGAGTGCGCGAGGCGCGAATCGAGCGCGGATTCCGTGATGTTCGGCCGCTGGCGTCGCCAGAACGCGCGCGCGTCGTCCCACGACGCGAACGCGTCCGGCGTTTCCTTCAGCTCGCGCTTGATGCGCTCGGAACCTTGCGAACCGGCCGACGCGCCCGGGCCCATGTCCTCGATCACGAGGCCGGCGAGCCGGTCCGGATTCGATGCCGAGTAGACGAACGCATTGGCGCCGCCCATCGAGTGCCCGACCAGCACGAATCGTCGCAGGCCGAGCTCACGCACCAATGCGTCGAGATCGCGCACGTAGGCCGCCGCGTAATAATCCCGCCGCGGATCCCAGTCGCTCAGCCCGCGCCCGCGCTGATCGAGCGCGACGACCCGGTAGCGGTCGACCAGCGCAGCGGCGACGGGCGCCCAGGTATGCGCGTAACTGCGCAAGCCGTGCAGCATCACCACGGTCGGCGCATCGTCGCGGCCCCAGCTCACGTAGTGCAGCCGCAATCCATCGTTGTCGATCCAACCATCCTTGGCGGACGCCGTGTTCATCATGTGCTCCTCGTCCGGCATGCGCTCAGACCAGACCGTCGCGACCGACGATCTCGCTCGCCTTCAGGCCGCCGAGCCGTGCATGCAGCCGCCCGCGCGTCGCGAACGCGAAGATCACCAGCACTTCGTCGTCGTTCGGCGCATCGGGAAACAGGCACGTCACCGTGTCGTAGTGCGAGCGCACGTAGAGCGCATCCTTGTGCGCGAGCGGCACGTCGATCACCGTGTTGATCGGTCCGCGCTTGCCGCTCGACGGCACCCACGATTTCCCGCCGCCCAACGCCGCGCGGATCGGCTCCGCGAAGATCGACGTGAGGAACGCGTTGCCGTGTTCGTATTCGCCGGCCGAACCGACCAGGCACGCCTTGCCGTAGCTCTCGATCGCGCGGCCGTCGGCAAGCGACTCGATGCGTCGCGCAAACTCCTTGCCGAGCGCGGGCGACGGACGCACGAGGTCGTCGAGGTTTTCGCTGAATCGCCCTGCATACGGATTGTGAACGGCCGCGGCGATCACGATCTTGCGCAACGGCTCGCCGTCGGCAAGCTGGCCGGTTTCGTTCGCGAGCGAATCCTCGATCTGCGTGTACCACTTGCGGATGTGAAAGCCTTCGAAATTGGCGGTCTTGCTCATTTGCATTCCTATATAAAACGTCGATGATGCGGATGGAAAGGTGGCGGCTCAGTCGAAGTCGAACAGCGGTTCGAGCTGGAAGGGATCGCTCGGCGCGTTGTATCGATGCAGCACGCGCTTGCCCTCTTCGTCGTCCGTGACCATTTCGCAGAAGAATTCGAGCCGGTTTCCGTCAGGGTCCGTGAAATACACGCCGATCCCGACCTTGTGATCGGTGATCTTGACGATCGGCACGTCGCGGCAAATCAGCATCCCGTACAGGCGGCGCAATTCGGTCAGCCCGCCGGCGATTTCGAGGCCGTAGTGCTGCAGGCCGATCGTGCCGAGTTCCGCATCGGACGCCGCGCGAATCAGCGCGATATCGTGGTGCTTCTGGCCGAACGACATGAACACCCACTGCTCGCCGCGCGCGGTTTCCGTCATGCCGAGCACCTCGGCGTACCAGATGCTCGAGCGAACGGGATCGCGTACGAACAGCGACAGGTGGGTGCGCTGCACGCGCGGCGTCGGCAACGGCAGGCCGCTCGCGTTCGCACGTTCGGCGCGTTGGCGGATATCGGACGGTGTCATCGTTCGCTCCGCTCAGTGGGTCGACTGCTCGTGGGCGGCCAGCGGCGCCTCGAACGGCGTCCACGCGACCGCCGTGATCTCGCTGAAATCGCGCCATTCCTTGGCCCAGCTCCGGCCGCCGTCGCGCGAGCGGAACAGGTGCCCGTACTTGGTGCCCGCATACACGAGCGCCGGTTGGGCCGCATGCACGCCGAACGCCCAGAACGTGGAGTTCGGCGGCGTGTGCAGATCCGTCTCGCGCCACGCGTAACCGCGATCGGTCGAGCGGTAGATGCGGCTGCGGCTGCCCGGCGTGCCGTCGCCGATCGCCATCAGCAGGTCGCCTTCCGGCTCCGGCAGTTGCACGACGGTGCGCGTGTAGTACAGCCCGTCGAAGCGGTCGCGCGACAGCTTGCCGTCCCACGTCAGGCCGTCGTCCTCGCTCACGTACACCGCGTTGACCGTCAGCAGCACCGTGGTCTTCGGCCGGCCTTGCGTGGCGGACAGGACGGCGATCGCGTGAATGTCGCTGTTGCGGATCGCGGTGCCGGGGCCGTCCACGCGTGTCCAGCTCGCGCCGGCATCGCGGCTGCGCCACGCGCCGCCCTCCTCCACGCCGTACCAGACGTTGCGGCTGTCGTCCGGGTCCACGCAGATCGTCAGCAGCCGCGGCCGATTGACGCCCGAGCAAAACTCCGGGAGCTCGGGCGCCGTTCGCGCCCACGTCGCGCCCGCGTCGTTCGACTTGTAAAGCGCGGCGCGCGACGGCGCGCCGGTGCCCGCATAGAGCACCGCCGGGTTGGCCGGATCGATCGCGATCGACCAGACCGTCTGCCCGTTCAGCAGGTTGTCGGGCCGAAACCAGTGCGCGCCGCCATCGTCGCTGATGCACAGCCCCGAATCGGCGCCGGCATAGACGCGCGACGGCGTCGCGGGGCACACCGCGAGCGCGCGCACGATGCCGTCGAATTCGATCGGTTCGGCGAGCCCGAGGCGATGCCAGGTCTTGCCGTCGTCGTTCGAGCGCAGGATGCCTTGCCCGGCGGTGGCGACCAGTACGGTTGCGGTCATGAAGTGCTCCTTGTGTCAGAGAAAAATGCCGCGCGTGAGCCCGCCGTCGCAGCCGATCGATTCGCCGGTGATCGAGCCGGACTTCGGCGACGCGAGAAACGCGACGATCCACCCCATTTCTTCCGGCTGCAGCACGCGGCGGATCGGCGTGACCTTCACGTAGTTGGCCTCGACCTCCGCGGCCGTCAGCCCCTGCTTCTGCGCTTCCTTCTCGTAGAGCTCGTGGATATGCGGCGTCTCGACGACGCCCGGATGAATCGTGTTGACCGTGATGCCGAACGGTCCGAGCTGGTCGGACAGCGTCTTGGTCAGGTGCACGATCGCCACGTTGCGCATGCCGGACAGCTGCTTGCTGCCGCGGCCCGTCAGGCCGCCGATGTTGACGATCCGGCCGAAGCCGTTGCGCCGCATGTGGGGCGCGGCGGCCTTCGCGCAGCGCAGGTAGCCGACCACCTTGATGTCGATGTCCTGCAGCAGTCCCTGCGGGTCGGCGTGTTCGAGTTCGGTCCGCACGAGCCCGCCCGGATGCGCGGCGCCGTTCAGCAGGATGTCGAGCCGGCCGAAACGCTCGACGCTCGCGGCCATCGCCGCTTCGATCGACGCCATGTCGGTCGTGTCCACCGTGACGGGGAGGATCGCGCCGGCCGCGTCGCCGAGCGGCGCGAGCGCCGTGCGAATCTCGGCGGCAGCCGCTTCGAGGTGTTCGATGCGTCGCGCGGCGATCGCGACGTTGACGCCTTCGCGCGCCAGTTCGAGCGCGACCGCCTTGCCGATGCCCATGCTGCCGCCGGTGATGAACGCGGCTTTTCCATGCAGTTGCAGATCCATGTCGATGAAAGGTGAGAGTCGGGATTGAAGAAAGGAGCCGGTCCGCGATCAGGACAACTGCATTTCGATGAGCGTCGGCCCGTCGGTATGCGCGAGTGCGTCGTCGAGCGCTTGCACCAGCGCATGCGCGTCGCTCGCGCGTTGGGCCGGCACGCCGTAGCCGCGCGACAGCGCGAGCCAGTCGATCGGCGGGTCGTCCAGTTGCGTCAGGCGGCTCGCGTGCGGCGTGTCGGCCGGCAGGCCGCTGCGCGCGAGTTCGGTCTGCAGGATCCCGTAGCGCCGGTTCGATGCGATCAGCATCACGATCGGCAAACGCTCGCGCGCCATCGTCCACAGCGACTGGATCGTGTACTGCGCGCTGCCGTCGGACTGCAGCGCGAACACGCGGCGGTCCGGGCACGCGACGGCGGCGCCGAGCGCCACCGGCAGGCCCTGGCCGATCGCGCCGCCCGTGTTCGTCAAAATGGTGTGACGACGCGCGCGCGCCGATGCGGTCACGAACGGGTAGCCGCACGTGCCGCCTTCGATCGACACGATCGCGTCGTCGGGCAGCGCATTCGCGAGCACGCGGCCGACGGCCTGCGGCGTGAGCGGCCCGTCCTCCACGCGCCAGCGCTCGACGCGCACGCCCTCGTCGTTCGTTGCCGCGCCGATGCGATCGGCCAGCGCCTCCAGCGCGTCGTCCGCCGCATCGCCCGGCGTTGCCAGCGTCACGATGTCTTCGGGCCGCGCGAGTTCGCCCGGAATGCCGTCGTAGCCGAAGTAGGTGACGGGCGCGAGCGCGCCGGCCAGCACCACGCGCCGGCCGGCCAGCGCCGCGAGCGCCGGCTCGGGGAAATAAGGCAGGCGGTCGATGTCCGGCAGGCCGCCGCCGCGCTCCGCCCGCGCAGGAAAGGTTTCGCTGAAACAGGTCGCGCCGGTGGCCGCCGCGATGCGTGCCGCCGCCCGCTGCCCGCGCGCCGACAGCGCGCGGGCGCCCATCAGCAGGACGGCGCGATGACCGCTGAGCAGCAGGTCGGCCACCTGTTCGACCCGAGCGGCATCGAACGTCACCGCGGCCGGCCGCACGACGGCGGGCCACGCCGCACTGCGCACCCGGGCCGACTGGAGATCGACGGGCAGCACGAGGGTCGCGACGCCGCGCCGCGCGCCCATCGCGGCCGAAATCGCGTCGGCCGTATCGGTCGCGAGATCCGTGTCGCGCGCCACGCTGCGATACCACACCGACACCGGACGGGCGAGCGATTCGATGTCCGACGTCAGCGGTGCGTCGTGCTTCAGATGCTCGCGCGTGTGATCGCCGACGATGTTCAGGATCGGCGTGCGGGCGCGGCGCGCATTGTGCAGGTTGGCAATGCCGTTCGCGTGGCCGGGCCCGAGGTGCAGCAACGTCATCGCGGGCTTGCCGGTCATGCGGCCGTAGCCGTCGGCTGCGCCCGTGCACACGCCCTCGAACAGCCCGAGGATCGACCGCACGCCGGCCACGGCGTCGAGCGCACCGACGAACGGCATCTCCGTCGTGCCGGGATTGGCGAAACAGACGTCGACGCCGGCGTCTCGCGCGGTGGCGAGCACGACGCCCGCCCCGCTTCTTGCTTCGGTATCGCTGTCCAACTGTGGGATGTTCATGCGGCTGCTCGACGGGTTTGACTGAAGTGTTTTTACTATAATCCCGAATTACGGGATTTGTCAAACAACCTGCTTCGTATTTTTCAATTCGCCAGGTTCCACGTTTACCCTGAATTTCTCGTCAAAACGGAGGTCAAGGCGCCATTCGATCGTCAACACGAAACGACACATTTCCCACATTTCGGAATTTCACGAAACGCCCACGCCAGATCGGCCGCGTCCGCGCCGTGCACCGTTTCCCTTCCCGCATCCTTTCTCAAAATTACGATTGCAAATGCCTCTCATTTGCATTAAATTGCCGCGCAAATGTACTGTTTGGAACACAGATGTCGGCGCGAGGCCGCCCACCGTGCCCGAACGCGAACGACACAAAGAGGAGATGTATGAGCAGGAGGAACTGGGCGGCCGCACCGATGGCCATCGTCGTCGGCACGACCGGCATGGGCGCGGCCGACGCGCAGGAGACGTCGCTGCCCACGATCGAGGTGTCCGCGCAACGCGCGACGGCGCCGTTCCGCACGCGCGAATCGACGAGCGCGACGCGCGGCGAGGCGGACGTGATGGAGATTCCGTTCGCGGTCAGCAGCGTCGATACGAAGCTGATCCAGACCGTGTCCGCCACCCGCGGCGACGATCTTTACGACTGGGTCGCAGGCGTCTCGCGCCAGAACAACTTCGGCGGCCTGTGGGACAACTACGCGGTGCGCGGCTTCGCCGGCGACGGCAACACGTCCGGCACCGACTACCTGGTCAACGGCTTCTCGTGGAATCGCGGGATGAGCGTGCCGCGCGACACCGTCAACCTCGAGCGCATGGAAGTGCTCAAGGGGCCGGCGTCCGCGCTGTATGGCCGCGGCGATCCGGGCGGGATCATCAGCTATACGACGAAGCAGCCGCAGTTCGCACGCGCGAACACCATCGGCGTGTCGGCCGGCAGCTACGGCGCACTGCGCCAGACCCTCGATTCGACCGGCCCCGTCACGAAATCGCTCGCGTACCGCTTCGTCGCGATGAACGAGAACAACGGCAGCTTTCGCGACACGGTGTCGAGCAAACGCTACCTGTTCTCGCCGTCGTTCACGTGGGACATCGGCGCGGACACGACACTGCACTACGAATTCGAGAGCGCGCGTCAGCGTGCGCCGCTCGATCGCGGCGTGCTGGCGGTCAACGGCCAGCTTGGCGCGATCCCCGCGTCGCGCTTTCTCGGCGAGCCGCGCGATGGCGACTACGACGTGCGCAACACGGGTCATCAGTTCACGCTCGAGCATCGCTTCGATTCAAACTGGTCGATCAATGCCGGCGTCGCGCAACGCAACACCGACCTGTCGGGGCGCTCGTCCGAGGCCTTCGCATTGCAGCCGGACGGCCGCACGCTGTGGCGCCGCTACCGGCAAGTCGCGTTTCACTCGAACGATTTGCAAGGCCGCCTCGAAACCACCGGCACGTTCCGCACGGGCGGCATCGGCCATACGCTCGTGATGGGCGTCGATGCGTACCGCTTCAACTACGACCAGTTCGTCGCGCGCTCCACGCCGAGCGCCGCGGCGCCGTACGCGATCGACATCTTCGATCCGGTCTACGGCCAGCCCGCGCCGACGCTGCGCACCGCGACCAACCTGCTCGAACGCGATAACGGACAAGGCGTCTACGCGCAGGACACGCTCGCGTTCGGGCCGCACTGGAAGATCCTGGCCGGGCTGCGCTGGGACCGCTTCCATCAGTCGATCGACAACCGTCTGAAGGGCGTGACGACGAGCCAGTTGCAGACCGCGGTGAGCCCGCGTATCGGCGTCGTGTATGAAATGAGCCCCACGTGGTCGCTCTATGCGAACACCGCGTATTCGTTCCGACCGAACAACGGCGCCGACGTCGGCGGCAACGCATTCGATCCCGAAAAGGGCCACGGCTACGAAGCCGGCGCGAAATGGGCGGGTGCGCGCTCGCTCACGACCGTCTCGGCGTTCTACGTGACCAAGCGCAACGTGCTCACCGCCGATCCGGCGAATGCCGGCTTCTCGCGCGCGGCCGGCGAAGTGCGCAGCCGCGGCGTCGAATTCGAATGGAGCGGCGATCTCGGGCACGGCCTGCGCGGCATCGCCAACTTCGCGTACGTCGACGCCGAGGTCACGCGCGATACCGTGCTCGCGCCCGGCTCACGCCTCGTCGACGTACCGCGTCTGAGCGGCAGCGCGTTGCTGATGTACGAGACGACCCTGCCGTTCGCGGACAAGGCAGGCGCCGGCGCCGGCGTGATCTACGTCGGGCGCCGCGCCGGCAACACGGCCAACACGCAGGACGGCTTCGAACTGCCGGCCTACGCGACCGTGCAGCTGAACGGCTACGTTCAGGTCAACAAGCACCTGCGTGCGTCGGTCGTGCTGAACAACCTGTTCAATCGCACCACCTACGTCAGCTCGTACAACAGCTTGTGGGTCACGCCGGGCGCGCCGCGCAGCCTGTTCGCGTCGCTCGCCTATTCGTTCTAGGCCGGCCGGGACGACTGACGCGACGCGCATCGCGCGTCAGCCGCCGACCACGAACCGCGCGCCCAGCGCGAGCAGCAACGCCGGCGGCATCACGCACGCGCCGACCGCGAGGAATGCGCGGAACCCGACCTGCAGCCCTTCGCGCCGGATCGCCGCCAGCCACAGAATCGTCGCGAGCGATCCGGTGATCGACAGGTTCGGACCGAGATCCACGCCGATCAGAATCGCATCGACCACCGTTTGCGGGCTGTGCGCGGCGTGGATAGTCGAGCTCGCGATCAGCCCGGCGGGCAGATTGTTGACCGCGTTCGACCCCAGCGCGACCGCGACGCCGGCCACGGCCGCGGCGACGTGCTCGCCGCCTTGCATCAGCATCTGCAGCAGGCCCGCCAGCGCGCGCACCGCGCCGATCCGGTCGAGCGTCTCGACGACGACGAACAAGCCCGCGACGAGCGGCAGCACGCTCCACGAAATCGCGCGAACGATCGGCACGCCCGCCGCGCGATCCCGCATCACCACGCATGCGACCGTGACGACGCCCGCCAGCGCGGTCGGCAACCCGAGCGGGCGATCGGCGACCGATACCGCCATCAGCGCGACGGCCGTTGCGGCGATGCCTGCCAACGCGATGCGTCCCCCGCTCGTCAGCGGCTGCACCGGCAGCCCGGACGCGCAACGCCCGGAAAGCGCACGTCGCTGCACGATCCGCAGCATGACGAACGTGCACGCGATCGACGCGACGGACGGCGCCGCGAAGTGGGCGACCCATACACCGAGCGCCGGCATGTGTGCGCCGTACAGCACCAGGTTCGCCGGATTCGAAATCGGCAGCACGAAACTGGCGGCATTGGCGACGAGCGCACAGCTGTACAGCAGCGGCATCGGATCGGCCTTCGCACGGCGCGCGGCGGCGAGGATCGCGGGCGTCAGCACGACGGCGGTCGCATCGTTCGACAGGAACACCGTGGTGACGACGCCGACCCCGTAGATCAGCGCGAACAACCGCCGCGGCGAGCCCTGCGCGAGATTGACGACGTGCGTCGCGACCCAGTCGAACAGCCCCTCGCGACGGGCCGCCTCGGACAGCAGCATCATGCCCGTCAGAAAGAGGTAGACGTCGCCGCCTTTCGCGACGGCATCCAGCGCCTGGGCGACGGGCAACAGGTTCAACACGACCAGCAGCAGCGCGCCGCTCACGGCCCACGTGGCCTCGGGCCACCCGAATGGGCGCGTGATGACGCCCGCGGTGGCGAGCGCGGAAATCAGCCAGGCAAGCGAAACAGGATTCATGGGCAAGTGGACGGAGGCATGGGAATCGACATCGCCGTCACGACGATGTCGCCGATAGATCGGCGGGCTTGCCGCACACGCTGCTCAGCGACCGCGCATGGCCGAGCCATAGCGCGAGCGAGCCCGTCGACACGGCGCCCAGCACGACGAACGCGGCCGGATAGCCGAAGTGCTGCGCGAGCACGCCGCCCAGCACCGGGCTGAGCGCCGCGCCGATACCCTGCGCGGTCGCGACCGCGCCCTGCCCGGCATTCACGCGGCCGGAGCCATGCAGCAGGCGAACCACGAGTGCGGGCACGACCACGCTTTGCAGTCCGGCGCCAATGCCGTCGAGCACCTGCACCGGCCATACGCCCGCTTCGCTCATCCACGCCGCGGCGACCAGCCCGCGCACCGGCAGCACGAGGTACGAGAACAGCAGCACCCGCCAGTAGCCGTGCGATCGAATCAGCCGGGGCGCGAGCCACGCGGCCACGATCATCACGCACTGCGCGATGACGATCGTCTGTGCGGTGAACGCGCTCGCGTTGCTGCGATGCGTGACGACGACGCCCATCCCGTAGAGCGGCAGCATTGCGGCGTTGCCGAGATGAAACAGCGCGAGCGACCCACCGAGCAGCACCAGCGGCCGGTTTTCGGCGAGCGTGCGCAGGCCGCCGACGCGCGACGTCGACGCCGCGGTGAACGTATCGGGATGCGTCGCATCCGTTTTCGGCGCGGCGTCGGCAGGATCGAGACCACGTGCGCACGCATGATCGATCGCGTGCCCGGGAATCGCCAGCGTGCTCACGATCGCCAGGACCGTGAACACGCCGACGAGCGCGAACACCGCGTCGAATCCGACGTGCCAGCCGAGCCACCCGGCGAGCGCCGCACCGGCGACGTTGCCGGCGTGGTTCGCCATCTGGTTGCGCCCGAACTGCCGGTCGAAACCCTGCCGACGCACGATGCCGAGCGTCACGCCCGCGGCGGCCGGCGCCAGCACCGCGCCGCTGACCGCCGCCAGGATCTGCGACGCCGCCACCGCCGGATAGCTGTGGACGAACATCATCGCCAGCGACGCAAGCGCCGTCGCCGCGGTCGCCACGACGATCAGCGCCCGCTTCGCGCGCACCGCATCGACGAGCGCGCCGGCCAACGGCGTCGCGGCCATCGCGGCGAGCCCGGCCAGCGTCATGACCGAGCCGATTGCATCGGCACCCCAGCCTCGCGACAGCAGGATGACGCCGATGAACGGGCCGATGCCGGCCTGCACGTCGGCCAGGAAGAAGTTGAGCGCCTCGAGCGCGCGTGCCGGTCTCATGGGCGTCTCACCATCGCACGATCATTCGGCATCCGCATCGACGAGCTCGGCAATGTCGGTCACGTCGAGCGTCGTGCCGTGCGGCGTGACGACGCCGTGCCCCCACGCCTGCACATGGATGCCGGCCTGCAGGTAGTCGTGCAATGCTTCCGCGGCATGCGACGGCAACCGCAGCGCGACACCGCTCGTCAACAACGCGCCGTTCAGCTCGCCTTTCGGTCCATGCAGCCCGAACGCGACTTCTCCGCTCAATTCCATCGGTTGCCGAGCCGGCCGCGGCGGCCTCGGGACAGCGTGCTCGGGGCCGGCGTCGATGATGTCGATGCCGCCGCGACCGGTCAGTTGCACGGCCGCGATCATCTCCGCGCGACGCGGCTTGACGCCCCGCACGCGGATGCGGTCGCCGACCGCGACATGGCGCACCAGTTCGCGGCCCAGATGCGGCGGTACGTGGACCTGCAGGTCGCCGTTCAGGATCAGGCCGTCGATTTCTCCGTGCGGATTGAGCAGGAACTGCGTGACGCGGCCGCGCGTTTCGGGCAAGCAGGCGGGATCGATCCAGTGCATGACAGGACTCCTTTCGATGGATGGGGGAACAGGCGTCGCGCGATCAGCGCGCGGCATCGTCGTAGAGATTCACGACATGGCCCGGCGCGCCGAACGCCGTCGCCTGCAGCGCTTCGCCGTATGCGTTGCGCGTGCCGTAACCGACCGCGGCCACGCGCTCGCCGGGGACGAGCAACGCGCCGAATTGCTGCGCGGCCGGAACGGTCAGCTTGACGATCGCGCCGCTGTCGAGCATCACGCCGTCCGGCTCGCCGCGCGGCGCGTGCGTCACGCGACGCACGACACCGGACACGCTCAGGCGGGCGAGGTTGACGCCGCGCAGCATGGGCGGCACGGGCGCGACGGGCGCGGGCGGCTGATCGGACAGCGACGCGCCGGTGCCGTCGTTGCGGATCACGCGTGCATGGATTTCATCGTCGACGCGTCGTTCGCCGGCTACCGTGACGCGCTGGCCCGACCGCACGAGCGCCGTCAGTTGCGAACCGAGATGCGGCGGCACGCGGACGAGCGTGCCGTCGGTCAGCACGAAGCCGTCGACGGCGCCTTCCGGATTGATCGTCAGCCGCGACAGCGTGCCTGAAACCAGCGCATCCGGGGCGATGGCGTTTCCGGGCACGGCAGGCAAAAGCGCGCGAGGCCCAGGGGGGGCAGGCGGCGGCGGCATGGCGCCGGCCGGGTCTTCCGCACGCGGTGGGGGCGGCACCTGCGCCGCGCTGACCGTTGCGACGGCAACGAGTGCGGCAGCGCAAAGCGCACGATATGACCGGCGAACGGCGGCACGGCGCGACGACCGCGATCGAACGACAGACGGGTACGGCTTCATGACGGGCTCCGGCAATGGATTGCGATGCATCGGTATCCGCAATACCCGTGCCAACCTGCGATGCACCGCTCTGCCATGCGCCGAACGACGACGCGCGCGAAACATGTCGGATTTCCCGACACGTCGCTTCACCGGATGTCGGCGTTCCCGACAGTCGAAACGGCGCGACTAGTCGTCGCGCTCGATCCCGAGATTCGCCATGCGCGCATAGAGCGACTGGCGGCCGATGCCGAGCTGCCTCGCGGCCTCCGCACGATTGCCGTTCGCGCGCTCGAGCGCGTGCAGGATCGCCGCGCGCTCGACCGTCGCCAGCGCATCGGGCAGCGGCATGTCGAGCAGGTGCGCCGGCACCGCCCCGGCGCCCGACTCGCGCGCCGGCACGGCGGCCAGGCCGAGATCGGCCGCGCTGACGGCCGGCCCGGGGGCGAGCGCGGCCGCGCGCTCCATCACGTTGCGCAGTTCCCGCACGTTGCCCGGCCAGCGGTGATCGAGCAGCGCGCGCTGCGCGTCGTTCGTCAGATGCAGCGCGCGCGTGCCTGCCGCGCTGCCGAGGAAATGCGCGGCGAGCGGAAGGATGTCGGCCACACGCTCCGCGAGCGGCGGCAGGTGCAGCGGAATGACGTTCAGCCGATAGAACAGATCTTCGCGGAACGTGCCGTTCGCGACGGCCGCGGCGAGGTCGCGGTGCGTCGCAGCCACGACGCGAATGTTGATCGCGGTCGGGCGATCCGCGCCGAGCGGCATCACCTCGCGCTCCTGCAGCGCGCGCAGCAGCTTCGCCTGCATCGCGGCGGGCATGTCGCCGATCTCGTCGAGAAAAAGCGTCCCGCCGTCGGCTTCGACGAGCCGCCCCGCGCGATCGGCATGCGCCCCCGTGAACGCGCCGCGACGATGCCCGAACAACTCGCTTTCGAGCAGGTCGGCCGGGATGGCCGCGCAGTTGACGGCGACGAACGGCCCCGCATGCCGGGCCGATGCGGCATGCAGCACGCGGGCCGCCACCTCCTTGCCCGTGCCCGTCTCGCCGGTCACGAGCACGGTCGCGTCGCTCATCGCGGCGCGGCCGACCTGCTTTTGCACGTCGCGCATCGCGGCGCTCACGCCCAGCAGTTGCGGTCGGTCCGCCGAAGGTTCGCCCGCGAAACCGTCGTCGGACGGCGCGAGCGCGGGCGGCTGATTCGCCGACACGATGCGTTCGAGCAGTTGCGCGATGTCGCGACGCCCGATCGGCTTCGTCAGGTGATCGAATGCGCCGAGCCGCATCGCTTCGATCGTGTTGTCGCTGGTCGCATGGGCCGTCAGCATGACGACCGGAATCGCGGCCAGCGCAGGGTCGTCACGCAGTTGCGCGAGCACGGCCAGCCCGTCCAGATCCGGCAGGCGGAAATCCAGAAAGATGCATTCGATACCGTTGCCGCCGCCGTCGCGGAGCGTGCTGAGCGCGGCGCGACCGGTTGCGGCCTCGACGACCCGATGACCGAGATCGGCGAGCGTTTCGGCGAGGCTGTCGCGAAAGGCCGCGTCGTCGTCGACTATGAGGATGTTTGCCATGGAATTTCAATCACGAATGCGGCGCCCCCGTCGAGGCGCGCGTGCCCGCCGTGCGCCGCCGCCACTTCGCGGACGACGGCAAGGCCGAGACCCGTGCCGTCCGCGCGGCCCGTCACGAACGGCTCGAAAATCCGCTCGCGCTGCGCGGCCGGCACGCCGGGGCCGCTGTCCGATACGGTGATGCGCAGCCAGTCGCGCCCCGCGAACGCACGCCGCTCGGCGGCGAGCGTGACCGCACCGCCGTCGCCCGCGTGGTACAGCGCGTTGAGCAGCAGATTGTCGAGCGCCCGCCGCATCTGGTCGGGATCAAAAGCGGGACGATCCGACGGCCACGCGAGCCGTTCGGCCTGCCCCGCGAGCGAGAACGTCAGGTCGATCGCTTGCCGCTGCGCGAGCTCGCGATGCGCGTCGACGACCTGCGCGAGCCACGCGTCGACGTCGACACGTGTCGCATGCGGGCGCACCGGCTGCGTCAGCGCGAGCAGGCTCGACAATTGCGCATCGACGCGCTCGATCTGCGCGAGGATCACGCGCAGTGCGTCCTGCTGCCGCCGGCCGTCGCCCGCCAGTGCGTTTTCCGCCTTCAGCCGCATCGCGCCCATCGGATTGCGAATTTCGTGCGCGACCTGCGCGGCCAGCTTGCCCAGCATGCCGAAGCGCTCGGCCTGCGCGAGGCGCGTACGGAGCTCGTCGGCCTGCTGTTGCAACTGGTCGGCGCGCCGCGCCCGCTCGTTGAACGCATCGATGACGCGGTCGAGATCGGGTTCGCCGACGTACGGCAGCTGATGCTCGCGACCGCCGGGCCCCAGCCCGCTCTCGATCCGTGCGAGATTGCGCTTCCATCGGCGCAGCGCCACGGCCAGCGCCGCCGCGATCGCCAGAATCACCGCGAGCACGGCCGCGAGGCCCGTGGCCAGCAATTCCCCGTGCCGGCCCAGCGGCGGGCGCGCACGCGTCAGCATCCACACGTAGAGCCCCGATCCGCCGCGTACCGGGCAGGCCGCCGCGATCACCGCATCCTGCGCGCCTTCGACGACGTTCGCCGTCGCGGCATGCGTCGCGGCCGCAGCGCGCAGCGTGCGGAGGATCAGCGGCGTTTCCGCTTCCGGAACGTCGTGCTTGACGCCGCTGCCCTGATAGGTGGGAAAGGAGTACGCGAGAAAGCCGCTCGCCGCCGGGGCGGCGCCGGGCATCCAGAACCCGCCCTCCATGTCGGGCGCACGGGACAGCACCATGTCGAGGATCGCGTGCATCAGCTCCGGAGCGGGCCCGGCGCCTGCCGACGCGGAAGACGCACCGTAACGCGACGCGACTGCTTCGCATGCCGACGCGCCGGCGGCCTTCGCGCTGGCCACCTGCTGACTCTCGGCGGAACTCGCCGTGACCCAGACGACCGCGACCAGCGTCGCGCAGAGCGCCGCGACGAGTGCCCAGAGCATGACGAGTTGGGTGGAAAACGACGGACGCTTCATCGGATCGGGCTGGCGGTTGAGGACGACAGAATAGCGTATTGCATGTCATGCGAAGCCGTCACGATCGCCATGCACGGTGGCGAATCCCGACGATCGCAAGCGCCTGGCGCGCCTTGCCGCCATCGACATACGCGTTCGCAGTCACCCCTTGCGCCGGGCCCCGCCGTTGCTGCCCGACGCGTGCCCGTCGCTCGCCAGTGCCAGTCCACACGTCGTCAGGCGCGCGGACTCGCTGACGGAAAGGGAGGGTCGGCCTCGATGCTCGGCAAGATCCTCTGCATGCAGTGCCACGGGAAAGTCGAAAGGGCCGCGCCAGTTGACGCCCTCGATACGAGCGCGAGCGATTCGCGGAAAGCCCTCGGCCGGCCCCGGCTATCGCCATGATCGTCGACCGTGATCAGGCTTGAAGATACCTGACCGGAAAATCGCACGGGAGCCAAAGGAAGGCGCCCCGACGCCGGAAATCCGGCGTCGGGCGTCTCGCGCCATCACAGCGTGTGGCGCGCCTACCGCGCAAGCGCGGCGACTTGCGCCGCCGTCAGCGCCCCGTGGTACACGCGGAAATCGCTCACGAGGCCGTCGAAGGCCGGATCGGCCGCGAACTGCGAGCGCCCGATCCAGTTGTTCGCGGTCGGGCCAAGCCGCCACGGCGCGAGAAACGCGTCGGTCGCGCTGCCGACGGCTGCGCCGTCGACATAGAGCGTGGCCGTCGTCCCCGCCAGCGTGACTGCCACGTGCGCCCACTGCGCGGCACGCAACGGCGCCTTCGCATCGATGCGCCGCTCGCCGTGCGGCCCGTTGACCGTGATCGCGAAGCGCAGCGCGCCGGTGTCGGCCAGCGGCGTGAGCATCATGTAGCGCCCGGTGCCGGCGCCGAAGTCGAACACCCGCGACCACTTGCGCACGGTGCGCGCGCACACCCATGCCGCGACCGTGAAATCCGAGATGTCGGCCAGCACGCCCGCCGCAAGCGCGACATGGCTGCCCGCACCGTCGAGCGACAGCGCATTGCCGTTGCGCCCCGGCGCGAACGCCGCCCCGCCGACCAGCGCGCCGGGGTGCCCGTTGCCGCTGCGATCGGCGGCGGCGACGCCGCGCGATTCGTCGAACGGCAGCCAGATCTGCAACTGCTGGCCGGTCACCACGCGCACCTCCGCGGAATGCTGCGTTTCACCGGTCGATGTGGTTGCGCTCACAACGTAATACCAGGTGCCCGCGGCCGGGCTGTCCGTCCACGTCAGCGGGTCGACGATGCCGGCCGCCACGGTGGTGTACGGGCCGCCCGACGCCGCGCCGCGCTTCACGGTGTAGTGCGTGCCGTTCGCCACGCCCCACCACGACAGCACCGCGCGCCCGGCGCTCGCATGGGCGGTCAGCCCGCTCGGCGCGGACGCTGGCGCGGCCGGATCGCGCGTGTACATCAGCGTGCCGTAGCCGAGCTGGTCGTAGCCGCCGCTGTTCGGCCCGTAGTTGCCGCCGCCGCCCTCGGGCTGCGCCGCGAGCGCGAAGCGTTTCGACCACGGCGCCGCGAGCCCCTTGCGGTTCACGTAGTGGTTGTATACGAGCGCCCAGCACGGCCGGACCCCGCCCTGGCCGCCGGTCGCGAACTGCGTTTGCGTGACGTTCACGTTCGAGTAGGTCACGTAGGGCACGTCGAAGAACGGGCCGTCGGGCGATTGGCGCAGGTTCGCTTTCGCGACGTATTCGGCGCCGGCAAGAAAACGGTTGTTGTCATGGCCGTACAGATCGACGCCCTGGTTCCACGCCATCTCGCAGATCGCGCCGGCCAGCGCGATGCCGAGGGTGTTGTGCCCCTGGTCGCGGCCGCTCTCCTGCCACTGGCCGAGATGGCCCGGATGCAGGTAATACACCGCCTGCGGTATCGCGCCGTTGCCCGGCCCCGCGCGGAAATAGTCGATCGCCTCGTCGAACAGCGGACGGTCGTCGCACAGCACGCCGATCGCGAGGATCGACGCGATATTGCACAGATCCCAGTTCGCCCAGTAGTGCGTGATCTCGGTATTGTTGTGGCGATGCAGGAAATCGGTGTTGATCGGGTAGAACACGGTGCGCATCATCCGCTGGAACGCGGCGAAATCCGCCGCCGCCCAGCCCGGATAGCCGCGCATGATTTCGCCGGCATTCGCGAACTCGTAGCCGTACAGCCCGGCCGCGAGGTCGACGTTCGAATCGCCGCCCAGGCGCTTCAGCGTCGCCGCCCATTCGTTCATGATCCGCACGGCCGTGTCCGCATACAGCTTGTCGCCGGTCACCTTCCAGCGCAGCGCGCACGCATAGGCGGCGGCGACGTCGTTGTACAGGATTCCATAGTTCTGCGGCCCGCTGCCGCCGCGATCGATTTCGACCTGCGGCCGCGGCTGCCACGACCGGCTTGCGTGGCTGTTCGCGATCAGCACCGACCAGCCGTCGAACCACGGCTGCGCGTGCGTCATCACCTTTTGCGCGACGCGATCGAAATCGGCCTGCGTATGCAGTAGGCCCGGATGGACGAAGGCCGCCGTCGAGCCCGGCGATACCGCGGCGAATGCGGCGCTCGCACCGCCGAACGTCCCGCCGCAGGCGAGCATCGCCAATGCGCCCAGACTGTGGAGAAACGTGCGCCGCGAGAGCGCATCGTCCGACATCCACTCGGGTCGCGAAGCGTCGCCCGCGTTGTCCTTCATCCGTTTCATGCCGCTCATGCGTCTCCCTTGGTCGTTGCGGCCACGCCCGCGCGCGGCCCTGGGTTCGAACTTCATCGAAAGCGTGCCGCTGTCGCCGGGCGTCCCGGCACCGCGAAGCGGAGGGCCGTCGGTCAGGCATCTGCCGCAGCGTCCCCGCTTCGCCCGCACCAGCGGCTCCGGCCGCCACACGTCATGCCATCCTGAACGCAAACGATGACAGTGGCGGGAAGCGGCGGCAACCGCGCATGGTGCGCGTCAGGACCGGGTGGGTCAATTACGCGTTGTAAGGAAACGGCCGCGTCACACGCGACTCGAGGAATCCTCGTCCCCCGATCGGCGTGCGATTCGATGGATTCGCCGCGTTGAACGTCGACCGCGCGGCACGCGTGGCGCTTTCGCCCCGCGGCCGGCGCGCGGGGCCGCCTCGCCGTTCAGCGCCCGCCCGCGGGCACGGCGGCGCGCTGCGACGCGCCGTCCCGCTCGATCCGCTCGACGACGCGTGCGAGCCGAATGATGTCGGTCAGCGCGAAATCGGCCGCATCGGGCCGCGGCCGGCCGCACTGGTCGGCCATGCGCATCGCGAACGCGAGCGCTTCGGAACGCTCGCGCAGCAGCGCGCGCAGTGCATCCGCGATCACCTGGCGGTCGCGCGGGTCATCGAGGTCCAGCACGGAACCGGCATCCGGCATCGCGAACGGCCCGGCCACCCGCACGGAAACATCCGGCACGCGCATCGTGTCTCGTTCCATGGTCTGCCTCTTCGTCGACTCGCGACCGGCCGGCGCGTCACCGCCGGTTCGACCGCGACACCACGTCGATCCACACCGCGAGCACCAGCACCGCGCCCTTGACGATCATCTGCCAGTACGCGTCGACGTCGAGCATCGACATCCCGTTGTCGAGGCTCGCCATCACGAGCGCGCCGATCAGCGCGCCGTAGACGGTGCCCGACCCGCCGCGCATCGACGTGCCGCCGATGAAGCACGCGGCGATCGCGTCGAGTTCGCCCATCGAGCCGGCGGACGGCGACCCGGCCGCGAGCCGCGCCGTGTTGACGAGGCCGGCAAACGCGCACATCAGCCCCATCAGCGCGAAGATCACGAGCTTCACGCGATCGGTATCCACGCCCGACAGCCGCGTCGCCTCCAGGTTCGATCCCACCGCATAGATGCGCCGGCCGAACACGGTCTGCGTCGCGATCCACGAGAACACGCCGAGCAGCACGAGCAGCAGCAGCACGGGCACCGGAATGCCGCCGTAACGGTCGAGCGTCGCGACGAACGCGAACAGCACGGCGCCCGCGCCGACGATCTTCGCGACGTCCTGCCACAACGGCGCGACCGTGAGCCGGTAGCGCCGCCGCGTGCCGCGCTGCCGCACCACCAGCAGCGTCGCGACCACGAACAGCAGCACCGCGAGGCCGTCCCCGGCGACGCGCGGCAGATAGCCCTGCCCGATGAACACGAAGCCGTCCGACACGGGTGCGATCGTCGAGCCGCCGGTTACGCCAAGCAGGATGCCGCGAAACGCGAGCATCCCGCCGAGCCCGACGATGAACGACGGCACGCGCCGATAGGTCGACCACCAGCCGTTGAAGAGCCCGATCAGCACGCCGAGCGCGAGCACGGCCGGGACCGTCGCCGCGACCGGCCAGTGGCGGTTGACGTCGAGGATCGCGGCAACGCCGCCGAGCAGCCCGAGCAGCGAGCCGACCGACAGGTCGATCTCGCCCGCGATGATGACGAACACCATCCCGCACGCGAGCATGCCGGTGATCGACATCTGCCGCAGCAGGTTCGATACGTTGCGCGGCGTGACGAACGCGCCGTCCGTCAGCACCGAGAAGAACGCCCAGATCGCGACGACCGCGAACAGCAGCGCGAGCACCTTGTAGCGCGTGAAGACGTGGCGCAACGCCAGCCGCGGCGCGCGCCCGTCGGGACGACGCGCATCCGTATCCGGCGTGGCCGGGGTCGAGGAAGACAGTTCGGAATTCATATCGCACTCGCTGCGGTGGGTTCGGCGGGCAGCCGCGCGGGCTTCAGCGCGGCGCCGAGAATCTGTTCCTGCGTGAGGTCCCGGTTGACGAAATCGCCGCGCAACTCGCCTTCGCCGATCACCAGCACGCGATCGGCGAGACCGAGCACCTCCGGCAGCTCCGACGAAACGACGATCAGCGCGACGCCGCGCTTGGCCAGCGCGAAGATCAGCCGGTAGATCTCCGCCTTCGCGCCCACGTCGACGCCGCGCGTCGGTTCGTCGAGGATCAGCACCTGCGGCTCGGTCAGCAGCATCTTCGCGAGCACCGCCTTCTGCTGATTGCCGCCCGACAGGCTCGCGATCGACAGGAACGGATGCGCGGCGCGCACCGACAGCCGCTGCATCTCGGTGCGGATCGCGTCGAGCTCGGCGGCCGCGTCGATCCGCCCGCGCGCCGCGAAGCGCTGCAGCACCGCCAGCGTGATGTTGTGGCCGACGCCGAGCTGCGGCACGATGCCGTGGCGCTTGCGGTCCTCCGGCACCATCGCGATGCCGGCGCGGATCGCGTCGGCCGGCGAGCGGATCGACAGCGGCCGGCCGTTCATCGTCACGGTCGCCGTGCACGCGCCCGGATATGCGCCGAAGATGGCCTGCATCAACTCGGTGCGGCCCGCGCCGACGAGCCCGGCCACGCCGACGATCTCGCCGCGCCGCACGCTGAACGACACGTCGTCGACGCGCTTGCGGCGCGCGTTCGTCACGTCGCGGCACGTCACGTGGCGCACGTCGAGCACGACGTCGCCGATCTCGTGCGGTTCGCGCGGATACAGGTCGCGGATCTCGCGGCCGACCATCATCGCGATGATCCGGTCGGTGGTCAGCGCGGCCATCGGCTCGGTCGCGACATGGCGTCCGTCGCGGATCACGGTGACCGTGTCGCACACGGCCGCCACTTCGTCGAGCTTGTGCGAGATGTAGACGCATGCCACGCCACGCCGCTTCAGGTCGCGCACGATGTCGAGCAGGATCCGCGTTTCCGACGCGCTCAGCGACGACGACGGTTCGTCGAGGATCAACAGCTTCGCTTGCTTGTTCAGCGCCTTCGCGATCTCGATCAGCTGCTGGTGGCCGCCGCCGTAGTTCATCACCGGCTGCGCGACGTTGATCGTGTCGATCCGCAGTTCGCGCAGCAGCTCCTCCGCGCGCCGGACCATCGCCGCGAAGTGCATGCGCCCGCCCGGCAGCGTGATCTCGTTGCCGAGGAAGATGTTCTCGGCCACCGACAGCTCGGGTACGAGCATCAGCTCCTGATGGATGATCGCGATGCCCGCGCGCTCGGTGTCGCGCACGCCGGACGCCACGAGCGGCGCGCCTTCCCAGCGGATTTCGCCGTCCCACGTGCCGTGCGGATACACGCCCGACAGCACCTTCATCAGCGTCGACTTGCCGGCGCCGTTCTCGCCGCACAGCCCGACGCATTCGCCGGGGCGCACGGTCAGGTCGATGCCGTCGAGCGCCTTCACGCCGTCGAATGCCTTGACGATGCCGCGCATCGTCAGCAAGGGTTCCGTCATTCGTTCATGCCTCGCAGTAAGCGCAGCCGCCGTCGCGGCGGCCGCGCGTCGCGTCCGTCGTCCGTTTACTGGCTCGCCAATTGGGCCTGGGTATAGAAGCCGTCCTTCACGACGACGTCGACGTTGCGCTTGGTCAGCAGCGTCGGCTGCAGCAGCACCGTGTCGACCTTCTTCTTGCCGTTGTCGTATTGCGCGTTGAACGCGGGCTTCGCGCCCTTCGCGAGATCGACCGCGAGCTTCGCGGCTTCGCTCGCGATCAGCTTCAGCGGCTTGTAGACGGTCATCGTCTGCGTGCCGGCGATTACGCGCTTGACCGCCGCGAGATCCGCATCCTGCCCGGACACCGGCACCTTGCCGGCCAGATGCTGCGCGGCGAGCGCCTGGATCGCGCCGCCGGCCGTGCCGTCGTTCGATGCGACGATCGCGTCGATCTTGTTGTTGTTCGCGGTCAGCGCGTCCTCGACGATCCGCAGCGCGGTCGACGCGCTCCATTCGGGCACCCACTGCTGGCCGACGACCTTGATGTCGCCGCGGTCGATCGCGGGCTTCAGCACCTTCAGTTGTCCTTCGCGCAGCATCTTCGCGTTGTTGTCGGTCGGCGCGCCGCCCAGCAGGAAATAGTTGCCCTTCGGCTTCGCGTCGAACACGCCCTGCGCCTGCAGCTCGCCGACCTTCTCGTTGTCGAACGAGATATACGCGTCGACGTCCGCGTCGAGAATCAGGCGGTCGTACGACACGACCTTGATGCCGGCCTTGCGCGCTTCGGCGACGACGTTGCCGAGCGTCTTCGAGTTGAACGGCACGATCACGATCACGTCGACGCCGCGCGAGATCAGGTTCTCGATCTGCGAAATCTGCCGCGCCTCGCTCGCGTCGGCCGACTGCACCGACACCTTCGCGCCGAGCTTCGTCGCGGCCGCGACGAAATAGTCTCGATCGCGCGACCAGCGCTCGACGCGCAGGTCGTCGATACAGAAGCCGATCTCGGGCTTGTCCTTGCTCGCATGAGCGAGCGGCGTGCCCAGCGCGAGAATCGCCAGCGCGGCGGCGCCGGCAAGCGAACTCAATACGGTACGACGCGTCACGGATTTCATGTCTCCACTCCTTGTTATGGAACCACTCACGAACCGCGGGCGGCCGCCGGATTGCACCGCCCGCATCGATTCACTGCAACGTGCGTGTCAAGCGCCCGTCGCAAACACCGGTTCGAGCGCACGATACAGCGCGCGAAACGTCGGCCGCCGCACATCGCGATACCACGCGTGCCGCGCGGGATCGGGCTCGCGCACCGCGACGACGGGCGGCTGCGGGCACACGTCGTCGAGCCGCGCATCGGGCTCGAGCGCGAGATGCGCAAGGCGCGCGGCGCCGAGCGCCGGCCCCACTTCGCCGCCCTCGCGCAACGTCAGCGCGCGGCCGCTCAGGTCGGCGAGCATCTGCGTCCAGTACGCGCTGCGCGAGCCGCCGCCGATCACGGTGATGCTGTCGGGGGCGAGCCCGGCCGCATGCAGCGCGTCGATGCCGTCGAGCAGCGCGAAGCCGACGCCTTCGAGCGTCGCGTTCGCGAGATCCGCGCGCCGCGTGTCCGGCGTGAGCCCATAGAACACGCCCTTCGCGTTCACGTCGTTGTGCGGCGTGCGCTCGCCGCTCAGGTACGGCAGGAACCACGGGCGGCTCGCGCGTGCGTTCTGCTCAGCATCGTCGAGCAGCGCCGCGACGCCGTCGTAACCGGCCAGCTGCGCGGTGAAGTCGACGCAGCCGGCCGCGTTCAGCATCACGGACATCAGGTGCCACGTATCGGGCAGCGCATGACAGAAGCTGTGCACCGCCGATTCGGGATTCGCGCGAAACCCGTCCGACACCGCGAAATACACGCCCGACGTGCCGAGCGACAGCAGCGCGTCACCGGGCCGCACGATCCCGACGCCGACCGCGCCGGCCGCGTTGTCGCCGCCGCCGGCCACCACCGGGATCTCGCGCAGGCCCAGCGCCCGTGCGACGGCCGGCAGCAGCGTGCCGGTGACGCGGTTGCCCTCGAATACGGCGGGCATCTGCGTGCGCGACAGCCCGCAGACGGCGAGCAGCGTGTCGTCGTAATCGCGCTTCGCGACGTCGAGCCATAGCGTGCCCGCGGCATCCGACGGATCGGTCGCGAACGCGCCGGTCAGCCGGTAGCGCAGATAATCCTTCGGCAGCAGCACGTAGGCGATGCGCGCGAACACGTCGGGCTCGTGGCGCCGCACCCACAGCAGCTTGGGCGCGGTGAAGCCCGGCATCGCGATGTTGCCGGCCACCGTGCGCAGCGACGGCGCGAGGCGTTCGAGTTCGTCGCACTCGGCGTCGGCCCGGCCGTCGTTCCACAAAATCGCGGGGCGCAGCACGTCGCCATGCGCATCGAGCAGCGTCGCGCCGTGCATCTGGCCGGTCAACCCGAGCGCGTCGATGTCGCGCGGATCGATGCCGGCCGAACGCGCATCCACCACCAGTGCGGCGAGCGCGCCGCAAGCGGCCTCCCACCAGTCACGCGGCGCCTGCTCGGACCAGCGCGGCTGCGGCCGGCTCACCGCAAGCGGGCGGCTTGCGCTCGCGCGCACCGCGCCGTCGCGGTCGAGCAGCACCGCCTTCACGCCCGACGTGCCGAGATCGAGTCCGATGTACATGGCGTCAGCGCAGCCCGTAGATCGCCTGGTTCACGATGTTCTCCAGCCGCTCCTGCGCACCGCTCGCATGCCGCGGGTCCACACCGCGCGCGAGCGCGTCGGCCGCCAGCGATTCCAGCGTATAGCCGCCCGACAGGATCTTGCGACCGAATACATCGTCCCACTGCGCGTAGCGCTGCCGGCGCAGCGCGTCGAGCCGGTCGTTCTCGACCAGCACCGCCGCGCGTTCGAGCGCGAGCGCGAGCACGTCGATCGCGCCGACATGGCCGTAGAACAGGTCTTCCGGATCGATGCTCTGGCGCCGCACCTTCGCGTCGAAGTTCATCCCGCCGGTCGTGAAGCCGCCGTGGCGCAGGATCTCGTAGAACGCGAGCGTCAGTTCCTCGACGCTGTTCGGGAACTGGTCGGTATCCCAGCCGTTCTGCGGATCGCCGCGATTCGCGTCGACGCTGCCGAACACGCCGAGCGCGAACGCGTTCGCGATCTCGTGATGGAACGAATGGCCCGCGAGCGTCGCGTGATTCGCCTCGATGTTCACGCGGATCTCGTTCTGCAGCCCGTACTGCACGAGGAAGCCGTGCACGGTCGCGACGTCGTAGTCGTACTGGTGCTTGGTCGGCTCCTGCGGCTTCGGCTCGATCAGCAGCGCGCCCTTGAAGCCGATCCGGTGCTTGTGCTCGACCACCATCGACAGGAAGCGGGCGAACTGGTCGCGCTCGCGCTTCAGGTCGGTATTGAGCAGCGTCTCGTAGCCTTCGCGTCCGCCCCACAGCACGTAGTTTTCGCCGCCGAGCCGGTGGGTCGCGTCGAGCGCATGGCACACCTGGGTCGCGGCCCAGGCGAACACGTCGGGGTTCGGGTTCGTCGCGGCGCCGGCCGCGAAGCGCGGGTGCGAGAACAGGTTCGCGGTGCCCCACAACAGCCGCACGCCGCTCGCCTGCTGGCGCTCGCCGAGATAGTCGACCATCCGCGCGAAATTGGCCGCGTATTCGCGCAGGCTGTCGCCTTCCGGTGCGACGTCGGTGTCGTGGAACGTATAGAACGGCGTGCCGAGCTTCGTGAAGAACTCGAATGCCGCATCCGCCTTCTGCCGCGCGCGTTCGAGCGCATCGCCCGGCTGCTGCCACGGCCGCTGGAACGCGGGCTGCCCGAAGATGTCGTGACCCGGCCACACGAACGTGTGCCAGTAGCAGACCGCAATCCGCAGATGCTCGGCGAGCGTCTTGCCGAGTACGCGCTTCTCGGGGTCGTAATGGTGATACGCGAGCGGATTGTCCGACTGCGGGCCTTCGTAGCGAATCGCGGGAATATGTTCGAAATACGACATGGTGTCTCCGTGCAGGTTCTTGTTGCAGCGCAACGCGCGTCGCGGCGACGCACGCGGCCGAATTCGGTTGGCTGGATCGTGCCCCCGCGCCTGCCGGCCGGCAATTGCGAAATTGCGCAGCGCGCTTGATGTTTCTTGCCAGTCGTACGCGTGCGGCGCGCGTTCCGTCCTACAATCGCCGTACACCAGACACCGCGCGCCGCCTCCGCGAGCGCGCCCCCGGAGACAACGGCACCGCGCCCGCCACGCGCGCGCCCCGACACCGAGATGACACGCGCCCCATCCGCCCAGACACCGCACCGCATCGCGCTGCTGTTCAACGCGAACAAGGTCTACGACCGCGAAATCATCAGCGGCATCGGCCAGTACCTGCACACGACGCGCGTCGTGTGGGACCTGTTCCTCGAAGACGATTTCCGCTGCCGGCTCACCGGGATCGAGCGTTTCGACGGCGACGGCATCATCGCGGACTTCGACGACCCGGCCGTCGCCGACGCGCTCGCCGGCTCGCCGCTGCCGATCGTCGCGATCGGATCGTCGTACGAGGACCCGGCGCAGTACCCGGACGATGTCCCATATATTGCGACGGACAACCCGAAGCTCGTGTCGCTCGCCTATACGCACCTGATCGGGGCCGGCCTCGCGCATTTCGCGATGTACAGCCTGCCGGTCGCGCAGGAAAACCGCTGGGCGCAGCAGCGCGAGCTCGCGTTCGACCGGCTCGCGCGCGCGGACGGGCTCGACGCGCCGATCTACCGCGGGCTGTCGACCAGCGCGTCGGGCTGGAATCATGCGATCGAGCAACTGATCGGCTGGCTGCACGCGCTGCCGAAGCCGGTCGGCGTGATCGCCGTGACCGATGCGCGCGCGCGGCATCTGCTGCAGGCGTGCCTGATCGCCGGCATCGCGGTGCCGGAACAGGTCGCGATCATCGGCATCGACAACGATCCGCTCACGCGCACGCTGACGCGCATTCCGCTGTCGTCGGTGATCCAGGGCACAGAGGAAATGGGCCGCACCGCCGCGCACCTGCTGCACCGGATGCTGCGTGGCGCGCGCTTTCCCGGGCAGCGCATTCTCGTGCCGCCAGTCGGCATCAACGTGCTCGAATCGACGCGCCACCAGCCGCTGGCGAGCCCGCACGTGATGCGCGCCCGGCATTTCATCCGCCAGTACGCGTGCCAGGGCATCAAGACCGAACAGGTCGCCGACTATGTCGGCGTGTCGCGCTCGCTGCTCGAGGAGCACTTCCGGCGCGAACTGCAGCGCACCGTGCACCAGGAGATCCTGCGTCACAAACTCGAGGCCGCGCAGGCGCTGCTCGCCAGCCGGCAGGCGTCGAGCGCCGAAGTCGCGATCCGGTGCGGGTTCACGTCGCTTCAATACATGTACGCGGTGTTCCGGCGAGAACTCGGCTGCACGCCGCGTGAATATCAGGACCGCGCGGCCGCCACGAACTGACGCGCGCCGCCCATTCGACATCCACTCATGCACATCGATACCGATTCCTCCCCTCTGACACCCGGCGTGACGCGCGTGCTTGCCGAGCCGTGGGGCGCCTTGCCCGACGGCGAGCCCGTGCGGCGCTATACGCTGCGCAACGCGCACGGGATGCGGGTCGTCGTCAGCGACCTCGGCGCGACCGTCGTGTCGTGGCTCGCGCCCGACCGCACGGGGCGCTTGGCCGATATCGTGCTCGCGCACGACACGCCGGCCGAGTATCTCGACTCCGGCGCCTATCTCGGCGCGACGGTCGGCCGCTGGGCGAACCGGATCGCCGGCGCGCGCTTCACGCTCGACGGCGTCGACTATCTGCTCGACCGCAACGAGAACGGCAACCTGCTGCATGGCGGCGCGAACGGCTTTCATCGCGCGCGCTGGGACGTGCTCGACGATAGCGGCGGGCTGACGCTGCGGCTCGATTCGCCGGAAGGCGATGCGGGATTCCCCGGCAACGTGAGCGTGCAGGTGCGCTACACGCTCGACGACGACGGCACGCTGACGATCGACTATTCGGGGTGGACCGACGCGCCGACGCCGCTGAACCTGACGAACCACAGCTACTTCAACCTGAACGGGCGCGCGGGCAGCGACGTGCGCGGCCATCTGCTGCACATCGACGCCGACGCGTTCCTCGAAGTGGACGACGCGCTGATCCCGACCGGCACGGCCGACGTGACGGGCACCGCGTTCGATTTCCGGCAAAGCGCGCCGCTCGGCGCGCGCCTCGACTGGCCGCATGCGCAACTGGCGCGGGCGCGCGGCTTCGATCACTGCTACGTCGTCGGCAACGGCGCGCGCGAGGTCCGGCCCGTCGCACGGATCTACGATCCGGAAAGCGGCCGCGAACTCATCGTGTCGACCGATCAGCGCGGGCTGCAGCTCTATACGGGCAACTATCTCGACGGCCTGCGCGTGAGCGGCGGCACGCGCTGCGTGCAACACGCGGCGCTGTGCGTCGAGGCGGGCGGTTTTCCGGATCAGGTCAACATGGACGGCCTGCGCGACGACGTGATCGTTCGTCCGGGCGACGTGTATCGGCAGACCACGCGGTATCGGGTCGCGGTTCACGCATAGTGCGGGCAAGCGGCATCGTCGGCACAGGGGGCCGCGCCGACATCGACCGCTGCTGCATGATCCGGCTTTCGTCGCGCAGCGCGTGCGCGACGCGTTTCGACGCCGTCGTCACGCATCCGCGCCGACGGCGTGGAACAGTTCCTCCTCCTGCGCGCAATGCAGACGTACGATCGCCTCCAGCCCGTACAGCACGCGTTGTATCGCCTGAACCTGCATGGCGTCGGCTCCGTCGCGCGGCAGGTCCGCGACCATCTGCCTGAGCGACCGGACCAACGTGAAGATCTCCCGGTGTGCGCCACTCATTGCCGCGAGCGGATCCTCGCCGCCGAGTAACGGCGCAAGACGCGCGTAGACCTCCAGGTCGTCGGCGCGCTCGTGCGGCAGCAGCCGTTGATCCAGCGCGTCGACGACATCGACAAGCTCGCTGGCGATGCCGGCTCCGGATAGTTGCGGCAAGCGGCCCGCGAGCGCCCTGATCCGGTCCAGCAACGGCGACAATGCCGCGTGCTCGCGCTTGAGTTGCTCGACGTCGACATCGGCCAGCCGGGTTTCCGGCGGCCGCGGGCGCACAAGCAACACGCGCAGCGCATTGACGATCACGACGACGTCGACGACTTCCTGAATGACCGCACCGGCAATCGGCGGCAGGAATCCCGCCGCCGCAATCGCCATCGCGACGGTCGACAACGACATGCCGATCACCACGCTCTCGAGCGCGATCCGGCGCGATCGACGGGCGATGCGCATCGCATCCACGAGTCGATCCAGCCGATCCACCAGCAACACCACGTCGGCGGCTTCGGACGACGCGGCCGCGCCCCGCGCGCCCATCGCGATGCCGACATCGGCCGCCGCCAGCGCCGGCGCGTCGTTCACGCCGTCGCCGACCATGATCGTCACGCCCTCCTTGCGTGCGGCCTGGATCGCGGCGAGCTTGTCCGCCGGCGTCTGTTCGGCGCGCACGTCGGTGACCCCGAGCAGTTCGCCGACGGCCCGGGCAATGTCGCGCCGGTCGCCGGTCAGCATGACGAGGCGCTCGACGCCTTCGCGTTTGAGCAGCCGTAACGCCCGCGGCGTTTCCAGCCGCACCTGGTCGGCCATCTGGATCGCGCCGACCATGACGCCATCGACGCCGACGAACACGGCGGCCCCGCCCTCGTTGCCGACCCGCTTCAGGAATGCTTCGCTCCACGGGGCATCCGCCGAGCCGGCGCCGACGTACCCGAACTTGCCGATCCTGACGGTCCGGTTGTCGACCCGGCCGGTCACGCCCTCGCCGGCCGTTTCCATGACAGCCGACGGCGGCGACAGGTGGATTTCGCGTTCTCGCGCCGCGACCGTCAGCGCGTCGGAAATGACGTGGCCCGACGCCTGGGCCAACGATGCCGCGAAATGCAGCACGTCGTCCGTTCCGATACCGGCGCCGCATTCGATCGCCACGATGCGTGCGCGCCCGCCCGTCAGCGTGCCGGTCTTGTCGAAGAACAGGATCGTTGCCTGCGCAAGACGTTCGAGCGCGCCCCCGCCTTTGACGAGGATGCCGCGTTTCGAACAGCGCGACAGGCCGGACACGATCGCGACCGGCACGGCGAGAATCAACGGGCAAGGCGTGGCGACGACGAGCACGGCGAGCGCGCGAGCGACGTCGCCGGTCAGCAGCCACGCGATGCCGGCGACGAGCAGCGCGGCGAGCACGAAGAATGCGGCGTAACGATCCGCGAGACGCACGGACGGACCGCGCTCGTGTTGAGCGCGCTCGACCATGCGGACGATGCCTGCGAACGTGCTGTCGCCCGCCGTGGTGCGGGCGACCATTTCGAACGGTGCGCCTGCGTTGACCGCGCCGCTGCAGGCGTTTTCCCCCGAACGTCGCCGCTGGGTGGACGACTCGCCGGTCAGCATCGATTCGTCGAGCTCCGCGTCGCCGGTCAACGTGCCGTCGACCGGCGCGCATTCGCCGCTACGCACGAGCAGCCTGTCACCCGGAATGATGGTGTCCGGCGCAACGGAACGCCATTCGCCGTTCTCGAACCGGGTCGCCTGCCGGGGGGCGCGACCGAGCAGCGCGGTCATCTCGCGTTGCGCGCGGTCTTGCGCATACCGCTCCAGCGTCCGGCCGCTCGCCAGCATCAATGCGACGACCGCAGCCGTCAGCGTCTCGTCGAGCGCGATGGCCAGGCCGATTGCCAGCCATGCGAGCACGTCGATGCCGGCCTGCCGTTTCACCACGGCCCTTGCAAGCGAGACCGTCAACGCGAGCAAGACCGGCACCGTTCCCAGCAGCCATACGACCCTCGCGAGCGAAGGCATACCGAAGGCCACGCACATGCCGCCTGCCGCGAGCGTAACGGCCGCCAGAACCAGCAACGCGAGATCGATCGACCAGCGGATACGAGACATGACCATTTTTCCAATTGCCGTGCATGGCGGGTTCGCCGCCTTCGGTTCCGGTTGCGGTTGCGGACGGCCGGTTGCGGACGGCCGGTTGCGGACGGCGTGGCATCAGTCTAGGAAACACCGCGGTTCGACCGTTGACCTGCGTCACGGCGAAGCGCGTCACGCGAACGGCCGGCATGGCGCGTTGCTTGACGTGAGTCAAGCGGCCGGCGCCTTTCGTCAGCACAATCGAAGCGTGACGCCGGAGCGCCTGGGATCGATATCGTGCTGACGCTGGCTGTACTCTTCGTGCTGATTCTTCTACTGAATCTCATGCCGGCGTTCGCCCCGCCGACGTGGATGGCGATGTCGTGGGTCGGGTTCAACCTGCCCGACGGCAATCCGCTGGTTTTTGCCGTCGTGGCGGCCGCCGCGGCGACCCTCGGACGCGTCATCCTGGCGACCTTCGCCAGGTCGCTCGTGCGCTCCCGCTGGATGCGCGACGCGGATCGCGAGAACATCGACGTCGCCACGCAGTGGCTGCGCAAGCATCGGACGCTCACCGTCGGTGCGTTTTTCTTCTATGCGCTGAGCCCGCTTCCGTCGAACTACCTGTTCATCGCATACGGCCTTTCCGGATTGCCGCTCAGGATCATCGCCGCGGCGTTCTTCGTCGGGCGCGCGACGACCTATGCGATCTGGGCACACCTCGGCCGCTTTGCGTCGACCAGTCTGGACGTGGAATCCGGACTCGAAGGCAGTTACCTCGGCGGATACTTCGTCGTCACGCAACTGGCGTTGCTCGGCGTCGTGTTCGCGTTGATGAAGCTCGATTGGCGCGCGCTGCTCAACGAACGCCGGTTGACGTTCCGGCGCGGCCATCCTCCGCATCGCGCGGAGTGACACCCCGCATGCGCGCCCTGGCGATCGCCTGCGCCGGCCGACCGACCGTTGCAGCTCGTCGCACAGTCTGTTCGTCGGCGTCGATAACCGACTAGCCGGGCGCCGCCGTTTCATCGGCAACCGGCCACGACACGATCACGCGCAGTCCGCCGAGTGCGGACGATCGATCCACCTGGATGTCAGCGTCATGTGCCGCTGCGATTCGCCGCACGATCGACCAGCCGAGGCCGCTTCCGCCCGGCCGGGTTCCCGCCGGCCGAAAGAACCGTTCGCCCAGCCTTCGCAGATCGGCGTCGCCGATGCCTGGGCCGCTGTCTTCGACCCGCAGCACGGTGCGCTGTTCTCGTTGGCCGACCGAAACGGCGATGCACGCCAGCGGCGGGCTGTAGCGAATCGCGTTGTCGACCAGGTTGCGCACCATCGACTCGAGCAATGGCGCGTTGCCGCCGACGATGCACGGCGACGGCGCATCGAGTTCGAGCCTCTGCCGTTTCCCGATCGACCGCGGCGCAGCCTCCGCGACCACCCGTTTCGCCAAGGTCGATACGTCGACCGGTGCGCGGTCCGCCAACGCGCCCGCATCGAGACGCGACAGCAACAGGAGTTGATCCACCAGGCGCGCGGCCCGATCGCACCCTTCGAGCACGCTCCGCAGTGCATGCCGTCGTCGCACGTCATCGGGCTCCGCCATCGCGACCTGCGCCTGCGCCTTGACGGCCGCGAGCGGCGTGCGCAACTCGTGAGCCGCGTCGGATGTGAATCGGCGCTCCGCATCCATCACGGCACGAATCCGCTCGAACAGGGCATTCAGCGCATCCAGCATCGGCCGCATCTCGAGCGGCGTCCGGTCCGGCCGAATCGTGTCGAGTGCCTGCGGGTTCCGCTTCGCCAGCGTTCGGCCGAAATCGCGCAGCGGCGCCGTGCCGCGGCGAACCGCCCAGCCGATGGCCAGCACCAGCAACGGCAACGCAGCCGCCATCGGCCAGAATGCGCTGCGCATGACGGCACCCAGGATCGCCTTGCGTGAGTCGACTCGTTCGCCCACGAACACCTGAACATCGCCGTGCACGCCGTGCACGACGAATACCCGCCACGTATTCCCGTCGATCACGACGGTCCAGAATCCGGAAGACCGAGCGGGCCCGGTGAGCTCGGGCGCCACCATCGGCGTCGACGGCGCGTTTTCGGAATGCAGGCCAAGCCGGCCTTCATGAAACACCTGAAAGGCCACGCGCGGCCCGTACGGGTGAAGGATCGGCGCGTCGATCGCATGGTCGTCGTCATCCGGCCCGCGCACCTGTTGCGCGACGAGCAGTGCCGCCGCCTGCGCGAGGTGGCCGTCGAGCAGCCGGTCGATCTCGCGCCGAGCATCGAGCCAGGTCAGCATCAGCGTCGATAGCCAGACAGCGAGAACCACGGCCGGCACGAGCGTCAGCAGCCGGCCATGCAGCGAACGCGCGGAGAGCACGGCTTTCATGCATCGTCCCGCATCAACACGTACCCCACGCCGCGCACCGTCCGGATCAGCTCGCTGCCGAGCTTGGCGCGCAAGCGATGGATATGGACCTCGACGGCATTGCTCTCCACCTCCTGCCCCCAGCTGTACAGGTACTGCTCGATCTGCTCGCGTGACAGCACCCGGCCGGCATTCAGCATCAGTATGTGCAACAGATCGAACTCGCGCGTGGACAGCGCAGCAGCCACGCCGGCGCGGCGCGCGGTTCGAGACGCGGGTTCCAGCTCGACGTCCTGCGCGTGGAGCCGCTCGGTCGGGCGACCATGAGACCGCCGGACCAGCGCCCGCAGGCGCGCACCGAGTTCGTACAGGTCCACGGGCTTGATCACGTAATCGTCGGCGCCCACGTCGAGTGCCCGGATGCGGTCGGGCACTGCATCGCGCGCGGTCAGGACCAGGATCGGCAACGCTATCCCGTCGCGGCGAATGCGCTGCAGGACATCCATGCCGTCCATGAGCGGCAATCCGAGATCGAGGACCGCCGCGGCATGAACATGCGCGCGCAGCTCGCGCTGGGCCGCGTCGCCGTCATGCACCCAGTCGACCTGAAACCCTTGCTGGCGCAATCCGGCGCGAATCCCGTCGCCGAGCAGGACGTCGTCTTCCACGAGCAGGATGCGCACGATCGAATCCTCCGCCCGTGGCCGTCAGTCGTCGTCCCGGGCCGCCCCGTGCGCGGGGCGGCCGGTGTCCGTCGCGACGGGCCGATCCGATTGAACGGGCTGCGGTGCCGCCTGCCATTGCGTCCACCACCAGCCGATCACGGCTGCCGTCATCACGACAGCGATCCCCCACCGCGCGCGCCGGATGCCGTCGATCGGCGCGCCGCGCTTGTAGCCGGTCACCATCGCGCCGGCCAGATTCTCACGATGCACGACGCTGCTGACGAGGACGGCGGCGACGTGGACCATGACGAGCGCAAGCATCGCGTTCGCCGCGCCCTCGTGAAGATCGCCGAACGATTCGCCGTTTCCGTTGTAGGCTGCCCAACCGGTCAATCCGACGAGGACCGTCATTGCCAGCATGGCGACAATCGCGACCGCGCCGGCCGGATTGTGGCCGACGTGATGTTCGGGCCGACCTTTCACAAGGCTTAGAACGTAGCGCAAAACGGCCGCCGGCGAACGTACGAACGACGAGAACCGGGCATGGCGCGTGCCGGCCACACCCCACACGACACGAAACATGACGAGCGCCAGCATCGTGTATCCGAACGCGACGTGCATCAGCCGCCATCGCTCGCTCTCGGCGGTCAGCCATGCGCCTGCAAAGGCGATGACCATCAGCCAGTGGAATACGCGCAGCGGAGCGTCCCAGACGAGTATCCGTGCGGGACGCGAGCACGCCGGTTCACCGTGTGCCTGGAATGCGGACGAATCGTTCATCGAAGTTTCCTTTGTCTGCTTGCGTATGACATGCGGCGCAATTCGACGGCCGCTTGACCGCGGCGCTGCGCCAGACGGACGCAGGCACCTCGTCGTGCGTGGCGACGAACCACGCCGACCGGGTAATCCTGTCTCCCGGGGGACGGCGCGCCGAGGTGCCCGTCGCCGCATGTGCCGTCAGCCACGTCTCCAGTTGCGCGATCGTTGTCGGGTCCAGCGTGGCATCGGTGCCGAAGTGGCGGTCGAGACCGTTCAGGATGCGGCGCCAGGATTCCGCGGGCAGCGCCCCGGGCGGATAGGCGACGTGGCAAGTCGCGCACTCCTGCTTGTACTTGGGCAGCAACGGAATCGTGGCGCTTCTCATTTCGTCTTCCGCCAGTGCCGCGCGAGGCAGCAGCGACATCAGCAGCAGCGTGAGCACGCTTGCCCGTGCATGTCGCCGCGCAGCGATCCCGCGCGGCGACGTCGTCCAGTCGATGTTGTTCATGATCGTTCGCCGTCAGGGTTTCAGGCTCATGAGCCAGCTCAGGACGTCGGCCTTTTCGATTGCTGAACATTCACGCCCGACGACGTCCTTGCAGTTTCTGCGAAACCACTTTTCGGTCCTGGCGCCGTCCGAGAATCGAGCCGGGTTGAAAGCGGGCGCGAGCGGCTCGATGGCCTTACCGGTAACGACGTGCCTGCCTGCACCGGTCGGCGTACTTCCATGACAGGTCGCGCAACTCCAGTCCCGCCCGTGTCGGGACGTGAAGAATTGCTGACCGCGCGACGGCACGGCGCCGACGCCTGACTGCACCGTATAGCCGGCCAGCAATTGGGCCGGTGTTTCGGCACTTGCGTCGGCGATGGCAGCCGCGCATATGGCAGCCGCCAGCCATGCCCGGCAAAGCATGCGAACCGAGTCGGATAGGCACATCGTGGTTCTCCTGAGCGATGCGTTCATCTTCGGGAGAATTCCTTACCGCATTCTTAACGCACGGATAACCGAGCGCCGTGCCACGCGTGCGGGATGCCGCCAGCCACATCGGTCGTTGTGCCGTGCTCGGCCGTTTGCGCGAGCGACGGCCTTGCATATCCGGAGCTTGTCCATCTCGACTACGGCCCCGGTTCTGACGGGCGAGCCTCGCATTCGCCTCCGTACTCGTCCGTGCCGATCACAGCGTGGCTAGCGATCCGGTTGCGGCCGCGGGCCGGCACACCCCGTACACAGACGCATCGTCCCGCGCCGGTCAGGGTCATGCCACGAAAAGCGCACATCGACGCCCCCCCGCGCCGGGACGACGACGTGCCGAACTTCCTGAACGGCCCGATCGTGCGCGGACACGGTGTATCTCCCCGGCGGCACGCGCGCGAACAGGAACGGCCCGCTCGTGTGAACGTCGAGGATCGTCGACTTGCCCGACGACAGCGAGACATCGACATCGGAAAGATACTGGCCGGACTTCGATGCGAACGTGAGCCGCAGGTTATATCGACGCGCAACGTCGCGAAACGCGGTGACCTCGTCCTGGCCGATTCCGCCGGTGATATAAGCGACACCGTTGCGCACGACCGCTTCGGTCGACGTGTCGGCCAGCGCGTTCGCGCCGACATTCAGCAGGCAGGCTGCCAGCAGCAGCATCTTCACGGTTGTGGTGCCCATCTTCACTCTCCTGATTGACCACGCACATCGCGCATGCGTATCGAGGACGATGCCAGCGTCGCGCGAAACCACAATCTCCCGTTGACGCATGTCAAGTGCGCGGCAGTCGAAGCGCACCCAGCCGGAGCAGGCATCGCGATAAAGCCATCGCGCCCCGTCCTCCCGAGCGGCGCGGCAAGCCTGGACACCCAGGGGTTCCGGATCCGGACGTCGCAATCAGCCGTGACGGCTGTCAGCCGATATTGCAGGGCCCGTCGGAAATTTCCGACACGGCGGCCCGACGCCGGACAGCAAGCTCAGGCCACGCTGATTGTCCCGCGCGGCGGCGCCGCCAATACTGGAGACGTGACAGGGCACAACGTGTTTCGCGGCCGGGGCCCGGTTCTTCCGCCCCGCCGCCGGATCGAGGAGTTGGCGATGATTCAATCGACCGCAGCGCGCGCCGACGATGCCATGCCGACTGGCGAGCCGTCTGTCGGTGCCCACCTCGTGACCCGTCGCCACGGCTATCTGCATCACGGGATCTACGTCGGCGACGGCAACGTGATTCACTACGCCGGATGGTCGCGCCATCTGAGCGGCGGCCCGGTCGAGATCGTGACCCTCGACGGCTTTCGTGCCGGTTTCGAATTCGCCGTCATCCGCCACGCGCGCACGCCGTACGACGGGATGGAAGCAGCACGCCGCGCGGCATCGCGCCTGGGCGAATGCCGCTACCGGCTGCTCACGAACAACTGCGAACACTTCTGCCTGTGGTGTCTGTTCGGCGTCGGGCGCAGCGAGCAGGTCGCGTCGTGCCTGCGCAATCCCGTGCACGGCATGGCGGTCGCGGTCACGCTGATCGCGTGCGTGCTGGTCGCACGGTGGCATCCTGCGGCGGCCGGGCGCGAACGCCCGGTTCGGTAGTCGGCCTGGCATCGGCTGCCATGCCGTCGCTTCGTCGATCGCGACCTTCATCCGGACCTGCCGGTCAGCGCGGGACCGCGACAGGATCGTAGCGATTGCGCGGGTTCCACAGCATCCAGCCATCCGTGCCTGCCGCATCGGCCGCGTCGACCTGCGCGCGAATCTCGTCGGCATCGAACAGCCGGCGATCGAATGCATAGTCGCGAAACGCCTGAAGCCACGGCCTGAACCGGACACCGTCCAGCCCGGTGCGGCGCTTCGCCTCTTCCAGCGACCGCGCAACGATCTCGCCCGGATGCTCGGTCGGTTTCCGGCAACCTGGCAGGCCCCATGTGAAGCCGGACGGATACAGCATCGGCGACACGTAGTCCACCACTGGCACGAGCGCATCGAGCCGCTGTCCGATTGCCGTATCGTCGGCGTTCCAGCAGACATACCCGAAGATATCGGCCGACAGGTAGAGGTTGTACGGCTGCAGCCGCGCGCGCGCGCCGGTGAGGAATCCGCTGATCGCCGCGACCCGGTTGGCTTCGGTATTCGGCTCGGCGAACCGCAGGCCGTTGGCGTCGGGAAACCGCAGGTAGTCGAACTGGATTTCGTCGAAACCCATGCGGGCCGCCTCTTCGGCGACATCGTAATTGTGTTGCCAGGCCGCGCGCGACGTCGGGTCGATCCAGCGCTGATGCTCGCGGTCCTGCCAGACCTCGCCGGCTGCGTCGCGCACAGCCCACTCGGGATGAGCGCGAGAGAGCGGATCGTCCTTGAACACGACGATGCGCGCGATCAGGTAAAGGCCGCGTGCGTGGAAGGTCCGCAGCAGGTCCGGCAGATCGGGCGGATGAACGATCGCGCCGGCTACATTGTTCGCGGCGCCGGAAATCTCACGCGCCTGGCTGCGATAAGGCGTCACGCCGCTGTCGCCCTTCACGTCGATGACGAGCGCATTGATCGCCGTCTTGTCCTGGAGGGCCAGCGCCGCATCGCGCAGCGTGCGATCCGCCACACCGTAAGCGGACAGGTAGACCGCCTTCGGGCGCATCGGCGTCATGCGGATCGTGTGCGCGACCGCGGCCGGCGTCAGCGTGACTTCCGTTCGCGCGTAGCCCGCCGCGCGCACGCTGACGCGTGTCCCGCTCGCATCGAGCTCCAGTGAAAACGCGCCATCGCGATCCGCGGTGCGGTTCACGCCCGCGGCGTGGCCGATCGCGCCGGCCAGCGGGCGCCCATTCGCGGCATCGACGACGGTGATCGCGACCGGCGCCGCCCGGACGGCGAAACCGGCGAGCGACACGAGCAGACAGACGAACAGGCGCTCAATCACGGTTTCCTCCGGCGGCTCTCAGCAATCCGTCCATGCATCGTGTGTCGCACGCGTCCGTCATCAGATAGCGCGGCAGCGCCATGGCCGGGTCGGTGACGCGAACGGGGTGTGCGTCGAGCGTGAACGCCGCGACATAGCCTTCGCGAGCGGCGAACTCGTCGGTCTGCGCATCGTGGATGCCGAACGGCCAGGCCAGCAGCCTGACCGGTTGGCCGGTTTCGGCCTCGAGCCGTGCACGCGACCGGCTCAGCTGGAACGACACGAAACGCCTGTAGTCGTCCGGCGCGAGCCGGGCGCGCTCGGTCCGGAAATTCGGATGCCAGACCGTATGCGACTCGATGTCGAATCCGCCGGCGCGCCCGAGCGTGCGAAGTTGGTCCCACGTCATCGCGTAGCGGGCATTGGAGATGGCCGACGGATAGATGAATAGCGTGACCGGCACCGGATGCGCCGCCAGCAACGGGCGCAGCACCTCGTAGACGGAGCGGTGACCGTCGTCGACCGTGATCGCGACCGCGTGCGCCGGCACGGCATCGCGCTGGCCGTCATGCCAGCGTACGACGTCGGCGAGCGGCACGATGCGGTAGCCGTTCGCCTCGATCGCGTGCAGCTGGTCGCGGAACGTGTCGACGCGCACCGTCATCGAATCCACGCGCGCGGAGGCGAACCGGTGGTAGACCAGGATCAGCACGCGCTGCGGTGGAGAAGCGATCGTCGCGACGTCGGCGGACGCAACCGGCCGCACGCACGACAGCAGCAGCAGGCAGACGATCAGTCGAAAGGCCATGGTGGATGTCGTGGAACAGGTGCCCCATTTTTTGCGATCGCGCCGCGCCATCCACTGAGCCAGATCAACGATCGATCGCGCCGTCAGCGCGCTTGACGCGCATCAAGCCGCAACGAGCGACAGTCGGCTGCAATGAGGGCGTCGCACGCGTGTACCCAGCCTGCCGGCCAGGTCCCGCGACATCGAGCCGACGGGAACGTGCCGTTTCCGTTCGACTACAACCCGCAGGCGCTGCGACATGCAGTTGCCCTGCCCATCGATTCGTTCGCCATGTCCAAAGCGCCACGTCTGCCGTTCACGTCGAGCCGCGGAGCCGCACGACGAAAGGTCATGCAATTCGATCGCGCGTTGCGTCGGCCTGCCACCTACCCCCATCCCGCCGGCCGGATCGTACGGATCGAAACCCACCTGTCCGTCGTCTATCTGGCGGGGCGCTACGCGTACAAGCGCATCAAGCCCGTTCGATTCGCGTTCGTCGATCTCGTCCGCCCTGCACAGCGTCGCCGCTGCGCGCTGGCGGAGTGCACGCTCAACCGGCCGTTCGCCGGCTCGCTTTACCTGGGCGTCTGGCCGATCGTGGCGCGCGGCCGGCGCAGCGTCTTCGGCCCGCCCGTGCAAACCGGCGCGCGTCGCCATCGGCAGACGGCAGGGCCCGGCGAGTACGTGGTGCGGATGCGCCGGTTCGACGCGCAGGCCATGTTGTCGGCCCGCAGCGCATCACACGGCGCGGGACTGGCGGACGCGGACGCACTCGCGGATACATTGGCCCGCCATCATCTGCATGCGCCGCACGGCCTTCGGGGCAGCACGGCCAGCGTCGTGGCGCAATGCCGGCCGTTGTGCGACACGCTCGACGTCACGGTGCCCGAAGAAGCTGCGCTGCGCCGCTGGTACGAGGCCGAGCTGGCCCGCGTCGCGCCGCAGTTCGCCGAGCGGCATGCACGCGGATTCGTGCGCGCGTGCCACGGCGATCTGCATCTCGACAACGTCGTCCGCTGGCGCAACCGCATCCTGATGTTCGACTGCATCGAGTTCGACGACACGCTGCGCTGGATCGACGTGGCGAGCGATCTCGCGTTTGCGCTGACGGATTATTCCGCCCACGGGCGAGCCGACTGCGCCCACCACCTCCTGTCCGAATGGCTCGCCCGCACGGGCGATCATGCGGCGCTGGGCGTGCTGCCGTGCTACTTCGTCTATCGCGCGCTGGTGCAGGCGATGACTGCGCGGCTACGCGGCGACGAGGCGGCCCGCCGTCAGTATCTGCGGGTGGCGTCGGACATGGCGCAGGCACGGTGCGATGTGCGACCGGCATTGCTGCTGTGCCATGGCGTGTCCGGTTCGGGAAAATCGCTGGCCAGCCGCGCGCTTGCGGAACAGATCGGCGCGATCCGGCTGTCCAGCGACGTCGAGCGCAAGCGCGACGCCCGCGCGCCCGAGCACACCCGGCTGTCCGCTGCCGCTTACTCGAATTCCGCGATCGACGCGATCTACGAAAGACTGCGTGAGCAGGCCGGTGTGGTCCTCGCCAGCGACTACACGGCGATCGTCGACGCAACGTTCCTGCGCCGGCGCCACCGAGCAGCCTTCATGTCGCTCGCCGCGCAGCGCGGCGTGCGCGTCGCGATTCTCGATTTCGTCGCGAGCCGGGCAACGCTCGCCGCGCGTGTCGCGGCGCGGGCCGAGCGCGGGTGCGATGCGTCCGACGCCGACACGGCCGTACTGGCGCGGCAGATCGACCATGCCGAGACACTGGCGCCGGCCGAGGCCGCGATCGCGATCCGCTTCGATACCGATTGCGACGCCACGGCATACGGCGACCGCGCATTCTGGGCGCCGTTGTTCGCGGCGCTACGCACCTAGCCGCACGACATATGGCGCTCGTGGAACGCCCCCCGGCGTCCACGGCGGGCGCCGGGCCGGCAAAGTTACGCGCGGAAACGCCGCTCCCCGATCTGACACGTCGCATCGCATCGGATGGAAGCGCGCCCCGTCAACGCCCGAATGTGCGCGTATGGTCGTCGTAATCGAACAGCCCGGCGTAACGGCCCCAGTCGGTCACGACACGCAACGCCTGATCCGCGCCGCGCGGATCGAGATGATCCTCGAGTTCCAGTTCAAAGCGCTCGCGAGGCGCGCGATGCGCGGCACGCTCGTCCAGCACTTCGTCGATATGCGCGGCAAGCGGCACGAATTTGACGACATGCTCCCGAAACAGGCGCCGCCGGGCCTCGTCGTCGCTGTGCGCGAACACGTGGCCCGCCGCGCTCAGCCGGATGGTGCGGTCGTGCCACTCGGCAAAGGCGAGCAGATGGAGCGCGGCGGCGGTCGGATGGAGCGCGTCGGCCCGCATCGCGAGCGCCGACGCAATCGTGCCGAGCTCCGCATGGCCGTCGTACGGCGCGCCCGCCAGTGTCTCGACGAACCCCGCGAGATGGTGGCTCGTCACGTCGGGCAGCGTCATGGCCAGCGCGCCGCCGGCCGTCTCGCGATTCGCCGCCGCATCGGCGATGCGTGCGGTCAGCGTCGCGTAGATCTTGCCGACTATCGCCTGAAAGGCCGGGTCGTGCCGGCTGCGGGGACGCGGCAGCGGCACGTTCAGCGCGGTGTCGATGCGTGCGGGACCGGCGCCGAGCACCAGGATGCGATCGCACATGAGCACCGCTTCCTCTATGTTGTGGGTCACCATCATCACCGCTCGGATCGACAGCTGACGCGCGTCCCACAGATCGAGAAAATCGGTGCGCAGCGTTTCCGCGGTGAGCACGTCCAGCGCCGAGAACGGTTCGTCCATCAACAGCAGGACGGGTTCGCTCACGAGCGCGCGGGCAAACCCGACCCGCTGACGCATCCCGCCCGACAGCTCGCGCGGAAAGGCCGATTCGAAGCCGTCGAGCCCGATCAACTCGATCGCGGCATTGGCCCGTTCGCGCATGTCGCGTGGCGGGAGGCCCAGCGCATCGAGTCCCAGCTCGACGTTTTCGACGACGGTCAGCCACGGGTACAGCGCGAAGGTCTGGAACACCACGGCGATGCCGCTGGTCGGGCCGGCAAGCGTTGCGCCGCGATACGCGACCGCGCCCGACGAAGGCTCGACGAGCCCGCCCGCGATCCGCAGCAGCGTGGACTTGCCCGATCCGGAGCGGCCGAGCAACCCCAGTATCTCGCCCTCGCGCAACGTGAAATCGATATCGGCCAGCACGTGCAGCGGTTCGCCGGACGGTTTCGTGAATGATTTGCATACGGCGCGCATCTCGAGCACGACCGGCGCTTGCTCCGATGACGGCGCGGCCGCGATCGCAACGTTCGCTTGCTTGCATTCACCGAGATTCGACACGCGTGTCTCCCGCGGGTAAAGGATGGGGTCCGGACTCAATTGAGCCGCGTTCTGCGCTCCGCGAACGCATACATCGGGCGCCACACGAGCCGGTTGGTCGCAATCACGAGCAGCGACATGACGGCGACGCCGAGCGCGATGCGCGGAAAGTCACCGGCATCGGTCATCCGCGCGATGTAGGCGCCGAGGCCACCGGCATTCAGGCGCGTGCCGCCCCAGCTCACGGCTTCCCCGACGATGCTCGCATTCCATGCGCCGCCGAATGCAGTGATCGCGCCCGTCACGAAATATGGCAGGATGCCCGGCAACATGACGCGACGCCACCAGGTCGCCGGACGGACCCGGAAGCACGCCGCCGCTTCGCGCAGGTCGGCCGGGAACGCGCTCGCGCCCGCGATCACGTTGAACAGGACATACCATTGCGCGCCCAGGATCAGCAACGGGCACAACCAGATGTCGGGTTCGAGACGAAAACGCACGATCGCAAAGACGGCGACCGGAAACAGCAGGTTGGCCGGAAACGCGGCGAGGAACTGTGTGACCGGCTGAACGCGGGCGGCCACGCGCGGCCGAAGACCGATGGCGATCCCGATCGGCACCCAGATCGCCGACGCGATCACGACGAGCACGCTCACACGGACGAACGTGAGCGCCCCTTCGCCCGCCACGACACGCAGGTCCGCCCAGGTCAGCGTCGCGCGCCCGAGGCTGAACAGCCCGTACGCCGCATACACGCATGCCGCGCCGCATAGCGCGAGCCACAGCGCGTCACCCGCGTGCCGCGGCAGCGCCATCCGGCCGCGCCACGGCCATGTCGCCGCGGGCAGCCGCGCAAGCGCCACGCGACGCAACAGCATGCCGACCGCGCTGCCCGCGCGGGCCATCCATCGCGATCGATGGAACAGGTCGAGCAGCCAGCTGCGCGGCGCGACCGCGGGCGCGGCATCGCCATGGCGGAACCGTTCCGACCACGCAACCAGCGGCCTGAACAGCAACTGGTCGTACAGGACGATTGCGATGCTCATCGCGACGATCGCCCAGCCCACCGCGGCCAGGTCGCGGTTCGCGATCGCCTGCGCGACATAGGCGCCCACGCCCGGCAGCTCGACGTGCAGGTTGCCGACCGCGATCGCCTCGGACGCGACCACGAAGAACCAGCCGCCCGACATCGACATCATGGCGTTCCAGACAAGGCCGGGCATCGCGAACGGTACCTCCAGGCGCCAAAAGCGCTGCCACGCCGAAAGCCGGAAACTGCGGCTGGCCTCGTCAAGGTCGAGCGGCACCGTGCGCAGCGCCTGGTAGAAGCTGAACGTCATGTTCCACGCCTGGCTCGTGAAGATCGCGAAGATCGCGGCGCACTCGGCGCCGAGGATTCGCCCCGGAAACAACGACAGGAAGAACAGCACCGTAAACGACAGGTAGCCGAGGACCGGCACCGACTGAAGCACGTCGAGCAACGGAATCAGCACCCGCTCCGCCGACCGGCTCCGGGCCGCCGCGGTCGCATAGACGAACGTGAAGACGATCGACGCGAGCAATGCCGCGAACATGCGCGAGACGGTACGCAGCGTATAGCCGGGCAACGCCGCGGGAGACAGCGAGATGGTCGGAGGATGCGCGACTGCGAGCGGGCCTGCCATCTGGTGCGCCGAGATCCCGGCGAGCAGCAGGACGCTGGTGACGATCAGCATCGCGGCGAGATCCCGCCAGCCCGGTGCGGGCAGCGTCCAGCGACCGCCCCGCAATACCTCCGCATGGTGCTCCACGGTGCCCCTCCCCGCCGATGATGGCGGTTCATCTTCCGGGGCAGGGGAGCCAGCCGGGTTGACCTGCGTCAACCGTCCCGCAGTGCCGGCACCCGGCGCGCCACTCGGCAACCGTGCGCTGGGCCGCAACCGCGCCGCGGCGCCGCACGTCCCGCGCCCGTCGTCGAAACCGACCGGCTGACCCGGCGATTCGGCGATCCGACCGGCTACGAGAACCAGCCCGTGTTCGCCCGAAATCGCCATCGTCACGCCCTCTTCCCGGCCGTGCTCGCGCACGCCGTTGCCGCGGGCACGTCGCAACCACCCCCGACGTGCACCGCATCATCCGCGCTGTTTCTCCTCGAAATACGGCTGGCGTGCCGCCACGAGGCGTAGTTCGTCGAGCAGCGCCGCGGCCGCGCGCAGCAGGTCGTCGAGCGACACGATGCCGACCAGCTCACCGCCGTCGCCCACCACCGGCAATCGGCGCACGCCATGCTGGCGCATCCGCTTCGCGAGCAGCCAGAGATCGTCGTCGACGTCCGCGACGGCGACCGGGGCCGACATGATGTCGCCGACGAACAATGAACCGGCCGGTGCGTCGGGGCCGACGACGGCGAGCACGATATCCCGGTCGGTCAGCATGCCGACCGGCTCGCATCGTCCTTCTCTTTCACGTACGACGACCAGATCGCCGGCGTGCGTATCGCGCATCATCGCGGCCGCCTCGACGACGGTCGTCTGCACGGAACACATGGCGACATCGCGGGTGCAAAGCATCGCGGCATTCATGTTCCCTCCCCTGCCCGGGCGACGCGGGCCGTCGGTCGACTCGTGATCGACCCGCGCGAACATCGATCTTCGCTCTTGCGGCACGAGCGGTGTTGACGCAGGTCATCAAGCGCACGCATACACCTGAAACAACCGGCGATTCGGCTGACGCAATGCCATTCCACGCCGCGGGTTCGCGTGCCCGTTACGCCACGCCGAAGCAATCCTCGCACACGTCGAACGACTCTGATGTGTTCGCGCCGCCCGCCCGTCAGCTTGCCTGCACAACCAGCTCGGCATGAATCCGCTCGACGTCGTCGCGCGTGCACAGTGCCGTCCCCGGATGCTCGACCGAAGCGGCCGATGCCGCCAGCGCGTAGCGGCACGCGCCGTCGAACGGCACGCCGCGCGCCAGCGCCCACACCATGCCGCCGACGAAACTGTCGCCGGCGCCGACCGTGCTGCATACCGCCGCCGGCCTGCCGGGCAGGCGCAGCGTGCGATCGCGCGTGACGACCCATGCGCCGCGCGCGCCGAGCGTCAACGCGACGATGTCGGCCTGGCCGCGCGCCACGAGTTCGTTCGCTTTCCGACATGCCGACGAGTCGTCGAGCGGTTCGCCGGCCAGCGCGCTCAGTTCGCCGATACTGGGCTTGACGAGATGCACGCCGGCCTCGAGGGCCGCCTGCAGCGCCCGGCCCGCTGCGTCGACCACCACGCGGCTGCCCCTCGCTTTCGCCGTCCGCGCCAACGTCGCATAGAGATCGTCGGGGGCGCCGGGCGGCAGGCTGCCGCTCAGGACGAGATAGCGGGGCACCGGTTGCATCGCGTCGATGCGCGCCGCGCAGTCGCGCCACTCGGCCTGCGTGAGCGTCGGCCCCGGCATCAGGAAGCGGTATTCGCGCCCGGTCGCGGTCTCGGTCACGCACACATTCTCGCGGGTCTCGCCGGCGATCCGGATGCGCTCGCTCGGCAGATGCTCGGCTTCGAGCAGCCGTGTCAGGACGTCGCCGGTCGGCCCGCCGGCGAGGTACAGCGCGACGCAATCGCCGCCGAGCCGGTGAACGGTCCGGGCGACGTTGATTCCGCCGCCGCCGGGGTCGCGCCGCGGCCGCGCGCAGCGCAGCTTGTGCGACTCGACGATGTGCTCGACCGACGTAGCAACATCGACGGCGGGATTCAATGTGACGGTAACGATGTCGGTCATGGTGAGTGGCTCTCGGTCGATGGCTGGGGCGCCCCGCCGGCTTCTCGCGACGGACGCCGGCGCGGCGACGCCCGGCAACCGATGCATGCCGGCCGTGGCTCCACATTACGTTCGATGCCGGCCATCGCGTTGACCGCCGTCAAGCCACGCCGCGAAGGCGCCCGCTTGCGCTCGATCAACGACGCGTCCGGGCGGACTCCTACAGTGAGTCATTCATCGTTGCCGAGCCCCGCCATGGACGAGCAGCCGCTTTGCACCACCGTGTTCACCGAACGCTATGCGCGGCCCGGCGAAACGTCTCGCGAGGCCCTCTTCCATCGCGTCGCGCATGCGCTGTCGCTCGCCGAGCCGGCCCAACTGCGTACGCAGGCGGCGCGCGCGTTCTTCCGGAACCTGCAGCGCGGCGCCATCGGCGCGGGCCGCATCCTCGCGAACGCCGGCGCGGATATCGGCGGGACGATGATCAACTGCTTCGTCCATCCGCTCTCGATGCCGCCGGGCGCGCCATGGGCCGCCATCGACGCAGCACTCGCGCATGCGCTCGACGACGCACGGCTCACACTGTTGATGGGCGGCGGAATCGGCTACGACTTCTCGCCGGTGCCGCCTGCCGGCGCATATGACCGGCGCGTGTCGTCCGAACGAGGCGCATGCGTCGCGATCGACCGTTTCGACGCGATGTGCCGGGCGCTGCCGTTCACCGGCCCGCGCCGGGGCGCGCAAATGGGGGTGTTGCGCTGCGATCATCCGGATCTCGTGGCATTCGTCGCCGCCAAGCGCGGACGGGCGCGCTGGCCGACGTTCAACCTGTCGGTCGGCGTCACCGATGCGTTCATGGAGGCAGTCCGGCAGGACCTGCCCTGGGCGCTCGTCCATCACGCGCGGCCCCTTTCCAGGGCCGGCGCACGGCCCCGGCGGCCGGACGGACAGTATCTTTACGCGACGATTCCGGCACGCACGCTCTGGCACGAGATCGTCGGCGCGGCACGCGACAGCGCCGAGCCGGGGCTGCTGTTCCTCGACACGATCCGCGACGCGAATCCGCTGCGCGAACACGAACGGATCGACGCGACGAACCCGTGCGGCGAGCAGCCGCTGCCGCCGTACGGCAGTTGCGTGCTCGGGCCGATCGACCTGTCGCGTTTCGTCCATCACCCGTTCGGGGTCGACGGCAAGCCGCGCTTCGATTTCCCGGGGCTCGCCGACGCGGTGCGCATCCAGGTGCGCATGCTCGACAACGTGCTCGACCTGACCGCGTGGCCGCTCGCCGCGCACGCCCACGAGGCGCGGCGCACGCGCCGCATCGGAGTCGGCGTCACCGGCCTGGGCGACGCGCTGACGATGCTGCGGCTGCGCTACGACGGTGCGCAAGCGCGGGCGTTCGCACGCGGGATCGTGCTGACGATGCGCGAGCATGCGTTCGCCGCCTCGGCCGCGCTTGCCGCCGAGCGCGGCGCGTTTCCCGCATACGATTCCTCCGCCTATCTGTCCGGCCCCGCGCACCGCATGCCGCTGCCGCTGAAGGTGCACCACGCGATCGCGCGGCACGGGCTGCGCAACAGCCACCTGCTGTCGTTCGCGCCGGCCGGCAGCGTGAGTCTCGCCTTCTGCGACAACTGTTCGAACGGGATCGAGCCGGCGCTCGGCTGGACCCAGCGGCGCCTCGTGCGCACCGCGGACGGACGGGTGCGGCCGTTTCGTGTCGAGAATCACGCTTACCGGCTGTTTCGCGACCTGCATGGCGGCACCGTCAGGCTGCCGGATTATTTCGTCACGGCGGCGGACATCGCGCCGGTCGATCATGTCGCGATGCTCGCGGCGCTGCAGCCGTGCGTCGACGCCGGCATCTCCAAGACCGTGACGCTGCCGGCGCAGTGTTCCCTCGCGGATGTCGACGCTCTGTTCTTCCAGGCATGGCGTGACGGGCTCAAGGGAATCACGGTGTTTCGGCCCGATCCGCGGCTCGCGTCGGTCGTGACCGCCGATGCGACGCAGGCGCGGCGCGAGCGCCCGGTCTGCATCGGCTGTTGAACGATGCACGCAGACCAGCGGCCGACGCGCGGCGCAACGCGGCGATCGCTCGTTCAGACCGGAGCGTCCGTGGTCAACCCGGAGTAGTCGAATGTCTTCTTCATGACGTCGAGGCTGTGCGCCGGACCTGCGACCGCTCAGGCCGCGTCACGGGTCCAGTCCGCGCGCAGCATGTCCTCGCTGTCGCGACAGTTGAATGACAGGCACGACGGTCATGCGACGGTCAACCGGTCGACCACCTCGCGCACGCCCCTGACCGACGCCGCCGCGCCGCACGCGGCACGCCTTTCCGCCAGCGACGCGACCGTGCCCGTCAGCGTGACGACGCCGTCGTCTGCATCGATCGCGATCCCGGCGGATTCGCGCTGCGCGCGACGGGCCAGCGCTTCGGCAATCCGGGTGCCGACGTCGGGCACCGTTTGGTCGGCCCGCACCCGAATGCGATTCGCGACACCGACGACGCCTTTCATCCGGCTCACCATTTTTTCCGCTGCGCGGCTCTGGAACGCATGATCGACCTCGCCGTCGAGCGTCACGCAGCCGTGATCGACTTCGACGCGAATCTGGTGATCGCGCAATGCCTCCTGCCAGCCGAGCGCGAACGTGATCGCGATCGCCAGTTCGTGGTCGGCGCAGGCATCCTCCGGCGGCTCGACGTTCAGTTCGAGCACCAGTGCGCGCGCATCCGCGACATGCAGCGCGGTTTTCTGCGCTTCGAGCTTCTGGGCCCAGCTGTCGACCGTGCCGCGCAGCGTCACGATCCGGTCGCGCACGTCGACGTCGATCCGGCGCGAATCGATCGCCGGATTCCAGAACAGCGCCTGCTCGACATCCTGCTTGAGTGCTGCATCGGACTTCATGTCGGTCTCCCGTCCCGGCGCGTGCCGATCGCGGAGCGTGCGACCGGACGTGTGCCGTAGCCGATTCAGGATCGCGCATGGCGGCACCGGCAGCTTGACGAGGATCAACCAACCGCAGGCTTGCGGCGTCGGCGGCACGGTGAGTAACCGGCTGATTTGTCCGTTGATGCAGATCAACGGGCCGCCGGAGCGCGACTCGATCATGGCGACAGACGCCGCGAACATGTCGCGCCGAGATGACCGAGCCGCTTCCCGGGAGACCGTCATGAACCGAAAGCAGTACCGCATCGCACTCGCGACGCTGAGCGTGTTCATCGCGCTGGCGTCGCTGGCCGGCATCGTGCACGGCATGCTGTTCGACGAGCGGGTGTTCAGGTATTCGATCGTCACGTTGATCCTGAGCATCCTGTCGTTCGTCGTGCTGCTGAATCTCGCGCCCGGCGACCGCCCGTAAATCGAACATCGGCTGGACGATCGGCCGTATGCCTGTCAAGCGAGGCTTCACTCGAAACGCATGACGGCCGCAGTGATGCAGATCAAGGGAGCACGCGGCATTCGTCGGATATAAGTGAACCCGAAGCGGCGTCGCCATGCGGGCGGCGCCATCCCGTGTTCGTATAGCCGATGAGGGACCCCATGCGCGCCGTCGCGCTTCCGCCGCTGTTTCAGCCTGCCGCCGCGCGGCGCGTTCGTCTCGTTGCGCTGGCAGCCTGTGCGGGCCTGCTGTCCGGATGCCTGTCGTTCGCGCCACCCGACGAACGTCCCGCCGCGCCGATCCCCGCCGCGTTCCCCGACCCTGCCGCTCGCAGCGCCGTCATTGCGCAGGCGCCGCCTGCCTGGCAACACTACTTCGTCGACGTCCGTTTGCGCGCGTTGATCGAGCAGGCGCTCGCCGACAATCGGGATCTGCGCGCAGCCGTTGCACGCGTCGAACAGGCTCGCGCCGTCTATGGCATTCGCAGCGCGGATCAGTGGCCGACGATCGGCGCCGGCGCGGCCTATGCGCGGTTTCGCACGCCGGGCGGCTTCCTGACCCCGGCGCCGGTCATCGGCCAGGTCTACGAGATCCAGCTGGCGGAGACGCAATGGGAGATCGATTTCTGGGGCCGCGTGCGCAACCTGAAAACGTCGGCGCTGCAGCGCTATCTCGCGAGCGATGCCGCGCGGCAAGCGGTGACGCTGAGCGTGATCACCGGCGTGGCGGACGCCTATCTGACCCTGTGCGAACTCGATGAACGGATCGCGCTGACGCGCGCGACGATCGACACGCGGCGCGAATCGCTGCGGATTTTCCGGCTGCGTCACGCGGCCGGCGCGATCTCGCGGCTGGACCTGACGCAATCGGAGATCCTGCTGCAGCAGGCCGAATCGCTTGGCGTCCAGTTGCAGCAGGCGCGTGCATCGGCGGCCGATGCGCTGGCGTTGCTCGTCGGCGCGACGCCGGCACTGGCCGACACGCCGCTGACGCTCGACGACGGCGCGGTGATGCCGTCGCTCGCGCCCGGCCTGCCGTCGTCGCTGCTCGCCCGGCGTCCGGACGTGATCGCGGCGGAGCACGAACTGCAGGCCACGCGCTCGAACATCGGCGCGGCACGCGCGGCGTTTTTTCCGCGTATCGCGTTGACGAGCGCGATCGGTTCGGGAAGCAGCGCACTGCATGACCTGCTGTCGTCCGGAACGGGCGTGTGGTCGGTGATTCCCAATGTCACGCTGCCGCTCGTCGACGGCGGCCGCAATCGATCGAATCTCGCCCTCGCGCACGCCCAGCGCGACGAGGCGCTCGCCCAGTACGAGAAGACCATGCAGCGCGCATTTCGCGACGTGTCCGATGCACTCGCCGCACGCTATTGGCTCGCCGACCAGGTCGCGATCGAACGGGCGACGCTCGCGTCCCAGGCCGAGCGCGCGCGGCTGGCGAAACTGCGCTACGACAGCGGCGCCACCCGCTTCCTGGAAGTACTCGACGCACAACGCGACCTGATGAACGCCGAGCAGCAATGGGTGATGACGCGCCGTGCGCTGTTGTCGAGCCGCGTCGCGCTGTACGGCGCGCTCGGCGGCGGGACGACCGAGACCGACAGCGCCGCCGCGGCATCGAACCACCTTTCCATCGATTCGGGTTCCAGACCATGAAGACCATCAAGCGCCCTCTTCTGATCGGTGCCGGCGCGGCCGTGCTCGCGGTCGGCCTCGTTTACTACGGCTGGACCCGCTGGCGCGACGCACGGACGGACGCCGGGCTCGTCAGCGGCAACGGCCGCATCGAGGCGACCGAGATCGACGTCGCGACCAAGCTGCCGGGGCGCGTCACCGCCATGCTCGTCGACGAAGGCGACTTCGTGAGCGCCGGTCAGCCGCTCGCCCGCATGGACGTGGTCGTCCTGCGGGCACAGCTCGACGAGGCGCAGGCCCGGGAACAACAGGCGGTAAACACCGCGGCGAGCATCGACGCGCAGGTGGCCCAGCGTCGCAGCGACAAGGCCGCGGCGGCCGCGCTCGTCGTGCAGCGCGAAAGCGAGCTCGACGCGGCCACGCGCCGGCTCGCGCGGTCCGAAACGCTGTCGCGGGACGGCGCGTCGTCGCTGCAGGAACTCGACGACGATCGCGCGCGCGCCGGCAGCCTGCGCGCGACCGTGAACGCCGCGCGCGCCCAGGTAGAAGCCGCGCAGGCCGGAATCGACGCCACCCGGGCCCAGCTCGTCGCCGCGCGCTCGGCCGTGACGGCCGCGCAGGCGACCGTCGCACGCGTGCAGGCCGACCTCGCGGACAGCGAGCTGACGTCGCCGCGCGACGGGCGGGTCCAGTATCGCATTGCCGAATCGGGCGAAGTCCTGCCGGCAGGCGGCAAGGTGCTCAATGTCGTCGACCTGTCCGACGTCTACATGACGTTCTTTCTGCCCGAAACGGTCGTCGGCAGAGTCCCGCTCGGCGCCGACGTGCGAATCGTGCTCGATGCGGCGCCGGAATACGTGATTCCGGCACGCGTGTCGTACGTGTCGAGCACGGCGCAATTCACGCCGAAGACGGTCGAGACGGCCACCGAACGGCAGAAACTGATGTTTCGGATCAAGGCGCGCATCGACCGCGATCTGCTGCAGCGCCACCTGAAGCTCGTCAAGACCGGCCTGCCCGGCGTCGCGTGGCTGAAAACCGATCCGAACGCAGCGTGGCCGGCACGCCTCGCGATCAAGGTGCCGCAATGAAGGCCACGTTGCCTGCCGATGCCGACGCGGGCGGGACCGAAGGCCCGCCGGCTTCCATGCAATCGGGCGCGGTCGCCCGGCTGTCGCGTGTCTCGTTGCGCTACGGCGATACCTGCGCGCTCGACGACGTGACGCTCGATATTCCGGCCGGCCGCATGATCGGGCTGATCGGACCGGACGGCGTCGGCAAGTCGAGCCTGCTCGCGCTCGTCTCCGGCGCGCGTGCGATCCAGCAGGGCCGCGTATGGACGCTCGATGGCGATCTGTCGTCGCGCGGCCATCGCGCACGCGTATGCCGGCGTATCGCCTACATGCCGCAAGGGCTGGGCCGGAACCTGTACGCGACGCTGTCGGTCGAGGAAAACCTGCAGTTCTTCGCCAGACTGTTCGGCCACGATGCGGCCGAGCGACGCCGCCGCATCGACGCGCTCACGCACAGCACCGGCCTTCATGCGTTTCTCGACCGCCCCGCCGGCAAACTGTCGGGCGGCATGAAGCAGAAACTCGGCCTGTGCTGCGCATTGATCCACGATCCCGATCTGCTGATCCTGGACGAACCGACGACCGGCGTGGATCCGCTGTCGCGCGCCCAGTTCTGGGAATTGATCGAACGTATTCGCACCGCCCGCCCCGCAATGAGCGTACTCGTCGCCACCGCGTACATGGACGAGGCCCGGCGTTTCGACTGGCTGATCGCGATGGACGCCGGCCGCGTGCTCGCGACGGGCAGCCCCGGCGACCTGCTCGCCCGCACCGGCTGCGACACGCTGGAAGCCGCGTTCATCGCGTTGCTGCCGGAAGCGCGCCGGCACGGGCACCAGCCGATCCGGATAACGCCGTTCCAGCCCGACGCGGCCGGCGGCTACGCGATCGAGGCCGACGCGCTGACGATGCGGTTCGGCGATTTCGTCGCGGTCGACCACGTGAGCCTGAAAATCCGTCGCGGCGAAATCTTCGGCTTTCTCGGCTCCAACGGCTGCGGCAAATCGACGACCATGAAGATGCTCACGGGCCTGCTCGCCGCGTCCGAAGGTACGGCGACGCTGTTCGGCCGTCCGGTCGCCGCGAACGATATCGATACGCGCAGGCGGGTCGGCTACATGTCGCAAGGGTTTTCGCTGTACGGCGAACTGACCGTCAGGCAGAACCTCGTGCTGCATGCGCGCCTGTTCGGCGTACCGGAATCGGACCTGCCCGCACGCATCGACGAAATGGTCGGACGCTTCGGGCTCGCCGAGGTACTCGATGCGCTGCCCGAACGTCTGCCGCTCGGCATGCGGCAGCGGCTGTCTCTTGCCGTTGCGATGGTGCACAAGCCCGAACTGCTGATCCTCGACGAACCGACGTCCGGCGTGGACCCGGTTGCGCGCGACGACTTCTGGCGATTGATGATCGAGCTCGCGCGCAACGATCGCGTGACGATTTTCATTTCGACGCACTTCATGAACGAGGCCGCCCGCTGCGACCGCATCTCGCTGATGCACGCGGGTCGCGTGCTGGCGAGCGCCGCGCCGGACGAACTGGTTCGCCTGCGCGGCGCCGCCACGCTCGAGGACGCGTTCATCGGCTACCTGACCGACGCGCAACGCGTGGACGGCGCACCCGCGGACACGTCACCGGGCGCCGGCTGGCTGGCCGTATCGCCCGCCGCGAGCGATACCGCCCACGGCGCCGCCTGGTTCAGTCCGGCGCGCGCCGGCAGCTACCTGTGGCGCGAAGTGCTGGAACTGCGACGCGACCCGCTGCGCGCGACGCTGGCGCTGTTCGGTTCGCTCGTACTGATGTGCGTGATCAGCATCGGCATCAGTCTCGACGTGGACAACCTGACGTTCGCCGTGCTCGATCGCGATCAATCGATGCTGAGCCAGGACTACGCGCAGAATTTCGCGGGCTCCCGCTACTTCGTGCCGCGCGCGCGGCTCGTGGATGACCGCGACATCGATCGCCGCATGCGCAACGGCCAGCTGTCGCTCGCGATCGAGATCCCGCCCGGTTTCGCACGCGACGTCGCCCGCGGCCGGCACGTGGAGATCGGCGCGTGGGTCGACGGCGCGATGCCGATGCGCGCGGAAACGATCCGCGGCTATGTGGCCGGCATGCACGAGAACTGGCTGCGCGATCAGGCGAAGCGCCGGCTCGGCGTGTCGCTCGTCCCGGCCGTCGATGTCGCGATCCGCTATCGGTACAACCCGGACGTCAAGAGCCTGCCCGCGATGATCCCCGCGATCATGCCGATGCTGCTTCTGATGCTGCCCGCGATGCTGACGGCGCTCGCCGTCGTCCGGGAACGGGAGCTCGGATCGATCGTCAACCTGTACGTGACGCCCGTGACCCGCGCCGAATTCCTGCTCGGCAAGCAGGCGCCGTACGTGATGCTGGCCATGCTGAATTTCCTGCTGATGGTCGTGCTGGCCGACGTCGTGTTCGGCGTGCGGATCAAGGGAAGCTTCGCGACGCTGGCGGCCGCGGTGCTGATCTTCAATGTCGTCGCCACCGGCATCGGGTTGTTTGCGTCGACGTTCACGCGCAGCCAGATCGCCGCGATCTTCATGACGATCGTCGGCACGCTGATCCCCGTCGTGCAGTTCTCGGGCCTGCTCACGCCGCTGTCGTCGCTGGAAGGCAGCGGCAAGTGGATCGGTACGATCTATCCGGCCACCTACATGCTTGCGATCAGCCGCGGCGTGTACAACAAGGCGCTCGGACTGGCCGAGCTGTCGTCCCAGTTCTGGCCGCTGCTCGCGGCCGTGCCGGTGATCATGGTGACGACCGGCATCCTGCTGCGCAAACAGGAGCGCTGATCGTGTCGCGCCTGCTCGCCATCTACCGGCTCGGGATCAAGGAACTCTGGAGCCTCGCCCGCGACCCGATCCTGCTCGCGCTGATCATCTATACGTTCAGCGCGTCGATCTACGTCGCCGCGACCGCACGCCCCGAAACGCTGCACAAGGTGCCGATCGCGCTCGTCGACGAAGACGCGTCGCCGCTGTCGGCGCAGATCGCGGCGGCGTTCTTTCCGCCGCAGTTCGCGCCGCCCCCGATCGTCGACGCCGGCGCGGCCGATCGCGGCCTCGACAACGGCGACTACACGTTCTCGCTCGACATTCCGCCGGACTTCCAGCGCGACGTGCTGGCCGGCCGTCACGCGACGATCCAGCTCAACGTCGATGCGACCCGCATGACGCAAGCCTTCACCGGCAGCACCTACATCCAGCAGATCGTGTCGGGCGAGATCGACGCGTTCGCGCGGCGCTACCGCGGCACGCCATTGCCGCCCGTCGATCTCGCGATGCGGATGCGCTTCAACCCGAATCTCGACGAGGTCTGGTTCGGCGCGCTGATGGAACTGATCAACAACGTGACGATGCTGTCGATGATCCTCACCGGCGCCGCGCTGATTCGCGAGCGCGAACACGGCACGATCGAGCATCTGCTCGTGATGCCGGTGACCGCGGCGGAGATCATGCTCGCGAAGGTCTGGTCGATGGGGCTCGTCGTCACGGTGGCGGCCGTCGCGTCGCTGACGTGCGTCGTGGGCGGCGCCCTGCACGTGCCGATTCCCGGCTCCATCCCGCTGTTCGTGGCCGGGATGGCGTTGCACCTGTTCGCGACGACGTCGATGGGGATCTTTCTCGCGACGCTCGTGCGCAGCATGCCGCAGTTCGGCATGTTGCTCGTGCTCGTGCTGCTGCCGCTGCAACTGCTGTCGGGCGGATTGACGCCGCGCGAAAGCATGCCGGTGGCCGTGCGGGACATCATGCTGGCCGCGCCGACGACCCATTTCGTCGAGCTCGCGCAACGCATCCTGTACCGGGGCGCCGGCTTCGATGCGGTGTGGCCGCAGTTCGCGGCGCTGTTCGCGATCGGCGGCGTGCTGTTCCTGCTGTCGCTGATGCGGTTCCGCAAGACCATTGGTCAGATGACTTGATCGTTCCACGGCCTCATCGCCCCATCGCACGCGAGGCCGGGATTCGCCTGTTGATACAGATCAACCGCGCCGGAAGCCGGTACGCGATCATGATGCCCTACCTTGCGAAATCGCAAACTGCCGCTGCGCGCCAACGCGGACGAACGCCAGCCGCTCCCCGGGAGACCGTCATGATTCGCCATTCGTACCGGACCGCGCTCGCCACGCTGGGCGTGTTCATCGCACTCGCATCGCTACTGGGCGTCGTGCACGCGATGCTGGTCGACGCGCACGTGCTGCCTTACGCGATCGTCACGCTGGTGTCGGGCGGCGTCGCGTTCGTCGCGCAGCTCGATCCCGCACCGGGCGAGCGCTAGCGAGACAGCCGGACGCGTCGCATTCGACATCCTGCTCGAGGCGGGAATCGCTGATTTCCGTCAATCGCCGCGCGCCCCTTCGCGATGTAATCGACGCACTGAACCCGTCAATTTTCAAGAAGGCGAACGATGAAACTGACTTTTCTCGGTGCGACCGAAACCGTGACCGGCTCGAAGTATCTGGTCGAGCACGGCGGCCGGCGCGTGCTGGTCGATTGCGGCTTGTTCCAGGGCACGAAAAACCTGCGATTGCGCAACTGGAGCCCGCTGCCGCTCGCGCCCGACACGCTCGACGCGGTCGTGCTCACGCATGCGCATATCGACCACACCGGCTATCTGCCGGTGCTGGCGCGCGAAGGCTATCGCGGGCCGGTGTACTGCACGGCGGCCACGGCCGAACTCTGCGACATCATGTTGCGCGACAGCGCGCGGTTGCAGGAGGAAGAAGCCGACTTCGCGAACCGGCACGGCTACTCGAAGCATCATCCGGCGCAGCCGCTCTATACGCTCGACGATGCGCAGCGGGCGCTGCGGCTGCTGAAGCCCGTCGCCTTCGACGAATGCACGGCGCTCGGCGACGGCCTGGCGTTCCGCCTGCTGCCGGCCGGGCACATCCTCGGCGCGGCGAGCGTCGTGATGCACTGGGATCACAAGGTGCTCGCGTTCTCGGGCGACCTCGGCCGCTATCACGATCCGATCATGCAGCCGCCGCGACCGCCGGCGCATGCGGACTATCTCGTCGTCGAATCGACCTACGGCGACCGGCTGCATCCGGAATCCGATCCCGAGAACGCGCTCGCCACGCTGTTCGACACGACCTTCGCGCGCGGCGGGGTCGTCGTGATGCCCTGCTTCACCGTCGGCCGCGCGCAGGAGATCCTGCACTACATCGCGCGGCTGAAGGCGTCCGGCCGCATGGCGCGCGTCCCCGTGTTCGTCGACAGCCCGATGGCGACCGACGTGACCGAAATCTATCGCCACCACATCCTCGAACACCGGCTGACGCTTTCGGAAGCGAACGCGCTCGGCCACGCGGCGACGATGATCCGGACGGTCGAGCAGTCGAAGGCGATTGCGGAACACCACGGGCCGATGGTCATCATCGCCGGCAGCGGCATGGCCACGGGCGGGCGCGTGCTCCATCACCTGAGCCGCTACGCGCCCGACGCGCGCAACACGATCGCGCTGGTCGGCTATCAGGCGGCCGGTACACGCGGCGCGGCGCTGGCCGCGCACGAACCGACGGTCAAGATTCACGGCGAATACGTGCGTGTGCGCGCGCAGGTCGAGTCGATCGCCGCGCTGTCCGCGCATGCCGACTACGAGGAGATTCTCCGGTGGCTCGGTACGATGCAGCCCGCGCCCGTACGGACCTTCATCACGCATGGCGAACCTGCATCGGCGGACGCACTGCGGCGGCGTATTTCGGAGCGATTGCATTGGCCGTGCGAAGTCCCGACCTACGCGCAGACCGTCGATCTCGATGCAGTCGAATCGGGCGATGCGCGCGAGCCGGCCGCCGTTTCGTCCTGACTCCGGCGCCGGCGAAACACCGGTCGGGCGCGGCGGGAACCGAACGACGTTGCGTACCGGTCCCCGTCACGCGCCACCGGCCCGTCAGCCGACTTCGATGATCACCTTCAGCGCATGGGTTTGCGCCGCGCGACCGAACGTGTCGTACGCACGCTCGACGTCGTCGAGCGAAAACCGGTGCGTGATCAGGCGTGTCGGATCGAGACGGCCGGCGCGCACGGTCTTCAGCAGCATCGGCGTGCTGACCGTGTCGACGAGCCGCGTCGTGATCGAGATGTTGCGATCCCACAGCTTCTCGAGGTGCAGGTCGGCCTTCACGCCATGCACGCCGACGTTCGCGACGACACCGCCCGGCGCCACGAGCGCCGTGCACATCTCGAACGTCGCGGGAATGCCGACCGCCTCGATCGCGCAATCGACGCCGATGCCGTCGGTCAGCTTCATGACCTCCGCCACCGGATCGCCGGCGCGGCCGTCGATGCAATCCGTCGCGCCGAAGTGCCGCGCGATCTCGAGCCGGTTGCTGTCCGGGTCGATCATGATGACCTGCGCAGGCGAGTAGAACTGCGCGGTCAGCAACGCGGCCAACCCGATCGGCCCCGCGCCGACGATCGCGACCGAGCACCCGGGCTGCACCTTGCCGTTCAACACTCCGCATTCGAACCCGGTCGGCAGGATATCGGACAGCATCACGAGCGCGTCCTCGTCGGCGCCGGCCGGAATCCGGTACAGGCTGGTCGCCGCATGCGGGATACGCACGTACTCGGCCTGCGTACCGTCGATCCGGTTGCCGAGAATCCAGCCGCCGGTCGTGCAATGCGAATACAGGCCGCGGCGGCAGTATTCGCAGCGGCCGCACGACGAGATGCACGAAATGAGCACGCGATCGCCCGGCTTCAGCGAATCGACCGCGGCGCCGACCTGTTCGACGATGCCGACGCCCTCGTGGCCGAGAATGCGGCCGGGCTCGCACGTCGGTACGTCGCCTTTGAGGATATGCAGATCGGTGCCGCAGATCGTCGTGCGCGTCACGCGGACGATCGCGTCGGTGGGCGACTGCAGTTCCGGCTTGGGCCGTTCCTCGAGCGCCTTGCGCCCCGGCCCGTGGTAGACGAGTGCTTTCATCGCTGTTTCTCCGTTCATGTTTCCAGTACATAGGCGCCGGGCGCCGCCGCGAAGCCGTCGGGCGGCGTACGGGCCGGCACGTCGCCCGACGAGCGCGCGTGCAACCAGTCGCGCCAGCATGTCCACCACGATCCGTCGACCGCCGGCGTATCGCGCACGAAGTCGTGCGGGCTGCGGTAAGCCACGCCGGGGTCGCGCGTCCCGCACCGATAGTGGCGCCCCGGATGGCCCGGTTCGGACACGATGCCCGCGTTGTGCCCGCCCGACGTCAGCACGAACGTCAGCGCATGGTGCGTGAGCAGATGGAGCTTGTAGACGGACCGCCACGGCGACACGTGATCGCGCTCGGTGCCGACCACGAACGTCGGCACGTCGATATCCGACAGCGCGACCGGCCGCCCGTCGACGCAATACCGGCCGGCCGCGAGATCGTTGTCGAGAAAGAGCCGCGTCAGGTATTCCGAATGCATGCGATACGGCATGCGCGTGGTATCCGCATTCCACGACATCAGGTCGTTGGGTTTCGTGCGCGTGCCGAGCAGGTATTCGCTCATCATCCGCGACCAGATCAGGTCGCGCGCGTTCAGCAGTTCGAACGCGGCGGACATCTGCGCGCCGTCCAGGTAGCCCTGCCTCCACATCAGCGCGTCGAGCGCGGACAGCTCGCTCGCGTCGATGAACAGGCCGAGCTCGCCGGGTTCGCTGAAATCGGTCTGGGCCGCGAGCAACGTGATCGAGCGCAGCGCCTCGTACTGCTGGCCGTCGCGCGCCAGCGCCGCCGCGGCGATCGCCAGCAGCGTGCCGCCCAGACAATAGCCGACCGCGTGGACCGCCTCGCCGCCGATCGAACGGGCGGCGTCGAGCGCCGCGATGCAGCCGTCCCGCAGATAGTCGTCGAGCCCGAGGTCGCGCGACTCCGCGCCCGGGTTGCGCCACGACACGGCGAACACCGTATAGCCCGCGTCGACCAGGAAACGGATCAGCGAATTGTGCGGCTGCAGATCGAGGATGTAGTACTTCATGATCCACGACGGCACGATCAGGATCGGCTCGTGCGCCACGCGGGTCGTCGTCGGCGCGTATTGCAGCAGCTCGCACAGCGCGTTGCGCCAGACGACGCGACCCGGCGTGATCGCCACGTCGCGACCGGGCAGATAGGCGCGCGCATCGTGTGCCTGCGTGCCGCTCGCGCGCTCGACGAACGCGTTCGCGTCGTCCCGCAAGTGCCGGAAACCTGCCGCGAGGTTCGCGCCGCCACTGCGCATCGTCGCGTCGAGCACGACCGGATTGGTCGCCAGGAAATTGCCCGGCGAACAGGCGTCGAGCCACTGGCGTGCGGCGAACCCGACCAGTTCCTCATGATGGCGTTCGACACCCGGCACGCCGCGTGTCGCGTCGCGCCACCAACGCTGGATCGACAGGAAACCGTCGCGATACACACAAAACGGCCAGCCGCCCCACGCGGGCGCGGCGAAGCGCGGATCGGCGTCGCCAGCGTGTACGGCCAGGCCGCCCGACTCCGCATCGTCGGCCTCGCCGTCGCGTCCGCTTGCCGCCGGCGCCACGGCGCCCAGCCACGCCTGTGCGGCGAGCTCGAAGCCTTTACCCGGCGCCACCGCCAGATGCGCGCTCCAGTCGAGCATGGCCAGCGCCAGCGATACCGGCGACAGCCCGAACGTCAGCGCGGCCACATTCGCGTGCGCGGCACGGTTCCACTGTTCGGCCGCGCTCATCCGGGCAGGCGCGCATCGCGTCGCCGCCGGCGCGTGCCCATCGTCGGCCGGCGTGGGCAGCGATGCCGGCGCGCGACGCGCGCGCAGCACGGACGCGTTCATCGCAGGTACATTCCGCCGTTGACGTCGAATTCCGCGCCGGTTGCGAACGCACCGGCATCGGAGCACAAGAGCGCGACGAACGCGGCGATTTCGTCGGGGTCGCCCAACCGCCCGGCCGGGATCTGCGGCAGGATCTTCGTGTCGAGCACCTCCTTCGGCACCGACTCGAGCATCGCGGTCGCCAGATAGCCGGGCGACACCGTGTTGACCGTCACGCCATGCCGCGCGAGTTCGAGCGCCAGCGTTTTCGTGAAGCCGTGGATGCCGGCCTTCGCGGCTGCGTAGTTGGCTTGCCCGTACGCGCCTCTCGACCCGTTGACGGAGCCGATGTTCACGATCCGCCCGAAACCGGCGTCGATCATGCCCGGCACGAACGGCTTCGTCATGTTGAACATGCTGTCGAGATTGGTGCGCAGCACCGCGTCCCACATGCTCTTCGTCATCTTCACGAAGGTGGCGTCGTGCGTGATGCCGGCGTTGTTGACGAGCACGTCGACGCGCCCGAATTCGGCCAGCACGCGTGCCGCGCAGTGCTGGCACGAATCGTAGTCGGCCACGTCCACTTCGAACGCATGAAACGTGCGGCCCGCGTCGCGTTCGTGCGCGAGCCACGTCGCGACGTGGTCGTTGCGCTCCGTGTACGACACGGCCACCGTCATGCCGGCGTCGTGCAGGCGACGGCTGATCGCGGCGCCGAGGCCGCCCATCCCGCCCGTGACGAACGCGACGCGGTCAGCGCACATGATCGCTCTCCCGTGCGTCTGCGATGCCGTTCAGGCGGCGTGCGGCGAGCGCCCCGTTCGTCGCGCCGCCCGCCTCCTCGATCCCGCGCTCCAGCGCGGCCATCCAGTCGGCCCACGGCATGCTGGCTTCGTTGACCACCGCGAGTCGCTCGAGGTCAGGCAACCAGTCGGTCTGATAACGCGACAGCGCGCCCGAGCCGTATTCGCGCAACCAGGTACGCCACGCACTGGCGCGCTCGAATTGCGCACGCATGCACAGCTCGGCAGCGTCCTGCCAGATCTCGACGCTCGCGATCGCGTAGTCGCTCGTCACCTGCCGGCCAGCCTCGGCGAAGGCCGTCCACTCGTTCGTTTCCGCCAGCGCCTGCTGCAGGCGCCGCACCGCGGTGCGGTCGCGCTCGATGCGCCGCCCTGCCAGCGCATGCCATTCGTATTGCCAGTCGCGGTTCAGCGCGACCATGCGCAACGCGAGATCGCAGCCCGCGCGCCAAGCGTCGTTCGGTGTCGTCAAAGCATCGCTACTCATCGGCTTCCCCTTTCGATCGTATCCATGGGTTGGCATCCGCGTCGTGCCGCCTGCCCGGCCTCGGCGTCGCGACCGCTTCACTGTGCGGGTATCGCGCACGGCTGCCGTTGATCTGAGTCAACCGCGTGGAAACCCTGCTTCGTAGACTGGATTGCACCGGCGGATCACCCGTCGATGGAGCGATTCCGATGAGCTACAAAAGCATGGTCGTGCACCTCGATACGAGCGCCCGCGCGCATTCGCGTCTCGAGTTCGCATTGCGTCTCGCCCGGCGCTTCGGTGCGCATCTCACCGGGCTGTTCGCCATCTACACGCCCGAGCCACATTCGTTCTACGTGATGGCCGGTTCCGCCGATTATTTCCGCGCGCAACGCGAACGGCGCGACGAGCGGCTTGCCGCGCTGGAGCGTCTGTTCCATGCGGAGACGGCGCGCGCCAAAGTGCCCGCAACCTGGATTCGCACCGACGAGCGTGCGAACGTGGCCGTACCGCGCGCTGCCCGTCTCGCCGACCTGGTGATCGCGGGCCAGAGCGCCCCGAACGATCCCGAAACCTATATCGACGACCAGTTTCCGGAAAATCTCGTGTTGACCGCCGGCCGCCCGGTGCTGTTCTGGCCGTACACCGGAGAATTCCCGTCGGTCGGCGAACGGGTTTTCGTCGCATGGGACGGCAGCCGCGAAGCGACCCGCGCCGCGCACGACGCGCTGCCCTTTCTCGAACACGCGAAGCGGACGACGGTCGTCGCCGTGGTCGACGGCAAGTCGGAGGCCGCGGCCACGCGGATCCCGGCCGCCGATGCCGCGCTGATGCTGGCGCGCCACGCACACGACGTGAACGTGCTCGACATCGACACCGGCGCTGACTCGTCCGTCGGCGAAACGCTGCTGTCGCGCACGTACGACACTGGTTCCGACCTGCTCGTCATGGGCGCGTACGGCCATCCGCGCTGGCGCGAGCTGTTGATGGGCGGCGCGACACGCACGGTGCTCGCGTCGATGACGCTGCCGGTGCTGATGTCGCACTGAGCCGCGCGATGCGCACGTCGTGCCGTCCGCGTCGAGCGCGCTCACGTGGTCGTCGAGCCGGCCAACGAAGCGTGAATCGCGCCGCGCGCCGCGGCGGGCGTGCTGCGCGGCAGCCCGGACGCTTGATCCAGATCAGCGCCATCGGCGTGTACGCGCCGATGATGGCTTCATCCACATCCGTTCAAGGGAAACGCCATGTACTCGAACATTCTGGTGGCACTCGACGGCAGCGACACGTCGTCCCGTGCACTCGACGCCGCGCTGGCGCTCGCGGCGCAAACGGGTGCGCGGCTCACACCCGTCTACGTCGTCGATTTCCTCGCGCCGGCCTACGACATGTATGGATACGATCCGTCGATCCTGGTCGATTCGTTCCGTGAAGAAGGATTGCGCGTGACCGAGGACGCCGCGCGACGCATGAAGGCGCGCGACGTAGCCGGCACGCCGCAGATTTCCAACGTCGCGCCGGCAGGCGAAGACGTCCCGCACCGGATCGTCGGCGTCGCGAGCGAGATCGGTGCCGATCTGATCGTGATGGGCACGCACGGCCGGCGCGGCTTTCGGCGCCTCTTCCTCGGCAGCGTGGCCGAACGCGTGCTGCGCCAGGCCCGATGCCCGGTCCTGATGATTCCGGCGAGCTGCGCAGCGAAGGCATCCGCCGACGTCACCGCCGCTTCCACCGCAAAGGAGCCGTCATGAGCTACAAGACCCTGCTCGTTCACCTCGACGACAGCGATCGCTGTGCGACGCGCGTCGACCTCGCGCTCCAGCTCGCGGGACGCTGGAACGCGCACTTGATCGGCCTCTACCTGGTCTGCCAGGATCTCTTCGAGCCGTTGCGCCGGCCCGACGAACCGCTCAAGCTGGCCGTCTACGAGCGCCTCTGCGACCAGCGGCGCAAGGAGGCGGAAGAACGCTTCCTGACGGCCGCCGAACGTGCCGGACGCAGTGTCGAATGGCAGGCGCCGGCGGGCAATGCGATCGATGCCGCGATCCTGCACGCGCGCCACGCCGATCTGCTGGTGCTCGGCCAGGAAGATCCGGACGATCGCATGACGTACGTGGCGCGCCATTTCGTCGAGGATGTCGTGATCGGCAGCGGCCGTCCGGCGATCGTCGTGCCGTATGCGGGCGACGTGCGCACGTTCGGCGAGAACGTGCTGATCGGCTGGGACGGCGGGCGCGAGGCCGCGCGTGCGATGGCCGACGCGCTGCCGCTGCTCGCCCGCGCACGCTTCGTCAACGTCGAGACGGTCGTCCGCGGACAACCCGATCCGGACAGCACGCCTGCCGGCGTCGACGTCGCCGCGTATCTCGAACGACACGGCGTTCGCGCGTCGTTCTCGACGACGCCGCGCGAGCGGTCGGTCGGCGTGGGCGGGACGCTGCTGAACCGCGTGACCGACGTGCATGCGGACCTGCTCGTCATGGGCCTGTACAGCCATACCCGCGCCCACGAGCGCGTGCTGGGCGGAGCCACGCGCACGATCCTCGAGACGATGACGGTGCCGGTGCTGCTGTCTCACTGAACCGGCGGGCGGGTATCGGGCAGCCGGTCGAGGCTGCCCGCTTTCGTCACAACACGGCCGCACCCGCGCCCAGCCCCTCCCGCACGACCAGCACCGGCCGGTCGGCGGTGCGCACCAGCGACTCGGCGACGCTGCCGAGCAACGCGCGGCGCATGCCGCGACGGCCATGCGTGCCCATCACGATCAAGTCCGCGTCGCATTCGGCGGCCGCTCGCGCCAGCACCGACGACACGTCCTCTCCGCACGCGTCGATCGCATGCACCGTGCCGCGCACGCCGCACAGCCGGAACGCCGTCTCGGCATCCGCCACCGCGACCGCGGCCTTGTCCGCGTCCAGCCCGGCCGGGTCGCGCCGGCCGATATAGCCGCTATCGACGTCCGTCAGCCGCGGCGCGTCCGATACCACGCACACGGCGACGATCAAGCCGCCCGACGCGCGGGCGAGCGCGATCGCCTCGTCGAGCGCGAGCCGCGAGCCGCGGCTGCCGTCGAGGGCCGCAAAGATTCGTGCATACATAAAGCCTCCCCTGTTGCCGTTCGGTGTCGATCGGCATGCCCACCAGTCTGGGCGCGACGCACATCGTCCGGTTGACGTCGGTCAAGCCCGCACGGCAACGGACGTACGCATCGGTCCCGATTGGCGAATACCGGCAAAACGCGCACAATTTCGGCGCATCGGACATGCTTTCGATGCGACCCTTTGAAGAGACATCGTCCGGTCATCGACGGCCGCCATCCTGTCCGCCGTCCGGAATCGGACGATTGCAACGCTCCGGTCGGAGCCGGATCGACGAACGCCGGCGGGCGCCTGCCCCGCGCGAGCCGGCTAAGGATGCACGCCATGATCAGGGTACTCATTGCGGACGACCACACGCTCGTCCGGGACGGACTGCGGCACATCCTGCAGAACGCGCGCGATTTCGTCGTGGCGGGAGAAGCCAGCGACAGTGCGTCGACGATCGCGCTGACGCGCGGCACCGAGGCCGAGGTGCTGGTGCTCGACCTGTCGATGCCCGGCCGCAACGGCATCGAACTGATCAAGCAGATCAAGGACGAGAAACCGGCGCTGCACATCCTGGTGTTGACGATGCATGCCGAGCAGCAATATGCGGTGCGTGCGTTCCGCGCCGGCGCATCGGGCTACATGACCAAGGAAAGCGCGAGCGCTGAGCTGGTGGCCGCGCTGACGAAAATTGCCGGCGGCGGCGTGTACGTCAGCCTGTCGATGGCGGAGCAATTCGCGCAAAGCCTCAACGAGCCGACCGACCTGTTGCCGCATCAACGGCTGTCCGATCGCGAATTCGACGTGTTCCGGCGCGTGACCTCCGGCGAGTCCATTTCCGAGATCGCGCGGGCGCTGTGCGTGAGCGTCAAGACCGTGAGCACCTACAAGACGCGAATCCTCGAGAAAATGCAGATGGCCAACGATACGGCGCTCGTCCGGTACGCGATGCGCCACAAGCTGTTCGACGATCCTGACGAACTCTGACCGCGACAACCCGCCGCACCGTTGTAGGAATCGTCCTACAAACCTTCCCTATCACCTACCGCATCTTCAATTTCCGCTGATTTCAATCAAGCATCCGGCTGTCCATACTCCGATCAAGAACAACACACCGGCGCGCCTTCCGGAGCTGCCCGGCCTTGCCGTCCCGTCGCGACTGCATCGTCGGCCCGCCGATCCGGTGGACGCCGATTCGACCAACCAGGCGGCGACGTGCCTGTCCGCCTGTACGACGGCCAGCGCAACCGCGACGACGCGATCCGCTGCCGCCCCAACCGGAGCAGATCATGCAGAGCCATGCCGAAACCACGACGACGGCGCCGTTGCACCCGTTCATTCCGCTGCATCCCGTCGCGCGGGCGGACCAGCCGAAGCGCACGTCGTCCCGCTGCTCGTCCTGCACGCTGCGCACCGTTTGCATGCCGCGGGAAATGACGCCCGACGAGTTCGCCCGGGTCGACGCGATGATCTGCACGACGCGCCACGTCAAACGCGGTGAAACGCTGTTTCGCGCGGACGACACGTTCCACAGCATCTATGCGGTCAGAACCGGATCGTTCAAGACCGTGATGATGCATCGCGACGGCGACGAGCAGATCACCGGCTTCCAGATCGTCGGCGAAGCGCTCGGGCTCGACGGCGTGCATACCGGACGGCACAACGGCGATGCGATCGCGCTCGAGGACAGTACGGTCTGCATCATTCCGTTCGGCCAGCTCGAGCAGATGTGTCGCGAAGTGCGGCCGATGCAGCATCACGTGTATCAGATGATGAGCGGCGAAATCGTCCGCGAATCGGCGCTGATGGTGCTGCTCGGCACGATGACCGCCGAGCAGCGCGTGGCCGCCTTCCTGCTGAACCTGTCCACCCGCTTCAAGGCGCGCGGCTACTCGGCCGCCGAATTCGTGCTGCGGATGACGCGCGACGAGATCGGCGAATATCTCGGGATGAAGCTCGAAACGGTCAGCCGCATGCTGTCGAAGTTCCAGCGTGACGGGCTCGTCGCCGCGCAAGGCAAGCAGATCCGCATCGTCGATCCGGAAGGCCTCGGGCGCATCTGAGCGGATCGCGCGAACCCGGGGGGATCAATCGCGCATGCCGAGCACGGCGGCGCCGGACACGCGGCCCCTGCGCAGATCGTCCAGTGCGCGATTCGCATCGGTCAGCGCGTAGCGCACGGCCTCGACCCGCAGCGGCATCGCGGCGGCGATCCGCATGAATTCGACCGCATCGGCACGCGTCAGGTTGGCGACCGATGCGATCCGGCGCTCGCCCCACAGCCACGCGTACGGAAAGCTCGGGATATCGCTCATGTGAATGCCGCCGCATACGACAATCCCGCCTTTGCCGACGGCGCGCAGCGCGGCCGGCACCAGCGTGCCCGCCGGCGCGAAAATGAGCGCGGCGTCGAGTGTTTCCGGCGGTGTTTCGTCGCTGCCACCGGCCCACGCGGCGCCGAGCGACAGCGCGAGCTGTTGTGCCGCGGTATCGCCGGGCTTCGTCAGCGCGAACACCTTGCGCCCCTCGACATGCGCGACCTGCGCGACGAGATGAGCGGCCGCGCCGAAGCCGTAGATGCCGATGCGACGCGCGTCGCCGGCCATGCGCAAGGTTCGATAGCCGATCAGGCCCGCGCACAGCAACGGCGCGGCTTCCAGATCGGAATAGCGTTGCGGCAGGTGCACGCAATACCGGTGGTCGGCGACCGTGCACTCGGCATAGCCGCCGTCGATCGTATAGCCCGTGAAACCCGGGCTGTCGCACAGGTTTTCTCGGCCGGATACGCAATACGCGCAATGCCCGCATGTCGAGCCGAGCCACGGAACGCCGATCCGGTCGCCGACGGAGAATCCCGTCACGCCCTCGCCGAGCACGCGCACCGTTCCCACGATTTCGTGCCCCGGCACCAGCGGCAGCTTCGGGTGCGCGAGCTCGCCGTCGACGACGTGCAGATCGGTTCGACAGACACCGCATGCGTGCACGTCGATCAGCAGCTGGCCCGGCGCCGGCAGCGGATCCGGCATGTGCGCCTCGCGCAAATACGGTGTCGTGCCGTCAAACATCATCGCAAGCATGCTCGCCTCCCGCTCGGTCGTCTTCGTGCTTCGCTGTCCAAGGCTAATCCCGGCGCATCGCGCGCGCATGGCCCGGTGACGGGCGCTTGATGTGGGTCAACGGCTGCCGGACGGTTGCTGACACGATGAGGTGGCATGACGCCGCCCGCGCGGCGTGCCAGGAGATGATCGAATGATATCCGTTCCCCCGCTTGCCGCAAGCGCCCATGTCGACGATCAATTGAAGTCGCTGTTGGCGTACGCGGTGCTGGCTCCGTCCAGCCACAATTCGCAGCCGTGGCGGTTCATCGTCAACGGCGCCACGATCGCTGTCTGTGCGGACCGGGTCCGCGCGTTGCCCGTGGTCGATCCGTTCGACCGCGAACTGATCATCAGTTGCGGCGCGGCATTGCTCAACCTGCGCGTCGCGCTCGATCACGCCGGCCTCGCCCACACGATCAGCACGTTTCCGTCCGAGGTCGACCCCGATCTCCTTGCGCTGGTCCGCGTCTGCGACGACGGCTATTCCGATCCGTCTCTCGGCGGGCTGTTCGACGCGATCCAGGACCGCGTCACGACGCGCGCGCCGTTCGAATCTACCGCGGTGCCCGACGAGATTCAGCGCGAGCTGATCGCGGCCGGCGTCGCGGAAGGCGCCGAGGTCGCGTGCATCGACTCGACCGCACGTCGCGCACGGGTCGCCGAACTGGTTGCGCAGGCCGACCAGCAGCAGTTCGCGGATCCGCGCTTCCGCCGCGAACTGGCGAGCTGGATCGATCCGCGCCGGCGCGTCGACGGCATGCCGGCATTCGCGGCCGGCGTGCCGACGCTGCTGGACTTCGCGGCGCCTGTCGTGACGATGGCGGTGCGAACGTTCGATCTCGGCAACGGGCTGGCCGCGCTCCATCATCAGCTCGTCGGCGCATCGCCTTTGATCGTGTGCCTGTCGACCGTGCGCGACGACCGCGAAGCGTGGCTGGCCGCGGGCCAGGCGCTGGAGCGGATCCTGCTCGTCGCGGCGCGCGCGGGCTATACGGCGTCGTACCTGAACCAGCCGATCGAGACGGCCGCGCTGCGTGCCGACCTGGGCCGGATGCTCGGGCTACACGGCGAGCCGCAGTTGCTGCTGCGGGTGGGCCGCGGCCCGCACACGCCGCATTCGCCCCGTCGCCCGCTCGGCGAAGTGATCTCCTGAGCGCAACCGGCGACGCGCCGCGCGCATTCCGCTCCGGACGAGGAAAACATGAACATCACGCGCTGCTCCGCTTTCTCTTTCTTTCTGCTCGCTGCCATGGCCGGAACAGCGGTCGCGCAAACGACCGTGCCCGAGCCGACCGAGCTCGTCAACGCGCAGCACTGCATGTTCTGCCACACGCCCGACATGACGTTCCTCGGGCCGTCGTTCCACGACATCGCCGCGCGCTACCGCGGCGATCCTCACGCGGCCGCCGAACTGGAACGCAAGTTGCGCGTCGGCGGCCCCGCGCATTGGGGCGACACGCCGATGCCGTCCGCGATCGATCGCGGCGGGCCGCTGTCTGCCGACGACGCGCATCAGCTCGTCCAATGGGTGTTGAGTCAGTGACCGTGCGCACGATAGTCAAACGCGCTCCTGCCGGCATGGCGCGCGGCGGCGCGCGCGGCAAGCGGGTACGCGCCCGGCCCGAATCGCCCGCCAGCCTCGACGACATCCCGCGGCCGTCTCGTCGAGGGCGGCATCTCGCCAGCCATCCGGACTGCACGCCCGGCGACGCGGACACGTCGTTGCTGCAACGCGCGACCATGCGCGGTATCCGGCTGCAGCTCGACTACTGGAACGCCGAAGCGCGCCTGCAACACGAGCGTATCGGCCATGCCGTCGTGATCTACGGCAGCACGCGCATCGTCGCGCCCGCCGTCGCGAACGCACGGCTCGCCGAAGCGAACCGCCTGCTCGCGCTGCGTCCGCGTGACCCGGGCCGGCGTCGTGCCGTCGCGGTCGCCAGCCGTCTCCTCGAGCACAGCGCGTACTACCGCGTCGCACGCGAATTCGGCCGTATCGTCGGTCATGCCGACCGGCGCGCGCGTACGGCGCGCCTCGCGATCGTCACGGGCGGTGGCCCCGGCATCATGGAGGCCGCCAATCGCGGTGCCTACGAGCGCGGCGCCCCGAGCATCGGCTTCAATATCGAGCTGCCGCACGAACAGGCGCCGAATCCGTACATCACGCCGGATCTGTGCTTCCGGTTCCACTACTTCGCGATTCGCAAGCTTCACCTGCTCGAGCGCGCCAAGGCAGCCGTGTTTTTCCCCGGCGGATACGGCACGTTCGACGAACTGTTCGAGGTCCTGACGCTGCTGCAGACGCGCAAGATCGCGCCGCTGCCGGTTGTCCTGGTCGGCGAAGCGTACTGGCGGCGTGCCGTCGATCTGGCGTTTCTCGCGGACGAAGGGATGATCGACCGCCGCGACCTCGAACTGTTCACCTACTGCGAATCCGCCGCCGATATCTGGCACGCGATCGGATCCTGGTATGCACGGTGCCGCGCCGGGCGGGCGGCCCGACGAAGCCCTTCGCCGAAGCCGTCCGCCGTGTAGGAATCCGCCGACGGCCTCCGCTCGATTCCTACTACAACTTCGGGACACGCCGATTGAATCGCGCATGCACGCCAACGATACTGAAATCACGGATAACGGCTCCCGGCATACCGATCGCGAGCCCTCAGGAGAGACGTCATGTCACACGCTACCCAGCCTGCCGATTCGGGCAATCCGTCCGGTCGGTCCGATGCAGCAGCGCTCGACACGCTGGCATTGGTCACCCTCGCCCGCGATGCCGGCATGCTCGTGATCCTCGACGGCCAGATCGGACGGGAACGGTACGAAAGCGTGACGGGATCGATCGCCACGCTCGCCCGCTTCGCGCAGGCGCTGCAACGTTCGGCGCTCAAGGCTGCATGAAACCGGGCGCGGTCGAAGCCGTGCCGCGCGCCGACTCAATGCCGATGAACCTGCCCCTCACGGATCGGTCCGCCCCTTTTGCCCGGATATCCGCTGAATGAAGCGGCGATGAACCTGCTCCGCTCCGGACGCATCGCACGCATGTTCCCGGGTGTGGCGTTGCTCGCGAACTACCGGTGTGCATGGTTATCGCGCGATCTCTATGCGGGCATCGCGCTTTCCGCCGTGCTGGTAGGGGCCGGTGAAGGATCGCCTGCGCGCCTACGGGCTGTTCGACGTGTTCGGCGCGGCCAGCTTCTTTCCGACCGTGACCGATGCCGTTGCGCATCACGTCCAGCGGAATGGCGAGCACGACATGCGTTCCGCGTCATCGCCGCCCGCGCGGAAAAGGATGGGCGGCTAGACGCTTGAAGATAGGCAGCCGCCACGCGCATCGCGTCGAGCCGGGAGAAGCGGTCGGCTTCTGTCCGACAACCTTACTCGACGACCAGGTCGTCGACGACCGCGCGCACGCCACGCGCGGACCACGCGGCGCCGCGCACGGCCTTGCGTTCGGAGAACGAGCCGACCTTGCCGGACAACCGGACGGTGCCGTCGCGCACCTCGATCGCAATGTGTTTCGCCTCGCGCTCCGCGTGGCGCATGATCGCGCGCTTGATGCTGCCGCCGATGTCGGCCGAGCCGACCGCCCCCTGCACGACGATGCGGTCGGTCACGCCGGTCACGCTGCGCATCTGCGAGATCGCGCGCACGGCCAGATGGCTCTGATATGCCCATTCGACCCGGCCGGACAGCGTGATCCAGCCGTGCTCGACCTGCACCTTGACCGCGTCGTCATGCAGCCCGACCGTCCAGTGCAGCACCGAGCGCACGGCATTCGCGATGTCCTCGTCGGTGCGGACGTCGTCGTTCGGCAGATGCACGGTCATGTCGACGACGAGCGCCTTGACACCGGCCACGCGGTTCGCCGCACGCTCGATCGCGAGTTTCTCCGCATAGCTCGGCGGGTGACCCGAAAGCGTCACGATCCGGTCGGACACCTCGACACCGATTCGTGTCGCGTCGATTGCCGGGTCGGATTCCAGCTCGTCCTGAACGTCCTGTTTCAACTGCTTGTCGGTTTTCATCGTCTGCACTCCCATGAGCCGCGGCGCGCTTGTCCGCCGTACATGGCCAGATTTGCACACGCGCGGCCCCGCGTTGCTGATGCAGGTCAACGGATGCCCTGTGCCGGGCTTCGCGGCTCGTGCATGGGTCGCTTGACGAAGGTCAAGCCGGTGCGGCCCGGCCGTCTTATCGTGAGATCGCCGATGCGCGACGTTTCCGGCCCGCGCAGCGATGCCCGAAGGAGATTCACATGACGGAACAGCAACTGTTGGCCTATTCGCCGGCGCCTCCGGCGCTGCCGGCGCCGCCGCAAGGGGCGTCGCCGGCCATCATCGATCTGCCGCGCCCGACCCTCGACGGCGGCACGCCGTTGATGACGGCACTCGCAACGAGAATGAGTTCACGCGAATTCACCGCCACGCCGCTCCCGCCTGCGACGCTCGGCGAATTGCTGTGGGCCGCGGACGGCATCAACCGGCCGGCAAGCGGCGGTCGTACGGCGCCGTCCGCGCACGCGTTCAATGAAATCGACATCTACGTCGCGCTGCCGCACGGCGTTTACCGCTACGACGCGCCCGCGCATCGGCTCGTGCTGAAACACGCGGCCGATGCACGCAACCTGACCGGGTACCAGGACTTCGTGGGCCGCGCGCCACTTGATCTCGTCTACGTAGTGCGGACCGCCGCGATCCTCGACATGCCGCCGCCGCAACGCGACGTGTTCTCGGCCATCGCGGCGGGCGCCATCGCACAGAACGTTTCGCTCTACTGTGCGGCAGCCGGCCTCGGCACGGTCGTGCGCGGCTGGATCAATCATCGCGTGCTCGCCGACGCGTTGCGGCTGAATGAGGACGAACTGCCGATCCTCGCGCAGACCGTCGGATACCGTGCCGGCGGGACGGTATCGGCGGCGTGAGCGCACGTGGACGGTTGAAAGAAACGGCGCGCGGATGGCTCCGCGCGCCGTCATCCTCCCTTCGAGCGACGCGTGCCCCGCGTCGCCCGGCGTCTGCCTCCCGATCAGCTGATCGTCAGCTTCTTCTGCCCGACCGGCGCCTTCTTCGGCAGCGTCAGCGACAGCACGCCGTCCTGATACGTCGCCGTCGCGTTCGCGTCGTCGATCTCGCCAGACAGCGAGAACGACCGGCCGATCGCGCCGCTGTAGCGCTCGCGCCGGATCACGCGCTCGCCATCCTTCTGCTCGTTGTTGCGCTCGACCTTCGCGTTGATCGTGACGGTTCGGCCCGTCACCTGGACATCGATATCCTCCTTCGCGACGCCCGGCAACTCCGCATTGACCTTGTAGGCATTGTCGCTTTCCGTCACGTCGATCTTCATCGACGCAAGATCGGGTTCGTCCGTCGTCGCCACGCCGCGCAGCGGCCTGAACAGCCCCTGAAACAGGTCGGAGACGGGTTCGATCGAAAACGGATCGTAACGCGTGAGGTGGGTCATGGTTCGCACTCCTCGTACGGTTGACATGCAGCAGCGCTTTCGTCCGGCCAGCGCGGTGCCGTGATGCGGATCGGACTGGCGCGGCATCGCGTGCCGCGCAACGGACGAAGGATCCCTTCGAAATCAGCGTATCCGCTCACACCGTCACGCGCTTGATACGCGTCAATGACCCACGGCGATCACGTACAGAACCGGAAAAATCCGCTGTGAAGCAGGATCGGCCTGCCGTCCATTTCCTCGAGCAGGCAGCGCGCCGCGCGTTCGATCGCGGAGCGATGGTGCGCGAATGCGTCGACAAGATCCTGTTCGCGCGGCGATGCCGCCCGAAAGTGATCTTCCAGCGCTTCCGCGGTGATCGCGCAGCGCACGCGTCGGCCTTCGACCACGGCCGGAAAGGCCAGTGCCGGGTCTTGACCGCAATACGTCGGCGGTTCGGAAGGAAAAGTTATCTGCATGACGATCCCCTGGGCAGGTTGCGTGCCGACCGTCGCCCGACCCGGGCGGCCGGACCCGTTATCGGGCACGGCGACGCTAGGCTGCCGCGACGGCAGCCGGCGCGGCATCGTCGCCGCGTACGAGCAGGACCGGACAACGCGAACCGCGCAGGAAACGTTCGGCTACGCTGCCGAGGACCAGCCGACGGACGCCGCGCCGCCCGTGCGTGCCGACCACGGCGAGATCGATCGACCGTTCGACGACATAGCGTTGCAGCCGCTCGGCGATATCCACGCCGGGTTCGGTCTCGATGATTTCGGTATCGCCGTTGACGGCCGCATGCGAGATGGCCCGCTCCGCGCTTCGCAACACGGCCGCGCCATCGCGCCGAACCTCGTCGAGCAGGGCACCCGGGTCCATGCGTCCGGCGTACGTGATCAGAAGCGATTGGTCGACGACGAAAACGGCGAACAGGCGCGCGCCACATGACCGGGCAACCTTCAAGCCCTCTTCAAGCGCCAGATTCGAAGAAGGACTGCCGTCGACGGCGACCATGATGTTCGTGTACATACCGACCTCGCTGGATGACTGGACGCGCCGGTGGCGTTCGGCGTTGTTTCATCATCAGCGCTCGCTGGAAACCGGCGTTGACCGAAGTCAACGGTTTGAAGCGATATGAGCCGACGCGGGAGGCGCTCCGTTATCGAGGGTCGACCGGCAGCGTCGGCGTGCCCGTTGGGCGCTCGTACGTCGCGAAACCGCGCTCGATTTCAAGGATCTTCGACGCGCATGCATCGTATTGCCAGCCGGGGCCGCCATCGGTGCCGTACATGCCCTTGCACATCGCCTTGAGCCGAATCACCGCGCCGCCGTCGCCCGATACCGTGCGCGACGCCCATAGATACACTTCTCCGGCGAAATGCGATTGCGCGGTTTCGATCCTGTCCGCGCTGAATCGCGTGATACGGGTCGACGAATGCGCGTCGATGTAGCCCCGTGCGAGCTGCCATGCACGGTCGCATTCGGGCGGCGTCGAACACTGCAGCGCGGCAGCCTCCCGTGCCGCCTGCAATTGCGTTTCGGTCGACCGGAACGCCGCCCCCTGCCCTACACCGGCGCAAGCGCCCAGCGCGAGCGCGGCGCCGATGATCCACGTCAGATGTTTCATTGCCCATGCCTCATCACGCGGCGACTCGCGCGTGCCATCGGGCGCCGCCTTGTGCGAGCGCCGGCGTCCACTGTATTGCCGGCAGCGCGAATGCGATTGACCTGCGTCAATCGCCGCCCTGCGTTGCCGATCGCGGACTGCCCTTCGTCGCCACGAGAAAATGCTTTCCACCATTCCTTGGTTTGAGCGGTACGGCGCAGCCCGTAGCATGGGCGCGTCACCCATCCTCCAGCATCGGAATGTCCGCGCAAACAGACAAGGTCGTCCATTGGCTGCTGTCCAGCCTGGAGCCGAAAAGCCAGCTTTTCCACGTCGGCCAGTATTGCGGCGACTGGCAGGCATCCACCGCCGGCCGTGCGAAAGCGAGCTTCCACATCCTCCTTCACGGATCGGCGTGGCTGCACTTCGCCGACGGCCGCGACAGCATCCCGGTCGCCGAAGGTGAAGCCGTCTTTCTGCTGCGCGACGTGCCGCACGGCTTGTCGCCGAGCCCGGTCAATCCGCACGCCTGTGCGGTCGCGGGCAGCCATCCGCTCGAGCGACGCGGGTCGATGCAACCGCTCGACCCGTCAATCGACGGCAGCGTCGGCCTCGCCTGCGGTTTCATCGAATTCCAGTCCACCGTGTCGCGCGCGATCGTGTCGCTCTTTCCCGAATACCTGATCGTACGGCGCGGCGACGACGCCTATCGCGGCATCCATGGGCTGTTCGATCTGATTCGCGTCGAAGGGCGTCATGGCGTCGACGCGCCGTCCCCGCTGATCGACAAGCTGGTCGAACTGCTGCTGTTCTACGCGGTGCGGGATGCCGCGGGGCACGATACCGTCGCCAGCGGGCTCGCGTCGCTGATGCAGCGGACCGGTTTCGGCACGCTCGTCGCCGCGATCATCGACGCGCCGGCCGACGCATGGACCACGGAATCGATGGCCGCGTTCGCGAACATGTCGCGCACCGCGTTCTGCAAGCATTTCAGCGAAGCATCCGGCCATCCGCCGATGCAGTTCGTCACGATGGTGCGGATGCGGCTCGCGGCGGACCTGCTGCAACAAGGCTTGCCGATTTCACGGGCGGGCGAACTGGTGGGCTATCAGTCGGAGTCGGCGTTCGCGCATGCGTTCAAGCGCACGATGGGCATGCAACCCGGCGCATGGCGCCGCGACCGCGACGACGCGTCGCCATCGGCAGCCCGCCTGCACTAGCCGGCCGTCGCGGCGCGCGGCGCGGGACGAACGCACAGGAATCGCGGATGTTCGCGCATTGTCCGGCGGCAGCGGCGCCTCGACAATGATCTCACTGCCCCTCCGGAGAATCCTGTGAGCCGCCTGCCTTTGCTTACCGTCGAAACCGCCCCCGCGGCCAGCCAGCCGTTCCTGGAAAAATCGCAGCGCGCGAACGGTTTCCTGCCGAACCTCGTGCGCTCGCTCGCGAACGCGCCGGTCGCGCTCGAAACCTACCTGACCGTCGCGGAGATCAACGGCCGCGCGGGCCTCACGTTCGCCGAGCGCGAAGCCGTGCAGATCACCGCGGCCGCCGTCCACGGCTGTGCGTTCTGCGTGGCCGGACACACCGCCGCCGCGCTGAAAAAAGCCCATGTCGATCGCGCCGACGTCGACGCACTGCGCGACGGCGAACCGGTCGCCGAGCCGCGGCTGGAAGCCGTCGCGGCTTTCACGCGCGCCGTGATCGCGACGCGCGGCGCCGTGACCGACGACGCGCTCGACGCGTTCCTGGCCGCCGGCTTCACTGAAGCGAACGCGCTCGAAGTGGTGCTGGGCGTGAGCCTCGCGACGCTGTGCAACTTCGCGAACAATCTGTCGCGCAACGAACTCAACCCCGAACTGGCGGCATACCGATGGGAACCCCGGACACAAGCCGCCTGACGGCGCCCGCACTCGACGCGTCGCTGGTCGACTGGCTCGACGCGAACGCCACGCAGCTCGACACGAGCGCCGCGCTGAAGGCGGAGGTCGTGCCGCGTCTCGCGGCCGCCGGCCTGTTCCGGACCGGCGTGCCCGCGAGCCTCGGTGGCGCGGGCGGCGCCACCACGGACGCCATCGCCGGCATCGCCGCGGTGGCCGAGCATTCGCTGACCGCCGCCTTCGTGCTGTGGGGCCAGCGCAGCTTCATCGAATATCTGCTGCAAAGCCCGAATGCCGCGCTGCGCGAGCGCTGGCTGCCGGCGCTGCTCGACGGCCGTTGCGCCGGCGCGAGCGGCCTGTCGAACGCGATGAAATACCTGTCCGGCATCGAGTCGCTTCAGATCGACGCGACGCCGCACGCGGAAGGCGCCGACGACTGGCGGATGACCGGCCGGATGGCGTGGGTCACGAACCTGCGCGCGCCACGGTTCGTGGTGGCGGCCGCCGTCACGTTCGGCGATGAGCGCCCGTCCGCGATCGTCGCGATTCCGGATGACGCGCCGGGCCTGACCCGCAGCGCCGATCTCGACCTGATCGCGCTGCGCGGCAGCAACACCGCCGCGCTGCATCTCGACGGCGTAGCGACCGACGCCGCGTGGCTGATCCATCCGGACGCGCAAACCTTCCTGCCGGCGGTGCGACCGGCCTTCCTCGGCTTGCAGTGCGGGCTGTCGATCGGGCTCGCGCGGCGCGCGCTGGCCGAAGCGCGGCGCGCGGCGGAAACGACGCGCGGCATTCTCGGCCCCGAAGTCGAAGCCTGCGCGGCCGAACTGGCTGCCGCCTGCGCGCACCTGTCGGCCGGCCTCGCCGACGGCAGCCTGCGCGCGCATCCGAACCGCCTGTTCGAGCTGCGCATCGCGCTCGCGACGCACGTGGCCACCGCCGTGAACCTCGAACTCGAGGCGAGCGGCGGCCGCGGCTATCTGCGTGATGCGGGGCTCGGCTTCGAGCGACGCTGGCGCGAAGCGGCGTTCATTCCGATCGTCACGCCGAGCGTCGTGCAGTTGAAGGCGCAACTCGCCGCGCAGGCGCGGAGCATCGCCGCATGACGCCGCCGCTGCTGGACGCACGCCATCTGACGCTCGGCTACGACGGCGCGCGGCGCAATACCGTCCTGGCCGATGTGTCACTGTCGGTCGATCGCGGCGAGATCGTCGCGTTGATCGGCCCGAGCGGCACCGGCAAGTCGAGCCTGTTGCGCGCACTGGCCGGGCTGGAGCGGCCGCAATCCGGCACCGTGTCGGTCGACGGTACGACGTTGCAGGGCCCGCACCCGCGGATCGCGATCGCGTTTCAGGACCCATGCCTGCTGCCGTGGCTGTCGACCGAAAAGAACGTCGCATTCGGGCTCGCCTTCGAACATCAGGAGCGCCTCACGCGCGAACAGCAACGCGAACGCGTCCGCTCGGCGCTGCATGCGGTCGGGCTCGAAGCCGCCGCGTCGCTGCGTCCGGCTCAGCTTTCCGGCGGGATGGCGCAGCGTGCGGCGCTGGCGCGCGCACTCGCGCGTCAGCCGCACGCGCTGCTGCTCGACGAGCCGTTCTCGGCGCTCGACGAAGTGACGCGCGCCGCGATGCAGCAGTTGCTGGTCAACGTCGTGTCGACGACACGCTGCGCGACGGTGCTCGTGACGCACGATATCGACGAGGCGCTGCTCGTGGCCGATCGCATCGTGCTGCTCGGCACGCAAGGCCGCCTCATCGATGCATGGCACGTCGATTTCCCGCACCCGCGCGATGCGTTCGTCACCGAACTCGGCACGATGCGCATCGACATCCTGAAGGCGTTGCAGGCCGGCATGAAGCGTCCGCACGCGTCCGAACTCCCCTCCCTGAACTGACCCGACCCGCCTATCCATGTGCCAGATTCCGATGTCGCGCCGCGAATGGCTGAAGCTTGCGGCCCTGTTCACCGCGACGGGGGCCGCCCCGTTGCTGTCGATGGCGAACGCGCACGCCGCGGCAGAACCGGATGCGCCGGTTCGCATCGGCTATCTGCCGATCACCGACGCGGCCCCGTTGCTGGTCGCCCACAACAACGGCTATTTCGCGTCCGGAGGGCTGACGGTCGAACCGCCGAAGCTGTTGCGCAGCTGGGCGCAGCTCGTCGAAGCATTCCTGTCCGGCCAGGTCAACGTCGTGCACCTGCTGTCGCCGATGACGCTGTGGGCGCGCTACGGCAGCCGCGCGCCGGCGAAGGTGGTCGCGTGGAACCACGTGAACGGCTCCGGGCTGACGGTCGCGCCCGACATCGATTCGCTGCGCGATCTCGGCGGCAAGACCGTCGCGATTCCGTTCTGGTATTCGATTCACAACGTCGTGCTGCAGGACATGCTGCGCCAGCAGGGGCTCACACCCGTGCTCAAGCGGCGCGGCACGCCCGCGGCGAACGAAGTCAACCTGGTCGTGATGGCGCCGTCGGACATGCTGCCCGCGCTCGCCGCGCGCCAGATCGCCGGGTATATCGTCGCGGAGCCGTTCAACGCGACCGCGGAATTGATGAAGATCGGCAAGATTCTGCGCTTCACCGGCGATGTGTGGAAAAACCATGCGTGCTGCGTCGTGTTCATGCACGAGAACGATCTGACGCAGCGGCCCGCGTGGTCGCAAAAGGTCGTCGACGCGATCGTGAAGGCGCAGCTGTGGGCGCGCGCGCATCCGCAGGACACCGCGCAGTTGCTGTCGAAGGACGGCGCGCACCGCTATTCGCCGCATACGCTCGCGTCGCTCGAGCGCGTGCTGGTGCCGTCGGCGTCGCTGGCCGACGCCTACCGGGCGAGCGGCGCGATCCGCCATGCCGACTGGCACGCGAAGCGGATCGACTTCCAGCCGTATCCGTTCCCGAGCTATACCGAGGCGCTGGTTCAACGCCTGAAGCGCACGGTGGTCGACGGCGACAGCGGCTTCCTCGCGTCACTCGACCCGGCGTTCGCGGCCCGCGATCTCGTCGACACCCGCTTCGTGCGCAAGAGCATCGAGGCGGTCGGCGGGCTGAGCGCATTCGGTCAAGCAGGCGCGTTCCAGCGCGAGGAGATCGTCGTTGTCTGATGCGCTCGCCACCCGCCGCTCATCGGCACCCGACACGCACCGGGACGTCGGTTCCCGCTTGCCGGCACGCGTGGCCGCGGGTTGGCTCGGCGTCGCCGGGCTCGTTGCGACGGTCGCCGTGTGGTGGGCTGCGATCCACGGGTTGACCGAGCCCGGCTCGCTCGGCCGGCAGTTCGCGCCGGACCGCGCGTTCGCCAGCCTGCGGTCGCTGTGCGCGGACGATCATCTCGTCGAACACGCGCTCGTCAGCCTGCGACGCATCGGCGTCGGGCTCGGGGCGGCGCTGCTGGCCGGCGTCCCGCTCGGGCTGCTGATCGGCCGCGTGCAATGGGTCGAGCGGATGCTGTCGCCGACGTTCCAGTTCCTGCGCATGGTGTCGCCGCTGTCGTGGATGCCGCTCGCGGTCATGTCGTTCGGCATCGGCGATCGTGCGATCTACTTCCTGCTCGGATTCGCCGCGTTGTGGCCGGTGCTGATGAGCACGGCGGCCGGCGTCATGCAGATCGACCGGCGCTGGCTGCAACTCGGCGCCAGCCTCGCGGCCACCCGCCGCGAGCTGCTGGTGCATATCGTGCTGCCCGCCATCGCGGGGCCGCTGCTCAACGGCATCCGGCTCGCGATCGGCATTCTGTGGATCGTGCTGGTGCCGGCCGAGATGCTCGGCGTCAACGCGGGCCTCGGCTACCTGATCCTCGACACGCGCGACCGGCTCGCGTATGCCGAACTGACCGCGGTGATCGTCGTCATCGGTGCGCTCGGCTTCACGCTGGACGGCATCGCGCGGTTATTGACCCGCGCGCTGCTGGCGTCCGACCGCTAGCGCCGCTCACGCGATACGCGGCAATCGGACGAACCGTGTGCCGCGGGCGGCTCAATTCCACGCATGCCGCGCCGGGCGTGCGCCGTTCAGATAGTAGTTGCCGACGAGGTGATATTTCCAGCGCACCGGATCGTGCAGCGTATGCGTGCGCGCGTTGCGCCAATGCCGGTCGAGGTTGTGCTCGGCGAGCGTCGACTGCGTGCCGGCCAGCTCGAACAGCTTCTCGCCCGCGAGCAGCGCGACCTCGGTCGTCAGCACCTTCGCCTCGCCGACCGCGACGGACGCCCGCGCGACATCGTCTTCCGTCACGTCGCCCTTTGCCGCGATCTCGTCGAGCGTGCGCGCCGCGCGTTCCAGCAACGCGTCGGCCGCATGCAGCTGGATGTGCAGCCGGCCGATTTCGCGAATCGTCAGCGGATCGTCCACCGCCCGCTCGACGCCGCTGTCGACCCACGGCCGCGTGCGGGTCCGCACGAATGCGAGCGTATCGTCGATCGCCGCCTTCGCGATGCCCGCGTCGATCGCCGCCTGGATGATCTGCGACAGCGGGCCGTTGAGCGTCGGCACGTCCGACACGCGCTGCGCGGGCAGCACGTGCGACGCGGGGATGCGCACCGCATCGAGCACGACCGTACCGCTCGCGGTCGTGCGCTGCCCGAATCCCGACCAGTCGTCGATCACGGTCAGCCCCGGCGTCGGTTGCGGTATGTACGCGAGCCAGGCCTGCTGCGCGTCGTCGAGGCCGAGCACCGGCACGTAGTGCGCGAACAACGCACCGGTCGAATAGAACTTCGTGCCGTCGACCACATAGTCGTCGCCGTCGCGGCGCACGCGCGTCTTCAGGTCGAGCACGTGCTTCGTGCCCTTCTCCGAGAATCCGTTGCCGAACCGCTTGCCGCTCAGCACTTCGGCGAAGAAATGACGCTTCTGCGCGTCGGTGCCGACGAGCGTGATCACGTCGATCAACCCGAAATGATTCTGCGGAAGCTGCCCGAGCGACGCATCGGCCGCGGCGACGATCTTGATCACCTCGGTGAGCGTCACGTGCGACACGCCCGCGCCGCCGTATGCCTTCGGCACCGTGATCGCCCACAGCCCCGACTGCGAGAACCATTCGATTTCCTCGCGCGGCAGCCGGCGCTCGCGATCGCGCTCGGCGGCCCCTTGCGCGAGGCGTTGCGCCAGTGCATGCGCGACCGCGATCGCTTCCGCATCGTCCGCAATCACGCGGGCCAGCTGGGGTTGCGCATCGGCCGGCCGCTCCTGAATCGTCGCGCTCGTGTCTGACATCGGGTTCTCCTGTCGAATGGCGAAAGCATTCAATCTAGCAGCGCCGCGCGGGCCGGAAAACCGAGCGATTCTCGAAACGATATTCCTTGGGAGAACAAACGACGTCGCAATGGATGCACGCGAATCGGCGCTTCGACGTCGCAATGGACGCGAGAACGTCGATGCGTGCCCGCGCGGCGTCGGTAATACGCAGCGACGATAACGATCCGAGAATCCGTTATTGGAACGCCCGCGTCGCGCTTCCTATACTGGGCTCCCGGCGCACACGGCCACGCCCTTCGAGGAAATCCGCATGACTTCGTCGCACGCAGCTTCCGACCTTTCCACCGGTACCGATTACGACACGCTCGCGAGCCGGTTCCGGCCGATCTTCGAGCGTATCGCCGCCGGCACCGCCGAGCGCGAACGCAACCGCGAATTGCCGCACGAGGCGATCGGCTGGCTGAAGTCCGCAGGCTTCGGCGCGATCCGCCTGCCGGCCAGCGCCGGCGGCGCGGGCGCATCGCTGCCGCAGTTGTTCCGGCTGCTGACCGAGCTCGCCGCCGCCGATTCCAATTTGCCGCAGGCGTTGCGCGGGCATTTCGCGTTCGTCGAGGACTGGCTGAACGCGCCAGCCGGGCCGCAGCGCACGGCCTGGTTCGACCGCTTCGCGAGCGGCCAGCTCGTCGGCAATGCGTGGTCGGAGGCCGGCGACGTACCGCTCGGCCAGACCGTCACGAAGGTATCGGAGCAGAACGGCCGGCTCGTGCTGAACGGCAGGAAGTTCTACAGCACCGGCAGCCTGTTCGCCGACTGGATCGACGTGTTCGCGCAGCGCGCGCACGACGGCAGCGACGTGATCGTCGCGGTCGCGACCGCGCAGCCCGGCGTGATCCGCGACGACGACTGGGACGGCTTCGGCCAGACCACCACCGGCAGCGGCACGACGCGTTTCGAGAATGCGGCGGTCGACGCGGACAACGTGATCGATTTCGCGCGCCGCTTCAAGTACCAGACCGCGTTCTACCAGTTGTTCCACGTCGCGACGCTGGCCGGCATCGGCCACGCGATCGTGCGCGACGCGGGCGAGCTCGTGCGCAACCGCACGCGCGTGTACAGCCACGGCAACGCGCAGCGTGCCGGCGACGACGCGCAGCTGCAGCAGGTGATCGGCGAAATCGCGTCATGGGCGTACGCGGCCGACGCGCTCGCGCTGCGCGCCGCGCAACCGCTTCAGCAAGCCTATGAAGCGCGCTTCGGCGGCGACGAAGCGGCCGAGCAGGCCGCGAACGTCGCGGCCGAAATCGAATCCGCGCAAAGCCAGCTCGTCGTGTCCGAACTCGTGCTGCGCGCGGCGACGCGCCTGTTCGACGCGCTCGGCGCATCCGCGACCCGCAGCACGACCGCGCTCGATCGCCACTGGCGCAACGCGCGCACGGTGTCGTCGCACAACCCGCTCGTGTACAAGGCGCGCATCGTCGGCGACTGGATCATCAACGGCCGCACGCCGCCGTTCGTCTGGCGTGTCGGCAACGGTGCGGGCGCCCATGCGCAGGCCGGCGCGGAAACGGGGGCCGCGCAATGAGCAAGACCATCCGCTTCAACGCATTCGAGATGAACTGCGTGGGCCATCAGTCGCCGGGCCTGTGGGCGCATCCGCGCGACCGCTCGTGGCAGTACAAGGATCTCGATTACTGGACCGACCTCGCGCGCGTGCTGGAGCGCGGGATCTTCGATGCAATCTTCATCGCGGACGTGATCGGCTACTACGACGTGTACAAGGGCAGCAACTATCACGCGCTGCACCAGGCCGCGCAGATCCCGGTCAACGATCCGCTGCAACTGGCCGCGCCGATCGCGATGGCGACCAAGCATCTCGGCATCGGCATCACCGCGTCGACGACGTTCGAACACCCGTACACGTTCGCGCGCCGGCTGTCGACCGCCGATCATCATACGAAGGGGCGGCTCGCGTGGAACATCGTCACGTCGTACCTGGAGAGCGGCGCGAAGAACGTCGGCGATCACGGGCTGCGCACGCACGACGACCGCTATGCGGTCGCGGCCGAATACGTCGAGGTGCTGTACAAGCTGTTCGAGGGCAGTTGGGAAGATGGCGCGGTGGTGCGCGATCGCGACGGCCGCGTGTTCACGCATCCCGAGAAAGTGCACGAGATCGGCCACAAGGGCCGCTTCTTCGACGTGCCCGGCTATCACCTGTGCGAGCCGTCGCCGCAGCGCACGCCGGTGCTGTTCCAGGCCGGCGCGTCGGGCCCCGGCAAGGCGTTCGCCGCGCAGCACGCCGAATGCGTGTTCGTCGCCGCGCCGACGCGCGACCAGCTCGCGCGCTACGTCGCCGACGTGCGTGCGCGGGCCGCGGCCGCCGGGCGCGATCCGGCGAAGGTGCTGATCTACAACCTCGTCACGGTGATCGTCGACGAGACCGACGAGAAGGCGCAGGCCAAGTTCGACGAGTATCGGCGCTACGTGTCGTACGACGGCTCGCTGGTGTTCATGTCCGGCTGGACCGGCATCGACTTCGGCCAGTACGCGCCGACCGATCCCGTCAGGCGCGTCGAAACGAATGCGATCGTGTCCGCCGTCGAGCACCTGTCGGGCGGCGACACCGCGTGGACGATCGAGGCGCTGGCGGCGTGGGGCGGCATCGGCGGGATGGGCCCGGTGTTCGTCGGGTCGGCGGCGACCGTCGCGGACATCCTGCAGGAATGGGTAGCCGCGACCGACGTGGACGGCTTCAATCTCGCGTATGCAGTCGCGCATGAAACCTTCGAGGACGTCGTGCGCTATCTCGTGCCGGAGTTGCAGCGCCGCGGCGTGTATCCGACCGCGTATGCGCCGGGCACGCTGCGCGAAAAACTGTTCGGCGGGTCGGCCCGGTTGCCGGACGAACATCCGGCCGCGCAGTTTCGCGATATCGAACAGGTCAAGCGCGCGGCCGAGCGGGAAGCGGTCAGCGCGTAACGCGCACTATGTCGAAGCCGGTCTGTCCGCCTACGCGTGACCGGCTTCAGTATTCCGTAGGAACGGCTTCGTGCAGTCTGACGAAGCCGTTCGTGTTTTCGGGGAGCGGCGAGCGCCCCCGGGTCAAGGCTTACGCGGCGCTTTCGTCGTCGACGTCGTGCGCCGTCGGTTCATACCGCACGATCAGCAGAAACACGATCGGCGTGACCGCGCTGACCGCGACGACCCAGAACATGTCGGTGCCGAGGCGGGCCTGCAGGATCGGCAGCACGAACAGCGCGAGCGCCTGGCCGATGCCGCACAGCGATCGCCCGAAGCCGACGCCGGTGCCGCGGATCGCGGCCGGATACGACAGCGTCGGATAGATCATCATCTGCGCACCCGGCCCGAAACCTTCGGCGAACAGCCACGTGCCGAGCATCAGCAGCACGACGCCGACCGCAAGTGCACCATGCGGATGCCCTGCGAGCGCCAGCGCGACGAGCGCGACCGTTTGCAGCGCGAACCCCGCGATCGCGACATGCCGTGACGCGTACCGATACGCGAGACGCATGCCGAGCAAGCCGCCGGTGAACGCGAACAGCACGTTCAACGCGAGCGATGCCGCGATCGTCTCGAACACGCCCGCGCCGAGAAATTGCGACAGGATCGACGGCAGGAAGAATGCGATCGCCGTGTATTCGAACGGGATGCACAGGTTCATCACGCTGGCGACGATCGTGCGCCCCAGATACGGACGCTGGAACAGCACGCGAATCCGCACGGGCGGCGGGCTCGGCTCGCGTTGCGCGTCCTCCGCCTCGTGCGCGTGAATGCCGTACGACTTGAGCAGGATGCGCGCGGCGCTGGCCAGGTCGCCCTGATTCGCGGCCCACAGCGGCGATTCGTTCATGAAGCGGTTGCGGAACAGGATGATGACGAGCGCCGGCACCGCGCCGAAAATCAGCGACGCGCGCCACAGCCAGCCCGCATGCTCGGCCGGCAGCAAGAAATACAGGCCGAAGATCAGCAGGAAGCACACCGACGACGCGACATACCACATCGGGCACCACGCGGCGAGCCGCGACGCCTTGTTGCCACGGCCGTTGAACTTAGAGAATTCCGCGAGAAACGCCATCGCGACGGGCAGGTCGATGCCGACGCCGAGCCCCATCACGAAGCGGGCGGCGATCAGCACCCAGACGTTCGGCGCGAGCCCGGCCGCGATCGCCGCGACCACGAAGAACAGCATGTCGGCCATGAACACCTGATAGCGGCCGATCCGGTCGGTCAGCCAGCCGCCGATCAGGCTGCCGAAGATCGTACCGATCATGATCGCCGACCCGACCAGCCCGGTCAGCGCGGGCGTCAGACCGAATTCGCGCGCCACGTCGTCGATGCCGTAGGACAGCGTCGTCAGGTCGTACGCGTCGAGAAACACGCCGCCGAGCGCCAGCAGCACGATCATCCGTGCGTGGCTCACCGAACTGTCCACCGTATTGATCAGGCGCGCGACGTCGCTGGCCGAGCGGATGGGAGAAGAAACCGGTGTGACCGGGCTCAGATCGATCGAACTCATCGGATTCCTTAATTTGGTGCCGAACACGCGGCAAGGTCGTCGTGAAGCCGGGAACCGGGCTGATGCCTGCGCAACCATCGCGGCGCCGAGCGAATGCGGCCCGCTGCCGCCGGGTTCCGGCAGCGGAAATTCTGTTCCCTCGATCCGCCAATCCCAAGCGATATAAACCGATAAATTAATCGGCGTGCGTCATAAAGTTGCGCGGGCGGCGCTTAGCAGCGGCACGCATGTGCAATCGCGAATTCCTTCGTTAACGGATTGCCGGCGGTTCGTTACATTAGCCGGTCACCTGCCTGTTCGCGGCGCGTTGCCGCTCTTCCGGAGAATCCCCGATGAAGCCGTTCTGGTCCCGCGTGTGGCAATCCGCGGCCGTCGTCGTTGCCGCGCTGGTCGGCCTCGCGTCGATGCAAGCGCACGCGGCGACGCCCGCCGAAATCCGCGTCGACTATGCGTACTACTCGCCCGAGAGTCTCGTGATCCGCCACTTCGGCTGGCTCGACGACGCCTTCAAGGCCGACGGGACGGCGATTCGCTGGGTGCTGAGCCTCGGCAGCAATCGCGCGCTCGAATACCTGAACAGCGGCGCGGTCGATTTCGGCTCGGCCGCGGGACTCGCGTCGGTGCTCGCACGTGCGAACGGCAACCCGATCCATACCGTCTACGTGTTCTCGCGCCCCGAATGGACGGCGCTCGTGGTGCGCAAGGATTCGCCGATCCGTTCGCTCGCCGACCTCAAAGGCAAGAAGATCGCCGCGACGCGCGGCACCGATCCGTTCCTGTTCACGCTGCGCGCGCTGCACACGGTCGGCCTGACGCGCGACGACGTCGAGATCGTCAACCTGCAGCATCCGGACGGCCGCACCGCGCTCGCGAACGGTCAGGTCGATGCATGGGCCGGGCTCGATCCGCACATGGCGGCTGCCCAGCTCGACGACGGCGCGCGCCTGCTGTACCGCAACGTCACGTTCAATACGTACGGGTTCCTGAACGTGCGCGACGCGTTCGCGAGCCAGTATCCGCAGGCGGTCGAGCGCGTGCTGAAAGTGTATGACCGCGCGCGCCAGTGGATCGTCGCGCATCCGGCCGAGACCGCGCAGATCGTCGCCGACGAATCGAAGGTGTCGCTGCCGGTCGCGAAGCTGCAGCTTCAGCGCAACGACTTCAGCGACCCGGTGCCGGGCGACACGCAGCGCGCGGCGCTGAAGGCTGCCGCGCCGGTGCTGACGGCCGAGCAACTGACCAAGCCGGGCGTCGATCCCGCGAAGATCGTCGATACGCTGCTCGATCCGTCGTTCGCGCGTCCGATCGTCGCCGCATCGCACTGAGCGTGCCGCCGATGACGGACACCACCGCGCGCGGCGACGCGCTCGCATCGCGTCAACCTGCTGCGCCACCCCGCGCGGCGCGACGCGACCCGCTGCGCGCCTGGCGCATCGCGGGGCTCGCGCTGCCGTTCGCCGCGCTCGTGCTGCTGGAGGTCGCGGTGCGGCGCGGCTGGCTGCCCGATCATCTCGTGCCGGCGCCGAGCGAGATTCTCGATACGCTGGCGCGGATGGGCGTCACGCGGGTCGCGCGCCATGTCGGCGCGAGCACGCTGCGCGTCGCGGCCGGGTTCGCGGCCGGCGCCGGGCTCGCGCTCGTCGTCGGCGCGGCGATGGGCCTGAGCCGGCGAATCGACGCGCTGTTCGAACCGACGTTCCAGGCGTTGCGCGCGATTCCGTCGCTTGCGTGGGTGCCGGTGCTGCTGCTGTGGCTCGGCATCGACGAAGCACCGAAGATCACGCTGATCGCGATCGGCGCGTTCTTTCCGGTTCACCTCGCGGTGGTCACCGGCATTCGCGATGTCGACCGCAAGCTCGTCGAACTCGGCGCGGTGTACCGGCTCGGCCCGCTCGCGCTATTCCGCCGGATCCTGCTGCCGGCCGCGCTGCCGCAGATCGTCACCGGCCTGCGCACCGGCCTCAGTCTCGCGTGGATGTTCATGGTCGCCGCGGAGCTGATCGCGGCCACGCGCGGCCTCGGCTTCCTGCTGAGCGACGGCCGCGAAACCGGGCGGCCCGATCTCGTGTTCGGCGCGATCCTGCTGCTCGCGCTGCTCGGCAAGCTGACCGACGGCGCGATGCGCCGTATCGAGTCGCGCTGGCTCGGCTGGCGCGATGCGTTCGACGGCGCGTCGCGCGAGGGTGGGAAATGAGCGCCTCTCCTTCCGTCCGCCCGGCCGCCGGCAGCGCGACGCCGCTGCTCGACCTGCGGATCGCCCGCAAACTTTACGGTGATCGCACGATCCTCACCGACATCGCATTGCAGGTCGCACGCGGCGAGATCGTCTGCGTGGTCGGCCCGAGCGGTTGCGGCAAGAGCACGCTGCTACGGATTGTCGCCGGCCTCGACGCGGACTTCCGCGGCAGCGTGACGCTCGACGGCAGCGCGCTCGCCAGGCCGTCCGCGCGCGTCGGCGTGATCTTTCAGGAGCCGCGGCTGCTGCCGTGGCTGTCGATCGCGGACAACGTCGGCTTCGCGTCTGGCGCGCGGGGCGGACGCGACCCGAGCGTCGCGCGCTTGCTCGACGAGGTCGGCCTGGCCGGCGTCGCACGGCAACTGCCGGCCACGTTGTCGGGCGGGATGGCGCAGCGCGCCGCGATCGCGCGCGGGCTGTTCGGCGAGCCGGATCTGCTGCTGCTCGACGAACCGTTCAGCGCGGTCGACGCGATCACGCGGATGCGCTTGCAGACGCTGCTGCTCGACGTCGTCCACCGGCACCGGACGGCCGCGATCGTCGTCACGCACGATCTCGACGAGGCGCTGTATCTCGGCGATCGCGTGCTGATGCTCGCGCCGAACCCGGGTCGCATCGACGACGACATCCACGTCGACGTCGCCCGGCCGCGCGATCGGCGCGATCCGGCGCTGGCCGCGCAGCGCGCGCGGCTGCTCGATGCGTTCCAGCGCTTTCACGATCGCGCGGCGGGCGACACGGCCGGCATCGCGGTCACGCCGGGCTGACCTCGCCACTTCACTGCGCAGACACCGACCGCACGAACGCGGCCAGATCGCGATTGAACCGCTCGGCTTCCTCCAGGAACGGCGCGTGCCCGGACGCCGCGTACACCTTGCTGGCAATGCGCGGATTCAGCGCGGCCGCGCGAGCCAGCGTCGCGTGCGTATCGACCAGCGCGTCGCGGCCGCCGTAGAGAAAGAGCAGCGGCACGCGCGCATTGCCGAGGCCCTCGGCGGCAAATACCGACATCATCGGGATCGCCTTTTGCATGTCCCACGACGCCATCGCGGCGTTCGCGAGCAAGCGCTCGAACGTGGCGGCCTCCGGCCGACGGTTGAAGCACAGGCCGACGAACGTACGCTCGCCGTCGAGATGCGTTTTCAGGTCCGGCGCATTCATGTCCCGGTACACGTCCGGATGATCGACGATCTGGCCCGGCGCAAGCTCGACCACGCCGTCGACGTACACCGCGCCTGCGATCGCGCGGTCGCCGTACTTCGCGAGGTAGTTCGAGATCACGACGCCGCCGAGCGACCAGCCGACCACGACGGGTTTGCGCGCATGCGCGCCCTCGATGACCGCGGCGAGATCGTCGCCCCAGCGGGTTCCGTCGCGGTACGGCTGTGCGCCGGACGGCTTGTCCGACAGTCCGTGGCCGCGCAGGTCGTACGTGATGATCCGGAACCCGCGCAGGTCGGGGCTGCGGACCTGCGCGTCCCAGTTCAGGCGGCTACCGAGCAGGCCGTGGATCAGGATGACCGGCACGCCGTCGGGGTCGCCGCTTTCCTGCACGGCCAGCTTCACGCCATCCGTCGACGTCACGGTATAGCTGAGCGGTGCGGCGGCCGCGTCATACGCCAACGCGAACGGCGTCGCCCACCAGATCACGGCGATCAGCCAGCGGATCAGCACTCGGGTAGTCACGATTTTTCCTCCAGGGTGAACGGACGCCCAGTCTCAACCCTCACACTGATGTGAGAGTCAAGCGGATCGTGCTAACCTGCCGTCCATGAAAAAATCGCCTGCTCACCCCCTGCTGACCATCGGCAAACTCGCGCAGCTCACCGGCGCGAGCGTGCGCTCGATCCGGCACTACGACGAGCACGGCCTGCTCGCGTCGGCGCGCGCGGCCAACGGCTATCGGCTGTTCGCCGACAACGCGGTGACGCAGGTCAAGCAGATTCAGCGCATGATCGCGACCGGCTTCACGCTCGACGACATTCGCGGCTTTCCGGACTGCATGCTGCTGATCGACGGCGCGCGTGCGTGCGACCAGATCACCGAGGTCCAGCGCGAACGGCTCGAAGCGATCGACCGCCAGATCGCCGATCTGGAGAAGCGGCGCGCGCGGCTCGTCAAGATGTTGCGAGATGGCGCGGTGCCGCCGCTCGATTGATCGAGGCGCGGGTTCGCCGGCCCGGATCGGGCCCCTCGCTGCCCTTCCGGCCCCTGCTCCATATCGAAATCGCGCCAGGATGCGCGGCCGCCGCGCCGCCACGAAAAACGCGCCGATTCAATGACGGTCGATTACAAACGCTTTTTATAAGCGCATCCTTGACATGCCGAATCGCGTGGTATTTACTCCCATTGCACTCGACGCAATACGAAATCGCAGCGCGAAAAAACAACAGGACTGAGAGTTGCATTTGCATCGGCATGCAAAAAGAATGCGTGTCGGCGAAATGCAAGACGAAGAAGTAAAACAGGCGTGATCCGAACGGGGGCCACATCCATGTCCGCTACCAGCAAACCGCCGCCTGGCGGTTGATTCCCGCCATTCAGCCATCCGACCACGCAGGTCCGCCGCCGGTTTTTCGATAGAACCGGGGCGGCGCCGTCACGTGCGTCGTCCACCCGCATCGCATCGCGCATGCGTCGGGTTTCAATGCGAGACGGCAAGTTCGCGGAATATCCATTTTCAAAATCCGGTGAATCCCGAATTTCACCGGCCATGCATTACCAATTCGGGATTTTTTTAATCATGCGCGTCGATATTTCACATATTGATGAAGGAATGAAAATGAGTACCACGACGATCGAAAATGCCGGTTACGGGGTCTACAACTCGACCATCGATGTCACCACCCAGGTGGCGGCGGCCTACAAGAACGGCCAGCGCGTATTCACGGCCAGCAATCAATGGGGCGATCCGGCGCCGGGCGAGCGCAAGTACCTGTACATCTTCTGGACCCGCAACAGCGAATCGCAGTCGGGCGTGACCGGCGAGAACGATTCTCACGGCGTGACCCTGCCCTGAACCGTATTCCGCGCGCGGGACGGGTCGCCGCGTCGCGGCAGCTTGCAGTCGCCGTACGGCCCATGCGCGTCATCCGGCGCGCAGCGTGTTTCCCCACCCTACCGATCGACAGGAGTCTTTCATGCCGTCCGTCTACGTGCAGAACATCTCGATTCCCGTGAGCACCGCCACGCCGTCCGACTCGGGCGTCATCACGGCCCAGACCACCTACAGTTTCCCGACCAACGTGATTGCGGCCGGCGCGTCGGTGGCCAGCTACTCGGCCTCGTTCGGCAACACCGACCACCACCTGCGCACGGTAGGCGCGAGCGTGCAGGTACAGACGCAGAACAATTCGCCGACGGTGACCATCACGGGCTCGCTCCAGCTGATCGACAACAGCAGCAACGAGCTCAACCCGAGCAGCTGCTCGTTGACCGCGTCGGTCATTGCCTGGGCGCAATAAGCGACGTTCGCCGCCGCGATGCGCGGCGTCGTTCCATTGTCTGGTTTGCAGTCGTGCCTTTCATGGTCCTCCGCCCGCGGTTCGGGTCGAGGACCGTTTTCTCGAGGAGTCGCCATGTCCACCAGCGCCAGCCAGCAAGCCGACATCCCCGCCCTGGGCGTGCTCCAGTTCGACGCCGGCAGCTTCGGTTCCGCCGTGAACCTGTTCCGCGGCAATCTCGCCTTCCCGCTCAAGCTGCTGACGCTGCCCGCGCGTGGCGGGCTGGCGTTCGACCTGACCCTGCTGTACCAGAGCAACGTCGCGGACCAGGTCTCGCAATGGAACCTCACGAACCCGAGCGGCGCGCTCGGCGTCGGCTGGAGCATGCCCCTCGAACGCATCGTCGCGGAAACGCAGGGGACGGGCAGCCCGCTCGACGTCCAGTATTACCTGATGAGCCAGGGCCAGGCGATGCAGCTCGTGCCGATCCCGACGGCGTGGAGCCGCGGCACGCTGCCCGCTGACGCCTTCGACGACGCCGCGAATGCGGCGCTGTTCTCGAGCGATCGCGTGCCGGCGCCGCTCGCGTCCGCGCTGGAACGACACGGCTGGCGACCGTCCGGCGACGCGCGTATCGCGTCCACCGGCCGCCCCGACGAGTGGCGCGTCGACGATGCGCCGCTGCGCCGCTCGCACCTGTTGCGCCGGCAACCGGACGGCACGATCGCCGTGACCACCGACGGCGAGTCCTATGAAACGGCGCCCTACCAGTTCTGGCAGATCACGCACTACCCGGCCTGGGACAGCTGGGAAGTCGTCCGCCCGGACGGCACGGTCGCCACCTACGGCGGCTCGGATGCGGCCGCCGCCGCGCGCAGCCTGATCCAGTGGGGCATCCGCTGGGGCAACTGGGTCGGCCCGAGCCGCCGCGCGGAAAACCAGCAGCGCTACGCGCTCGCGTGGAATCTCGCGCAGCTGCGCAACACGCTCGGGCACTGGATCGAATTTTCGTACAGCACGATCGAGCAGGCGGTCGGCGACGGCACGTTGACCTACACGCGCGAATGCCAGATCGCGAGCATGGAAAACGATCTCGGCTGGTCGTGCCGGTTCGCGTGGCAGCCGATGACCTACGACACCCGCTCGCTCGATGCGCCGAAGGAATACCTGGCCGCGCACGGCGACCCGACTCGCGTGCCGGGCGACACGCCGAACGCGTGGCAAGACCGTTACGAGACGCGCTATCTCGACCACGTCGACGTGATCGACGGCTCGGGCGCGCAGCAGACCCGCCTCGATTTCGACTGGTACGACCTGACCCTGCTCGCGCCGCGCGACGCCGCCAATCCGCTCGCCACCGGCGCCTGCTACAAACGCTATCTGAAGGGCGTGACCGATACCTTCAGCGGCGGCGCGGCCCGCCCCGGCATCGCATTCGACTACAACTTCGATGCCGGCGGCACGGCGAACCCGGGCGCGATGACGTCGATGACGCTGCCCACCGGTGGCGTGCTGCGCTACACGTACGCCGAGATCGACGTGGGCGCGGACGAGAACGTCGATCCGGGCTCGCGCAACCTCACCGTCGACAATCCGTTCGGCGCCAGCCGGCCGGGCGCGCCGCGCATCTGGTACGGCGGCGACTACGTGGTCGTCGCCTGGTACGAGGCCAGCGAGAACGCGTTGCTGGTGAACGTCTACACGTGGCTGGGCCGCTGGATTCCGGCCTGGACGGACTGGCAGCGTTTCGACGGCGCGCTCGATCTCGATCGGACGGTGGCCACGACCAGCGCCGACAGCTTCATGCTGCTGCTGGCGAACCTCGACGATACGCAATCGACGCTCTATCTCGCGTCGCGCCGGCCGGTCGCGAACGCGGACTGGCATTTCGCGGGCGAGCCCGGCTCGCCCACGCCGTATCGCTACGACAGCACCCGGCTGCGGATCGCCAACGGCGCCGACTTCTTCGTCGTGGTCGACGACGACGATCGCCGCATCGACCGCTACGCGCTGAACTGGCAGACGCGCGGCTGGGACGTCGCGCTCGCGCTCGCGAGCGGCGCATGCTGCCCGTCCGGCAGCGTCAATACGCAATCGTACGTAGCGGCGGCCACGAACCACTATCTGGTGTTCTGCTATGACGAGGACACGGCGCGCGGCCGCTTCAGCCTGATGGTCCGCGATGCGGCGACGCTGGCGTGGCGGCTCGGCAGCACGCTGGACACCGACGCGATCACGATTCCGGCGGTCGGTGCCACATCGTATTTCCAGCTGTCGATGGGCCAGGGCTTCGCGGCCGCCGCGTGGATCGACCGCTATGCATCGTCGGGCGGCGTGGTGCAAGCCTTCGACTACCGCCTCGCGGTGCCCGCGTGGGACGACGACTACGGCAACCTCGCATTGCGCCCGCTGCCCGACGTATTCGACGGCCCGGGCTTCACGAACCTGTCGCCGGCGTTCATGCAGACGCTCGGCCCGGTGATCACCGGCAACAGCCTGATCGGCTCGGGCCCGAACGTGCTGGTGTTCGACGGCGTGAGCTGGTCCTACCACTTCGCCGGCATCCAGTACCCGCCGGGCAGCGACGCGAACCGCCAGTTCTACTGGTACGCGTGGGATCAGCTCGGCGTGCTGAAGACGGAGAACACGACGTCGGCGCTCTACGCCGCGCTCGACAGTTTCGATCCCGACGCCGACACGCCCTGGGTCACCCAGGTGCTGCAGGACGAGGACCCGGCGCCCGCGGATCGCGAGACGCAGGGCTTCCCCACGCTGGCCGGCGCCTTCCTGTCGCAGAACCGCGACCTCTACGGCCGGTCGGTCTGGCCCGCGTGGAACCCGCTCGCCGGCTTCCGGCTGGGCGAGATCACCGTCGATCGCTTCGACAGCACGACCGTCATCAACCAGGCGCCCGACTTCCTCGCGTTCATGACGCTCGACGCCGACGGCGCGCCGCTCGACACGCAGGTACGCTTCTTCTGCAACGGCGGGCTGCTGCGGGACGCGCAAGGCGAGCCGGTCGTCGAGCGTTTCCCCGGGCAACAGATGTTCCGCCTGCTCAACAGCACGCTGCATTACGAGACGGCCATTTCGGGCAAGCTGCCGGCGATTCCGTCGGGGTTCGTGACCTTCCCGTCGGGCAACGAGATCGACGCGTCGACCCACATCACGCTGCACCGCTATGCGAATCACTCGTTGCATGCGCCGCTGGCGGCCTTCGTCGTGACCGCGCTCGCGATGGACAGCGGCTACGACTCGATGCTGCGCTGCTACGCGTACGCGGACGTGTCGGCCAACACCGATCCGTCGGGCAGCATCGTGCAATTCTCTAAGGTGTCCGAATACCAGGCGTGCGCGACGCCGCAGGCGCAGCGCTACGGCTGGACCACGAGCCATTTCTACAACGGCCTGCCCGCGCGGACGCTGCAGTTGCCGGACGATTGCCGCATCCGCGCCGGCGTACGCGGTACGGCCGCGCCGGTCGACGACGCGTATTCGCTGGCGGCCGGCCTGCTGCTGTCGACCTCGGTGTACGACCGCGACGGCACGCTGCTGTCGTCCACGACCAGCGAGTGGACCTACACCGACCAGGTCGCGAGCGACGCGAACGGCGCCACGCTGCGCAATCTCTACGACGCCGTGCCGCAGATCGCGACGTCGGTCGAGAGCCTGCAGGGCGTCGCGCGCACCATGACCTATGCGTACAACGCGGCGTCGGGCTATCCGGCTACGGTGCAAACCGCCTATTACGACAGCCAGGGCGAGCTCAACGTCACGCAGCGCACGTCGCTGTTCGGTTTCGAGGTCTACCCGGCGATGTGGAGCGCGCACATCCTCGCGCCGGTGGCCAGTGCATCGACGCGGGTGCAGGCGAACGGCGACTGGCTGTTGCAGGCCGCGAAGGCGCAGACCTTCCGCAGCTGGGATCACGACGACGGCACCACCTATCTCGCGGAAGCCGACAGTTGGGTCGCGGTCGACGAGAATGCGCCGCCGTTCGCCGCATGGAACGGCGGTCAGCCCGGCGCGGGCTGGCTGCTGGAGGAGCGTATCGATACGCGCGACGGCGAGGGCAACGTGCTGCTCTCTCACGACGTCACCGGCCGCCCGATGGCTTCGCTGTTCGACGATGCAGGGCGCTTTCGTATCGCGGGCTTCGTCAATTCGGCGGGCGGCAATGCATACGACAGTTTCGAGGATTACCAGCGGCCGACCTGGAGCCTGCCGGCCGGCGCGGCCGTCTATCGCGACGACGCGGCCAGCGGCACCGCCTGCCTGCAGATCACCGCGTCGGCGACGCTCACCCGCGCCGTGACGCTGACCGACGGTCGCGCGCGGCAGGTGTTCGGCCTGTGGTTCAAGAGCCCGACCGGCGCGACGGCGAGCGACTTCACCGTGACGTTGACGCTCACCGCGCCGGGCGGCGCGCAGTTGAGCCGGCGCCTCGCGCCCACCGCCGGCCAGTGGCAACCGCAGCAATGGACCGTCGATCCGTCGTCGCTCGGCCTCGGCGCGAACGCCACCGTCACGCTCGGCATTCGGGCCGAACTGCCGACGGGCGGCGCGGCGTGGCTGCGGCTCGACGACGTGTTCTTCACGCCGCTCGACTGCCAGTTCCAGTCGATCGCCTACGACGGCGCACGGCTGCGCACGCTCGGCACCACCGCGCCGAACGGCGTGCGCTCGCGCACGCTCTACAACCCGTTCGCCGAGCCGTCCGTGACGGTCGGCCCCTGGGACAATCCGAGCCTGATCAGCATGACGTGGTTCGCTGCGCAGGACACGACGATCGGCCCCGCCGCGCCGTTTCCGCGCGCCACGCCGAACGCGGCGATCAACGTCAACGGCCAGGGGATCGGCGTGTACGACGGCTTCTGCAACGGCGCGCTGGCGTTCTACACGGCCGCGTCGGGCAATGCGGCCGACTGGACCGCGGGCGGCGGGCTGCTCAGCTATCACGGCGAAGCGGCCGGGCCGCTCGGCGCGCGGCTCGAACGCACCGGTTTCGCGGCGACGAGCATCGCCGCGCGCGTGCTGGTCGACCGCGCCAGCCTCGGCGACGCGGTGCTCGGCACCGGTACCTGGTTCGTCGGCTTCAGCCCGGCGCAGGGCTGGCGCCTGTGGCGGCTCGACGGCGCGAACCCCGTGCTGCTGCAATCCGACAGCGTCGCGCCGGCCGCCCGGGAATGGCTGCTGGTGGCCGTGACGGGCCGCGTGCTGTTCTTCGCCGACGGGCGCAAGGTGTTCGAATATGCGGACGCCGCGGTCGCCGCCCCGTTCGGCCTCCAGCTCGGCATGACGCAGCCCGGCAGCTTCTCGGCGCTGGCCGTGGCCGAGGACGTCGGCCTGAGCGTCGAGTATCGGGACGGCCTCGCGCGCAGCCTGCAGACGCTGAAGCTCGAATCGGCCGATAGCGCGGTGCTCGACACCGGCGTGTACGACGATCGCGGCAACACCGCGATCCGGGCGCTCACGAGCCGCGTCACGGTGTCCGGCGCCCAGGCGTTGTTCGTCTACCAGGACGGGCTGGTGACCAACGGCGGCGCCGACGGCAGCCTCTGGCAAGGCGCGCCGCTCGAGGGCGCGCTCGCCGCCTGGCATCCCGACGCCGGCGGCTATCCGTTCGCGCGCACCGTCTACGAAAACGCGCCGCTCGGCCGGCCGGTGGCGTTTGGTCAGCCCGGCTACGACTATGCGATCCGGCCCGGCAGCACGCATTACGCGACGCGCGGCTACGGCGTCAACGCCGACGCGGGACGCTTCGCCTATCCGTTGCCGATCGGCGAGTATCACCTGACGACGGACGTCGATCCCAACGGCGCGGTCACGCAAAGCTGGTCGGACACGGCCGAGCACCTGATCGGCCGCGTCGTGCAGAACGCGCTCACCGACGACAGCCTCGACTGGCGCATGAGCCAGATTTACGACGCGCAGGGCCGCACCGTCGCGTCGGTGCCGCCCGCGTCGTACGCGGCAGGCGGCGCCGGCACGAAAGCCGTGCCGGCCGGCAGCAGCACCGCCGACTACGACTTCGCCGGGCATCGGCTCAGCTCGACCGATCCCGACAGCGGCACGACGCAGATCGTCTACAGCAGCGCCGGGCTGATGCGCTTCCTCGCCGACGGCAACGCATTGAACGGCGGCTACATCGCCTATCGGAAATACGACACGCTGAGCCGCGTGATCGAGGAAGGCACCTGTGCCGTCGCGTGGGACCGCGCGCAGCTTCAGCAGCATGCCGACGACCCCGACTGGCCGCCGTCGTCGCCCACCTGGAGCGTGCGCCGCCATTACGACGGCGACGGGTCGGATGCGACCCAGGACGACCATCTCGTCGGCCGGCTCTGGAAGGTGGAGGTCAACCAGGGCGACGCCGCGCAGGCCGGCTTGACCGAGACGGTCGCGTACGACCGGGCCGGGCGCGTGCTCGCGCGGCGCCGGCAATTCGCCGGGATGCCGGCGGGCGACTGCGTCATCGCGAATACGTGGTCGGCCGGCGGCAACCTGCTGTCGAGCACGGATTCGACCACGGGGCTCGTCAGCCTGCGCCGTTACGACGCGCTCGGCCGCGTGCTCGAGGTCGCGGCCGATACCGGCGGCACGACGACGGTGCTGATCGCGCACGAGTACGCGCCCAACGGCAAACCGACGCTCACCCGCCTGCTGCCCGACGGCAAAGGCGCGTCGATGCTGTCCCGACGCTTCGCGTACACGCCGCCCGGCTGGCCCACCGTCAGCGATGCCGGGGGCGTGCTCAGGGAAGCGCTCGCCTACGACACCGGCGCTTGTGAGGGCGGCGGCTATTACAACGGCGAAATCGCACGACAGACCGTCACGTCGGACGTGCCCGGCGGGTCGGTCGGGCCGGCCTGCACCACGATGGATTCGCTCGGCCAGCTGACCGCGTTCGGTTCCGGCGCCGACGCGCAACGCTGGGAGATCGACCTGAACGGCAACTTCGAGCGGCACACGCGCGGCGCGGATTCGGCCGGCTACACGTATGCAGCCGGCACGAACCGCCTGACCGGCTATACGGCCGCGCAGGACACCACCACGTTCGCGTACGACCATGCGGGCGGCATCGTCGGCGCAAGCGACGGCGCGGGCGCGACGCGCTGGCAGATCGGCTATGACGCCGGCACCGGGCGGCCCGTCAGCTACGCCGGCCCCGGTGCGTCGCTGTCGATCCTGCGCGACGCGGACGGCAATCGCGCGGCGCTTACCCGTACGAGCGGCGGCGCGACCACGCAGCGGTTCCAGACGTCGATGCCCGACGGCGAACTCGTGATCGACGCGGCAAACGGCGCGAGCACGCCGACCCGCTTCATCGCCGCGCTCGACGTCCAGGTGGCGTGGCACGACGGACGCTTCTGCTTCGCGCTGCTCGACCATCTCGGCAGCGTGCGCGTGCTGCTCGACGCGAGCGGCGAGACCGTCGGTGCGTGGCAGTACGACGTGTATGGCCAGCCCACCGTGCTGGTGGCCGCGCCGTTCGCGTGGCCGCGACTGTTCACCGGCCACAACTACGACGCGGATTCCGGTTTCTACGACTGCAACGCGCGCTTCTACCACCCGGGCTACGGCCGTTACCTCAGCGTCGATCCGATGCTGGAAACGCCGTCGCCGTACGTCTATGTCGGCAACAACCCGCTCGTCTTCACCGATCCGAGCGGCATGAACGTGTGGGGCATCATCGTCGGCGCGCTGGTCACGCTGGCGGTGGGCGTGGCCGGCGTGCTGCTGCTCGGCACCGGCATCGGCGCGGCGATCCTGGTGGGCGTCGTGGCCGGCGCGGTCGGGTCGATGGCCGGCGACCTCATGAGCATGGCCACCGGCGACCAGATCAGCTGGAAACAGTTCGGCATCGATGCGCTGGCCGGTGCGGCGGCCGGCGCGGCCGGCGCGCTCGCGGGCGGCGGCGCCGGCGCACTGACCGCGCGCGCGGCGCTCGGCTTGAGCGCGAGCAAGGTGGCCACCACGCTGTCGGTGTCGCTCGTCTCCGGCATCGCGGGCGGCGTGGCGGGCGGCGCGGCCGGGGCCGGCGTGACGGCAGGCATGACCGGGCAGCCGTTCTTCAGCCGGGCGACCGCGCTGAACATCGCGATCGGCGCGGTGGCCGGCGGCGGCGCCGGGCTGATGGCGGCGGGCGCGCACCTCACCTTCTTCACCGGCAAGGCGTCGCTCGGCGTGAACCCGACGCCCCTGGAGAACGCCGGCGAAATCCCGAACTATCCGCCGCCGAACACGCCCGGCTTGCCGAGCGAACCCGGCCAGAACGGTCTGGTCGGGAAGGTGCGGATCCTGATGCCGAACGATCCGGTCACGACCAGCGTGAAAGCCACGTGGGATGCATTCACCACCGATCTGCAGCGGCAGCAGTTCGCGGAGAATCTCACGCGGGTCGGCAACCTCGACGTCGACGTCGTCGCGACGCACGGCATTTCGCGCAGCGCGATGGTCGAGTGGACGGGCGCGAACGGCGTGCCGATCAACCGGCCGACCTCCGCGTCCACGCTGGCGCGGTTCCTGCGCGCACAGGGCTATGGCGCGGCCGATACGAACTTTCCCGCCGCGTCGGGCAGGCCGATCAAGCTCGTCACCTGCTTCGCCGGGATGGCCGGCCGCTTCAGTTTCGCGCAGGCGCTGGCCAACGAGTTGCAGGTCGACGTGTACGCGCACTGGTGGGTGGTCTATCCGACCAACAATGCGACGCCATGGATCCGCTTTCAGCCGCGCTGACGGCGCGACGCATCGCGACAGGCGACGGCGGCCGCATGGCGGCCGTCGCGCATCGGGGCACAACACGCGGCTTCACCTTCTGCCCGTGGGATGGATTTCCCCGATCCGCTTGTTCCGACGTCAATCGTCGAAGGTGCCCTGATATTCCGGCGCGGCATCCGCGCGCGTGTTCAGTTCGAACATCACGCCGCCCGGCGCACGGCAAAAGAAACGCGAGCCGCGCCCGTTGTTGAAGACGTCCGTCTCCATCGCGACGCCCTCTTCCTTGAAACGCGCGAACAGCGCATGCACGGCATCGAGGCTCGGCAGTTCGAAGCCGACGTGGAAGTTGGCCGGCCACGCGGGCGCGCCGTCGCCGACGTGATCGATCACGACGTCGAAGCCCGGGCGTTTGAGGATCCACGATTTGTCCCAGCTTCCCGCGATCGTGAAGCCGAGGTATCGCTCGAAGAATCGGGCCGTCGCCAGCGTGTCGGCAGAGGGAAAGCTCAGGTGGTTGAGTTTCATCGTGTGTGTCGTGTCGGTCATTGTCGGACTCTCTGATACGGTGATGGGCGAAGGCGCCATGCCATGCCGCCCGAGGACTTCAGAATACGGGCGCGGGCTCGCATTCCACAACTCGCATTGGACGTTCCGCCGGCGGCGCGTGAAACCCTTGCCGCGCCGTCGGTTGCGGGAGGGCGACGATCGCGGCGGATGGGGTGACTCGCATTCGCGACGGCATCGTCGACGGGAAATGCCCGATCGGCGGGCGACAGCAAACGACGAAGGCCCGGGATTCGCAAACGAACCCCGGGCCTTCGATCGACAGCGGGCGCCGGGCTGTGCATCCATTGCCCGGCACCGCGCATCGCTCAACGCGACGCGGCCTGCATCAGAACTGATAACCCGCGCCAACCACCGCGCCGAAGTCCGACCGCGTGTTGCCCGTCACCGATGCCTTGACGACCCAGCGGTTGCTCTCCGTCACGTACGAGTAGCCGGCCGCGAAGCCCTGCTGGCCGTGATAGTTCGACGTCGCCGCCGACACCATCGAGCGCCCCGCGCCGGTCGGCTGCGGCAAGCCGGCCACCGCCATCGCCGACGCGACGCCGCCGTACATGTCCTTCTTCAGGTCGTTGAACGCGTTGTACACCTGCCCGATGCGCTGGTCGGTATAGCCCTTCGCCTGCGTCGACGCCGTCGCGAGGTTGTCGTTCAGCTGCTGCACGTTCACCGCGTCGGTCGGCGCCGTGCCGGCCGCGACGTTCGTGACCTGACGCTCGCTGCCCTTCGCGCCGACCGAGAACGAATTGTCGCGATCGGCGACGGAGCCCGCGCCGACCGCCACCGCGTTCTTGCCGGTCGCGGTCGCCGTCGACCCGATCGCACCCGCATCGGCGCGCGCGATCCACGTGGTGTTCGCGTCGGTCGCGGTCGCGCGGATCCTGTCGTTGGCCGCGACGTTCTGCAGCGCGGCGTTGAACTGGCCCATGTTGACCGCGTCGTTGGCGTTCACGCCCGCCGCGACACCGGTCAGCACGCGGTCGCCCGCCGTGCCGGTGAAGTTCACGCTCGTGCCGCCCGAGTCCTTGCCGACCGTAATCGCGCCGTTCGGGTCCTGCTGTTGCACGAGGCCGGCCTTGCCGTTCGCGATGTTGGTCACGCTCCCTTGCAGGTTCGAGATGTCGGTGGTGTTCTTCGACACCTGCTGGTTGGTCGCGTAGAGCTGCGAGCCGTTCACCGCGTCGGTGCTGGTCGCGCCGAGCGTGCCGGCCTGCACGTTGGTAATGCGCGTGCCGCCCGCGCCGCCGAGCGTGATCGTGCTCTTCGAGCTGTCGTCGTACTGCACCGCGAGCGCGCCAAGCTGGTTCAGGTTCGACTGCACGTCCTTCAACTGCTTCACGTTCACCGCGTCGGTATCGCTGGTGCCTGCCGCGACGTTCTTCAGCACGACCGCCGACGTGGCGTCTCCGCCGACGAGCGATACCGAATTCAGCCGGTTGCCGCTCGGGTCGACGTCGTACTTGACGACGTTCTTCACCGCTTCGCCGGCCTGGTTCGACACGTTCGTGATCTGCTGTTCGAGCGCGGTCTTCACGCCCGACAACTGGCCGCCGTTGACCGCATCCGTGCTGCCCGCGGCGAGGTTGCCGTCGGCCACGTTCGTCAGCTTCGTCGGCGCACCGCCGCGCGCGGCACTGAACGCGCCGAGCGCCGGATCGAATTGCAGCGCATCCTGCTGCAGCCCGGCAATCGCCGCCGTGTTGCCCGCGATATTCGTTTCGGCATTGCCGAGGCGCGTTTCGTGATTCGCGAGCGTCGTCGTGTTGCTGCCGACACGGCCGTCGAGGTTCGTCAGCGCGTCGCCGACGTTGTTGAACGCGCTGCCGCCGATCTTGTAGTTCGGTGCGCCGATCGAGCCGTCGGGGTTCGCCGTCGCACCGCCGCCGAGCGCGGCCGCCGCGCCGTCGGTCGCGCGACGCAGTTGCGCGCCGTTCACCGCGTCGGTGCTGCCGGCCGCCACGTTGCCTTCCGCGACGTTGGTCACGCGCACCGGGCTGCCGCCGTTGCCCGCGCCGAGCGATACCTGCTGCTTGCTCGCATCGTCGTATTTGACGGCGAGCGCGTCGAGCTGACTTGTCCCGTCGTGAATCGCCGCGGTCAACTGATCGACGTTGACCGCGTCCGTGCCGCTTTTGCCGGCCGCGACGTTGCTGATCAACTGCGGGCCGTGGCCGCCGTGGCTCGCATCGTACGCGCCGAGGCCCGGGTTCCACTGCAGCGCGTCCTGCTGAAGCGCCGCGATGTTGCCGGTGTTCGTCGTCACCTGGTTGCCGACGGCCGTGATCGACTGGTTGAGCGTATCGGTCACCTTGCCGAGCTGGCCCACGTTCACCGCATCGCCTGCCGCCACGCCATCCGCGACGTTGTGCAGGCCGACCGGCGCCGTGGCGCCGGTGCCGCCGAGCGTGACGCCGCCGTGCGCATCGTCGTCGTACTGCACCGCGTTCTTCGTCGCGTTGCCGATCTGGCTGGTGATCGACGTGCTCAGGTTGCCGAGCGCCGTGCCGAGGTTGTTCGTCACGCTCGTGCTCAGCGATGCAAGGCCGCCCGTCAATTGGCCGACGTTCACGGCGTCGTGCAGATCCTTGCCGTCCGCGACGTTGTGCAGCGCCGTGCCGTTGGGGCCGGCGAACGTCACCGAATCGAAGCCGCTCGCGCCGTCGTACTTGACGTTGCGCGTATCGGCCGCCTGCAGGCCGGCGATGTTCGATGCCGCCGTGCTCAACGATCCGTTGATGCCGGTCACGCTGTTCTGCAGGTTCGTGATGTTCGATGCCGCCGTCGACAGGGACGTCTGCAACGGCGCGACGCTGCCCTTCAACTGGCCGACGTTGACCGCGTCGGTATCGGCGACGCCGGCAGCCACGCCGCCGATCGTCGTGCCGGTCGCGCCGTCGAGCGCGATCGCCGCATGCGAGTCGTCGGTGTATTTGACGACGTTCTGCGTCGCCGTGACGATGCTCGTGCTCAAGCTGTTGCCGACGCTGGTCACGCGCTGGTCGACGTTCGAGATCGTGGTCGACAGCGAATTGCCGACCGACGTCACGCGCGCGTCGACGTTGCCGATGCCCGTGCTCAGCGTACTGTTCACGTTCTTCAGCTGCTGGACGTTGACCGCGTCGGTATCGGCCGCGCCCGCCGCGACGTTCTTGAGCTGGCGTTCGCTGCCGAGCGCGCCGAACGACACCGCGCCGCCGACCGGCGCGGCCGTGCCGCCGAACACCGGCGTACCGCCGTTGTTCGCGCCGACGCTGCCCGAGCCGATCGCCACCTGGTTGTTGTCGTTCGTCTGCGCGCCGGCGCCGATCGCCACCGACTGGGTGCCGCCAGCACGCGTCTGCGTGGCCGCGTCGTACGATGCGCCGGCCGACACGCCGTCGCTCGACGTCGGGTTCGCGCCGCCGATCGCGACCGAGCGGTCGCCGCTCGCGAGCGCCGAGTGGCCGAGCGCGATCGAACTCGTGCCGTGCGCGTCCGCGACGTTACCGAGCGCCATCGAGAAATCGCCGACCGCTGCCGACTGGCGGCCGATCGCCAGCGCCGTGTTGCCCTGCGCGACCGCCACCGTGCCGATCGCGGTAGCCGAATTCGCCAGCGCCTGCGAGCCGACCCCGATCGCAATCGCGCCGCCGCTGCCGCTGCCGCCCTTGCTGCTCGCATTCGACTGGTCGCCGATCGCGATGCCGCTGGCGCCGGCCTTCGCATTGGTTCCTTGCGTCACGTTGGTGGTACTGACCGCCACGTAGCTGCCGTTCTTGGTCGCCACGCATAGCGGGTTGGTGCCGTCGATGCACTGGCCGCTCAGCGCATTGTCCGGGTTGCCGCGGTCGACGAAGTTGTCCGCGTGAGCGGCGCCGGCGATCAACACACCCGCGCCGGTGAACATCGCGGCGGCGAGCGCCGAAATCTGCTTCCTCTTCATGGTCTTCTGCTCCGTTGTGTAGCGTCTGGTTTGAATACGGACTACTTACTTTTATTGACAGCTTCGACTTCGATTACGACTTCGTTTCGGAAGCGGATTCCGCGACCGGGCCGGCCATATCGACACGACGCGCATCGAGCACCCGTTTCGGCAGGGCGTTCGAAAGCCGCGGGCATGTCGTCGGCCTGACGTCCCGTCCCGTCAATTCTGCAATTACATTAGGAATGCGTATTGATTCTTATGGACGAGTTTTCCCCCGACTGAATCCGGAGATTCAACCCGTCGTCATGACCATTCCCGATTCGCCGTCGCGTTGACCGCGACCCACCACGCTTCTTTTATTTCATCCCCGGCAACCGGGGTTTCATTTCGGTGCAGCGAGCACGTGCCTGGACAGCCATCAATTGATGCGCCGGCCCCGGGTCGGGCAACGTCCGTCACCGCTTGCGGCGCTTTCGCTGCCCTGCTCCACCCGTCATTCAAAGTTCGGACGAATTATGAGACACGAGCCTGAATTATTAAAGTCGGCATTCTTTATAGATTGTAAAATTCCAAATATTCAATGGCTTACGAAAAATACAGCCATTACGCAAACGATTTCGCGCCAACGCCGTTATTCAAAATCTTTTACCGAGCGGATAAATACTTTGCCAAAGCGGATTGCAATAATATTTTTTCTTCAAAAAACAATCAGGGAGCCGCCCGGCCGCGCGAATACTCACTGGATATACGTGTAAACCATGAGTATTGACGCACATCGCCGCCTTACGTTCCTGTTGCAAACCGCCATTTTCGATAATCGCGAAGATTGAATGATGCGAATAGAGCCGTCATGTCTGGCCGGATTCGAAATATGCTCCTACAATTCCGCTCGCATCGATTCCGGCAGTCGCGATCGTTCACCACGCGATCACGGCAATCCGTCGCGTGTCGACCGGCTCCGTCATTAAAACGACGCACGCCGTGCGATGCGTCGAACGGTTGCATGCCACGCGACGCCGGGCTGCCCGGCATCGATGCGAGCGTGCGATGCCATGGATGCGTCGCCACAGAGCGGCTTCCGACGTTTCCACCGCACCGGGCAGGCCACCCGCGGAAACGCAGCCAACCGCCTTTTCATCACAGGTGCACGATGTCTTCACCGATCTCCGCGTTGAGCGACGCGCATATCCTGATCGTCGACGATCAACCCGACCAGCTCCGTTTGCTGATCGAGATCCTGCGCAGCACGGGATGCCGGATCAGCATCGCATTCGACGGCACGCAAGCGTGCCAGCGCGCGCAGGCGCTGAGGCCCGACCTGATCCTGATGGACGTGCGCATGCCGCACATGGACGGCTTCACCGCATGCCGCCTGCTGGCCGCCGATCCGTTGACGAGCGCGATCCCGGTCATCTTCCTCACCGTGGCCGACGCGTTGCACGAACGGCTCGAGGGGCTCGAGATCGGTGGCGTCGACTATGTGGCGAAGCCGTTCGAGCCGGCGGAGGTGATCGCGCGGATTCGCGTGCAGTTGTCGCGCACGAAGCGCGAACGGCCGGCCGTGACGGAGCAGGCGGAACGCCCGCCCGCGGGCGGCAAGGAGGACGACATCATCGTGCGCGCGGCCATCCGCCACCTGTCGCGCACGCTGAACGATCCGCCGACGGTGGAGGAACTGGCGCGCGCGGTCGGCACGCACGAAAAGCGCTTGTCGCGCGCGTTTCGCGACAATCTCGGCCAGACCGTGTTCGAGTATCTGCGCTACGAGCGGCTGCGGATCGCGCAGGATCTGCTGGATTCCACGTCGCTCAGCATCGCCAGCATCGCGAAGGAAATCGGCTTTTCCACGCCGGCCAATTTCGCGACCGCCTTTCGCGAACGGTTCGGCATCACGCCGACCGAATGGCGGCGCCAGGCCCATGCCGGCGCGCGCACCGCGGCCCGGGAACCGCAACGCCGCGCGTAGGCCGCATGCGACGCGCTCCCGCCTACCAGTCGTATTTCGCGCTGGCCAGCACGGTCCGCTCGTTGCCGAACACGCACACCGCGTACGACTGGCAGCCGCTCACGTAGCGCCGGTCGAACTGGTTCGCGACGTTCACCGCGAAACGCCAGTGCGGCAGGTCGTAATGGATCGCGAGGTCGTAAAGCGTCGCGCTCGGCACCGTCAGCGAATTGTCCGGCGCGCCCGCCGATGCGCTCTGGTAGCGCACGCCGCCGCCGACGCCGAGGCCCGCCAGCGCGCCGGTATGCCAGGTCCAGTCGGCCCACATCGACGCGATCTGCCGTGGCAGCGGCACCGACACCGGCCAGTGGTTCAGCGACGCGTCGTTCGCCTGCACGTTCTTGACGTCCTGATACGCATACGACGCGACGATCGACAGCTCGCGCGTCAGCTTGCCCACCGCGCTCAGCTCGACGCCGCGCGAGCGCACCTTGCCGGTCTGTACCGACGTCGTGCCGGTCGGGTCGAGATTGACCGGCGTCGGCGTCACGACGTGGGTCTGGTCGATCTGGTACACGGCCGCGTTCAGCATCAGGTTGCGGCCGGCCGGCTCCCAGCGCAGCCCGGCCTCCGTCTGCGCGCCGCGGGTCGGCTTCGGCAGGCCGCCGCCGAACATCCGCACGCCGATGACCGGATCGAACGACGTCGAATAGCTGACGTACGGCGACAAACCGGCGTCGCCGCGATAGGTGAGCCCGACACGCCCGGAGAACGCACTGACGTCCTGCTGAGCGTGCGTGCCGGCCGTGCGGTCGTCGAACCGCGCATTCACGACATCCTCGCGGCCGCCGAGCGTCAGCGTCCAGCGCCGCCAGCGGATCTGGTCCTGCGCATAGACGCCGACCGCGTTCATCGCCGTGTACTGGTCGACGTGGCCGAGCGACGTCGGCCCCGAGAAGATCGCGGCCGTCACCGGCCGATAAACCGGGTGGTACAGGTCCAGCGACGGCGCGAGCGCGAGGTACACGCTGTTGGTCGTCGTCTGCCGGTCGAACTGCACGCCGAACAGCAGCGTGTGTTCGAGCGGCCCCGCGCCGAAGCGCGCCTGCGCGTGGTTGTCGACGTCGAGCCGGCTGTAGTTGAGCTGGAACAGCCCCGCGAAACGCATCATGTTCGTCGTGCTGCGCGGCGCGAGGCCGTTGCCGAACACCGTCGCATCGTCGAGCGACAGGTGCGACCAGCGCACGTCCTGATGCAGCGTCCAGATCGCGTTCACGCGGTGTTCCAGCGCGTAGCCGAGCGACCATTGCTTCTTGCGGTAGTCGTTGAACGACGGGTCGCCCATGTAGAGATCCTGCGACAGGCGGCCGTTCGGGTTCGGCAGCACCGTGCCCGATGCGGGCAGGAAGTTCGACGAGATGTCGCCGCTGTCCTGCAGGAACGTCGCGGAAACCGTCAGCGACGTGTCGGCGTTCGGCCGCCACCGGAACGACGGCGCGAGCGCGACACGCCGGTTGCCGTTCGGGCCGGTCACCGCATTGCCGTCGCGCGCGACGCCGACGAAACGGTACGCATACTTGCGATCGGGGTCCAGCGTGTCGCCGACGTCGAGCATCGCTTGCTTGCGCGCATCGTTGCCGATCTGCACGGCGGCTTCGCGTACCCGCTCGCCATCGGCCAGCTTCGTGTGCGCGTCGACGATCGCGCCCGGCTCGCCCGCGCCGTACAGCACCGACGTCGGCCCGCGCAGCACCGCGATCGAATCGATCGTGTACGGATCGACGCGCCAGTTCGCGATCACGGCCGTGTCCGGCGCCGGCAGGCCGTCGACGTACAGCGTCGGCGTGAAGCCGCGCAGCGCCGCATACCAGTCGGTGCGGCTGTCGGCGCCGAACGTCGCGAAACCCGGCACGTAGCGCAACGCCTGGTTCAGGTCGGTCGCGCCGGTCATGTCGATCTGTTGCGCGGTCACGAGGTTGACCGTTTGCGGAATCTCGTCGATCGCCGTGTCGGTCTTGGTGCCGGTGGCGGTACGCCGCCCGACGAGCCCCACCGACGACGCATCGGCCGGCCCTCGCACGTCGATGGCCGGCAGCACGGCCGCTGTCGCCCCCGGCGCCGATGCCTGCGCGTACGCGCCGCCCGCGGCGGCCACGCACAACGCTCCGCCGGCCGCGATCACTGTCGCGCGCCGCCCCGCCCCTGTCTCCGTCCACATCGTGTCGATACTCCGTCGTGCTGGGTTGGCCCGTTCGGCCGGATCGGCGGACCGCGTGTCGCCGGGGCCCGTCCGGTGGTGTCGTGATTGCCGTGCCGGCGAAGGCTGTGACGCACGAATCGTCGGGATGCACCGGCCGATTGCGTCGTTCGCGAGCGCAGCGATCATACCGGCCGAACGTGGCGCGGTCTTTAAAAAATCAAATCGGCGACGGCGGCGGCACGCGGATTGCTCGTCGCCCGGACCGCATCAGGGACCGGCGCGGCCGGGCATCGACGTGACACGCACATCCGGCAGGATTCACATCGGCATTTCGGGCTGGCGCTACCCCGGCTGGCGGGGGACCTTCTACCCGCCCGACCTGAAGCAGGCCAACGAGCTGCGGTATGCATCGGGCCACATGCAGACGATCGAAATCAACGGCACGCACTACAGCTTGCAAGCACCTGACAGCTGGCGGCGCTGGTACGCCGACACGCCGCCCGGGTTCGTGTTCAGCGTGAAAGGCTCGCGTTACCTGACGCACATGCTGCGCTTTCGCGACGAAACGGCCATGACCGCGTGCGCGAATTTTTTCGCTCAGGGGCTGTTCGCACTGAAGGACAAGCTCGGCCCACTGCTGTGGCAATTCCCGCCGTCGCTGCGGTTCGATCCGGCTCACATGGAACGCTTCCTGAGCCTGCTCCCGCACGACACGGAAGCCGCGCTCACGCTCGCTCGACGGCACGATGCGCGGGTCCGGGAGCCGTATCTGCGGATCGACCGCAAGCGCGCGTTGCGTCATGCGGTGGAAGTACGGCACGACAGCTTCGTGGATCCGGCGTTCGTGAAGCTGCTGCGCCGCCACAAGGTCGCGCTCGTCGTGTCGGATTCGACCGAGGCGTGGCCGCAGTTCGAGGATCTGAGCGCGCGGTTCGTCTATATCCGGCTGCACGGCACTGAAACGAAGTATTCGGGCGAATACGCCGATGCGGCGATCGAACGATGGGCGCGCAGAATCGAAGCGTGGAGCCGGGGCGCGCAGCCCGATGATGCGCGTCTCGCCGCACCGGCGCTGAAACCGCCGCGTGCGGCGACGCGCGACGTGTACTGCTATTTCGACAACGACACGAAAACGCAGGCGCCGTTCGATGCCGGGCGGCTCATGGCGCGGCTCGGGCTGCATGCGCACGATGCGGCGCCCGAATGAAGACGCTCCGCAAGCGGCGACCATCGGGAATGCTGTCCGGCATCGCAAGGCCAGGCCCGGAATATGCTCCTGCACGCCCGGATAGTGCCCTCATCGCGCTCACGGCGCGCCCGGTAAATTTTGCACGACCGGCACCCGACGCCACGGGCCAATTCAGCAAGGAGAAAAAGCGATGACCCTGCTTATCTACCTGGTCGGATGGATCATTTTCATCGGCGGCGTCGCCTGGGGCTTGATGACGCTGCACGTCTCGCAGCACATCATCGAGATCGTCGCCGTCATCCTGTTCGGCATCGCGGTCATCACCGGCGCGACGCGCGCCCGAAATCGCGACCGGTCGTAGCGCGGCGCGAATGCCGCGATCGTGCCGACAGCAGCGTGCGCCCGGATGCGATCGGTACGCCGGAGCCCATCGGCACCGTCAATCGAGGTGTGCCGAATCGCCCGCGAGCCGCTCGTTCAGCACGCGCGCGTCGGCCTGCCGGTCCAGCGACAGGCACATGTCGCTCAACGCGTCGACGCGCGCACCGTCGAACGCTGTGCTTGCCAGCGCACGATATTTCGCCAGCAGCGCCGCATCCGGCAGCGGATTGCGCGGATCGCCGAGGGCGATCGGAACGTGCCGCGATTCCCGCGTCCCGTCCGCGCGCTGCAGGATCACGGTCGGCTCGTCGAGATCGCCGAGCGCCGGGTCGACTTCGACCGTGATGCGCGCGAGCAGCGCAGTCGCGCTTGGGTCGGTGCGCCGGTTCGCACGATAAGCGTCGATCCCGGTGTCGCCGAACGCGAGCGCCGCCGCAACCGCGTACGGCAGGCTCATCTGCGCGGACGACAGCGTCGACAGGTCCCGACCGCCGCACATCCGCGCAACGAACGCGCTTGCACGCACCGTCACCCGTTCGATCTCGCCCGCCGCGAACGTGCGGCCGTCCGCGAGCTGCAGCGCCGCGTCGACCGCCGCATGCGCGCTGCGGCACGACGCGTGCGGCTTGATCGAGCAGCGCATCAGCTTCCAGTGCGTGCCCAGGCCGTCGGTCAACGCGTCGGGCGCATGCGATGGCGCGGCGAACGTGTTGAAGAAGCCGCCCCATACGTCGTCGAACACGCGGGCGGGCCCGCTCACGCCTTCCCGGGCAAGCAATGCCGCCAGCACGCCGCCTTCGGCCGCCCGCCCGGCGTGCAGCCGCTTGGTTTGCGATCCGTCGTGAATGAAGCTCCAGAGGCCACCGGCGAAGCTCGCCGCGTGGCCCAATGCGTGACGCGTGCGCACGGCGTCGAGCCCGAGCACGCGCGCGCTCGCGGCGGCCGCGCCGAACACGCCGCAACTGAGCGTCGAATGCCAGCCCGCGCCGTTATGGGCCGAGTAGCCGCCCGCCGCCTCGAGCACGCGCCGACCGACGTCGTAACCGAGCGCGATTGCCAGCACGCATTCCCGGCCCGCGACGGGTTGACTGGCGCACGACAGCGCGGCCAGCACGGCGGGCAGCACGACCGCGCCCGAATGATCGCAGCCGCCGGAATCGTCGAGCTCGAGCGCGTGCGCGGCAATGCCGTTGACGAACGCCGCGTCGCGCGCACTCGCACGCCGTCGCGTGCCCCATAGCGACGCACCGCGTCCAACGGCGCCGGTCAGCGCGCGGGCGCTGCGCGTCTCGACGGCCGACGTGCCCGCCAGCGCGGCACCGAACGTGTCCAGGACATGGCGCTTGGCTTTCGCGACGACGTCGTCCGGTAATGCATCGGCGGAAGTCCGCGCAACGAATGCCGCGAGCCGCGTCGCGCGCGCGTGCGTGTCCGTCGTCATCGTGCCGCCTCCTCCGCCACGCAGCGTGCGAACACGTCGACCGGATGGCCCGGGGCGTTGACGGGTGCCTGCGCACGCCACCAGCGCGCGATGTCGTGCCCCGTCGCGATCCACGCATCGCCGGTGCCGCGCAGGTGCGCGAGCAACGCGCGCAGCAGATCGATTCGCCCGGCCGTGCCGATGATCTCGGGATGCAGGCGCAACACGCAGCACAGCCCGAAACGCCTGAACCCGTCGACGTCGCGCCGCCAGTTGTCGAGCACGTCGCGATACGCGGCGATGCGCGGCTGGCCTGCCGGCACGGGCGGCGACAGGTTGAACTCGAAATACGGTTCGTCCTCGAGTTCGTAGTGCAGCGGCAGTTCGACGAGCCGTGCGCCGTTCGCGTCGCCGCCGCTACGCGGATGCACGTAAGGCAGATCGTCGCCGCGCCAGGACGACGACCACGTGAAACCGTCCGCGACGAGAAAGTCGGCGAAGCCGTCGGCCCAGTTGCCGGTGAACGAGCGAAAGCCGTGCGCGTCGCGACCGGTCACATCCGCGAGCGCCGCACGCCCCGCGCGGCACGCGTCGACCTGCGCGGCAAGCGGCAACGCATCGAAATCTTCACAGCGATAACCGCTCACGCCGAGTTCGTGGCCGGCTGCGGCAATCTCGCATACCGTGCCGCGATGCGTGTCGGCGACGGCGCCGGGCACGAACCAGCTCGTCGGCACGCCGAACGCATCGAACGCCGCAAGCAGCCGGTCGACACCGCGCTTCGCGCCGTAACGCCAGACCGACAGCGATTTCTCGCGGCCGACGATACGCGGTTCGCGCGTCTGGATGCCATGAACGTCGTTGAAGTCGACCGTGATCGCGACCGCATATCGCGCGCCGCCCGGCCATGCAGGAAGGTGGGTCACGTACCGCTCCGTTGCGTGGGCGCAGCATCCCGCGCGGCCTGTGCGAGCCACCAGTCGGCGACATCGCGGCAACGCGCGAACCATACGCCGTCCTGCGCGCACATGTGGTCGAGCCAGGCCTCCAGCAGCGCGATGCGTCCCGGTTTGCCGCATACCTTTGGATGAAGAAGCGTCGTCAGGCACAGCCCTTCACGATATACGCCGTCGAATTCGCGCGTCCAGTTGTCGAGCGTCGCGCCGTAGCCCGCGATCCGGTCGAGTCCGGCCGGGTAGTCGGGATTGCGGTGATACGCGAGCGACGCGTAGTCGTCGGTTTCCCAGCGACCGGGAATCTCGACGAGCGGCGGCTCGCCGTTCTCGCCGTGCAGCAGGTACGGCCGGTCGTCGCCGCGCATCGAGCTCGAATAGCGCACGCCCGCTTCGCGCAATACGGCCACCGTCGCGGCGCTCCAGTCGCCGGACGGCGTGCGGAACCCGACCGGCCGCACGCCGAGCGTGCGCGCGAAGATATCGGCCGATTGCGCCATGATCTCGCGCTGCCGATCGGGTTCGAGCGTCCAGAACGCTTCGTGCCGGTAGCCGTGATAGCCGATCTCGTGGCCGCGCTCGACGATCGCCGCGCATTGCGCGGGCCATGTTCGCGCGACCCAGGCGGGCACGAAAAACGTCGCGGGCAGCGCGAAGGACGCGAGCATGTCGAGCAGCCGGCCGAGCGCGCGCCACGGCCCGTAGCTGCCGAGCGTGAAATACGCGGGGTTGCGCCAGATCGACCCGTTCAGCATCGCGTCGCCGGTCGGGCCGTCGAGATCGAACGCGAGCGCGACGCATGCGCGCTTCGCGTCGGGCCAGCGGGGCGCCTGGTCCGTCATCGCGCGCTCAGCGGGTGCCGTTGATCATCGCCTTCGCCACCGCGTGTTCCTGCAGCCCCCATTTCGCGAGCAGCTTCCGGTACGAGCCGTCCGCGATCAGCTGGTCGAGCGCGGTCGTCAGCGCGCTGCTCAGCGCCGTGTTGCTCTTCGCGACGCCAATGCCCGTGTATTGCGACAGGAACGGCTTGCCGACCGGCGCATACGCGTTCTGCTCGAGGCTGTTCTGGTACGGCAGCGTCTCGCCGCCCTGCACCGCCGCGTCGATGCGGTTCTGGCGCAGCTGCATCCGCGCATCCGACGAGCCGTCGGTGCCCACCACGACGATCGCCGGCTTGCCGGCCTTCACACAGTTCTCCGCGCTCCACGCGGTCGTATTGTCCGGGAACGACGTGCGCCGGCTCGACCCGACGCGCTTGCCGCACAGTGCGCTCATCTGCGCGAACTCGCCGGCGCGTGCCTTCAGCACGTAGAACTGCGGGCCCGTCTCGATGTAGTCGACGAACGTCACCGCATCGCGGCGCGTCGGCAGGTCGGTCATCCCGGACAGGATCATGTCCACGCGTTGCGTCGCGACCGCGCTCATCATCTGGTCGAAGCTCGTCTCGACCCAGTTGAGTTTCGCGCCCATCTTCGCGGCAAGCGCCTCGCCGAGATCGACGTCGAAGCCCGCGAGCTTGTCTGTCGCCGGATCCTTGTATTCGAACGGCGGATAGTTCGGCACGATCGCGACGTTCAGCGTGCGTTTCGCGCTCGCGGCCTGTGCGGTGGCGTACGGTGCATGAAGCACGAGCGCGCCGAATGCGACGGCGGCCAGCGTGCGGGTCAGGACGGATGCTTTCATGGGATGTCGCCTTCTTGGTGGAGTAATGGTGGGCTGCGCCGCTCGTATCGGCGGCGCGGTCGTTCGGGCCCTGCGCAACGGACCCGGCCCGCTCATGCAATCACGGCCGAAATGAAGTCGCGCGTGCGCGCATGTGTCGGTGCGGACAGCACCTGGTCCGGCGGCCCGCTTTCGACGATCCGGCCGCCGTCCATGAACACGATGCGGTCGGCCACCTCGCGCGCGAAGCCGAGCTCGTGCGTGACGACGATCATCGTCATCCCGCTCTTCGCGAGATCGCGCATCACGGCCAGCACTTCGCCGACGAGTTCGGGATCGAGCGCCGACGTCGGTTCGTCGAACAGGATCAGCTGCGGATGCATCGCGAGCGCTCGCGCGATCGCGACGCGCTGCTGCTGGCCGCCCGACAGCTCGACCGGAAACGCGTCGCATTTGTGAGCGAGCCCGACGCGGGCAAGCAGCGCGCGCGCCTCCTCCTCCGCTTGCGCACGGCGGCGCTTGAGCACCTGCACGGGCCCCTCGATCACGTTTTCGAGCGCGGTCTTGTGCGGAAACAGGTTGAAGCGCTGGAACACCATGCTCGTCGCCAGCCGCTGGCGCGCTACCTGGCGCTCGGACAACTCGTGGAGCCGGTTGCCGGCGCGGCGATAGCCAGCCAGTTCGCCGTTGACCCACAGCGCGCCCGCGCTGATCGTCTCGAGCTGGTTGATGCAGCGCAGGAACGTGCTTTTGCCCGAACCCGACGGCCCGATGATGCACAGCACTTCGCCCTGTTCGACGTCGAGCGTGATGCCGTGCAGCGCCTGGAAATCGCCGTAGGATTTGCGCACGTCGACCGCGCGAACGACTGCATTCGGCATGACGTTCTCCCGATGGGTAAGGGTCGTGAGGGTCGTGAGGTTCATTTGCGGCCCGCCGCGCGCCCCGCGCCGCGTGCGAAGCGCCGTTCGACGCGGGCCTGCGCCAGCGACAGCACGGTGACGACGGCGAGATACCAGATGCCGGCGACGATCAGCAACTCGATCACGCGGGCATTCGCGTAGTAGATGTTCTGCGCGTTGTGCAGCATCTCCGCGTACTGCACGACGCTCGCGAGCGACGTCAGCTTGACCATGCCGATCAGTTCGTTGCCGATCGGCGGCACGATCACGCGCATCGCCTGCGGCAGGATGATCCGGCGCAGCGCCTGCAGGCGCGGCATGCCGATCGATTTCGCCGCCTCGTACTGACCGACGTCGACCGACAGCAGCCCCGCCCGCACGACTTCCGACGTGTACGCGCCTTGATTGATGCCGAGTCCGAGCACCGCCGCGAGGAACGGCGTCATCACGTCGACGGTCCGGTATTCGGCGATGCCCGGAATGCCGAGCGTCGGAAACACCAGCGCCAGGTTGAACCACAGCAGCAACTGCAGAATCACCGGCGTGCCGCGGAACAGCCAGATGTAGCCCTGCGCGATCGCCCCGAGCACCGGGTTCGACGACAGCCGCATCACCGCGGTGACGACCCCGAGCACGACACCGAGCGTCATCGCGAGGACGGTCATCACGATCGTGTTGGCGAGCCCCGTCAGGATCGACCGCGCGGTCAGGAACTGGCCGACGACACGCCACTCGATCTGTCCGCGCGCGAACGCGGCGGCGATATAGGCGAGCGCGGCAACGATCGCGACCGATGCGACGTAGCGGCCCCAGTAGCGCCGGCGTACGCGCACGAGCGCGGCCGTGTCGTCCGCAGCCGCGTCGGCCGCCGCCGGTGCGCCGTCGAGGCGACGAGAATCGGATGCGCTCAGCATGACGGCCCCCGGTAATCGGCTGCCCACGCGACCTGGCGCCCGATTGCCTCGCTCAGGCGCTCGATCTGTTCTCGCACCCGTGCAGGCGAGGTGCCGCCCGCGCCGCCGCGTGCGGCGACGGCCGCGTCGAGCGTCAGATGCGCGCGTACCGCCGGTGCGAGGCGCGTGTCGACGGCCTGCAACTGTTCGGCGCTCGCGTCGGCCAGCTCGATGCCGTCCCGCTCGCACGCGCGCACGAGCGTGCCGGTGATCTCGTGCGCCTCGCTGAACGGCACGCCCGTCAGCGCGAGCCAGTCGGCGACCTCGGTGGCGAGCGTGAAGCCGAGGGGTGCCTGGCGGCGCATCTCGTCGACGTTCACGCGCATCGTGCGGATCATCCCCGCCATCGCCGGCAGCACGAGTTCGAGCGTGTCGATCGAATCGAACGCGGCGATCTTGTCTTCCGCGAGATCGCGGTTGTACGCGAGCGGCAGCGACTTCAGCGTCGCGAGCAGCCCCGTCAGGTTGCCGATCAGGCGCCCCGCCTTGCCACGCGTGAGTTCCGCGATGTCCGGATTCTTCTTCTGCGGCATGATCGAGCTGCCGGTCGCGTAGCCGTCGTCGAGTTCCACCCAGCGGAATTGTCGCGACGTCCACAGGATCACTTCTTCCGACAGGCGAGACAGGTTCACGGCGAGCATGCTCGTGACGAACACGAATTCGGCGACGTGGTCGCGCGCGGCCACCGCGTCGATCGAGTTCTCGCACGGCGCGTCGTAACCCAGCTCCCGCGCCGACAGCTCGGGCCGCACGCAGATCGCCGAGCCCGCGAGCGCGGCCGCGCCGAGCGGCGAACGCGCGGTGCGACGGTCCCAGTCGACCAGGCGATCGGCGTCGCGATACAGCGACTGCGCGTGGGCGAGCAATTGATGGCCGAACACGATCGGCTGCGCGGGCTGCAGGTGGGTGAATCCGGCCGTCACCGTGTCGACGTGCCGGCTCGCCTGGCCGATCAGCGCATCCTGCAGGTCGAGCACGCCGCGCACGAGCTGGCGCGCCTTGTCGCGCAGGTACAGGCGCAGGTCGTTCGCCGCCTGGTCGTTGCGCGAGCGCCCGGCGCGCAGCTTGCCGCCGAGCGCCGGCAGCCGCTGCGTGAGCACGCGCTCGAGGAACGTGTGCACGTCCTCGTCGGCGAGCGATGGCGCGATCGCGCCGGCCGCATAGTCGCGCGCGATGCCGTCCATCGCGTCCAGCAGTTGCGCGAGGTCGTCGTCGTTCAGGATACCCGCGCGGTTCAGTTCGCGCGCATGGGCCCGGGAGCCTGCCAGATCGTACGGCACGAGACGGAAGAAACTCGGATCCGAGCGGGACAGATTCTGCAGCGCGTCGGACGGCTCCGACTGGAAGCGGCCGCCCCACAGGCGTTCGATCGGTTCGGTAAGGCTCATTGCGGTCGACCTCGACTCGGTTGGATTAGCCCTACTGTAGGCATTCAATTTTTTTTGTTGTAGCGAGAAATTGAATCCGTTTTAATGAAATTTTTCTCAGTATCGTCGCCCGCGACGCGCCCCGCCGATGCGCAACCGCCTGCCCCCGCTCAACCCGCTTCGCGCATTCGAAGCCGCCGCCCGGTGCGGCAGCGTGTCGGCCGCCGCCGACGAGCTGCACGTGACCGCGAGCGCGGTCAGCCACCAGATCCGCATTCTCGAAAACACGCTCGGCATCGCGCTATTCGTCCGATCAAAGGCCCGCGTGAAGCTCACGCCCGAAGGCGAGGCGCTGCTGGAACCGGTCGGTACCGCGTTCGACATGATCGCGAACGCCACCGTCAGGCTCGATTCGCCGGCCGCCGCCGGCGATCTCGTCGTGTCGACGCCGCTGTCGCTGACGTCGCGCTGGCTCGCCCGGCACATCGGCGATTTTCTGGAGCGTTATCCGGGTATCCATCTGAAAGTGATTCCGTCGAACGACGATCGCGAAACCTATTCGGCGGACGTCGACGTCTGCATTCGCTACGGGGAAGGCAACTGGCGCAACCGGCGCGTCGAGCTGCTCGCGCATCCGGCGCTGTTCCCGGTCGTGAGCCCGGCGTTGATGAACGGGCCCGATGCGATCCGCAAGGTGCAGGATCTCGCGGGGCGGACGCTGTTCTGCGAGCATGCGGGCTCGTGGACGCGGTGGCTGGCGCAAGCGAACGCCGACAAGCTGCCGGGCATCCGCATTCTCGAAATCGGCAACGCGCACATCGGCGTCGAAGCCGCGGTACACGGGCAAGGCGTCGCGCTCGGCGACAGCCTGTCGGTGCGCGACGACCTGATCGACGGCACGCTCGTGCGGCCGTTCAGCGCCACGGTGCCGTCACGCCACGCATACTATCTCGTCACGCGTCATGAACTGGCCGAGTCGCCGCTCGTGACCGCGTTCACGTCGTGGCTGCGGGCACGCCTCGCGTGATGCGCGTCGCCGCGCGCGGCGTGCTCACGCACCGAGGCTCGCGAGGTCGTCCCACACGATGACGATGTTGCGGGATCGCCAGACCGGCCCCGGATCGATGTATTCGCCGGCGGGCCGGCCGTGCAGCGCCGCATAGAACGCAATCGCCGCGTCGTTGCCGTCGACGACGCTCAACGCGGCGCCTCGATATCGCAATCGGCCCAGATGCGTCGCGAGCCGGGCGAGCAGCTGGCGGCCGATGCCGCGACGCTTGAATCCGGGATCGACATACAGGAACTTGATCTCGCCACGGCCGTTGAATATCGGATCGGACGGTGCGCCGGCGGCGCCGATGCCGACGATCCTGCCGTCGATCTCCGCCACCAGCACAAGCCGGTTCCCGTCGTTCGACGACAGCTTTTCATTCCATTGCTTGTGGCGATAGTGTTCGTCGAGAACGGCGTGCGCTTCGGCCGGCGCGAGATCCCGGTAGGTATGCCGCCAGACCTTGACATGAAAATCGGCGATCGCCTGCGCATCGCCGATCGTTGCGGACCGGATGGATAGGCCAGTCATTGAGGACGCTCCCGGAGGCATCGCGCCGACGGGCGCGATGTGCACGACGGATTGTGGACGATCCGTGCAACGCTGTCGAACGACCTTCGCGGCCGCGCGATCCAGCGATCAATCCGTCGCGGCGTCTTTTACCCCCGCCCGCGGCGCATCCTGAGCGTCGCCGACGGCGATTCGCCGAACGCCCGCTTGTACTCGATCGCGAACCGCCCAAGGTGCGCGAAGCCCCATTTCAGCGCCACGTCGGTGACCGACGCGAGCCCTGGCGTGTCGTCGGCCAGCAGTTCGTCGCGCACATGTTGCAGACGCAACTGCCGTACGAAGCCCATCGGTGTGATCCCGTGGCGATTGCGGAAGCCGGCGAACAGCGTGCTCGGGCTGACGCCGGCGAGATCGGCGAGCCGTTCGATCGTCAGCGGCTCGTCGAGATGCGCGCGGACGTATTCCTCGACACGTCGCACGTAGAACGGCGCGAGCGGTGCCGGCGCGGAACGGGTGCCGTTGCGCGCGGTGTTCGGGTGGCCGTACAGCAGCAGGTTCAGCAACGTCGATTCGAGCTGCTCGAACGCGAGCGGATGACGCAGCGGATGCGCGTCCGTCGCGATCGCGCCGGCGAGCACCGGCAGCATCTGCGCGAGACAGGCGCCCTGCGGCGACGACAGGCTGAATTCCGGTTCGAATTCCACGGGCATGCGCCGGTCGTCGCCGAAATGCCGCTGCGCGTGGCGTTCCATCACGTCGCGCTCGATGCGCAGGATGACTTGCGGACACGCTTCGCCCCATCGCATCCGGAGCGGCAGCGTGGGCGACAGCAGCGACGCCGTGTCGGGCGACGACACGAAGCGCGTCGCGCCGCATTCGATGTCTGCGTCGCCGCGCAGCGGAATCTGCAACAGATAGAAATGTTCGAGCGGCCCCGGTTCGATCGACACCTCGCCGCCGTAATCGAGCAGGTTCAACGACAGGTTGCCCCAGCGCGCATGATACATGCAGCTGTGCAGCGCACGCGATTCGCCGGTCGGCGTGAGCCGGTGCGGCTTGAACACGTCAGCGACGCGCGCGCGCACCTCGTCGACGTCGTTCGACTGCAGCAGCAGCGTGTCGTGATTGAAACAGGCGGCGTCGGCCAGCCAGCCGGTTTCGGAAAATTGCGCCATCGAAGTTCTCCCGTCGTGCTCGATCGCACTCGCGCCGTGCATGCATTCCCGATATCGGGGAAGGCGTCGCACGATCCGGACAGCGCCCGGAGTATCCGGATAGTCCGTCCTGCGAAACACGCAAGTCCCGCGCAAGCCATGCAAGAAGCGGACCGTTCGCGCATCGTAGAAAACTGTGCGGGCTGTCCGCATCCGCACATACCCGCGGTCGGCCGCGGCACGCCGGCCCGCGGCGGCCGCTGCCGCAGGTTTCCGGAATTCGCGGATACCGGCCGAAGAAAGCGGATAGAAGCGTGCTTTTCGGCGGCCAATACTGGGCCGTCACCGAAACCAACCGCACGGAGGGACACATGAACGGACGTCACATCGAGATTCCATCGCCGGACGGCGGCGCGTTCCGCGCGTACCTGAGCACGCCGGCCGGCGGCACCGGGCCGGGCATCGTGCTCTGTCACGAGATCTTCGGCGCGAACGCGACGATGCGGGACGTGGCCGACTACTACGCCGAGGAAGGCTATACGGTGCTCGTGCCGGACCTGTTCTGGCGCCAGTCGCCGGGCATCGAGCTCGGGTATGCGGCGGCCGATTTCGAGCGCGCGATGGCCCTTTATCGACAATTCGACGAAAACAAGGGTGTCGAGGACGTCGGCGCCGCGCTGGACGCGCTCCGCCAGCGGCCGGAATGCACGGGCAAGGCCGGCGTGCTCGGCTACTGCCTCGGCGGCAAGCTCGCGTACCTCGCCGCGTGCCGGCTGCCGGGCGCGGCCGCGGCGGTCAGTTACTACGGCGTGGGCATCGAGCATGCGCTGGACGAAGCCGCGCACCTGCATGGGCGGCTCGTGCTGCAGATCGCGGCGCAGGACCGCTTCTGCCCGCCCGACGCGCAGCAGCGCATCGCGGATACGCTGTCCGGCCGCGACGGCGTCGAAGTCTACGTCTACCCCGGCGTCGACCACGCGTTCGCCCGCGCCGGTGGCGATCATTACGACCAAGCCGCCGCGGTCATGGCCCACCAGCGCGCGATCGCCGCGTTCCGCGCCGCGCTCGGCCCGCACTACGACCTGTCCGCGCTGTGGGAAACGCATCTGAAGCACGAGTTCGACACGCGCAACGTCGACGCAACGATGGCCACGATGGTCGCCGAGCCGTACGTCAACCATATTCCGACGCTGACGGGCGGCGTCGGCCACGACGAGCTCAAGCGCTTCTACACGCATCACTTCGTGCATGCGAACCCGCCCGACACGACGATCACGCCGATCTCGCGCACGATCGGCGCGAGCCAGATCGTCGACGAGCTGCTGTTCTGCTTCACGCATACCACCGAGATCGACTGGATGCTGCCGGGCGTCGCGCCGACCGGCAAGCGCGTCGAGATTCCGCTCGTCGCGATCGTCAAGTTTCGCGGCGACAAGCTCTATCACGAGCACATCTACTGGGATCAGGCGAGCGTGCTCGTGCAGATCGGGCTGCTCGACCCGTCCGGCCTGCCGGTCGCGGGCGTCGACACGGCCCGCAAGCTGCTCGACGTCACCGTGCCGTCGAACGGCCTGATGCGCCGCTGGCGCGACAGTGCATCGTCCACAGGTGCGCGCTGACGCGGCCCCACCCTCACCCCATGATTCACGGAGACACCCCATGAATGCCCTTGCTGGCAAAGTCGCGCTCGTCACCGGCGGCGCCACGCTGATCGGCGCCGCGGTCGCGCAGGACCTGAGCCGCGCCGGTGCGTGCGTCGCGATCCTCGATCTCGATGCGGACAACGGCGCACGCGTGGCCGCATCGCTCGGCGAACGGGCGCTGTTCATCGCACTCGACATCACCGACGACCGCGCGATCGAGCGTGCGATCGCGACGATCGTCGAACGGTTCGGCGCGATCGACGTGCTCGTCAACCTCGCGTGCAGCTATGTCGACAACGGCATCCACGCGACCCGCAATGACTGGCTCGCGGCGATGGACGTCAACGTCGTGTCGGCGGCGATGCTCGCGAAAGCCGTGCATCCGCACATGGCCCGGCGCGGCGGCGGCGCGATCGTGAACTTCAGCTCGATCTCCGCGCAGTGCGCGCAAACCGGCCGCTGGCTGTATCCGACCTCCAAGGCCGCGATCCGCCAGCTCACGCGCAGCATGGCGATGGATCTCGCGCCCGACCGGATTCGCGTCAACTCGGTGTCGCCCGGGTGGACCTGGTCGCGCGTGATGGACGAGCTGACGCACGGCGACCGCGCGAAGACCGATCGCGTCGCCGCGCCGTTTCATCTGCTTGGCCGCGTCGGCGATCCGTCGGAAGTCGCGCAGGTCGTCACGTTCCTGTGCAGCGACGCGGCGAGCTTCGTGACGGGCGCCGACTACGCGGTGGACGGCGGCTACGCCGCGATGGGCCCCGAACAGGCGGTGCCGGCGATTCCGCGGCTCGCGGAGTGACCGCGCTGCCGCACTGTTTCCCTCGATCATTCCGGCCGTCACGCGGCCAACCAAGGACACTCCCATGAGACGCATCGCTATCGTCGGCGCCGGCCAGTCCGGCCTGCAACTCGCCTTCGCCCTGCTCGGCCAGGGCTACCACGTCACGCTCGCGACCAACCGCGACGCGGAGCAGATCCGCTCGGGCAAGGTCATGTCGAGCCAGTGCATGTTCCACACGTCGTTGCAGATCGAGCGCGATCTCGGCCTGAATACGTGGGAGGAAGCGTGCCCGTCCATCGAAGGCATCGGCATCGCGGTGCCGCACCCGGACGGCCACGGCCGCAAGGCGATCGACTGGTCGTCGCGGCTGACCCGCTACGCGCAGTCGGTCGACCAGCGCGTGAAGATGGCCGACTGGCTCGACGGCGTGCGCCGCCGCGGCGCGGACGTACGCATCGGCGACGTCGGCGTGCCCGAACTCGAGGAACTCGCGCGCAGCCACGACCTCGTGCTGCTCGCGGCCGGCAAGGGCGACATCGTGAACCTGCTCGGCCGCGACGAGGCACGCAGCCCGTTCGATCGCCCGCAGCGCGCGCTGGCGCTGACCTACGTGAAAGGGATGACGCCGAGCGAGCCGTATTCGCGCGTGCGCTTCAACCTGCTGCCGGGCATCGGCGAGTACTTCGTGTTTCCCGCGTTGACCACCACCGGCCCGTGCGAAATCATGGTGTTCGAAGGCATCCCGGGGGGCCCGCTCGACTGCTGGGCCGACGTGAAGACGCCCGAGCAGCATCTGGACCGCAGCCTGTCGTTCCTGCAGCAGTACGTACCGTGGGAGTTCGAGCGCTGTCGCGACGTCGCGCTCACCGATCCGAACGGCACGCTGGCCGGGCGCTTCGCGCCGACCGTGCGCAAGCCGTTCTTCCGGCTGCCGTCCGGCCGCACCGTGTTCGGGATGGCCGATGCGGTGGTGGTCAACGATCCGATCACCGGCCAGGGTTCGAACAACGCCGCGAAATGCGCGAGCGCGTATTTCGATGCGATCGTCGCGCACGACGCCGCACCGTTCGGCGAAGACTGGATGCACCAGACGTTCGAACGCTACTGGGCGTATGCGCAGCATGTCGTGCGCTGGACCAACTCGCTGCTCACCCCGCCGCCGCCGCACATCCTCGAACTGCTCGGCGCGGCCGGCCAGTTGCCGTCGCTCGCGAAGACGATCGTCGACGGTTTCGACGATCCGCGCCGGTTCGCGCCGTGGTGGTTCGAGCCGTCGGCGTGCGCGGCGCTGATCCGCGAACACAGCGTGCGTGTGGAGTAATCGTCATGGAAACCATCGTTACCGAACGTACGGCCCTCGACCCGATGCAGTTGCGCGCCGCGTTCGGGCAGTTCCCGACCGGCGTCACCGTGATCACCACGTGCGCGGCCGACGGGCGCAAGGTGGGCCTCACCGCAAATTCGTTCTCGTCGCTGTCGCTCGACCCGCCGCTCGTGCTGTGGAGCCTGCGCAAGCTCGCGCCGAGCCGCCCGGATTTCGTCGCGGCGACCCACTTCGCGATCAACATCCTCGCGCACGACCAGATCGACCTGTCGCGCCGCTTCGCGACGCCCAGCGCCGACAAGTTCGACGGCGTGCCGCACGCGGATTCGGGCAGCGGCGGCGTGCCGTGCCTCGACGGCGCGAGCGCGCGCTTCGTCTGCCGCAACGTCGGCCATTACGAAGGCGGCGACCACCTGCTCTTCATCGGCGAGATCGAGCAGTTCGACACATTCGGCAAGGCGCCGCTCGTGTTCCATGCCGGCCAGTATCGTGCGATCGCCGATCATCCCGATCTTTCACGCACTATTTGATTAGTACATACAAGTAAAACTTCAGGAGGTGGTGAACATGAAATTCGGCTCTCGCCTGCTCGTCGCCGCGGGCCTCACGATCGCCGGCCTCGCCGGCCATGCGCCGGCCCATGCGGCCGACCTGCCTGCGGTCAACCTCGGCATGACCAGTTTCCTCGACGGCATGCCGCCGGCCGGCGCCGGCTGGTACGGCACGCAGTACCTGCAGTACTACACGGCCGGCCGCGTCAACGACAATGCGGGCAACAAGGTCGGGTTGCCGAAGCAGGACATCGACCTGTTCGCGGGCTTGAGCCAGCTCGTCTACCAGTCGCCGCTGACGTTCGCGGGCATGCATCCGGGCCTCGACGTGATCCTGCCGTGGATCGCGTCCGCGCGGACCGACGACGGCATCGGCAACGTCGCGCTGAACGCGCGCGCCGGCTTCGGCGATCTGCTGATTGGCCCATTCGTCCAGTTCGAGCCGGTGATGGGCGCGCAGGGCCCACGCTTCGCGCAGCGCGTCGAATTCCAGTTCATCGTGCCGACCGGCGCGTACGATCCGTCGCGCGCGATCAATCCGGGCAGCCATTTCTGGTCGTTCGATCCGTACTGGGCCGCGACGCTGTGGCTCACGCCGAAATGGACCGTATCGTGGCGGCTGCACTATCTGTGGAACGCGACCAACCATCAGCCGGCCACGGCACTCGGCCCGGACGTGGCGTCGACGCAGGCCGGCCAGGCGGTCCACGTGAACTTCGCGACCGAGTACGAAGTGCGGCCCGGCCTGCGGCTGGGGCTCAACGGCTACTGGCTGCGCCAGACCACCGACATGAAGGTCAACGGCCAGGACGTGCCGGGCACGCGGGAAGCCGTGTTCGCGATCGGGCCGGGGGCGATGGTCAGCTTCTCGCCGCACGATCACCTGTTGTTCAACACGTATTTCGAAACCCATGCGCGCAACCGGGCACAAGGGACGCGGATGGTGCTGCGCTACGTGCATCACTTTCGGTGACGCACGGCGCGCCGGCCGTCCCGATCCGGCGCACGCCGCTTCGAGGGTTAGCCGCAGGGGGCAGCCGTGAAGGCGGTGGACTACGGCTCGTTCCATGATCGACCATGGGTCCAGGATGCATTGACGCCGCTATGGTCGACCTGTCTCGCGGCGCCACCTGGGGAGGGAGCCTCCATGAAGCCTGTTGCCGCGCCGGCCGCCGAATCGCCCCGGGGCCGGCACGTCGAGTCTGAATCGATGCACGCGAAGCCGCGTCCGCGCGCCGCTCACGGCGCGACGCCGACGAACGTGGGCAGCAGCACGCGATAGACGTGAATCATCGCCGGGCCGAGCAGCACCATCATCAGCGCGGGGAAGATGCAGAAGATCAGCGGAAACAGCAGCTTCAGCGCGATCTTCGCCGCGCGTTCCTCCGCGCGCATCCGGCGCCGCGTGCGCAGCATGTCCGACAGCACGCGCAGCGATTCGCCGATGCTCGTGCCGAACCGGTCCGCCTGGATCAGCATCGCGCAGAACGATTCGATATCCTCCACGCCGGTGCGCAATGCGAGGTTGCGCAGCGCCGTCTCCTTCGTGAAGCCGGAGCGCATCTCGAGCAGCAGCAGATCGAGTTCGCTCGCGACCACCTCGCTGCGAAACCGCAGCTCCTCGCTCACCTTCATCAGCGCCGCGTCGAGCCCGAGCCCCGCCTCGACGCACACCGTCAGCAGGTCGAGCGCGTCCGGGAAATCCTCGAAGATCTTCTGCTGGCGCACCTTGACCCGCTGCGACAGCACGATGTTCGGGATGTAGTAGCCGATGCCGGCGAGCGCCACGAGGATCAGCGACAGCAGCGCGCGCTCGTCGCCGAGCGACGTCGTGATCAGCGCCAGCAGCGCCGCGCACGGCAGACCGAGCGCGAGCACCGTCTTCGCGGTGAAATACAGCGCGGCCGCGCTCTGGTTACGCCAGCCGGCATTCATCAGCCGGATGCGCAGCGGCGAATTCTCCCAACCCTCCTTCGGCACCGACAGCTTCGAGATCGGGGTGGACAGCTCGACCAGCTTCGCGACCCAGCGCGACGCCGTGTCGTCGGCGTCGCCCGGACCGGCGACGGCGCCCGCCCCGGTCCCGCCGGCCTGCTGCAGCCGGCGCTGGATCCCACGCGGCGCGAACAGCAGCATCGCGACGAGCACGCCGCCGGCCACGAAGATGAACAAGCCGCCCAGCATCACGGCCTGGACCACGCTCAGGTTTTGCATGACAACCTCGCAACGGTTCGTTATTCGGCTCGCGCGTCAGACGCGAATGCGCACGATTCGGCGGATCCAGAACAGGCCGAACAGCATCGACACCAGCATCGTGCCGACCATCCGGATCCCGGCCGGATCCTCCCAGAGCACCGACAGGAATTCGCGGTTCAGCAGCGCCATCACCGCCGCGGTGCCGAACGGCAAAAGCCCGAGAATCCACGCCGACAGCCGCCCTTCCGCCGACAGCACGCGCACCTTGTCGAACAGCTTGAAGCGCTCGCGGATCAGCCCTGCGATGCTGTCGAGCAGCTCGGCCAGGTTGCCGCCCGTCTCGCGCTGGATCAGCACCGCGATCACGAAGTAGCGCAGGTCCTGCACCGGCACGCGCGTCGCGAGGTTCATCAGCGCGTCGTGCAGCGACACGCCGTAGTTGACCTCGTCGAACGTGACGCGGAACTCGCCGCCCATCGGTTCGGAAAACTCGTCGCCGACCATCCCCAGCGTGCTCGTGAACGAATGACCGGAGCGCAGCGCGCGCGCGATCATGTCGCAGATCTCCGGCAGCTGCCGTTCGAGCTTGCGCATCCGCCGGGCGCGGCGGCGCAACACGTACATCATCGGCCCCCACCCCACGAACAGCGCGATCGGCACCGCGGCGAGCTGCGGCGCCCGCGCGAAACTCGCCGCGAACCACGTGAGCGCCGCGAACGTCGCGCTGAGCGTGATCAGCTTCGGCAGCGTCCAGTCGAGGCCCGACTGCTGGATCACGAGATCGAGCGCATGCACGCGCGGCAGGCGCAGCAGCAGCCGGTCGAACGGCTTCGACTCGTCGAGCATGCGTTTCTTCAGGATCGACAGCCGCTCCTGCTGCACGTTACCGCCGGCCGACATCGCGCGAATGCGCGATTCGATCCGGCGCGCGGCGGCGCCGTGCCGCGCGTTCCACCATTGATAGATGCCTTCGATCGACAGCACGACCGCGACGAAGGTAAGAATCACAAAACCGTAAAAGATCGCATTCATGAGCCTCTCCCCGGCAGCACACGACGCCCTGGCGTCAGTCCGCCTCGTACCGCGTGGACGGGTCGTACAGCGAATCCGGCAGGTTGATGCCGAACGCCTGCAGCCGCTCGACGAACTTCGGCCGCACGCCGGTCGCGCAGAAGTGGCCGCGTACCGAGCCGTCGCGGTCCACGCCCGTACGCTTGAACGTGAAGATCTCCTGCATGTTGATGATGTCGCCCTCCATCCCGGTCAGTTCCTGGATGCTGATGATCTTGCGCTTGCCGTCCGTGAGGCGCGCCGCCTGCACGACCACCGAGATCGCCGACGCGATCTGCTGGCGCATCGTCTTCGGCGGCAGCGTCAGGCCGGACACGCTGACCATGTTCTCGAGCCGCGTCAGCGCGTCGCGCGGCGTGTTCGCGTGGATCGTCGCGAGCGAGCCTTCGTGGCCGGTGTTCATCGCGTTGAGCATGTCGAGCGCTTCGGCGCCGCGTACTTCGCCGAGGATGATCCGGTCCGGGCGCATCCGCAGCGCGTTGCGCACCAGCGTGCGTTGCGTGATCTCGCCCTTGCCCTCGATGTTCGGCGGGCGCGTTTCGAGCCGCAGCACGTGCGGCTGCTGCAGTTGCAGCTCGGCGGCGTCCTCGATCGTCACGATCCGCTCGTTGCGCGGAATGAAGCCGGACAGGATGTTGAGCAGCGTCGTCTTGCCGCTGCCGGTGCCGCCCGACACCAGCACGTTCACCTTCGCGCGCGACAGCGCGTCGAGCAGCTCGGCCATCGGCGGCGTCAGGCTGTGGTAGCGCACCAGGTCGTCCATCTTCAGCGGGTTGACCGCGAAACGACGGATCGACATCAGGGGCCCGTCGATCGCGGACGGCGGGATGATCGCGTTCACGCGCGAACCGTCCGGCAGCCGCGCGTCGACCATCGGGCTCGATTCGTCGATGCGGCGCCCGACGCGCGACACGATCTTCTCGATCACCTTCATCAGGTGCGCATCGTCGTAGAACGTCACGTCGGTCAGTTCGAGCTGCCCGCAGCGCTCGACGTAGACCTGCCGGTACGTGTTCACGAGGATGTCGGAAATGCCGGGGTCGCGCAGCAGCGCTTCGAGCGGGCCGAAGCCGAACATCTCGTCGTACACGTCGATCGCGAGCTGGCGCCGCTCGATGTCGTTCGCCGGCATCCGCTCCTCGTCGAGGATCCGCGCGATCAGCGAGCCGATCTCCATGCGGACCTGGTCCGGGTGCAGCCGCGACAGGCGTTCGAGTTCCACGCGCTCGAGCACGGCCAGGTGAATTTCGCGGCGCAGCTTCTGGTATGCGTCGCGCACCGACGAATGCGCCGGGCCGGCCGTCTCGCTGCCTGTCGCCACCGGCTGGGCCCGGTGCAAGGACATCTGTTCGCGCAATGACATGATGGTTCCCCGTAAGAATTACATCGACTTGAGCTTCGGCGTGGCCTTGCGGCCGAACAGCCGGGACATCAACGGCTCGCTGTGCGTCGCGCTGCGTCCCGCGCGCACCTCGCCGTCGACGAGTTGTTTCGCATAGCCCTGCAACGCCCGTGCGACCGCCGAGCCGCGTGCGAGCCGCGACACCGGGTGGCCCTGGTTGATCGCTTCGAGCACCGTGTCGGCGTCGTCGGGAATCGTGCAGGCCGCCTGCAGCCCGAGCACTTCCTCGAGCGCGGTGCGGGTCCGCTCGCTCGCGCGCGTCGCGCGGTTCACGATCAGCCGCAACTGGTCGGTCGAATAGCCGAGCGACACGAGGATCTCCAGCAGCCGGCGGCCGGCGCGCACGTGCGGCATCGCGGGCTGCAGCACGAGCTGGATCTGGTCGCTGCGATCGAGCGCGACCATCGACAGCGGATTGATGCCGACGCCGACGTCGAAGATCACGAAGTCGTAGCGCGGCGCGGCCACGCCGAGAATCCATTCGAGCGCGTCCTCGCGCATCTCGGCGGCCTTGACCGGGTCGCCGGCGCCGGCCAGCACGTGGAAGTTTTCCGTCACGTGCGCGACGCTCGCATCGAGAAACGCGCTGTCGAGCCGCTCGATCTGCGCGCACAGCTGCGGCAGCGTCGACGGCGGGGTTTCGTCGCTGACGAGGAACGCCGCGTCGGCGAACTGCTGGTTCACGTCGATCAGCAGCACGCGGCGTTTGAAACCCTCGGCGATCTCGAACGCGACGTTGCTGGCCGCGAAGCTCGTGCCGGCGCCGCCCTTGCACGACATGAACGACACGATGCGCGTGTCGTCGGTATCGCGCCGCGTGCTCTGCGCGGCGGCCCGGCCGAGCGCGTGGCCGAGCGCCTGCGGATCGAGCGGCCATTGCAGCACGTCGCGCGCGCCCGCACGCATCGCATCGAGCAGCACGTGCGGCGATGCGTCGGACGTCACGAGGATGCAGGTCAGGCCCGCATGCGCGCGGCAGATGCGCTCGATCGCCGACAGCTCGAACGGTTCGAGCGACGTGCCGTCGACCAGCAGGATGTCGAACGCGTCGAGCCCGTCGGTGCGATGTTCGATCTGCGACGGCCGGCCGGTGGCGCGCGTCGTCCGATAGCGTCCGCAGTCGGCCACGAGACGCGCGATCTGCGTGAGCCGCGCGGTATCGTCGGAAGCTACGAGGATATTGATCATGTCGTGTGCCTCGTCTTTTCGATTAGTTGCAGGCGGAGCCGCCCGTCGCGGAATTCAGGCTTTCGCGCGGCAGCGTCGTCGTGAACGGCGGCATTTTCAGCGTGACGTTCATGAACGGGATCATGGTCTTGACGGTGACGTTCGTGACGCTCACCGTCACGAACGAACACGTGTTGATGTCGCAACTCGACGGCGTGTAGTTGACCGACACGTTCGCGTTCGACAGCAGCGGCAGCAGCGATCGCACGCGCTTCACGACGCCCGCGGCGTTCACGTCGCAGACGACCGCCGTGCGTGCGCCGAGGCGCACGGCTTCGCTCGCGGTGTTCCAGTAGAACAGCACGCGGCCGAACTCGAAGATGCCGATCAGCAGCATGATCAGCACCATCGCGACGAGGGCGAATTCGACGATCGCCGCGCCGCGCTGGGCGCGCCGGCGGGACAGCGGAACATGGCGCGCGGTCATGATACTTGCCTCATCACGGTGACGATGTTGCCGAAGGTGATCGACGGCAGCCCCGGGTACGCGGGAATCGGCTGGTACTTGTAGCCGCTGATCTTCACTTCGACGACGTTGATCGCGCCCGTGGCCGTGCCGCTTGCCGCGTTGTTGTTCGAATCGTAGGTCGGCAAGTTCGCGAATTGCGCCGGATCGGACGCATCGCTGCAGCCGGTCGTGTGCTGCGCATCGCAGATCGTGACCATCGACGTCGTGAGCCCGGGTACCAACTCGGTGCCCGACATGCCGCACGTCGTGCTGCCGTAGACGACCAGGCACTGCGCCTGCGCCACCGGATACGCGCTGTCGGTCGGCAACCAGACCGACAGGTAGCGCGCCGCGTCGCGGGTTGCCTTGGTCAGCGTCTCGTACTGGTAGATCGCCCGGCCGAATTCGGCCACCCCGGTCGCCAGCATGATCATCGGCATCAGCACGAGCGCGAACTCGACGGCGACGGCGCCGCGGGTGCGCGAACGACGAATCGACGGCTTCTTCATGATCGTCTCTCCGCTATTGAACGAGCATCGGAACCTGGGTTCCGGACGCGCTGCCGCTGCCGGGCAGGCCGTGCGTCGCGCACGGGTTGTTGCCGGACACCGACGAGCCGAGGTATTCCAGGTGCGCGACGATGGCGCCGCTGCCGGCGCTGAACGGGAGCGGATCGAGCATCAGCACGCAATCCCATTGCGTGACGTGCACCTTGCCGCTGCTCCCGGACAGCGTCGAGCAGTCGCCCTCCGGCGCGAGCGCGAGGCGCCGGTCGCTGCCGTAGGTCGCGTAGTTGCTCGCCGTCGCCGTGCCGTTGGTCGAGATGCCGCTGCCCGACGGCGGTGCGCCGTCGCCCTGGTAAGGCTTGAAGCTCGCGCGGTCGGCGACGAACTGCGTGTACGCGTCGCCCTTGATGCCCGGCGTTCCGGGCGGCCCGTAGTTCGGGCCGACATACGCGTAGCCGGTGAAGTCGGGCTGGCCGCTCGACCCATTCGCGCCGTTCGTATAGATGCCGAAGCGCGTGTTCCAGGCCCGCAGCGCCGCCGACTTCAGGCCCGTGGTGGCCAGGTCCGGCGGGCTCGTGATGTTGCAGGTATTGCCCGACAGCTCGCTCGCGAGCGTCGTCTCGTTCGTCGAGCCGTCGAGCGCCGCCCAGCCGAAGTTGCCGGGCCCGTAGGTCGACGACGACCCGGACGGCGACGAGATCCAGTCGCCGACCTTGTAGGGCGGATCGGACGGGCCGCGGCACACGAACACGGGAATCGCGCAGGTCGTCTGCCCGCCGCCGACGGTCGCGATCGCGCTCGCCGACACTTCCGCCGCATTCGCGAGCTTCGTGCCCGGCAGCACGTTCAGCACCTCGATGAACCAGTGCGCGATGTTGCTCAGCGTCGCGGTGCACTGCACGTACTTGATGCTCGCCGGCTTCGTGACCGCGTCCTTGGTCAGGAACGGATTGGTCAGCGAATCGCTGAACGTGACGTTCGCGTTCGTCGACATCTGCACCGGCGTCTTCTGGAAAAACACGAAATTCAGGTGGCCGGCTGCGATGCCGTCGGCCTCGGCCACCGACAGGCTGATGGCCGAGGTCAGGTCGCGCGCGGCCGACAGCGCGCAGGCATCGGCGCTGTTCTGCAGTTCGCTGCGCGTGACGTACAGCTTGCCAAGATCCAGTGCGAGCCCGACGAACCCGATCATCACCGCCAGCGAGAGGCCGACGATGATCGCGACGGCACCGCGCTGGCGATGCAGGCTGCGACGCGTGAGTTTCGGATAGCGGGCTGCGCGGTTCATGGCGTTCTCCCTGAGCATGCCGTCGTTATTGGGTGGCCTTGCCGATGCCGATCACGAACGCGTTGGCGGGCGGCACGGTCTGCTTGAACGACTTGTCGTAGTTGTCGAGCGCGGCCGCGGCGGCGGCGCCGTCGACCCCGGCCGCCGAGGCCGGATGTTCGCCGGCATGCGGATCGATGATCTGGGCGTGCATCACGGTGCGGACCGAGTCGCCGAAGCGGCTGTCCCACACCGGAGTCGACGACATGCAGCCGGCAAGCGCGAACGCGAGCGGGACGGCGAGCGCCGCGCGGCGCACGAATACGAGGTAGGCGGATTTCATGAGCTTCCCCTTGGATGGCTTCAACGATCGGTGGACTGGGGTTCCGCGCCCGTACGCGCGATCTGCGCGTTGGGCGCCGCCGCGATCCGGTGCTTGGTGCGCGTCGACGGCTGGGCCGACGGTTCGGCGCCGGCGGCCGCAAGACGCGCGGCGGCGGCTTCGATGCGTGCGACGCGCGCCGCGGTGGCCGCATCGGGCTGCGGAGCGGCGGCCGCGACCGGCGCCGGCGCTTTCGGCGGCTCGGCCGGCATCGACGGCTGCACGTCGGCTTGCGGCGCGCGCGGCGCGGGCAGCGCGGCCGGCACGACCGGTGCTTCCGATTTCGGCGCCGGAGCGGGCGCCGGCGCCTGGGCCGGCGTCTGCGGCGCGGCGGCTGCACCGTTCGCGGGTTGCATCGGCTGGGCGCCTGCCTTGCGCACGCCGCGGCGGCCTTCCATGTTGCCGGTCGCATACACGTCGATTTCGTTCGGCTTCGAGAAGCTGTCGGTCGGCAGCGCGACGTCCGCCGTCTGCAGCGGCTTCACCAGGTGCGGCGTGATCAGGAAGATCAGCTCGGTGCGGTCCTGCTGGAACGACGTGCTGCGGAACAGCGCGCCGAGCACCGGCACTTCGCCGACGCCGGGGATCGCCTTCAGCGCGCCGGTCGCGTTGTCCTTGATCAGCCCGCCGATCGCGAACGATTCGCCGTCGCTCATCTGCACCGTCGTCGATGCGCGCCGCGTCGTGATCAGCGGCAGGATCGACGTGCCGCCGATGTTGGTCGCGCTCAGCGTGACGCCCGTCTGCGACAGCTCCGACACTTCCGGCGCGACCCTCAGGCTGATCCGGCCGTTGGCCAGCACCGTCGGCGTGAACTTCAGCGCGACGCCGAATTCCTCTTCCTGCAGCGTGATCGACGACGTGCCGTTGCCGCTGCTCTGCGGGATCGGGATGAAGATCTTGCCGCCCGCGAGGAACGTCGCTTCCTGGCCGCTGATCGTCACGAGGTTCGGCTCGGCGAGGATCTTCACGAGGTTGTCGGTGTTCTGCGCGTCGGCCGCGATGCTGAACGGCTTGTTGTTCGCCTTGTTGAACACCGCGCCGCTCGCGACGCCGGCAAGCAGGTTGCTGACCAGCGCGCCGCTCCACGAACCGAACCCGCCCTGGATGTTGAACGCGCTGCCCATCTGGTTGATCAGCGTCTTCGACACCTCGGCCACCTTCACCTCGAGCATCACCTGCTGCGGCGACGTGACGTTCAGCATGTTGAGCACGCCGCCGCCCTGCTTGCCGTCACCCGCGCTGTCGCCGTACGCATGGGCGATCTGCACGGCCTGCTGCGCGGCCTGCGAGCTCGACACGGTGCCGGCCAGCACGATCGTGCCGGCCGCGGTCGACACGTGGATGTCGCGCTCGTTCGGCATCAGTTGCAGCAGCGACGCCTGCAGCCCGCCGGCGTCCGCGCCGACCGCGACGTCGATCACCCGGCATGCGCCGCTCCTGCCTTGCACGATCATGTTGGTCGTGCCGACCGCGAGCCCGAGAATGTACAGCGTCTGCGGCGACACCATCGTCGCCTGCGCGACGGCCGGATTGCCGATCGTCCGGTTGCGTACCGGCTCCGGCATCGGCACCAGCAGCGACTTGCCGAGCGGCACCGCGACGCTGGTCGATTCGCGCACGGCGCCGACGCAGTTCGGCCCGCGCAGCGGCCCCGCCGACGCGGCGGGCGCGGCGGCCGGCGCCGGCGTCATGCTGATCGTCATCTGCATCGGCCCCTTGCCGACCGCGGCCGGTGCGCTGGCGCCGCCCTTGGTCAGCACCGCCGATTCGATGCCTTCCTGGGCGAGTGCGCCATATACGGTCAGCCATCCCGAACAGAGGATCGCGGCCATCATCGTGCCCCGTGCGACGCGTGTGCGCAGTGGGCCGGTACCTGTGCGTTGCGGTTTGATCTTCATTTCGTCTGATCCCCCGAGAGACCGGCGCCGTGCCGGTTATCGACTTCCAAGGCCGCCGCGCGTTGCCGGCGGCCGGTTTGTTTATATGGCTGGTTGGTTTGGCTTCAGAAACACTCGACGCTGCCCTTCACGCCCGTCAGCACGCCGACGCAGTCGCGCCGGACTTCCGGCGCCGCGTGCGACGCGACGTGCACACGGACCGGCCGCACCTGGACGGGCGCCGGCGGCGCGGCCGGTGCGGGCTCCTTGCCGAGCAGCGTCAGCTTGGTCGCGCCGCCGGTGGTCAGCGTCTTCTGGTCGACCTGGTTGCGCAGCACGAGCGACAGCGTGCCGACGCTGCGCGCGAGGTCGAGCCGTTCGGCCTGGTCGGGCGTGACTTCCAGCGTCACCGCGTTGACCACCTTCGGCGCCGTGTCGTCGCGGCTGACCTGCTGCGCGACGGCGAGCACGAGGATGTGCTCGAGCACGATCTTCGAGATGCTCTGCCCGTCGGTCTTGCCCTGTTGTTCCTGCGTGTTGACGATCACATCGACGTAGTTGCCCGGCAGCGCGAAACCCGCGACGCCGACCACGTCGTTCACGCGCACCGTGATCGCGCGGCTGCCGTCGGCGATCACCGCGGACAACCCGCCCTTCGTGCCGACCGGCGCGAGCTTCGACTCGATCACCGGCTCGCCGCGCGCGAGGCTGGTGCGCACGACGCGCCCTTCGAGCGCTTTCGTGTCGGTGAACGCGCCCGTCGGCACGCTGCCCGACGGCCAGCTCACCATGTGGATCTGGTTCGGCCCGAGCGGCTCGCCCAGGTTCAGGTCGGTGGTGGCCACCGCGACGGACGTGACCGAGCTCGTGGATGTCTGCATCAGCCAGCGGGACGCGAACACGACCGCGGCGAGACCCGCGATCATCGCGACGACCAGCATCATGACTGCTCGACTGTTTTTCATGGCAATGCTCCTCGACGAATCGTGAAAGAAACCGCTCAACCGGTGATGAACGTACGGCCCCCGCGCTCGACGGGCGGCGGGTGGCTGCCGTCCCGTTCAGGCGCCGCGCCGAAGTAACTCGCCCACGCGTCGTACAGCGCGTCGTGCGTCACCTCGGGCGGATCGCCGCGGTAACGCGCGCCGGCGGCCACGAGGCGCAGCAGGTCCGCCGGAAAGCACGCGAGAAACGCCTTGCCGGTCGGCAGATGCAGCCGATGCAGCAGGAAGTCGAACGCATCGCTCGCCGATACGAGCCCGAGCGACGTGCAAGCCGCGTCGTACACCGAGCGGTAGTCGTCGATCGACATCGCGCCGACGTGCAGCTTCGAGCCGAGACGGCGCAGGAAAGCGTCGTCGCAGAACTGCTCCGGCGCCAGGTTGCTCGAGAACACCGGCCATACGTCGAACGGCAGCACGAAGCGATTGCCGGATTCGAGCGTCATGAAATCGACGCCGCGATCGAGCGGACGCAGCCAGCGATTGAGCAGGTCGCGCGGCTCGACACGCTGGCGGCCGAGATCGTCGATCACGTACATGCCCATGTTCGCCTTCATGTGCGGGGGCGCCTGGTAGAAGCCGGCCGCTTCGTCGCGACGCAGGTCGAGTTCGTCGAGCGTCAGCTCGCCGCCCGACATCACGACCGGCCGGCGGCACAGGCGCCAGCGGCGATCGACCGACTGGCCGCCGCCCGGCGCCTCCGCGTCGACGTGCACGAGCGGGTCGTAGACCTGGATCACTTCGCCGGCTGCGCAGATCGCGTGCGGCACCGGCACGCGGCCGTGCATCAGCGCGCCGAGCCGCTCGGCGAGAAAGGTCTTGCCGCTGCCGGCCGGGCCGTAGATCAGCAGCGGCCGGCCCGCGTTCAGCGCGGCGGCCGCCGCATCGAGCACCGCCGTGTCGATCACGATGCCTTCGAATGCCGCCCACACGTCGCTCTGGCCGATGTGCAGCTTGCGCACCGAATGCGCGGCCACACTCGCCAGATACGTGTCGAGCGTCACCGGCGCGGGCCCGCTGTAGCCGCTGCGTTCCCGCTCCTCGAGCGCGAGCACGCGGCCCGCATCGGTCAGGCGGAACGTCACGTCGAGATCGGTCGCGCCGCGATGGGTCAGCTCGACGAGATGCTCGCGCACCAGGAACGCAAAGACGTCGTCGAGCACCGCGAGCGGCAGGCAGTGCCGCTCGATCAGGTCGCCGTACGACGGGCGGCCGAGCACCAGCGTCGACTTCAGCACGAGCCCGGCGACGAACGCCATGCTCAGCCCGGTGTCGGCGAGCGAGCGCGGCGCCGGCGGCAGCTGCGCGCCCAGCTTCGTATGGATCTCCCGCGACGGCGGCGGATCGGGCAGGCGTGCCACCTGCGCGTCGCGTCCCCGTTCGGTGTGGTTCGTGTTCATGATCGTTGCGTCCTCGTTGCGTCCTCGTTGCGTCCTCGTTGCGTCCTCGTTGCGGATCCGTCGCGCTATGCGCACGACGCGAACAGCATGCTCAGCGTGCCGACCGCGATCGCCACGCCGTACGGCAGCGTGCCGACCGACGCGATCTCGGCGGGGCCGTCGTCGGCCTCGGCGCGCGCCGCTTGCGAGCGCCGCACGATCAGCGTGCGCACGTTCGCCCACATCTGGCGCACCCGCCCGCGCAGCAGCGCGTAGGCGATGGCGCCGATCCCGCCGGCCAGGAACGTGGCCAGCACGATGTAAAACGTCATTTCCGCGCCGACCCATGCGCCGATCGCCAGCATCAGCTTCACGTCGCCCGCCGCCATCCCGCGCAACAGGTAGAACGGCAGCAGCAGGCCGAAACCGGTCGCGGCCCCGGCGAGCCATCCGAGCACGCCTGCCAGTACGCCGTGCAACAGGCACTGCGCAACCAGCGCGCCGGCCAGGCCGAGCAACACGAGGCGATTCGGAATGCGACGGCTCGCGATGTCCGTGCTGGCCGCGGCGACCGCGAGCAGCGTCACGCACAACGGAACCGGATAAGGCGGCGCAACGGGAAGCATGGCGAACCTCGCGTATCGAATCGGTGGATCAGGAAACCATGGACAACGCGGTGGTCACGGCGGTGGCCACGGCGGCCGTCACGGCCGCGGCGATCATCTCGTAGGCATCGGCGAGCGAGCCCTTCAGCGTGACGACGGTGCCCAGCACCGCGATGGCGAACATCGACGCGAGCAATGCATACTCGATCGACGTCACACCCCGTTCGTCGGCGATCCAGCGACGGGCGACACGCGTGATGGCTTGCATGATGGTCTCCGGTTTCCGGGTGACGGAATCGCCGGGGACGGCTCGAACACTGCACCAGCCGAGCCGCCCGCGGCGCGGTGCATCAGATGCCTGCAACCGCCGAATCGAGGTCGGCCGCGATCGTGCTGAACACGGTCTTGAGGTCCTTCCCGATGGTCGACAGCGCGGCGATGATGCCGATGGCAATCAGCGCGGCGATCAGGCCGTATTCGATGGCGGTCACGCCGTCTTCGTCGCGAATGAAACGGCCGGCTTGTTGAATGAACTTGGACATGATGTTCTCCTTGCGTGGTGACTTTCAAAACCCTCGCGCACCGGCTGGTCGGATGACCGTGCATCGATACGTCGAGGAATATCGTTGATGCCGTGTGGCGCCGACGAACGATTCGAACGATCGGACAAACCGTTCGTCGTACCATCCATCAGAGGCCTGCTACCGCCGAGTCCAGATCCGCGGCGATCGTGCTGAACACGGTCTTCAGATCCGTACCGACCGTCGCCAGCGCGGCGACGATGCCGATCGCGATCAGCGCGGCGATGAGGCCGTATTCAATGGCCGTCACGCCGTCCTGATCCTGGACGAACCACGCGACCTTTTCGATGATTCTTGACATGAGCATTCTCCTTTCGGACTGCTATGAAATACCCTTCGTCGATCAAGACGTCGGGGGTGGGCACCACCGGCACTACGCTAGAAATCGGAAGCCGACGATCAGTCGCGGAAACGGGGCGGACTACCGCGGTCCGTGCGAACGGGTATCGGCGAGACGGAACATGAGAAGCGCGTGTACGGTGCGACCGGCCGGACGAATCGGGCGGCTCGAGCGACCGGAACGGCACGGCGGCCATTCGACGCATGGAATCCGGTTGAACGGGAGAGGAACTCCCGGCAAAGCTGCAATGTGTCTTTAACGCGGCTTGCGATCCGCGATGTGCTGTGGTCATTCATTTTTATTCCCCATGTACTGCCATGCCGATTTCTTATTGCCCGGAAGCTGCCAGGTCTGGTGGGTCGTTCGACGACGGTTCCCGCGGTTGATCGGACGGGAGCGGCGTGTTCCCCGACGCGCTCCGGACCATCGTTTCCGCAGGCGATTCGCGAGCCGGTTCCACTGCCTGTTGCCTGAACCGCCCGGTCGCCCCGTCGTCGACTGCCGTGCCAACGCTTACGCAAAGAGCGGACCATCCCGGGCGGAATCGAGGCGTACCAAGGGTTCCGGCGATTCGCACGCGTGCCCGTCAAACGCCCGGCTACCGAAATGTTTCAACTTTGATATATGCGGTCCGGGCGAGCGCCGCCCGCCCGGACGTCCGTCGCCGCGCTGCACAAAGGGCCAAAAAAATTTTCTCGGGATTTTCCCGAACGCGGCGAGCCGTTCGCGCGCGACGGGTTCGGCGGCATGCACAGCCGGCAAGAATCGCGGAATGTTTCAGGTCAGAAACACGAATCCGGGCGGCGGCGTTTTTTCATACCAGAAATGGCGGTTTTCGCCCGAATCGCTGAACACATTCAATGCCGTCCGGCCGTGCCTGGTTTGCATCACGCGTTTTTTTCTTCAACAATGAATTCACCGGACAACGCCATTTCAGAGCGATCGATCCGCAGGCACGACAACATCAAACGGCTGCGACAGACCACGCGGCCACACCACAGACGGGGCATCATGTACACAGCCAATCGTGAAACGCGCGATCGCGCAATACGCTGTGCTCAATGGCTGACGGCCGACCGGATCATTCCGTACAGCTGCATCATGCTGATGCTCTTCGTTGTGCTGCTGATCGTGTGGGGTGTCGTGACCGACGGCTTCACGTCGAACGCCACCGCCCGACCCGGTACCGACTTCTCGGTCTTCTGGACCGCATCGCATCTCGTGTTGCAGGGCCATGCCGCGGCGGCCTACGACACGTCGTCATTCCTGCAGGCCGAGTTCGCGCACTTCGGTGCGTATCTGCAAAACCGGCCGCTTCCCTGGCTCTATCCGCCGACGATGCTGCTGTTCATCGCCCCGGTTGCCCTCGTGCCTTTCCTGCCCGCTTACTTCCTCTTTTTCGCGGGCAGTCTTTTATGCTACGCGTTCGCCGTCTCGCGGTTGTCGGGGCTGCGCGCGCATCTTCCCGTGCCGCGCGCCGCAGCGCTCGTCGTCGTCGCGTATTCGGCGGTGTGCATGTCCGCGCTGTTCGGCCAGAACAGCATCCTGACCGCCGGCCTCGCCGCGCTCGCACTGCATCTGCTCGGCAAGCGCCCGGTCGTGGCGGGCGTACTGATCGGGCTGCTCGCGATCAAGCCGCAACTCGCGATCGTGTTCCCGTTCGTGCTGATCGCGACGCGCGCTTGGCGCACCTTCGCGGCGGCCGCGCTCAGCGCGACGCTGTTCGCGGCCGCCGGCGTCGCACTGGCCGGCCCCGCCGCGCTGCACGGGTTGAGTCATGCGATGTCGACGGTACGCGAGCAGCACTTCATGCTCGCGTCGTACTGGCTCGCGTCGCCGACGCCGTTCGCCGCGCTGCGGCTCGCGGGCGCGCCGGTGGCGGCCGCGCTGGCCGCCCAGGCGGCGGTCGCGCTCGTCGCACTCGCCGCGGCCGTCGACGTATGGCGCCGCACGCGCGACATGCGGCTGCGCGGCGCGGTGCTGGCGGTCGCCACGCTGCTGACGACGCCGTACCTGTGGAACTACGAACTGACGTGGCTCGGCATCGCGGTCTTCTGCCTGATCGCGCACGGTCTCGACGAAGGCTGGCTGCCCGGCGACCAGGGCATCCTCGTGCTCGCGTGGCTGCTGCCGATCTTCGAAATGCTGAACCGGCTGATGAAGCTGCCGCAAATCGGGCCGCTCGTGCTGCTTGCGGTGCTGTTCGTCGTGGTGCGCCGCACGGCGCTCGCCTCCCGGAGCGCACGATGAAAACGCCGTCGTTCGCCCGCCACGCGCACCCTGCCGCCCGCGTGCATCCGGAACTCCCGATCGCCGGCCCGCGCCGCCATCCGCACTGGCTCAACCGCGATCGCGTGCGGCTCTATGCCGCCGGCGTGCTGTTGACGGAGCTGCTGTTCATCGTCATTTACCTGATCCGCGTGCACCTGTCGCACGACGGCGCGCTGGACCCGCTGTCGCAGGATTTCTCGCCGGTCTGGAGCGCCGCATGGCTTGCCGCGCACGGGCACGGTGGCGACGCGTGGCATTACTCCACGCTGTTCGCGGTCCAGCAGCTGGCTATCCCGACGATGACGCTCGCGGACGGCACACTGCCGTGGCTCTATCCGCCGACGATGCTGGTGCTCGTGCTGCCGCTCGGCTGGCTGCCGTACACGCTGGCGCTCGTGCTGTGGCTCGCGATCACGTACGCGCTGTTCGCCGCGGCGATGCGCGCGACCGTGCAGCGCGACGCCGCGTGGCTGTGCGCGCTTGCTTTCCCCGGCGCATTCCTCACGGTGATCGTCGGGCAGACGAGTCTCTTCACCGCGACGCTCGCCGCCTTCGGCCTGCTCGCGCTGAACCGCCGCCCCGTCACCGCCGGCATCTGTTTCGGGTTGCTGACGATGAAGCCGCAGCTCGCGGTGCTGTTCCCGCTCGCGCTGCTGTGTGCCGGGCAATGGCGCGCACTGGGCGCATGGGCCGCGACGATCGCCGTCAGCGCCCTGCTCGCGACGCTCGCGTTCGGCGTCGGCCCGTGGATCGCGTTCACGCACTTGATCGCCCACGTCTATACGATCGTCGGCACCGGCCACGCCAAGCTCGCGCGCATGCCCACCCTGTTCGCGCTCGCGACGATGGCCGGCTGGCCCGCGCTCGTCGCGCGCGGCCTTCAACTGCTGTCGGCGGCGGCCGCGGCGATTGCCGTCGTCTACGCGTGGCGCGGCGCGTGTTCGTACGCGCTGCGCGCCGCGACCCTCGCATGCGCATGCCTGCTCGTCAGCCCCTATCTGTACGACTACGACCTGACGTGGTACGGCATCGTGATCGCGTGGTACGCACGTTATACGTGGACGCACGGCTGGCGGCGCTTCGATCGCGAATGGCTGATGCTGCTGTGGCCGATGCCGCTCGCGAGCCTCGCGATCGTGCCGCATCTGTCGTTCCAGTTCATGCCGCTCGTGACGCTCGCGTCGCTCGCGCTGCTCGTCAGCCGGATCGCCCAGGAAAGACGCGACGTGCCGTCGATGCCGGACGCGCGCGACATCTCGACCGAGACCGAATTCGCACACCCGGTCCGACCGCACCACCGCCCGGCGCACGGCATGCGCCGCACCGGCCGCCTGACGCTCGGCGCCCACCGGTAAAACGACATCACAAGGGGAATCATCATGCGGGAGTCCATCTACACGCCGCTCGTTTCGCTGGTCGTGCCGTTCTACAACGAAGGCGAAGCCGTCGAGCGCTTCTTCGACGTCGTGATTCCGCTGATGAGCGCGATCGATGCGATCCGCTTCGAGATCGTCTGCGTGAACGACGGCAGCCGCGACGACACGCTGGAACGCCTGGTCCGGATCGGCGCCGCCGAGCGGCGCGTGCGCGTCATCGATCTCACCCGCAATTTCGGCAAGGAAGCCGCGCTGACGGCCGGCCTCGACGAAGCCGCCGGCGATGCGGTGATCCCGCTCGACGCCGACCTGCAGGATCCGCCGAGCCTGATTCCAGTTCTGATCGAACACTGGCGCGACGGCGCGGAGGTCGTCGCGGCCAAGCGCAGCAACCGCGCCTGCGATTCATTCGCGAAGCGCACCGCCGCCGCGATCTACTATCGCGTGCACAACCTGCTGTCGGACGTGAAGCTGCCGGAGAACGTCGGCGATTTCCGGTTGATGGATCGCAAGGTCGTGAACGCGCTGCGCAACCTGCCCGAGCGGCATCGCTTCATGAAAGGCCTGTTCGCGTGGGTCGGCTACAAGACCGTGATCGTCGAGTACCAGCGCGACCCGCGCAGCGCCGGACACTCGAAATTCTCCGGCTGGAAGCTGTGGAATTTCGCGCTGGAGGGCATCACCAGCTTCAGCACCGTGCCGCTGCGCAGCTGGACCTACATCGGCATCGGCATCGCGGCGCTCGCGTTCGTGTACGGCGCGTTCATCATCCTGCGCACGCTGCTGTTCGGCAATCCGGTGCTCGGCTACGCGTCGCTGATCTCGGTCACGCTGTTCATCGGCGGCATCGAGCTGATCGGGATCGGCGTCGTCGGCGAATACGTCGGGCGGATCTACGACGAATCGAAGCAACGGCCCGTGTACCTGATCCGCCGCCGCTACCAGACGCACGGCAAGGTGATCGAACTGCCGGTCGCTCGCGACGCACGCCGCCAGCCCGCACGCCGGCGCGCGCAGCCGGTCCGGGCGCGCATCGGCGCGCGCTGACGTGCGGGCGCCATGATCGCGCTGCTCCAGGCCGAGCGCACGCGGCTCGTGCGCTTCGGCGTGTCCGGGCTCTGCTCGACCGCGATCCACTCGCTGGTCGCGGCGGCCCTGTTCACGCTGCTCGATGCGACGCCGGTGACCGCGAATGGGGTCGCGTTCCTCTGCGCGACCGCGTTCTCGTATCTGGCGAATACGCTGTGGAGCTTCTCGTCGACGGTGCGCACCCGCAACGCGACGCGCTTTTTCGCGGTCACGCTCGTCGGGTTCGTCGAAACGATGCTGCTTGCGCGCGCCGCCGAGGCGCTGGATGCGTCGCGCGCGACGAGCGTCGTCGCGATCGCGCTGCTGATCCCGCCGACGACGTTCGTGCTGCACCGGCTCTGGACGTACCGGTAAGCGGCCCGCTTCCCGTTCCTGCCAATAATCGGTCAATCAATTAACAGATTCAATGTCGTGATATTTATGTAACGCATCGATTCGATTGATTCCGATTTCAAAATTAACCCGACAAATCATTTGCAGACCTGTTTACTTTTACAGCTTCCACGATTAACCAAACGGGATAATCTGCATTCGCCGTCGCTTCTGCATGCGTCGAACCCGGCGAAAACCCTTGCAGCACAACGCGATGGCGGCCGCACGAAGCAATTCGCGCAACGATAAGTTCCATTACTTGAAACGGGAGCTTCTATGTCACGCGTTACCGATGTGCTCGTCTCGTTCGATACCGAAACCATTCTCAAGAAATATCCGAATCCCAGCAAGAATCCGGCCGCGCCGACGCTGATCGACTGGCATTACGTCTATATGGTGACGAACCAGGACAACGTCATCTCCGGGCAGGCGGGCGGCGAGCTCGATCTGAAGGCGCAGGTCGGCGACCTGATCCGCTGGCGCGAAACGAGCCTGTCGCTGGGCTTCGAAAACCAGGTGGTGTTCTACAAGTTCGTCGCCAACGCCGGCAACGACCTGATCTCGACGCCGACGCCGCGCGTCGCGGAAGCATCGATCCCGGTGCCGAACACGAGCAAACCGGAAGTGCCGACGTGCCAGAAGGTCGCGAACTACTACTGGTCGTCCGAATGCCTGAAGGTCGGCCGTGTGACCTACCACTTCCAGTTCCAGATCATCGATCGCAATTGCCAGAGCCAGGGCTGCTTCTCGTGGGATCCGTTCATCTCGATCCATAACTGATCGCGGCACACGGGCGGCCGCAGGCCGTCCGGCCGCTCCCTTGTTGCGGAGGGCGTGCTCATGTCTGGTGTTCGTTACGATGTCCTGGCGATCGTCGACGCCGTCACGCTGCTGTCGGCCTACCCCGATGCGAGCCGGGACGCCGACGCGCCGACCGTGATCGATGGCCGGCACATCTACGTGTTGAGCCCCGGCGACGCCGGGCAGGCCGGCCACAACGACAACCGGCTCTTCGCCGGCCTGTCGCCGGGCGACCAGCTTCATCTGCGCGAAACCGCGCTCGCGCTGCGTGCGGAGGTGACCGTGCTGTTCGTCCGGTTCGCGTTGAAGGACGCGGGCATCGTCGCGCCGATCGAAGCGGAAATCCGCGACGCCGCCATGCCGGTGCCGGACGGCGACGATCTGCTGCATCCGTCGTGCCAGCCGATGAAAGACCATTTCTGGCGCAGCGAGGTGCTGGCGGCAGGCGCCACCTCGTGCACGGCCGATTTCGCGGTGCTCGATCGCGATGGCGCCGTGTCGGGCTATTTCCGTTGGGAAACGACGATCGAGATCGCCGACCGCCGGCCGGACACGAAACCGCCCGGCGCCAAGCCGTAGCCGGATCGCGACGACTATTTCAAGCAGCCGCCGGCGGCGGCTTCAACGCGACCGGGCGGAGGACGACTACGACGATGCTCAAGCGAGCCCCGCCGCGCGCCGTACTCAGGTGCGCGGCAGCCCGGGCGGATTGGTCTGCGACCGGTCGATCGCTTCGGCGTCCAGCCGCCAGTGATCGAGCGCCTTCCGATAGCTGCCGTTCGCGATCAGCGCATTGATCGCGAGCGTCAGCGGATCGGCGAGGCCGCTGCCCTTGCGGGTCGTGATCGCGATATCGGCGGTGCGCGGCCAGCCGCCGCTGACGGTGCCGATCAGCTTCGCATCGCCGCGCAGCGATGCCTGGTACGCGAGCATCGAATTCACGCTGAAGATCGTGTCGACGCGGCCCGACTGCAGCGCGACCCAGCGTTCGGCCGCATCCGCGTAGTACTGGATCTCGACCGGCGCGAGGCCGCGCGCGACGTTCTGCCGGTTCCATTCGAGCAGGATCTTTTCCTGGTTCGTGCCCGAATCGGTCACGACCCGCAGCCCGGCGACATCCTTTGGTTCGCGGATCGCGGCAAGCTTGCTGTTGGTTTTCACGTAGAAGCCGAGTTGGTCCTTCCGGTAGGTCGAGAAGTCGAACTTCTCCTTGCGCTGCTCGGTCACCGTCACGTTCGAGATCACCGCGTCGACCTTGCCGGACTGCAGCGCGAGCGGCCAGTCGGCCCATGCGAGCGGCACGATCTTCAGCTTGCGGCCGATGCTGTCCGCGATCAGCTGCGCGAGATCGGGATCGAACCCGACCACCGTGCGCGCGTCGGTCGCATAGGTGCTGAGCGGCGGCAGGTTCGGCGCGATGCCGATCGTCAGCGTATTCGCTTCGGCAAACCGGAAACCGGCCGGCAGCGCCTGCTCGACCGCCGGGTTCAGCGTGCCGCGCTGTCGGGCCGGCTGCTCGGGGCTCAGGTCGAACGATGCAGCGTGCGCGGTGACGGCGCTTCCGGCACTCGCCGCGATCAGCGCGACGGCCAGCACGCGGGCGATGCGCCCAACGGGAAAGGCGGTTCTTCTCATGTCTTGTGGATTCCTGTTTTTATTCGCGGATGCTCGCAGCGAGCGCGGGCAGCAGGCTGACAACGTTCGGCGCCAGTCGCTGCCCTGTCGCGTCGATCACGCAGGCGTCGCTTCGAGTTCGACCGCGGCCGCACGCTGCGTCGCCGGTTGCACGACGGGCGACGGACGCCTCGTGTGCGCCGACTCGCCCGCATACACCGCCTTCGGGTCGAACACGCGCGCCTGCAGCGGCGTGAACGCACGGAAGTTCCACAGGCTGCGCGCGACGAACACGCGCTGCACCCAGCGGAACGCGCGGTCGTTCTCGTCGTACTGCGGATCGAAGCGGTCGCGCGAATGCAGCGTGAAGTGGTTGTTGATCAGCACCAGCTTGCCCGGCGATACCTGCACGCCGAACGACACCTCGCGCACCGCGCGATACAGGTTGGCCAGCGCTTCCTGCGCACGTGTGTTGACCGCCAGCACCATGTCCGGATAGAACGCGACCGTCACGCGCGGCGCATCGAGCGGCCCCGACAGCACGGCGCTCAGGTCGGTGTTGTCGCGCGGCGTGGGCGCGGCGCCGCGCCACCGGTACGGCACGCGAATGATGTAGTGCTCGCCGTAGAGTTGCGCGATATCGTCCGCCGACAGCAGTTGCAGTGCGCGGCGCGCATCGGCGAGGCGCGTGTACGGGCCGCCGCCGGCCTCGCTGCGCACGCCGAGCAGCAGCAGCGCGAACGGCGACGTATCGCCTTCCGGCATGTGCGCCTGCGCGGCGTTCTCGATATGGAAGTCGAGCTCGACCTCGGAGCCGAGGCCCGTGTAGTCGCGCGCGGTCGCCTTGTGCGGCGTCAGGTTGTTCACCAGCTCGCGGCCTTCGTGCGCGATCGAGTACGGTTCGCCGGCCAGCGTGCTCAACGCGACCAGCACGTTCTCGCTCAGCACGCCGGCCTTGAACGAGCGGCCGGTTTCCTCGAACCGCGGGCTGCCCGTCACGCCGTTGTCGATCGGCAGATTGTCGAGCTCGATCGAGCCGTGCGCGTCCGCGGTCGGCGCCTTCGCCCGATCGAATGCGTCGACGATCCGGTCGGGAAACGCGTTGTAGGCCAGCTTGCGGACTGCGCTGATGTAGCCTGCGCCGCCGGCCGGGTCGTAATCCAGCGTGCCGAGCGTCTTGCGGATGTGAGCGGATTCCGCTGCCGTCAAGGCAATACGTGCATCTGCGAGATAGGTCATAGGTCTCTCGAATAAAGATCTGGTTCGAAGAGCGGCGTGGCATCGCCGCCGCGCTCCGCCGTCCTCGGTGCGAAGCGCTCGACAAGACTAGGAGACCGCCATTGCATTTCGAAATGATATTAATTCGATTGCAAACAAAAATTATCGATATAAGTTCAGCAATGCGGACGGAACCGGTTCACCGTGTGTGCGCCGCTCCTTAACACGAATACTTGTTAAAAAATCGTTGCTTATTATTTGTATTCGCCAACGGGTCGATGCTAGTTTTCTGTCGGATTCGACGATGCGGCCGGCTCACGACGAGAAGCCGGCTCCGTTCATCTCCACACGGGAACCCGCCAGATGACTCGATACCGCCTGTTGCGCCCTATGTCCCGCACGTTCCGTATGCCGCGGGAGCCGCGATGAGCGACCGTGCCCCGGCACTCGACCACGTCGCCCCGGTCGACCGCGCGCCGACCGCCGCAGCGGCTCCGCCCCGCGCGTCGCTGCGCGCGATCTTCCCGACCGTCGCGGCCGCGAGCCTCGGCTTCGCGATCGTCCAGCTCGACGTGACCGTCGTCAACGTCGCGATTCCGAGCCTCGGCCACGCATTCGGATCGAGCGTCCACGGGCTGCAGTGGATCGTCGATGCGTACACGCTGTCGTTCGCCGCGCTGCTGCTGACGTCCGGCACGCTGGCCGACCGCTTCGGCAGCCGCCGGCTGTTCGCCTACGGTCTCGCGCTGTTCCTGCTCGCGTCGCTCGGCTGCGCGCTTGCGCCGTCGCTGGCCGCGCTGGTCGCCGCGCGCGTCGCCCAAGGCGTCGGCGCCGCGATGATCCTGCCCACGTCGCTCGCGCTCATCACGCATGCGTGCGCCAACGATGCTGCCGCGCGCGTAAAAGCCGTCGCGTGGTGGAGCGCGACGGGCGGCGCGATCAGCGCGGCCGGGCCGACGCTCGGCGGCCTGCTGATCGATTCGCTCGGCTGGCGCGCAATCTTCTTCATCAACCTGCCGATCTGCGCGCTCGGGCTATGGCTCACGCTGCGTCACGTGCGGGATTCCGCCGCCGCGCGCCCGCGGCTGTTCGACCCGGCCGGCCAGATCGTCGCGGTGCTCGTGCTCGGGCTGCTGACGGGCGGCATCATCCGGGCCGGTGCGCACGGAATCGGCGACCCGTATGCGGCTGCCGCGCTGATCGCGTCGGTCGTGCTCGGTGCGCTGTTCGTCGCGATCGAGCGGCACGTGGCCGCGCCGATGTTGCAACTCGCGCTCCTCCGGATCGCCCGCGTGCCGGGCGTGCTTGCGATCGGCGCGATCACGAATGCGGCGTTCTACGGGCTGATCTTCTCGCTCAGCCTCTATTTCCAGAACGCGCGCGGCTTCACGGCGACCGAATCGGGGCTCGCGCTCGCGCCGCTCACGATCATCATGCTCGCCAACATCGCGAGCGCCCGGCTCGCGGTCCGCTACGGGTTTCGCGCGACCGTCATCGTCGGCCTCGCCGTATCGCTCGCCGGCTACGTGTGGCTGTGGCAGACCCTCGCCGCGCATACGCCGTACGCGCTGCTGGCGCCGGGGCTTGCGGCGATGGCGATCGGCGGCGGCATCGCGATTCCCGCGCTGACGTCGACGATGCTCGGCAGCGTCGAGGCCGGCCGCTCGGCCACCGCGTCCGCGATTCTCAACACCGCACGCCAGGTCGGCGCCGCGATCGGCGTCGCGGCGCTCGGCGCGCTGGTTGCCGGCCAGGGCGCGGCAATCGTGGCCGGCGCGTCGCGCGCGTTTGCGATCGCGGCCGCGCTCGTCGCGCTCTGTATCGTGCTGGCCGTGCGCTGGCCCGGCGACGCACGCGGCGACGGCACCCGGGCCTGAACACCTTGCCGCACGACATCCTTCAACCGATCCCCCATCCGAGCGAGGAATCCATGCAGCATCGCTTCATCGATACCGTCCTGATCGTCGACGGCGCGTCGACCGCCGCGTACCTGGCCCCCGCGTTTCGTGCATACGGCATCCGTTGCGTGCACGTGATCAGCGACCCCGATCTGCCGGCCATCTACCGAAACCAGTTCGTGCCGTCCGACTACATCCGGCAGGTCCAGCATCGCGGCGACATCGACGCGACGCTCGCGCAGCTGAGCGACCTGCGAATCGGCGCGGTGCTGCACGGCCTCGACGCGGCGCTCGAGCTGGCCGACACGCTGGCCGAGCGGCTCGACGTGCCATTTCGCAACCCGCTCGCGACCTCCGCCGCTCGACGCGACAAGTTCGCGATGAACGAGCGCATTCGCCAGGCCGGGCTGCGCGCGCCCGCGCATTTCCACAGCACGTCGGTCGATGAAGCGCTCGCTTGGGCGCGCGCGCACGGCACGTTGCCGCTCGTCGTGAAGCCGGCGCGCAGCGCGGGCGTGGCCGGCGTGAAGATCTGCCGGACGCTCGCGCAGGTCGAGGCCGCCGCGCGCGACGTGCTCGCCACCCGTTCGCTGTACAACCAGCCGAACGACGACATCGTGATCCAGAGCTATTCCGAAGGGCAGGAATACATCGTCGATTCGGTATCTTTCGAGGGCCGCCATCGCGTGGTCAGCCTGTGGGAAGTGCATCGCGACCGCACGCACGCGCCGCGGCTCGACAAGATGCTGGTGCTGAACCACGCCGACCCGCGCTACGCGCCGCTGCTCGACTACGCGGCCGACGTACTCGACGCGCTCGACGTGCGCTTCGGGCCGACTCATCTGGAGCTGTTCGATACGGCCGACGGCCCGACCATCGTCGAGCTGAACGCGCGGCTGCACGGCAGCCTCGACCCGCGGTTGACGAGCGCGGTCAGCGGCGAGAATCACGTGTCGGCCACCGTTGAAGCCGTGCTGCATCCGGAGCGGCTGTTCGGCGACGTCGCCACGCCGGCGGATTTTCGCGGATACTGCGGGCACGTGCTGCTGCTGTCGTCGCGCAACGGCGTGCTGCGGCAGGATTTCACGTGGCAGGCGATCCAGGCGCTACCGTCGTTCGTCGGGCTCAAGCAATGGATCAAGGTGGGCGATACGCTACGCGTGACCACCGACCTGCAGACGGCGCTCGGCACGGTCGGCCTGTACAGCCCGACGTTCGAGCGACTGCTCGAGGACTGCGCGCGCATTCGCGAAATCGAGGCCGATTTCTTCGCGGACGAGCGTGCGGTCGTGCCGGCCTAGGGCTGCAGCGTGCTGGTGTCAGCGCGCGAGCAGCGCACCCGCCTGCCGGCCGAGCACCGCGCGCAACGCGTCGAGTTCGGGCAACGCAGGCGCTTCGTCGGGCGTGACGAGGTAGGTCGTCACGCTGTCGAGATCGTCGAATGCGTGCGTGCGCAGCTCCTTGCGCGCCACGTGTTCGGTCGTGATCCGTTTCGGCAGGATCGCGACGCCCATCCCGGCAGCGACGCAGCCGAGGATCGCGCCGAACGTGCCGAACGACGACACCGATTCGATCGCGACGCCGCGCGCCTTCAGCCAGTGCTCCGCGACCGCGCGATACGGGCAGCCGTCGTGAAACGCGAGCAAGCGCACCGTGTTGTCGGCCAGCAACTGCCGGCGCGTGACGGTCGCCGCGCTCACCAGCACCATGTCTTCCGCGAACGCGGGCTCGTAATGCAGCCCGGGCCGCACGACCGCGCGTGCGGTGAGCGCCGCGTCGATCCGGCCGCGCAGCAGCGCGTCGGCCAGATCCGGCTCGCTGCCGATCTGCACCGCGAGGCCGAGCGCCGGATCGCGCTCCTTCAGCGCGGCGGCCAGCGCCGGCAGCCGCGTGGCGGCCGTGCTTTCCATCGAACCGAGCCGGAAGCTGCGGGCAACCGGCGTTTCGCGCACCACCTGCGTTGCTTCGTCAACGAGGCGCAAGATGCGGTCGCAATACGGCATCAGCCGGCGCCCGGCATCGTTCAGCACCAGCCGCTTGCCGTGCCGGTCGAACAGCGGCGCGTCGAGCGACTCCTCGAGCTGACGCAGCCGCGCGGTGACGTTCGATTGCGTGCAGCCGAGCCGTTCGGCCGCGCGCAACGCGCTGCCTTCCTGCACGACCGCCCGGAAAGTTTCGAGCAGAGGGATGTTCATATCAGTTTCTCTTGTTATTGATCCATCTTATATCATTTTACTTCGCTCATCATCCGGATTAGCCTAGCGGGTATTCCCTGCCGGCCGCCTCTCCAAGGAATCCGCATGCCATCCGCTGCCTGCTTCGGCTTCACTCCCGTTCGCCGCCAGCCCGAGGTTCGCCCGTGCGCACAGTGATCGCCGCACTGGTGCGGCGCGGCCCGACCGTGCTCGCGTGCGGCGTCGGCCTCGGGCTGCTGGCGCCGCCGCTCGCGGATCTCGCTCGGCCGCTGATGCCCGTTACCGTGTTCCTGTTCGTGCTCGGCACGCTGCTGCGCGTGGAGCCGAGCGCCGTGCGCGCGGTCGCGCGGCGGCCCGCCGTGTCGCTGCTGCTGCCCGCCGTGACGATGATCGCGTGCCCGGTCGCGCTCGGCATCGCCGCGCGGCTCGCGGGTTTGCCGTACGACTGGGTCGTCGCGCTGGTGATCGCCTACTGCGCGCCGCCGTCGAGCGGCACGTCGACGATCGCGCGAATGCTGTCGCTCGACGCCAGTGTCGCACTCGTCGCGACGCTCGCGTCGATGGTGTTCGTGCCGCTGACCGCGCCGCTGCTGACCGCCTGGTTCAGCCACGACGCGGCGGTATCGATCTCGCCGTCGAGCCTCGCGCTGCGGCTCGCGCTGCTGATCGGCAGCGCCGAGGGCGTCGCGCTGCTCGTGCGGCGCTTTGCCGGCGCGCGGCTCGCGCGCCATGCGACGCCGATCGACGCAACCGTCGTCGTCGCGCTGCTGATATTCGCGCTGGGCACGATGGCCGGCATGCAGCAGTCGATCATCGACGCACCGCACCGCGCATTGACCGCGATCGCGCTCGCGTTCGCCGTCAACGCGGGCTTCCAGATCGTCGCGTACGGGCTCACGCCCGGCGACGTCCGCACGCGCCTGAACGTCGCGCTGATCATCGCCAATCGCAACGTCGGGCTGATGTGGGCCGCGCTCGGGCTGGCCGCGACGCCGACCATGGCGCTCGTGTTCGCGTGTGCGCAATTGCCGATCTATACGCTGCCGCGCGTCGTCCAGCATATGCTGCCGCGCCTCGAAGCGCAGCGGCTGCGCAGGCGCGCACGCTAGCCGGTATCCCTCTTCCGCCCTCGATCAAGGATTCATCATGAAGCGACTCATCGTGATCGGCGCACGCGCCACCGGCAGCAGCGTCGCACTGGTGCGCGCCGCCGTCGCACGCCAGGTGGCCGTGACCGTCATCACCGCGCCCGGCCATCGCATCGACGACGTGTTTCCCGACGGCATCGAGACGGTCAATCTCGCGCCCGACGCCGGCCAGCTCGTCGAATGGCTGCGCGCGCGCTTTCCGGACGAACTCGACACGCTGCGCGTGACGACCGCGCACGACAGCTATGCGCGCACCGCCGCGTGGGTCGCCGATGCGCTCGGCCTGCCCGGCCCCGATGCGCGGCATGTCGCGCACGCGGTATCGAAGTCGAACCAGAAGGCGCTGCTCGCCGCGCACGGGATCCCGGCCGCGCAGTTCGTCGCGGGTACGCTCACCGCGCCGGCGGCGCTCGCGGCCGCCGCGGCCCCGTTGCGCTTTCCGGTCGTCGTCAAGCCGTCGGAAGGCTCCGCGAGCGACGGCGTGCGCCGCTGCGAGGACATCGCCGCCGTGCGCGCGCAGCTCGACGCGCTCGCCGCCGCGCAGGCCGATGCACCGTCGCTTGCGACCGAACGCGTCGTCATCGAGGAATTCCTGGACGGCAGCGAATACTGCGTCGAGTATTTCGACGGCCGCTACGTCGGCGCGCTGCGCAAGCTGAAGCGGCATGGCGCGGGTTTTCTCGAACGCGGCTATACGTCGGAACTCGATCTCGACGCCGACACGCTGCGCGCGCTGATCGACGTCGGCACGCGTGCGACGGCCGCCGCCGGGCTCACGTGGGGGCCCGTGCATCTCGACTGCATCGTGCATGACGGCGTGCCGCACGTGATCGAACTGAATCCGCGCATCGCGGGCAGCTTCATCTGCGACATCGTGCGCGACGGCTATGGCTTCAACGTGGTCGAAGCGTTGCTCGACAAGCTCGACGGAAAGACGGTGACGATCCCCGAGCTGTTCGAGCCGCACGCATATGCGCGCGCCGAATTCCTGCTCGACAGCGATCCCCGTGCGTGGCGTTTCGAGCAGGCGGGCGCGATCGATGATGGCGCGGTCAGGATCAGCTACGGGCCGCAGGTGCTGCCCGATCGTGAACGGCGTGCGTTTCTTTATGTGCGGGTGGCGGTGCCGGCGGGGCACGATTCGGCGCGCGACGTGGGTTTGGCCGCTGAGCGCGGTGAATTGAAATCCACTACCGAGTCGGCCTGACTTCGGGGGAGCGCGGTTTGCTTGCGCCGGCGGCGCATTCAATGCAACGGCGACCACGCCTCCGGCAAGCCGATCGTCGACGTTGCCCTTTCGATCTGTTCCGGACCGCCTGCCGGCGGCCAAAGACCCTCCGCGTAGTGCCGCTTTCGCAACGCCATGCGTTCTTCCAGACTCGAGAATCCCCAGATGTGCGTGATGCGCGGCGGTCCATCGAGCGCGTACATGTTGCAAACGAGATGCGACGTATAGGCTTGGGCCGGGCCCATCGCGCGTTCCCACGCGGAAATGGTCGGCGCAATACCGCCGGCTTTCAGCCAGTAGCGGCGAATTTCATAGAAGTCGCCCAACACCGCCGGTTCGATGTCGGGGAGAAAAGGAAAAAGCGCATGGCTTTCCATCGTCAATCGAACGGACGCGCTTTCAATGCCGAAAGGTTGCTCGGCGCTCAATGCCCGATTGCGTTCATGCTGCAATTCATCCATCGTCTCGAAGCCACGCAGCACGACGACCCGCGATAGCTCGCCAATTTCCGTGCGCCATGCGCCAAGCAGCCGCCCTAGCGCGCCGGCATCCGATACCCAGTGATGCGCACGGTGGGACACGATATTCTGGTCCAGAAGCGGACACGACAACGTCGTGAGTTCATACAGCATGTCTGCCCTCCTTTCGCTCGCCTGTCGCAATGCATTTCCACCGCAATGTATTTCCAAACCGGTGGCGGATAAACGCGCCGCACCTTGAAACAGAATCCAGTACCATTGCGCAATGGATCTCCTCAAGGCGATGGCCGTATTCGTCCGCATCGTGGAAACGGGTAGCCTGACGGCGGCCGCGCAGGCGTCCGATCTGTCGCCGACCATGGTCGGCAACTACCTTCAGGCGCTGGAAAGCCGGCTGGGCGCGGTCCTCGTTCACCGCACGACGCGCAAGCAGAAAGTCAGCGCGTTCGGCCGGGCTTACTACGAGCGATGCGTCGAAGTCCTCGGTCTGGTCGACGACACGGAACAGCTTGCACTCGATCACCTCAAGCATCCACGCGGGCGTCTGCGCGTGACGGCGCCTGTCGTGTTTACGAACGAGTGCCTGATTCCCGCGCTCGCGGACTATTACCAGCGCTACCCCGAGATCAAGCTCGATATCGTCGCAACCGACTCGCTCGCCGATCTGTTCGACGAAGGTTTCGAGGCCGCCATTCGCATCGGCGCGCTCGCCAGTCCGGATGTGGTCGCGCGTCCGCTGGCGCCATACCGGCTGGTGCTCTGTGCGTCGCCCGCTTACGTTCACGAACATGGCGCGCCGACTACGCCGCACGCGCTGCGCGAGCATCACTGCCTGACGTATGCGTATCCGCCCCGATCGGAATGGCACGCGGCGCACGCCCACTGGATGCTGGAAGGCCCGGATGGGCCGATGAGCATCTGCGTGGACGGCAGACTGAAAATCGACAGCGCGGAAGCGTTGCGCCGGGCGACGTTGAGCGGGCTCGGTATCGCGATGCTGCCTTCGATGTTGATCCACGAGGACATTCGCGACGCGCGCCTCGTCGAGATCATGCCGGACTTCGCCGCCCCCGAGCGATCGATGAATCTGCTTTATCCGCAACAGAAGCAGAAATCACCGAAGCTTCGCAGCTTTACCGAATTCGTGGTCGACCGGTTCGGCGCCGAAACGGCCTCCCGGATGTGATACGGCTACCGCCGCCGGTCGCGAAAGACGCCCTCTTCCACCGCGCCCCGCTTCACGCCTTCGCGAAAGCGAGCAAGCGTTCGCCAAGTCTGGCCGGTTGCTCCTGCTGGATCCAGTGGCCTGCGCCGTCGATCAGCTCGATGCCACGCATTCTCGTCGTCGCCTTCGTTCTCATCAGATCGAGCGCGCCCGGCGCGGCATAAGTGCCCCAATCGCTCGTGCCGCCAATGAAGAGCGAGGGGACGTCGATCGTCTTGCCCGAAAACAGGCGCAACTCGGCGTTCAGGTCAGGATCGGACAACACACGATAAGCCTGAAGCGCGCCTTGGAACCCGGTGCGGCCGTACTCCGCCGTGTACACGCCAAGTTCCGCATCGGTCAGCCATGTACAGCCAAGGGTTTCGCTGGCGGACGGTTGGAATGGCGCGACGGTTTCGGGCATCGTCTTGCCGAGATCCATCACGTAGTACGTGGGCATTTGCGCCAGCTCCGCAGCCGTGAGCGCCTTGAGCGGATGCGGCTTGTTGCCCGGCCAGTCGGCGCTCTTGACATGGAAAAATGCGCGAAGAAACGCGGATAAACCTTGCGGTGGATGCCACATGTCCCGGTTGGCGTTTCGTGTACTGAGGTATTGCTGGTAATACGCCCTCGGCGGATCGAGCGCCGCAAGCGCCGCCGCCAGTTTCCGAGCGTCATCGTTCGGTCGAGCCGACGATGCCTCGCTTCGCGCCGTGTCGAACGGAAGCGCCGGCGGGCCAGGGAACGGTGCGCTCATCAACACCACCGACGGAAAGACGTCGGGTCGCGCGAGCGCACAATACACCGCCACGGGCGAGCCGAGGTCGTGTCCTACCAGCATCGACGTCTGCCGATACCCCAATGCCGAAACCAATCCGAGCGCGTCGCGCGTCATATTCAACAGGCTGAACGGCGCGAGCGGGGCGTCATAGTCGTTCACCCAGCCGGTGGTGCGGCCAAACCCCCGCTGGTCGGGCGCCACGACGTGGTATCCCGCGTCGGCCAGGATGGGAATGAGATGCCGCCAGCCGTAGGCCAAATCCGGAAAGCCGTGCAAAAGCAACGCGAGCGGCCGGCCGGCGCTTTCATGACCGGCCTCGAGAATATGGACATCGAGGCCGTTCACCCCGGGGATCATGCGCGAACGCACCCCTTTGGGAAGCGTTCCTGCGGCGTAGGTTGGCATGGCCGGATCACCTTCTCCTGTCGGGTTTGCGCGGGCAGGTCGAAACAAAGCCGCAATCAGTCCGGCCGCGCCCATCGCCAGAACGGTTCGTCTCGGCGCCGATGGCTTGCTCTTGTCGACGGGCATCACGGCACTCCGGAATATGGTGATCACCATAGTATGGCGATCGCCATAGCCGGGTCAAGGCAAACGTGATACTTTTCCGGCATGACACGCAAGACTGACGCTCGCGCTCGCGCGATTGCCACGGCCGAACGGCTGTTTCGCATCCAGGGCTACACCGCGACCGGACTGACCCAGATCCTCGAAGAAAGCGGTGCGCCCAAGGGATCGTTCTACTTCCACTTTCCACGCGGCAAGGCACAACTCGCGGAAGAAGCAATCGATCAGTACGTCACGAATCGAATTGCCGTCTTGCAGAACATCTCGGCCGAAACGACCGGTCATGCGCTGGATTTCGTGCGTCGGCTCTTCAGCACGTTTGCGGCTGAAATGGTCGCTGCCGATTTCCAGTACGGGTGCCTCATGCAAAACCTGGCCAACGAACTGCCCGCGCTCGACGCCGAGCTGACCGAGCGGGTCGCGCGGGGGTTTGCCGATTCGACCGAGGTGATCGCGGCGCATTTCAGGGGATGCGGTTTTGCTTCCGCGCGCGCATCGTCGGCCGCGGCAGCGTTGGTCGCCGCGCTCGAGGGTGCACGCACGATCGCGCGCCTGGAACGCTCGCCGGCTGTATTCGACGCGCTGGCAGACGTCAGCAGCCAAAGGTGGGGGGCTTCCGAAGAGTGATCCGCCCCGATGTTGTCGTGACGAGCCGTGCCTTCCGCCCATCCCGGGGACATTGCCCGTTGTCGTGATGCTGCACCGCCCGAAGGCCACAAGACTTCCAGCCTCCCTCGCGAACGCCGAAGCCACAGATCAATGCGAATGACCGAATAGTCGAGTCACGACGCCGCGCAGCCACCGGTTGCCGGCCTCGTGGTGGTAGCGCGCGTGCCAATGCTGCCGCACCGCGAAGCCATCGACCGGGATCGGGCATGCATGAACCGCCAGATCGCTGGCCTGGGCCAGCGTCTCGCCGATATGACGCGGTAGCGTCGTGATCAGGTCGGTCGTCTGAACGATCGCCCCCAACCCGAGAAACCCCGGCAATTCCAGCACCACGTCTCGCTCGATGCGCGCCTGCCGCAACGCCTGTTCGAGCAGTTGCGCCCCGGTTCCCGCCGTAATCGCGACATGCCCTTCCGCCCGATATTGCTTGACCCCGAGCCGGCCGCGAATCCGCGGGTGGTGCCGATTCACCAGACAAATCCAGTCCTGGTCATACAGCTTCTGCTGGTAAATGCCACCGCCCAGCCACGGCACATAGCCGATCGCGAGATCGGCTTCGCCGGATTCGAGCGCCCGCTCCGTATTGCCGTCGATCCGTGCAGCTTCCAGCCGGACGCCCGGCGCCTGCGCCCGGACATGGGCCAGTAGCCGCGGCAACAGCGTGACGTGGCTCGCATCGGTCATGCAGATGCGAAAGCGTCGCTGGGCGGTCGCGGGATCGAACGCGATCTCCCATGCAGTGAAGCGCCGCAGCGATTCGAGGATTTCCCGGCATGGCCCGATGAGCGCGTCGGCTTGCGGCGTCGGCGCCATGCCGCCCGGCGTGCGGATGAAGAGCGGATCGTGCAGGTGTTCCCGCAAGTGGCCGAGCCAGATGCTGACCGTCGGCTGGCTCTGGCCGAGTTGCTCGGCGACGCGCGTGACGCTGCGCACGTCGTACAGGAGATCGAATAACTGAAGCAGCTTCAGGTCCGGCAGATCGGCGGGCATCGTCGCATTATTGTCCATGGCAATGACGTCATTGTATCCATTGCATTGTCGGCATGAGCGACGGCTCCTATCGTGAGGCCATACGTCAAGGAGACACCATTGAAAATCGCGATTCTGGGAGCTGGCGCACTGGGCTGTGCGATCGGCGCCACCCTCACCGAAGGCGGTCACGAGACCTGGCTGATCGACCGCTCGCCCGCGCACGTCGATGCGATGCGCCGTGACGGCCTGCGGGTCGACGACGCGCGCGGCACGCGGCAGGTACGCGTGCACGCGACGACGCAGGCTGCCGAAGTCGGCGCGGCCGACCTGGTGGTGGTGCTGGTCAAGTCGTTCCACACCGACGCGGCCATCCGCGGCGCCCTGTCGCTGGTCGGGCCCGATACCGTCGTGCTGTCGCTGCAGAACGGCCTCGGCCACGAGGACATCCTGAGCGACGCCGTCGGCCGCGAGCGCGTACTCGCGGGCAAGACCTACGTCGGCGGCGTGCTGCGCGGGCCGGGTCATATCGAATCCGGCGTGATCGGCAAATACACCTACATAGGCGAACTCGACGGCCGCATCACGCCGCGCGTGCAGGCGATCGCCGCCGCGTTCGATGCGGCCGGCCTCGCGACGACGATCAGCGACAACATCGTCGGCACGATGTGGGACAAGCTGCTGGTGAATGTCGCGACGGGCGCGCTGACGGGCCTCACCGGCCTCACCTACGGGCAGCTCTACGACGAGCCGCTGCTGAAGGCGACGTCGCTCGCGGCGGTCGCCGAGGCGATCGCGGCGGCGCAGGCGGCCGGCGTGAAACTGTCGATGACCGGTCCCGAACAGGCATGGACGCTCGCCGCCGAGGGGCTGCCGGCCGCATTCAAGACCTCGATGCTGCAAAGCCTGGAGAAAGGCTCGATCACCGAGATCGACTTCATCAACGGTTCGGTCGTGCGCTGCGGGCAGCGCTACGGCGTGCCGACCCCCGTCAACGCCACGCTCGTCGCCTGCATCAAGGGGCTGGAGCGCGCGATGGCCGATCGCCAACGCGAGGAGGCAGCCGCATGAGCGCCACGAAAGCCTATCTCGAACACGTTGCGATCTGGGTGAAGGACATCCACTGGCACATCCGTTTCTTCGAGGACGTGCTCGGCATGACGCTGCGCGAAGTGGACGGCACGCTCGACGCGCCGCGGCAGTACTGGACGCTCGGCGGCCTGCAGTTCATCCACGCGCCGGAACATGACGGCCCGGAAGGCCGGCTCGCCCATCTCGGCGTGATGTGCGAAGACCTGGAGGCCGCGCTGGCCGCCGCGCAGCGATTCGACGTGACCGAGATGCCGCAGGGGCGCAACTGGATTCGCCTGCCCGACGGGCTCGCCGTCGAACTGATTCAGGCCCGGCCGGCTTCCTGCGTCGCGCAGGCGCTGGCGATCAACCCGCGCGCGGAGGCATGACCATGGCGATCGTCGAGAAATACTGGGACGATGCCCGCGAAGGCGACACGTGCACGAGCCCGACCTACGTCGTGACCAAGGAGCGCATTCTCGCGTATGCTGACCTCACCGGCGACCATACGCCCGTTCACGTGGACGAGGCATACGCGAACGCGAGCCATTTCGGCTGCCTCGTCGCGCACGGGCTGTTCGGCCTGTCCGTGGCCGACGGCCTGAAGACCCAGAGCGACTACCGCTTCCTGCCGGGCATGTCGCTCGGCTGGACCTGGGATTTCCTGCTGCCGATCAAGGTCGGCGACGTGCTGCACGTGACGTTCCGCGTCGGCTCGATGCGGGCCAGCAAGAGCCGCCCGGACTGGGGCATCGTCGTGCTGCCGTCGGAACTGATCAATCAGGACGGGCAGGTCGTTCAACGCGGCGAACATCGGCTGATGGTGCCGCGCCGTCCGGAGGCACCGTGATGCAGGCTCGTCCCCTCGAAGGCATTCGCGTCGTCGACTACAGCCATTTCCTCGCCGGCCCGTATGTCGGGCGCTGTCTCGCGGCGCTCGGCGCCGAAGTGATCAAGGTCGAGCGTCCCGGCGCCGGCGATGCCGGACGCCAGCACGCGACCGTGCTCGACGACCAGCAAAGCGGCTACTTCCTGCAGCTCAACATGGGCAAGCGCGGCGTGAGCGTCAACATGAAGGACCCGCGCGGCAAGGCGTTCATGCAGCGGCTGTGCGACTCCGCCGACGTCTTCATCGAGAACTATCGGCCAGGCGCGCTGGACAAGCTCGGGCTCGGCTATGAAGAACTGTCGGCGCGCAATCCGGGCCTCGTCTACTGCTCCATTTCGGCGTACGGCCACACCGGTCCCGATGCGCATCGCGCAGGCTTCGGGCTGATCGCCGAAGCCAAGAGCGGGATCATGCAGATGGTCGGTACGCCGGGCGAGCGCCCGCCGCTGCTGCGTATTTCGCTCGGCGACATGTACACCGGCATTCATGCGGTCGCGGCGATCAACGCCGCACTGCTCGGGCGCGTGAAGAGTGGCCGCGGGCAGCACGTCGACATGGCGCTGTACGACACGCTGGTGTCGATGCACGAATACGCGGTGCAGTGCTACACGCTGAAGGGCGTGCTGCCCGAGCAAACCGGGCACGACATGCCGACGTCGACACTCTATGGCGTGTTCCGCGCCGCGGACGGCGATCTCGTGATCGCCGCGCAGGTGGACGACGCGTGGAAGCGCTTCGCCGCGCTGATCGCGGCGCACGGCGGCCCGGCGGGTTTCGGCGCCGACACGCGGTTTCACGACAGCACCGGACGCAACGCGCACCGCGCGGAGATCCTGTCGGTGGTCGAGCCGTGGGTGGCCGCGCGTTCCGTCGCGTCGGTACTCGACCTGCTGGACGGCATCGACGTGCCCTGCGCGAAAGTGCAGCGCATCGACGAGGTGTTGAACGATCCGCAGATCCAGGCCCGAGGCATGGTCGTCGAGCAACAGCATCCGCGCTACGGGACGCTGCGCCTGCCCAACCTGCCGTTCCGGTTTTCCGATTGCGATACGACGATTCGCGACGTCGCGCCCGATCTCGGGCAGCACAACGCGGAAGTCGCACGTTCTCTCGGGTTCGATGCGGCCGAAATCGATGCGATGCAGGCCGACGGCGTCCTCTATTCGAAAGCGAGCCAACGATGACTGATCAATACGCGGTGATCGGCAATCCGATCGGGCATACGAAATCCCCGCTGATTCACGGCCTCTTCGCGCAAGAGACGCGGCAGGACCTCCGCTATACGGCGATCGAGGGCCCGCTCGAGCCGGCAGGCGCTTTTGCTGCCGCGGTGCGTGCGTTTTTCGAGGGCGGCGGCAAGGGCATCAACGTCACCGCGCCGTTCAAGCTCGACGCGTTCGCGATGTCGGATGAACGCAGCGAGCGTGCGCAGCTCGCGGGCGCGGCCAACGCGCTCAAGTTCGACGGCGATCGCATCCTGGCGGACAACTTCGACGGCATCGGACTGGTTCGCGATATCGAAGCGAACCTCCATCTGCCGATGGCCGGCAAGCGTGTGCTGGTGCTCGGTGCGGGCGGCGCGGCGCGCGGCGCGCTGTTGCCGTTCCTCGAAGCCGGCCCGGCGGAACTCGTGATCGCGAATCGCGACGTCGACAAGGCGCGCGCACTGGCCGCGCAGGTCGCCGGGCGCGGCCCGCTCGTGGCCGGCAGCTACGCGGACCTCGCGCGAATGGGACGTTTCGACCTGGTCGTCAATGCGACGTCGGCCAGTTTGACCGGCGACCTGCCGCCGGTCCCGCCGAGCGTGTTCAGCCCGACGGGAACCGCTTACGAACTCGCCTACGGCAAGCGGCTCACGCCGTTTCTCCGGCTCGCGAAAAACGCCGGCGTGCACGGGATCGCCGACGGCGTTGGCATGCTGGTCGAGCAGGCGGCCGAGGCGTTCGCATGGTGGCGCGGTGTGCGCCCCGCGACCAGTTCGGTGATCGACCGGCTAGCCGTGCCGTTCGACTGAACACCCGATGGGGATCGGCATGCAGGCGATCCCGATGCACGACGGCATCGAGCGCGACGGGGGCGGCAGGCGCGATCGGGTAGACTCGGCGCGTCCATACGAACGCGCCGCGCCGAGCGACCGTGCCTTGCCGCCGCCCTCTTCCCACGCCCGAGACCGTGCCGAACACCGTCATGCCGGACACCACGCGCCCCGCTCGCCTGAACTTCGCGCTCATGTTGCCGCTGCTGCTGGCGGCCCAGCCGGTGGCGACCGACAGTTACCTGCCGGCGCTGCCTGAAATCGCCGCGACGCTGGGCTCCGCCAGCGTCAGCCTCACCGTTTTCGCATTGATATTCGGTGTCGGACAGTTGCCGATGGGCAGTCTGTCCGACCGGTTCGGCCGTCGTCCCGTCTTGCTGACCGGCCTGGCGCTCTATGCGCTGACCGCATTGGCGGCAGCGCTCGCGTCGACCGCCGCGATGCTGGTGGCCGCGCGGGCGATGCAGGGCTTTGCCATGGCCGCGATACTGGTATGCGCCCGTGCGACCGTGCGCGACCGGTATTCGGCAGGCGACGGCCCGTACGTGATGGCGCGCGGTTTCATGGGAATGGGGATGATGGCGTTCCTCGCCCCGATCGTCGGTGCGTATGTCACGCAGCATGCCGGCTGGCGATGGGTACTCGCGGGGATGAGCCTCTACGCGTTCGGCTTGCTCGTCATGTGCTGGTACGGCTTCGAGGAAAGCGCCGCCAGAATCGCGCCGCGCCGGAATTCGACCGGGGACGTGCGCGAGATATTCGGCAATGCCTCGTTCAGGGTATGGACACTGCTGGCCGCGTCGACGTACACCGGCATGTTCTGTTTTCTGCTGCTTTCTCCGACGATTTACATCCGGCAGTTCGGCATCTCGCCCCAGCGATACGGCTGGATTCCGGCGAGCGGGACGCTCGTCTATGTGCTGAGTACCTTTGGCTGCCGGCAGTTGCTGCGACGTCAAAGCATGCTGCGAACGGTGCGCCAAGGGGCGACGTTGAGTCTTTCCGGGGCTGTGATCCAGGCTTTGGGGTGTGCGCTGCTTCCCGGCAACATCTGGCCGCTGCTCGTCGGGCATGGCGTGTATTGCCTCGGCCACGGGATTCATCAGCCGTGCGGGCAGGCAGGCGCGGTCAGCGGCCTCCCTCATCTTGCCGGCCGCGCGGTATCGTGGTCCGGCTTCATCATGATGTTCTTCGCTTTCAGCGTGGGACAGACGGCGGCGGTTTTCACCGATCCGCGCTATCTGTCGGGCGCGTGGCCGATGGTGGTGCCGATGCTTGGCGTCGGCGTCACGCTGGTTACGATTGCGTTTGTGTGGTTGCCGAGAATTGGTGACGCGAATTTGGGGGTGGCAGCGGTTCCGGCGCGGGCGGCGGATGGGCGGTGAGTTGGGGCGGAGCGGTAATCAAATGGACTTGCCGAACGTGACGCTCGGCAAGAACGCTACCATCATCGGCGCATCCATCCGGTGATGCAGCAGTACCTGCACCCAGTCCGACAGGCGACGCGAGCGAACCTGCGCTCGCGCTTTTTCGGATCGACCGCTGCCGAGCCGCTGCGGTCAGTGGTATCGACCGATAGCCGTCGTTCATTCGCTTCTAAACATCTGCGCAGTCACCATTTAGCTGTTTGTAATTCGTACTCCTGCGCTTATTAAGCGCTGCAGAAACTGATTCCGTGCCACAGATGCGCTAGCCCAAAGATTGACAAGTTCCCCCTCCCAAAGAAGAAATGTGGCTCTTAGCGGTATGTAGATGTATGCGCTCATGCCGCAACGAAGCACTGTGGCGCAACACCCAAGCACGTCATCTGCTTCGCTGGCCTCGAAGAGTTGGCCAAAGCCGCCCCACGGGTTTAGCTTGCCGGAGCATGTCGATTCCATTTCCTCCAATAGTGAATTCTCAAGCTCCCCATACCTCGACCAATCCGTGACCTGGAGCAAACAGGTTCTCGGCGGCTCAAGATAGCTGCGAATGCCGTCGACAATCACGGAAGCTGCCCCATCGGTTTCCGGCACTGCGAATTGCAAATACGATGTGCGGCCTAGTCCGGCCTTCCCGTACGGCGCTTCAATACATTCTTCGTTTTTCAGCCACGTCGAACAATCTGAAGGGGACAGCGATTTCATGTCGGTACCCGAGCATGTTGCGCAAGTAGGAGGTAGATCCAATTGTCGACCAATTAAGTGGTCGCGTCTAACGTCTGAAATTGGCCGCACGTGAAACCGCAACGGCATCCGCCGTGATCTTAGAAAGGGAGAAACAAGTCGTCCTTCGGATACGGCAGCGCCAGTTCCGGCATGTCATGCCTTCCACAATATCGAGTTGACGTGGTTTCAGGATCGCTTGGTATTCCTGAGCCATCAATGATTTTGCATTGGAACAGAGTCACTACGTATTCGACGCGGTCGCCACGTGGATACGTGTATCGAAACAGTCGTCCGCCAAACACGCCGAGAATGCCGTGAATGCGGATTGCATATCCGGTTTCCTCCATGACCTCGCGGAAGATAGCCTCTTGCGGGCTTTCGCCCAGGTCAACTCCACCAGCGGGAAGACTCCACGCCTCTCCAGACGACTTCTCCTGAAGCAGCAATTTGCCTTCATGGTCGTGAATCACAGCTGCAACGGACGGACTCAAAATCAGATCGCTTCCAACCTTCTTTCTCAGCCGACTCATGTAGCTTTCGTTATCGATCTGCTGTGCCCCCCCCACAATGAGATTGTGGCCGGTCCGATTGTCTGGGATCCCAGCAACTTTGTCGAATGTCTCAAAATGGCCGTCAGCGGAATCATGCGTCTTGCATCGCTGGGCGAACGAGCATCTAGGCAGCAGTGGCCTGAACAAGACGCAGACCCCACCCAGTGTGCAACGTACCGTCTTCGCTTTGCATGGGCGCGAACGCCGACAACAGTTCACTTTTGAACTGTGCGCGCGCCGCTTCCGACATCCGGTCGGTATCGTAGGTGTCCAGCATGTCCAACCACAGCTGCTCGGGTGTAGGTGCCCAGTCGATTTCGATGTCTTCAAAAGCCACATCAACAAAATCGGGCTTTAGTAGTTCTTGCCACCCCGCTTCACTGCGTGTGCGCGCATCACCGAGCCGCAACTCTGTGAGCTGATCCTTCGCGATTGGCTTGAAAATGTTCAAAAAGACTTCGCCGACCTTGCCAGTCAAAAAGCTCCGCCCGACGATAGCGGAAAAGCTGCCGCCGTCACGCAATACCCGGCGAATCTCTCGAACAACTTGTTCGATATCATCCATCAACATGAGAGCCATGTGCGACAGCACGTAATCTACCGAGCCGCTATCGAGCGACACGTCTTGTGCACGCTCGTTAAGCAATCGTATTTCGTGCGGCAATATTCCCCGAGCCACGCTTAACTCGCCATCGCTCATGTCTATACCAATTAGCTTCGTTGCTGCATGCCCCCTGTCGTTCAGAATTTGCAGCAATGGCCCATCACCACACGCCAGATCGAGCACAGTCCGCGACATCGCGTCATTCGGTACACGATTCGCCAGCGCGTGATAGGAGGACGGGTATGCTGCCTGCGCAGATCGTGCAGGTCGATTACCGTAGGCTCGACGCGTTGCTCCTGCCCGGCGGCGGTGAAAATCTTTCAAATATATTTCTGCGTGCGAGGTCATTCTTGCGCCATTCGATTGTTCGCTAGTTGGGAGCACTCGTGACTCTAAAGGCTGAACCCCGAGCGGATTGTCGACGAACCAGATCACGATGTCGCACATCTCAAAATGGCCGGCAGCCGCCCCCCACCGCCCCTGCGACGTTCGACCGACAACCTCGGACCGTGGCTGTGCAGCTCGGCGTCGAGCTATGTGACGGAACAGTGGATTTCGCCAGACGGCGGGGCTCATCATGCGCTGAGCGTGCTGCGGCGCTACCCCTCTCGGCATCGATCCTGCCCTGCACGCCCGGCCCATCAACGCGACGTCCCCTCGTCGCGCCCTCCCCCCGCCACCAGCACATCCGACAACTTCAGCACCGGACAATGCGCCCCCGCGCCCGCAACGGCATCGCGGTACGTCTCCGTAACAGCCGCCGCGATCGCATGAGCCGCGTCGACGCCTTCGGCCATCGCCGAGTAGTACGACAGGTCCTTGAGCGCGTTCGCCATATGGAACGGCAGCGCGGACGTGTCGCCGGTCTCCAGGAACGGACGCATCCGGTTCAGCGCGGCGCCGCCGCCACCGCCGTTGGCGAGCACGTCGGCGAGCACCGCGACATCGACGCCCGAGCGCTTCGCACACGCAACAGCCTCCGACAGCAGCGCGATGGTCCCGAGCGAAACATAGTTATGCAGCAGCTTCATGCTGTGGCCGGCCCCGACATCGCCGACGTGCGTGATGTTTTCCGCGAAGCACGCGAGCACCGGCCTGATCTCCGCGAACAACCCGGGCGTCGCGCCGACCAGCAGGTTCAGCCGGCCCTCGTGCGCCTCCCTGGCGCCGCGCGTCATCGGCGCATCGACGAAGCGCCCGCCTGCCGCTTCGACGAGCCGCGCCATTCGGACGGTCGACTCGGGCACGGCGGTCGAACAATCGACGACGATCGCGTTGTCCTTCAGGCCGGCCAACACGCCGTCTTCACCGGTGAGCACCGCTTCCACTTCGGGCGAACCCGTCACGCAGAGGATGACGACGTCCGCTTGCGCGGCCAGTTCGCGCGCGGTCCGCACGGTCCGCACGCCGCCGCGCAGCAGTTCGTCGAGCGGCTGGTTGCCCGGATGCTCGACGACCGTGAGCGGATAACCGTGCTTCAGCACGTTGCGTGCAATACCATGCCCCATCAAACCCACGCCGATCAGGCCAATCTGCTGTTTCATGTCATTCCCGTCAAAAGATGGCGCCACGGCGCAGCACCGCGGCGAAATGGATTGCCGTTACCGCTCGACCAGCCGCGCCGGCAGCAGCATCGTGAGCACGATGCCCAGCAACAGGCACCCCACCATCACGAACAGCGGCGCGGCGAGACCGCCCGACATCTGCTTCAGGTAGCCGACCGCATAGGGCCCGAAGAAGCCGCCGAGGTTCCCGAACGAGCTGATCACAGCGATGCCCATCGATACCGACGCGGTGCCGAGCGCCGCGGTCGGCATGCTCCAGAACAGCGGCGGAAACGAGATGAGCCCCGCGTTCGCGATACAGAGGGCGAACATGCCGAGCCACAGCTGATCGTGCCAGACGACCGACAGCCCGAGCCCGGTCGCGCCCATCAGCAAAAGCGCGGCGACGTGCAGCCGCCGCGCGCCGCGCCGGTCCGCGCTGCGTCCGAACAGGACCATCACGACCACGGCCACCGCGTTCGGCAGCGCGGCGAGCAAGCCGATGACGAAATCGCTGCCGATGCCCATCTGCTTGATCATCGTCGGCGCCCAGAATGTATAGCCGTAAATCGCGAACACGTCGAGAAAGTAGATCACGCAGAACGCCCATACGAGCCAGCTCGAGAACAGGCCGCGGTGCTCGACCGACTCGGTCGTCGCACGATCTTCCGTCAGCACGCGCGCGAGGACGGCGCGATCCGCGGGCGAGAAGCGCTCGCTGCGCGTGACGTCGTCGTCGAGCCCCTTCCATACGTAGAAAGCGGCCAGGAATGCCGGCAGCGCCTCGAGGATGAAGATCCATTTCCAGCCCGGTATCTGCATCGCCCCGTCGAAATACTGAAGAATGAAGCCGGTCAACGGCGATCCGATCAACCCGGCCAGCGCGAGCGCCGCATAAAACATCGACAGGATCCGCGCGCGCCGCCGCCCCGGGAACGAACGGGCCATGTAGAGCACGATGGCCGGAATGAAGCCGGCCTCGGCGACGCCGAGCAGAAAGCGCATCACGTAGAACTGCATCGGCGTGGACACGAACGCCGTCAATCCCGACACGACGCCCCACGACACGACGATCCGCGTGATCCAGCGGCGCGGCCCGACGCGCACCAGCAGCATGTTGCTCGGCACCTCGAAGATCACGTAACCGAGAAAGAATATCCCCGCACCGAAGCCGAACACCGCGTCGGAAAAGCCCAGATGCTGGCTCATCTGCAGTTTGGCGAAGCTGACGTTCACGCGATCGATGTACGACGTGACGTACGCGAACATCAGGATCGGAAGGATTTGCACGGCGAGCCGACGAAAGATCCGGTCCTCCTGGGCGAGGTCGTGCGCCGATGCCGGGGCGGCGAGCTCGCCCGGGTTGCAGGTCGCGTCGATTTCCACGTTTGTCTCCGAAAGTTCATGGATGGCCCCGCGTGCATGCTTGCGTCGTCACGCGTGCAGTCGCTGTCGATATAGGTGTGTGCGACAGGGGACGGTTCGAATCTACCCGGCTGCCCCGCCCACCCGATATGCGAAATCCTTCAAGCGGCACTTCGAATATCTCGAACGCACGCGCGGGCAGCCATCGTACCGTGCAACGCACAAGCCATCGGAAACGGATTCCGCCCGTTGACCGCCCGCACGACACGGGCCTTCGCGGCATGACGGCGGCGTCGCGGTGTGCGGCGCACCATTCGCGGGCGGTCAGAGCCAGTCAGGGTTAGCACCACTTCGCCCGATACCGTCGCGCGCGGCGATGGATGACATACTTGCCGCAGTTTCAATCGGAGCCTGCGCTTGTTCGATCTCACGTCCCTTGCCCTGTTCGTCCGTGCCTCCGAGCTGGGCAGCCTGTCGCGCGCCGCGCAGCAGTCCCACATGTCGCTGTCCACCGCGAGCCGCCGGATCGCGCTGCTCGAGCATCACTTTCGCGTGGTGCTGCTGAACCGCACGGTGGCCGGCGTCGAGCTCACGCCCGCCGGCGAAGCGCTGTTGCGCCACGCGACCGACCTGCTGCTGCGCACCGATGCGATCTACAGCGAACTATCCGACTATACGAAAGGCGCGGTCGGCCGCGTCCGCGTGTTCGCGAACATCTCGGCGATCAGCCAGGATCTGCCCGATCAGTTGCGCACCTTCTCGCAACGCTATCGCGACATCAAGCTGCAGATCAGCGAGCTGAGAAGTTCCGACATCCTGCAGGCGCTGCGCGAAGGCCGCGCGGACGTCGGCATCGTCACGTCGCGCACCGCACCCGAGGGCATCCACCTCGCTCCTTACTGCATGGACCGCGCCAGCGTGGTCGTCCCCGACGACTACCCGCTCGCCGGCGATTCGATCGACTTCAGCGCGTTGCTCGACCACGATCTGGTCGCGCTCGACGACCGCTCGGAACTCACGCGTTCGCTCGTCAGGGAAGCGGCGCTGCTCGGCAAGTCGGTCCGTTTCCGCGTGCAGGTGCAAAGCTTCGAAGCCATGTGCCGGCTGATCGCCGCAGGGCAAGGCATCGGCATCCTGCCCGAGCGCGCGGTCGCGCTGTTTCGCGAACCGATGCGCCTGCGTTTCATTCGCCTCAACGATCCATGGGCGAACCGCGTCATGTCGGTCGGCATTCGCGCCGGCGCCGTGCCGCTGCCGACGCGCAAGCTGTTCGAGTTCCTCGCATCGTTCGCGCCGCCTTCGCTCGTCGCCGGTGAAGCCGGGCAGTCGAACGACTGACCGCGCCGCCCCACGTCGGCGCGCGCCCCGCGTGTTGCAGATTTTCGAAGGTCCCGTTCACGGATCCGCACTTCCTTCCGGCGCCTGCGACGCAGTAGATTCGACGGACAGATTCAACAGTCCGCCGGTTACCGCAACGGAAGAGACACGGGAGACATGCCGATGCGATCCGGGGTGACCGGATGCAGCGTCGCGTATCGAAGGCCGCCGCGCAGCAGTTCGATGCGGTCCGGCTCGCGCACCGTCCCCGTGTCTGTCCCCCCGTGCGGGGCGACGGCATCGGCATGGAGGCTTCCCGCAACATGAAGAACCCGCACCGCATCGCGGTCATCGCCGGCGACGGCATCGGCAAGGAAGTGATGCCCGAAGGCTTGCGCGTGCTGCGCGCTGCCGCGGACCGCTTCGACATTCCGCTCGCGTTCGACGAATTCGGCGACTGGTGTACCGATCACTACGTTCGCCACGGCACGATGATGCCGGCCGACTGGGCACGGCAGATCGGTGCGCACGACGCCATTTTCTTCGGGGCCGTCGGCGCGCCCGATATCGTTCCGGACCACGTCGCCGTATGGGAATCGCTGATCAAGATCCGGCGCGAGTTCGATCAATACGTGAACCTGCGGCCGGTCCGCCTGATGCCGGGCGTGCCCGCGCCGCTCGCCGGGCGTCAGCCGGGCGACATCGACTTCATCGTCGTGCGCGAGAATACGGAAGGCGAGTATTCGTCGGTGGGCGGCCGGATGTTTACCGGGACCGACCGCGAGATCGCCGTGCAGCAATCGGTTTTCTCGCGCGTCGGTGTCGATCGCGTGCTCCGGTTCGCATTCGAACTCGCCCGCTCGCGCCCGCGCAAGCAGCTGACGGCGGCGACGAAATCCAACGGCATCTCGATCACCATGCCGTTCTGGGACGAGCGCGTCGCGGAGATCGCCCGATCGTTCCCGGACATCGAAACGCGCAAATATCACATCGACATACTGTGCGCGCACTTCGTCCAGAATCCGGATCGCTTCGACGTCGTCGTCGCCTCGAACCTGTTCGGCGACATCCTGTCCGACCTCGGCCCCGCCTGTACCGGCACGATCGGCATCGCGCCGTCGGCGAACCTGAACCCGGAGCGGCGCTTCCCGTCGCTGTTCGAGCCGGTGCACGGCTCGGCACCCGATATCGCGGGCCGCGGCATCGCGAATCCGATCGGCCAGATCTGGTCGGCCGCGTTGCTGCTTCAACACCTCGGTCGCGGCGAATCGCGCTACGAAGCCGCGGCCGCCGAAATCGTGGCGGCCATCGAATCCGTCCTCGTCGCCGGCCCGCGCACCCGCGACATGGGCGGCACGGCCAGCACCGAAGAACTGGGCGCCGCGATTGCGCACACCGTCGCGAATCCCGCATCGATCGAGGAATGACCCATGCAATTTGATCACTACATCGACAACGCCCGCGTCGCGCCGCATACCGGCGCGCGGATCGACGTCGTCGACCCGAGCACCGGCGAACCGTTCGCGACGATCGCGCGCGGCGATGCGACGGACGTGCAGCACGCCGTGTCCGCCGCCCAGCGCGCGATGGGCGACACGCTCAACGGCCCGTGGGCGAAGCTGTCGCCGGTCGAGCGCGGCAACTTGCTGTTCGCGTACGCCGCGGCCGTCTCGCGGCATGCCGACGAGCTCGCGCAGCTCGAAGCGCGCGACACGGGCAAGGCGCTGAACACCGCACGCACCGACGCAGCGGTGCTCGCGCGCTACCTCCAGTACTACGCCGGATGCGTCGACAAGCTGCACGGCGACACGCTGCCCTACACCGCCGGGTTCACGGTATTGACGGTGCGCGAACCGATCGGCGTGACCGGCCACATCATTCCGTGGAATTATCCGATGCAGATCTACGGTCGCTCGGTCGGTGCGTCGCTCGCCGCCGGCAATGCGTGCGTGGTCAAGCCGGCGGAGGATGCGAGCCTGTCCATTCTGCGGCTGGCCGAAATCGCGGCCGAGGTCGGCTTTCCGGCCGGCACGGTCAACGTGGTCACGGGGTTGGGCGGCGAAGCCGGCGCGGCCCTGTCGGCCCATCCCGGCATTCGCCACATCTCGTTTACCGGATCGACCGGAACGGGCGCGCTGGTCGGCCGCGCGGCCGCCGAGCGTCACTGCCCGGCGGTGCTCGAGCTGGGCGGCAAGTCGCCGCAATTACTGTTCGACGATGCCGATCTCGACCAGGCGCTGCCCGTCATCGTCAACGCGATCGTGCAGAACGCGGGGCAGACCTGCTCGGCCGGCAGCCGCCTGCTCGTCCAGCGCGCCGTCTACGAGCGCGTGCTCGATCGTCTCGCTCAGCAATTTGCGCGGCTGCGTTCGGGGCCGCCGTCGATGAATCTGGAGATGGGGCCGCTCGTCAACGCGAAGCAGCATGCCCGGGTCCGGGCCATCGTCGAGCGCGCGCAGGGCGACGGCATTCGCGTGGCGGCGCGCGGCACCATCGCGGCCGGCGCATCGGGTGCCGGCTACTACCAGGAAGCGGTCCTGTTCCGCGACGTGCCGCCCGACAGCGAACTCGCTCAGGAAGAGGTATTCGGCCCCGTGCTCGCAGCCATGCCGTTCGACGACGAAGACGCGGCGGTCGCACTCGCGAACGGCACGCAGTACGGCCTCGTCGCGGGCGTGTGGACGCGCGACGGCGCTCGCGCGCTGCGGCTCGCGCGCAAGCTGCAGGCCGGACAGGTCTTCATCAACAACTACGGCGCCGGGGGCGGCGTGGAACTGCCGTTCGGCGGCGTGAAGGCAAGCGGATATGGCCGCGAGAAAGGCTTCGAGGCATTGCTCGGCTTTACCGCGCTGAAGACCATCGCGATCAGGCACGATTGAGCGTCGCAACGGTGCGACGGTCGTGCGGGGCCGCCGCTGGAGAATCGCCATGTCTCGACTGACCATCGTGACCACTGGCGCCATTGCGCGCGATCGGCGCGTGGGATCCTGCCGCGCGCGACGCGTACGACACGCGTTGTCCATACTCGCCACGCGCCTCGCGAAGAACGGGCAGGTTCACGCGTAAAAAGCCGGGGCCTACGATCCTCCCCAAGCCATCAACCGATCGTTTGCGCAAACGACTTCAAATACTTCATGCCCGTGTCGCACATGATCGTCACGATCGTGGCGTCCGGGCCGAGCCGTTCGGCGAGTCGCAAGGCGGCGGTTACGTTGGCGCCGGTCGACGTACCGCAGAACAGCCCCTCCTCGGCGGCCAGTCGGAACGCCATGGCTCTCGCGTCCTCCGTCGTGACGCGCTCGAGCTCGTCCGCGATGCCGTCGCGCCAAAGCGGCACGACATAGCCCGCGCCGATTCCGTCGATCTTGTGCGCGCCGGTCGGCCCACCCGACAGCACCGCCGATTCGGCCGGCTCGACACCGGCGATCCGGATGCGTGCGTCATGCTCGCGCAAGCGCCGCGAAATCCCGCGCAGCGACGCAGCCGTGCCGACGCTCTGGACGAAACCGTCGAGACGGCCGCCGGTCTGCTCCCAGATCTCGTCGGCCATCTTCGTATAAGCGTCGAGCTGATCGGTGTTTTCCATCTGCGCGGTGATGTATGCGCCCGTCTCGCCGGCAATCCGATGCGCCTCGCGAATCATGTCCTTCGTCAGCTTTTCGGTTTGCTTGCCGTTGTCGCTCGGGACGAGCGTCAGCTTCGCGCCAAGCAGGCGCATGTGATCCAGCTTCTCCTTCGAGAACGCATCCGATGAGACCAGATGCAGCGGATGCCGCTTGACGGAGCACACCAGCGCGAGCGACACGCCCGTGCTGCCGCCGGTGTACTCGACCACCGCGCCGCCGGGCTTCAGACGCCCATCGCGCTCAGGCGCTTCGATCATCGCGAGCGCGATCCGGTCTTTCATGCTGCCGGTCGGATTCTGACTTTCGAGCTTGACGAACAGACGCGCACCGTTCTTCGGGACAACATGTCGTAACGGGACGAGCGACGTGTTGCCGATCGTGTCGAGGATGCTGCCGGGAGTCGATTTCATATTGACCTCTTAAGTAAGCGAACGGGCAAGACCAGGCGGGGAACGGTCAGGTCGCATGGCCGAGCAGCGCGACAGCGAACGTGAGCGTTGCCGCGAAACCGGTCAGGAAAGCGATCGTGCGAACCACCGGAATGCCTGCGGCGTAGACGACGTAGTGAACCAGCCGCGCCCCCAGATAGAGCCTGGCCGAGAACACCGTCGCCGGGCTGCTCGCTCCCGTCATTGCGCACATCAATACGAGCGGAGCGAACACGGCGAGATTCTCGATCGCGTTCGCATGCGCGCGCCGTGCGCGCTCCGCCCACGGCGGATCAGGCGGGAAGGACGGATCGGGATTGCTCAAGGCCGCCATCAGGCCACGCGTGACGATTCTCGCCAGCATGTAGGGGATCCACATCAGCAGCGTCGCGATCGCGGTCAGCGTCAGCAGGTGAAGTTCTGGCGAAAATGTCATCGGATTGGCCTCTGTCGGACCGAGCGGCAGGAGGGACCTGCGGATGCCGGAAATGCTTCGCAGTCTAGACGCGGGACGAGGTCGTTCGCCATAGTCATAAATGACATTAATGGCGATATTTACGACATCCCTTCGACACGGAAGCCGCTATCCGTCCGACGGGAAATCCGATGCATGGGCGGGCGTAGCGCAAGCGCGCCACGCGTCGCCCGCCGCATTCAATCAGACCGTACGCGACACCAGCTCGCCCAGAACCGTGTCCAGCTCGACACGGCCGCGCAAGATGCCGTCAGGATTACTTTCGAAATCGATCCAGCCTTCGTTGAAGCCGTCCAGCATGCGCATGCGCGGGAGAGGATGCTTCATGCCCTGCGAGCGGAACAGTGCTTCCCACGTTCGCCTGTCGACGGCCTCCGCGCGCACGTCACGGCCCAACACGCGAGCGAAGGCCTGCGCGAGATCGTTGGGGCTCACCCGGTGCGGCCCCTCGAGCTCGACGACGCGCACCCCGCTCCACGTCTGCTGCAGCAGTTCCGCCGCAACGCGGCCCACGTCCGCGGTCGCGACCATCGGCACGGGCTTGTCGAGCGGCTGCAGGTAACTGGCGACGACGCCCTCGTCGCGCGCGGACGCGACATCCCACGCGGCGTTCTCCATGAACCAGCCGGGCCGCAGGAACGTCACCGGCATCGGCATCTCGCGCAGCGTCTGCTCCATCAGCATGAGTTGCGTGAGCAGATTGGTCTCGTCGGCCTGCGCGCCGATCGTCGACAGGCACACGACCTTTTCGGGGCGCGCTTTCAGAAGCGCGGCGGATACGGCCTCGATCACTTTCCGCGCTTCGGGAAACCCGGGCGCCGGATCGAACACCGGCGGCAGCAGGATGAAAACGCCCGTCGCGCCGGCGAACGCGGCGGCGAGCGACGAAGGATCTTCCATGAAGGCGGTCGCCATCTCACACCCGCGCTCCGCCCACACCGCTGCCCGCGTCGTGTCGCGCACCACTGCGCGCACCGACCGACCCGAGGCCAGTAGCTCGCGCGCCAGCGCGCCGCCGACCTGACCGGTGATTCCCGTGATTGCATACATTGCTCGTTCTCCGTGTGTGAATACGCGGATCGCATTGTCGACAAATGCCGACCAAAACAAAACGACATGGACGGCATCAGATAAGTGACAACGCGTCATCAATTCGGCATGATCGACACCGACGCCCGAATGGCTGCGCTGTGCGGCGTTGGCGTACCGGCCTTCAGTGGGTCGCGCGCGATTCGCCATCCGTATTCACTCGAACAACCATGAGATCCAATAGCGAGAAACTGTCCGGCAGCATCAGCGTATTCGCCGCCGTGGTCGATGCCGGGACGTTCTCGGCTGCCGCCGACGTCATCGGCATGACGCCGCCGGGCGTCAGTCGCGCGATTGCGCGGCTGGAAAAAAGGCTCAACATCCGGCTTTTCAACCGAACGACGCGGTCCGTCTCGCTGACGGAAGAAGGGCGCCGCTTTTACGAGCAGGTGATGCCCCATCTCGCCGGGCTGGAGGAAGCCGCGGCGGCGGCGGCAGGAGGCGTCTCCGCCGTGCGCGGCAGGCTGAGGATCAATCTGGATCCGGTCGTCTACCGGGCCATTCTCGGGCCACGGCTCGATGCGTTCATGGACGCGCATCCCGACCTCGAAATCGAGCTCATCGCGCGAGACAGCCTGGGCGACCTCGTCACGGACGGCTTCGACCTCGCCGTGCGATTCGGCGAACCGCGCGCATCCAGCCTGATCGCGAGAAAGCTGCTCGATACCGGCGTCGTGACGGTCGCGGCGCCCTCGTACATCGCACGCCGGGGGCGGCCGGCCAAACCCCAGGACCTCGAAAACCGCAGCCACCGCTGCCTGGAGTTTCGCAATCCGGAGACAGGCAAGCCGTTCACGTGGGAATTCCATCGCCGGCGCAAACGCATCGTGGTCGACACCCGCGGACGCCTGACGGTCAACGATCCGGGCGCGCTGCTCAATGCGTGCCTCGCCGGGTCCGGCATTGCGCAGATGCTGCGGCTCGGCGCCGAGCCGCTGATCGCCGACGGCCGGTTGATCAATCTCTTTCCCGAATGGGCCGACGAGCGGTATCCGTTATACGCGTACTACCCGTCCCGGCATCACGTGCCGGCCAAGACGCGCGCGTTCCTGGATTTCGTGGTCGAACTGACGGGCATTCACGGGGGCGTCGGCGCGCGCTAGTGCTGTTCCGGCGGAACCCACGGAGCCTCGCTTCGGCATTCGCAGCGACGGTCCTCGAAGCCGAAGCGCTCGCCATTGACGAAACCATGCCGATCCGTACCGGGGGCGCTACCGATTCGCTACCGATTGTCGGCACGCAATTCCCGCACCCCACGGCCGAGCCTGCGACGCAACAAGGCCCGCAACGTCGCCGAATCCGCGTAGCCCACCTCGCTTGCGATCGTCTCCAGGTCGTAACCCATCGACACGAGTGTCTGCGCCCGTTCGATTCGCAGATCCTGGAAGAACGCCAAAGGTGACTTCCCGAGTACCGCCTCGGTACGGCGCTGCAACGTGCGCGGTCCGACGGCGAGTGCGGCGGCCGCCGTCTGCAGCGAGAAACCGAGGGAAAGATTCTCGCGGGCCCAGCGCTCGAATCGCGCGATCAACGGATCGGCGTGCGCAAGATAATCCGGAATGATGTATTCGGCCTGTGACGAACGCTTGTCGATCAGCATGAAGCGAGCCACGAGCGTCGCCAGTTCGGGACTGGCCTGACGCAGCAACCACAGCGCAAGGTCGAGATGGCCCATGGCCGATCCTGCGGTGACCACGCGATCCGCGGCGACGACCATCCGCGAATCGTTCAGATCGACGGCCGGATAACGTTGACGGAAAAAAGGCGACAGCGACCAGGTCGTTGTCGCCTCGCGATGATCCAGCAGCCCGGCTTCGGCCAGCAAAAACGTACCGATACAAGCGGCGGCGACGCCGACGCCATCGGCATGCCACGCACGAAGGTGCGCCATCGCATCGCACACGTCCCGACGCTGCAGCGTCTCGATCAGGTGCTGCGGCTCTCTGATACCGGGCGCGGGCACGGCCACCCAGTCCGCGTGGCGTACGCTGCTTGCCGGCTCCACCAGCATCGACAATCCATGCGCGGTACGAATGCGTTTGCGCACGCCAGCCACCGTCACCTCGAAGGGCGGTGCGGCGAAGCCTTGAGCGGCAGCCAGTTCGTTGGCCATCGCGAAGGTATCCAGCAGTACCGTCAGCCCGGTATCGAACAGGCCCTCGAGGGCCAGGATCGTCAATCTCATGTCGTAAATACCACTATTAATGTCATTTACGACTATAGCCCGGTTTCCGGGCAAAGCCTAGACTGCGTGGCAACGCGATGAAGACACCGGCCGCCCGGGGGTTCAACGACATCGCACGTTTCATCTCGACCGCATCGGACCTGCACGTACGGATGCGGTTGCGGTCCTCCAACCTTCTTGCTGGGAAACACTCGACATGTCCAGAACCATTCTGATCACCGGCGCCAGCAGCGGCTTCGGCCGCGACACCGCGGAAACGCTCGCGCGTGCCGGGCACCGGGTATTCGCCTCGATGCGTGACGTCGCTGGTCGCAACCGGCCTCATGCCGATGCCCTCCGGGCGAGCGGCGCGCATGTCGTCGAACTCGACGTGACGGACGACGCGTCCGTCGAGCGCGGCGTCGCTTCCGTGCTGGACAATACCGGGCGTCTCGACGTCCTCGTCAACAACGCAGGTATCGGGTCGGCCGGCGTTTCCGAGGCGTTCACGACCAAGCAGGTACAGGCACTCTTCGACGTGAACGTATTCGGTATCCAGCGAACGTCGAGAGCGGTATTGCCGACCTTCAGGAAACAGGGTGAAGGCCTGATCGTGAACATCGGCTCGATACTCGGCCGCGTGACGTTTCCGTTCTTCGGTCTCTACGGCGCATCGAAGTTTGCGATCGAAGCGTTGACTGACAGCTACCGCTATGAATTGTCGACGTTGGGCATCGACGTCGTTCTCGTTCAACCCAGCAACTATCCAACGCATATCTTCGCCAGCGCGCAGCGGCCCGCCGACGCCGCGCGCGCCGCCGGCTACGGTGAAGCCGGTGCGATTCCGGACAAGATGGTGGAGACGTTGATGGCGTTGTTCGCGAGCGACCACGCGCCAGACCCGCACGACGTCGCCGACGCAATCGTGCAGCTCGTCGAACAGGCAAACGGCACGCGGCCCGCCCGTGTGGTCGTGGGCCAGTCGTTCGGCGCCGACGCCCTCAACGCCCAGGCAGCATCGATCCAGGCGCAGACGCTGGAGAGCCTCGGGCTGGCGCACCTCGCCCAGCCACAAGGGCGGTCCGCGGCGGCTTGAAGATACGTCCGCGGCAGAAACAACGCCGGCCGGCGCCACGGCGACAACACACGCCAACGCGTTCCTGCGCGCACTGACGACGATCGACGCGAACGCGTGTCCCACGTCGCGTCGATCCCCCTCAAATCTGCTGCTGGCCGCCGTCGACGAACAATTCGATGCCGTTCACGAAGCTCGCGTCGTTCGACGCCAGGAACAGCGCCGCGCTCGCGATCTCTTCCGGCTCGCCGAGCCGCCCCATCGGGATCTGCGCCGCCAGATAATCGGCCAGCCCCTGCCGCTGAGCCGCATCGTCACCGGCGAGATCGAGCAGGCCGGGCGTACGGGTCGCGCCCGGGCTGATCGTGTTCACGCGGATGCCACGCTCCTTGAGGTCGAGAATCCAGCTGCGTGCGAAGGCACGCACCGCCGCCTTCGAAGCCGAATACACGCTGAACGCAGCGGTGCCCGCGCTACCCGCCGTCGAGCCGGTCAGAATCACCGATGCGCTATCGGCGAGCAGCGGCAGCGCCTTCTGCACGGTGAACAGCACACCCTTCACGTTTCGGTCGAAGGTTTCGTCGTAGTGCGCTTCGGTGATGCTGCCCAGCGGCAGCATCGAGCCGCCGCCGGCGTTCACGAACAGCACGTCCAGGCGCCCCCGTTCTTCGTTGATTTGCGCATACAGCGCATCGAGTTCATCGAGCTTCGTGGAATCGGAACGCACGCCGGTCGCGTTGCCGCCGGCTTCGCGAATGCGCTTCACGGCGGCATCGAGTTCGGCCTGGCGGCGGCCCGTGAGATAGACGTGAGCGCCTTCCGCCGCGAAGCGTTGAGCGGTGGCCAGCCCGATGCCGCTGGTTGCGCCGGTGACGAGTGCGATCTTGTTGTCGAGTTTGCGTGCCATGGTATTGCTCCTTTCAGTGGGTCAGCAGTGTTTGGGTTCGGTGTTACGTGCTGCGATGTGAGGAGAATATCGACGGGCTGATCTTTTCGAAATAGAATCAATCGCAAACAAACGTTGCAGAAATGAAAAGATGAAGAGAAATGGCGCACCTACCTGATTTCGAAGGGCTCGCGATGTTCGCGAAAGTGGCCGAGCACGGGTCGTTTGCCGCCGCGGCGCGTGCGACCGGGGTGTCGGTCGCCACCGTCTCGCGCGGGGTGGCGCGTCTGGAGGAGCGGCTCGGCGCGCGGCTGTTCAACCGCACGTCGCGCCAGCTGTCGCTGACCGAGTTCGGCCGGACGATCAGCGAGAAAGCCGGCGAGATCTATCGCCAGGCCGAGGAGGCGGAAAGCTCGGCGCGCGAGATGTCGGTGCAGCCGCGCGGGCTGGTGCGCCTGGCCGTGCCGATGTCGTTCGGGCTGCGCTGGGTCGCACCACTGCTGCCGGGCTTCTTTCGCGCGTATCCGGAAGTGTCGATCGACCTGCATTTATCGGATGCGTCGGTCGATCTGATCGCCGATGGATTCGACGCCGCGTTGCGGATCGCCGCGCTGCCGGATTCGTCGCTGGTCGCGCGTCGGCTGTGCGCGGTCACGCAACTCGTGGTGGCATCGCCGGAATATTTGCGGCGCGAAGGGCGACCCACGCATCCGAGCGAGCTGGCGGATCGCCCGTGCCTCTCGTACGCGTATCGCGCGCGGAGTGCCGTATGGCGCTTCACGAACGACGCGGGCGACGAGGAGCCGGTGATGCCGACGGGCCCGCTGCGCGTCACCAACGCCGATGCGCTGTTGCCGACGCTGCTCGACGGGCTGGCGATCGCCGAGTTGCCGGAGTTCATCGCCCATGAATATCTGGCCGATGGCCGCCTCGAAGCCATTCTCACCGACTGGTCGCTGACGAAGGGCGGTCTTTATTTCGTTACGCCGTCGGCGCGAGCGCGACCCGCGAAGGTGACGGCGTTGTCCGACTACTTCGCCGAACATCTGGGCAATCCCGTCTGGCGATGGCCGAAGTGATGGTCCGGCAGGTGGCGGAGTCGGGCACCCTTCCCCATGACCGCGCTGTCACCTGATGCCCCGGCCCCGCTCCATCAAGACCGCTGCCGCCCGAAAGCGGCCGCACGTCACGTCGACCTCGCGCTTCCCGCCTTTTGCGAAGGACAACTGCCAAGGAGCTCGACCAGCCGTGTCTCGCATCCGGAAAACGCGTACCCGCGCCGCTGCGAAATCATGAACGTCAGTGGACGCATGTGCCACGCACGCCGCTGGAGCTCGACCAGCGTTCCGTTCGCGAGGTCGGCCTCGACCATATGGCGCGGCATGTGCCCCCAGCACAGGTTCCCTCTGAGCAGGTCGTGCTTCGCGCCGAGATCGTTCACCCACCACTGGCGTTCACTGGCGACGCCTTGCTGGGTCTTTTCCGCATCGGGCTGATTGTCGGTGACGACGAGCTGGATGTGCCGGCCGAATTCCTCCCGCGGAATCGGCTTTGCCCATGCGGCCAGCGGATGCGCTGGCCCACATACGGTCACCATTTGCGCATCGAGCAAATGATGCCGTTCGATGGTGCCCGGGCTCAACTCGGGCACGTCCGTGATCGTCACCGCCAATGCGCACGTGCCCTCGAGAACCAGGCGCTCGCCGCCCTGCATGGTCGTCATGCGCAGATTGATGGCAATCGTTGGAAATTCCGCCTGCAGCGTGCGCAGGCATTCGATCAGGTGCGCACGCGGGAAATAGGTGTCGATGGAGATCGACACCTGCGGGACGCCGGTTTCGGCGATCGCAACCGCACGCATCTTCATTTCCTCGGTGCGTGAGATCACCCCGCGCGCATCGGGCAGCAGGCTGCGGCCGGCGGCCGTGAGCGTCGCCTTGCGCGTGTTGCGCTCGAACAGCACCACGTCGAATGCGCTCTCGAGCGCGCTGATTGCATGACTGATCGCCGATTGCGCACGCCTCAGTTCCCTCGCGGCGCCGGAAAAGCTTCCCTGGTCGCACACGGCGACGAACGCGCGAAGCTGATTGATGGTGACGTTGTCCAGCATATATCTATCTAAAAAGTAGATGGCACTTATAGATATTCAGTCAGTTTTCTTCATGAATCAAGCGCGCCAGAATCGGGCTCGTCGATTTTGTTTCGAAGGACGCATGACATGAACAGACTGAATGGAAAGACCGCCGTGATCACCGGCGGCGCAACCGGCATCGGCCGGGCGGCGGCAAAGCGCTTCATCGAGGAAGGCGCGTTCGTCTTCCTCTTCGGTCGCCGGCAGGCGGCGCTCGACGCGGCAGTGGCCGACCTGGGGCCCCATGCCCGCGCGATGAAGGGCTCGGTGGCCGAACCGGCCGACCTCGACCGGCTCTACGCGTCGGTAAAGGCGGAGCGCGGGACCCTCGACATCGTCTTCGCCAATGCGGGGACGGGCAGCCCGCTTCCGCTCGGCCAGATCACCACCGGGCACATCGACGACACGTTCGATACCAATGTGAAGGGGACGATCTTCACGGTCCAGAAGGCGCTGCCGCTGATGCGCGCGGGCGGGTCGATCATCCTGACCGGCTCGAGCGCCGGCACCACGGGAGCCCCGGGGTTCACGGCCTACAGCGCGAGCAAGGCCGCGGTGCGCAACCTCGCCCGGACCTGGGCGGAAGAGCTGAAAGGCACCGGCATCCGGGTCAACGTGCTGTCGCCCGGTGCGACGGCGACGGAACTGGCCAAGGAAGCGCTCGGCGAAGAAGGCCAGAAAGCCTACGGCGCGATGACGCCGCTCCAGCGCATGGCCGATCCGGCAGAGATCGGCGCGGTGGCCGCCTTTCTTGCGTCGTCGGACAGCAGCTTCATGACCGCCAGCGAGGTCGCCGTCGACGGCGGCCTGGCGCAACTCTGAGGAGAGGCACCACATGACCCAATCGCTAACAGGCAAAACGGCGCTCGTGACCGGCGCGTCACGCGGCATTGGCCGTGCGATCGCCGAACGTCTCGCCCGGGACGGCGCGACAGTCGCACTGACCTACAACGCCAGCCAATCCGGCGCGGACGAGGCGATCGCTGCGATCGAAAAAGCGGGCGGCACCGCGTTTGCGATCCATGCGGATCTCGTCGACCCGGCGAGCGTGCCGGCCTTGTTCGAAAGACTCGACGACGAACTCACCCGGCGCACCGGCAGCAAGACCCTCGACATTCTGGTCAACAACGCAGGCAATTCCGGCTGGGTCGGCTTCAAGGACGCGACGCCGAAAAGCTGGGACACGCTGATGGCGGTCTACGCCCGCGCGCCCTTCTTCATCGTCCAGGCCGCGCTGGATCGCCTCGCCGATGGCGCGCGCATCGTCAACATTTCATCCGCTGCCGCCACGAAGCCCGTCACGGCGGCGCCCGTCTACTCGATGGCGAAAGCGGCGATCAACACGCTGACCCGGACGCTCGCCATCGAGCTCGGGCCGCGCGGCATCACCGCGAACGCCGTCGCGCCCGGCTTCACGCGAACGGATGCGAACGCCGCCTTTCGCGAGCATCCCGAACTCGTCGAGGCGGTCGAGGCGCAAATCGCGCTGGGCCGCTTTGGCGAGCCTTCGGAAATCGCGGCCGTCGTCGCGTTTCTCGCGTCCGACGACGGCCACTGGGTGACGGGCCAGACGATCGAGGCGAGCGGCGGTTACAAGCTCTGAGCACACCGGAAAATGAAGGAGAAACCCATGCGTTACGCCATCATCGGCTTCGGCAAGATCGGCCACGCGCTTGCCGGCGCGTTCGCCCGCAACGGTATCGACGTGGCCGTTGCAACCACGCGCGACCCGGCAAGCTTTGCGGCCGATGCGGCCGCGATCGGACCGACGATCACGCCCACGAGCCTGGCGGAAGCCGTCAAGGCAGACGTCATCTTTCTGGCGGTTCGTTTCGAGTCGCACCCCGCGGTCGCCAAAGCGCTGGCCGACTGGAACGGGAAGACCGTCATCGACACGATGAACACGCAGGCCCCGCTGGACGAACTGGACGGTCTCCCGTCCTCGGCCTTCGTGGCGAAAGCGTTCACTGGAGCCCGGCTGGTGAAAGGCTTCAACCATCTGGTCGCGGCCGTCCTTGGCCAGGACCCGGCCGTCCACGGCGGCAGGAGAGTCGTGTTTCTGGCGAGCGACGACGACGAGGCCGCGGCGGACGTGAGCACGCTTGCGGAAAAACTCGGCTTCGCGCCGATCCAGCTCGGCGGGCTGTCGGAAGGCGGATGGCTGGTGCACGCGCGCGGAAAAAGCTGGGGACGCCTGATCTTCAAGGACTTGATCAGGTTTGACTGATCAAGCTCGATGTCCGGGCATTCCGCCGGGACGAGACGAATGGTCGGTTGCCCGGCGCGGCCGGGCGCCGGCCTATCCTGCCTGCAAGACGGCTGGATCGATCTCGCGCGCCGTCAGCCCGAATCTCGCCATGCGGGCGCGATGGTCGGGCGAGCCGAGATAGGCACGAAGTCGCCGATCAAACGCGTCGAGAAGACCCCGGTTTTCCCGGCTGAACGAGAACGCGCCCAGCGGAGGCGTCCGCTGTCCGCCGTCGACATCCGGCTCGTGCGCGACGGCCTCGATCAGCGCGCTGCCTATCCGGCCCGCCACGATTCGATTCCCCAACGCGGTGCTCGCATACGCATCGATCACGCCGGAGAGAACGGCCGCGATCGCGTCGGCCTGCTGTTCGAAGACGACGATTTGCCGCCGGCTCACGCCTGACGCCATCGCGGAATCATGCTGGACCTGTCCGGCAATGATGCCGAGGCGCGCATCGGGACGTTGGGCGATCGACGCATAACTCCTGAGCGCCTTCGGGTTGCCGGGCCGAACCAGGAAACCGTCCTCGATCGCCCACACCGGCACGCTGAACGCGACGGCATGGGCTCGCTGCGGCGTCACGAAGAGCGGCACATTCATGTCCCAGTGACCTGACGCAACGCCGGGCAGCAATTCGCCGAACGTCGTCGCGCAATACTCGATCCGGGTGACGCCGATCTGCCGGAGAATCATCGCCGCGAGTTCGAGATCGGCGCCGGTAGCCGTGCCCTCCGCTTCGGTCCAGCCGAATGGCGGTTCTTCGATGTACGCAATGGTCACCTTCATCGCTTTCTCTCGCAAGCCGAAGAATCGATCGGGAATTCATCAGCTTACCGTGGGAAGTCGAGGTCCACGAAGCGTGGACAAAATTAATCCGTGTGTAAGCCAGTTGGCGACATCATTTTGGTGCAGGCGTGTGTGAAGTCGTCGACTATTCGACGTTATCCGCAACATCCGTCATCCGGATCATGTGCGGCTTGATACCGTCGTCTTCCGCCGTCGCGGCCTCCTTCGGATGAATCAGCGCTTCGAGCCGCGCCTTCGTCGCGATGAACTCGGGCGTATTGACCTGCGAATAGTCGCGCGGCCGCGGCACCGGCACCTCGATCAGCTCCTGCACCCCGCCCGGATTCGCCTTCAGCACCAGAATCCGGTCGGCCAGAAAAATCGCCTCGTCGAGGTCGTGCGTGATGAACAGGATCGTCACGTCGATGTTGCGCCAGATGTCGAGCAGGTGCGTCTGCATCCGCGCACGCGTCTGGGCGTCGAGCGCGCCGAACGGTTCGTCCATCAGCAGGATGCGCGGACGGTTCGCGAGCGCGCGCGCAATCGCCACGCGCTGCTTCATGCCGCCCGACAACTGGTGCGGATACACGTCGGCGAAACGCGTCAGCCCGACGAGATCGAGCCACTGCAGCGCCTCGCGCTCGGCCACGCCGCTGCTGCTGCCGTTCATTCGCAGACCGAACATCACGTTCTTCTTGACCGTGAGCCACGGAAACAGCGTATAGCCCTGGAACACCATCCCGCGATCGGCGCCCGGCCCGTCCACCGGTTTGCCGTCCAGCAGCACTTCGCCGCTCGTCTGCGCGTCGAGCCCGGCGAGGATCCGGATCAACGTCGACTTGCCGCAGCCGGACGGGCCGATCACGCACACGAATTCGCGCCGGTGCGTGCGGAAGCTGATGTCGTCGAGCGCGACGCACTCGCCCTGCGGCGTCGCGAAACGCTTGCCGACGTGCCGCACGTCGAGTATCACGTCGCGGGCCTTCAGTCGCGCGAAGCGCTCGCGCACCGCGTCGGATTGGATCAGGTAATCGGGGACGGCTTGCGGGTTCTGCATGATGCCCTCTGCGGAAATCGGTCGATGGGTACGGGGGGGCGAACGTCACGCTTTCAGCGTGCGGTCCCACGGAAAGAGCCGGCGGCCGAGCAGCCCGAGCACGATGTCGGTGCCGAGGCCGATGATCCCGATCATCAGGATCGCCGCATACACGTTGTCGAAATGCTGGTAGCGCGCCTGCTGGCTGATGTACCACGTGATGCCCGAACTCGTGCCGACCAGCTCGGCGACGATCAGATACGTCCACGCCCAGCCGAGCAGGATCCGCTGATCGCGATACAGGTCCGGCAGCACGCCCGGAATCACGACGTGCGTGAGCAGCTTCAGCTTCTTCGTGCCGAGCGTCATCGCGGCCTCGAACAGTCCGTATTCGAGCTTGCGCGTGGTGTTCGCGACGATCAGCACCTGCTGGAACAGCGTACCGATCACGATGATCGCGATCTTCGGCGCGTCGTAGATGCCGAGAATCGCGACCATCAACGCGCCGAACGCGGGCGCCGGCAGATAGCGGAAGAACTCGAGGAACGGCTCCTGCAGCCGCGCGAGCGCACTGAAGGTGCCGCAGACAATGCCGAGCGGCACGCCGATCGCGGACGAAATCACGAAGCCCCAGAAGATGATGCGGATGCTGTGCCACAGGCTTTCGTGCAGCCACACGCCGTCGCGCGACGCGGGCGGAGTCGTGAACGCCGTGTAGAACGCGCGCAATACCTGGTGCGGCGCCGGCAGGTACACCGGATTCGCGCGCTCGCCCTCGGGCACCGCCGCTTGTGTCGCACGCGCATGCGCGCGCTCGTCGTCGAACACGTCGCGGTCGATCTGCATGCCGGTCTGGAAATAGTCGACGCTGCCCGGATTCGTGATGCGCATCTGCGGATGCCAGACGAACGGGACATAGCTGATCAGGCACCAGACGGCGAACGGCAGCAGGAAGGACGCCAGCCCGAGCGTCCATTTGCCGCGCGTGGTCAGCTCGCGGCGCACCGCGAGCCAGCCGGTCGTGTTGCGGGTCGTTGTCATCGGAATCTCCGTATCGTTTCGGGTGCCGGTCGCGCGGATGCCGCGGCATCGCGCGACCGTGCGTTCATTGCAGTGCGTCGCGGGCCGCCTGCGCGCGGTAAGCGCGCCAGCCGCCGAAGCGCGTGATGTCCTGCGCATCGTCGAGCGCCACGCTTTCGCACAGGAAGCCCTGCACGCGCGCACCGTCGGCGAGTGCCAGCGTGCCGATGCCGAGCGGCGCCGCGATACCGGCGACGAAACTGCCGTACGCGTCGACCGGTATCTCCCAGACCTCGACCGCGATCGGCGCGCCGCCGTCCGGCACGCGCACGAGGCCCGGCTTGGCGACGCCGCCGCTTGCGTCGGCGGACAGCGCATAGAGACGATAGGCCGGCGCGGTCGTGGTCGCGGCGACGAAGCGCGCGCCACGCTGCGTGAGCTGCCCGTTCAACGGTTCGCCGCGCAGATGCGCACCGACGACGGCCACCCGCACGACGCCCGCGGCTGCGGCACGCGCCGGCGTCGCGGCCGCGGGTGGCCGAACGTCGTCGAGCGCGGCTGCGCCGTCGCCCCACGCGTGCGCGAGATCGAGCAGCCGCGCATCGTCGTGCGCGCGGCCCACGAACGTGATCCCGAACGGCAAGCCCGCATGCGGCCCGGTCGCGCACGTGCCCGCAGGCACCGCGATCGCCGACAGGTCGAGCAGGTTCACGAAGTTCGTGTAGTAGCCGAAGCGCGAATTGATCGCGATCGGATCGGCGTCGAGCGCCTCGACGGTCGCGGTCGTCGCCGAGGTCGGCATCACGATCGCGTCGAGGCCGTCCCACGCGCGGGCCGCCTCGACGCGCAGCGCCGCAAGCCGGTCGAATGCGGCGAACGCATCGGCGGCGCTGAAGCGCGCGGCGCCGCCAATGATCTCGCGGATCACCGGATGCAGCGCATCGGGCTCGCGCGCGGCGAACGCGCCGATCGCGGCGAGCCGCTCGGCGACCCACGGGCCGTCGTACAGCAGCCGCGCGGCCGCCAGGAACGGTTCGAAGTCGATCTCGACGATCCGCGCGCCGGTCGTACGCAGCCGTTCGAGCGCCGCGCCCCACGCCGCGCGATACGATTCGTCGCCGAAGAATTCGAGCTGATCGGCACGCGGCATGCCGAAACGCAATTGCCCGAGCGGCCGCGCCGGGTCCGCGCGCAATCCGTCCGCACCCAACAGCGGCTGCCACGGGCGCCCGTACGGGTCGCCTTCCGTCACGCCGTGCGCGGCGGCGAATACGGTGCGCGCGTCGTCCGCCGACCGCGCGAACACCGACACGCAGTCGAGCGACCGGCAGGCCGGCACCACGCCGAGCGTGCTCAGCACGCCCCGTGTCGGCTTGAGCCCGACAAGCCCGTGGAAGGCGGCCGGCACGCGCCCGGAGCCGGCCGTGTCGGTGCCGAGCGAGAACGTCGCGACGCCGAGCGCGACCGCCACCGCCGACCCGGAACTCGACCCGCCCGACGCATAGCGCGGGTCGAGCGCATTGCGGCATGCGCCGTAAGGCGAGCGCTGCCCCGAGAGCCCGGTCGCGAACTGGTCGAGATTGGTCTTGCCGACGGGAATCGCGCCGGCCGCGATCAACCGCTCGACGACGGGCGCGCTGCGTGCCGGCGTGTATGCGTAGGCGGGACAGCCGGCCGTCGTCGGGATGCCGGCGACGTCGATGTTGTCCTTGATCGCGAACGGCACGCCGTACAGCGGCAACGACGCGATGTCGCGTCCGGCCAGCGCGTCGGCGTACGGCATCATCTCGTCGCGCGTCAGCGGCCGGATCCACGCATGGTGCGGATCGCCCGCGTCGAAGTGCGCGGCGATCGCGTCGACGAGCGCATGCGGCGTCAGGTCGCCCGCCGCGTAGCGCGCGCGCAGCGCGGCAATCGAGTGCCGCCCCGGCAAAACCGGGCGTTTCGTCGTGCTCATGCGACCTCCTCGGCGGCGCCCGCCTTCATCACCATCAACCGCTGGCCAGCCACCACCGCAGCGCCTGGCGCGCAATCGATCGTCTCGATCGTGCCGTCTTCCGTTGCCGTCACCGCCACCTCCATCTTCATCGACTCGACGATCGCGACGACCTGCCCTTCGGTCACGCGCTCGCCGGCTTCGACCAGCACTTTCCACACGCTGCCCGACACGTCCGCGGCGATCGCGCGCTGCGTGTCGTCGAGCGCGCCCGCTACGCGGTCCGCGTGCGCATCGCCCGGCTCCCCGTCGCCGACGTATTCCGCGTGGCCGGCCGCGCGCCAGCGCTCGCGCTCCGCGTCGAACGCGGCCTGCTGCGTCGCCTTGAACGCGGCGATCGACTCCGCCTCGTCGTGCAGGAAGCGGTTGTATTCGCGCAGATCGAACACCGATTCCTCGATCTTCAGCGTCGCGCGGCCCGCGATGAAATCCGCCCGCAGCGCAGTCAACTCGGCCTCGCTGACTTCGTAGAAGCGGATCTCGTCGAAGAAGCGCAGCAGCCACGGTTTGCCGGCTTCGAATTCGCGTGTGGTGCGGTGGCGATTCCACATCTGCACGGTGCGGCCGACGAACTGATAGCCGCCCGGCCCTTCCATTCCGTACACGCACAGATACGCGCCGCCGATGCCGACCGCGTTCTCCGGCGTCCACGTGCGCGCGGGGTTGTACTTCGTCGTCACGAGCCGGTGCCGGGGATCGAGCGGCGTCGCGACGGGCGCACCGAGGTAGACGTCGCCGAGGCCCATCACCAGATAGCGCGCGTCGAACACGATGCGCTTCACGTCGTCGATGCTCGCCAGGCCGTTGATGCGCCGGATGAACTCGATATTGCTCGGGCACCACGGCGCGTCGGGCCGCACCGACTGCATGTAGCGCTCGATCGCGACGCGCGTCGACGGGTCGTCCCACGACAGCGGCAGATGCACGATGCGGTTCGGCACGCGCATGTCGGCCACGTCGGCGAGTTCGCGCTCCGCGGCCTGCAGATGCGCGAGCAGCGCGTCCAGCGGCAGCGTCCGTGCATCGAACTGCACCTGAAGCGAGCGAATGCCCGGCGTCAGGTCGAGCATGCCGGGCAGCCGGTGCGCGTCGAGCCAGCCCATCAGCGCATGCACGCGAAACCGCAGGTTCAGGTCGAGCACGAGCGGCCCGTATTCGACCAGTACGTTGCGATCGCCCGAGCGCCGGTAGACGACGCCGATGCCGCCGCCGGCCGACGGGTCGCGATGCAGCACGCAATCGTCGGATGAGCCGGATGCAGCAGCAACGGCGGCAACGTCACGCGTCGCCTCAGCGATCGCGGCAGCGGGTTTCCCGGTCGATATCCCGACCGACACGTTCGCGCGCACGAACTGCACGGTATCGCCCGGTCGCAACTGCCCGAGCTTCCACAGCTCGTCGCGCACGACCGTCACCGGACACACGAAGCCGCCGAGGCTCGGCCCGTCCGGGCCGAGAATCACCGGCATGTCGCCCGTGAAATCGACGGCGCCGATCGCATACGCGTTGTCGTGAATATTCGACGGATGCAGCCCCGCCTCGCCGCCGTCCGCGCGCGCCCATTGCGGCTTCGGGCCGATCAGCCGCACGCCGGTGCGGCTGGAGTTGTAATGGACGGTCCACTGCGTGCCGTAGAGCATCGCGATGTCGTCCGGCGTGAAGAAGTCCGGCGCGCCATGCGGACCGTCGAGCACGCCGAGCGTCCACGCATGCGTCAGCGCGGGAATATCGGCCGCGGCCAGCGTCGCACCGGCGTTGCCGCGCCCGGCGTCCGCGTGCAGATGCAGCACGTCGCCCTTGCGCAACGCGCGGCCGGCATGGCCGCCGAACTGACCGAGCGTGAAGGTCGCCTTGCTGCCGAGATAGTCGGGCACCTGCAGCCCGCCGTTGACGGCGAGACACGCGCGCACGCCCGCGCCCGTCACGCCACCCAGCTTGAGTACCGCCCCCGCTCGTGCGCGCACGACCTCCCAGAACGGCACCGCTTCGCCGTCGAGCGTGGCCGTGAGCGGCGCGCCGCCGAGCACGAACAGCGTGGCGGTATTGAAGCGCAGCGTCGCGCCGACCATCGTGAATTCCAGCCCGGCCGCGTCGCGCGCGTTGCCGAGCAGCGCGTTCGCGAGGTCGAACGCGCGATCGTCCATCGGCCCCGACGGCGGCACGCCGACGCTCCAGTAGCCGACCCGCCCGGGCGCCTGCTGCACGGTGGTCTGCACGCCACCGTCGAGCACGTCGATCGTGTGCGGCGCGAATGCGAAGCGCGACAGGAACGCGGTCGTCGGCGCGCCGCGCGCGAACGTGTCGGAACCGACGACGGCACGCAGGTAGTCGAGGTTGGTCTCGATCCCGTACAGCTCGGTCTGGTCGAGCGCGGCGCGCAGCGCGCCCAGCGCGTCGCGCCGCGTGTCGCCATGCACGATCAGCTTCGCGAGCAGCGGATCGTAATGCGCGCTGATCTCCGTGCCCGCGTCGATCCAGCCGTCGACCCGCACGTTGTCGGGAAACGCGACGTGCGTGAGCACCCCGGCGCTCGGCTGAAACTGCTTGTTCGGATCCTCCGCATAGAGCCGCACCTGGATGCTCGCGCCGCGCGGCGCGACGGCGAGCGTGTCGAGCGGCGGCAGGTCGCCTTCGGCCTGCAGGATCATCCATTCGACGAGATCGACGCCCGTCACTGCCTCGGTCACGCAATGTTCGACCTGCAGCCGCGTGTTCACCTCGAGGAAATAGAACTGCCGCGCGGTCGCGTCGAACACGAATTCGACCGTGCCGGCCGATGCGTAGCCCACCGCGCGCGCGAGCCGCACCGCGCTCGCGTGCAGCGCATCGCGCTCGGCGTCGGTCAGGTCGGGCGCGGGCGTTTCCTCGATCACCTTCTGGTTGCGGCGCTGCACCGAGCAATCGCGTTCGCCGAGCGCGATCGCGCCGCCGTGGCCGTCGCCGAAGATCTGCACTTCGATGTGCCGCGCGTGTTCGACGAACTTCTCGAGATAGACGCCCGCATGCGCGAAGTTCGCAGCGCCGAGCCGCACGACGGATTCGAACGCCGCGCCGAGCTGCGCGGCATCGCGGCACAGCGACATGCCGATCCCGCCGCCGCCGGCCGTGCTCTTCAGCATCACCGGATAGCCGATCGCATCGGCTTCGGCGAGCGCCGTCGCGACGTCGTCGAGCAGCCCGGTGCCGGGCAGCAGCGCGACGCCGTGCGCGGCCGCGAGTTCGCGCGCGGTGTGCTTGAGTCCGAACGCGCGCATGTGATCGCCGAGCGGCCCGATGAAGCGCAGGCCCGCCGCTTCGCATGCGTCGGCAAAGCCCGCGTGCTCGGACAGGAAGCCGTAACCGGGATGCACGGCCTGCGCGCCGGTCTCGCGCGCGGCGGCGAGGATCGCCGCGACGTTCAGATAGCTGTCGGCGGCCGGTGCGGGCCCGACACGCACGGCTTCGTCCGCGAGCGCCACGTGGCGCGCATCGCGATCGGCATCCGAATAGATCGCGACCGATGCGATGCCGAGGCGCTTCAGCGTGCGGATCACGCGGCACGCGATTTCGCCGCGGTTCGCGACGAGGACTTTGGCGAATCTCATGTTGCCTCCCGCAGCGAACGTGTCGGCCCGGAGTAGCGCTTCAGCGCGTACTCCGGCCCCATGCAAAGCAAGTGAGCGTGGGGGCAGTTCATTCCGCCTCCCACACGATGAGGCGCACGGGCGTCGGGTTGTAGCCGTTGCACGGGTTGTTGAGTTGCGGGCAGTTCGAGATCAGCACCGTGACGTCCATCTCCGCGCGCATCTCGACGTACTTGCCGGGTGCGGAGATGCCGTCCTCGAACGTGAGTCCGCCGCGCGGCGTGACGGGCACGTTCATGAAGAAGTTGACGTTGCCGACCAGGTCGCGCTTGGTCAGCCGCGCGCCGGCGCCGCACGTGCAGTGCGCGATCGCGTTGAGGAAGCTGTCGCGGCAGTTGTGCATGTAACGCTTGTCGAGCGCATAGCGCACCGTGTTGCTCTCGGCCGCGCACGCGCCGCCGAGCGTGTCGTGACGGCCGCACGTGTCGGCGACGATCGTCGCCATCGGGTTGCCGTGGCTCGACACGAGTACGCTGCCCGCGCTCAGGTACAGGTTGCGCTGCGCGCGGATCGTGTCCTGCGCGCTGTAGCGCTCCTCGGGATCGTCGGTGCGGTAGAACAGCGTGTCGACGGCCTGGTTGCCTTCGAGGTCGAGAATGCGGAAGATCTGCCCGCGCTTCAGGTCGTGCAGCCACGGGTCGCCCGCGTTCAGCGTGGTGTCGTGGATCGCGTCGCGCGGGTCGAGTCGGCTTTCGATGATCGGCATGGTGTCGCTCCTCATGCGAACAGGCGGTCGGTGTTGGCGAAGCCGCGCGTGTTTTCCGCGCATGCGCGCCGGCACGGGTCGTCGTCGGGCGCGGCGCCGTCGGCCGGATACGCGCGGTACGCGATCAGCTTCACGGCTTTCGGCGCGTAGTCCGGACGCGGGTCGAGCGGATGCGGCGCGGTCGAGAACGCCGCCAGCGTATTCATCTCGAAGCGCAGATCGAACGCGCTGCCGGCCGGCGAATGTCCGGCGACGAAATCGAGCGCGCCGTCGTCGCGCGTGTCCAGCTTGCTGAAGAAGTTGACGTTCGCGGCGAGGTCGCGCGCCGACAGCCCGTATTTCGCGAGTTCGAGCACGAGGCTGTCGCGGCCGTTGCGGATCATCGCGTTGCGGTCGGCCTGATACGACGACGTGCCGTACTTGTGCGCGAACAACCGCGCATCGCCGACGCCGCCGAGCGGGTCGTGCCAGCCGAGCGTGTCGGCCGTGATCGACGCGATCACGCGCCCCATGTCCGTATACAGCGCATGGCCGCGCGTGAGATGCGCGGTGTGCTGCGCCTTCAGCGTATCGGCCATGTTGTAGCGTTCGAGCAGGTCTTCCTGACGATGAAAGACGGCGGACAGGTTCGCGCCGCCGTCGACATCGACGATGCGCAGCGCGAGACCGCGGCGCAGGATGCCGGACCAGTGGGTTCCGGCGGGAATCAGCGTTTCCCACGCGACGTGTGGCGGCGGGGCAAGGACGGTTTGGGGGCTCGGCGACATGGCGGCTCCGGGATCGGTTGGACAAAAGGCGTGAGAGGGCGACCGAACGACATCGCGACCTCCCGGGCTTTTATCCCTCCGTGGAGCCTCGCCGTTTCCTCTCATCGAGGCGAAGGCAAGACCGGATTGCTCTCGGACCAGGCATCGCGCGGCGCACGCCGCACGACCGGAACCCTAGCGATCCTGAAGATGATGCAAATTGCTTCGCACCTCTCGGGCATCGAATAAGCGAGTTGCATGCCAGCCGCCGCCTAATCACCGTACGACGCGGCCCTGTGGCGCGATGCCGCGCGGCATCCGGATGGCGGACGCGTTCGCTTGCCCTCGCGGCGGGCGCGCGGCGCACCATGCGCACGCAACCGCGCACCGGTGCAGTGCGCGTCGCGCGGGCGCGCACCGTGCGATCCGCGATGGCACGGGCATTGCTGAACTCACGCACCGTTACCTCATACCCGCTCCTTCATGAACAAGCTCGACCTGCTCCGGCGCGCGCTGCACGCGCTGTTCGCCGCCCGCTTCATCGAACTTCAGCGCACCATGCGTCAACGTTGAATCGCGTTGCCGCGCGCCGTTGGCACGCTTCTCGCTCGGCATGACGCCGAGAGGTGCGGCGGCGTCGCATCTTAGGGGTGCTAGGGTTCCGGTTCATCGAATGTCTGGTCCGAGAGCAGCCCGGCGCGGGTTCATCCGATCGCGAGACCGGATGCACGCGTGCTACACGGCGGGACAAAAGCCCGGGAGATTGGCGATGGCAACGGCCGTCGCGCCTCTCCGTGGCCGCCCCGTTCGTTCCGCATCCGCAGGAACCGGTCACGCAGCCGGCCCGTGTGTTCGCGCACGGGCCGTATCGACGATCCCGATCCCGGTCTCCTGGAGAACAACGATGACCCGTCCCGCCCCGGCGTTCCGCCGCCTGTCGTCCTTCCGTTTCATCCGTCATGCTTTGGGCGCCGCCGCCGCGGCCGCCACGCTATGGGCGGCGCCTGCCGCGCACGCTGCCGCACCGCTGAAGATCGGCTACAGCGACTGGCCCGGCTGGGTCGCGTTCCAGGTCGCGCTCGACAAGGGCTGGTTCAGGGAAGCCGGCGTCGACGTCGATTTCGAATGGTTCGATTATTCGGCGTCGCTCGACGCGTTTTCCGCAGGCAAGCTGGACGCGGTCGCGGCGACCAACGGCGATGCGCTCGTGACGGGCGCTTCCGGCGCGAAGAACGTGATGATCCTGCTGACCGACTATTCGGCCGGCAACGACATGATCGTCGCGAAGCCGCCGCTGCGAACCGTCGAGGCGCTGAAGGGCAAGAAGGTCGGCGTCGAGCTCGGCCTCGTCGACCACCTGCTGCTCGAAACCGCGCTGCAGAAGCACGGACTCAAGAACAGCGACGTCACGCTCGTGAATGCGAAAACCAACGAGCTGCCGCAGGTGCTCGGTTCGTCGGCCGACATCGCGGCGGTGGCGGCGTGGCAACCGAACGCGGGCGAAGCGTTGAAGCGCGCGCCGGGCGCACGCGCGATCTTTACGTCCGCGGATGCGCCGGGGCTGATCTACGATGCGATCACGGTCGCGCCGGCGAGCCTCGCCGCGCGCCGCGCCGATTGGGCGAAGGTGGTCAAGGTCTGGTATCGCTGCGTCGCGTACATCAACGATCCGAAGACGCAGGCCGATGCGGTCAAGATCATGTCGGCGCGCGTCGGGCTCGCGCCGGCGCAATACCTTCCGCTGCTGAAGGGCACGCACCTGCTGGACGAAGCGGCTGCGAAGCGTGCGTTCCGCAAGGGTGACGGGCTCGATTCGATCTATGGCTCGACGCGCAATGCGAATGCGTTCAACGTGCGTAACGCGGTGTACAAGCAGTCGCAGGATGTCGATGCGTATATCGATTCGCGGTTCATCGACGCGCATTGACGGCAGCATGCCCGCCGGCGCGGCGATGTACCGCGTCGCGTCGGTGGGCAACGCGTGTCGGCCGCATGCTCCATACTGGAGTAACCTTCCGCCATGTGCCCGGTTGAATGGCTGCGACGCTGATTGATCGTCGCGGCGAGATGCGAACGGTTGTTTGCAAGCCGTTGCCGAAGGCGGCGTGGATCGTCCGCTGCCGACCCTTTGGAGACGTTTCCGTAGCCACGCTCGGAACGTCCGAGTTCAAAATTGAAACGGACAGCCGCGATGAGCAGCGAGCTCGCGCGGCATATTACAGACTTCAAAACCGCTTCACATCTGAAGAAATAGAACGCGCAATGATTGAAATTCGAAACGCGGTCTCATTGCCCGGGAAACTCTTTCATCGCCATGAGTTCAGTCCAAGTAACTCTTCTAATTGACGTGAACATTGCCGACTGGTCTTCGAAAAGCACCTCTTCGCGAGGATCGTCGATTGTGATCGGAATCCTCATGCCGCCAGGTGAAATAGTTCCCGTTCCCAGCACTCCATTTGCAGACAGGATGACCCCCACGTTTTTCTGGCCCCTTGCATAAGCCTCCGACACCCCCTGTCGGAGCCACTCCCAATCGACGTCAATGGTGGAAAGCGATGGTCTAAGGTGAAGAACGCCATGCGCCAACCAATCGGAGGCCGAAAGACATGCACGCCAACTTTTGACAAGTGTAGCGGGTGACACTTGATCGATCGAATGTGAATTAACCTTGTTCAGACCAAGCTCGGACGTCAATCGATTAAGTTCTCGTATTCCTTTAGGTAAAAGGCCGCCCTCATCTCGAAATTTGGTGAGCTCGTCAAGCACGAATTCAGTGGCTGATCTGATTTCTTCCTCGATAGCTTTCGTTGCTGCCGTACGGTAATCGTCGTCGATCAGCGAATCTATTGTGCTGTCATCAAAAATCGCAGCTCCGTTTACTCCGCAGATAAAAGCGTTGATGTGCCCGCCTGATCCCATTAAGAAATCCTCGCAAATCCATTCCACGAGACGATCGAATTGATCAATGTCAAACTTAAGTGGATTCGAATAAAATCCAATGGGATCCGCAGGTCGAGTAATATCTGCCGAATCTGCCAAGAGGGACATCTCGTCAAGTGCCAGCACCAAATCCATCCTATTCCAGAGGAATCGGCACAGTAAAGGGCCAGCGGGTTCTGTGTCAGATTCCCTTTGTAGATTCTCTCGAAGAAATCTATCAAGTCCAACAAAGACACCAAGCTGAAAAGCATCTGACCAACGTACATTGCCGCTGCCGAACAGCTGTGGACGCATGAACTGCGCAACCAGCGACAATGCGACGTCGGGATTCCGCCAATCTCCTTCTCCTTTTTGCAACAATAGCTGTCGCCATGCTCGAACCGAGGGGTTCGCCACGTACTCGCGCGCATATCGACCGAGAGCCCCCCAAAATTCGCAGATCAAGGGTTCAGCTCGGAGCGACAGCGATATCTTGTCCTCACTCCACGTGGATGGGGATTCCCATACAGGCCGTGACACCTCTGCGAGCAGCGAGGCAGCGGATTCGCAAATAGAAAAGAACGAGCTTGAGTGGCCGCTAGGAAAAAAATCGCGACGAACTTTGTCGAGCGCGCCTGCGAGCGCGCTTGATTTTGAATTGCGCCCAGACTGCGAGGCTTCATAGATTGCAAATGGCGACACTGAGCAAACCGTTATACAGTATGCGTCGGGTGAGGGGGCCGAGTGGTCCCGCCATAGAAGGACAAATCCGTGACCTCCCGCGACATCACCCTCCCGCGCGATCAGTTCTACAGCGGTAATCATCTGGTGAGGTACATATTCCGACGCTGTTTCATCCTCGGTGTGCCAAGGCTCCAGCGAGCTGCCTGGAGTATCGAACTCATCCTTTCTATAGAGAGTGAGCTGTGATGTCGCAAGTGCCTCATTAGGCAGAAAGACAGAACCGGTGATGGTCCATGCCTTGGGAATCCGTGTTCGTAGCGTAAGTGCTCCGTTCTCGTTTGAGGCATGCAAGCATAGAATATTCTTTCCGGACCAAGTAATGGCGGCGGAAACGCCATGATCCATCAGAGTGTTCCACTCTGTAGATAGGATAATTAAGCAAATGTCTCGCTCGGCAAGCAGTGGTAAATGATTTTTGATCTCTTGCTCGTATGCCGCCAATTCTGAAACTGCCTGCCGCCCCGGGGAAGATGAGTTTTTGAGTTCAAACAGGACAATGCTTTGCAGTTCCGGACTGAAGCAGACAATGTCCGGGCGAAGCGTTTCCGACTCTTCCAGTGAAACGTCTGTATCGGAACTCAGGATCACCAAGTTATCTAGCGCATTGAGTACCCTCGCGCCCGCGCGAATGGAAGCGCTTCTACACAGGTAATCGATCGAAAAATGTGGAAGAATATTGGCTGCCACCTCCTCGTGCTTCCCTCGCAATTTCGCAGTGTCGGTGATTAGCGTTGGTAATTGCTGACTCCGAATTGCCTCCAAGACCAAGGCTTGAAGTTCTGCTTCAGATGAGAATTTTTTCATAAAATTTTTCTTGTTGAAAAATATAATCGTTCGGAGAAATATCGGCTTCTCGATGGAATATCCGATGTTTACGATCACTCACGAGTTCATCGCAAGCCCGACTGCGTAACGAGAGCCGGAGTACCTCGAGCTAACGGCAGGCTAGCGTGGAACTTGAGAACGCGATTGGATGTCAGCTTTGGACTTGGCACGGACATCAGAGTGCCCTGCTGGACGACGCATGTTGGCCGATAGCGGCCTCTCGCCACCCCGCCGACCGCAAGCCCGGCGAATCATTCCCCTGCCCGCGCTCCCCGCCTCATATGCCTCTCGGCAACCGCACCGTAAAAACGGTTTCCGTCTGATCCGACCGCGCGTCAATCCGGCCGCGATGCGCCTTCGCGATTTCGTTGGCGATAAACAACCCGAGCCCCAGACCGGCATCGTCGCCCGTCCTTCGCGAACGATCATCCTCCCCGCGCTCGAGCGGATCGAAAATACGGTCGAGCGTGCGCGGATCGATCGCCGGCCCGCTGTTGCCGACTTCGACGACCACTTCGGCGCCGGTCGTCGTCGCCACCACCCGCACCGGTGTATCGTGCGTGCCGTACTTGACGGCATTGCTCACCAGATTGCTCAGCAACTGCTGCATGCGCTGTTCGTCCCACTCACCCCGGAGGTCCCCACGTATATCGACGGTAATTTCGCGATCCGGATGACCCGCCCGCAGCTCGTCCACCACATTGACGAGCACGTGCGCGAGATCGATAGGGCGGGGAACGACGTTGATGCCCAGCCCGAGCTGGGTTCGATTGAAATCGCAGAGATCGTCGAGCAGGCCCTGCATGCGACCACCGCTTCTGATCAGCCGCGCGGCGGCCGCCGAGACTTCCTCACCCGCATGGAGCGCGGCAAGATACGACGCCGTGAGCTGGATCGTCTGCAGCGGCGTGCGCATGTCGTGGCTCAGCATGCCGAGAAACAAGTTACGAGCCTGTTCGACCTGTTCGGTAAAAAAAGCGACGGATTCCGCCAGCGCTTGATCGATCGCTTCGTTGAAGCGAATCATGTCGTCCATATCGATCGGGCCCGGCTGACACGCGTCGATCCACAGGCGCAGCACGCTGGCACGCAGCGCCCGATACTCGGCTGCCAGCTGGTTGATGTTGAAGCCCCGCCGGGCGCGCAGAACGGCATGCGTCTGGGCAGCCGTTTCGCGAGCGTCCGCCGGCTCGGGTGCGCGCCCCAGCGATTTTTCGTGTTGCGCTTCCCTCGTCTGCGGGGTCGCGATGTCCCTGGCGACGGCGGTCAGGATCTCGCGCGCGTGGTCGCGTAGCCCGTGCGAGGTCATGTTCCTCGCGGCCGGTAACAGCGTGGCGGCAAACGCTTCCCACTGCACCAGGATCGGTTCCATGTTCCGTACGATGAAATCGGAAAGACGCATGTCGCCCCTCACAACGGAATGAACGGTGGATCTTCTGTCGAACCGCACGATATCACGTGAATCACGGCGTTAGCCGAAGCGGGCTTCGATTCGCACGCCCGTCACGTCGGGCGGCCAGTATCGCCGATAATCGATTCGCGTCATTCCGGTTCCGAAGGGCGCCACCTTTCGACTGCCGCGACACCGGCAGCACGAACCTTGCTTCGCGCCCGTTCGACTTCCATCCAACGGCGGGATCGGCCGCCGCTTCCTGTCACGGCCGGCCGCCGGCACGAGATTGCACATGCCCAGGAAAAAATCCAGCCTCTGGTTGCGGCATCTTGAACTGTTTTCAGCGGCGGCCGGCGCACGTCCGAAGAAGCGCGCCGGCAAGCCGCGGCCGGCCGCAAAAAAAACCACCGCCAAGCTGGCTCAACGGCGCGCCAAGCCGGCCGCCCCCGCGCGCGCCGCCAAACGGCAGGGCACCGCACGCGCCCCGTCGGCCCGGCCGCCCGGCACCTGGCTCCGGTCGTTTCATTCGTCCGGCCCGAGCGCAGGCCGGCTCGTGAACCATCTGGCGTACGCGCTGTATCTTCCCGCGGCGCCCGTGACGACAGCGGGCATGCCGGCCGTCGTCATGCTGCACGGCTGCAGGCAGACCGCCGAATCGTTCGCCGCGGGTACGCGCATCTGCCGTCTCGCGGAGCGGGCGGGGTTCGCCGTGCTGTTTCCCGAGCAGGCCAAAACCGCCCATGCGCACCGTTGCTGGCACTGGCATGGCGACGCGACCCAGTCCGAAGCCGCGTCCGTCGCGTCGCTGATCGACGCCATCGTCCGGCGCCACGGCTTCGATCGCGACCGGATCTACGTGGCCGGCATGTCCGCCGGCGCCGGGCTCGCCGCGGCGCTGGCGCTCCGCTATCCCGACCGCTTCGCGGCCGTCGGCCTGCACTCCGGGCCGGCCGTCGCGCCGCCGTCGTCGACGATGGCCGCGATGAACCTGATGCGCCGCGGCCTCCGCGACGATCCGATTCACGCGCTCGACGCATGCGTCGACGTCGCATCCTATCCCGGCATGCCGGCCTTCGTCATCCATGGCCGGCTCGATACGGTCGTGACCGACCGGAACGCGACGCAGCTCGGCATCGCGTTCGCGCGGCTCAACCGGCTCGTCGACGAACACGGAGCGATCCGCGTCGGCGAGCAACGCAGCTACGCGCAGGACGATGCGGACTACATCGACTATCTGAAGGGTGGACGGCTGGTCGTCAGGGTGTGCATCGTCCGCGGGCTGCCGCATGCATGGAGCGGCGGCGATCCGGGCGAACCATTTCATTCCGCGACGGGGCCGGACGCGACCGCGATGTTCTGGCATTTCTTTCGTCGTCAGCGCCGCAAGCGGTTGGCGTGACGCGCGACGCTCGCGCCGGCCGCCATCGCGTCGTCATGCCCGTTGCTCCAGCGCCGCCGCGTTCGCGCGATCGCCGGCACGCCGAACCGGCAACCGTATCCGGAAGGTCGTGCCGCGCCCCGGCTCGCTGGTCACGTCGATGGTGCCGCGATGACGCTCGACGATGCCGTGCGATACCGACAGCCCGAGCCCCGTACCCTGCCCGACCGGTTTCGTCGTGAAGAACGGATCGAAGATCCGCCGGACGACGTCGGGCGTCATGCCGGCGCCGGTGTCGCTGATCGCGATCGATACCTGATCGCCGTCGCTCGACGTACGGATCGTGATCACGCCGCGCTCCGGAATCGCCTGCGCCGCGTTGACGAGCAGGTTCATGAAGACCTGGTTCAACTGCGATGGCAGGCATTCGACCTGCGGGACATCGCCGTAATCGCGCACGATGTCGGCCTTGTACTTGAGCTCGTTGTGGACGACGTTGAGCGTGCTCTCGAGGCCCGCATGCAGATCGACCACGCTCCATTCGTCGCTGGCCGGGCGCGAGAAATCGCGCAAATCCTGCACGATGCGCCGCACGCGCAGCGCGCCGTCGATCGATTCGTCGATCAGCATCGCGATCTCGTCGCGGACGTAGTCGAGATCCGCGGCACGGTGCACGGCCGCCAGCGCGTCGCGGGTGGCCGGATCGAGCTGCGGCAGCGTGGCCTCATGCGCCGCGACCACGTCGAGCAGGCTGCGCACCCACGTCTTCAACGTATTGAGGTTGGCGCTGACGAAGCCGATCGGATTGTTGATCTCGTGCGCGACGCCGGCCGCGAGCTGGCCGATCGACGCGAGCTTTTCCGACTGCAGCAATTGCTCGTGCGTTTCCTCGAGCGCATGCAGCAGGCGCCGCTGTTCGTCCTTCTCCTGTTCGAGCAGCGCGTGCGCGGCCTTGCGTTCGTCGATCTCGGTCGCCATGTTCTCGCGCGTGCGTTGCAGCATCTGCGTCGTCTGCTCGTAGCGATGCAATGCGCGTTCGAGTTCGCCGGTTCGCAACCGCACGAGCCGTTCGAGCGTGTCGGTCATCCCGCGCAGGAACGTTGTGCGCGCATCGAAACGGCACACCAGCAGCGTGACGACCAGCGTCGCCATCGTGAACAACGCGACCGTCGTCGCGAGCCACGGCGCGTCGACGCCGTTCGCGGCGCCGCACCGCGCATCCGGCGCGAAATGCGCGGCCGCCATCGCCGTGTAGTGCATGCCGGTAATCGCGATGCCCATGATGACGGCCGCGCCGATGCGTTGCGCGGTCGCGTAGCGTGCCTGCTGCATGCGCAGCGCCTGCGCGATCCACAGCGCGGCCGTCGACGCGATCACCGCGATGCCGATCGACGCGGCGAACAGCGCGGCATCGTAGCGAATGCCGGGCTGCATGTGCATCGCGGCCATCCCGGTGTAGTGCATGCCGGCGATTCCGCCGCCCATCAGCACACCGCCCGCGCACAGCCGCCGCCAGCCCAGCCGTGCGCGCGTGACGACATTCAGCGCGAAATACGATACGAGCACCGCGATCGCGAGCGAAGCGCCGGTTTCCCGCCATGCGTAGCCGAGCGGCACCGGCAACGAAAACGCGAGCATGCCGACGAAATGCATCGACCAGATGCCGGTGCCCATCGCCGCCGCGCCGCCGCCCAGCCATGCGCGCTTCAACTTCGGATTGTCGAGCAGCGAAATGAATGCGGCGAGGTCGAGCGTCGTATAGGAGGCCAGCGTCGCGATCGCGAGCGACAGCAGGACGAGCGGAAGGTTGTAGATGCCATGCATGATCGGACGCGCGGAACGGGTTGATTGCATCGCCGCGGTACGGGCAGTCGCGCGCACCGCGGCCATCGGGCCGACGTTCGACGTCAGGCCGGCGGCGCGCCTGCGTTGGGAGCGTGCGTCTGCCCCGCCGGACGGGCCAGCACGAGAATGTCGAACGGCGTGCCCTCCCGCGTTTCGAAGCGGCGCACGAGTTCGATCTGGTGCGCGGACATCACGCTGCCTTTCGTCATCAACAACACGCCGCGATGCGTGCGCAGATCGTCGGCAAGCTCCATCCCTTCGCGCAGTTGAGCCGACCGGATTTCGGCGACGGACGCCGCGATGCCGAGACTCTCCGGATCCCGCATCAACTCGACGAAGCGGGCGACCAGTTGCGGGTCGTAACGCACGCCTGCTTGCGAGTGCAACACGTCGATCGCCTGCTCGATCGAATGCGGCGCACCGATTTCGCCGTGGCGCAGCCCTTCGAAATCGCGCGCGATCGCGACGATCCGCGATCCGACCGGGATCGCGTCGCCGACCAGACCGTCGGGCGTGCCGCGACCGTTGAAGCGCTCGTACTGGTGCAGCACGATCGACGCGACCTTGTGCAACTGGGCGACCGGCGTCAGCACCATCTGCGCGCGCAGCGGATGCTCCTGGAACACGCGGTGCTCGTCCGTCGTCATCCGCGAGAGCGGCTTGCGCAGCAATTCGTCCGGCAGCGACAGCTTGCCGATGCCATGCAACAGTCCCGCGAAATAGACGTCCTGCGCATGCAGTTCGCTCATCCCGGCGGAAAGCGCGAGCCGGCGCGCGATCTCGCCGACCCGCATCGCATGCCCGCTCGCGGCCCCGCAGCGCAGCTCGATCATGCTTGCGCACACCTGAACCATCGCCGTGAAGCTGCTTTTCAGGTCGCTCTGCGCCGCTTCGAGGAACATCACCGTCTGGCCGAGCTCCTCCGTTCGCGCACGAACCTGCGTTTCGAGATCCGTATTGAAACGGCGCAGCGCTTCATTCTGCGCTTCCGTCAGCGCCGCCAGCCGGGCCGCTTCGCGGCGCAGACGGCGCTGCTCCAGCGCGTGCTCGATGGTCAGCAGCAGGTCGTGATCGTCCCACGGCTTGTTCAGGTAGCGATACACGCCGCCTTCGTTGACGGCCTGCATGACCGACGCGATCTCCGCATAGCCGGTCAGCAGAATGCGCATCGTGTCCGGGTACAGCTCCCGCGCGCGCGCCAGGAATTCCGCGCCGCTCATGTGCGGCATCCGCATGTCGGACACGATCAGGTCGATTTCCGTCGACGCCAAAATCTCGAGCGCGGCCTCGCCGCTGTCGGCGGTCACGATGTCGTAACCGGTGGGCCGGAACACGCGCCTGAGCGCGGACAGCACGTTCGGTTCGTCGTCGACCAGCAGGATCGACGGTACGCGGGCCGCGTCGCCGGATGCCGCTGCGGTGTCGGACGTTTCGGGCGGCACGGCGTTCACGCCGTTTGTTGCAGATGTCGTCATAATCGGCCTCGGATCAATTATTTACGCCCTCTCTGCAACATCGGCCGGGGCCGCGTTTTCCGCATTGGTGGAAACGCTAATGCGCGCGTGTCGATTTCAACCGGAATGCATCACGCGAATGCTGCGTCGTTGCCGCGCCCGGTTCGCGCCGGGAGTAGATGTCCCGTTCCGCTTCGTCGGTTTGCACGAAGCCGTGCCGTTCGCAGAAGCGGTTCGAATCGCTGCCGCGCAATGCGCCGACGCGAACGGGCATTCGATGTTCGTCGGCGTCGGCCAGGATCTCGCGCAGCACGGCGGCGCCGATGCCCCTCCGCTGATGCGCGGGCACGATGTACAGGTGGTCGAGCAGCCGGTCATCCGCCATCGGACGAAGCGTGTAGAAGCGCGCACGCGAATGGTCGGCTTCGATGAAGCGGCATCGCGCCGCGCGAACGACGCGGGAAACCGGTCGCGCGCACGCTGCGGATCGAAACGGCCGATGCGCTCGAGACTGTCGCGGATCGCGGCGATGCGGATCGCGACGAGGGCACCGGCGTCGGCGCGCGTGACGGGGAAGAAGGCCGGGGCCGTCGTCACTGGCTGACGAGATGCGGGCGGAAGCAAGCGCTCGGCCCGGCCAGGCGCGCCGCCGGGCGTCGAGAACGCGTGATCTCGTCAGCGCGCCTCGCTGCCTTGCGCTTGCATGAACTGACTCCGGACATCTTCGCTCAACACGGACTTCGGCGGCACGCCTCTCCTCGATCGGCGAGCGCGAAGCAAGCGAGCCGACGCGATCGGCTCAACGAATAAAAAACGCTGGCCAGTAAGCTGGCCAGCAAAAGGTTCTGGCGATCCGAGGTTGAGTGTGCCAGAACCGCATACATTGAACGGCGTACGTGTACCAACGGACGGGGACGGCCAACGACCTGCCCCGAAAATCGGGACGCCCGGCTCGACCCCGCGCAACAATCTGTGATCGCAGTTCAGGCCGGGCTAACGGATGCTGCCAGGCGAGCGCTCACGCCCGCAAGCTCGAACGCCTCGCCGGGATTCGGCCCTTCCCATGTTGCGATCATCGCGTCGGTCGGCAGATAGTCGGGATCGGCCGACGCGACGCCGGCCCACAGTCCTTGAGACACCTGTCTGCCATGGAGATAAAAGTGCAGCTCCCGGCCGGCGCGCTCGCAAGTACACCTGATTCTCCCCACCGATTGGCCCAGCCCTCTGATCTGTGCGACCTGGTTGCGATCCAGCTCGAACATGGCGCTCACCACCCCGTCGCAATCGACAATGCCGATCATGTTGCTGTCATCGGTGAATGTCCACGACGGATGCGGCGTGCCCAAACGCAGCATGAAAAAATCTGCGGATTCTGAACCAATCATCATGTTTCTCCTGCAACGATACGTCGTTCTACTCACTGTAACTTGATGAAGACGCTCGCTCATCCAATGCCCTCTCGTCGCCGTGCCTGGATGCTCGAGTGGACATACGCCAGCGCCTTGCAACAGGCGGGCGCAACATGGAAACGCGCACCGCCCGTCGCTTCCGGAGCCCCTACACGCTTGCCCGCCCCGTCACGGTTTCCGCGGCCGTACTCTCCGAACCGGAAAGCTTCACCGCCACGGCGGCGGCCGCCGTGCTTCCGTAGACGTTGAGGGCGGTTCTCCCCATGTCGAAAAAGGCGTCGACGCCCAGCAGCAGCAGCACCGCATCGGCCGGCAACCCGATCGACGTGAGAACGATGGTGATCGCGACGATCGCGCCGGACGGCACGTTGGCAGCTCCATCGATGGTGACGATCGTCAAAATCAAGATCGTGATCACCAGCGGCCAGGACCAGACGAGGTGATAGGCGTCGGCCAGATACCCGACCGCGAGGGCCGTGTAGAGGACCGCGCCGTCGCGATTGAAAATATAGGCAAGCGGCAAGATCGTGGACGCCACGCCGTAGGGCACGCCCAGTTCAACCAGCTTCTTCAGATGCAACGGGTAGGTAATTTCGGACGAACGTGTCGTGAACCCCAGGATCAGCGGTTCCTTCACTTTTCTCAGCACGGCGAGCGGCGACTGACCGGCGACGCGAATGACGATGGTGAGCACCACCGCCAGAATCGCCATGCCGAGATAGGCCACGCCCAGCAGTTCGATGAGCGAGTGCGCGCCTGTAAAGCCCTTCGCTGACAACAGCTGCGCGATCGCGGCGAAGATCGCGAGCGGCGACCAGGCGATCACCCACTGGATCATCTTGAACAGCCCCGACAGCAGCGCCTCGAAAACGGCAATCGCAGGCTCGGCACGCTCCGGGGCGGCCGACAATGCGGCGCCGAAAATGACGCCGAAAACGAGCACCGGGAGCGAATTCCCCGCGGCAAGCGCAGCGACGATGTTGGCGGGGATCAAATCGACCAGGAATTTCGTCCAGTCGATGCTGGACGCGAGCGCGGCGGGCATCGATCCGGAGTGAGTCAGGCTCGCCCCGAGCCCCGGTCGAAATGCAAAGTTGAGCAGCAGGCCGCACGAGGCAGCCAGGCCGGTCATAAGAACGAAGAAGCCGATACTGGACAGCGCGACCTTTCCGAGCCGCTCGCGCAGCCGGCCCGCGCGAAAGACCCCGACCGTGACCGACAGGAAGATCAGCGGCATGACGACCATCTTGATCGCGTGGCCGAACATCGTGCTGAGAAAGCCCAGCTTCACGGCGAAGCCCGGTGCGAACACGCCGCAAGCGACGCCCAGCACAAGTCCGCCAAACATTTGCATCGGGAGGGAAAGCCCTTTATTTTTCGTGTTCATGCCGTGCCTTTAGCAGTTTTATCCGTGCCGGCGTGCCGTCAACGATGTGATTCCACATATGCTGACGCGCAAGCTCGCCGTCGTTCGCTTCGATTGCGTGAAAGATGTGCAGGTGCTCGATCGTGCCGCGCCGAACGGTTTCCGCGTCGCCACGCGGGAGTTCGTTCAGGGCCAAGGTCTGGGCCCGCAATAAACCATACGCCGACGAGATCCGGACGTTCCGTGCGGCAGCAAACAACTCTTGATGAAACACCCAACCGATACGTTGCTCGAGCATGATGTCCGCGACGTCCCGTTCGATCAGCTCCTGCATTTTTGCCGCGGCCTCGCGAAGGCCCGCCGTTACGCCCGACTTCGCTGCAAGAAACGCTGCGGTACTCTCGAGGGCCAGCCGCATTTCAAAAATTTCGCGAAGATCGCTGGTAGTCGGCGACGCGACATAGGTGCCACTCTTTTCGACCACGACGACCAGCCCTTCGGATTCGAGCAAATGCAATGCGCTGCGCACCGGCATCTGGCCGAAACCCAGTTCGTCCGACAGGCCTCGGTGAGATACTTTCTGCCCAGGCGCAAGACGGCCGTCAAAGATCCTCGATCGGATCTCGTCGTAGGCCAGTTCTGCATCTGTCGATACTTTCAACGTCATCTGTGATCGCAGTTAGCGTATGATTCAAAAAAAGAAACAGGTAGGAAATTACCCTTACTCGCCATGCCCGGCAACTGCTAATTTTGCGAGTGGGTATGCCGAAAGAGAATTGGAAGAAAATCCGCGTTACGAAGAGAGCCGATAATTATATGACTTCACAAGATGTGCGCTTTACCATCTGTGCCGTCCGTGCGGAAGAAACCTATCCCCTCAGAGCCGCAATCCTGATGTCCGGAGATGAAGAGGGAAGCGCGTTACACGGAGATCACGCCCCCACGACGATGCACTTTGCCGTTCGTGACAACGACAGGATCGTTGCAGTGGCATCGGTGTGTAAAGAAGCACAATCCGGCGCTTTGAACACTGAAATGTGGCGCCTTCGCGGCATGGCCGTCGATCCGTCGGTACGCGGCCTGGGATTCGGACGCCTGCTGGTCAATCTGTCCATTCGCCATGTGCGCGAACAGCGTGGCGTCCTGCTCTGGTGCACGGCGCGCGAATCGGCATATCCATTCTATGAAATGCTCGGCTTTGAGCGGGACCCGATACCGATTTCAATGCATGGCCGCGACGACATGAAATTCTATTTAATGCAACGCCGGATCGAATGCTGAGTTTCGTTCGCGATTGACGTTCGATTGGAATCGGAGGCCGATGTCAGGCGCTGGCTGCCGACCCGGAAAACCGGTTCGCCCGGCGTCCGCATGAGCCGGTTCGCCCGCGTAAAACCCTCCGACGCACTGCGACATGCGAAAAACCCGCTGGCGGCCAATACGAACAGATACTCAACAATCGCCTTTTCCGTTTCGATTATTGCAATCCGGGAATAAATGGAACGATTACAACCGGTATTGCCTGATCGTCGCCCGTCGTGGCCGGCCTCTTGAAGCCGGTGATTGCTCCCCACCCACCCAATCCGAATTCGCTTGCCGTGGTCGAGATCATCAGCGTGACGGCGCGGATCGCGATAACACGTCGCCTTCGTGCCGGCGCTTGTAAGGGAAATCCCGTAAGACGCCCCGCAATCAGACGAGATTAACTTATATCAAACAAATTTTGACCAGAATTTATGTTCCTGATATGGTCTTTGCACTTGCAAAGTGCGGCCAGGCCGTATTGGCGCCCGCCGCCAGCGGCTGAACCGGACGCTTGACCAGTCCACAAGGATGGCCGATGCGACAACCGAGCAAGGGAAATTGTAAGGACCACGAAGTGAGCTGATCTCGCATGCCGATTTGGCGAACATGACGGCGGCCTCGCGACCGAGACGACGCGCAGGCCATGCACCGTCCGCTGCATCCGGATACGACAAAAGCCGTTTCACCCCATCCCGAAACTACTCCTGACCGTGAAATGCAGATGAAAAACAAAAAAATCAACATCAGCGTTATCGCTGTTGCCGCCTTCGCAGCATCTTCGGCAGCAATGGCACAGTCGTCGATCACCCTGTATGGCATGCTCGATGCAGGTATCGGTTACACGTCGAACATCAACGGCCACAGCAGGTACGGCCTCGATGGCGGCGCCGCGGGTTCGAACAAGTGGGGCCTCAGAGGGCAGGAGGATCTCGGTGGCGGCCTCCAGGCGGTATTCAAGATCGAGAATGGTTTCAACATCGGGACAGGCGGCATAGGCGGCCAGGGGCCGATCGGTTCCACCCGTTCGCTGTTCAACCGCCAGGCTTACGTGGGCCTTGCGTCCAATCAGTACGGCGCGTTGCGCATGGGGCGCCAACTCGACGCCGTGACGGAAATGGTTCAGGTCCTGACGGGTGACGCCATTTCGGCGTCGACCTTCTCGACGCCGGGCGACGTCGACAACAACGACAACACGACGAACCAGAACAACGCGGTGAAGTACATTTCGCCGATCATCCACGGCTTCCAGGCCGAAGCCGCGTACTCGTTCGGCGGCGTGGCCGGTGCAACGGGTTCGGGGCAATCGTGGTCGGCGGCCGCGACCTACGCTCAAGGTGGCCTGACGGTCGCCGGCGGCTACTTCCGTGCGGCCAACCAGGGCGAGAACGGATGGTTGAACGCAACGGCGCAACCGAGCTTCGGTGGCGCGCTCGGCTATCCGAGTTCGGGCTACAACGGCGGCAATGCGTTCAAGAGCGCGGGCATCGCGCAAGTCGCCGCGCAATACGAGGTCGGTCCGTACACGGCGGGCCTGCGCTACTCGAACGCCCAGTACAAGGGCAACGACGGCCAGCCGTCGATCCACTTCAACGTGCTCGGTGCGCTGCTGCAGTACCGCGTCACGCCGGCACTGTCGCTGGCGACCGGCTACACGTATGTCTACGGTTCCGCAGCCACGCCCACGCAAGCCGCCGAAGGTCGCACGATGGCCTCGATCAACCAGGTGTCATTGGGTGCAACGTACTCGCTGTCGAAGAGCACCGCGCTGTATGCGATGGGCGCCTACGTGCATGCCAAGGGTGCGCAGGCTTCCGCTGCGGACTTCGGCAACACGTCGTCGGGCGGCAACCAGGTTCAGGTCAACATCGGCATGTTCCACGGCTTCTGATCGCCGGCTCGCAACACCGGAGCAGTGGCGGCATGGCTCCGGTGTCGTACCTCGCCCGGCCTGATCGGCGAACCTAGCCGCCCTCCTGACTCGCCATGCCTTCCATCCACGCCTCGAACGCGGACACGGCCGCATCGTCGGCGCGATCGGCATTCGTCACCAGCATGTAGTCGTCCGCACGCCAGACGGGCGATGCGATGGGACACACGAGGCGCCCTTCGGCAAGATCGCGCCCGATCAGCGGCAGCGATGCCAGCGCCACGCCGAGCCCCTCGATCGCCGCGCCAAGCTGAAGATTCACATGATCGAATTCGACATGGCGCGCCGCTCGCAGATCGGGCGCGCCCGCTTCCTTCAACCAGTGCGACCACGCGGCACGCGTCGTGGCCGAATGCAGCAGCGTGTGATGACGCAGATCGGTCACGCTCTGTATCGGATGCCGGCGCAGCACGGCGGGATTGCAAGCCGGCACACGCGGGTCGGGCATCAACGGACGCGAGACGACGCCCGCGCCTTGCTCGGGACCGGAGCGAACGCCGATATCGAAAGCGTCGGCGACATAGCGCAGCTTGCGCGACGTCGTCGATACCCTGACGTCGATGTCGGGGTACCGCGAATGGAAATCGGCGAGCCGCGGCAGCAGCCAGCACAGCGCAAAGCTCATCGGCACATTCACCCGCACGACGCCCGATATCCGGTGCGCGAACGGGTTGTGGCGCAGCCGCACCACCGCGGTACCGAGGCGCTCGAACGCGTGGCTGACGTCGTTCAGCAACGCGGCTCCTTCGTCGGTCAGCACGACGCCACGCGGACGGCGGTCGAACAACGGCAGGCCGAACCAGTCTTCCAGCAACCTGATCTGTTTTCCGACGGCCCAGTGGGTGACGTGCAGTTCCGCCGCGGCCCCGGCGAAGCTGCCGTGCCGCGCGACCGCATCGAAAGCGCGCAGCGCATTGAGCGGAGGCAACTCGTCCCGGTGCTTCGAAGCACCTCGGCTTTCGTCCATGACGTGACTTTTTCTCTCTGTTGACGGGATTTTAGCTCAATTGAAATGGGTGGCGCCCCGGTCATAGAATTGACGCGTCGAGCCTGAAAACCATACCGCGAGCGCCTTTCATTCACCGCTCGTACGGAGAGAATGACAATGCGCTTGCCCGTTTTTTCCCCTCCCGTCGTGCGGGAAACTGCACCGTCGAGGCCGCGCGTGCTGTGGCTATCCTGCGTTGCGCACGCCATACACGATGGCTATACGGACATGATCTACGCGCTGCTACCCGTGTGGCAGTCAGAATTCGGGCTCGACTTTGCGGCCCTGGCTATCCTGCGCGGCGTCTATGCGGGCACGATGGCGACGCTGCAGTTGTCCGCGGGGCGTGTCGCGCAACGTCTGGGCAGCGGCGCGACGCTCGCAATCGGTACGCTGCTCGCCGCGCTCGGCTATGCGATCGCGGGCATGTCGGGTGGGCTGCTCGGGTTGGGCGTCGCGCTCGCGATCTCGGGCGGCGGCTCCAGCACGCAGCATCCGATCGCGTCGGGCGCCGTTTCCCGCGTCTACGGGCGCGACGCGAGAGGCCCGCTGAGCATCTACAACTTTTCCGGCGACCTGGGGAAATCCGCGCTGCCGGCCGCCATTTCGCTGCTCGTGACCATGATGCCGTGGCGTCATGCGCTATGGATCGTCGCCGGGCTGGGCTGCGTCGTGGCCGCCGGCATCGCGCTCTGGTTTCCCGCCGTGCCCCGCGCCGCCGCGCAGGCAACGGCAAAAGAGCAAACGTCCGCTCGACACAGTGGCACCGGCGGAAGCGGATTCTCCGCGCTGTTTTCCATCGGCGTGCTCGATACGGCCGTACGCATGGGACTCCTTACCTTCCTGCCTTTCCTGCTGAAGGCAAAGGGCGTTTCGCCGCAACTGCTGGGAACGGCGCTTGCACTCGTTTTCATTGGCGGCGCGGCCGGCAAATTCACGTGCGGCTGGCTCGGCGCGCGCATGGGGACGGTGAGGACGGTGCTGCTCACCGAGGGCGGTACGGCGGCGTGCATCGTCGCGGTGATATATCTTCCGTTGACGCTTACCATGGTGCTGCTGCCGATTCTGGGCATGATGCTCAACGGCACGTCGTCGGTACTGTACGGAACCGTCCCGGAGATGTCCGCACCCGAGCGCACCGAGCGCGCATTCGCGATTTTCTATACCGGGACGATCGCATCGGGCGCGATCTCGCCCGTTCTCTACGGTTTCCTGGGCGACAGGATCGGTGTGCACGGCGCCACGTATGCGACCGCGTTGACCGCGCTGGCGATCTTTCCGCTCGCGCTCGCACTGCGCCCGCATCTGACAGACCACTCACAGGATGAACGCCATGACGAAGCCTGACTACCCGAGCGTCGCCCTCGTCGGTCCCGGCGCAATCGGAACGACCGTCGCCGCCGCCCTTCATGAAGCCGGCCGCACGCCGGTGATCTGCGGCCGCTCGGCGCACGAGCAGTTGACGTTGCGCTTCGACGGCGGCGAGATCGTCGTGCCCGGGCCCGTGCTGACCGATCCGCAAGCCGTCCACGACCGGTTCGATCTCGTGTTCGTTGCGGTCAAGTCGACGCAGATCGCGAGCGCGGCACCGTGGGTCTCCGCGCTATGCGACGCGAATACCGTCGTCTGCGTGCTGCAAAACGGCGTCGAGCAGAAAGCCGCCTTCGCACCGTACGCGGCCGGCGCCACGATCGTGCCGTCGGTCGTCTGGTTTCCCGCGCAACGCGAATCGGGCACGTCGGTGTGGCTGCGGGGCAAGCCCCGGCTCACCCTGCCCGATACGCCGGCGAGCGACGTGGTGGTCTCGGCTTTGCGTGGCACGCGGTGCTCGCCCGAGGTGGCGGAGGATTTCATCTCGCTCGCGTGGCGAAAGCTGTTGCAGAACGCCGTGGCGGGGCTCATGGTACTGACCGGTCGCCGCGCCGGCATGTTCGCGCGAAGCGACATCACCGACCTGTCGCTCGCGTACTTGCGGGAATGTCTCGAGGTCGCGCGTGCGGAGGGTGCGAAGCTGGGCGATGAAGTGCCGCAGGAGATCGTCGACGGATTCCACGGCTTTCCGCCCGATTTGGGGACGTCGATTCTTGCCGACCGGCAGGGCAACCGTCCGCTCGAATGGGACTGCCGGAATGGCGTCATACAGCGATACGGACGAACGCACGGCATTCCGACGCCGATCAGCGATCTGGTCGTGCCGCTTCTCGCGGCCGCGAGCGATGGTCCGGGCTAACGGCGAGGCACGCTCCATCGAGCGCGATCCGCGTGAACCCGCGCTGGAGACGACGCCGGTGACGAACGCCACGGCGGCCCGTCAGTTCGCCGGTCGCGGCTCGCCGCGATGGATTGACTGTCGAGCTAGGGCAAGTAGGGTTTGAGGTTCGCCAGCGCGCGGGAAACATACTCGTCCTTCTCCCCGACCGGCGCGACGTAGTGCAGCGCGCCGCGCGCGGCGTCCTCACCTTCCAGCCGCGCAATGAGCCACGCGGCCAGATATTGAGAAGCAAAGCAGCCACCCGCCGTGGCGACGTTACCTTGAGCAAAGAACGGCTGATTCAGGACGTCGACGCCCGCCTCGATCACCCACGGTTTGGTCGTGAGATCGGTGCACGCCGGGATTTTGCCGAGCAAACCGAGCTTCGCCAGAACCAACGTGCCCGAGCATTGCGCGCCGATGAGCTGGCGCGCGGGGTCGAACTTCAACTGCGCCATCAGCGCCGCGTCGTTGACGATTTCCCGGGTTTGAATACCGCTCCCGATGATGACGGCATCGGCCGTGCAAGCATCCGCCAACGTCGACTGCGCATGCACGGTGACCCCGTTCATCGACGTGACGGCAGGCTCGGGGCAACAGAGGGTGACCCGCCAGCCGGGCTTCCTGATCCGATTGAGCACGCCGAGCGCAATGAGCGAGTCGAGCTCGTTGAAGCCCTGGAAGGTTACGATCGCGATGTGCATGGGATACCCTGTCTTCAGTCGGTGGACGCATCTTGCCAGATTGCCGTCACGAAGGGCCCTCCCTTACCGACAACTCAGTGTTACAGCCGGCAAAGCTGGCGATAACGTATGACGAAAGGGATTGCGCCGTACGACGCAATCGCCTTCGCCGCCCGCCCGGCGTGCGCCGAAGCGACATCCATGCCGGTCAAGATTTACCGATCGAACAATTAGTTACCGTTCGTTTCAAAGATACCCAAATAGTGAGCTGCGGCCCGGCTATTCTTCCGTCACCCACAATAACCATCCCATGGGGGTGACATATGAACAATATGATCAAGAGCGCCCTGTGCGCTGCCTTCGTACCATTCATTCTCGCCGGTTGCGGCGGCGGCGACGACGGTGGCGGCGCGCAAACCGGTACGCTGCACGTCGCAATGACGGATGCGCCATCGTGCGGCTTCGACCACGTGTACGTCACCGTCTCGCAAGTCCGCGTCAACGCCAACCCGAACGCCAATGATAACGACGCCGGCTGGTCGACCGTTTCCCTCGCGACGCCGCAGAAGATCGACCTGCTGTCGCTGACCAACGGCGTGCTCGCCGATCTCGGCCAGACCGCACTGCCAGCCGGCCAGTATCAGCAAGTCCGGCTGGTGCTCGCGCAGAACCAGGGCAACACCCTCGCCAACTCGGTCGTCCCGACGGGCGGCACGGAGCAGGCGCTCGCCACGCCGAGCGCGACCCAAAGCGGCTACAAGATCATCCAGCCGTTCACGGTCCAGCCCAACACGCTCGTCGATCTCGTGCTCGACTTCAACGCATGCAAGTCGATCGTCCAGCGCGGCAACGGCTCGTACGCACTGAAACCCGTCGTCACCGCGATCCCGACCGTCGTGAGCGGCGCGATCTCCGGTTACGTCGCATCCGCCGAAGCCGGCGCGACCGTCTATGCCGAGCAAGGCGGCAAGGTCGTCCGCGGCACGGTGGCCGACAGTTCCGGGAAGTTCGTGCTGTCGCCGCTGATCCAGAGCTCGACGCAGGGCAACTACGATGTCGTGATCGTGCAGAACAACTTCGCGTCGGGCATCGTCCGCTCGGTTCCGGTGGTCGTGAACACGACCACGGCGGTGTCGGCGTCGAGCGCACCGATCACGCTGCCGGCCTCGACGATGAGCACCGTCAGCGGTACGGTCACGGCCAGCGCGAACGCCTTCGTGCGCGCGCTGCAGACGATCGACGCGAACGCCTACGAGATCACGTCGATCAACGCGAACATGGACACCGGCGCCTATGCGCTGTCCGTGCCCGCGGCTGCACCGATCGTCGGCACTTACTCGGGCTCGCTGCCGGTCGCGCTGGCCGCAGCGCCGGTCGCCGCGGGCCAATATACGATCGAGGCCGACGCGGCATCGGGCGCGACCCAGTCGGCGAACGTCAATGCAACGACCAGTCAGTCCAACGTCAACTTCAGTTTCTGACGCGCTGACCGCATCATCGAAAGGGCCGAACGGCCCTTTCCTATCAACGGGAGAACGAAGTGAAAAAAGGGGTAATCGCAGTGCTCGCAGCGGCGAGCATGGTCGGCGCGCTCGGCGGGTGCGTCGCCTATGTTCCGGGCCCACCGGTCGTGGTCGCGCCGCAAGGCGGGCCGGGGAACGGATTCTGTCCGCCGGGACAGGCCAAGAAAGGCAACTGTTGACGAAATGCCCGCGCATCGCGGGCATTTTTTCATCCGTCGACGGAGCCGGACGGTTCGACGAGTCCCCCCGTTCTCCGCGTCGTCACTCCGCCATCCTCGGCGGCCACGCATGGCCTTCGGCCTGACAATGCCTGCACCACGCATACAGCGCGTCGTACATGACGAGACCGTGCTCCAACATCGCGTGATCGTCGGCAAACATGTCCGACAGTCCGAGCGAAATCGCATAAAGGCCGCTCGACTGCGGCGTCAGGTCGAGCCGCGACGTATCCGCGCCGCGAATGATGCGGGCCATGTGCTGCAACGCCCGATCGTCAGCCAGACCATACTTGTCGAGAAACGCGTCGAAGCTGCATTGCTCGCCGACGTGCGTCAATTCCACCCCCGGAATGTCGTACGGGATCGCGCCGGTCTCGTCGGCGATCCGCAGCACGTCGCCCGGCGGGACATACAGAAATTCGGGCGTCTCGTCGATAAAACGGGCAATGAGCCAGGGGCACGCTACCCGGTCTATTTTCGGACGTTGTCGCGTAATCCATTGCATGGCGGCCTCCACGATCAGTGATGCAACAGCGGGTACACGATCAGGCCGATCACGGCGGCCCCGCCGACGACCACCGGCTCCGACAGCTTCTTGAACCTGACCAGCAGCACGATCGTCGCGAGCGCCATCAACGCGGTGGGCACGTCGACGATCGAACGCCGCGCCAGCACGATCACCGACCCGGTGATCGCGCCGACGGCGGCGGCCGTCACGCCGTCGACGAATGCCAGGATCGCCGGCAGCCTGCCGTACTTCTTGAAGTACGGCGCCGGCAACACCGTGAACAGATAGCACGGCAGAAACGTGCCGGCCGCCGCCACGCACGCGCCCGGCAGCCCCGCCACCAGATAGCCGATGAAGCCGACCGTGATGACCACCGGGCCCGGCGTGATCATCGCGACCGCCACGGCGTCGACGAACTGCTTCTCGTTGAGCCAATGGTGCTCGGTGACGACGCCACCATAGAGGAACGGCACGATGGCGAGCCCCGAGCCAAACACGAACGCGCCGGCCTTCGCAAAGAACACGGCGAGTTGCGCGAGCTGCGGCCAGTCGACGATACCGAGCCATGCGCCGGTGGCGGACACGGGCAACGCCACGGCGGCATTGACGCGCCGCTGGCGCAACCACCTCGGCGGCGCGCGCGTGAACCAGACGAGCAGGCCCGCCGCGAGAAACAGCCACGCCACTTCGGATTCGGTGATCACCGTCACGGCGACCAGCGCGAGGTAGATCGCCCAAAGGAGCTTGTCGCGACCGATGCTCTTCACGGTCAGCTTGCGCGCGCTGATCGCGATGATGCCGATCACCGCCGCGCCGACGCCATAGAACACCGACTGCATCCACGTCAGGCCGCCGAATCGCGTGTACGCATAGCCGAGCAGCACGACCATCAGAAACGACGGCAGCACGAACGCGATCCCGACCATCGTGGCGCCGACGATCCGGTAGTGCACGTAGCCGAGATAGATCGCCAGTTGCGCGGCAAGCGGGCCGGGGGCCAGCTGCGCGAGCGCCAGGCCTTCCTTGTAGTCCGCGTCCGCGATCCAGCGGCGCGTGTCCACGAGATCCCGATGCATGTAGCCGGCCAGCGCGACGGGCCCGCCGAAACCCGTCGCGCCGAGCCACGCGAAGTACAGGATCAGTTGCCACAGCGTATAGGCCGGACGGTCGCGATGTGTATTCATGTCGAGGCGGGCAGCGAGGTCAGGGTTTGCGGTTGCCGCGGAAATGCACGTACAACGAATCGAGTACCGCGCCGATCTCCATCAGCAACGCATCGTCGTCGGCCAGACGCTTGCGGGCGCCGGCGAGAATGGCCTCGAATCCGCCGGCTTCTGGCACTGTCGCGCCGCCCACGTCCAGCGCATGCACCATGGCCCCCAGCCGGACGAGTCCGTCGTCGTCGCCGAGCCCGAAGCTCGCGACCAGGACCTCGAACGACACGCGATCGCCCACGTGCGTGAACGGAGCGCCGTCGAAATCGAAGCCGAGCGCATCAGCCGGACAATCGGCGAGGTTGTCCAGCCACACGAAACGCGCATGCGGATCGATGAAACGCCGAATCAGCCACGCGCTGGCAACGCGATCGACCCACAGGTGACGGCGCGTCGCCCACAGCCTGCCCTGATACTGCGCGGGGTCGCGACGGGGAATGCCGCGTTGAGCGGCATGCGGCTCGCCGGGAGAGCGCCGCGCTTCGATCGCGGCGGTGAAATCCCGCCATTGCGCGTGCGCGCGCAGCGACGTTTCACCGGGAAAGAAATCGATGCTTCGAATGGCCTCGTACGTGCGCGCGTGGCGGCGTTGCAGGCGATTGAGATCGGCTGCCGTCAGGTCGGGCAGCGTCTTGCGGGCCTCCGAAAGCTCGGCCAGCCAGTCTGCGTAATCGCCCGCGCGATCGAACAGCGACTTGTACGCTGCTTCGTCCGCGGGATCGTCCGCACGGACATCCAGCAGCCACGCGTGGCCGTCGCCGTTACGTGCGTCGTCGGCCAGCTCGCGCAACTGCGCCGCCTGCTCGGCATGCGCCGGCAACAGGTAGGCACCGTCGCGCAACGCGCCGCAGCCGAGCGCCTTGACGGTACGCCAGATGCGCATGCGGGCAGTCGCGCCGGAGGTCGGCAGACTGACGATCAACAGGAGCCAGGGCGTCGGGGCGGGATTCATGACGGCAGCATAATGGGCCGTCACGAGCACTGCAATTCAGTAGATATCGCTACAACGTTTCGGCGGCAGGCCGCTCCACTCGACGCGTGGAGCGCGCGCTCCACCTGACGGCCGGATCGCCTCGTCGCCGGACCGACGCCGCGGGACATCGCTACGATATCCTGCGAATCGAGCGGTTCAACGCATAAACTGAAAGCACGACACGGCGAATTCCCGTCGCGCCATCGCGCCCTTTCGCCGATACCGTTCCGAATGCAGCCGGACGGCAAACGCAGGCCCACACATGAAACCGCGCCAATGACAATCGATCCCGGCTCCATTCCTTACTATCTCGTCCTTCGGGCCGGTTGGCCACCCTATGTGTTGAACGCGGATCGTCAAGTGCTGCGCCGCCAGGCGAGCCCGCTCTTGCTGGCATTCGCGCGCACGCGCGGCGCGATCGCCCATGTCGACGACAGCGCGTGGAACGTCTTCTCCGACAGCGAGGGGCTCACGGTGGTCGAACGTCGCGAGACCGGGTTCTTTTCGCTGGTCGCGGGAAACGAGACTGAACGTCAGTTGCAGTTGCTGACGACGCTCTGACGCCGGCGCCGCGCGTGCCGCCGTGCCTGCGCCGCCTGGAATAAATCGACCGCTCGGCAGACGATGCGCGTATGATGGGTCCATCCGCGCGATCAGCCGTCCTTTGACCGTTCGCCCCTCCACCCACCCGCTTGCTGCATCGCCCCTCCTTCGCGCTGCAACGTTGTCCCCTTCACCCATCGGCCCCCCATAACGGGAATACTGGCCGGATGTGTTCGCCCATGCGACTCGTCGTGGCCGAACGCCAGGAGTTCGTCATGAGCATGCACGTCTATCGTGGATTCGAGATTTATCCACTCATTTATCCTCACGTGCCGGCGCTGAACGGCTGCCCGCACAACTACGACGCCGGATTCGACGCGGCGGTCAAGATTTGCCTGCGCGGCACCACCGATACGCTGACGCAGAGCCAGACCTTCAGATTGGGCGACGCATCGCCATTCGACAACGCCGGCGACGCGCGTCGAGCGTCGGTGCGCTATGCCGAGAACATCATCGACGACAATCGCGGCAAACAGGGATTCTTCGCCAGCGCGTGCTGACGCGGCTCGTCAATGCATACACCTTTTCGGTACTTTGGAGGTCGAAATGATCATCGACGAACTGCTCGGCTTGATCAGCCGGCGTGAAGTCACCCGGATCGACACCGCCGTGCCGGCCGGAATCGCCGATTCGGCGATGTGCCATCAACCCGAGCTGCACATGTTCATGGCGGTCCGTGCGCTATCGATCGGCGCAGGCTATTCGGAATTCGAATCCGACGAGATAGCCAGCGCCGTCATGACACGGCTCGGCTAGCTTTCCGTTCCCACCTCTTTCCAGACAGGATCTACATGACGACAATCACGCCGAAGCTGAACGAACCGATCGATGTCACGCTGCGGCGATTCCGGCGCGACATCGAGAAAATCGGGCTGATTCGCGAGCTGCGCAGCCGCACGAGCTACGAGAAGCCGACGACGGAGCGCAAGCGGAAAAAAGCCAGCGCCGTTGCCCGACAGCGCTTGCAGGCGAAGCGCCTGTTGCCGCCCCGAAAAATGTACTAGGCGTACATCGTGTACGACATGCCGGCCGAGGCGCCACCGTTCTTCCCGCTGACCAAATGCGAAGTCGATTTCGATCGGGAGAACGACATGGTGACACTGCTGCCGAGCTTCTATGCCTTCGGGTGCGAGTACACCAGCCGCGGGTTGCTGATCGGGCGCAGCGATGCACTCAAACTGATTGCCGCGATCGAGAAGGCGCTCAGCATTCAGGGGTGAGCCGACAGCGGCGCGGCAGCCCGCTCGTCGGATTGCCGCCGTCGATGTCCTGCATCGTCAGCCAGTCGTCGCGCGCGAGAATCCCCAGCCCGATACGCGCCGCCGACAGAAGCGCCTCGTTGTCGTTGCCGATCATGCTGCCGCGCGCCTTGATCGCATGTGGCTGGCCGTCCAGCGTCAGCTTCCGCTCCGGACACGTGTGCAGCCCCGTGACAGGGATGCAGCGGCCGCCCATGAAGGCCGCGTGCCGACTCAACGTCTCGTCGTCTCCACCCAGGCACGCCCGCAACACGCGGTCTACGACGTCCGGTGATAAGCTCGGCATCGACGCGCTGTCGCGCATCCCGTCACCCGACCGACCCCACGCCTCCCGCGAGTCCGCCCATGCCCATCGCTCCTGCTGTCGTCGCCGCCTTCACCCCCACCGGCAAGCTCCGCGCCTCGATCAACCTCGGCAATCCGATCCTCGCGAACCGCGACCCGGCAACGGGCGAACCGTTCGGCGTATCGATCGACCTCGCCCGTGCATTCGCCGAGCGCCTGTCGGCCGAGCTCGAACTCGTGGTGTTCGACACGGCCGGCAAATCGGTGCAGGCGCTGACCGACGAGCGCGCCGATTTCGGCTTCTTCGCGGTCGATCCGCTGCGCGGCGAAACGGTCGCGTTCACCGCGCCGTACGTACTGATCGAAGGCTTCTATCTCGTGCCGGACGCATCGCCGATCCGCACCAACGCGGACGTCGACCAGCCACACAACCGCGTGGCCGTCGGCAAGGGCAGCGCGTACGACCTGTTCCTCACCCGCGAACTGAAGGCCGCGCAGATCGTGCGCGCGCCGACGTCGCAGGCCGTCGTGCCGACGTTCGTCGAGCAGCAGCTGGAAGTGGCGGCCGGCGTGAAGCAGCAGCTCGAAACCGACGCCGCGAAAACGCCCGGCCTGCGCCTGCTCGACGAGCGCTTCATGGTGATCCGGCAGGCGATGGGCGTGCCGAAGAGTCGCGGCGACGCGGCCGCGGCGGCACTGAGCGCCTTCGTCGAGGAAATGAAGGCGTCGGGCTTCGTCGCCGATTCGCTGCGCCGGCACCGCATCACGGGCGCATCGGTCGCGCCGGCGGGCTGATCGAGAATCGCGGGCCGTCACGCCGAATGCGTCCGTTCGCTGGCCGCCGGGATCGTCCGGCTCGCGGCGCAAGCGGGCGATTTCAGCACGCGCCTGCCCGATCCCAGCGCGCGTGACGCGTGCAACATCGCGGCAACGCAGCATCGCTCGCCGATCAGCGCCGGACGGGCGCACATGGCGCGGCGGCGCAGGTCATGCCGATCCGGCGGCCGCCGAACAAGCGATGTGCTGCTCCGCAACAAACCGGTAGCCGGTTGCGCCGGCTTCGGGCACGAAGCGCCACCGGCGCCATCGCCGTCGCCCGATCGGCCGTGACCCGGCGCTAGCGCAAACCCGAACCCGGTTGCACTGTTCATCGCGATTCTGGTCCTGTATCGTCGTCCCATCCCCGATTGCGAAAACCGCTGCATGGGAGGCTTACGATGCGAAAAAAGAATGCTGCAGCCGTCTGGATCCTGATCGCGATGGTGGCAGGCATCGCGATCGGCTACATGGTCTTCACGAGCTTTCCGGACAAGAAGGCCGCCGCCGAAATCGCCGGGTACATCTCGCTCGTCTCCGACGTGTTCCTGCGGCTGATCAAGATGGTGATCGGGCCGCTCGTCTTCTCCACGCTGGTGGTCGGCATCGCGCACATGGGCGACGCGGCCTCGGTCGGACGCGTGTTCGCGAAAGCGTTCGGCTGGTTCGTCACCGCATCGCTGGTCTCGCTGCTGCTCGGACTGCTGATGGCGAACCTGCTGCGGCCCGGCGACAATCTCGGCTTGCCGCTGCCGGACATCGGCGCCTCGGCGAACCTCGCGACGTCCAAGTTCACGTTGAAGGATTTCGTCGGCCACATGGTGCCGAAGTCGTTCGCCGAGGCGATGGCGAACAACGAAATCCTGCAGATCGTCGTGTTCTCGATGTTCTTCGGCGTCGCGCTCGCCGCGCTCGGCGAGCGCGGCAAGATCCTCATCGCCGCGATCGACCAGTTGTCGCACGTGATGCTCAAGATCACCGGCTACGTGATGAAGCTCGCGCCGCTCGCGGTGATGGCCGCGATGGCCGCGACCGTCGCGGTCAACGGGCTGTCGGTGCTGCTGAAGTTCGCGGTGTTCATGGGCGACTTCTACGTCAGCCTGTTCCTGCTCTGGGCATTGCTCGTGTGTGCCGGGCTGTTGTTCCTCGGCCGTCGCGTATTCAAGCTGCTGGTGCTGATCAAGGAAGCGTTCATGCTGTCGTTCGCGACGGCCAGTTCCGAAGCCGCGTACCCGAAGATCCTCGACGCGCTCGACCGTTTCGGCGTGAAGCGCAAGATTTCGAGCTTCGTGATGCCGATGGGCTACTCGTTCAACCTCGACGGCTCGATGATGTACTGCACGTTCGCGTCGCTGTTCATCGCACAGGCGTACAACATCCACCTGTCGCTCGGCACGCAGATCACGATGCTGCTGGTGCTGATGCTCACGTCGAAGGGGATGGCCGGCGTGCCGCGCGCGTCGCTCGTCGTGATCGCGGCCACGCTGCACCAGTTCGGGCTGCCGGAGGCCGGGCTGCTGCTGATTCTCGGCGTCGACACGTTCCTCGACATGGGCCGCTCGGCCACCAATGCGGTCGGCAATTCGATCGCGAGCGCGGTGGTCGCGAAATGGGAAGGCCAGCTGCTGTCGGAAGCGGAAGCCGAAGCCAACGCGGCGCGCATCGAAGCGGAACTGGAAGCGACGATCGCCCATCCGACCGAAGTGTGACGGAGGTCCGGCGATGAAGATGCAGCGATTCTGGCGTGCGCTCGCGCTCGCGGGCCTGCTTGCCGCGGGCGCGACCGCGCACGCGGAAGATGCACCCTCGACGCCGCCGCGCGTCGAGCCGTTCGCGCCGGCCCAATTGACCGGCACGCTCGCGAAGGTGCGCGGCAGCGGCACGATCTCGCTCGGCTATCGCGACGCGTCGATACCGTTCTCGTACCTGAACGCGCGCAACCAGCCGATCGGCTATTCGATCGAGCTGTGCAAGGCGCTCGTGTCGTCGATCGAGGATGCGATCAACCAGAGCCTGACGATCCGCTGGGTGCCGGTCACGTCCGACAACCGCATCGACGCGGTGGTCAGCGGGAAGGTCGATCTGGAATGCGGCTCCACGACCAGCAACCTCGAGCGCCAGAAGCGCGTGGCGTTCTCGCCGATCTTCTTCGTGGCCGGCACGAAGGTGATGGTGAAACGCGGCGCGCCGATCCGCTCGTTCCGCGATCTCGCGGGCAAGAAAGTCGCGGTGACGGCCGGTACGACCAACGAGAAGGCGCTGCGCGACCTGAACGAGCGGTTCAGGCTCGGGATCCAGCTACAGGTGGTGCCCGATCATGCGCAGGGCTTCGCGCTCGTCGCGAACGGCAGCGCCGACGCGTTCGCGACGGACGACGTGCTGCTGTACGGCCTGATCGCCGAGAATGCGGGCAAGGGCGGCCAGTACGACGTGGTGGGCGATTTTCTGTCCTACGACCCGTACGGCATCATGTTCCGCAAGGACGATCCGCAGCTCGCGCAGGTCGTGAAAAGCACGTTCCAGGAACTGGCCGCCGACGGCGAGATCGCACGTCAGTACAAGCGCTGGTTTCTGCGCCCGCTTCCGTCGGGCTTGAGTCTCAACCTGCCGATGAGCCCGCAACTGGAGACCATCATCGAGGCGATCGGCGTCAACGAGAATTGAGCGCGGCGCCATCGTCGACATGAACTGACGAAACGAGAACGGCCCCGATGCCTCGCCAGGCACCGGGGCCGCTCGCCGGATGCAACGCGGTCAGCCGACCCGCGCCGCACCCTGCTGCACCGCTTCGGCGCCTTCGCTGGCCGTTCGCGCCAGCACCGGCTTCAGCGCCTGCCCGGTATGGCTCGCGCTCACCTTCGCGAGCGCTTCCGGCGGCGCCGCCGCGACGATCGTGCCGCCGCCCACGCCGCCTTCCGGGCCGAGATCAATGATCCAGTCGGCTTCCGCGATCACGTCGAGGTCGTGCTCGATCACGACGACGCTATGCCCCGCATCGACCAGCCGGTGCAGCACGCGAATCAGCTTCGCGACGTCGGCCATGTGCAGGCCGACCGTCGGCTCGTCGAGCACGTACAGCGTGTGCGGCGCCTTCTGGCCGCGGCGCGTGATGTCGTCGCGCACCTTCGTCAGCTCGGTGACGAGCTTGATGCGCTGCGCCTCGCCGCCGGACAGCGTCGGCGACGGCTGGCCGAGCGTCAGGTAGCCGAGCCCGACATCCTTCATCAGTTGCAGCGGATGTGCGATGTTCGAGATCGGCGCGAAAAACGCCACCGCCTCGTCGATCTCCATCGTCAGCACGTCGCCGATGTTCCGGCCGCGCCACGTGACCGCGAGCGTTTCCGGATTGAAACGCTGTCCGTGGCACACGTCGCACGACACCTTCACGTCGGGCAGGAAGCTCATGCCGATCGTGCGCACGCCTTGCCCTTCGCACGCGGGGCAGCGCCCGTCTCCGGTGTTGAACGAGAAACGCGACGCGGTATAGCCGCGGGCGCGCGCTTCGAGCGTATCGGCGAACAGCTTGCGGATCGTGTCCCACACGCCGATATAGGTCGCCGGGCACGAACGCGGCGTCTTGCCGATCGGCGTCTGATCGACTTCGAGCACACGGTCGATCTGCTCCCAGCCGCTCAGCGACTCGCAGCCCTGCCACGCATGCGTGACGTTCAGCGACGGCCGCGGTGCGCTGCGCGCGAGCACGCTCGAGCGGCGGTTGGCAGCCGGCGCGTCCTGCTGCGCGGCCTTGCGCGCACGCCGCGTGGCGGGCGACGACAGCACCGAGCGGCCGACCGCGTCGAGCAGGTTCGTCATCAGTACGTCGCGCGCGAGCGTCGACTTGCCCGAGCCGCTGACGCCCGTCACCGCGACGAGCCGCGCGAGCGGAATGCCGACCGTCACGTCGCGCAGGTTGTGCAGCTTGGCGCCATGCACGGTCAGCCACGCTTCCGGCACGGCTTCACCGCCCTTCTTGCCCGGCAGGCTCACGCTGCGGCGCGGCTGCAACGGGTGCAGCATCGGCTGCGCGAGCAGACGTCCCGTCACCGAATCCGGCTGCGCGGCGAGATCGGCGACCGCGCCTTGCGCGACCAGCGTGCCGCCGCGCTTGCCGGCGCCCGGGCCGACGTCGATGATGTGATCCGCGCGGCGGATCGTGTCCTCGTCATGCTCGACGACGACCAGCGTATTGCCCTTGTCGCCGAGCTTGCGCAATGCGTCGAGCAGGATCTGGTTGTCGCGCGGATGCAGGCCGATCGTCGGCTCGTCGAGCACGTAGCACACGCCCTGCAGGTTGCTGCCGAGCTGCGCGGCCAGCCGGATCCGCTGCGCTTCGCCGCCCGACAGGCTCGGCGCCGCGCGGTCGAGGCTCAGGTAGCCGAGCCCGACTTCCTCGAGAAACGCGAGGCGGCTGCCGATCTCGCTGACGATGTCGCGCGCGATCTGCGCGTCGCGCCCGATGAGTTCGAGCGCGTCGATCCAGCGACGCGTGTCCGACACCGTCCACTGCGCGACCTCGACGATCGGATGCGCGTCGAACGTGACCGCGCGCGCGGACGGGTTCAGCCGCGTGCCGTGGCAATCCGGGCACGGCTCGTTGCCGACGCCTTCCGGCTCCTGCTCGTCCGACGGCAAGGTTTGCTCGCGGCCGCGATCGTCGCCGGCGAGCACCGTGTCGTCGTATGCGGCGCGCTGTTCGCGCGTGAGCGTGACGCCGGTGCCGACGCAGGTCGTGCACCAGCCGTGCTTGCTGTTGTACGAGAACATTCGCGGGTCGAGTTCCGGATAGCTCGTGCCGCACACCGGGCACGCGCGCTTGACCGACAGCACCTTGACCGCGCCGACCTGCGCGGTCGAACGATCGTTCTGCATCGCGTGGTGCAGCCCGTCGAGCGGCGCGAGCAGGTGCATCACGCCCTTGCCGAGCTCGAGCGTTTCGTCGAGCCTGCGCCGCAACTCGGCCTCGTTGTCCGGCGACACGACGATATCGGCCACCGGCAATTCGATCGTGTGCTCGCGGAAGCGGTCGAGCTTCGGCCACGGATCGACCGTGACGAATTCGCCGTCGACGCGCAGATGCGTGCTGCCGCGCGCCTTCGCCCACTTCGCGAGATCCGTATACACGCCCTTGCGGTTGACGACGAGCGGCGCGAGCAGCCCGACGTGTTCGCCGCGATGATCGCGCAGCAGTTGCGCGGCGATCGACTCGACGGATTGCGACGTGACCGGCGTGCCGTCGTGAATGCAGTGCTGCAGGCCGAGCTTCACGTACAGCAGCCGCAGGAAGTGCCACACCTCGGACGTGGTCGCGACCGTGCTCTTGCGGCCGCCGCGCGACAGCCGCTGCTCGATCGCGACGGTCGGCGGAATGCCGTACACCGCGTCGACCTCGGGGCGCCCGGCCGGCTGCACGATCGAGCGCGCATACGCGTTCAGCGATTCGAGGTAGCGACGCTGGCCTTCGTGGAACAGGATGTCGAACGCGAGCGTCGACTTGCCGGACCCCGACACGCCGGTGATCACGTTGAACTTGCCGTGCGGGATGTCGACGTCGAGCGACTTCAGGTTGTGTTCGCGTGCATTGACGATGCGCACGACGTCCTCGCCTTCGATCGCACGGCGCGCGCGCGCCGCGTTCAGCACGGCCTGCAGCGGCACGCCTTCGTCGGCGCGCCCTGCTTCGCCGTCCATCTCGCGGTCATACTGCAGCAGCGCCACGCCGGTATGCGATTCGGCGCACGCCTTCACGTCGTCGGGCGTGCCCGCGCACAGCACGAGACCGCCGCCGTCACCGCCTTCCGGGCCGAGATCGATCAGCCAGTCGGCCGCGCGGATCACGTCGAGGTTGTGCTCGATCACGATCAGCGAATGGCCGGCCGTGAGTAGCTTGCCGAACGCCTGCATCAGCTTCGCGATGTCGTCGAAGTGCAGCCCGGTGGTCGGCTCGTCGAACATGAACAACTTCGCGCGTGCGATGCGCGCCTCTTCCGTCGCGACCCGGCGCCCGTTGGCCGCCGCCGCCGACTCCGCAAGGAAGCCGGCGAGCTTCAGGCGCTGCGCTTCGCCGCCCGACAGCGTCGGCACCGGCTGGCCGAGCTTCACGTATTCGAGGCCGACGTCGACGATCGGCTGCAACACGCGCAGCACCTCGGCATCGGTCGCGAAGAACGCGGCTGCTTCACTGACGGTGAGATCGAGCACGTCGGCGATGTTCAGCGCGCGGCCGTCGCGCTCGATGCGCACTTCCAGAATCTCTGCACGATAGCGGCTGCCGTCGCAGTCCGGGCAGCGCAGGTAGACGTCGCTCAGGAACTGCATTTCGATATGTTCGAAGCCCGAGCCGCCGCAGGTCGGGCAACGGCCGTCGCCCGAGTTGAAGCTGAACGTGCCCGCGCCGTAGCCGCGCTGCAGCGCGAGCGGCGCCTTCGCGAACAGCTTGCGGATTTCGTCGAACGCGCCGACGTAGCTCGCCGGGTTCGAGCGCGTGGTCTTGCCGATCGGCGACTGGTCGACGAACACGACGTCGCCGACCTGGTCGGCGCCCGTGAGGCTGCGGTACGCGCCCGGCGATTCGGTCGCCTTGCCGTGGTGCCGCGCCATCGCCGGATACAGCACGTCCTGCAGCAGCGTGGATTTGCCGGAGCCGGACACGCCCGTCACGCATACGAGCCGCTGCAGCGGAATCTCGACCGTCACGTCGCGCAGGTTGTGCTCGGTCGCGCCCTCGAGCACGATGCGCGGCATGTTCGCGTCGACCGGGCGACGCGCCCAGTTCGACGCATGCGCGACCTGCTTGCGGCCGCCGAGATACTCGCCCGTCAGCGTGTGCGCCGAACGGATGTCGCCGGGCGTGCCGTCGTACACGATCGTGCCGCCGCGCTCGCCCGGGCCGGGCCCCATGTCGATCAATCGATCGGCCGCGAGCATCACCGACGGATCGTGCTCGACCACGACCAGCGTATTGCCCGCGTCGCGCAGCCGCTGCATCGCCTCGACGATCCGCGTGAGATCGCGCGGATGCAGCCCGATGCTCGGCTCGTCGAGCACGAACAGGGTTTTCGTGAGCGACGTGCCCAGCGCGGTCGTCAGGTTGATCCGCTGCACCTCGCCGCCCGACAGCGTGCGGCTTTGCCGGTCGAGCGTCAGGTAGCCGAGCCCGACGTCGCACAGGTATTTCAGGCGCGTGCGCACCTCGGCGAGCAGCAGCTTCAATGCATCGTCGAGCAGCGCGCTCGGCAGCACGATGTCGTCGAAGAAGCGCCGGATGCGCTCGATCGGCAACAGCATCAGGTCGTGCACCGTCAGGCCCGGCAGCGCTTCGAGCTGCGCGCGGCTCCAGTCGACGCCGCGCGGCATGAAGCGATCGGCCGGCGCGAGCACCGCGTCGGCGTTTTCCTTCGAGCCGAGCCGCCATTGCAGCGATTCCGTCTTCAGGCGCGCGCCGCCGCACACGTCGCACGGCGTGTAGCTGCGGTATTTCGACAGCAGCACGCGGATGTGCATCTTGTACGCTTTCGATTCGAGGTAGCCGAAGAAGCGCTTCACGCCGTACCACTGGCTCTGCCACTTGCCGTTCCAGTCGGGCGAGCCGTTGACGACCCAGTCGCGCTCGGCGTCCGTCAGCTCGGACCACGCCACGTCGCGCCGGATGCCGGCCTTCGCCGCGTAGCGCATCAGGTCGTCCTGGCACTCCTTCCACGCGGGCGTCTGCATCGGCTTGATCGCGCCGCCGCGCAGCGTCTTGCGCGCGTCGGGAATCACGAGGCCGAGATCGACGCCGATCACGCGGCCGAAGCCGCGGCACGTTTCGCACGCGCCGTACGCCGAATTGAACGAGAACAGCGCCGCTTGCGGCTCCGCGTAGCGCAAGTCGCTGTCGGGGTCGTGCAGCCCGGTGGAGAAACGCCAGATCACCGGCTCCGCCACCGCGTTTTCCGCTTCGGGCGCGAGCACATACACGTTCACGCGGCCACCGCCGCGCTTCAGCGACGCCTCGATCGCCTCGACCACGCGCACCTTGTCGGCCTGTTGCACGCGGAAGCGGTCGGCCACCACGTCGAGCAGCTTGCGCGGCCCGGTGGGCGACGCGACTTCGCGCTGCGCCTGCACGCGCGTGTAGCCGCTTGCCGACAGCCACTGCGCGATTTCCTCGTCGGACACCGCTTCCGGCAATTCGACCGGGAACGTGACGACGACGCGCGGATCGCCCGCCTGCGTGCGCGCGACGAGCTCCGCGTAGATCGTTTCTGGCGTGTCGTGCCGCACCTGCCGCGCGGTCTTGCGGTCGAACAGGTCGGCCGCGCGCGCGTAGAGCAGCTTCAGATGGTCGTTCAGCTCGGTCATCGTGCCGACGGTCGAGCGCGAACTGCGGACCGGGTTGGTCTGGTCGATCGCGATCGCGGGCGGCACGCCGTCGACGCGCTCGACCTGCGGGCGATCCATCCGGTCGAGGAACTGCCGCGCATACGCGCTGAAGGTTTCGACGTAGCGCCGCTGGCCTTCCGCGTACAGCGTGTCGAACACGAGACTCGACTTGCCGGAGCCCGACGGGCCCGTCACGACCGTCATTTCGCCGGTGCGCAGGTCGAGATCGAGGTTCTTGAGGTTGTGCTGACGTGCTCCGCGAATGCGGATCAGATTGCTGGATGACAATTTGCCTGCCCGTCTGAATGAGTTAGCCGGAATTCACGGTGCCGGAACGCTGCGGCGGATGCCCGCAGGCGCGGCGCACGGGCCGCAAGGGTTGGACCTGTGCGGCTCGAGTTCGACGGATACTATACTGTATATTCATACAGTTTTCCATTACCGCTACGACACAGCGAAATGGTCATGCGGTCGCACACGCCATTGTCTGTCCGCTGGCCCGAAACCGCACTTCTTTATCTGAAAGCACGCGCCGGGCAAGTAAAAAATTCTGGAAATAAAAGCGGTTCCGTCTCTTTTTACCTACGGCGAAAATCCTCCGACGAATTCACAAAATGTCACAATCGCATCCATTACCGATGATTTATATTGCCTAACCGTTTGTTCCAGACGGACCAAAAAGCAAACGTTTGCTTGCTCGCCGCCCGATGTTTTTCAGGTGTCGGCCGACAAGCCGATCACGTTAGTCGGGGTGCATGAATGCGCATACTGGTGGTAGAGGATGATCCCGTTCAGGCCGAGGAAGTCCAGAGCGCGCTGGCTCCGTACCGTCACACGATCAAGGTCGTCGTCGACGGCGAGCAGGCGTTGCGGTTCCTGCGATCCCAGTCCGTCGACGCGGTCGTGCTCGACTGGCACTTGCCCAGCATGACCGGAATCGAAGTGCTGAACTGGATCCGCACGCGCGCCGACGTCGAATACGGCGTGCTGTTCCTGACCAGCCGGGTCCAAGAGCTCGATGTCGTCAGAGCGCTGGAGGCCGGCGCCGACGATTACCTGACCAAGCCGTTTCGCGCGGAAGAACTCGCCGCACGCGTGAACGCGTTGCTGCGCCGCGTCGCGCGCAACGTGAAGCGCGACGAGCCGATCCGCGCAGGCGAGTACGTGCTCGATCCGGTGGAACGCGCGGTCCGGCTTCGCGACAGCAAGATCGAACTGACGACCAAGGAATTCCAGCTCGTCGCGTGCCTGTTTCAAAACCTTGGCAAGATCATGTCGCGAGAGCTGCTCGCAACGACGGCGTGGGGGCGCGAACTGGGCACGGAATCGCGTTCGCTCGATACGCATATCTACCGGATCCGGCAAAAGCTGAAGCTCGGCATCGAGAACGGCTTGCGACTGTCGGCGATCTATACGCTCGGCTATCGGCTGGATCAGATCAAGACGACGATCGACGTCCCGTGCGACACCCGGGTGCTGGTCGAAGATCAGGCTTGAGCAGGCGTCGCATATCGTAGACGGCGTTGCCTGCGGCACGGCGCAGTGCATCGGGTGCCGCGCCTTCAGGCGTTGCCGGAAAAATGCGCTCACATCCGGTGCACGGACGCCGTCATTTTCCGCTGTACTCGCGCGACAGAAAATTCGGAATCCTCTTTATTTGACTGAGGTGCGACGGCGATCGCCGCGCTTGCGAAGCGACGCGTCGAATGCGGTGCATTCGCTCGCGACGGACGGGCGTCGCGATCCATCGCGATGGAGGTGGGTCATCGCAGTTCCGTAGTTCACGCGAAGGTGACAAATGTTCACTTTTTGATTTTTCCGTCCTCTCCTAACATCTAGCCATCACAAGCTTCATTGAATTCAATACATTGTCACGAGAAATACAAATTCGAATTCTCCAATAAACAAATGTAGTGTTCCGTTTTAAAGATGACGTCACATCGGGATGCACGACACACAAGGATTCAGGCAACGCAGCGGGTTTATAAAGCAACGGCGATCCATCGCCAGATCGTGATTCACCCCTATAGAGATACAGTTATGCCCAATCTCACGAGACAATCCGTAGTTATCCAAAGTGAATCCTTTTGCATTGGATATCTCCCGAACGACGCAACGGCCTTCCGCGCCCGCGCGCGCCCAACTCGCACTCGAGTTCGATCCGCCTCATGTGCGCAGCTCGTCCGCGATGAGAATCCGGCTCGATCGGGAACGACGTTCGATTCCGCCGACGTGTTTCCAAGCCATGCCAATCAGCCAATGCTCGACCCGGCCAAGCCCGTGCCATGCGCTCATTTCACGGAATCATGTTTCCGTTTCCGCATCGGCATTTCGATATTTTTCATCTGATTTCGCATAACTCACTCTTTCACATGAATACAACAAATAAACCCGGCCACACGGAAAAATGATCCCCTCCAATCCCAATCGATCCCCGACGCCCTAATATCGATCTATTGATTTCCCGATCATCCGTGACTTTTATTTGACCATAAAAATTAGCATTACTACTGAATTTGTCCTGACAGAACGTGACCATTTCACATGGAGCATCAACATGAACAGAGTGCACAAGATCATATGGAGCAAGTCGCGCGGGACGCTTGTCGCCGTGTCGGAAGTCGATAGGGCCGGGGGAAAAGGAAAGCCGGGGGCGTCAGGTGCGATCGATCGACGCGGCAGAGCCACCGAAGGCGAAATCGCCGTCAAGCGGTGCGCGATGGCCGCGCCGTCGGCCGACCACCGGCAGCAACCGTCCATGCGAGCGGTGATCGCCGCTTCGATCGGCATCCTTGCCGCAGGCATGCCGGTGCTCGGGTATGCACAGGCGGCGGGGTCCGTCACGGTGAACGGCTTCAACTGCGGCGCGGCTGCCGCAACCACCAACGCAATTGCGGCCGGATGCTCCGCGAACGCCGCTGGACAGGGATCGATGGCACTCGGCTTCGCCGCTGGTGCAGGCGGCGGCAATGCTGTCGCCATCGGCGAACATTCGAACTCGAACGGTAATGCGTCAACCGCCCTCGGCGCGGCAACGACCGCGACATCCGACGGTGGCGTGGCGCTCGGGGTGCTGGCCGCAGCCACCGGATCGGGGAACTCGATCGCGATCGGCTCGAATTCCGCGGCGAGCGGGTTCAAGGCCATTGCGGTCGGCGCCGGCGCCATCGCGAGCGACACGGGTGCAAGCGCATTCGGGCAGGCCGCTACGGCGTCCGTCAGCAGCGCGACCGCCATCGGCGGCGACGCCACGGCCAGCGGTATCGGCGCAACGGTCATAGGGCACGCGTCGGTGGCGACCGGCACGAACGCGTCCGCCTTCGGCGCATCCGCATCCGCATCCGCAGAGAACGCGAGCGCAATAGGCGATTTCTCCGTGGCGTCCGGCATCGGCAGCACGGCGCTTGGTGCCGGCTCCCGCGCAAGCGCCGACAACGCGGTGGCTGCCGGATTGAACGCAGTCGCTTCAGGCACGTCGTCGATTTCCGTCGGCAATGCCTCGATCGCGTCGGGCAATTCCGCCACGACGCTCGGCGCCGGCGGCACCGCGTCGGGCGACCACTCGACCGCGCTGAGTACGATGTCGACGGCCGCAGGCGGCTATTCGATCGCCATGGGTTTCAAATCCATCACGGCCGGCACGGCCGACGCGGGCGTGGCGCTCGGTTCGGGCGCGTCGGTCAGCGGCGCATCCGGCGTCGCGATCGGCGTGAACAGCGGCGTGTCGGGCGTGAACGCGGTCGCGATCGGCCCGGGCGGGACAGCCGGTGTCCCTGGTTCGGGCACGCAGGCGACTGGCGACCAGTCGATTGCCCTCGGCTACAACGCGCTCGCCAGCGGCACCACTTCGCAGGCATTCGGCGGGCAGGCAACGGCCAGCGGCACCAGTTCGATTGCGGTCGGCAATACCGCGACGGCGTCCACGCTGTTCGGCATCGCCGTCGGCAACCTGGCAACCGCTGCCGGCATTTCCGGCGTTGCATTGGGCGCGGGCGCGACCGCGAGCGCCGACAACACCGTGGCACTCGGCGTGAATGCCGTTTCATCGGCATATGGCGGCGTCGCGATCGGCGTCAATTCCCAGGCGCTGGCCGGATCGACCGTCGCGTTCGGCGACACCAGCCAGGTCACTGCGGCCGCGGGCGCGGGTTCCATCGCCGGTGGTCACAACTCTCAGGTGACGAGCGGCACGGGCGCCGTCGCGCTCGGCGAAGGTCAGACCGCCAGCGGGAACGGCGCGGTGGCGATCGGCGATCCGAACACCGCCATCGGCAACGGCGCAGTGACGATGGGCGCCAACAACACCGCGAACGGCAACGGCGCGATCGCGCTGGGCAACACGAACGTCGCGACGGGCCAAGGGTCGGTCGCACTCGGCAACGCGTCGCAAGCCAACGTCGCGGGCGCGATCGCCATCGGCGACACGGCGACCGTCCAGGCCGCCGCAACGAGCGGCGTCGCGCTCGGCTCGGGCGCCAACGCGAGCGTCGCCAACAGCGTGGCGCTCGGTGCGAATTCGACGACCACCGCCGCCACCCCGACCCCCAACGCAGTGATCGGCGGCGTGACCTACAACTTCGCGGGCACGGCGCCCACGGGCGTCGTGAGCGTCGGCGCACCGGGCGCGGAACGCCAGGTCCAGAACGTCGCCGCAGGTCAACTGAGCGGCGCCAGCACCGATGCCGTCAACGGTTCGCAGCTGTTCGCGACCAACGAACAGGTGACCGCCAACACCACGGCGATATCGAACATCACGAACGGCGCAGGGATCAAGTACTTCCACGCGAACTCGACGCTGGCCGACAGCCAGGCCACGGGGACGGACAGCATCGCCGTCGGCCCGCAGGCAGCCGCGAGTGCGGCCGACAGCTTTGCCGTCGGCAACGGCGCGCAATCCACCGCGGCGAGCGCGATGGCGCTCGGTGCGCAGACGACCGCTTCCATCGCGGGCGCGGTCGCCATTGGCGCGGGTTCCATCGCGGACCGCGCCATCGCCGCCGGCAGCGGTACGATTCCGGCCGGCACCCACACGGTGCCGTTCAACACATCCGACGCGACGCTGCTCGGTGCGGTCTCGTTCGGCAGTGCTTCCGGCAACACGTACCGCCAACTGATCAACGTCGCCGACGGCACAAGTGCCCACGACGCCGTGACGGTCCGCCAACTGACCGGCGCACTGCAATCGTTCGCCGTGACGCCGACGATGTACTTCCACGCCAATTCGACCGCAGCCGATTCGCTCGCCGTCGGCGCCGAGTCGATCGCGGTCGGGCCGACCACCGTCGTCAATGGCGACAACGGTGTCGGCATCGGCAACGGCGCGATCGTTCAGCAGACGGCGCCCGGCGGCGTGGCAATCGGCCAGGCCGCGAATTCCGGGCAGGCCGATGCCATCGCACTCGGCAGCGGCGCGAATGCGACGGGGCCGCAGTCGATCGCGCAAGGGGCCAACGCCGTCTCGAGCGCATCGGGCGGCATCGCGCTCGGTTCGGGCGCGAACAGCAGCGCGGCCGATGCAATCGCATTGGGTGCCGGGGCAAGCGCGAACTTCGCGAACAGCATCGCGCTCGGCGCCGGTTCCGTCACGACGGTCGGCGCGCAGTCGAACTACATTGCGTACGGCCTGAGCAGCCCGCAATCGTCGGCCGGCGAGGTCAACATCGGGAACCGCAAGATCACCAGCGTGGCTGCCGGGTCGGCAGGCACCGATGCGGTCAACGTCAGCCAGCTCGAAGCCGTCAACCAGAGTCTGACAACCATGATCCAGAACCTCAGCAATACCAACGGCGGAACCGGCGGCTTCCCGTCGACGCCCGGCTCGTCGACGCCGCCCGCTTCGACCGGTTCGAACTCGTCGGCCGGCGGCAACGGCGCAGTCGCGTCCGGCTCGAACAGCACGGCCGTCGGCAACGGCTCGACCGCGTCGGGCGCGGGCTCGACGACGATCGGCGCCGGCTCGACGTCGTCCGGCAACAACTCGGTGGCGCTCGGCACGGGCAGCAACGACGGCGGACGCAACAACGTCGTGTCGATCGGCACGGCGACCTCGACGCGACAACTGACGAACGTCGCGGCCGGCACTGCCCCCACCGATGGCGTCAATGTCCAGCAGTTGAATGCCGCGGTCGGCAATGCAAACGCCTATACCGACGCGAAGATTCAGGGCCTGCGGCGAGACGCGGACGGGGGCACCGCCAGTGCGATGGCCGTCGCGGGTCTGCCGCAGCCGTCGGGACCGGGCAAGAGCATGGTCGCGATCGCCGGCAGCGTCTATCGAAGCCAGTCGGGCCAGGCAATCGGCATCTCGACGATCTCCGAAAACAATCACTGGATCTACAAGGCCGCCATCACGACCAATACGCGCAACGACTACGGCGCGGTGATCGGCGCGGGCTATCAGTGGTGATCGCCCGAACCTGACGTCCAACCGGAATGCACGACGACTGCGCGCAACGTTTCGGCGATCGTTGCCGCAGTCGTTGGGTGCGCCGCTCCTCACACGACGAGAGATACTGATCATGAAAATCCAATGGGCACTTGCGCTGTCCGCCAGCCTGCTTTGCGTTGCCACCCTCGAGGGCTGTGCCGTCGACGGCCCGCCCCGCTTTCCCGATCCGCAGTCCGCCAGCCCGAAGGGCGGCACCTTCGTGAACGTGGACAACCTGCGTAACGTCGGGCCCGGCCTGAACAAGGACCAGATGTTCGACCTGCTCGGCCCCCCTCACTTCAACGAGTGGTTCGTCGGCAGCCATGTCTGGAACTACCTGTTCGACTTCCGCCGCGGAAACGAAGTCGTCGCCTGCCAGTACCAGGTGCGATACGACCAGCACATGAAGGTGAGCGACACCTACTGGCGCGATCCCGCATGCGCGGACTTCGTGCGGACGAAACCGGCCGCGCCGGCGGTCGCGGCGGAACAGCCGGTCTCGACCATCGAGCAGTTCACGCTGCAGAGCGATGCGCTGTTCGCGTTCGGGAAATCGAGCATCGATTCGATGCTGCCGGCCGGCAAGGCGCAGCTCGACGATGCGATCGAACGGATCAAGCGCCACAAGGAGGTCACGAGGATCGTCGTCGTCGGGCATACCGACCGTATCGGCAGCGACAAGGTCAACGAACCGCTGTCGAGGGCGCGCGCGCAGACGGTCCGCGGCTATCTGGTCTCGCATGGGCTGAACGGCAGCATCATCCAGGCGGAAGGCGTGGGATCGAGCGAGCCGGTCACCCATTGTCCGCCGGGCCGCAGCAGCGCCGTGATCGCGTGCCTGCAACCCGATCGCCGTGTGTCGATCACGGTGAGCGGCCGCAACTGAAAAACCGCGGAGCCTGTGGCGTCGATCACGCATCGCCCGTGTGATCGGCGCCACCCATCGAACCGACAGGTGAAACCGGTCGAGCGTGCCGCCGGGCGGCAAGCCATTCATTGCGCGCGCAAGATGCTCTTCGCGACGTTCGATCATCGCGCTCATCGAACCGCCGCCGGGATGGCAGCAGGCCGCGGCGGCGCAATTCGCGTATCGCACGCCACGCGACGGCCGACGCGCCAGCACACCTTTAGACCCGGGGCCATGCCGAATCGCGCGGTTCGACGGCACTTGATTCGGTTTCCTGATCGAAAGCCAACAGCATTCCGGAAGACGATGATGAGAAGGGTCGGGGTTTATGTAGACGGAAGCAGCATGGACGCGAACGGCGGTCACATGATGCGGTACGAAGTGCTGCGCGCGCTCGCGGGACGCGCCGGCGCGACGATCCAGCGCCTGCACGCGTATCTGAGTTTCGACGAGCGCCGCGCGGCACGCTCGGCCGATTACGACGTACGGATCAAGGGCTATCAGGCCGCCCTGCGCGACAAGGGATTCCGCGTCACGGTGAAGCCGCTCAGACACTATGCGGACGAGGACGGCACGGAGACGGTCAAATCGAATTCGGATCTCGGGATGGCAATCGACGCGCTGTCCGAATCGGACAGGCTCGATACGGTCCTCGTCGCGACCAGTGACGGCGATTTCGTCGAAGTCGTACGAGCGCTGCAAAAAAAGGGATGCCGGGTCGAAGTGCTGGGGTTCGACAACGTGCCGCTCGAGCTGCGCGATGCAGCCGATCAATTCATCAGCGGTTACCTGGTCCCTGGCCTGCTGCCGATCCGCGACGCCGCCCCTGGCCTGCCGGCATGGGGGCAAGTCGGGTCCCGCGTGCGCGGCCTGTGCAACCGGTTCGAGGAGGATGACGGGTACGGCTTCATCGCGTTCTGGGCGTCGCTGCCCGATACGCCGCTGCTCGCGGCAGCCGAAACCAGCCCCGCCTACTTCCGCAGCAGCAGCTTTCTGGATTCGTCCGCGCTCACGCGGCTGCCGTCCCGAAGCACGGTCCTGGAGTTCGACCTCGCCCCGCCGGCAAAGCAGAACGGCGCGCTCGAGGCGCGCCGAATCCAGGTCGTTTCCGCCGTCTAGCCCAGCGATGCGCCGCGACGATCGGCGCGCGCCGCCACGCGGCCGGTGAATCGCACGCCGATCGGCCCGGCGGCACTCATCCCGTTTTTCCGTTCGCACGACGCGGGAACGCAACTGCGCCGCGCTCAGTCCCCCATTGTGGCATCGTGATCGTGCCTCGACAGGAACATGAGGAACGTCGTCCCTTCGCCGACCTTCGATCGGACCTGCAGCTTTCCGCCGAGCGAATCCACCACCGTCTTCACAAATGCCAGGCCGAGCCCGTGCCCGGACATCGACGCATGACCGTCCAGCTGCGTGAATTCCCGGAACAGCTTCTCCTGATCCCGTTCGGATATGCCTGCTCCGTAATCGGTGACGGCGATCTTCACGTGCCGATCCGTGGCGGACAATTCGACGTCGACCGTCGACGCTTCCCGCCCGAACTTGATCGCATTGCCGATCAGATTGACGAACGCGCGCCGCAGCAACTGCACGTCGGCGATCGTACTGAGCCCCGGCTCCGCCGTCAGATTGACGGTCGTGAATTTCGCGCTTGCCTGCGGCAGCAGATCGTCCACGGCATCCCCCAGCACCAGCGCAGGATCGACTTCGGCCAGCTTCGGCGGCAGGTTCTCGGCCTTGGCCAGGAACAGGAAATCGTCGGACAGGCTGAGCGCGCGCGTCGCATACTGCGCCACCAGTTCCGCGAATCGCTGCGGCGTGTACCGCGACGGGTCGCGCTGCATCTGGGAAACCAGCGCGAGAATGGAAGCCTGCGGGGCTCGCATGTCGTGCGACAGGAAGCGCAGCGCCATGTCCCGCTGGCGCTCGGCCATCCGTACCGACGACACATCCGCGACATGGAACACCAGCGCGCCCTCGCCATGGAACGACGGACGGATCAGTGCGCACTTGATCAGCAACGACAGGCCGCCGCGCGCATTGGCAATCTCGATGCCCTGATCGAGCTGGGATTTCGTTCGCGCCGATAGCGCGTCGCCGTCCGGCCAGTGATCGAGCGACGCCAGCGCCTGCGCGGCAAACTCGTTGGCCCGGTGCGACCCGGTGATCTGGAACAGTACGTCGGAAACCGCGCGTCCGACCGGCGAACTCCCCGCCCGCGAATGCGCATCGCGATTCGCGCACAAGGACATCACGCGCTCGTTCGCGAGCAGCACGATCCCCGCAGCCGACGCGATCAGCGTCGCCTCCGGCAGACTGTCGACCCATGCGTCGATCAGCGCGCGATACCGGCGCACTTGCGTGTCCAGCATCGCAACGCGACGCAACTGCCGCTGAACCGGATCCATGCAATGCCCGGCCTGGACAGGCCTCGCATGCAGCACGGGTTCGGTCGTCATCCGGTCCGTCAGCAACGCAGTGAAGCGCAACAACGCTTCGAGCCGTCGCCATGACCATAGCAGGTAGGCGAGCACGCAGATCGACATGCCGGTCGCGGGCGGCATGATCCGGCCTTGCCAGGTGAAGAGGGCGAAGGCGGTCGCCGCGATCGCGGCCGACATCCCTGCTGCCGCCAACAGGCCGGCGGAAGAACCGAGCCTGTAGAGCAGCGTGCAAATCGCGACAACGATCAGCTCGTTGAACAGCAGTTCCGGGCCGACACCCACGCGGCCGGGCATCGCCAGCCCGAAAAAGGCCTGGTCGACGCGCTGCAATGCATGTGCCGCCGTCAGGATCAGGCAAATCAGCATGAGCGCGAACGTCAGACCTACCCACTCGATTGCAAGGTTCGACGGCGCATGCCCGGGCGCCGGCCTGCCCTCGTCACATGAACGGCGCCATCGTGGCACAAGAAATCTTCCGAACATGTCAATCAGATGATGCTCCATCAATATCGCATTGGGCAACATTTGAAACAACCGCATCAAACGTCGCAAATCCCCCGACCTGAATACAGACAACCAAAAACCGTATTTTTATTGAATAAATTTATTATTTTTCAATTAAACTTCATTTGCAAAAATTCACAAACACACCACCCAAACAATCTTATCTTAGAGTACATCATCCAACAATAAAAGAATCACTTCCAATGCATCTATTGTATTCCAATTTAAAATAAATTGGAATCTGTTTTTAAATAAAATCAGAATGCAATTTGATATTTTCGGCGCCCGCTTCGGGTATTTCATACCGGACAATGGTGTCACCCAAAGCCGGCCACGACATTACAAAACGCGAATCGTAATTTTGATTCGCAACACGTATAAAGACCGCCACATCATCCGAAAAACAAGCATCGAAAAATATCGAATTCGAAATCAACACCGTTAAACAAATTTACATTTGATCACTTTTCGATATTGAAAATTTCAGCCCCGCTCCATAGAATTGGTCGATCAAACGACGAAGCCATTGCCTCCATCGGCCTGCATAAATGTTCACAAACAGCACATTTGCGTCAAACCATCCATTGAACGATGCCGAACGGGGACTTCGTCAGGACGAGTTCTTTTTCCTGATGCAACCCAAATTCGCATTGCAGGCATCTCGCCTGTCCGGCTTCGAGTATCTGATGCGCTGGCGACATCCCGAGCGCGGTGTGCTGGAACCGGCATCGTTCCTCAGTGTGATCGAGGATTCGTTCCTTGCCGCACGATTCACCCACCTCCTCACCCAGCACGCGACACGCACGCTCGCGCAGTGGACGGCGGCCGGATACGACGAACTGGCGCTTGCGATCAATTTGTCGTCGCGGGAACTGGGGCATACGGATTTTCCCGGTCAACTGGTTACGCTGCTGAAATCGCACGGCATCGATCCGGGCCGTTTCGAGATCGAACTGACCGACGTCGTGCCGCCCGCCCGGCTCGACTGGCTGGTAGAAGCCATCCATGCGGTGCAGGCGATTGGCGTGCGTGTCGCGCTCGACGACTTCGGCGCCGGCTTCAACTCGTTGACGCTGCTGCAGCAATTGCCTGTGGACATCGTCAAATTCGATCGCTCGCTGATCCGCGACGTGCTGCAGAACGGCGAGTCCACGCGTGTGCTCGAAACCCTGGTGCATCTTGCAAAAGGTCATGGCAAGCAGATCGTGATTACCGGCATCGAGACGGCAGAGCAACTCGAATGGGCCAGCACGCTGCCCGGTGTCGAGGGCCAGGGCTTCTACCTCGGCGAGCCGCTGTGCGAAGCGGACGTCGATGGATTCATTGCGAGCCGTCAACGCAGCCCCCTCGCGTAGACAGGCATGGCGCCCGCCTTGTCCGACCCACGCGCGATGCACCGACAGGTTCGGGCGGGTCACACGATTCCAATGTGACAATCGACCCTCGATCTACCACCGGATCAACGCCGAACCCCACGTAAAGCCCGAACCCATCGCCGGCGTCAGCACCAGATCGTTCTCCTTGATGCGCCCATCGGACACGGCCTCGCTCAGCGCCAGCGGAATCGACGCCGCCGACGTATTCCCGTGCTTGCCGACGGTGAGCACGACCTTCTCCATCGGCAGATTCAATTTGACGCCGAGCGTCTGCACGATGCGCTGGTTCGCCTGATGCGGCACGATCCAGTCGACGTCGTCCTGAGTCAGGCCTTGCGACGCGAGTGCTTCCTGCGACGCTTCGGCGAGGTTGACGACGGCATGCAGGAACACGTCGCGCCCCTCCAGGTGCATCTTGCCGGCGCCCTGCGTCGACGATACGCCGCCGTCCGTGTGAATCTTGTCGTGATATCGGCCGTCGGAATGCAGATGCGTGGTGAGAACGCCGCGCGGCGCGTCGCCGTCGCGCCGTTCGCCGCGCAGCACCACCGCGCCCGCGCCGTCACCGAACAGCACGCAGGTGTTGCGATCCTCCCAGTCCACGATGCGCGACATCGTCTCCGCGCCGATCACGAGCGCGGTGCGAGCCTGGCCGAGCCGGATCATGTTGTCGGCGACCGACAGCGCGTAGACGAAGCCCGAACACACGGCCTGCACGTCGAACGCCGCACCGCGCTGCATGCCGATTGCCTCCTGGACGCGCACGGCCGTCGCGGGCATCGTGCGATCGGGCGTGCAGGTCGCGAGCACGATCAGGTCGACGTCGGCGCCGCCGATGCCCGCTTGCTTCAGCGCAGCCTTGGCCGCGCCGATCGCGAAATCGGACGTATGCTCGCCGCTCGCCGCGATACGGCGCTCCTTGATGCCGGTGCGCTGCGTGATCCACTCGTCCGACGTGTCCACCCTGCGCGCGATGTCATGATTCGTCATCCGCTGCTCGGGAAGCGCCGAGCCGCAACCGACGACGCGCGAGATCCTGTTATCCGCGCGAGTGATGTCCGCCATCTTCCATACTCCGGTGAAGGTCGATAAGGCGCCGGGCGACCGACCGATCGCGCCGGCGCACGCCGTTACCAGTTACCCGCGCTCGCGCTTTCGCCCGGCGCCGTGTCGGCGGCGGCGCCCTGCCCGCCCAGCGACACGAGATGTTCGGCCAGCGACATGAAGGTCGGGTAATCGTAGAGCACCGTGTCGTCGATCTTGATCTTGAGCCGCTCTTCGAGGAAGAACGCGAGTTCGACCGAATGCATCGAATCGAATCCCGCGTCGGCGAAGGTCTGGTCGAGATCGGTCGGGACCTGGAGATTGTTCGCTTCGGCCCACTCCTGGATCCACGCGAGAATGGTCTGTGCGGTCGCCGGGGTTCCGCTCACGTTTGCTGCTTGAAGTTGGTCGCTCATGGCATCGATCTCCTGCTGTCGGATTGAGAAGGAAAGGCGCGGCTCGGACCGGGCCTTGTATGGGTGAAACGGTTGAAGCCGACACACGCCGCCTAGGTGGACGTCGCCCGCACGAGCGAGTCGACCACCGCATCTGCGGTGCCGACGCCGTCACCGAAGCACTCCGCGACGCGACGCGCCGAGGGCTCGCGCACGATCGAGTTGTGATCGTCGTCGAACACGCTCACCGTGATGTCGCCGTGCGTGAGAAGCCGCAGGCTCTGCGTCGCCTGCGCGCCCGACAGGTTGCCCGGCGTGCGCGCGGCAAGCGCGTACGCAATGCGCGTGTGCACCTGTTGCGGGCGGTAACGCGCGAGCGCCAGCGCACTGGCCGCGTGCAGCCGCGCGATATGCGCGAACATCGCGGGGTCCGCGCGCCGCCGTACGTCGCCGAGGTAAAAGTCACGATCGAGCATCGCATCGAAGCGCGGATCGGCAAGCCATGATTGGACAACCTGCGTGACCTCGACGGCCGAAAACTCGCTATCGAGCTCGCGCAGCCGCATCGCGAATTCGCCGTCGTGGAGCGGGGAATCGATGATCGTCAACGGCGGCGCGGCAAGCCCCTGCGCTTCCCACTGCGCGGCCATCTCGTGCGCGACGATGCCGCCGAACGACCAGCCGCCCAGCAGGTCCGGCAGCTTGCCGTGTGCGGCGAGCAGCGCCGCACGATAGCGCGACGCCAGTTGCCCGATCGACAGATACGTCGACGCGCGGCCCGGGTCCGCGTACGGATGGCGGACCGCGACGATCGTCGGATCGCCAGGCCACGCGGCGGCCAGATCCTGATAGCACAGCACGTTTCCGCCGACCGGATGCACGAGCGCGACGAGCGGCCCGGCGCCCGAGCGCAGCGTGACGACGAGATCGCGATCGTCCGCTGCGGCGGATGCCGGCTGCAAGTCGCGCGAGACGATTTTCACATCGGGCGTGCTGTCGCGCGACGCGCCGAACCATCCCGCCAGCGTCGACAGCGACGCGCCGCGCGCGAGCATGGTGATCGGCGGCATCCGGCCGAAGTGTTGCTGCAGGCGCACGCGCAGTTCGGTCAACGCCAGCGAGTCGAGTCCCTGTCCGACGAGCGCGACGTCATCGGCCAGGACGACGCCATCCGGCGCGACAGCCGCCGCGATGGCGCGCAACGTCGTCAGCACCGGCTCCGCGTACGCACGTGCGGCCGCCTCGCCCAGGTCCACCGCTTGCGACACCGCGTGGGGCACAGCCTCATTCGCCGCGATGTCGTGCCGCTGTTGCACGCGGCCGTGCTTCGACCCGGCACCCGCGCGATCCGGGAACGGCAACTCGAAGCGCTCGGCCTCGAACGGATAGGTCGGTGCTTCGGCCGGCCGTGGCGCACTGCCATACAGCCGGCTCCACGCAATCTTCTGCCCCACGCTGTAAAGCCGCGCACACGCATGCGCAAAGCCGGCCGATTCCGTTTCCTCGTCGCCTTCCGGCCCGTCGGCGAGCGACGAGATCGCGCATTCCCAGTCGCCGCCCGCCGCGGCGCGTGCGAGCTTGGCAAGCGCGGCGCCGGGCCCCACTTCCAGGAAAAGCGTCTTGCCATCGGATGCCGCGACCAGCGCCTCATGAAAGCGCACCGGCTGCTCCACGAGATCGAGCCAGTGCTCGACACTGGCGATCGCGTCCGTCGCGCGTTCGCCGGTGAGCGTGGAAATGATCGGAATCGACGGCGACGCGAATTTCAGCGGTTCGAGTGCGTGCCGGAATGCATCGCGCATCGACCGCAACATCGGCGAATGGCCGGGCGTGTCGTAGGTCTTGAGCAGCGACACGCGCTTGCCGGCCGCGATCATCGCGTCGTGAACCTGCATGACCGCGGCCTTCGTCCCGCTCACGACGGTTTGCCCGGGCCCGTTGATGCCCGCAACGAACAGGTCCGAGCCGAACGTGAAGCGTGCGGCAAGCTCGTCGGCGCCGGCGGCGACCGCGAGCATTGCGCCGGCCGGCGTCGCCGTGTCGAACAGCCGGCCACGCGCCTCCACGGCCTTCAGGCCGTCGCCGAGCGACATTACGCCGCCGATCACGGCCGCCACATGCTCGCCGAGCGAATGCCCGATCAACAGTTCGGGGCGCACGCCAAGATCCATCCATGTACGCGCCAGCGCGTAACACACGATGAAGTGCGCGAGCTGGCCCGGATGATGGCGTACGGATTCGGCGGTACGGCCGAGAATCGCATCGAGAACTTGCCGCGCCGTCTCTGTGTCGAGCTGACCGACGCATGCATCCGCATGTTTGCGGAACATGCCGTTCTCGTCGTACAGATTCGCACCGATGCCTGGCTGCCAAGCCCCTTGACCGGGTATCAGAAACGCGACGCGTGGCTTTCTCGGGTGCTCGCCCGCGTGCCATCGCCCCGTAGGATCCGCCGCGAGAAACGCATCGAGCGCCGCGACGCAATCCCCTTTCGTCGAACCGACCAGCGCGACGCGATGATCGAAATGGTCGCGCCGCACACACGAGGTGTGGCACGCATCGCGCAACGGCGTCGACGTCTCCGCGAACCACGCACGCCACGCGGCGGCAACTCGCCGGAGTGCTTCCGGCGACCGACCCGAGAGCGTCAGCACCCGTTCCCGTGCGACGTGCACGGCGGCATCCGGGGTGCGGTCCGGCGCGGCAAGGATCAGATGGACGTTCGTGCCTGTGATGCCGAAGCCGCTCACACCGACCAACGCGTCGCCTTCGCCGAGCGGCATACCTTCGCGCGGGATCTCGAGCTGCGCGCCTTCCCATTGGAAACGCGGGTTCGGCGTCGTGAAGTTCACCTGCGCCGGCACGTGTCGATGACGCAGGACCAGCATCGCCTTGATGAAGCCGGCCATGCCGGCCGCGCCCTCCAGATGGCCCAGCTGTGATTTGACGGAGCCCACCCGAACCGGTTTGTCGCGCGTGGCGTGGCGCGCATAGACGTTGCGCAGCGCGGAGAGCTCGATCGGATCGCCGAGTGCGGTGCCCGTGCCGTGCGCTTCCACGTACGCAACGGCTTCCGGACGGATGCCCGCGCGAGTCAGCGCGCGACGGATGACGGCCTCCTGCGCCGCGCCGTTGGGGGCCGTGAGTCCGTTGCTCGCGCCGTCGCTGTTGACGGCCGACCCCACCAGCACGGCATCGATGCGGTCGCCGTGCGAGCGCGCATCGTCCAGTCGCTTCATCACGAGTGCGCCACCGCCTTCGCCGCGAATATAGCCATCGGCGTTCGCATCGAACGGACGGCACTGCCCGGACACCGACATCGCCTGAAGCCGCGCGACGCCGATCGTTTCCTCCGGCCCGAGGATCAGGTTCACGCCGCCGGCGATCGCCACGTCACATTCGCCCGCCTGCAGGCTCTGCGCGGCAAGATGGATCGCGACGAGCGACGACGAGCACGTCGTGTCGACGAAGATCGCGGGCCCGCTCAGGCCCAGCACGTGCGCGACGCGGCCCGGCGCCATCGCGCGCAGATTGCCGAGCTTCGAATAGGTGGTGATGCGCTCCGGATCGCCGGACCATACCGTGCGCCGGCCATAGTCGGCTTCGCCCGTCGTCATGAACACGCCGACGTTCGTGCCGCGCAGCTGCCCCGGCGCGATGCCGGCGTTTTCGAGCGCGGCCCATGCGAGTTCGAGCATCCAGCGCTGCTGCGGATCCATCTCCATCGCCTCGGCCGCCGACGTGCGGAAGAGCTTGCGGTCGAAGAAAAACGGATCGTCGACGTAGCCGGCCACACGCGAATACGTGGTGCCCGGTTCATGCGGATCGGATGAATAGAATGCGTCGATATCGAACCGCTCGCGTGGTGTTTCGCGAATCGCGGTGCGGCCCGAATTCAGCAGCGCCCAATAGCTCGACGCGCACGACGCGCCGCCGGGAAAACGGCACGACATGCCGATGACGGCGACGCGTTTCGCGTCAGTAGTTGACCGATCCATACCGTTCTCTCAGCAAGAAGAATGCTTCGTGGCTAGTGGCGACGCGCGGCGTCGAGATCGTCGCGGCTGCTCGCCTGAACCAGCACCGCCATGTTGCCCGGCAAGTGCTCGTTCGCGCGGATCTTCGCGTGCGCGTCCGGCAGGCGGTTCCACGGGAACACTTCCGACAGACACGGGTCGATCTTGCCGCTCATCACGAGCCGGTTCGCCTGCGCCGCCTCCTTGAGGCTCGCGAAGTGACTGCCCTGGATGCGCTTCTGCCGCATCCATACGTAGCGTGCATCGCAGGTCAGGTCGTAGCCGCTCGTCGCCGCACAGAAGACGACCATGCCCCCGCGCTTCACGACGTAGCAGGACGGCGCGAAGGTATTGCGGCCCGGGTGTTCGAACACCATGTCGACGTCGCGCTTTTCGCCGAGCGCATCCCAGATCGCCTTGCCGAACTTCTTCACGCCGTCGACATAGGTGGCGTACGCGTCTTTTTCATCGACGGAGGGCGGCGTGCCCCAGCACGAGAAGTTCGAGCGGTTGATCACGCCGACCGCGCCGAGCCGCTTGACGAATTCCGCCTTCGAATCGTCGGAGACCACCGCGACGGGGCGCGCGCCGGCCAGCGCCGCGAGCTGGATCGCCATCGTGCCCAATCCGCCTGCCGCGCCCCATACGAGCACCGACTGGCCCGGCGACAGCACGTGCGGCTTGTGTCCGAACAGCATCCGGTATGCGGTGGCGAGCGTGAGCGTGTAGCACGCGCTCGCGGCCCACGTGAGATGCTTCGGGCGCGGCATCAGCTGCGTGGACTGGACGCGCGCGAATTGCGCGAACGAGCCATGGGAGGTCTCGTAACCCCAGATGCGCTGCGACGGCGACAGCATCGGATCGCCGCCGTTGCATTCCTCGTCGTCGCCGTCGACCTGCGAGCAATGCGCGACCACCTCGTCGCCGACCTTCCACTTCTTCACGTTCGACCCGACGGCCCAGACGATGCCCGCGGCGTCCGACCCGGTGATGTGATACGGATCGTCGTGCAGGTCGAGCACCGAGAACGGCTGACCGAGCGCTGCCCACACGCCGTTGTAGTTGACGCCCGCCGCCATCACGAGGATCAGCACGTCGTTGGGGCCGACCGACGGCACGTCGACGATTTCCTTCGTGAACGCGCGCTGGGGCTCGCCGTGATTCTCGCGGCGAATCGTCCATGCATGCATTTTCGCGGGCACGACGCCGAGCGGAATCGGGCTGCCGATCTCGAACAATTCAGACTGGTCACGTCTCGTTTCGACCGCCATATCCAATACTTTGGCATCCATATTGATATCCCCAAAAGATCCGATTCGATTGAGATGACGCTCGCAGGTCAGGCCGCGGCCATGCCGCCGTCCACGGAGAGCGCAGTGCCCGTCATGAACGACGACTCTTCGCTCGCGAGGAACAGGACCGCCTTCGCAATCTCGTCTTCGGTCCCCAGGCGGCCTACCGGATGAAATGCCTTGATCTGATCGGTCATGCCGGTCTCGCCGAGAAACTTCTCGACCATCGCCGTCGCGACGAAGGCCGGGCAAATCGCATTGACGCGAATATTCTGCTTCGCATATTCGAGCGCCGCCGCTTTCGTCAGGCCGAGAATGCCGGCCTTCGACGCGTGATACGCGCAGCCGCCGAATGCCGATGCCACTATTCCGTAAGTGGACGACATATTGACGATCGCGCCGCCGCCTGTTTTCAGCATTTCCGGAATTTCGTATTTCATCGACAGGAACATCCCTTTCAGGTTGATGTCCACGACGAAATCCCAGCTCGCCTCGTCGGTATCGGCCACCGGCTTGCCGAACGACTCGACGCCGGCATTATTGAAGGCGATATCCAGCCGGCCGAATTCGCTTACCGTTCGCGCGACCGCATTTGCGCAATCGTCCGCGCGGGAGACATCGGTCTTCACGAACATCGCGTTGCGGCCCGAGGTGCGAATTGCCTCGACGACGGCCAGCCCCTCGTCGGTACGACGCGATGCGATCGCGACATGCGCGCCTTCCGCCGCAAACCGCAACGCGGTGACGCGACCGATGCCCGAACTCCCGCCGGTCACGAGGACGACCTTATCTTGAAATCTCGACACTGCACTCTCCCGGTTGCGTTGATATGACGGATTCCTGATAGCCATCCGTTGATCCATTCCACCCGTCTGAATCCAATTGCCATCTCGTAGTCGGGACGATTCTAGACGGCGAAAACCGGGCGAAGATGAAAGTTCATAAAAGTTCAAATTTGATTTTCTAGCGGGCGAATATCATCCGGAACGTCAGTGGCTTCAGCGTTCAACCGATTGAGTCAACCATGCACGCGAACACGATATCCAGACATGAACTCGGCATGTCCGTCATCCATGCCATTGGCGTCGAAGGCTTCAGCGGCCTCAGCGCCGCGCTCGATCGCCTGGATCCGGATTTCGGGCGACTGCTCGTCGAGGGCGCTTATGCGGACATCATTGCCCGCCCCAATCTGTCGCTGAAAAACCGCGAACTGGTGACCGTCGCGGCGCTGACCACGATGGGCAATGCCGATTCCGCACTCAGATACCACGCGGGCGGCATGTTGAACACGGGCTGGACGCCCGAGGCGCTGTTCGAAACGGTCTTGCTGACGCTGGACTACGCAGGGGTGCCGGTGGCGATGGCCGGCATGCTCCACGTCGCGGCGTTGCTGCGGGAGCGTGGCGTCGGCGCCGACCACGTGGCCGATCTCGTTGAAGGGTACGATTGCGCGCTCGCCTACCTGCTGCAGCGTCGGCAGCGGCCATTCGATGCGCTGACGCCCAAGGAGCGCGGACTCGCGACGCTCGCGATCGTCATCGCACTCGAAAATCGGCACGACGCGGTCCGCCAGCAGTTGAGGGTCTGTCTCGATGTCGGCTGGACGCGCAGTGAACTGACCGAGGTATTGATTCAACTCACCGGCTATATCGGCTGGCCGCTGGTGCTGCCCGTGTCGCGCATTGCGCTCGCCGTGTTCGATGCGGCGGACGGCTGCCCCGGTTCGGCGCAGGCGAACGCAGTCACCGCACCGGAAGCGCCGGAAGCGTCCGAACGCCGCATCGACGCGCCCGGCGCATACACCGATATGTCGCGCGAACTATCTCGTTGCCTCGACGAGCTTCAGGCGTCGACGTCGCAGCCGGCTTCGATCGAAAACACGAAGGCACGACACCTGACGGCCATCGCCTGCCTGACTTGCGTCGCCCGCAATGCCGACGTCGACGCACTTGCGGCTCATATGCGCGGGGCGCTGTCGCTCGGCGCATCGCAGCGCGAAATCATCGATGCCATCGTCGGCGCATTGCCGCACGCCGGTGTGCTCGCCGCGCAATGGGCGCTTGACTCGGCAAATCGATTGTTCGCGTCGCCGGATGTGCGCACGGCGCCGCAACAGGAAAGCGCAGCGGCATAGCGAACGACGACGCTCGCCCCTCCAACACGACGTGGTACGAACGATACGGGAACAGACGATGAACGACGAAGGCGGATACGATCTCGAGGATCTCATCCCGGGCATGAGTGCGCGCTTCCTGAAAACACTGTCCGAGCGCGACGTGTTCCTCTTTGCAAGCGCGTCGGGCGACAAGAATCCGGTGCACCTCGACGACGCCTATGCGAAGCAGACACGATTCGGCGGCCGCATTGCCCACGGCATGCTGTCCGCCTCGGTGATATCGGCGGCCATTGCGACGCACCTTCCCGGCCCGGGTTCGATCTACCTGTCGCAGGATCTGCAATTCCGGCGCCCGGTGAAGCTCGGCGAAACGGTTTGCGCGACCGTGACGGTCAAGGAGATTCTCGCGAGCCGGCGGCGGGTCGTGCTGGAAACCTGTTGCGAAGTCAACGGTCTCGTCGTGGTGGAAGGCACGGCGGTCGTCATGCCGACGAACATCGCGGAGCGACGGAAAGACGCGGCGAACGTACAGGGTCAGGAAGTTTGACGGCCTGGCGTGGCCGGCACCGCGTCAACGCCCACGTCGGGCCGGAATCCGTTCAGCCGCCGCCCGCCGCATAGGCAATGCACGACCGTGCGAGCACGTCGGTCGGGTCGACGAGCGTCGCGCGTTCGCCATTTCGCGCGACGTATTCGCCGCCCGGCAGCAGGATCGGCAGCTCGGTGCAGCCGAGCACGATCACGCGCACGCCGTCGGCGATCAGCGCGTCGACCGCCGCGCCGATATCCTCCTTGCACCGCCCGGTCGTGAAGCCGGCCTTCACGCCGTGCTTGCCGTAGATCGCCTCCATCACGCGCGCCTGCAACGCGGCCGTCGGCGCGACTTGCAGGAGCCCTTGCAATTCGAGCGCCTTTTGATAGACGTCGCTAGCGATCGTGCCGAACGTCGCCAGCACGCCGACCTCGCGCAGCGCCGGCCACGTATCGCGCAAGTGCGCGACCGTCACGGTCAGCATGTTGACGATCGGAATTCCAAGGTGCGGCTGAATCCGTTCGACGAACGCGTGCGCGGTGTTGCACGGAATCGCGATGACGTCCGCCCCGCCTTCCTCGAGCCGCTTGCAGGTGGCGTACAGCGAGATCGTCGGGTCCGCGCCGGCGCCCACCAGGTTCTCCGTTCGATCGGGAATCTGCGGATTCTGTTCGACCAGCAGCTTGACATGGTCCTGATCGCGGGACGCCGGCGTGTTGCGCACGATCTTGTCCAGAAAATCGACCGTCGCGGCCGGGCCGACGCCGCCGACCACGCCGAGCTTGAACGCCGCCGCACGCAAAGCCGGCTGTTCGGTCAGCGCGTACTGCGCATAGGCCTGGTTCGAATCCACCAGCGGTACACGCCGCGGACGGATTGCATCGGCGACCAGCGCGATCTCGGTCAGGCCGGGGACGATCACGTGCACACGCTGATCGATCAGGTCGTCGCACGCGCGGCGCAACCACTCGACCGGACGCCCCCGAAGATTGCCGCGCTGGATGCCGTCGGCGCCGTAGATGGCTTCGGTCACGAGGTCGATCCCGTCGTGCGGCCGCGGATAGACGACTTCGAACCGCGGCGACGGAAAATACGCATCGAAGAGCCGCTTGTCCCGCACGTAGTCGGAAGCCAGCACGCCGATACGCGTCGCGTCCGGGTGCGTGCGCCGCACATGACTGCGAACGGCTTCGACGATATCCACGATCGGCAGGCAAGTATTCGCCTTCAGCTCGTCGATGAACGTGTGGCTCAGGAAGCACGGCAGCACGACCGTCGTCACGCCGCGCTTCTCGAGCTGCCGGATCATGTCGAACACGTACAGCTTGCGCTCGGCGGTCGCGGCACTCCCCTCCCCCGAGCCGTCGAACGGGTGTTGCTCGAAGATCACTTCGGGGTGCGCGTCGTCCGACGACGCAGGCGTCGCCTTCACCATCTTGAAGAACACGTCGGCACTGCCCAGCGGCCCGAGGCCGCCGACCACGCCGAAAGTCCGCCGCGCGGTCACGTTGTCCGTGCGCATCATGCATTCAGCTCCGGCCGGTCGAACACGGCGTCCCGCGGCTTCGCGGCGCGCCGGCTTTCCCATTTCGCGATCACCGCCGTCGCCACGCTGTTGCCGATCACGTTCGTCATCGTGCGGCCCATGTCGAGGATCTGGTCGATCGCAAGCACCAGCGCGACGCCGGCCACCGGCAGATGGAACATCGGCGCGACCGCCGCGACCACGACCACCGACCCGCGCGGCACGCTGGCCATTCCCTTGCTGCTCAACATCAGCACCAGCAGCATGAACACCTGCTCCGACAACGGCATGTGCACACCGAACGCCTGCGCGATGAAGAGCGCGGCAAACGCCTGATACATCATCGAGCCGTCGAGGTTGAACGCATAACCGAGCGGCAACGTGAAGCCCACCACCTTCTTGTCGACGCCGAACTGCTCGAGCTGCTCGGTCAGCCGCGGATACGCGGCCTCGCTGCTCGCGGTCGAGAACGCGATCAGCGCGGGTTCGCGTACGGCCTTCAGCAGGCTTCCGATACGTCGTCCGAGAAACAGGTAGCCGACGCCGATCAGGATCGCCCAGAGGACGAGCAACCCGAGATAGAACGCGCCGATCAGCTTGCCGTACGTATAGATCACGTCGAGCCCGCGCAGCGTGACCGACGACGCGATCGCGCCGAACACGCCGAGCGGCGCCGCGCGCATCACGTAGTTCGTCAGGCGCAGCATCACCGGCACCATCCCGTCGATCGACCGGATCACGACGCTCACGCGCTCGTCGTGCTTCAGCGCGCTCAACGCGATGCCGAGAAACGCCGAGAACACCAGGATCTGCAGGATGTCGTTGCGCGCCATTGCGTCGAGCAGGCTGGTCGGGAACGCGTGCGTGATCACGTCCCGTGCGTTCAGCGCGGCGGTGTTCAGTCCGGCGCCGGCCTCGCCGGCAGTGGCCGTGAGGTTCAGGCCGGCGCCCGGCTGCAGCGCATTCGCCATCGCGAAGCCGAGACTCAACGAAATCAGCGACGCGCAGACGAACCACCCGATCGAGCGCAGGCCGATGCGCCCGACGTCGCCGCCGCTGTCCATGCCGGCCAGCCCGGATACGAGCGTCACGAACACCAGCGGCGCGATGATCATCTTGATCAGCCGCAGGAATATGTCGGTGACGATCGAGAAATAGCCGGCGACTGCTTTGAGCGGGGCCGGGTCCTCGATAGTCGCGTGGCACGCATAACCGGCGACGACACCTGCGATCATGCCGACTGCGATGCTCAAGGTAAGGCGATTTTTCATGTCCGTTCGTCCGTGGGTGGCGCCCGGCCGCCGGAAGGCGGACGAGCGTGGCGAAGAAGGCCGCGCGACGCGTGTCATGCGTCACATTTGCCGTTGGAACGAATGGTAGGGAGGACCGAAAAAAACGTGATGCCGGAGCAACATGGCGGTATGCGAGCCCCGCATAACGCGGGAAAACCCCCGGCTCAGCCGAGCCGGGAAGGCGCCGCGCGCAGGTGCTGCCACAGCGTGTCGAGAAATTCGCTGCGGTTCGACACGTCGCGATACACGCGCAGTTCGATTTCCAGGTTCCACGCCGCCGGCCCGGCCGGCACGAGTTCGCCGGACGCCAGTTCGGCGCCGATCGCGCTGCGGGGCAGCCATGCGACGCCCTCGCCTTCCATCACGAGTTTCTTCAGCACTTCGGCCATGTCGGACTCGTAGTGCAGTTGCAATGCCGGCGCGTCCGATGCGCGGCCGAGCAGCAGCGCGAGGCAGCGCCCGAAGTAGCTGGTCTCCGTATACGAAATCAGCGGCAGCGGATGCTGCTTCGTACCGGGCAGGCGGAATGCAGGCGCGGACCGACGGTTCGGCCGGCACGCCGGCATCAACGTGTCGAGCCCGACGGTCAGGTGCGCGTACTTCGCGGGATCGAGATGAAGCGGCAATTCAGGATGGTGGTACGCAAACATCAGCTCGCAGTTGCCGTTGACGAGCATCAGGATCGAATCGTGGACATTGGTCGGAATGACGCGCGCCCGCACCTCGCCGAAATGCGGCGCGAGCGCCTTGAGCCAGCCGGGCAGGAAACTCAGTGCGATCGTGTGGCCCGCGGCGATCTGCAGGCTCTTGCCGGCGATCCGCTGCTCGGTGCGGATGATCGCGCGGGTGTCGAACAGGCGGCTGAGCACGTCCTCCGCCGTCTCGCGAAACAGGCGGCCGGCCGGCGTCAGCACCGGCGGAAAGCTGCTGCGATCGATCAGCTCCGCGCCGATCCATTGTTCGAGCGACTGGATGCGGCGGCTGAAGCCCGATTGCGTGACGTTGCGAAATTCAGCGGCCCGGGAAAAGCTTTGATATTGAGCGAGGGCGAGGAAGTCCTCGATCCATTTGATTTCCATGCTGGCCCTCGAGATGCGCGGAAGGAGTCGGGGTGCGCGCGGCACTCAACCGACGAACGCACACATTGTATGTGCTCGTCGCGGCCGTCCACGCTCCGAAGCCTGCTCCCGCCGACGGGGCATGCAGTGCGGCGAGGTCGACAAGCGCCTGTCGCGGCGCGTGACGCCGCGCTAAGCCGGTTTGCGCAGCGGCTCCAGCAGGTGCCGCAAGCCGTTATGGTCGATCTCGTGCATGAGCGCGAGCTGTCGGCCGAGTTCCCCGCGCGGGAATCCTTCGCGCGCCAGCCAGTTGAGGTAGGGGCCGGGCAAGTCGGCAATGAGTCGGCCCTTGTATTTTCCGAAGGGCATCGTGACGGCGACAAGGCATTCAAGATCAGGGGTGCGCATGCGCGCATTGTGCACGGCTTTTCGCTCCCGCGCGCATCGCGGCCCCGCTCCGTGCCCACCGCTCCACGGCTGCGAATCCGGCCCTTCACGGCCGGCCGAATCGGCAAACCGGCCCCGATTGACGGCCGGATTCGCATCAACTGCCGACTTCGTTGCTGCCTGCTAGACTGAAACTTCCCCCTGCAAAACGATGGAGGGAACCATGATGTCCATCTACGTCGTGAAAACCGGCGAGCAGTTCCTGTGCACCGCCGAGGACGGCGATATCGGCATGGCACCGGCAATCGAAGACGCCGCATCCTTTGGTTCGTATGACGAAGCGGAAAAAGCCGCGAGCGCGCATGCCGACCCGGGGTACGAGATCGTGGCCGTCTGCATGATCAGACACTGAACGCCGATCCCCGGCCCGGTACGGAAGGCGATCCGCGTGCGGGACGCCAGTCGTCGTGCGACGGCGGCGTTCCTGTGACGGACACCGCATGCGCACGCCGCGACGCGCCTTTCCCGCCGCGCTCGTCTGTGTCGAGCATCCTTGCCGCAAGCGAGCCGTCCGGCTTCGACGGCCGCGCTTGGCGGCAACTGGGTCGCAGCGTCCTACTTCTGCAGCGAAATCTCCACGCGACGATTGCGCGCGCGCCCTTCGGCGGTATCGTTCGACGCCGCCGGACTGGCTTCGCCGTGACCGGCCGCGGCGAACGCATCCGCTTTCAGCCCGTGATCGCGCAAATACCCGGCGACGGCATCCGCCCGGCGCTTCGACAGCGCCTGGTTGTGCGCGTCCGAACCGGTCGCGTCGGTATAGCCGTCCACTTCCACGCGCGAGAAATGCCGGTCGCCCTGCCGGTTCAACAGCGCGTCGAGCGCGGCGGTGGCCGCGGACGTCAGCACGGCCGAGTCGGTCGCGAAATATGCGTCGCCGGTCAGGCTCACCTTCTCGGCCGGCGCGGGCGCCGCACCGCACTGGAACACGATCGAATGCGGATCGGCGCCGTCGCGGTAGGGCGTGGTGGTGTCGACCAGGCGCACGGCCTCGTTGCCGCACATGCGCGTCGCGACCTTCATGCACGTCTTCGCGGTCGACAGGATCCCGTGGCAGTCGACCTGGAACGTCCGGATACCGTTTCGCGACTGCAGTTCGTACGCGTTGTACGTCGGCCCCGACGCACTCGAACAGCCCGCGAGGGCAACGACGGACGCCAGCAGGGCAAGATGGATGTTTTTCACTTGATGACTCCGAGAATGCGATGGGCGCAGCGTGTGCGGCGCGATGACGCGGCCGCACGCGCGTGCGTTTGCGTTCGGCGCGGCCCGCTCCGGCAACCCGTGCCGGAACGAACCGCTGCCCGCGATCACTTCCACTGATACAGCATGCCCGCGCCGACGACGCGCTGGCTGCCGGCGAAACCGCCGTTCACCGTCGCCTTCAGGTTCTCCGTGATGCGCGCCTGCACGCCGACCGCCATGGCCTTCTGGCCCTGGAACGTCGCCGTGCCGACCCCCATCGCGAAGTTCGAATCGCGGTCCATGTGCGGAATCGATGCCAGGGCGGCGGTCGCGGCGATCCCCTCGCGGGCCATCGAATCGGTCTGCTGAATCTGCTGCTGCATCTGCGTGAGCTGGTTGTTGACCGTGTTCAGCGACTGCGTGAACTGGTTCGATACCGCGTTGAGCTGGTTCACGTTCACCGCGTCGGTGCCCTGCGTGCCGGCCGCGACGTTCACGACCTGCCGCGGCGAATTCCCCGAGCCCACCGCGACCACGTTCGAGCGGCCGCCGTCGTTGCTGCCCGCGCCGAGTGCCGTCGAGTTGTTGCCCGATGCGGTCGACCCCACGCCGATCGCGGTCGAGCCGTTGCCGGACGCCGTCGAACTATTGCCGACCGCCGTGCTGTTCGAGCCCGACGCGACCGCCCCCGAGCCGCCCGCCGACGAATTCGAACCGCTCGCCCCCGGCGGCACGTTGCCGCCGGGCGGGTTCGTCGTGTACTGCCCGCCGAGGTTGGTCGTGCGCTGGTCGATCAGCGTCGTCAGCTGGTTCGCGACCGAATCGAGCTGCGAGACGTTCACCGCGTCCGTGCCGTTCCTGCCGGCGGCCAGCCCCGTGATCTGCCGGTTGCCGACGTTCACTTCGCCGGCCGACGACTGCGGGCTGCTCAGCCCGTACGCAACGTAGTTCGTCAGCGCGCCGACCGTGGTCAGCGAACCGGCGCCGAGCGCCACGCTGTTCGCGAACGTCGCCGAGGCCCCTGCGCCGAGCGCGAGCGCGTCGGTCGCGCTGCCGCGCGCCCCCGAGCCGAGCGCGACGCTGCCCACGCTGACCGCCACCGCATTCGCCCCCTGTGCGACCGACTGCGCGCCGGTCGCCGTCGCGCCGCTGCCCAGCGCGATCGCATCGGCCTGCGCGGAACTCGCCGCCTGCCCGATCGCGATCCCGCCCGGCGCGGTCTGATCGACGATCGCGCCGTTGCCGACGCCCACGCCGTTGTCACCGTTGACGACCGTCGTCGGCCCGACCGCGACCGATTCCGCGCCGACCGCGAGCGAATCGCCCGCCGTCGAATTCGCGTGGAAGTACTTCTGGCCCGTGACCGCGAACGACTGCAGCGCGCCGGTCAGCTGCCGCACGGTCACCGCATCCTGCTGGCCGGTGCCGTCGGCGACGTTGGTGATCTGGCGGTACGTCCGGTTCGTCGCATCGCCAACCGATACCGCGCCGAGCAGCGTCTGGTCGGTCGTGTCGAACGGGATCGACGCGCTGCCGTTGCGGATGATGCCGGACGCGGGCGCCGTCGCGCGGTCGGCCACCGAGCCGGAGCCGAGCGCGATGCTGCCGTCCACCCGCGAGATCGCGTTCGGGCCGATCGCGACGCTGTCCAGGCCGCGCGCCTGGCTGTCCGGCGCGGTCGAGTTCGCGTGGAAGTACTTGATGCCGTTCGCGTTGATGTTGTCGATCGCCGAGCCGACGTTGTTGTTGATCGTGGTCGAGCCGTCGCTGTTGTACGTCACGTACGACGGCGCGGAGATGGTGCCGGTGGTCGGATCGTAGGTGGCGCCGCCGCCGATCGCGCCGGCCGTGCTGTTGCCGAGGTTCGTGTTGTTGTTCGTGATCGAGCTCAGGCCGGTCGACAATGAACTGATGCCGGTCGACGTGGCGGTGGACAGCGAGGTCAGGTTGCTGTTGGTCGAACTCAGGCCGGTGGACAGCGAGCCGACGACTGTCGACGTCGACGTGGACAGCGACGTGATCGTGCTGTTGGTCGAGCTCAAGCCGGTGGACAGCGAACCGACGACCGTCGACGTCGACGTGGACAGCGACGTCAGGTTGCTGTTGGTCGAACTCAAACCGGTGGACAACGAACCGACGACCGTCGAGGTCGACGTGGACAGCGACGTCAGGTTGCTGTTGGTCGAGCTCAGGCCGGTGGACAGCGAACCGACGGCCGTCGACGTCGACGTGGACAGCGACGTGATCGTGCTGTTGGTCGAACTCAAACCGGTGGACAACGAACCGATGCCGGTCGACGTAGACGTGGACAACGACGTGATGCTCGACGCCGTCGACGTCGACAGCGAATCGAGCGCCGTGTTCGTCGCGGCGAGTTGCGAACCGTTGATCGCGTCCGTGCTCGCCGAACTGATCCGCCCGGCCGCGACGTTGGTGATCTGGCGCTCGCTGCCCGCTTTCCCGACGCTGACGACGCTGGTCGGGTTGATGCCGTTGAAGGTGTACGTGACGCCGCCGATGACCGCGCTGGCCGTCGGATTCGGCGCGGCCGTCGTCGATCCCGAGCCGAGCGCGACATCGTTTGCGTTGTTGGCCACGGCAGACGCACCGAACGCGACCGCCCCCGCCGCCGCTGCCGTCGACGTATTGCCGAGCGCCAGCGAACCCGTGCCCTGCGCATTGTTGGTATTGCCGATCGCCACCGCGCCGTCGCCGTTCGCGGTGTTGTTCGACCCCATCGTGACCGCGCCGGTACCGATCGCGGTGCTCGGATCGCCGATCGCGACCGCGCCGTCGCCGCTCACCGTCTGGCCGAAGCCGAGCGCGACGGCGCCGACGCCGCCCAGCACCTTCGAGCCGTAGCCGCCCGCGACCGAACCCGCACCCGCTGCCGCGGCAACCGAGTTGGAATCGCCGATCGCCACGGTCGAACTCGCGGCCGCGACGCTGTTGATGCCGACCGCCGTCGCATTCGTGGCCGACGCGGTCGCGCCGGGCCCCAGCGCGCTGGCGGACACGCCGGTCGCGAGCGACAGATTGCCGAGCGCGGTCGCGAACTGCTGCGTCGCGGTCGACTGCACGCCCATCGCGATCGAACTGACGCCCGACGCGTTGGCGTTCAGGCCGAATGCCAGCGCATTGTCCGCGCCGGCCGACGTGTTCGAGCCCATCGCGATCGAGCTCGTGCCGAGCGACTGCGTGCCCGACCCCGGCACGCCGGCGGTGCCGCCCCAGCCGATCGCGATCGACGCGGTGCCCTTCGCGCCGCTGTTGACGCCCATCGCGACGCCGGAATTACCGGTCGTCAGTGCCCCGCTGCCGACGGCCACGCCGGCCGCGCCCGTACTCGTCGCCTGGTTCCCGACCGCGACCGCGCCGGTGTCGGTCGCATGCGCCGCATAGCCGAGCGCCACGCTCTGCGCGCCGGCCGCGCTCGCGCCGAGACCCAGCGCTGCAGCGTACTGGCCGGATGCCAACGCGTTGTTGCCGAGCCCGACGGCGGAAACGCCGGTCGCCGCCGCACCGCTGCCCATCGCGACCGAGCCGCTTTGGGTCGCGCTCGACAGGTTGCCGATCGCGACCGAGTAGGCGCCGGAACCGATCGCCTGCACGCCGAGCGCTGAACTGTTGACGCCGGTCGCCTGCGAGTTGATGCCGACGGACGTCGAACCATCGCCCATCGCATGCGCGCCCGGGCCCAGCGCGGTGGCCGACAACCCCTGCGCTGTCGACAGGTTGCCCAGCGCAGTGGAATTCTCTTGCGCGGCAGTCGAACCGAGGCCGATCGAGATCGCCGTCGTGCCGCCCGACGCGGTACCGCCATCCGGCGCGTACTGCGCATGTGCACTCGCATGGAACAACCCGAGGCAAGCGGTCGCCGTCAGCACGGCCAGTCTCAGTACCGAAGGCGCCGACGGCATGCCCTCGTGCGTTGCGGCTTCTCCGTGCGCGGTGCATTCCGACGCACGCCTCGACGACGCCACGCGCTTGCCGCGCGCCCGGTCAAGCTCCGAAGCCGCAACCCAGGCTCCCAATGCTTCGTTCCAGATCGACTTGAACGACTTGTTCATCTTGTATTCCCTCGGTTCTGTGCTGGATGACGCAACAGCGAACGCGGCGTCAGGCGACGCGCGGACCTTCTCCGCTTTCGCCTGTCTCGCGACGCCCCCCCTCTCACTTCGTATTACTAATAAAAATTACGAACAGCGTTGCCCGACACGCTCGACTCACGTCGCGAGTGCACGACCGATCGCCGCGCATGCCCGTTCGGCACGATGCGCAACAGCAATCGCCGTTTATCGATTCATGGAAGTCGACATCGCCTGCCCGCCGGCGACACGACGCACGACGCGCCGCGAATCCGCACGCGCGCGCACCGTCGCACCCGCCGAAGGGCGACTTCGAATTTCACTGGAAAAGCGTCGTTCGGACGCTGGACGAACGGACGCCGGCCCGCACCGCGGGCGGCCCGTCATGTTTCATTCAGGCGGCGAAAGGCGCCACGCCGTCCCCGGGTCTGAAGCATGCGCCGCCGGATCGCTGACGCTGACAGCCGGCGCCGGGTCTATCGACCCGATGCCCTGACCCGCCATGCTTGTCGTATTCATATTTTTCGTATCCGCCTGATTCGATAGCGCGCCACGCGCGACCTCCGGATCGATCCATCCGCCCGGCGGCCCACGCGAAGTCACTCACCCCTTTCCGTCCGGCGGGCGTCCGGCTTTTCCGGATCTCCGGAAAAACCCGGCCACTCACCGAACGACCCCGGCATCGAATTAATCGATCGAATTTTCGTGACGATTTCTTCTCGCCCGATGCCTCACACCCAGACCCATCCCGTCATTTCGCGACTCATCTTGTTTATCTGTGAATTTCGCGGATGATGACGTTTTCATTACCCTCGTGCCTGTTATCGTTTTGTAATCGACCGCACAGCCCGTTGGAATGCCATCAATCGATGTGACATTGAATATTGGCTACCCATGAAGCGACGGCGATAGCAACTTTCCTGGCGCCCGGACACATCCAGAAAACCGATTCCAGCCGCTCTGGAGCTAGTGTGCCGATATTCGTCCAAACAAACCTTTTCCGCAGCGGAAAAATCCTTTTCCGGAGCGGACGGCTTTTACATTCATACACATCAAAATGAAAAATCCGATTTTTCGGAAAGACGAATACCGGCCCGTATTCGGCTAGAACTCGATATACCGACAAGGAATCGGTGGATTCGATTTACAGCATCATCATCGAATTCGACATTATTTGCATGAATTCATCATTCGGGCCATTTCCATTCCATCCGTCATTTAACCGGAAATAAAGACCGGAATTTTATAAATCGATTCGGCACATTTTTCCGACTCATTTTCCCGACGAACGGACGACACCGCCGCGCCCCGCGACGCCGCTGCGACAAGCCCCCACGCGCCGCACGGAATCCTCACTATCGACGCGGCTGTCGACATATAATTTTTTGCAATAATCGTACAGATTGCGATGCCTCCGACCTGACACGCCACTCCTTTCCAACGCGTTCGCAACCATGTCATCCCGCCTGTCCAGTTCGGCGTCGCCACGCACCACGCCGGATCTCGCCGGCGCCCATATTCTGATCGTCGACGACCGCCCGAACGACCTGCGGCTCCTGACCGAAATCCTGCGCACCGCGCAGTGCCGGATCAGCGTCGCGTTCGACGGGTTGCAGGCCTACCACCGCGCGCAGGCCATCGCGCCCGACCTGATCCTGATGGACGTCCGCATGCCGCGCATGGACGGTTTCGCCGCGAGCCGGCTGCTGGCGTCGACGCCGTCGACGCAATCCATTCCGGTGATCATCCTGACGGCCGCGGGCGATCTCGAGGATCGGATCGCGGGGCTCGAAACGGGGGCGATCGACTACATCATCAAGCCGTTCGAACCGGCGGAAGTCATCGCGCGCATCCGCAATCACCTGAAGCGGGTGCGGCGCAGCCAGCCGTTCGCGCACCTGCCCGAACTGCCCGACAACCCTGACGCGGCGCTCGTGCGCGCGGCGAGCGACGTGCTGCTGCGCGACCTGCGCCATCCGCCGGCCCTCGAAGATCTCGCGAAGCAGGTCGGCACGCACGAAAAGCGGCTGTCGCGCGTGTTCCGCGATCATCTCGGCCAGACCGTATTCGAGTACCTGCGCGACACGCGGCTGCGCGCCGCGATGCACTTCCTGTCGGAAACGTCGATGGGGATCGGCGACATCGCCGAGGAAATCGGCTTCTCCACCCCCGGCAATTTCGCGACGGCGTTTCGCGAACGCTTCGGCATCACGCCGTCCGACTGGCGACGCCAGCGCCACGCGGTCGACGCGCCGGCCGCGCCGGGCGGGCGCCACGGCGATGCGTAGGCGCTACGCGGCATGGGCGGCGGGAGATCGTGCGTTTCGCGCGTTGCTCCTGCTTCTGGCGGCGCTGGCCGCCACGTGCGCGACGGCGCGTGCCGCTGCCGCGCCGAATCCCGCGCCACTCGAAGCCGTATCGGTTTTCGAAGACGCCGGCAAGACGCTGTCGGCCGACGCAGTCGCCGCCCGGCTCGCCGACCCGGCCCGCCACGCGGCCGCTGCCGCCCCTCCCGTGTTCAACGTGTCGTTTTCGCGCTCGGCCTGGTGGGTTCGCGCGACGCTGGTCAACCGCGACAGCGAGACACGCCCGCTGGTGCTCGCGATTCGCGACGCGCGCGTCGACCGCGCCGACTTCTACGTCGACCGGCACGGCCAATGGACGCTCGAGCGCAGCTTCCCGACCGACCGCGGCGACGCGCTCGATGCGCCGTCGCGCTACCCGACTCTCGACGCCACGCTGCGCGCGGGCGAACAACTCCCCGTGCTGATCCGCATCACGTCGCGCAAGGAAATGCGGCTTGCGCCGGCCGCGTTCACCCGCGACGCGTGGATCGCGCAGGAACTGCATGCGTCGATGTGGAACTTCGGGTTCTTCGGCGGGCTGCTCGCCCTCGTCTGGTGTGCGCTGCTGATCGGCTTTTTCTCGCGCAGCGGCGTGTTCCACGTGCTGGCCGCGCTGACCCTGAACACCGCGCTGTTCGAAGCGGCGTACCGCGGCTATCTCGCGATGCTCCTGTCGCCCGGCGCGCGCGAGTGGTCGACGCGCGGCGAAACGATCTTCGTGTACCTGTCCGTCGCGTGCTTCATCGCCTTCATCCTGATGGTCTCGCATCGCGAGAAGGCGAACATCCCGATGCGCGCGGTGTACGTGGTGTTTCTCGCGCTCGAATGCGCGGGGATGACCGGCGCGGCGTTCGGCGATCTGGCGACCTTCGCCCGGTTCTGCCTGTGGCTGAACACCGTGCTCGCGCTCGTCAACATCAGCCTCGCGCTGATGCTCGTGATCCGGCGCACCCCGACGGCCCGCGTGATGCTGATCGCGGTCGGGTTCGCGACGTTCAACATGCTGATCCGCATACTCGACGGCCGGGATGCGTTGCCGTCCGTGCTGTCATGGATCCACTCGGACGTCTTTCCGAACCCCGTCATCGCGATCATCGGGCTGGCGACGCACCTGCTGGTGCTGGCCGCGTGGATCCACCACGTGGGCCGGCAGCGCACCGAGGCACGCAAGCGGCTCGAACACTGGCAGCTCACCGAGCAGGACCGGCTGCGCGACGAGGTCGCGCGGCGCACGGTGGCGCTCAACGAAGCGTTGCAGCAGTCGAAGACGCACATGCAGCAGAAGATCGAGACGCTCGGCTATGTCAGCCACGACCTGCGCGCGCCGCTGTCGACGATCAACGGCTATGCGAAGCTGCTGCTGCAAGGCGCGACGCGCGGGCAGGCGCGGTTGATCCGGTCGATCGACCGCAGCATCCGCTACCAGCTCGCGCTGATCGACGAATTGCTCGCGTTCACGAAGGCCGAACTCCAGCCGCTCGGCGTCGCGCCCGATCGCACCGACCTGCCCGGGCTGCTGGACGACATCGGCCACTACGCGGCCGCGCTGTGCGAGCAGCAGCACAACCGGTTCGTCTATCGGCCGGTCACGGCGCTGCCGCGCACGGTGCTGATCGACGGCATTCGCCTGCAACAGGTATTGCTGAACCTGCTGTCGAACGCATCGAAATTCACGCGCGACGGCACGGTCGCGCTGTCGGTTCACGCGTCGCGCGAAGGCGATGCGTGGCGCCTGCTGTTCGAGGTCGCCGATACGGGCATCGGCATCGACATCGCCGCGACCGATGACATCTTCCGCGCGTACCAGCAGGTGCAGGCGGTGAACGGCGGCACCGGGCTCGGCCTGTTCATCGCGCAGCGCATCGTCGCCGCGATGGGCGGCGAGCTGGCCGTCGCAAGCCAGCCGGGCGTCGGCACGACGTTCTCGTTCGCCGTCGTCGCGCCGGCCCTCGGCCATGCGCTCGCGCCGGCGTCGGGGCTCGTCAGGCGGTTCGATCCCGCCGTCGAAGCGGAACCGGCCAGCGCCGCGCCCGCGATGCGCTGCCCGCCCGCCGACGCGCTCGCCGAATTGATCGCGCTCGCCGGCGAGGGCCGGCTGACCGATATCGAGGAATGGCTCGGCCAGTATGCCGACGAGCCGGACCATGCGCCGTTCGCGCAGGAAGTGCGCGCGCACCTCGATGCGCTGGACTTGCATGCGATCGAAAAACTGGCCGGCTCGCTGAAACGCACGCGCGTCGCGGATACGTCGTTCGACACCGAGGCGGACACGACCGGGCCGGCCTGACGGCGCGGACGCGGGCGGGCGGCATGCGCCGGCATGCGACCGCGCGCATCATTCCACCGCGGTTCCCTCACGCTGCCGATCGGCCCGCTCGACCACGCGGGCCAGCCGAATGATGTCGGTCAAGCCGAATTCGCCGGCATCCGGGCGCGGGCGGCCATGCTCGTCGGCCACGCGCATCGCGAACGCCAGCGCTTCCGAGCGCTCGCGCAGCAGCACCCGCAGCGCGTCGGCCACGATCCGGCAATCGCGCGCGTCGCCCAGGTCGAGCAGCGGCCGACGGCCATGCTCGACGGCCAGCGCATCGGCCATGCCCGTTGTCAGATCATCGCGCTTCATCATGTTCTCCTCGCGCAAGGGGGGTCGGTCGAACTACGACCGCCGCATCGTCGATACCAGCGCGATGTCCTCTTCGGGCGGCGCCGGCCGCGCGGCGGCGGCGGCCTGCGTCGGCCGCCGCGCACCGAGCCCGGTGCCGCCGGTGCGGCGCCGCGTCGCGTGCCGCTCGATGACCCGCTGCAGCACGCAGAACACGCACAGCAGCGCGCCGATCACGATCCGCGTCCACCACGAACTCAGCGTGCCGTCGAACGTGATCAGCACCTGGATCGTGCCAAGGATGCCGACGCCGAACACCGAGCCGATCACGTAACCCACGCCGCCCGTGAGCAGCGTGCCGCCGATCACGGTCGCGGCGATCGCGTCGAGCTCCATCCCCTGCGCCTGCAGCCCGTAGCCCGACAGCACGTACAGCGTGAACACCACGCCGCCGAGCGCCGAACAGAAGCCGCTCAGCGCATAGACGCCGATCTTCGTGCGCGCGACCGGCAAGCCCATCAGCAGCGCCGAGCGTTCGTTGCCGCCGACCGCATACACGTTGCGGCCGAAGCGCGTGAAATGCGCGACGTAGATCGCGACGGCCAGCGTCGCGAGCGCGATCAGCGCACCGGCGCTCAGCATGCCGCCGCCTAGCGGCACGCTGATGCCCGCGATCGCATGGAACGCCGGCGCGTTGATCGTGATCGACTGCGTCGTGATCAGGAAGCACGCGCCGCGCGCGAGAAACATCCCGGCGAGCGTGACGATGAACGGCTGCAGCCGGAAGTAGTGGATCAGCGCGCCCATCGCCGCGCCGTACAGCGCACCGAACGCGAGCACCAGCGGCACGATCACCCACACGGGCCAGTGCAGCCGTTCGGCGCCGACCGCGCAGAAGATCGTTGTCAGTGCAACGACCGAGCCGACCGACAGGTCGATGCCGCCCGACACGATCACGAACGTCATCCCGATCGCGACGATCAGCAGGAACGCGTTGTCGACGAGCAGCCCGGTCAGCACCTGCATCGAGAAAAAGCCCGTGTACATCACGGACCCGAAGCCGAACAGCGCGGCGAACAGCACGATCGTCACGACGATCGGCAGCGTGCGCGGATCGGCGAGGCGGCCAAGAAAACGGGTCATCGCGGCGTCGCTCCGGTGGTGGTGGCGCGCGATCGCGCGGAAGGCAGCAGCCGCGACGCATGCCGCACGAGCAGCGCGCGCGCCGCGTCCGACTGGATCAGCGTCACGACGATCACGACGACCGCCTTGACGACGAGCGTCGCCTCCGGCGGCACGCCGATCGAATAGGTCGTGTAGGTGAGCGTCTGGATGATCAGCGCGCCGAGCACCGAGCCGGCGAGGCTGAAGCGGCCGCCGAGCAGCGACGTGCCGCCGAGCGTGACGGCGAGGATCGCGTCGAGTTCGAGCAGCAGGCCCGCGTTGTTGCCGTCGGCGCTGCGCACGTTCGAGCTCGCGAGAATGCCCGCGAGCGCGGACATCACGCCCGAGCACAGATACACGCCGAACACGATCGCGCCCGAGCGCAGCCCGACGAGCCGCGTCGCGACCGGGTTCACGCCGATCGCGCGAATGAACAGCCCGAGCGCCGTGCGGTTCACCAGCAGCGCGATCGCGCCGATCGTCGCAAGCGCGATCCACACCGCGCACGGCACGGTCGCGAGATAGCCGCCGCCAAGGGCGAGGTAGCCGGGCGCGCCGATCGGGATGATCTGGCCGCCCGTCAACAGTTGCGCGATGCCGCGCCCGGCCACCATCAGGATCAGCGTCGCGATGATCGGCTGCATTCCGACGAAGGCGACGAGCAGCCCGTTCCACGCGCCGGCCAGCAGCCCGACGCCGAGCGCGGCCGCCAGCGCCGTGCCGACTTGCGACGGGTCCGCCTCGAGCACGGTCGCGGCCGCCGCGCCGGCGATCGCGACGATCGCGCCGACCGAGATGTCGATCCCGCGCGTCGCGATCACGAGGGTCATGCCGAGCGACACGATCACGAGCGGCGCCGCGCGGTTCAGGATGTCGATCGGCGCGCCGAACAGATGGCCGTCGAGCAGCGCGATCGACAGGAAGCCCGGACGATGCGCGACGTCCAGCGCGAACAGCAGCGCGAGCGTCAGCACCGGCCACGCGAGCGAATGACGAAACAGCGTGCGTAGCCACGTCATGACTGGCCTCCCGCGATCAACCGGTAAACCTGCTCCTCCGACGCATCGGCGCCGCTCAGTTCGGCGACCTTGCGGCGGTCGCGCAGCACCGCGATCCGGTGGCTCACGCGCACGACCTCGCCGATCTCCGACGAGATGAACAGGATCGCGAGCCCCTGCGCGCACAGCGCGAGCACGCGCTCCATGATGTCGAACTTCGCGGCGACGTCGATGCCGCGCGTCGGCTCGTCGAGAATCAGCAGCTTCGGGTCCGTCGCGAGCCAGCGCGCGAGCAGCACCTTCTGCTGGTTGCCGCCCGACAGCAGCCCGATCGGCTGCTCCGCGTCGCGCGCCTTGATGCCGAGCCGGGCGATATACGTGTCGGCGATCTCGCGCTGGCGCGCCCGACCGATCAGCCGCCACCAGCCGCGCCGCGCCTGCAGCGCGAGCACGATGTTCTCGCGGATCGACAGCGCGGCGACGATGCCCTCCTTCTTGCGGTCCTCCGGGCAATAGGCGATGCCGTTGCGCACCGCGTCGTGCGGCGACGCGAGCCGCTTGCGCGCGCCGTCGATCTCGATCGCGCCGGTATCGGGGCGCGCGGCGGCGAACGCCAGTTGCGCGGTTTCGGTGCGGCCCGAGCCGAGCAGCCCGGCCAGCCCGACGATCTCGCCGGGGCGCACGTCGAGATCGAGCGCGCTCATCATCCCGCGCCGGCCGACCTGCTGCATCGACAGGAACGGCGCATCGGCCGCGGCGGTGCGCTCGACCGCGGCGGCGCCGGCCTGCAACGTGTCGGACATGCGCTCGCGGCCAGTCATCTTCGCGACCAGCACGTCGACCGGCAGGTCGCGCGCGAGGTACTCGCCTTCGCGCTCGCCGTTGCGCATCACGGTGATCCGGTCGGACACCGCATAGGTCTGCTCGAGAAAATGCGTGACGAACAGGATCGCGATGCCCGACGCCTTCAGCCGGCGCAGCACGTCGAACAGCCGCGCGACCTCGCCGTCGTCGAGGCTCGACGTCGGCTCGTCGAGAATCAGCACGCGTGCGTCGACCGACACCGCACGCGCGATCGCGACCATCTGCTGCACCGCGATCGGATACGAGTCGAGCGAACGCGTGACGTCGAGCGCCAGGTCGAGTTCGGCGAGCGCGTCGCGCGAGCGTGCATGGATCGTCTTCCAGTCGATCGCGCCGCGCCGCATCGGCTGCCGGCCCGCGAAGATGTTCTCCGCGACCGACAGGTTCGCGCACAGGTTCACTTCCTGGTAGAGCGTCTGGATCCCGGCCGCCTCGGCCTCGCGCGGCGCGGCGAAATTCACCGGCGCGCCGCCGACGCGAATCTCGCCCGCATCGTGCGCATGCACGCCGGTGAGCACGTTGATCAGCGTCGACTTGCCCGCGCCGTTCTGGCCCATCAGCGCGTGGATCTCGCCCGGAAACAGCCGGAAGTCCACGCGCTGCAGCGCGCTGACGCCCGGAAACGACTTGTCGATGCCGATCATCTCGACCACCGGCGGACTCTGCATGCATCCTCCCTCGAAGCGTCGCCGGGCGGTGGCCGCGAGGCCGCCGCCCGGGCGGACAGGTCAGTACTTGCGGGTCGGCAGCACCTGCGCCGCGACGTTCATCGGGAACACCGTCTCGTTGGTCACGATGCGCTTGGGCAACTGCTTGCCGGCGACCACGTCCTTCACCGCGGTCATCAATTGCGGGCCGAGCAGCGGGCTGCATTCGACGTCGACGTTGATCTTGCCCGCGACCATCGCCTGGAAGCCGCCCTTGGTCGCATCGAACGACACGACGCTCACGTCCTTGCCGGGCTTGATGCCGGCCTCTTCCATCGCCTGGATCGCGCCGAGCGCCATGTCGTCGTTGTGCGCGTAGACGACGTTGATCTGCTTGCCGTAGGTCTTCGCGAACGCTTCCATCACCTGCTTGCCGCCGGCGAGCGTGAAGTCGCCGCTCTGCGATGCGATCACCTTGAATTTCGGATTGTTCTTGATCACTTCGAGCAGGCCGGCGCGGCGGTCGTTGGCCGGCGCGGAGCCGACCGTGCCCTGCAGCTCGACGATGTTGATCGGGCCGGCGTCATTCTTGTAGCGCTCTTCGAGCCAGTGGCCCGCGCGCCGCCCTTCCTCGAGGAAGTCGGAGCCGATCATCGTCACGTACAGCGACGGGTCCTTCACGTCGACGCCGCGGTCGGTCAGGATCACCGGGATATGCGCGGCCTTCGCTTCGGTCAGCACCGGCTCCCAGCCCGATTCGACGACCGGCGAGAACGCGATCACGTCGACCTTCTGCGCGATGAACGAGCGGATCGCGCGAATCTGGTTCTCCTGTTTCTGCTGTGCGTCGGAAAACTTCAGGTTGATGCCGGCGTCCTTCGCCGCGCTCTTCACCGATACGGTGTTCGCGGTGCGCCATGCGCTTTCCGCGCCGACCTGCGAGAACCCGAGCGTGATCGGCTTTTGCTGCGCGTGCGCGCCGCCTGCCAGCACCGTCGCCGCGGCGACGATCGCGCCGGCCGCCAGCTTCCTGATGAATGTCATGGTCCGTCTCCGATGATGTCGTTGTGTGCCGCGGCGCTGTTGTGTTTCTGCGTGGCGCTGGCGCGGATCGGGCTGCGCCGGCCGGCGTGTCGTGCCGGCGCGGTATACAGGCCCCGCATCAGTGTAGGAACAAGTCCGATAACCTTCCAATGAAATATTGGATTGGGGCGATGCCGGAATCGGCATGCGTATAAACACCTAAGCATGCGAGCAAGGCCGGGCGGCGCGGCGCACGGTTCTTGCTCCCTGGCCATGGCTGTTCGCACCCCATGTCACACGCCCGCCCTTCACGCGAACCCAAGGAGACAAGCATGATCGCTGCCCGTGAGCGCGGGTCGCCGCGCACCGCCGCCGCCGGCCGGCGCGTCGCGACATGAAGCGGCCCGCTTCGAGCGCCGTCGTGGCGCTGCGCCATGTCGACGACCGCCAGCCCGGCTACACGCGCCGTCGGCTGCGCAACGGCTTCGCGTACTACGGGCCGGACGGCGCGCGGCTGCGCGATGCCGACGAAATCGCCCGCATCGACGCGCTGGCGATTCCCCCCGCGTACACCGACGTGTGGATCTGCATGGACCCGCGCGGTCATCTTCAGGCGACGGGTCGCGACGCGCGCGGCCGCAAGCAGTATCGCTATCATCCGCAGTGGCGCGAAACCCGCGACGCGAACAAGTACGCGCGGATGGCCGCGTTCGCGCGGGCGCTGCCGCGCATCCGCGCACGCGTCACGCGCGATCTGGCGCTGCCGGGCATGCCGCGCGATAAGGTCGTCGCGACGATCGTCCGCTTGCTCGATACGACGCTCGCGCGGATCGGCAACGCGGAATATGCGCGCGAAAACGGCTCGTACGGGCTGACGACGCTGCGCAAGCGCCATTTGAAGATCCAGCCCGGCCAGGTGCGGCTGCGCTTCGCCGGCAAGAGCGGAATCGAGCACGACGTGACGGTCGACGACGCGCGGGTCGCGCGGATCGTGCGACGCTGCGCGGAGCTGCCCGGGCACGAGTTGTTCCAGTATGTGGACGACGACGGCGTACGCCATCCGGTCGGGTCGTCCGACGTGAACGACTACCTGCGCGAGGCCGGCGGCGCCGATTTCACCGCGAAGGATTACCGGACCTGGGCCGGCAGCGTGCACGCGCTCGGTTTGCTGCGGCGCATCGAGCATCGCGGCGTCACGCACGCGCGCAAGCAGATCGTCGAGACCGTGCGCGCGGTGGCCGACCTGCTGCGCAATACGCCGGCCGTGTGCCGGCGCTGCTACATCCATCCGGCCGTGCTCGACGCGTTCGAGGCGGGCACGCTCGCCGCGCTCGCGGTGCGGCGCACGCCGCGCGGCCTGCGCGCGGATGAAGCGGCGTTCGTCGCGTTGCTGGTATCCGCGAGCCGGCGCGCGGCCAGATGACCGTGCACGCCGCGCGTCCGCCCGCCGGGGCGAAATCGGCACCGCTTCCCCGCGTGTCGTTTACCACCGGGTTCCGGGCGCATGACCGATAGCCGCTCGCGCCCGTTTCTCTAAACTGGTTCGCACAACACACCTGCCCGGTGCTGTCCGCCGCGCGCGTCACGCCACCGGCATCGAGGCATCCCCGAGCTATCCGCCTTCGCTGTCCGCCGGCCCGCACGCCCCCGCTGCATTCCCGCCGGTCGCGCCGCCAAGGCCATTCCAGGAGAGATCATTGAGTTCGTCGCAAGCGCACCCCGCGAAAGCCCGGTCTTCGCGCCAGTCCGTCAAGCTGGATGACATCACGATCGTCGACCCTGCCGTCCTCAAGCGCGCGGTCGGCGCGATGGCGTTCGGCAACGCGATGGAATGGTTCGACTTCGGCGTCTACAGCTATATCGCCGTCACGCTCGGCAAGGTGTTCTTCCCGTCCAGCAGCCCGTCCGCACAGTTGCTCGCGACCTTCGGCACGTTCGCGGCCGCGTTCCTCGTGCGTCCGCTCGGCGGCATGGTGTTCGGCCCGCTTGGCGACCGCATCGGCCGCCAGCGCGTACTCGCCGCGACGATGATCATGATGGCCGTCGGCACCTTCGCGATCGGGCTGATCCCGAGCTACGCGTCGATCGGCATCATGGCCCCGATCCTGCTGCTCGTCGCGCGCCTCGTGCAGGGCTTTTCGACCGGCGGCGAATACGGCGGCGCGGCGACCTTCATCGCCGAGTTCTCGACCGACAAGCGCCGCGGCTTCATGGGCAGCTTCCTCGAATTCGGCACGCTAATCGGCTATACGCTCGGCGCGGCCACGGTCGCGCTGCTGACGGCCACGCTGTCGCAGGAAGCGCTGCTGTCATGGGGCTGGCGCGTGCCGTTCTTCATCGCCGGCCCGCTCGGCCTCGTCGGCCTCTACGTGCGGCTCAAGCTCGAGGAAACGCCGGCCTTCCAGAAGGAAGCCGAAGCACGCGAAGCGGACGAGCGCGCGCGGCCGAAGCAGCGCTTCGCGACGCTGCTCGTCGAACAGTGGAAGCCGCTGCTGCAGTGCGTCGGCCTCGTGCTGATCTTCAACGTGACCGACTACATGGCGCTGTCGTACCTGCCGAGCTACCTGTCGGCGACGCTGCACGTGCGCGAATCGCAGGGCCTCTTCATGGTGCTGCTCGTGATGGTGCTGATGATGCCGATGACGCTGTACGCCGGCCGCCTGTCCGACAAGGTCGGCCGCAAGCCGGTGATGATGGCCGGCTGCGTGGGCCTGCTCGTGCTGTCGGTGCCCGCGTTGATGCTGATCCGCACCGGCGGCATGTTGCCGATCTTCGGCGGGATGCTGATCTACGGCATCCTGCTGTCGACGTTCACGGGCGTGATGCCGTCGGCGCTGCCCGCCCTCTTCCCCACGCGGATCCGCTACGGCGCGCTCGCGATCGGCTTCAACGTGTCGGTGTCGCTGTTCGGCGGCACGACGCCGCTCGTCACCGCGTGGCTGGTCGATCGCACCGGCGACCTGATGATGCCCGCGTACTACCTGATGGGCGCGTCGTTCATCGGCATCGTATCGGTGCTCGCGCTGCGCGAGACCGCGCGCCAGCCGCTGCCGGGCTCCGGACCGTGCGTCGCGAGCCGCGCGGAAGCGCTGAGCCTCGTGCGCGGCGGCGCCGACGAAGCACCGGTGCGCAACCGCAAGTTCACGGCGGTCAGCGAGCGCGCGTAACGCGGGCCGGTGCGACGCCGCGCGGCTTGCGCGGGCGTCGCCACTCGCGCGATCGTCAGTTCGACGACAGTTGCTGCGCGTCGAACCAGTCGAGCAGCGTGCGCGTGACGAACGCGGGATTTTCCAGGTTCGAGATATGGCCGGCGTCGGGCACCAGCGCATGCGCGCAACCGATCACGCTCGCCATCTTCACGGTTTCCGACGGCGGGCGCGCCATGTCGCCCGCGCCGCACATCAGCAGCGTGCGTGCGGCATCGAGTTCGGCGAGTGTCGCGAGCGTATCGGGCCGGCCGAAGATCAGCCGGCCGAGCGGCGCGATCGATTGCCGCAGCCGGTCGGCCGGCAGGTTCGCGAGCGCGTCGCGAAACGCCGTCGGCACCGGGTCGTCGAGATTGACGTCCGGCCGGAAGAACAGCGGCACGATCGCGTCGAGCAGCGGCGGCGCGATGCGGCCCGCGGCCTCGATCGCGTCGAGCATCGCGAAGTAGCGGATGCGCGTCGCATCGGGTTCGGCCTCGAGCGACGCATCCATGATCACGAGCGAGCGCACGCGCTGCGGCTCGCGCAACGCGAGCCGCGCGCCCCACATGCCACCGACGCTGAGTCCGACGATCGCGCACTGTTCGATCTCCAGCGCGTCGAGCAGCGCGCTCGCGTGCGCGGCGAGATCGTCGAGCGTGTGCGTGCCGTCCGGCAGCGCGCCCGATTCGCCATGCCCCCAAAGATCCGGCACGATCACGCGATACCGGCGCGACAGTGCGTCGATTTGCGGCGCCCACATCGTCGCGTCCCATAGATAACTGTGCCCGAGCAGCACCGGAAAACCGGCGCCGTGATCGAGGTAGTGCAGGGTACTGCCGTGAATGCTGTGTGCGGGCATGCTGTCTCCGGATGTGAGGACGCGGCGGGGGCCCGGAAACGGGCGCCGCGGTCGGCGGCGTTCTGCAACGAACGCGAAGCGGCGCATCATCGCACAGGTTGCAGTTGCTGCGCATGACGCCGCGCACGGCGCATGCGCCGCGCCGCGCTATCCGACGCGATACATCGGCAGCACGTTGCTGCCGCCGATGCCCGGCTCCGCCTCGAGCGAATGACACGCTTGTTCGAGCAGCCAGTTGGTCAGCACCGCAATATCGAATTCGTTGCACGCATCGGGGTTCTGCACCAGCACGTAGCTGCCCGATGCAACGGTGCAGTACGGGAACAGCTCGACGAGCCGCCCCTGCTTCAGCAGCCCGTCGACCAGCGGCCGCCTGCCGATCGCGATACCGTGGCCGTCGACCGCGGCCTGGACCAGTTGATCGTACTGGCTGAAGTGCAGCGCGCCGGCCGGCCGCAGTCGCGGCACGCCGAGTTCCTTCAGCAAATGGCTCCAGCCGTGCCACGGCCATTCGCCGCGCGGGTCGTCGAGGTGCAGCAGCACGTGCTTGTCGAGGTCGGCCGGCTTCATCGACGCGGCGTCGCCCGCCGCCACCAGGCTCGGGCTGCACACCGCGACGACACGCTCGCGAAACAGCACGTCCGTATCGTCGGTCGACGTATACGGGCCTGCATAGCGCACGGCCAGGTGCAAACGTTTGCGTTTGAGATCTTCGATTTCGCTCGTGGCCGACACGCGCACGTCGATGTCCGGATAACTCGCGCGGAACGAACCGAGGCGTGGAATCAGCCACAGCGCGGCGAACGAGACGGTGGTCGACAACGAGATGGCGCGCTGGCCGACACTCGACGACAGCTTGCCGACCACCGACTCCAGGTCGGACAACGCGAACGAGATCGCGTCGTACAGTTCTCGCCCCTTGTCGGTCAGCGTCAACGAACGAATGTGCCGATGGAACAGCTCGATCCGGAGCTGCTCTTCGAGCGCCTTGACCTGCCGACTCACGGCCGATTGCGTGACGTTCAGTTCCTGCCCCGCCCGCGTGAAGCTCAAATGGCGCGCCGCGCATTCGAAGCCTCTCAGGAAATCCAGCGAAGGCAGACTTCTCAATCGCTTTGCCAATCTCACATTAGCCATACCGCCGCCTCAAAGTTGCACCCATCGACACACAAGTCGCCGTTCGTCTCCGTGAATCGTCTCTCCCATTTGGATTGGGAAACGATTTTATATTGAAGCATGGATGCACATCATTCTTATTTTCAATCGTGGCATCTGTATTTATCTATCGATTTTCATCGCATCGATATGCTTACATAAACATTATTCGGTAGTGATTTTGTAAATTACTGGGCGAACGAATCCAGCACTGTCAAGACAGCCGATAAATCCCCGCAAAAACATGGAATTACCGTCAAAGCACGACGCTATCGCATCGGTTTCGCCGTACAAGCAAGTGCAACCTCCGATTCCTACAATTCAATTTCAACTACCCGACTTTTAATTTTATTTCCCAGATTGCGAAAGGCAAACGGTCAGCAACATACACGGAAAATGCCGTTTAAATCCCGAATCCAGTGTTTACATAAATTTACTAAACGGATGAAATTCAAAGCCGCCATGCAATTTCAAGCAACTGATGCGCCGATTATGTCCGGAAATGATTAATTCGTCGGTCGGCGTGCATGGCGTTCGCATATCGGCCGGATTCCGGCCTGCGCGACGCGACAACTGGGCGCGTCGATCCGCTACGGGCGACCCACCGCGGCATTCGTCCGCGCGGCCACTTCGCGACGATAGCGGTTCAGTTCCTGCGCGGTCGCGAACGTGCGCTCGAACAGGATCGACAGGTTGTGCAGGATCCGCTCGACGACCTTCTTCTCCCACTCGCCGTCGAAACGGATCTGCTCGTCGAGCCAGCGCTCGAGCCATTCCGGATCCGGCAGCCGCGACTGCACGGTATCGCGCGGGAACAGCGCCTGATTCACGTGCAGGTTGGTCGGGTGCAGCGGCTTCTCGGTGCGACGCGCCGACGCCATCAGCACGCCGATCTTCGCGAATGCGGCACGGGCGACGTCGCCGTGGTCGTTCAGCGCCTTCTTCATATAGCGCAGGTAGGCGCCGCCATGACGCGCTTCATCGCGCGAAATCGTTTCGTAGATCTGCTTGATGACGGGCTCGGTGTGCCAGTCGGCCGCGCAGCGGTACCAGTGGTTCAGGCGGATCTCGCCGCAGAAGTGCAGCATCAGCGTCTCGAGCGGCGGCGCCGGATCGAACTCGAAACGCACGGCGTGCAGTTCCGCTTCGGTCGGCACCCTCTGCGGCCTGAAGCGGCGCAGGTATTCCATCAGCACGAGCGAATGCTTCTGTTCCTCGAAGAACCACACGCTCATGAACGCGGAAAAGTCGCTGTCGTGCCGGTTGTCGCGCAGGAACATCTCCGTCGCGGGCAGCGCCGACCATTCGGTGATCGCGTTCATCCTGATCGTCTCGGCCTGCTCGTCGGTGAGCAACGCGGCATCGAACCGGTTCCACGGAATATCCTGCTCCATGTTCCAGCGAACCGCTTCGAGCGATCTGAACAGGTCCGGATAGAGCATCGTCGTCCCGAGATAGTCGGCAGCGGTGGTCACGCCGATTGCGTGGACGCCGGCGCAACCGCTTCGGCATCGGGCTCGCGATCGTCCCGATCGTCGTCCACCGAGCGCGGCGTCAGCCGGCCGCGCAGCAACGCGTAGTAGAACTGCCGGTACGTGCGGTGGTAATAGCGGATGCGCGGCGCGATCGCGCCATGCAGATCGTGCAGGCGCTCGATCGGCAGGTTCGGCATCATGTGATGCTCGACGTGATAGTTGTTGCCGTTCGTGAACCACGTCATGAACGCGTTGCTCTCGATCGTTCGCGTGTTGCGGAACGGGTCGGTGCTCATCAGGTCGCAGCGGTAGTGCTCAGGCATCTCGACCAGCGCATGCACGGGCGCCGCGACGCACACGAGCGGCACGACCCACACCCAGACGACACACCACGTGTGCAGCGCGAACGACAGCGCGGCCAGCAGCGCGATCGTCGCCGCCATCAGCAGGTAGTCGCGGCGGATCGCACGCGACACGAGCGCGTTGTCGCCGAAGCGCGCGCCCGGCACGACGAGCTTCGCGACGTTCTTCGCGAACTGGATATAGTGCGCGGCCATCGACAGCCGCCACGCCCACAGGCCGACGTTGACGACGGGGCGCGCGCCGTACTGGTCGCCGTAGTCGAAGAACTCCTTGTTCGCCGGCGTGCCGAGCAGCCGGTGATGGCGCAGGTGGCTGTCCTGGTAGGCGTGGAACGACACGAGCATCGGCATGCCGAGCAGCACGCCGAACACCATGTTCAGGCGCTTGCTGCGGAACCCCTGGTAATGCAGCGCCTGGTGCTGCAGCTCGACGCCGTGCGCATACATCGCACCGATCATCAGGATGCCGACGATCTTCAGGATCACGAGCGCCGACAGCGCGAACATCATCCCGTGCGCGATGAGCGCGACGTACACCGCCAGCTTCAGCGAGAAGACCACGCCGCTCGGGCGGCTCTTCATGTCTGCAACCGATTTCGTGCGGGCGACCAGCGATGAGGTGACGGACAAGACGCTCTCCTTGAGCCGGGCCCTGCCCGGCACGATGACGCGGCGGCGCTGGCGCGCTGCCGGGATGCAATTCTTCTGTGAGTCGATGCTTCGGACAAGCGAATTTTCAGAACGCATTGCATGACGCCTGCGCATGAGCGCACCACATCGTGAACTAGACGACCGGTCGAATGAGACAGACCAGTCACCTGGCGCGTGCTCACGGTTCACGCTGATCACGAACTTGAACTGGCCCGAGTGGATGCGCTCCGCTCATGCATAGCCTGCATAGATTCCGTTTGTCGCGGCGGATCGATCCGGCAAGAATCCACCTCACTCGACGAACGGCGCCGCCGGCACCGTGGCGCGAGCGGCCGTGTTCCGCAACGGGAGAATCCTCGTGACGAAGTACGCATCGACCATTCATCGCCTGATCGAATCGCTCGAGGACGTGGCGGGCGCCACGCATCGCATGACGTTCGTCGACGACGCGGGCAACGAAGCCGCCATCACGTACCGATGCTTCGCGGAAGAGGTGTTTCGCCAGGCCGGCGCGCTGCGCGAGCTCGGTGTGCGCGAGAACGATCTGGTGATGCTTGCGCTACCCGCGTCGGTCGAACATGCGACCGCGATGATGGCCTGCGTGATGACGGGTGCGCTGCCCTGCACCGTGCCCGTTCCTGCACGGCGCGCAGCGGCCGGACGGCAGGTGGTCGACGTCGCGTGCGAGCTGTACCGGCCGCGCATCGTCGTCGCCGCCGATGCGGAGGCTGCGGCCTGGCGCGACGACGCGTTTCCGGCGGCCTCCACGCGCGTGGTCGATCTCGCGACGCTGTCGAGCGCCGCCGACGCCGGCGCGCGCGCGCTGATCAGCGCGAAGAGCGGCCACGATCCGCATCATGTCCAGCTTACGTCCGGTTCGACGTCGCATCCGAAGGCCGCGGTGCTCAGCCACGAGAACGTGATCGCCAACGTGCTCGGCATCGGCGGCTCGGTGCGCTTCGATATCGCGGCCGGCGACGGCACCGCGTCATGGCTGCCGCTCTATCACGACATGGGCCTGCTCACGCTGCTGTCGAACCTGCATTACCGCGCGCCGCTATTGATGATGCAGCCGAACAGCTTCATCCGGAATCCGCTCGGCTGGTTGAAGCGCATCGCATCGGCGCGCGCGACGACGACGTCGGTGCCGACCTTCGCGCTGCGCTACTGCGTGCGCCGCTTCAACGCCGCCGCGATGGACGGCGTCGATCTGTCCGCGTGCCGCAACATCTTCATCGGCGGCGAACGCGTGGACGACGCGACGCTGCGCGATTTCGCCGCGACGTTCGCGCCGTACGGCCTGGCGGCATCGGCGCTGCAACCGTGCTACGGGATGGCCGAATCGACACTCGCGGTATCGATGCATCGCGCGTGGCACGAAGGCGCGGTCGACGGCGCGCCGTACGTGATCGCCGACACGCTCGACCGGCGCGCGCTGATCGAGCGCCGCGACGCGCAGCCGGCCGCCGCGAACGACGGCCGCGATACGGAAACCGAAACGGTGCTCGCGATGGGCACGCCGATCGACGGGATGGCGTTCCGCATCCTCGACGACGGCGACCACGCGCTGGCGAACCGCGCGGTCGGCGAAGTCGCGATCCGCGGCACGTCGGTGATGCTCGGCTACCTGAACCCCGACGACGGCGCGATCGCCGCACCGCTGACGGCCGACGGCTGGTTCCGCACCGGCGACATCGGCTACGTCGCGGACGGCCAGCTGCATATCCTCGGCCGCAAGAAGGAAGTCATCATCATTCGCGGCAGCAACTATTTTCCGCACGAGATCGAGGAAGCGCTGGCGTCGCACAGCGCGCTGCGCAAGAGCACGTGCATCGCATTCGGGCTGCCCGATCCCGAAACCGGCACCGAGCGGCTGGTCGTCGCGATCGAGGCGCGGCCCGTCGACGCGACGCCGCAAACGCGCACCGAGTGCCAGCAGTTGCTCGCGTCGCGCATCGGCTTCGCCGCGCAGGATCTGTGTTTCGTCGAACCCGGCTCGCTGCCGCGCACGACGAGCGGCAAGCTGCAACGCCTGAAGTGTCGCGATCTCTATGCGAACGGCGCGTTGCCGGTGATTCCCGCGCCGGCCGCCGTCGAAGCCGGCCACGGAGCATTCGCATGACGGCCGCGTCGCTCCCCCCCGTGCTCGAGCTGCGCGACGTCACGCGCGTGTACGAAGGCGCCGGCCGCGTCGTCGCGGTGCGCGACGCGACGATCTCGATCGCGCGGCGCGACGTCGTCGCGCTCGTCGGTCCGTCGGGCAGCGGCAAAAGCACGCTGCTCAACCTCGCCGGCTTTCTCGACGTGCCGACGAGCGGCGAACGCTGGCTCGAAGGCCACCGCATCGACGACGCGCCGGACACGCTCGAACGGATTCGCCGCGAACGCATCGGTTTCGTGTTCCAGCAATTCAACCTGATACCCGTGATGTCCGCGCTCGAGAACGTCGAGCTCGGCTGCTTCGCGTGGGGCACGCCGCGCACGCGGCGCGAACGCGCCCGCGCGATGCTCGACGCGGTGGGGCTCGCCGCGCGCGAACGGCACCGCCCCGGCGAGCTGTCCGGCGGCGAACAGCAGCGCGTCGCGCTGGCCCGCGCGCTCGCCAAGGAGCCGGCGATCGTGATCGCGGACGAGCCGACCGCGAGCCTCGACAGCATCAATGCGCGGGCGGTCGCCGAGTTGATCCTCGACACCAACCGCACGCTGGGCACCGCCTTTCTGATTGCGTCGCACGACGATCGTCTGTGCGCGCACCTGCCGCGTCGCATCGAGATGCGCGACGGCGTACCGGGAGTGAATCGTGAACTGGTCGACGTTTGCGTGGCGTAACCTCTGGCGCAACCGGCGCCGCACCGTGCTGACGATGGCGATGATCGGCGTCGCCGCGTTCGCGTCGAGCCTCGCGCTCGGCTACGTGATCGCGACGTTCGACGCGGTGCGCGAAGGGTCGATCGACAGCGGCGTCGGCCACGTACAGGTGCTGCATCACGGCTATCTCGACCTGATCGGCGAACGGCCGCTGCAATACGGGCTGACCGCCGACGAACAGGCTGCCGCCATGCAGGCGATCGCAAAGCTGCCCGGCGTCGCAACCACCGCGCGCGGCATCGACTTCGACGGGCTCGTATCGAACGGCGATCTCAGCTACGGCTTCGTCGGCGAAGGGATCGAGCCGAATCGCGAGCCGCCCGGCTTCTTCGACTATCACACGGTACTGTCGGGCCGCTATCTGTCGCCGACGAACGCGGGGACCGAAGTCGTCGTCGGCGCCGAACTCGCGCGCAAGCTCGGCGTGCACGTCGGCTCGGTCGTGCAGTTGATGGCGTCGACCGCGCACGGCGGCATCAACGCGACCGACGCGCAGATCGTCGGCGTGATGAGCACCGGCAACAAGGACGTCGACGAACGGATCGTCGACGTGACGTTCACGGCCGCGCAGGCGCTGCTGCGCACCGACCGCGCGTCGCGCATCGCGGTGTTCCTCAAGGACACCGCCGGCACGACGGCCACCGCCGCGACGCTGCGCGCCGCGCTGCCGACGCTCGACGTGCGGACCTGGGATCAGCTCGTGTCGCTCTATCACCAGGTCGTCGCGCTGTACAGGAACCAGTTCTCGGTGTTCGGCGCGATTCTCTGCGTGACGATCCTGCTGTCGATGAGCAACTGGATTTTGATGAGCATCGTCGAGCGGCGCCGCGAGATCTCGACGCTGCGCGCGCTCGGCGTGCCGGCCGCGACGGTGCGCGGCGTGCTGGTCCAGGAAACCGCGCTGCTCGGCCTGCTCGGCGCGGCCGCCGGCATCGCGCTCGCGCTGCTGACGATGGTCGCGCTCAATCACGCGCAGATCCACCTGCCCGCACCGCCCGGCCGCGTGAAGCCGATCCTGCTCGAATTCACCGTGTCGCCCGTCGCCGTGGCCGCCGTCGAAGCCGCGTTCGTCGTGCTCGGCGTGGCCGCGGCGCTGCTCGCGACGCTCGGGCTCGCGAAACGCAACATCCTCGAAGGACTCGCCCCATGAACCGCATTCGCCTTACGTTCGCCGCGTTCGTCGCGTGCGCGTCGCTCGCCGCGCACGCGGCCGACGCGCCGACGGCCCAGACCATGCTCGCCCGTGCCGACGCATACCGCAGCACGGCCGCCGATACGCAGACGAACATCCGGATCACCAACGAGGTCGGCGGACAGTCCGGCGACGCGACGCGCTATCTCGTCTACACGCGCGGCAACGGCGACACGCTCGCGCTGACGCGCAGCGGCGAGAACGACGGCCAGAAGTACCTCGCGACGACACGCGGGCATTGGTTCTACGTGCCGAACACGCGCAGCGCGGTGCGCATCAACGGAATGCAGCGGCTTCAGGGCGAAGTCGTGATCAGCGACATCACGCGCACGCATTGGGCGGACAGCTATCGCGCGACGGTCGCGCCGGACACCACGCCGATCGCCGGCAAGCCGGCCACCGAGCTCGACCTGACCGCGACCGATCCCGACAACGTGTACCCGACGATCAAGCTGTGGGTCACGCCGGATACCGACGTGCCGGTGCGCGCGCAGTTCTTCCTGGCGAGCGGCCTGCTGTTTCGCAGCGCCGACTTCTCGGCGCCGGTCGACGCGAACGGCCGCAAGGTGATCCGCAAGATCACGTATCGCAACGAGGTCGAGAAGCAGCGGGCGAGCGTCGTCGACATCCTCGACGGCCAGCCGCGCAAGATTCCGTCGGGCTGGTTCAATCCCGACACGCTCGCCGATGGCCAGTGAGTACGACGCCGATGCCGACGCTCATCGTGACCGCCGCCGTTCATCGCCCGATCGCGCCCGCCGCGGCTGGCCCGGTGTCGCGCTCGCCATCCCGCTCGCGCTCGGCTGCACGCTCGCGCACGGAGAATCGCTGATGGATCAGCTCGGCACGCTCAACGGTATCGGCTACGCACGCTCCGTCGACAGCATGGACGGCCGCGCGCTGCTCGGCCGCCTGATCGGCGACTCGCCGCGCAATCAGCAGGAAGCCGGGCTGCTCGCACGCATCGACGGCGAGAACCTGTTCGTCAACGCGCGCGTCGTCGCCAGCAACCATTCGCTCGGCGCGCAGGCGAGCCGCTTCAACGAGGCCGGCGTGCGCTACGCGTTCGACAACGGCATCACGCTGACGGCCGGCAAGCGGATCGACACGCTCGACACGTCGCAGGCGTTCTTTCCGCTCGGCTTCTTCCAGAAACGCGCGGCGACGGCCGACATCTACGATCGCTACGGCGACGTCGAAGGCACGCCGCTCGTCGAAGCGAAATGGGCCGGCGAACAGACCACGCTGCAGTTCATCGCCGGCGAGAACCGCACGCTGCGCAACGACGTCGACAACCGCGACGTCGAAGGCGCGACGCAGCTCGTGCGCGGCGCGTACAACGGGTCGGGCGGCTCGGCCGCGCTGCTCGCGGGCCGTCACGCGGGCCGCGGTGGCGCGGGCGCGACGCTGTCGTTCGACGTCGCGCGCTCGAACACCGTCTATGCGAGCGCGTGGCTCGAACGCGGCACGACGCGGCCGCTGCCCGCCTTCATCGCGAACGGCACGCCGCTCGATTCGGCGGCCGCGTACGACGCCGTCGATCGCCGCAACGATCGCCAGTACATGTGGCGCAGCGCGCTCGGCATGCAAAGCGCGCTGCCCGGCAACCTGTCGTTGATCGTCGAGTGGTCGCACGACGAAGCGCGTTACGACGCGAGCCAGTGGCGCCGGATGGTCGGCGCGGCGCAGGCGAACAACGCGCTGCTGCCCGTCGCGCCCGGCGCCGCGCTGGCCGGCCTCGGCGGCACGGCCAACTTCGTGAGCGTCGACGGCAGCCTGCGCGACTACCTGTTCGCGCGGCTCGGCAAGAAGGTCGGCCGCGTCGAGTATTCGCTGCGCGGCGTCTATTCGCCGCAGGACAAGGGCCTGCTCGCGATCGCGCAGGTCGTCGCCGACGTGAACACACGCGTGAGCGTCGATGTCGCGCTTACCCACGCTTTCTCCGACAGCCAGTCCGAGTACCGGATGGTCGGCCTCGGCACCCGCATCGACGCCGCCGTGCGCGTGCGTTTCTGACAGGAACCCTGCCATGTCCACGCTTTCCGCTCCCGCCCCGATCGCACCGCCGCTGCTGCTGCGCGTGGCCGACCAGGCCGCGTATCCGGTGCTGCGCCACCTCGACGCGACCGGCACGCCGCCGCGCGCGGCGGCCCGGCTCGTCGAAGCCGCCGCCGTGCGGCTGCTCGACAGCGAGATGGTCATCGCGCTGCGCGCCGCCACGCCGGACGTGCTGCCCGACGCGTCCGCGTCGACGCCGCTGCGGCACGACGAAGCGCCGCTCACCGAAGCGCTGCTCGAGCAGATCGGCAGCGAAGGATTTCATCATCTGTTCAAGCCGTTCATGCGCGCGTTCATCCGCATCATGTTCGGTCTGTTCTTCTCCGACGACCAGAACCGCCGCGCATGCGATTGCATCGACGCCGGCCACAACTTCGCGTTCCTGATGAGCGACGGCGGCGGCCCGACGCTGGCCGCCTGGCGCACCGTCGTACGCAGCGACGACAACGGGCTCGCGCTCACGGTCGACAAGGTGTGGGGCATCGAGGCGCATCGCGACTGCATGGCCGTCGTCGCCGCGCGCTTGCCGGGTGTGATGTTTCCGGCTGCCTATCTCGTGTGGCCCGACGAGTACCGAAAACTGAAACGCACGACCTGCGGCGCGCCGTTTCTCGCGGGCAACCTGCAGCTCGCGAACGTCGGCGGCCAGGTGCGCGTCGCCGCCGAGGATCGGCTGCGAATCGGCGGCCCGACCGTCTTCAACAAATACCTGACCGTCGTGCGGCCGTACTTCGTCCGCGCGCTGATGGCGCACGTCGGCTGGCTCGAACGGGCCGGCCGCGTCGAGCTCGACGCCGATGCGCGCGCCGTGCACCGCTTCATCGCGGACGCCGCGCGCAGCCAGACCGACGACGCGCACTACAGCTTCGGCAAGGTGCAGCGCGTGCTCGCGATCAAGCTGCTGTCGAACGAGTTCCTGAGCGCGCTCGTGCGCGACGGCAAGGTGGCGCTATTCGACGACCAGCGCGACCTGCTGGCGTTTTCGAAGATGGAAGGCAGTTCGTACCGTTGTTATCACGAGCTTCGCAAGAGCCTGCGCTGCGAAGCCGGCAGTTGATCCACGCGACAGGCCGATCGATCCCGATCCATTCAACCCAACTCCAGGAGCTCCCCTCATGACGACCCAGAACGTTCCGGCCGACGCGCTCGACATCCTGTCCCGCGAAGTCGCGAAGATCCTCAACGTCGAAACCGTCGACACGGACGCCGGCATCGGCGAACTCGGCATCGATTCGCTGAACATCGTCGAGCTGATCGTGTTCTGCGAACAGCTTTACGGTTCGATCGATCCGGAAGCGTTGAACATCACGCAGTACACGACGCTGCAGCAGCTCGACGCGCAACTGCGCAGCCAGCAGCACGCGGCCTGATACGGCGATGCTCGCGCCCCTTGCCGCCGTGGCGGCCGCCGCCGTCGAGCCGGCCCCGGCGACCGCGCTGACCGTGCAGGCGCTCGCGTACCGGCGCGTCGCGCCGTCGCGCGACGGCGCGGCCGTGCCGCTGGACGACACGGCGCACGCGATCGGCACGCTCGCGTGCGCCGAGCGCGAGCGGCTGTGCGGCGCGGTCGGCGCGGACGACTACGTGGTCAGCTCGACGATCCTGTCGATGCTGCTGATGAACGATTCGCCGCAGCATCGCGTGTTCGCGCAGGCGCTCGCCGGCGCGAACGACTACACGCCCGACTGGATGACCTGCTCGTACGAATGCGCGGGCTGGGGCTACGTGCTGCGGCGTACGCTCGCGACCGCGGCAGAAACCGGGCCGCGCACGCTGCTGCTGCAGATCGTCGACATCGACGTGCACGGCTATACGTACTGGCACGGCAATCCCGCATGGGGGCGCTCGGGCTTCGGCGTCTGCACGCTGCTCGTCGACGTCGGCCGCGAGCCGGCGCAGTCGGTGATCGCCGACGCCGCGCCGCCGTCCAGCGCGGTCGTGCGGCTCGGACGCGACATCCGCGCGTTCTGCGCGGCGCGCCCGGGCCTGCACGCGGCGCTGCCGTTCTTTCCGGCCACGTCGCGGCGCGCGCTGCTCGCGTCGGTCGGCAAGACGCCGCTGCTGCCGGACGGCCACGGCATGTTCGGTCATGCGTTCGGCAGCGACCCGTGGCTGTCGGTGCTGCTCGCGCACCGCGACGGCGACACGCCGCGCCGCGCGGCCGTCTGCTCGCTCGCGCTGAACGGCTATTACGCGATCGCCGATGTCGCGTTCGCGCCGGACGCGACGTTCTCTCTCGACGGCGACGCGTGACATGGTGCGACCCGTTCACTTCACCTACCGGATCGAGCGCGATGCGCGCCGGCCGGTCGCGGTCGCGGCCAGCGCGTACCGGATGCCGCTCGACACGCCAGCCGACTACGCACGCGCCGCGCTCGCGGAAGCGGCCGGCGATGCGGACGACGCGGCCGGCGGCGAGCGCCGCGTGCTGCTCGACCACGTGCAGTATTTCGCATTCCTCGCGGAAATCACCGCGCGGATTCGCGATGCCGTGCACGCGGACGCCCGCCTGTTCATCGAAGTCTGCGCGCCGTATTTCGGCACGCTGCCGGCCGAACTGCTCGCGCCGCACGTGCTGCTCGGCGTGCACCTGTACGACGAAGCCTTGCGCGATGCCGCGCGCGGCGCGCCGGTCGTCTGGATCGGCGACCGCATCCTGCGCGACGCGGAATTCGCCGGCGACAACCGCGTGTGCTGCGCGATCTGGCCCGCGCGGCTCGCCGATGCGTTCGACGCGCAACTGCGCGGCGCGTGGCCGGCATTCGCGATCCGGCTCGAACCGCACCCGGGCGCGTCGCGCGCCGCCTCGTTCACCGATTCCGTCCATCATTCCGGCGCCGCCGCGCGGCCGGGGAGACCCTGAAATGAATGACACGCTTACCGTGATGCAGGACACGGCCGATATCCGCTGGTCGATGCCCGTCGACGCGCTGATGTCGAACGACTACGCGCTGCGCGAAGAGGCGCTGAACCGGCTGTACGAGAAGGCGAAAGCCGCGCAGTGGGACGTCGCGACCGACGTCGACTGGCGCCACGACCTCGACCCGGCGAACCCGCTCGGCATGCCCGACCCGACGCTGCTGATCTATGGCACCGAGCTGTGGGGCAAGCTCGCCGACGCCGACAAGCGCGAGGTGCGCCACCACGCGCAGGGCTGGCTGCTGTCGCAGATCCTGCACGGCGAGCAGGCCGCGCTGATCTGCGCATCGAAGCTCGCGTCGGCCGAAAGCGGCCTCAGCGCGCGGCTGTGCGCGGCCGCGCAGATGATGGACGAAGCGCGCCACGTCGAGGCATACGCGAAGCTCGTCAACGAGAAGCTCGACGTCAGCTACCCGATGAGCCGCTCGCTGAAGGGGCTGCTGCACGACACGATCACGAGCAGCGCGCTCGACATGACGAACCTCGGGATGCAGGTACTGGTCGAGGGCATCGCGCTGTCGATATTCCAGAGCGTCGTCGCGTACAGCACCGACCCGTTCATCAAGGACCTGTTCCTGCGGATCCAGCGCGACGAAGCGCGTCACTTCGCGGTCGGCCGCATCACGCTGTGCCGCGTGTACGCCGAGATGAGTTCGCACGAGCTGCGCGAGCGCGAGGAATTCATCTGCGAAGGCGCGGCCGTGCTGTACGAGCACCTGTGCGCGGACGACATCTGGGAACCGATGGGGCTGTCCAAGCGCGAATGCAGCGCGATGGTGCGCGAATCGCCGGTGTCGAGCTCGATCCGCCGCTCGATCTTCCGGCGCCTCGTGCCGACGATCCGCGAAATGGGCCTGCTCACGCCGACCGTGCAGGCGACCTTCGAAAAGCTCGATGTCCTCGACTACGCGGCGATGCCGCTCAACTGACATGACGAAGCCCTCCTCCCACGCATCCCGCGACGCCGGCTTCTGGATCGGCGTCGACGCGGTCGCCTACGAACTGCCGGGCCCGCCTGTCGACATCGAGGCCTGGGCCGCCGAGCGCGACTACCCGGCGCAGCGGGCGGCCGCGATCGCGCAGTCGGGCAGCCGCTATTTCCACATGGCGCTCGACACGAGCGAGACCGATCTCGCGATCGCGGCCGTCGGCCGGCTGCTCGACACCGCGCGCGTGCATCCGTCCGACGTCGGCGCGATCGTGCACGTGCACACGCAGCAGTTCAGCGTGCCGCCCGCGCCGCGCAGCCTGCCGCACGAAGTGGCCGCGCGCTTCGGCATCGAGCCGCTGTGGCTCGGCTCCGTCGCGCAACTGAACTGCGTGTCGGTCGCGGCCGGCATCGAGACCGTGCGCGCGCTGATGCGCCGCCATCCGCAACTCGACGCGGCGCTCGTCGTGTCGTCCGACCGCGTGTACGGCGAGGATTACCGGATGCGGCAGATGACGGGCGTGCAGTGCGACGGCGCGGCCGCGATGCTGATCGCGCGCAACAGCACGAAGAACCGGCTCGGCGGCATCGCGATCGAGACGCATGCGAAATGGCATCGCGGGTCCGACACCGTCGCCGCGAACGAGGCCGATCTCATCATGATGGAGTGGCCGTACACGCGCCGTGCGATCGACGCGGCGGTCGCGCTCGAGCCGCATGCGCTCGACGCATACGACCTGCTGCTGCCGCACAACGCCGACCTGCCCGGCTGGAACGCGCTGTGCCGCGCGATGCGCGTGCCGGCCGAGCGGCTCTACGCGGACAACATCCATGCGCGCGGCCACGCGTGCTGTTCGGATTTCCCGATCAACCTGGCCGACGTCGGGCTCGATGCGGTCGCGCACGGCCGGCGCGTGCTCGGCGTGATGCAGTCGAACTGCGGCGCGTATGCGGCCGCCACGCTCCATCCGGTGAGCCGCCATGACGCCTGAGCGCCCGCTTCCGCCCGCCGCCGATCACGCGTGGATCGCCGATCTGCGCACGCCGTGCTACGTGTACGAGCCCGAGGTCGCGATCGCCCGCTACCGGTCGCTGAAGGCGCGGCTCGGCACGCGGCTGATCGTGTCGCTGAAGGCGAACCCGAACCAGGACATGCTCGCGCGCTGCGCGCATGCGTACGAGGACGGCGTCGAACTCGCGAGCCGCGGCGAACTCGATGCGGTGATCGGCCGGATCAAGACGCCGCGCTACCTGAACAATCCGTCGATGGACGAGATGTTCATGCGTGCGGGGCTCGCGTCGCGCTGCCATTTCGTGCTCGACAACCCGGACGCGGTCGCGCGTTTCGTGCCGCTCGCGCGCGAGGCGGCGGCCGGCGGCGGCACGCCGGCCGCCGTGCTGCTGCGCGTGAACGCCGGCGCGCTGGCTGGTGAACAGGCGAGAGCGCTGTGGCACGACCACTTCGGGATGACGCCGAACGAGGCGCACGACGCGGTGCGCACGCTTGCGGGCGCCGGCTTGCCCGTCGCGGGGCTGCATGTGTTCTCCGGCCCGCATTCGTTCATCCGTCAGGACCCGGCGCAGCCGGACACGCTCGTGTTGCCCGAACTGCTCGCGGCGCTGGCCCGCGATCTCGCGCCGGCCAACGGTGCGCCGCTCGCGTCGCTGAGCCTCGGCGGCGGTTTCGCCGACGATCATCCGGGCGATGCCGCGTTCGAACGCTATGCCGCCGCGCTCGCGCCGCTCGCCGGCCAGTATTCGCTCGCCCACGAGTCCGGCCGTGCGATCTTCGCCGATGCGGGCGTGTTCGCGACGCGCGTCGTCGCGGTCAAGACGTGGCAGGACCGCACGATCGCGGTTTGCGACGGCGGACTGTCGCAGGCGTTCCTGCTCGCGCAGACCGAAACGATGATGCGCCGCCTGGCCGCGCCGTCGCTCGTGCGCCGCACGCCCGCGCCACCGCCCCGTGGCGTGCCGACGCTCTACGTCGGCAGCACCTGCAGCCGTGCGGACGTGATCGGCCGCGACGACACGGGCGCGCCGCCGCAGGTCGGCGACATCGCGGTGTTCGCGCGCTGCGGCGCGTATCACCGCACGTACTCGATGGCGCATTTCCTGTCCCACGAAGCCGCGCACGTGTACGTGCGGCCGGCCTGAACCCGAGGAGCCGATCATGAACGCATTGATCAGCATCGCCGACCTGCTCGAACACGGCGCCGTGCGCTGGCCGCATCATCCGGCGTATGCGGACGGCGGCGGCACACTGACTTACGACCAGCTCGCGCGCGCGGTCCGGCGCGGTGCCGCCGCGCTCGCATCGCGCGGCGTGCAGCGCGGCGAACGCATCGCGATCTACGCGCCGAAGCGCATCGAAACCGTGGTCGCGATGCTCGCGGCCAACGCACTCGGCGCGATCTTCGTGCCGGTCAATCCGCAGTTGAAGGAAGCGCAGATCGAACACATCGTCGCCGACAGCGGCGCCGCGCTGTTCGTGACCGGCGCGCAGCGGCTCAAGCGCCTGCCGGCGCTCGCCGCGCTCGTCGGCGAACGCACGCTGCTGACCGAGCAATTGGCCGATGCGATCGAAGCAGCCGGCACCGACGCGCCGGCACTGCCCGCCGCCGGCCGCCCGGTCGACGACGATCCGGCCGCGCTGCTCTACACGTCGGGCTCGACCGGCAAGCCGAAGGGCGTCGTCGTGTCGCATCGCAACCTGGTGTCGGGCGCGTTCAGCGTCGCCGCGTACCAGCAGCTCGCCGAAGACGACGTCGTGCTCGGCGTGCTGCCGCTCAGCTTCGACGCGGGCCTGAGCCAGCTGACGACCGCGCTCGCGTCCGGCGCCTGCTACACGCCGCTCGACTTCCTGCAGCCGACCGAGGTGCCGCGCCATTGCGATGCGTTCGGCGTCACGTCGATCACCGGCGTGCCGCCGCTGTGGATGCAGCTTGCGTCGGCTGGCTGGAGCGACAGCGCGCGCACGCGGATCCGCCGCTTCGCGAATACCGGCGGCCATCTCGCGACGCCGCTGCTGCACCGCCTGCAGGCGCTGTTCACGCAGGCTTCGCCGTACCTGATGTACGGGCTGACCGAAGCATTCCGCTCGACCTATCTGCCGCCGGCCGACGCGGCGCTGCGCCCGACGTCGATCGGCAAGGCCGTGCCGAACGCGGAGATCCTCGTGCTGCGCGCGGACGGCAGCGAATGCGCGGCCGACGAGCCCGGGGAACTCGTGCATCGCGGCGCGTTCGTCACGCTCGGCTACTGGAACCGGCCGGAGCTGACCGCGCAGCGCTTTCGCCCGCTGCCGCGCCGACACGGCGAAATCCCGCGCCCGGACGTCGCCGTGTGGTCCGGCGACATCGTGCGGCGCGACGCGGACGGCTATCTGTACTTCGTCGCGCGCGGCGACGACATGATCAAGACGTCCGGCTATCGCGTGAGCCCGACCGAGATCGAGGACGTGCTGTTCGCGCTGCCGCACATCCGCGAGGCGGCCGTGTTCAGCGTCCCGCACCCGGCGCTCGGCGAGGCGATCGCCGCGTGCGTCGTGTCGACGCTCGACGCCGACGCGTGCCGCGCCGACATCGCCCGCGCGTGCCGCGACGCGTTGCCCACCTACATGAACCCGCTCGTCGTCGAGCCGCTGCCGGCGTTGCCGCGCAACCCGAACGGCAAGATCGACCGACCGGCATTGAAAGCGCAGTATCGCGACGCGTTCGCGCGCCCGAACCTCGAGGAGACCGCCGCATGACCCTGTCGACGCTCGATGAAACCCGTGTCGGCGCGCCGCACGTCGCCGCGCCCGGCACGCTCGCGCTGTCCGGCGGCGTCGTGGTGCTGCCGCCCGCCGTCGTGTTCAGTGCGATCCAGGCGCAGGAGCGCCATCCCGGCTACCGGCACCTGCTGCTGCCGCAGGCGCGCTTTGCGCGGCCGCGCGGCATGGGCGCGCTGACGCCCGACGAAGGCACGCGTCTCGCGCCGGGCGGCCGGCCCGCGCTGCGCATCGCGCCGCCCGGGCGCAGCCTCGCCGACCTCGCCGCCGATGCGGCGCTCGACCTGCGCGACCAGCTCGGCTCCGGCGCGCTGGCCCGCACGACGCACGTGATCGTCGCCAGTTGCGCGCTCAACGAAGGCATCGGCGACTCGGTCGTCGGCCGCATGCAGTACGAACTCGGGCTGCAGCGCGTGACGCCGTTCGCGCTCGGCCAGAACGGCACGCTCGGCTGGTATTCGGCACTGATGCTGCTCGACGGGCTGCTGTGCGACGAAGGCGACCAGGCGCTCGTGATCCTCAGCGACAAATGGCTCTACCCGTTCTTCCGCCAGTTCGGCGACCTGGTCGGCTACGGCGACGCGGCCGCCGCGCTGCTCGTGTCGCGTGCGGGCCCGGCGCCCGAGCCGGCCGCGTGGGGCGGCGTGCGGTCCGTCGCGCTCGAATTCGGGCCGTCGATCGCCGATCCGTGGGCCGATGCGCCGGCCGCGCTGCGCGACACGCTCGCGCCGGTCGCCGCGCGCGCGATCCGCCGCGCGCTCGACCAGGCCGACCTGCATGCGAACCAGATCGACTGGTGCGTGCCGCCCGGCTTCGATCCCGGCTTCGCGGCGCGCGTGGCCGACGCCGCGTCGATTCCGGTCCCCGCGCGCATCCAGCACGACGGGTCGGGCCATCTGTCGTCGGCCGAATCGGCCGCCGCGCTGATCCGGCTCGCGGGCGCGCTCGACGAAGGCGAACGCCGCACGGTGCTCGTCTGGGACGCGGCACTGCACGGCGCGGCGGCAGCAGCCGTCGTCGACCTGGCCGGCGGGCTCGACGCCGCACTCGATATCGAAGGAGACGCATGATGAGCGCCTACAAGGTCAGCCTGCGCGAGCTGCGCTTCTTTCTGTGGGAACTGTTCGAGGCCGACAAGCGGTTCCTGGCGGAACACGGCCTGTACGGCACGCACGATCGCGCATCGATCGATGCGCTGCTCGAACGCGCACGCGATTTCGCGCTCGACCTAGGCCGCAGCTACCAGCAGGCGGACGTCGAGGGTTGCACGCTGCTCGACGACGGACAGGTACGGATTCCTTCGCATTTCCACGCGCTGTGGGCGCGCTTTCGCGACGAGTGGTCGAACACGCTGTTCGGCACCGCGCACGGGCTGCCGCCGATCGTCACGCAGATGATCTACGAGATGTTCATGGGCGCGAATCCGTCGTTCATGACGTACGGCGGCTTCACGCGCCCCGCGGTCAAGCTGCTGCAGATGCACGGCACGCCGCACCAGAAAGCGCTGATCGCACCGCTCGAAGCGTACCGCTGGGACGCGTGCTTCTGCGCGACCGAACCGCAGGCCGGCACCGACCTGACCGCGGTCGCGCTGCGCGCGACGCCGCTCGAACGCGATATCTACGCGATCGACGGCGAGAAGGTCTATATCTCGGCCGGCATGCACGAGCTGACGGAGAACACGCTGTATTTCGTGCTCGGGCGCATCGACACCGCGTCGCCGGATTCGTTCTCGCTGTCGTGCCTCGTCGTGCCGCGCTTCTGGCCCGACGAAACCACCGGCGAGCTGCAGCCGAACCACGTCGACTGCATCGGCCTGCCGCGCAAGATGGGGCTCAAGGGCTGCGCGAACACGCATCTCGTGTTCGGCTCGAACGGCACGACGAAAGGATGGCTGCTCGGCGGCCGCCGCAACGTCGGGCTGCTGCAGCTGATGCCGCTGATGAACCAGGCGCGGATGAGCACCGGGATGTTCGGCGTCGGCGTCGCGTCGAGCGCATACCTGCACGCGGTCGAGTATGCGGGCCGCCGGCTGCAGGGCCGGCCGATCGAGCGCGCGTCGAACACGAACGCGGCGCGTGTCGCGATCGTCGAGCACGCGGACGTGCAGCGCATGCTGGTCGACATGAAAAGCCGCGTCGACGGCTGCCGCGGCCTGCTCGGCAAGCTCGCGGCGACCGCGACGCGCGCGGCGATGCTCGAGGCGACGCCCGACGCCGACCCGGCCGAGATCGAGCGCCATCGCAAGCTGCAACTGCTGCTGACGCCGATCTGCAAGGCGTTCATCTCCGACCAGGCGTGGCGCATCTGCGAAACGGCGATCCAGGTGCACGGCGGCCTCGGCTATACCGATGCGAGCCCGGTCGAGCAGAACGCGCGCGACGTGAAGATCCTGTCGATCTGGGAAGGCACGAACTACATCCAGGCGCAGGATCTCGTGCGCGACAAGCTCGGCTTCGGCCGCCATTCGCGGCTGATCCAGTACTACCGCGACGAACTCGACGCGTTCCTCGCGCAGCAGCATCAACCCGGCACGCATGCGGAACTGCGGCCGCTGTTCGATACGCTGCGCGCGGGCGCCGACCGCATCGCCGCCGCGCTCGACGACATCGCGCGCGACGTGCAGGACGGCCACACGCATCGCAGCAGCCAGTTCTACACGCGCTTTCTGGAGATGTTCGGCGTGGTCACGTCGGCATGGGTGCTGCTCGAATCCGCGACGATCGCCGCGCGCCGGCTCGACGCACCGGAAACGGCCGACGCGCCGGCCGAACGTGCGTTCTATCGCGGCAAGCTGAAAAGCGCGCGCTATTACTTCGCGAACGTGCTGCCCGTCGTCGACCAGCACGCGGCCGTGATCGCCGCGATGGCGCACGCGGCGATCAGCGTCAGCAGCGACGAACTCGCCGCGGTGGAATGACATGGACACGACGCTCGATTCCCGCACGTCTGCCACCACGGCCGCGACCGTCGATGCGCCGCGCAACCTGCTCGGCCGGCCGGCGACGCGTCATCGCGGCACCGACATCGACGGCGCGACGCTCGACCCCGAAGCGCTGCGCGTGCGCGATCTCGACCTGAACGCGCTGATCGGCGCGACGACGTTCGAAGGTGCGCTCGCGCATCTGTGGTTCGACGTCGCGCCCGGCAGCGCCGACCATCGCGCGCACGAGGCGACGATCGGCGCGCGGCTCGCGGCGTTCGCCGACGCGCTGGCGCCCGGCTCGGTCGCGCAGTCGGTCGCGGCCGACCTCGGCGCGGCCGGCGTCGCGCCGGTGTTCGCGGCCGCGTCCGGCCTGCTGCGCGGCCTCGACGACGTGACCGCACGCGTGCACGGCCCGGCGCCGGACGATGCCGATCTCGACACGATGCTGCTGTGCGCGGCCGCCGCGCCGTTCCTGCTGCATGCGGCGATCGAGGGCCGGCCGTTCGCGGCGGGCGCGGGCACGGGCGCCGGCAGCGCGGCATTCGATGCCGCCGCGACGCACGCGCAACGCACGCTCGTGCTGACCGGCGCGACGCGCCACGACACACCGGCGCAAGCGGCGATGGACATGCTGCTCGTCGCGTGGCACGCCGGCTTCGGCTACATCACGCCGACCGTGCTCGCGCCGCGTGTCGCGATCGGCACCGGCGTCACGCTGACGCAGGCCGTCGCCTCCGGCTTCCTCGCGAGCGGGCCGTCGCACGTCGGCGCGGCGCTCGAAGCGATGCAGTGGCTCGCCGCGCTCGCGCAGTCGGCGCCGGGCGGCGCGGGCGCGTCGGCCGCTGCGCTCGACGCGGCCGGGCGCGCGGCGATCGATGCGGCGCTCGATGCGAAACGCACGCTGTACGGCTTCGGCCACCCGCTGTTCGTCGCCGATCCGCGTCCGCCGCACCTACGTGCCCGGTTTTCGGAAGAAGGCTTCGATGGCGCGTACATGACGCTGTTCGACGCGTGCTGCGCGCAGGCCGACGCGCGCCGCGCGCTGCGGCCGAACATCGATTTCCTGACCGCCGCGACGCTGCTCGAACTCGGCGTCGCCGCGCCGTCGTGGGGCGTCGGCGTCGGGCTCGGCGCACGCATCGCGGCGATGGCCGCGCATGCAGTGGAACGGCGCCGCCGCCCGGCGTTCGGCGTCAACAGCGCGACCGCGCGACGGCTGCTGGCCGCCGTGCCGGTCGGCTGGCTGTGAACCTTCACCCTTTCGCACAAGGAACGTCATGCTGCTCAAGAACCTGCGCCCGGCGAACGACTACGATCGCTTCGCCACCGAAACGCTCGAACCGTGGGACCTGCTGTTCATCAGTCGCATCCGCCAGCTCGCGCGCGGGATGACGGCCGGCACGATCGCCGACATCGGCACGGCCACCGGCGTCGTGCCGGTGCGGCTCGCGACCGATCCGGCGATGCGCGGCTGGCGCTACGTCGGCATCGACCTCGATCCGGCGATGCTCGACGAAGGCCGCCCGCGCATCCGCGAGCTCGGGCTCGACGACACGATCGAGATGCGCGTCGGCGACGCGCTCGCGCTGCCGTTCGACGACGGCACGCTGACGATGGCGGTCGGCCGCGCGACGCTGCATCACCTGCCCGACAAGGCGCTCAGCCTGACCGAGATGTATCGCGTGCTGGAGCCGGGCGGCATCGCGCTCGTGCACGACATGCGCCGCGACGCGCCGCAGCACCTGCTCGACCGCTTCACCGAGATGCGCGCGGCCGCCGACTATCCGCCGACCCACGTCGAGGAAAAGATCACGCTCGACGAAGCGCATGCGCTGGTGGCCGAAGCCGGCCTGACTGCCGTTGCGTCGATCTACAGCCCGAGCATGGGGCTCGGCGCGCTCGGCTTCGAAATCCTGCTGAAGAAACCGGCGCTGGCCTGAGCGATGACCGATCTCGCCTTCCTCGCCGCGCATGCCGCCGTGCGGCTCGGCGCCGACGACGTGCAGTGCGCGCCGGTCGCGCCCGGCGCGACGCTGCCGCTGTGCGTGACGCCGCGCAGCGCCGAACTCGCGACGTCGCCGGAGATGTTCGTCGCGTGGTACCGCTCGCGGCTCGACACGATCGACACGCTGCTCGACGCATGCGGCGCGCTGCTGTGGCGCGGCTTCGCGGTGCCCGACACCGCCGCGTTCGGCCGCCTCGGCGCGCTGTATCCGGCGCACGCAAACGGCTATACGGCCGGCGCCGCCCCGCGCCGGCAGATCGACGGCCAGGTGTACGAATCGACCCGCATGCCGCCGCCGTTCAGGATCGGGCTGCATCAGGAGATGGCCTACATGCCCGCGTTCCCGCGCCTCGTCGCGTTCTACTGCCGGCAACCGGCCGACGCGGGCGGCGAAACGCCGATCTGCGACATGCGGCGCGTGACCGCGCGCGTGCCGGCCGCGCTGCGCGCGCGGTTCGCCGAGCGCGGCGTGATGTACCTGCGCAATTTCGCGGCGCCGGGCGACCGCGCGGACGGCCTCGCCGCGAACCCGAACCTGCCGTTCGCCGCCTACCACCGGCCGTGGGACGACGCGTTCGGCACGACCGAGCGCGCCGAGGTCGAGCGGCTGTGCGCGGAACGCGGCGTCGGCTGCCGTTGGCTCGACGACGGCAGCGTGACCGTGTCGCATGTCGGCAGCGCGCTGCGCACGCATCCGCGCACCGGCGAAACGGTGTGGTTCAACCAGGCGAGCGCGCAGCACCCGAACCCGCGTTCGATGGGCGAGCTCAGCTACCGCTACCTGCAGCGCATGTACGGCACGCGCGCCGCGTTCCCGTACGAGATCCGCTACGGCGACGGCGCGCCAATGCCGTTCGACGATCTGGTGGCGATCTACGACGCGCTCGACGACGAGGAATGCGCGTTCCCGTGGCAGGCCGGCGACGTGCTCGTCGTCGACAACATGCTGGTCGCGCACGGCCGCAACCCGTACCGGGGTGCGCGCGACACGCAGGTCATGCTGTTCGACTGAGGATGCCGACGATGAGCGTTTCGTTTCTTGCGTCCGTGCGCGCGATGTTCGGCCCGCCCGCCGCGTTCGACCGGCCGCAGCGCGCGGGCACGCCGCCGCTGCCCGACGCGCATGCGCCGGGCGCGGCGCTCGGCGCGCGTGCGATCGACGTCGCGGCCGGCGATTTCCGCTTCTCCGCGCGCCACGTGCGGTTCCGGCTCGGCGCGATCACCGCGATCGTCGGGCCGAACGGCTCGGGCAAGACCACGCTGCTCGAGACGTTGCTCGGCTTCCGGCGCGGCGGCAGCGACGTGCGCGTGCTCGACGTGCCGGCCGAGCGCTTCATGCGCGATTCGCGGTCGCTGCGGCGGCTCGGCGCGCAGTTGCAGAAGGTTGAGTATCCCGATCATCTGCGCGTATCCGAGATCGTCGCGCTGCACCGCGCGATGTACGCGCACACCGACGCGGCGATCACCGACGCGCTCGGCATCGCCGAACTGCTCGACAAGCCGTGCCGCGCGCTGTCGAAGGGGCAGCGCCAGCGCGTCGACCTGTACGTCGCGCTCGCGCACCGGCCCGAGCTCGCCGTGCTCGACGAGCCGTTCACGGGCCTCGACCGCCGCTATGCCGGCGTCGTGATCGACCTGCTGCGTCATCGCGCCCGCGGCACGAGCGTCGCGATGATCTGCCATTCCGAGGAAGAACTGAGCGTGGTCGACGATCTCGTGTGGGTGCGCGACGGCGGCGTGCGTTACCAGGGCGACCGGGACACGCTGCGCGCCAAACTCGTCGGCGATGCGCGCGCGGTCCTGCACTGCCGCGACGAAGCCGATGCGCGCGCGCTGCGCAAGCGGCTCGCGGCGCTGCCCGGCGTGACCGGCGTACGCGTGTCGGCCGCGCATGTGGTCGAGGCGTTCGGCGATGCGACGCTGCATCCGAACGTGCACCGGATCGTCGGCGAACGCGGCATCCAGCATCTCGCGCTCGCGCCGAGCACGCCGGGCGACCTGCTGCGCCTGTGCACCGAGGGCCCGACCCATGACTAAGGTATTCCTGATCCTCGTGCGCAACGAGCTGCTCGGCTATCTGCGCAGCCGCTCGTCGCTGTTCTGGACGCTCGTGTTTCCCGTGTTCCTGCTGAGCGTGATGCTGTTCGCGTTCGGCGGCTCGGGCTCGCTCGGCACGGCCGACATCGCGTTCGACGTGCCCGGCGGCGCGACGCCGTACAACCAGGCGTGCAAGGCGCAGATCGTCGCCAGCCTGTCGCACAGCGACACGGTGAAGGCGACCTTCGGCGGGCGCGGCGCGCCGGCCGATCGCGTGACGGTCGTGCTCGGCGCGGACGAACGCACGCCGGCGACGATCCGTTACGACTTCAACGGCTCGCTCGCGGTGAAGGCCGCGTCGCGCGTCGTCGAGATCGCGCTCGCGCGCTGCGCCGCGCAGCGACTCGGGCTGCCGGCCGCGCAGGCGCGCTTCGAGAACGCCGCGCCCGCGCGCCGCCCGTTCGACTATGGCGCGTTCTTCGCGACCGGCATCCTGGTGATGGCGTTCATGGCGATCGGTCTCAATTCGACGACCACCGCGATCGCCGCGCTGCGCGAGCGCAATACGTTCAAGCTGTACGTGTGCTTCCCGGTGTCGCGCGGCGTATTCCTCGCCGCGCTGATCGTCGCGCGGATGGCGATGATGGCGCTGTCGGCGCTCGTGCTGCTGACGGTCGCGCGCGTCGCGTTCGGCATCGCACTGCCGATCGCGACGCCGGACGGGCTGCGCGCGTTGCCGATCGTGCTGCTCGGCGCGGCGATGGTGCTGAGCATCGGCGTGCTGCTGGCGAGCCGCACCCGCTCGCTCGCGGCAGCCGAACTCGCGTGCAACGTCACGTATTACCCGCTGCTGTTCTTCAGCGACCTGACGATCCCGATGCACGACGCGCCCGCGTGGCTGAAGGCCGGGCTCGCGTTCCTGCCGACCAACCAGTTCGCCGTCGCGCTGCGCGGCGCGCTGGTCGACGGTGCGCCGTACGCGCAGCTCGCGCCGCAACTGCTCGGCATGACCGCCTGCACCGCGCTGTTCCTGTTCGCCGCCGCGCGGCTGTTCCGCTGGCACGACGCATGACGCGTCGCCACGCTGTTTCGACGAAGGAGAGACACGATGAAATCGAACCATCCCATAACCGACTACCTGCTGCATGCGAGCAACTTCCTGCCGGCGATCGTGTTCCTGTTCTACGGCCGGCTCGGCCCCGAGCAGCCGGACCTGCGCTGGACCCACGCGTTCCTGATCGGCGGCGTGCTCGCGCTCGTGCACGGCGCGTGGCTGCTGCGCCGCGCGCAGCGCAACAGCATCGCGATCGGCGTCGACCTGTTCCTCGTGATCGGCGCGGTGCTCGCGCTCGTGTCGCCGACAGGTAGCCGTTTGTGGGGCGAGGAACTCGGGCCGGCCGCGATGCTCGTCTGCGTGCTGGTGGTCGGCATCGTGCATACCGCGTGGTCGGACGGCGGCTTCGTCGACGGCACGTTCGTCGACCATGCGCGGGTGCGTTCGCTGTCGCTCGTGCTGCTCGCCGTCACCGTCGTCGCGCTCGCGGTGTCGATCGCGATGCGCCACAGCCCGCTGTGGGGCGGCGTCGTGCCGCTGATCGCGCTGGTCGTCGTGCGCGGCCGGCTGCGCAAGCAGCTCGCGCGGGCACGCTGACGATGAACGCGTTGCCCGCACACGCGGCACACCCCGCGCAACGGCACGCGCTCGCCGCGGCGCTCGGCGACGGCTGGCTCGAAGGCGCGGCATGCGAGCCGTATGCGACCGACGTCATGCAGTACGGCGGCGTGCCGCTCGGCGTCGCGCGGCCGGCATCGACCGCCGACGTGCGCGCGCTGGCCCGCGTCGCCGTCGCGCACCGGATCGGGCTCGTCGCCCAGGGCGCGCGCAGCGGCCTCGTCGGCGCGGCCGTGCCCGATCGCAGCGGCACCCAATGCGTGGTGTCGTTCGAGCGGATGCGCGCCGTTCGCGCGTTCGATCCGGCCAATCGCAGCATCACGGTCGACGCCGGCGTGCGGCTGTCCGACCTCAACCGCGTGGCGGGCGAAGCCGGCCTCTGCGTGCCCATCGATCTCGGCAGCGATCCGGCGGCCGGCGGCCTCGTCGGTGCGAACGCGGGCGGCAGCCGCCTGATCAAGTACGGCGACGTGCGCCGTCACGTACTCGGCGTCGAAGTCGTGCTGGCGGACGAAGCCGGCACCGTGATCGACGCGCTCGCGCCGCTGCGCAAGCGCAACGCGGGCTTCGACGTCGCGCAATGCTTCATCGGCGCGAATGGCGCGAACGGGCTCGTGACGGCCGTGTCGTTCGCGCTCGCGCCGCTCGAACGGTCGGCGTGCGCGGCGTTCGTCGCGTTCGCGTCGTACGATGCGGCGCTCGCCGGCCTGCTCGCGTTCGAACGCGCATTCGGCGAGATGCTGTCGGCGTTCGAGTTCATGTCGGCGGCGGCGGTCGGTTGCGTCGCGGCGGCGTTTCCGGCATTGCGCGCGCCGTTCGAGCCCGGTGAAGCCGCCTGCCACGCGCTCGTCGAGATCGCGACCGGCATGCCGGGGCTCGATGCGCTGCTCGAGGAACGCGCGGTCGCAACGCTCGACGCGCTGGCCGGCGATGGCCTGGTGCTCGACGCGGCGTGCGCGCCGGCGGAACGGTTCTGGCGGATTCGCGACGCGCTGCCGGCCGCGGTCGCGCAGGACGGCCTGCCGCTGTCGTTCGACGTGTCGTTCCCGCGCGGCGCGCTGGCCGGATTCGTCGCCGACGCCGAGCGGTGGCTCGCCGCCGCGCATCCGGCGCTGCGCTGTCATGCGTTCGGCCATTTCGGCGACGGCGGCTGCCATCTCGTCGTGTCGATTCCGCCTACCGCGGCGCAACGCTACGGGCCGCTGCAGCAAATGGCGCTGCGCGGCGCGCTGTACGACCGCGTCGTGCAGGCAGGCGGCTGCTTCAGCGCGGAGCACGGCGTCGGGCCGGTCAATATCGCGTACTACCGCAAGCACGTGCCGGCCGCGCAACGGCAGCTCGCCGGCGCCGTCCAGCACGCGATCGATCCGCTGGGTCTGGTCGGACGCGTTCGCTACTGATTCGCCGATTCGCGGCGCCACGGAGATTTCGCATGATGTTTCGACACCCGCCCGAGCGCGGCATCGCGTCCGAACCGGACGCCGACCCTTCGTCCCCCGGCATCCCGGCCAGGCTGCCCGACTCGGGCGTGGTGGTCAACGTGCGGGGCGTCGCCTGCGTGATCCCGTTGCCGCCGCGCGACCATGCGCGCCCGGCGCTGTGGCGTGCGCTGGCGGACTGGCGCGACGAACGGTCGGCCGATCGCCACGTCGAGCCGGATGGACGGCAGGATTGAGCAGCCGGCTCGCGGCGGGCCGGCAAGCGCCCACATGCGGCCGCGGCGCCGGACGACCAAGGGTGTCCGGCGCCGCGACAGGCAAAGCGTGCAATCAGAATACCGCGTGCCCGCTGATCAGGCTCGGCAGCCACGTCGAGAAGAACGGCATGTACGTGACGATATTGATCGCGCTGAAGATCGCGAGGTAGTACGGCCACGCCATCTTCGTCGTCTCGCCGATCGACACGTTGCCGATCGCGCAACCGACGAACTGCACCGACCCGATCGGCGGATGCACGAGGCCGAGCGAGCAGTTCAGCAGCAGCATGATCCCGAACTGCACCGGCCCGACGCCGCACGCCATCGCGATCGGCAGGAACAGCGGCGTCGTGATCAGGATGTGCGCGGCCATGTCGACGAACGTGCCGAGGAACACCTGGATGATGTTGATGTACAGCAGCATCAGCCACGGCGCCGCGGTCGACTGCTTCAACAGCCCTTCGATCGCATCCGGGATCTCCAGGTACGACATCTGGAAGCGCAGCATGTTGGACACGGCGATCAGCAGCAGCACGACACCCGTCGTGCGCGCCGCATGCGACAGCGCGCGGCGCAGCTTCTCGGCCGTCAGCGTGCGGTAGACCACCGCGGTCAGCACGAGCGAGTACACGACGGCGATCGCGGCCGCTTCGGTCGCGGTGGCGATGCCCTTCGCGACGCACACGAGGATGATCGCGATCACCATCAGCCCGGGCACCGCACCGACGAAGCTGCGCAGCACCGCATACCAGCCGGGAAACCGCGGCAGCGCGGACGAGCCGTCCTCACGGCGCGGGTAGCCGTGACGCACGGCCTGCCAGTACGCGGCGGCGAGCACGAAGCCCATCACCCACAACACCGGCAGGAGTCCCGAGAACAGCAGGTCGCCGATCGACACGCCGCTCACCGGCTGGCCGTGCAGCATCCCGGTAATGCCCTGCGCGGCGAACGCGTAGATGATCATGTTGGTCGACGTCGGCATCAGCGCGCCGGCGAGCGATGCGTGCGTGGTCACGTTGACCGCGTACGCGGCGCTGTAGCCTTCGCGCTTCATCAGCGGAATCACCACGCCGCCCATCGCAGACGTATCGGCGGTCGGCGAGCCCGACACGCCGCCGAACAGCGTGCACGCGACGACGTTCGCCATCCCGAGGCCGCCGCGGAAGTGGCCGACGGTCGCCTGCGCGAAGCGCAGGATCCGGTCCGCGATGCCGCCATGCAGCATCAGCTCGCCGGAGAAGATGAAGAACGGCACCGCGAGGAACGAGAACGCGTTCATCCCCGAGATCATCGCCTGCATCGCGGTCGCGATCGGCAGGCCTTCGACCATGTAGGTCAGTACGCATGCAATGCCGAGCGCGAACGACACGGGCACGCCCAGCACGAGGAATATCAGAAAACTGACGGACAGGATCGCGAGTTCCATGGCGTTATTGTCCCGACGAAGAACGGCGAAGCGCGAGCAGGTGCTCGAGCGAGAAGAAGATGATCGCAACCGCCGCGGGCATCGTGATCAGGTAGCGCACGCCTTCGGGCAGCCCGATGATCGGGATGCGGTCGCCCATCGTCTCGACGGCCATGCTGCCGCAGCCGATCATGATCATGATCGCGAACGCGATCAGGCTCAGGTGCTGGATCGCGACGACGACCGTGCGCGCCTTCGGCGACAGTCGCCGCACCAGCGAATCGAGGCCGATGTGGCCGCCGTCGCGCACCTTCATCGCGGCGCCGAACATCGCGATCACGATCACGAGCAACAGCGCGATCGGCTCGACGAAATCCGGTGCGTTCTCGAACACGTAGCGCATCACGACCGCATAGAACACCAGCACCGTGAGCACCGCGAGGCACGCCGACGCGATCACGGCGAGCACGCGGAACAGCCCGTCGTTCACGCACCGCAGCAGCGGCGCGGCCGCGCGCGGCCGGCACGGCGGCGCGCCGTCGGTGGCCGGCGCGTCCGGCGAGCCCACGGTCGCGGCGCCATTCAAGGAAGTGCGACGCGTCACTTGGTGGCCTCGATCTCGTCGACGATCTGCTTCATCTGCGGCGTCTTTTCATACTTGGTCCACAGCGGCTGCATCGCCTTCACGAACGCCGCGCGGTCGATTTGCGCGGCCGGCAGGATCTTCGCGCCGCCCTTCGTCACCAGTTGCTGCGCGGACGCCTCGCGCGCGGTCCACAGCTTCTGGTAGTACGGCACCGAATCGGCCGCCGCCTTCCTGAGCGCCGCCTGCTCCTGCGGCGACAGCGTGTCCCAGATCTTCTTCGAGAACACCAGCACTTCCGGCGTCATCGCGTGCTGCGTTTCCGAGTAATCGGGCGCCACTTCGTAGTGCTTGGTTTCCTCGTACGACGGCAGGTTGTTTTCCGCCGCATCGACAAGGCCCGTCTTCAGGCCCGTGTATACCTCGGCGAACGGCATCGGCGTCGGCGTGCCGCCCATCGCGCGGATCTCGTCGACCATCAGGTCCGACGGTTGCACGCGCACCTTCAGCCCCTTCATGTCGGCCGGCGAGCGCACCGGGCGCTTCGCGTAGATCGAGCGCGCGCCGCTCTCGTAGAACGTCAGCGCGATCATCCCCTTCGCGGTGAACGCATCGAGGATCTTCCGGCCGGCCGGGCCGTACATCGCCTTGCGGAAATGGTCGACGTCGCGGAACAGGAACGGGAACGACGGGATCAGCGATTCCGGCACGATCTCGTTGAACGACGCGCCGTTCACGCGCGCCATGTCGATCGCGCCGATCCGCACCTGGTCGACCGTGTCCTTCTCGGAGCCGAGCGCGCTGTTGCCGAACACCTTGATCGAATCCTTGCCGCCCGTCTGCTTCGACAGTTCGTCGCCCATGAACTTCACGGCCATGTTGGTCGGGAAGTTGTCGCCGTGCACGTCCGCCGAGCGGAACACGCGCGCCTGCGCAGACAGTGCGAAGCCAGCCATCAAGGCGACGGCCAGGACGGTACGGGAGCCGGTGAATCGGTGCTTCATGGTGAGTCTCCTGGATGGTCGATCGTTGTTGTGCGGCGATCCGGCGGCCCGCTCGGGCTTCGCCGAGACGATTTCCGCAATCGCCGAGTCATACGTCGTATGATGTGTTGAGCGAATGTACGTCGGTTAACCGTTTAACTCACTTGGTGCATACCCGTATAACCGCTTTCATCAAGGGCTTGATGAGGAATCGGGAAACCGGATTCTCCGTTTTCCTCCTTTCTCGCGAAACGTTTTCCGGAAGCGGATCGCGATCCCGATCGCGCATCGGCGTCGCGGTTTTCGCCCGCTCAACGGCCTTCTTTCGCTTCATTGGTCGACGTTATAGGATGACTGACCATGATCTTGCCGCGCCGCCGCGATAACCGTGCGATCGATCCGTCGTCGGGCGTGCCGCCTGACAGGCACGCGCGATGCGCGCCGCCACAGCGTGAAAACGCGAAAGGAGCCAGTCATGTCGATCACGAAGCGATCAGCGCCAACCGACCCGGCCACACCGCCGAACGCCGGCGACGAAGGCCCCGCGGACGCGCCGGGCATCGGTGAGGACACGTGCCGCGTCTGCCGCGGCACCGGCATGGTGGAGGGACAGACGTGCACCGTCTGCGGCGGGACGGGCAAGGTACTGCAGGGAATCGGCGGTGGATAGGTAAAAACGCAGGCGCGCCCGCGCGCACGGATCGCTCAGGTCTGCATGACCAGCGACGTCAGTTGCGCGGCGCGCGCCACGTCCGTCTTCGTGTAGATCGACTTGATCTGCGCGCGAACCGTGCCGATCGACACGCCGCGCAGCGCCGCGCATTCCTGCGGCGAGCGCCCGTCGCAGCACAGCAGCACGGCGAGATCGGCTTCCGCCGACGACAGCCCGTAGAACACCCGCAAGCGCTGCGCGCGCGCCGACGGCGAACGAACGTCGGCGGCCGTCATCAGCGCCGCGACGCCGGGCCGTTCGCGCGCGAGACGCGACTGTTCTGGAACGGGGATCAACGCAAGCGGCAGCGGCTCGCCCGTCGCACGACGCAGCAGCAGTCCGCCGCGTGCGAATGCATGCCGCCATTGCGCATCGTCGACGCAGCCTTCCGGCGCGAAACGCCCGTTCAGGACCCGCAGCGCCGGTTCGGCGGCGATCAGCTGATCGGCCGCGCGGTTCGTATAGCGCAGTTCACGCTGCGCGCCGAGCAGGAATACCGGCACCGGCACCGCGTCGAGCGCCGATTCCGCGGCGGCCACGCGCGCTTCGAGCTCGCCGATGCGCGCGTGGATGCGCAACGCGCGGCTGATGTGGGCGCCCATGATTTCGATCGCCCGACGCTGCTCGTCGGACAGCCCTTGCGATTCGGGGCCGCCCTGTACGCTGAGGAAAGCGCCGGCGCCCTCGCCGCGATGGATGTACAGGCCCGAAATGCTGCCGAGCCCGAACGGCTGCAGGAATTCCCGATAGAACACGCCATGTGTGCGCTGCCGCACCGACAGGTGCTTGACGTCCTCGAACCAGCGCCCTGCCTGCCAGTCGGCGGCAACCGGCACGACCGGGTCGTACAGGTAGAACTCGGTGTTGTAGCTGCGGTGGCACGCGGCGACCCATGACGGATCGTCGCCGGCCGCCCGCTCGATCGCCGGCAGCCGCGCCGCATCGTCGAACGACAGCAGCGTCGCCATGCGTACGCCGACCGACATGCGCAGGCCGTCCAGCACCGCTTCCCATCGTTGGTCGCCCAGCGCCGCAGCATAGACGTCATCGATCCATGCCGATGGAATCAACCCGTTCATCTGCATCTGGCCACCCCGTGCCGTGCGTTTTTATTGAACGCCGTTCGGGCATCTTACTCAATCGGCCTCATTGTTCAAATTGCCGATGCGGGTGTGATCGAAATACCACGGTGATGACTGCTTCTCGTCAAACGAAACGGTTATTTTCGACAGCGAGAAGCAATCCGTGTTGACGCGGGGCGGCCTGCGCGGCGCGGGTCGGCGAGATGGCGCCCGGTCAAGACGATGCAACCGAACATGCGACGGAGCGCGTTGCGCCGCCCGGTCCGACGATGCACTTACTTCATCGTCGTGAACCGCGCTTCCATCTCGTCGATCTTCGCGAGCACCGCTTCGCTCAGCTTTCTGACGTGACGCGGCACGTCGGGCGTCGACAGCAGTTCCTCGATACGCCCGCGCCAGTATCTCGGATGCCTGACGCGCCCCGCGCCCGACATCGACACATCGGCGACGGCCGTCTCGCTGTCCAGCAGCGCCACCATTCTCTGGATGTGAGAGAGCTCACGTTCCACATAGTCTCGTGCGAGCATATTGATTGAAATTCCCCGAAATACGACATGAGGCCTTCCGTCATCCACGCGCGATCGTCCGCGGTGCCACGACGCACCGCATACGTTGCGCATCAGCGTACGCGCCGATCATGTCAACCGATTGTGCGGACGCACACGGCGATCGACAAAGGAATGACGGGCCTGTCCGATTGTCCTGGCGACATCCGGTCGCGATGCCCCGTTGACCATCGTAGGCCCACCGTTCGGCGCCGGCATCCCCAAAAATGGGGATGCCGGCCGATATGGGCTGGACGACGACTTCCGGAAAGGACGGGGGTAAAAACGGCCGGCTGGCGCGACGGCTCGTTGCACGGCAACACGATGGCGGCATTCCGGCGAATCGTGCGCTTTCACGTCTGACGAATCGGCCATCGGCAGCGACGTGCGGCTTCGTCGCACGCCTCGCGAGATTCCAACGCACGGGGCATCGTAGCAGTCGCAATTCCCTGGACGGGGAATCGAGCATGGGCGTGCCCGGTATCGCGCCGCCTGTCGCCCCTTGCATGTCGATTGGCGCGCTTTGCGAGTGAAGTGGCGCGCAAATGGCGGCATCATGGCGCATCCTTTCTGCCACGGAATCCCGTCCATGAATATCGATACCGACCTGCCCGTCATGGTGACCGGCGCGACCGGTTATGTCGCAGGCTGGCTCGTGCAGCGGCTGCTCGAGGCCGGCCTGACGGTCCATGCGGCCGTCCGCGACCCCGACAGCCCGGACAAGCTCGAGCATCTGCAGCGCATCGCGGCCGGCCAGCCCGGCACGATCCGCTATTTCCGTGCGGACCTGCTCGAACCCGGGTCGTACGCCGACGCGATGGCGGGTTGCGGGACCGTGTTCCATACCGCGTCGCCGTTCACCGTCACCGTTCGCGATCCGCAGAAGGAGCTGGTCGATCCGGCGCTGCTCGGCACGCGCAACGTACTCGAGACGGCAAACCGCACGCCGTCGGTGCGGCGCGTCGTGCTGACCAGCAGTTGTGCGGCGATCTACGGCGACAACGCCGATCTCGCCGCGACGCCCGATGGTGTGTTCACCGAAGCGATCTGGAACACCAGCTCGTCGCTGACGCATCAACCCTATTCGTATTCGAAGACGGTCGCCGAGCGCGAAGCGTGGAAGATCGCTCGCCAGCAGCAACGCTGGGATCTCGTGACCATCAATCCGTCGCTCGTGATCGGGCCGGGTATCAATCCGTACGCGACGTCGGAGAGCTTCGAGATCGTGCGGCAAATGGGCAACGGCACGATGAAGGCCGGCGTGCCGGATCTCGGCATGGGCGCAGTGGATGTCCGCGACGTCGCCGACGCGCATGTGCGTGCGGCGTTCCTGCCGAGCGCCCACGGCCGCTACATCGTGTCGGCACACGACACGAGCCTGCCGGCGATGGCCGCCACGCTGCTGGAACGGTATGGCGCCGACTATCCGGTTCCGCGGCGCATCCTGCCGAAATGGCTGGTGTGGCTGGTCGGCCCGCTCGCGAACAAGAGCGTGACGCGCCGCATGATCGCGCGCAACGTCGGGCTGCCCTGGCGCGCGGACAACAGCCGCAGCCGCAACGAACTGGGGATCCGTTACCGCCCGCTCGCCGAGTCGATGAACGACTTCTTCCAGCAGCTCGTCGAAACCGGGCAATTGCGCCGATGAACCGCTTCGCGATTTCGCCGGGCTGGCAGGTCGTGATGGTCGACCTCGGCCTGCGCGTCGACGAACTGCTGCGGTGCGCACAGTTGCCCGCCGATCTGTTCACGCGGCCGGAAAACGGGCTGACGACCCGCGAATACTTCCGTCTGTGGCGCGCGATGGAGGACATGGCGAATACGCCGGCCGTCGCGCTGCGCATCCTCGATCTGCTCACCGTCGAGACCTTCGATCCGCCTCTGTTCGCCGCGTTGTGCAGTCCGAACCTGGAGATCGCGCTCCGGCGGATCGGCCAGTTCAAGCCGCTGATCGGCCCGGTCCGGTTGCGCGTATCGCACGAGGCCGACGCGCTGACCCTCGCGGTCGACTTCCTGGAGCGCGACATCCCGCCACCCGGCATGCTGGTCGCGGCCGAACTCGGCTTCTTCGTGAAACTCGCTCGGCTGGCGACCCGTACCGAGTTGCCGGCGCGCGCCGTCACGCTGCCGCGCGACGTCAGCCCCGATCCCGGCTATGCGCGCTTTTTCGGCGTGACGCCGCGGTACGGCGATGCGCCCTCCGTGAGCGTGGCGCTGCAGGATGCGCGGCGTCCGTTCGTGACCGCGAACCACGCGATGTGGCAGATTTTCGAGCCCGACCTGCGCCGTCGCCTCGACGCGCTGTCGGCCGATGCCGGCATCGTCGAGCGCGTGCGCGCGGCGCTGCTCGAATTGATTCCGGGCGGGCTCGCCACCGCGGACGGCGTCGCGCAAACGCTTGCGATCAGCAAGCGGACGCTGCAGCGGCGGCTCGGCGACGAAGGCGCGAACTTCAAAACCCTGCTGGCGGAAGTGCGCGAGAAGCTCGCGTGGCATTACCTCGATCGCTCGGATCTGCCCTACAGTCAGATCGCTTTCCTGCTCGGCTACCAAGATCCGAATTCGTTCTTCCGCGCATTCAACGAATGGACCGGGATGACGCCCGACACAGCCCGCTCGCGCACGGCGCACTGATCGATACCACGCGGGCCGCTGTCCGGTCGCCGCCGTTATCCCGAATCAACCGGCGGCGGCGCCGCGATTCAGCCCGAAAATGAAATCGGCTTCGACCGACGCGCCCTTCGGCAATTGCAGCACGCCGACCGACGAACGCGTATGGACGCCGGCGTCGCCGAGCACCGCGACCAACACGTCCGACGCGCCGTCGGCCACTTCGCTTTGCATCGTGAAGCCGGGCGCGCTTCGCACGTACACGGTCATGCGCGGCACCGTTGCGATCGCATCGAGCGTGCCGCACTGCTTACGGATCAGCGCCAGCGCGCGCAGCGCGGAAATGCCGGCCGCGCGGCGGCCCTCTTCCAGCGAAACGGATTCGCCGACGATACCGACGAAATGCACGACTTCCCCGATTCGCGGCACCTGGCCGGCAATGTAGGCGGTGCTTCCGTCAATCAGGACCGGCGTGTACTTTCCGCCGATCCTGATCGTTTCGTCCGGATCGAATCCGAATTCGGCTGCGACCTGTTTCAGCTTTTCATCCCTGTTCATCAGTGAATTCCCCAATCCCTCTGAAAAAAGATAAAGAATAATTGAGTCTCCGAAGCTTGTCCCGTACGAGAAGATCGGACGCAAACGATCCCGTCAAGCCACTTCTCAGGTGTTCGAAGCAGTCATCCATTGCGATATCCACAATGGAATTCGTAGTCGAAGCAATTTTCTTCGTCATTTCCGGTTGAAACCGCTATCATGTATGGACACAACCTGAAGAGTGATATATGGCAACTTACAAGGAACTGAAAGCCCAAATGGATGCTTTGGCCGAGAAAGCCGAAGCAGCGCGCGCCGCTGAATTCCAGGCGGTCGTCGACGACATCCGCACCAAAGTCGCGGAATACGGCATTACCGAAAAAGACATTTTCGGTACGCGCCGCGGTCGGCCGACCAAACAGGCGGGCGCCCCCGTGCAGGCCAAGTATCGCGATCCGAAGACCGGGGCCACCTGGTCGGGCCGCGGTCGCGCGCCCGCATGGATCAAGGATGCGAAGAATCGCAATCGATTCCTGATCCAGGAATAAGATTCCCCGCATATGGGCTGGCGCGTGATTCAACACGCTGCCCGGCAAATTGGGCATTGATTGGGACATCGATACCGGCGGTATTCCACGGCCGCTCCGGTTGACGAGGTTTTGCCCGATCGGCGTGTCGCGCACGGGTTGATCCACCGACCGTGCCGCACGCCCATCCTTTCTTCAGCGTTCGTAATAGATCGCAAGCCAGACAGTTTGCAGTTCGTCATGCGTCCATGCGACACGATGACGGCAATGCGGCTCGATCAGTACGTAATCTCCGGCGCGCATATCGAGCCGCGTCGCATCCTCTTCGAATTCGAGCACGGCCGCGCCGGACAGCAGCACGACCCATTCGGCTCTTGGGTCGTCATACCAGAACCCGGCCGGGCTCGCATGCCCCATTGATACGATTCGCTCGACGTTCACGCGCGAGCCCGTGACGAGCATGTCGATTCGCTCGTCGCCGCCGCGCCGCCCTTCGACGCTGAATAAATTACCGGTTTGAAGTTGCATGGCTTCGCCTCGCCGTTGACCTTCGGGTAAAGGATGCGGATTTAAACGCGACGGGAAATATTCGCTGCAGCCTGACGTCGCCCAGGGTTGGCGTGCATCGTTAAAAAACCGTATCAAAAAGATGAAGACTGACGGTGATTTCACCGGCGCCGATTCGTTGCAGCGATAAGGCACGCATCGGCATTCTTTTAGCGACGCACGCCGGAACACGCCATTTCGATAAAAGCCGGCCAACATCCTGCCGCCCTGCGCAGCGTCGGGACAAGGGCTGTTCATGCCGATGACCAGCTTTCAAACGTGTCTCGGTCGACCCATTTTCCGTTCGCTGGCTGGCATGAGCAAGCATCGGCAAGGTCATTCGTTCTTTATTTCGATTCGAGGCGGCGTCTGCCTCTTAAGCGACAATATTGTCTCGGGCGTTGATATCGATAGCGAGCGTCGACGAAGTACCGGCCTGCGTCAAACCATCCCCCTCAACCAGCCCAACAACACCGCCTGCGCACTCCCGTCCGCCACTGGCGCGGGGGCCAACAGGTAGTAATCCGATCCATCCTCGACGAACCCCATCGGCGCAACCAGCACACCGCTTTCGATGTCGTCGCGCACCAGATGCCACGGCCCGATCGCTACCCCCAGCCCCGCGACGGCCGCTTGCAGACTGAAATAGAAATGATCGAACTGCTGCCCGTGCCCGTTCGCGGCCGGCTGATTCGCCGCCCGCGCCCACGCGTTCCAGGCGTCCGGCCGGGTCCGCGTATGCAGGAGCGCAGCGTCCGGCTTCAACGCGCGTCCGCCGCGCCGCGACGCAAACCACGCACCGACCTTGTCCGGCCGGCAGACCGGTCCCACCCGTTCGGCGAACAGATGCTCGGCGTGATACCCCGCCGGCCACGGGAAATCGTTGCGACGAATCGCCATGTCGATACCGCTGTCGAACGAGAACGGCCCGCCCGCCGCGGCCAGATGGATATCGACGCCCGCATGCCGCGCCTGAAAATCCGGCCAGCGCGGGATCAGCCAGCGCATCAGGAGCGTCGGCTCGCACGACAGCACCGAACGCCGCGCACGGGCGGCCTCGGTGCGCAACGCGTGGGCGGCGTGACGCATCAGGCCCAGGCCGTCATGGACGGCCTGGGCGAGTGTGCGGCCCGCATCGGTCAGGAACACGCGCCGGCTGCGCCGCTCGAACAGCGCCACGCCCAGATCGTCCTCGAGCAAGCGCACCGCGCGGCTGACGGCACCATGGGTCAGGCACAGCTCGTCCGCCGCGCGACTGAAATTCTCGTGACGCGCCGCCGCGTCGAAACAGCGCAGCGCCATCAGCGACGGCAGGTTCGTCCGAATCGACTGTGATTCAAACTCACCATTCTGGTCAGAAATCATCGTTTTTCCTGATGAGGCACGATCGATAAGATTGTGCCATCAACACATCCCCCGCAGGAACGACGCCATGACCGAACTGATAGTCGTAGTCACCATTACGCTGCTGGCCGTCATCAGCCCGGGACCGGACTTCGCGATGGTCACGCGCAACAGCCTGATGCAGTCGCGTCGTTCCGGCGTGCTCACCGCGTGCGGGATCGGGCTCGGCGTGACGGTCCACGTGAGCTATACGCTGCTGGGCGTCGGGCTCCTGATCCGTCAGTCGCCGTGGCTCTTCGATGCCGTCAAGCTGATCGGCGCGATCTACCTGATCTACCTCGGTGCAAAGATGCTCACGACGAAAGCCGGCAGCGTGCAAGCCGACACGCGCGTCGCGCCGCTGTCCGATCTGGCCGCGCTGCGCACGGGCTTCCTGACCAATGCGCTGAACCCCAAAACCACGGTGTTCATCGTCAGCCTGTTCATGCAGGCAGTCCGGCCCGACACGCCGTTGATCGTGCAGATCGGCTACGGCGCATTCATCGCGACCGCCCATGCCGGCTGGTTCAGCCTCGTGGCGATCTGTTTCTCGGCCACGGCTGTCCGCGATCGCCTGCTGTCGCTGCGGCACTGGATCGATCGCACGTTCGGATGCCTGCTGGTGGGCTTCGGCGTCGCGCTCGCCATCGCACGCGGCGGGCGCTGACACGCGACCCGCGCCGGCGACGTCAGAACGTCGGTGCGATCGCCCGTGCTTCGTCGATCGCCCGGCTCCGGTCGGCCTTCCCGTCCGGGCCGAACAACGTGCGCTCGACGACGATCCCCGTAATGTCCGTCACGCCCACGAACTTGAGCCACGTTTCCATGTAAGGGCGCTGCAGATCGAATTCGGCGGCCGGCGTAAACGACCCGGGCGACTGATAGGCGAGCCCGCGTGCGTAGACCACCGCCGCCTTTTTCCCGGCCAGCTTGCCGGTGAAACCCGTTCCGTCGAACGTGAACAACACATCCTTCTGCGAGATCACGTCGATCAGGTGCTTGAGCTTGTACGGAATGCTGAAATTCCACAGCGGCACGCCGAACAGGAATTTGTCCGCTTCGTGGAACGGCGCCGCGAGCCGCTCGATCTGCTGCCACGCCGCCGCCTGCTCCGACGTCAACGCCGTGCCGCTCAGTCCGGCATATTTCGCGGCCAACGCGGCGGCGTCGAATTCGGGCATCGGCAGATCCCAGATATCGAGCTTCCGGATCTCGTGATCGGGATGGGCCTGCCGGTACGCGTCGAGAAACGCATTGCATACCTCGATGGACGCCGAATGGGCCTTGTTGGGTGAGCCTTCGATATAGAGCACGCGTGTCATGGCGCCGGTCCTTGCCAAGAGTGACGACGGCGCGCCGGATGCGCGCTCGCCCACTTCGCTTCGCAGCCTATCGGGTCGGCCTATAATCCGGAAACGATATTAATTAATCAAATTAACCCGGATTGGTGATAAATGAATGCTCCCCTCGACACGGCGCTGCTTCATACATTCGTTGCGGTTGCCGACGTGCGCAGCTTCACCGGCGCCGGGCGTCGGTTGAACCTCAGCCAGTCCGCGGTCAGCGCGCAGATCCTTCGTCTCGAGGAACAGGTCGGCCAGGCGCTGCTCGTGCGCAACACGCGCAGCGTCACGCTCACCGGGCATGGCGAAACGCTGCTCGGCTACGCACGCGCGATGCTCAATCTGAGCGCGGAAGCCCGCGCCAGGCTGGGAACCGGTGACGCCACCGACGTCAAGCTGCGGATCGGCGTGTCGGAAGACTTTGCAGGCGGCTGGCTGCCGGACCTGATGCGCCGCCATGGCGCCGCGCGGCGCGGCCTGCGGCTGGATCTGGTCGTCGACATCGGAGACAGCCTGTTTCGGCGGCATGCCGACGGCGAATTCGATCTCGTGATCGGCAGCCGGTGCTCGCACTCGGGCCACGGCGCGACGTTATGGCACGAGCCGCTCGTCTGGGCGTTCGCGCGCCACGAGCCGCTTCCGGAAGGCGACGTGCCGCTCGCGTGTTTCCCCGATCCGTGCCCGTACCGCGGCGCCGCCATCACGGCGCTCGCGCTGGCCGGCATGCGCTACCGGATCGCGTGCGAAAGCCCCAGCGTGACCGGCATCCGCACCTTCGCACGGGCCGGCATCGCGATCGCGCCGGTGCCGCGCAGCGCGCTCGACGACACGCTTCGTGAACTGGGATTGCCCGAAGGCTTGCCGGAACTGCCGGAGATGGAATTCGTGATGATGCACGACGCGCGGATGCCGGCGGCCGTCGAATTCGCCGCGACGATTCTGGACGAAACCGCTGCCCGCACGGGCGCGGGCAAGCGCAACCGGGTGTAGCGGTAGCGCCCGCGAGCGATCGCCGGCGGGACTCCGTTCAAATCACCTCGAAGCGCAACCCGGCATGGCGCACCAGACGCTCGATATAGCGTTCGTCGAACATCGTCGCAGGTGTCCAGAACCCGCCGCCGCGTCCGGTCTTCACGCCGTCACGGCTGCAATCGAGTGCGAGACCGATCGCGGCCTGGCCGAGCATCTTGCCGGCGGAGCCATAGCCCGGATCGCGATCGCCGGTGACTTTCACACGCAAGGTTCGGCCGTCGTCGGTGCGGCCGAAGAAGCGCAAATCGTAGCGGCCGGCCTGCTGGGCTTCGACGCTCGGCCCTTCGCCGGGTTTCGGCAGCAGGAAGCGCTCCATCAGGCCGCACACCGGCCCGATGAGGACGCCGACCATGAATGCACCGAGGCCCGCCACCATCGTCAGCGCGGTCATGCGCCCCTTCAGACCCGTGCCCGTCATCACGGCTTCGTCATAGGTAAAGCGGCTGCCGTACGCATGGCCGGCCAGCGCATTGGAGCGATGCACGACGCGCTCGTTGATCGCCGCCATCACGAACGGCGCGATCCACGCATCGCAGTCGCGATCGAATTCGGCGGATCGAACCGCATGCTGCCGCACGGTGAAACCATGCCGTTGCGGGCACAACGAATAAGGATCGAGCAGTTCGCGGCGCAATGCCGGATCGGCAGCCGCTTCTCGCACCACGTTGATCACGCTGGCCACGGTGCCGCCCGATGCACCGCCCTTCAGCGTTTTCACGCGCATCTTCACGTGAGCGGCCGGCACGCCCCACTGTTGCCGAGCCTGTTGCTGCAGGAAGAACACGCCCATGTCGGACGGCACCGAGTCGAAGCCGCAGCAATGCACGATGCGCGCGCCCGATTGGCGGGCCGCGGGCTCGTACTTGTCGATCATCCGCTTGATCCACTGCGTTTCGCCGGTGAGATCGCAATAGTCGGTGCCGGTCTGCGCGCAGACCCGGACCAGCGGCTCGCCGTACAGCGCGTAGGGGCCGACCGTGGACACCACCACCCGCGTTTGCGCGCACAGCGCCCGGAGTTGCGTCTCGTCGGCCGCGTCGGCGACGATGATCGGCACCGTCTGCGCGGCCGCGCCGAGCGTATCCCTGACCTGCCTGAGCTTCGCGTCGGATCGTCCCGCGATCGCCCAGCGCAGCGTTTCGCCCGCACCGGCGTCCGACAGAAAGTCGGACAGATAGCGGGCCAGGATCTGCCCGACGAAACTGGTGGCGCCGAATACGACGAGATCGTAGGTCGGTTGCGGCATGGACGACTCCTTCGGTGCGCGCACGTCGCACGCATCCGTATCGTTAGCGTGGCTTTCCGGGTTCATCGAAGGCCGTCAACGGCGTCGGCAGATTCAGCACCAGTTGCGCATCCTTGACCACGTCGAGACGCATGATTGTGGATGCGCCGAGCCCGTCGAGCAACTGGCTGAGCGGCCCACCGTGCCGCACGAGCTCGACGTTGCGCGGCAACAGGCGCTGCGCGAACGACAGCATGTTGGTCTGCACCGACGCCTGATGCCATGCGCCGTCGATGCGGTTGACCATCGTCGTCGTGCCCATGTGCGATTGCGACGGCACGCTGGTCAGCACCGGCAGCGGCACGCTCAGGCTCAGATCCGGCCGGCCGCCCGGACCCGCGACACGCGCGCGCGCCGTGGCGCCGATGCTCACGTCGATATCCGCGAGCCACTTGGGCAGCTGATAGCCGTGCACGCCGCGTACCCGCGCGATTTCCGTCGTGACCGGCAGCGCGAGCACGTGCGCGAAGAAACTCCGGCGCCGCATCGAGTCGATCAGCTCGAGCGCGTGCGAGCCTTTCGCGCCGGGCCGGCGGATCACCACCGCGACCGATACTTCGTCATACGGATCGTTGTCGCACACCGCGTACGAAAAGAACGTCAGCGCAACGAGCCCGTAGCCGGGCAGCGCCCGCAGCGGTTCGAGCGGAACCGGCAGCATGGTGCGCAGGCGTTCGAGCGGCGCCAGAAACAGCAGCTGAATGCTGCTGGAACGATAGTAGAAGTTCGGCGCCCAGGTCGGGCCCACCCGCGAGATCACCTGACGCTTCGGAATCCGCCGGAAAAAATCGATGTTCCCCGCGGCGGGATCGCGCGCCACGACATCCAGGTCCGGATTCATGCGGAACCGGTCGTAGTACCCGCCCTCGGGCACGTCGACCGTGTGCGGCCCGAATTCGACCTGTGTAAAACGCCTGTCCATGTTCGTTGTCTCCCGTCGATGGTCGACCAGTGACAGGCGAGATACGAAGCCTGCCGATTCACTGTCGTCGGCAAGCACTCTAAGCTTCAAGTCAACTTCAAGGTCAAGGCGACGAGTAGAGGAACATGTCGGACTACGGCGGCGCACTTTTCAAGTCGGTCCTTTCGCGTATCAAACAGGACGATCATCGCGCATATGGACGATCAGCCACCGTCGGCAGCGTTGGCTTATAGTGCCGCTTGCCCATTCAACGAAGAGAACAGTCATGAAACTGCAGGCCCGCGGTCCATTCGAAGTGAAGCTGAATCCGGAACCCCTGAGTCCCGTCGCGGAACACAGCGGGCTCGGCCGCATGTCGCTGGACAAGCATTTTCACGGCGATCTGGAAGCCGTCAGCCAAGGCGAAATGCTCGCGTTTCGCAGCAGCGTTCAGGGTTCGGCCGGCTACGTCGCGATGGAAACCGTCCACGGCGTGCTCGGCGGGCGCAAGGGCAGCTTCGTGCTGCAGCACTGCTCCACCATGACGCGCGGGCAGCCGACGCAGTCGATCACGGTCGTGCCCGATTCCGGAACGGATGAATTGCTCGGGCTGTCCGGCACGATGCTCATCGATATCGACAACGGCCAGCACGCGTACCGCTTCGACTACACGTTGCCGGACGCACCGCAATAAGCGTACACGTCACGCGAGCGCCGCTTCGCGCAGCCGGAACTGCGCGACCGCCGCGCTCAGCCGCGCGCCCTGTTCGTCGAGCGACAGTGCCGCGGCCGCCGCCTCCTCGACCAGCGCGGCATTGCGTTGCATCGTCTGCTCCATCTGGATCACCGCGGCGTTCACCTGCTCTCCCGCGACGATTTGTGCATGAATACGTTCATCCATCGTGTACTCGAAGGATAGTGATGAGAGTGCAATTCTCGCATGGCGTCGAGGCTCCGCTGCGGATGCTGGATGTGCATCTCTTGGCCGACGGAGCCCAACAAAGGGGCATCTATATTTCGCAAATGGCAACTGTTTCGTTTGTTCTACAGTAAACTGTAATTTCCCTGAAGGCCTCAATAGGAAACCTGATTTCGACACCGTTAAACCAAGCGCACCTCAATGAAGTAGCCACAAGTGTCTTAGCGTGATGTCATGCGAGCCGATAGTCAAACTTGGCCGAGCATGAACAGTGTTAGCAATGTCAGACGCCATCAAGCCCGGGGAATCCATCACTTTTTGAGGGAAGGATCGGCAGCCAAGCCGATCGCCGTTGGTCATACTTTCACCGCGGGCTGTTTTCCCAAGGTATCGCTTCAGGCAGGGTACAGGGGAGGTATTTGTCCCACCAAGCACGTAAGCAATCATGCCAGCATGCTGCATGCGACTCGCATACCAACCATCAGCAAATCGCTTCATGCCCTTTTTGTCGTACAGGCTTAGCCCCCTAGACCGATCGAGCACCTTGCATTCAAAGAATAGCGCATCGTGCTGGTCGTCGCTCACTTCCGGGCGAGGTATGGCCGGGTAGATGGTGAGATCGGGTGTAGGGTCTATAGATGTGCCTGACGAATTTCGCACTTTCGAATCACGAGTTGGAACGCCAAATAGCGAATTATTGAAGCCGGGCGGAAAATCAGCTTTTCTCAGTGCCACAAGCTCTGTCTTCAATTCGTCAGTAATCTGATCCTCGTCACCAGTCGCTAGCACCGTCGGGCATCTGTTTTTGACACGTTTCCACGCCTCACAAATCGCCAAATCAACAACTTCCACTAGCGCTTTGCCCCACGCCGGGTAGATATTTGATTGGGGCGGCGTTCCCAGGTTCGCAAACATGTGGTTTATTCTTTGTTAGTTGACGAGTGGTCCATGCTGCAGCCAGTCCAAAGCTCTAAGACGCGCTTGCGTACGCGTCCAGTAGCGAGATTGACTTAGCTGCCCCATCAATTGCGAACCATCCTTGCGGCGAACACAAATTTGCGATGACCAATATGTTCCAGCAAGAGATGCCATCGCCTTGAGATCTGCCACAGGAGAGTCATGATCCGCATCCTCGGTCGAATGAGGGGATTGCATTTCAACAAAAGCCCAACCATCGATGTATTGCTCCAAGGACGGGTAAGCGATGTCTTCGCACCTTCCTTTCAGGAAAGGACGAACCAACCGATTAAACGTCTCCGTATACGCTTGCAACTGAACTGGCGTGACGGATTCGCTGGCGCCCTTGCGGGTGCCCGTGAACGGAAGCTCCATCGCGAGTGTATCTTGGATCAATTGCTCGTCCGCAGCCGACAAATCATATAGCGAAGCCATAACCGAATCGACTCGGTTCCAGCATTCCTCTCCCGACCGTAGCGCCGCTGCGACCGCGGCCACTTCTTTACGCAAATTCCCGTCAACTCCGTCGATGTCTACCAAGGGAAACGCATCGAGGTCTGACTGAAGAGAAGAATCTCGTTCAACACCGAATTTCGGGCTGGTTAGCAATTGATAATACAAAAATAAATCGCTATATGAAAGCACGTACAGCAAGTCAACGAGAGGCTTGAGGGTTTTCCGTCCGTGAAATGACAATCCAAAGAAGCTTTCGCTGTATGCGGCATCCGATTCTGCGTAAAGCGCTCCACGCAATGCCCGGTCGCTTTTGGGTGACTCGCGGAATAGCAGAAGAGGACCTCGATAAATCTCACGCGCGCGAGGCCACTGCACATGCGTCAGACCGAAAGGTGTTGCATGCTTTGGGACACTAAATCTCATAGCGAGCGTGGCAAGCGGCAAGCCTTCCAAATGAGCAGCCGATTGGGTTCTCTTGAGCTCTTTGCCGAGTTGATAGCCACTCCAGAACTTCAAATTCGCCGACTCGAGCTGCTGAGCTACCGTGCGACTACTTTTCTTCTGAATCCGATTCAAGAGATCCACCCCTAAGAGACCGCCCTTGAAGACCGCCTTCAGTGCATATACGCTGCTTCCAATCAATCTTAGCGGAATCGATATCGCTGCCGATGGATCAACACGAAACTGCCCCATTTCCGCCAGTTGAGGTTCGTGCTTCGGGCTGACAAAGAAAAAGCTTTCCCCTCCAACCGGCTTCTCGTTCTGTGCGACAAGCAGCATAAACGGAGCACTATTCGTCGGCCAAAGCTTCTTGTCCTGGCGAAGTGCGGCGAAGTTCATGATCCCCGTCACGCGAACGGCGCTAAACACTCGCCTCCTGAGTTCGTACGCTTCCGGTTGGAACAACAGTCGGGCATGCAAGGCAAAGCCTAGCGCCCCAGCCGGTTTAGCCCATCTGGCGGAGGCAAGAAGAAAAGCAACGTCGGGCGAACCATACCTCGCGACGAGCTGGCTAGGCACCATAGCATCGTCCTCTGACTCTCGCGAAATTGACTGCGACTCTGAGGAGAATTCGACGTCCGGAACTTTCGACAGTCCAGGAGACGGGGTTGCGAGGTCAGCCAACAGCCCGGTCATACAATTATTCAGCGCTACTGCTGCCTCCCCTTTCAGACCTGTCCACGGAGGATTACCCACGACAATGTCGAACGATTTTTGGTAAATCGCACGTACCCGTGTGGACAGGCTTCCAAGCTCATCGTCCGCGTTTTCTCCTCCGAGCGCTTCAACATCGACGACGTGCAGCACGCTCCCGATCAGCTTTTCAAACTTAAGCTCACTCAGAGGACTCGGCGCCGGATCCAATTCAAGCGCGGCCAGATACAGACTCAAAGCACTGATGTTCAGAGCATCGCGATTGATGTCGAAACCTGTAAGTTGAGTCATCAAGATCTGACGAATATCCGTTCGCGACGGGCGGGTGCCGAACGCCCGCCAGCGTTCCGCGACCAACCGTCTAAACGCGAGGACCAAGAAGACTCCTGCGCCTGCAGAAGGATCGAGTACCTTTGCATAATGAGGTGCGCAGGACCGAACCGCACTAAACGCACCATCGATCACGACTTCAGCAAGTTGACGAGGGGTGAAGTGAACACTTGTCGCACGAGCCAAATCGGGCACAAATTCATGCGCAAAATCTTCATAAACCTGACTAAGAACATCAACTGGTACGTGACGAAAGCGGATGCCTGACCAATCCAGAGGCAGTTGCCCACCGACCGATCTGTGCTGAATGTTCGTTAGATGCCAGCAGATCGTGCCGATATTTTTACCGGCGAGCCTGATCAAGCCTTCATAGTCTTTATCTCCCAGAGAGAGCAAGTCGCCATTAAACGTCTTATCCAACCATCTGCAGGTATCGACCAACGATGCTGCATCAGCAAACATCGACACCAGTGATTGTTCTTTAGAAGAAATTGACGAAGTGCTACTCTCCGTCACGATCCCTCTATCCACCAAAAAGCGAAAAAACAATGCTCGCCCAACCAGGGCGATCACTTGTTGAATCGAAAATCCTGGCGCAGCCTTTTGAATGCCTCTTGCTGCATCAACGAGAAGCTGAAAAAGGAGAGTTTCAAGCCATTTCTCGTTAGCGCGGCTTTGTGCAGTGCTGCTCGATAACGGAACACCGGCGCTCAACAGCGCTCGCCAAGACGGTCGATCATCCTTGTCACGTAGTTTGAGCGGAGGGGGAGCCGATTCAAATATGGCGAGGGGGTAAACATCGAGCACGCCGGGCCGGACGACGCAAAGATACCTAGCATCCGATCGACAAGCCAGGACGCGCACAAGCTCAGCCAAACGGGCCTGAACCCCTTGGGGCAAGTCTCCCAAACGGTTGCCCCGAATCACGTAGGCAAATGGCTGCCCGCTTGATTCAACAACCGCATCTGGCAAGACTTCAGTGGATGCTTGATTAGTTGACATCAAGTCAACGTACCGTATATGCCGTGGATCAGGAGTTTTATCAAGACGCACCAAGCTATCGGGATTTACACCGCTTAGATTAAGCTCCTGAATGAGATCATCCAATGTCATTTCCGACGTACCCCGCTAATTCGGCTTTCCGCGCCGCTCTCTCTTTTGTCAGTTGCACTCGCGGGCTCTGCTGTCGATCGGGCTATAGCGACCGGACCGAGATCGAGCGAGCGCTGCCCTGCCCAGTCATACCGAGGGTCACTGTTCAAGTGGTTGTAGACGCGCTCAAATATCGGCTCGACCGGCAAAACGATACCGTCGTCGACGGAACAAAATGGGGCAAGATACCGCACCGCCGGAGGTTGTACGTTTATGAGGAGACGTGCATGTGCGACAACGTCCCGGGGACCGCTCATCATCGTCCGCAGTTCTTCGAAAACTGACGCCACCGCGTCGCGGCGCAGCCCATAGCGCGTCTGAAGTTCACAACAAACGGCGAGCAGGACAAGTTCCTGGATGGAATACTCCCGTGCGACGCGTGCACGTTTCTCGTGTTCGTCGAACCCGGGGAGGCCCGCCAGAAGTCCGCGCAGCTGATGCCGGGTTAGCCCTGTAACAGCCGCGACATCAGCGGTTGTAATGCGTTTGGATATCATCTGCGCATAATAGACGCAGAAGTGCGCTGCGGCAACGCACTTCGAGTTGTTCGCACAATATTAAATGAATACTTAAAAAAGACTTGGCGTTGATGTCCAAAGTGCGGGCACTTCGCCCCGCAGATGATGGAGGCGGGGCTTCTTGTCAATCGAAGGGACACAGCCCGCAGCACGGGAACAACTGGTACCCGGAGCAGCCCGTCGAAACGCCGGACATAGGCTCTCGCTTAAACCAGCGAGTAGGCATAAGACTGTGTTTTTGCCTAACACCAGGCAGGAAGCGATGGAAATGTTGACGGGCCGCGAGCGTTGGCGGCGCTGGAAACAAGGGGAACAGCAATGAAACTGCAGGCCCGCGGTCCATTCGAAGTGAAGCTGAATCCGGAACCCCTGAGTCACGTCGCGGAAAGCAGCGGGCTCGGCCGCATGTCGCTGGACAAGCATTTTCACGGCGATCTGGAAGCCGTCAGCCAAGGCGAAATGCTCGCGTTTCGCAGCAGCGTTCAGGGTTCGGCCGGCTACGTCGCGATGGAAACCGTCCACGGCGTGCTCGGCGGGCGCAAGGGCAGCTTCGTGCTGCAGCACTGCTCCACCATGACGCGCGGGCAGCCGACGCAGTCGATCACGGTCGTGCCCGATTCCGGAACGGATGAATTGCTCGGGCTGTCCGGCACGATGCTCATCGATATCGACAACGGCCAGCACGCGTACCGCTTCGACTACACGTTGCCGGACGCACCGCAATAAGCGTACACGTCACGCGAGCGCCGCTTCGCGCAGCCGGAACTGCGCGACCGCCGCGCTCAGCCGCGCGCCCTGTTCGTCGAGCGACAGCGCCGCGGCCGCCGCCTCCTCGACCAGCGCGGCATTACGCTGCATCGTCTGCTCCATCTGGATCACCGCGGCATTCACCTGCTCGATGCCCGACGACTGCTCGTCGAACGCCTGGCTGGTTTCGCCCATGATCGCGTTGACGCGCTCGACCGCCGCGACGAGCTCGGCCATCGCCGAGCCGGCCCGTGCGACAAGGCCGCTGCCGTCTTCGACGCGTCGCGCGGAATGACCGATCAGCTCGCGAATTTCCTTCGCCGCCGCGGCACAGCGCTGGGCGAGCCCGCGCACCTCGGTCGCGACGACCGCGAAACCACGCCCCTGCTCGCCCGCGCGCGCGGCTTCGACGGCGGCGTTCAACGCGAGGATGTTGGTCTGGAACGCGATGCTCTCGATCACGCCGACGATGCCGGAGATGCGCGTGGAGCTGTTCGAAATCTCCGACATCGTCTCGACGACGCGCTGCATCGCTTCGCCGCCGCGCGACGCGATGCCGGCCGCGCCCTCGACGTACGTGCGCGCATCGCGCGCATTGTCCGCGTTCTGGCGCACGGCCGCCGTCAGCTGCTCGACGCTCGCGGCCGCCTGCTGCAGCGACACAGCCTGCTGCTCGGTGCGCGCAGACAAATCGACGTTGCCGCTCGCGATCGTGCGCACGTCGCCGACGATCGTCTCGGTGCTCGCGCGCACCTGGCTCACGGTCTCGACGAGGCCGTCCTGCATCCGCTTCAGCGCATTCAGCAGATACGCCATTTCATTGGCGCCCGGGACGACGACCGCGCCGGTCAGGTCGCCTTTCGAGATTTTCTCGAACTGGTCGACCGCGAGGTTGATCGGCTCGATGATCGCCTTCGAGAGCACGCGCTGCGCCAGGAACCCGACGACGAGCGCCAGCGCCGCGACCGCCCCCATCCCCCATACGATCCGATGAAAATTGACGCCGGCCGCATCGTAGCGCGCCTTCTGGCGCGTGACCTGGAACGATTCGAGCGCGTCGATCGCCGCCTGGTAGGCGGCGAACAATGCGGGCGGCGCCGTGCGCTGCGTGTCGAGGAAGTTGAACGCGTCGTCGCCGTCGAGCTGCGACAGCGCCTTCAGGAACACGCGGTCGAGCAGCGCGCGACGATGGTTCTGCAGCGTATCGAACAGCGCCTGCTCGCTGGCGTCGCGCGCGTGCAGACGCGTGTACGCGTCCAGTTCGTCGTTGCTCTGCTTGAGCAGCGCGTGAAGTTGCGCGACTTCGTCTTTCGCCGGCTGGCCGGCGCTGATGATCTGCGCGACGTCGCTCATGCGTTCGCGCAGCACCAGCATTCGCTCGGAACTGGTCTTCAGGTGCAGCAGCGACGCGGTGTCGTCGCGGTACATCGCCTCGAGCGAGCCGTTGCCGATGTAGAGCGCCGCGATGCAGGCGCCGACCACCAGCACGAGCAGCACGGTATAGCCGGCGATGGTCGCGACGAGTCCACCACGGATAGTGAGTTGTTTTCGCATGACGTTCCCTTGAGCCGGCCAGGCACGGCCAGCGGCGGATGTGAATTCCGGAACACGAACGACGCGCGCCATCACGCAGTACGCGGCGCGGGGGCTGCGAACGGGTTAACGGCGCCGGGAACGGGCGGCTTTTATCCGCACGCGACGCGAATCTTGACGATTGCGACAAGGGAAGGCGGAAGCAGCGCGGCTACCGGCCGCCGCCGCGCCTGGAACGAACCTCGTCGGCCGACAGGATGCGCTGATGCCCGGTGCGCGGCCAACCGTTTCCGCACGCGTCCGGCACCATTGCCCACCGATCGCTATAGCGCATGTCGGCAGGCGTTTCCGGCGGATCGCCGGCATCGCGTCACGCGTCGGTCTCGTAACACAGCCCGTATTCGCCGTTCGCTCGCCTGACGCGCGCGAACCCGGGTTCGCCCAGGTGCATGCCGGCGATCAGCAGCCCGTCCGCGCTGACCCGATCCAGCAACCGCGAACGCGTCGTCGCCGCCTGCGACGCATCCTGGTCGAACGCGATCGATACGTCCGGCCGCTTGATCTGAATATGCGGAAAATGCACGATGTCGCCCCACACGAGCAGGCCTCGATCGCCGGATTCGAGCACATAGCCGGTGTGTCCGTCGGTATGCCCCGGTAGCGGTATGGCCGCGATGCCGGGCAGCACCTCGCCTTCATCGAAGGTCCGCAACGCGTCGCCGTAAGCGTCGAATGCGTGACGCGCGATCCGGAAATTGCCGCGGGCGCGTTCGCTGGCGCGGCTCAGGTTGCCGTCGTCCCGCCAGAATTCGACCTCGCGTCGATGCGCGACCAGTTCCGCATTCGGAAACGCCACGTGTCCGGCCGCATTCACCAGCCCGCCGACGTGGTCGGGATGGGCGTGGGTGAGCAGGACGGTGTCGATCGCGACAGGATCGATATCGGCAAGTCGCAAATTGTCCATCAGGCGGCCGCCCCATTCCTTGATACCGCCGGCTCCGGCGTCGATGAGAACCGTGCGGCCCGCGCCGCGCACCACGTAGCAGTTGATATGCACGGCGGACGGCTGCTGCTGGCCGGCCGCGCGCTGCATCGCGGCAGCGTCGGCCGCGTCGATATTCGACAGGAAATCGAGACTGGCCGTGAGGTAGCCGTCGCTGATCGCGGTGATCGTGAAATCGCCGACACGCCGGCCGGGAAACGTAACGTTGGACATCATGCTTCTCCGCAGCGGCTAGTTCCGGGCGTGAAGGTCCGGCGCGGCATGACCGAAGCAACGGATGCGCGCCGTCAGCCCCGTGCGGCGAACGATCGCGTGATCCAGCGCCTCCATGAACGCGTTCATGACCGCGGGCGGGCGAGACGACGCCACGCGATACCGGATTTCCGCGAAAACGGGATGCCCGCATCCGTGCCGGACCGCCACGTAAATGACGTGGACGTTCGTCAGTTCCGCCTGCAGGACATCCGTGCACAGTTCGATGCAGTCGCCGGAAAGTTCGGCGAGGCGCGCGTCAGGCGGCATGCGTTCCGCATCGATATGGAAAGTCAGGTTAGGCATCGCGGGCGGCCTTCGTCAGTTGCGCCGTCATCGGTGCGTACAGGTCAAGATCGTCCGGCACGTTGTCGGCAAGCGGCGCATCGCTGCGCGGCAGGACCGCGAGCCAGCGACGCGCCGGACACTGCTCCAGTGCAACGGCCTGCATGGCCAGCGGCTCGAGGCCCAGTTCGATCATCGAGTCGGGTCCGCTGGCGCTCAGCACGAGCAGTTCGTCGGCATTGACCGCCGGCGCCGGACCGATATCGCCATAGAGGTTGCGGTGCCAGTCGGTGATGTGCTGCTGCCACCGCGCGAAATTGCCGCCGCCCTTGCGCCGATATTCATCGCCGGTCAGCACGTCGAGGCCGTCGATCGTGTGAACGGCCAGATAAACGGGGCAACCGTCGCTGATCGCGCTGAACCGCTGCGACGTGTGAAAACCGGCCACCGAGATGAGGGCCGGCAGCTTGTCGAGACTGTAGAAGTCGTTCCATTCGGCTTCGCTCGCCGGGTCGGCGAAGCTGCATTCCACGGTGTAGATCATCGGCTTGTCCTTCGCTTCGAATGCGGGATATTCAGTGCAGTGACGTAATGCTAATCTGCGGTCTCCCACGTAGATATCGACTTAAAGTCAGCCTTCAGTGATATTTGATCAAGCTGACGCTCGAACACACTCCGACCGGCGAGACCCCGATGCGACGCAAGATCCCGAGCAATTCCGCGCTCCTGGCCTTCGAGGCCGCGGCCCGACACGGCAGCTTCGCCCGCGCCGCCGACGAGCTGGCGCGCACCGAGGGCGCGGTCAGTCGCCAGATCGGCCGGCTGGAGGCATTCCTTGGCGTGACGCTGTTCGAGCGCGTCGGCAACCGCGTGCGGCTGGCGCCCAACGGCACGCGATACGCGGTACAGGTGCGCGAGATTCTGGATCGCCTGGAACGGGACAGCCTGTATCTGATGGGGCAGCCCGTCGAAGGCGCGAGCATCGACATCGCCGCGATTCCGACCTTCGCGACGCGCTGGCTGATCCCGCGGCTGAAGCGCTTCCAGGATCGCCATCCGAACGTCACCGTGCATATCGCCGAACGGATGGAACCGTTCCTCCTGGCCGGCAGCGGCTTCGACGCGGCCATTCATTTCGCGCATCCGGCCTGGGCCGGCATGCATGTGCATCCGATGCTGGAAGAGGTGCTGGTGCCCGTCTGCAGTCCGGCGCTTCTTGAAGGCGCCGGCGCGAACCCGTCGCTGGATGCGCTGCCGCGCCTTCACCGGCGGCAGAATCCGGATGCGTGGCAGGTCTATGCGCAGGAGACCGGCATCGTGCTGACCAATTCGGCGGTCGGCCCGCGATACGATCTGCATTCGATGCTGATCGAGGCCGCGCTGGCCGGCCTTGGCGTCGCACTGGTGCCGCGCCTTTACATCGGGGCCGAGCTTGAACAAGGGCGTCTGGTCGCGCCCTGGCCCGACGGCAAAGCGGTGACGAAAAACTTCTGCCTCGTGCTGCCCGAGCCGATCGAATTGAGTGCGGCGCCGGTGCGGGCGTTTGCGGAGTGGGTGCTGGGCGAGGCGCGGGATTCGGTGCGTTGATGCAGTGGCCGGACGTTCATCGCCACACGGATTCGGAAAATCCTGCAGCCCCCTCCGCTAATCGAGGTACGGCTTCAACACGCCCGCGATCCAGTCCATGAACGCCCGCACGCGCGGCGAAAGATTGCGCCGATGCGCGACGACGAGCGACGCGGCAAGCGGCTCCGGCCGCAAGTCGGGCAATACCTCCACGAGCGCGCCGCTTTCGATGTGATGCGCGAGCGCCGAATAGCCGGCCTGGATCAGCCCGATGCCGGCCAGCCCCGCCGCGTGATAGGTCTGCACGCTGTTGACCTGCATCGCGCTGGGCAACGGTAGCCACGCATAGCCGTCGCCGTCCGGATACTCCCATCCGGGATGCCGCGCGCCGAGCGTCAGCGTGTAGTGGATCATCTTGTGCCCCTGGCTGCGCAGATCGGCGAGCGTGTGCGGTACGCCATGCCGCGCGAGATAGTCGGGGCTCGCCGCATTCGTCATGCGCAGCCGGCCAAGCGGCCGGGCAATCAGCGTCTCGTCGGCGATCGGACCCAGCCGGATCACGCAATCGAACCCTTCCCGAACCAGATCGACACGCCGGTCGGTACTGGAAAGCTCCAGCTCCAGATCCGGATGCGCGGCCATCAGTTGCGGCAGCGCCGGCACCACGACACTGCGCGCGAGTTCCGTGGGCATGTCCACGCGCAACCTGCCGCGCAGCGACGTACCGCGCCCCGAGAACATCGACTGCAACTCCTGCACTTCGGCGAGCAGGTCGGTTGCGCGCGCATAGAACGCGCGTCCGTCTTCGGTGAGCTGCACGCGCCTCGTGGTTCGATGCAGCAGCGCGACACCCATGTCCCGTTCGAGCACACGGACGACCGTGGATACCCGTCCTTTCTGAATACCGAGGCTTTCGGCCGCACGCGTGAAGCTCGCCATTTCGGCGACACGGGCAAAAATCAAAAGCGCGTCAAGGTTCTGCATTGTTCATCCGGAAAGTAACGGAACGTTCAATCTGTCGTCGTTTATAACCCGGTTACGGCTCGGTAGAGTAGTTTCCCACGTCGTCCGAACGACAACCCGAACGAAAGGAAACCACCATGGATCAACTCTACCCGCCGGTAAAAACGGTCGTCGTCTATCACTCCGGCTACGGCCATACGCAACGGATGGCCGCCGCTGTCGCGGACGGCGCCGGCGCCGCACTCGTCGCGATCGATGCCGACGGCCACCTCGCCGACGATGCGTGGAACTCGTTGGCCGACGCCGACGCGATCCTGTTCGGCTCGCCGACCTACATGGGCGGCCCGAGCTGGCAGTTCAAGAAGTTCGCGGATGCATCGTCGAAGGTCTGGTTCGACAGCGGATGGCAAAACAAGATCTTCGGCGGCTTCACCAATAGCGCAAGCGTCAACGGCGACAAGCTCAATACGCTCGAATACTTCTTTCTGCTGGCCGGACAGCACGGCGGCATCTGGGTCAGCATGGACATCAAGCCGGCCAATCTGAAAGCGTCGACGCGCGACGACCTGAACCGCATGGGCGCCTACATCGCGCCGATGGCGCAGACGCCGGCCGATGCGTCGCCGGAAGAGATGTCGCCGGGCGATCTCGAAACGGCGCGCCGCTATGGCGCGCGCGTCGCGGCGATCGCCGGGCAGTTGCGGGCCGGCAAATCACGCGCCAACTAACGTTCCGACGTTCATGCGGGGGCGCCACCGGTCAACGCCTCGCATTGTGTCCGGCCGATTCTGAAGGGCGCCGCATCGACGTCCTCCCCCGCCATCGATGGCGGGGCTCTCGGAGCAAATTCTGATGAAATACAAGCAATTGGGCCGCACCGGCCTGTATGTGTCCGAGCTGTGCCTCGGCACGATGACGATGGGTGGCAACGCGGATGCCGGCATGTGGGCGGCGATCGGCGCGGTCGGCCAGGACGACGCGAACCGTTTGATCGCCCGCGCGCTCGACGCAGGCGTCAACTTCATCGACACCGCCGACATTTACTCGTTCGGCCAGGCCGAACGCGTGGTCGGGCAGGCGCTGCGCGACCTCGGCGTCCCGCGCCACGAGATCGTGCTGGCGACGAAGACGGCCGGCGTGATGGGCACGGGCCCCAACGACCAGGGTGCGTCGCGCGGTCACATCATGGATTCGGTGCAGCGAAGCCTGGAACGGCTCCAGGTCGACCATATCGACCTGTACCAGATTCACGCGAGCGACCCCGTGACGCCGATCGAGGAGACGCTGCGCGCGCTCGACGATCTGACGCGGCAGGGGCTGATTCGTTACGTCGGCGTGTCGAACTGGCGCGCGGGCAAGATCGGCAAGGCGCTCGGCCTGAGTGCCGCGCTTCACGCGACGCGTTTCGAGACGCTGCAGGCGTACTACTCGATCGCCGGGCGCGACGTGGAGCGCGAACTCGTTCCGCTCGCCGTCGACGAGCAGATGGGGCTGCTCGTGTGGTCGCCGCTCGCCGGCGGATTGCTGTCGGGCAAGTTCGGGCCCGGTGCGTCGACCGAAGCAGGTTCGCGGCGCGGCCATTTCGATTTTCCGCCGGTCGATCTGGATCGGGCTTGGCCGTGCGTGGCGGAGATGCGCGCGATCGCCGGCGCGCACGGCGTGTCGGTCGCGCGGATCGCGCTCGCGTGGCTGCTCGCGAAGCCGGCGGTCACGAGCGTCATCATCGGCGCCAAGCGGATCGACCAGCTCGACGACAATCTCGGCGCGGTCGACGTCGTGCTGACCGACGACGAACTGACGCGTCTCGATGCCGTGAGCGCGTTACCGCCCTGCTATCCCGGCTGGATGATCGCGCGTCAGGAAGCGGGCCGGATTCCTGCACCGTTCACACCCGCGGCGCAATAGGATCGGCGGTACTTCATCTCATCGGCGGTTCGACGCGGGCAGGGGCGAGTCGACCCGTGTCGAACCGGGTGCGTGCATCCTCGCGAACGCATCGCGCAAATCGGCGCAAAACGCGTCGCCGATCATCGACAGCGGCTGCGATGCGGACGTCACCAGGTAGAAGTGATCGGGCACGGCCGGCTCGAAAGGCTTGACGGCCACGCGCTGGCCCGCGTACGCGGCCGTCACCGGATCGATCAGCGCGACGCCGGCGCCGTTCGCGACGAACGCGACGATCGTCCGCGACAGCTGCGCCTCGATCGACAGCACGCGCGACACGCCGGCTTCGACGAACACGCGGTCGATCGCGCTGCGCGCCTCGAAACTCGGCGGAAACGAGATGAACGACTCGTCGCGCAGGTCGGCCGGCTGCACGACGCGCTTGCGCGCAAGCCGATGCCCGCGCGGCACGATGCAGCACATCGCGCTTTCCGCGAGCCGCTCGCCGCGCACGGCCGGATGCGGGACGGGTTCGGCGATCAGCCCGACATCGCATTGCCCCGACGCGACCTTGTCGACGACGGTGGACGCACTATGCGCGAGCAGCGTGATGTCGACGCCCGGATGCGCGTGCGAGAAACGGGTGACGATTTCCGGCAGCAGGTCGAGCGCGACGGCGGGCGAACCCGCCACGCGCAGCGTGCCGCGCCGCATCGCGCGGATCTGCTCGGCGGCCTGCGCGACGCGGTCGAGGCCGACGAACGCGCGTTCGACCTCCTCGTACAGCACGCGCGCCTGCGCGGTCGGCGTGAAGCGCCCCTGCTGCCGCTCGAACAGCACGAAGCCGATCCGCTCCTCGAGATCGGCGATCAGCCGGCTCACGGCCGGCTGCGAGATATGGAGATCGCGCGCCGCGCGCGTGACGGTATGGCGCTGCATCACCGCGCGAAACGCTTCGATCTGGCGAATCCTGAGCGAGGGCGTGGTCATAACACTGGATTATGGGTCGTTGATCAAGCTGTATTGGACAGCCCATTTTGCCTGTCCGAACATCGGTTCCGCAACGTAATGAAAGCAAGGAGCCGCACCGCCATGGGATATAACATGCAACCGCCTCGTCCGCGACACCGGAGCCGCGCATGACCGTGCGCCGCTTCGACGTCGTCGTGGCCGGCGGCGGTCTCGTCGGCATGGCCATCGCGTGGGGCATCGCGCGTCTCGGCCAACGCGTCGCGGTGTGCGACGGCGACGACATCGCGTTTCGCGCGGCGCGCGGCAATTTCGGGCTCGTGTGGGTGCAGGGCAAAGGCGGCCGCTGCCTGCCGTATGCGCGCTGGTCGTGTGAATCGTCGGCGCGCTGGCGCGCGTTCGCCGCGCAGTTGCAGCGCGAAACGGGCGTGGATTGCGCGTTCGAACGGCCGGGCGGCATCGAGCTGTTCGAGCATCGCGCGGAACTCGACGGTGCGACCGGCCTGCTCGAATCGCTGCGCCGGCAGGACGCCGCGCTGTCGTACGAGGTGCTCGATCCCGCCGCGCTGCGGCGGCTCATCCCGTCGGCGTCGCCGTCGCTGGCCGGCGCGCTGTGGTCGCCGAACGACGGTCACGCGAATCCGCTCGCCACGCTGCGCGCGATGTTGCAGGCGCTCCAGCAGTGCGGCGGCGTCTATCTGCCGCGCAGCGAAGTCGCCGAGATCCGCCCGCGCGCCGGGCGCTTCGAGATCGACACGCGCCACGCGCAACTCGAAGCCGGGCGCGTGGTGCTCGCGGCCGGCCTCGACAACGCGCGGCTCGCGCCAATGGTCGACCTGCGCGCGCCGATCTCGCCGCTGCGCGGCCAGATCATGGTCACCGAGCGCCTCGCACCGTTTCTCGACTATCCGACGCTCGTCGTTCGCCAAACGGCGGAAGGTTCGGTGTTGCTCGGCGACTCGGCCGAAGACGTCGGCTTCGACGATGGGCAGACGCGCCCCGCCATGGTCGACATCGCGCGCCGCGCGCGCACTGCGTTCCCGGCGCTGGCCCATGCACGCATCGTGCGCGCATGGGGTGCGCTGCGCATCATGACGCCCGACGGCTTGCCCGTCTACGAGGCGTCGACCACGTATCCCGGCGCGTTCATCGCGATCTGCCACAGCGGCGTGACGCTCGCGGCGACCCACGCCGATCTCGTCGCGCCGTGGATCGCGGGCCACGCCGCGCCGGCCGACCTGTCCGCCTTTACCACCGCGCGCTTCGCCGCGCCCACGGAAGCCCGGCATGTTTGAATCCCTCGTTCCCGCCGCCGCGACGCTCGAACGCGTGCGCATCCATATCGACGGCACGCCGCACGACGTGCCCGCGCACTACAGCGTCGCGGCCGCGATGCTCGCCGCCGGTTCGGCCGCGTGCCGCACGAGCGCGGTGAGCGGCGCGCCGCGCGGCCCGTTCTGCATGATGGGCGTGTGCTTCGACTGCCTCGTCGACATCGACGGCGTGCCGAACGTGCAAGGCTGCATGACGCCCGTCGCCGACGGCATGCAGGTGCGCACGATGCACGGCAAGGCGAGGCTCGCATGACGCGCCGCCAGTGCGACCTGCTGATCGTCGGCGCCGGGCCGGCCGGCATGGCGGCGGCGACTGCCGCGTGTGCGGCCGGCTTGTCGGTCGTCGTCGCGGACGAAGGCCGCGCGCCCGGCGGCCAGATCTATCGCAACGTGGCCGACGCGCCGGCGCCGCTCGCGCAATGGCTCGGCGCCGACTACACGGCAGGCCGCCCGCTCGTCGACGGCTTGCTCGCGAGCGGCGCGCATTACCTGCCGCGCAGCATCGTATGGCAAATCGCGTTCGAGCCGGAACCCGTCGCGATGCTCACGCAAAGCGGCCCGTCGCGCGGCACGCTCGAAATCGGCGCACGCGCGGTGCTGATCGCGACCGGCGCGCAGGAGCGCGCGTGGCCGGTGCCGGGCTGGACGTTGCCCGGCGTGATGGGCGTCGGCGCCGCGCAGACGCTGCTGAAAGCGTCCGGCCTCGCGCCATCGGCCGACGCCGTGCTCGCCGGTAGCGGCCCGCTGCTGTGGTTGTTCGCCGCGCAATTGCTGAATGCCGGCCGGCGCGTGCGTGCGCTGGTCGACACGACACCGCGCGACGCGTGGCGCCGCGCGCTCCCGCATGCGTTGCCGGCGCTGCGCGGCGCCGACTATCTGCTCAAGGGCTGGCGCATGCTGCGCGCGGTGCGCAGCGCCGGGATTCCGGTGTATCGCGGCGCGACCGATATCCGCATCGACGGCGACGACCGCGCCGAATGCATCCGCTTTCGCGACGCGCAACGCGTCGTGCAGACGCTCGACACGTCGCTCGTGCTGCTGCATCAGGGTGTCGTTCCGTCGACGCAGCTTGCGCGTTCGCTCGGCTGCGCACACGAATGGGACGAATCGTCGGCATGCTGGCGTCCGCAGTGCGACGCGCGCGGCCGCAGCAGCGTGCCGCACGTGTGGATCGCGGGCGACGGCGCGGGCATCGGCGGCGCGCGGGCGGCGGCGCTCGCCGGCGAAGTGTCCGCGCTCGACATCGCCGCGCGGCTCGGTGCCCTCGACGCGCAACGGCAGGCCGCACGCGAACGCCCGGTGCTGCACGCGTTGCGCCGCCACCTCGCGGTGCGCCCGCTGCTCGATGCGCTGTACACGCCGCCTGCCACGCTGCGCCACCCCGACGACGACACGATCGTGTGCCGCTGCGAGGAAGTCACGGCCGGCGAAATCCGCCGGCTCGCGGCGCTCGGCTGCCAGGGGCCGAACCAGATGAAGGCATTTACGCGCTGCGGGATGGGCCCGTGCCAGGGACGCTGGTGCGGCACGACGGTCGGCGAACTGATCGCCGACGTGCAGCAACGCAGCGTCGGCGACGTCGGTCACTACCGGATTCGCGCGCCGATCAAGCCAGTCACCGTCGGCGAGATGGCCGACGCGCTCGAACTGTCGAACGATTTTCAGCGCGGCGAATTCCCGAGCTGACGCGCCCGCCCACTCTTCCCCACACGAACGGAGCCTGACCATGAAGACGCGCCTCACGATTCTCCTTTCCGCCGCCGCGATGGCCTTCGCGTCGCTGGCGTCGGCGAAGGAATGGACGACCATCCGCATCGGCGTCGATCCGACCTACCCGCCGTTCGAGTCGACGGCGACCGACGGCAGCGTGAAGGGTTTCGACATCGATCTCGGCAACGCGCTGTGCGCGAAGCTGAATGCGAAATGCGTGTGGGTATCGAGCAGTTTCGACGGGCTGATTCCGGGGCTGCAGGCACGCAAGTTCGACGTGATCCTGTCGTCGATGGCCGCGACTGAACAGCGGCGCCAGCAGATCGACTTCACCGATCGCCTGTACCGCAACCAGACGCGATTGATCGCGCGCACCGGATCCGGGCTGCTGCCGGACGCGGCGAAGCTCGCCGGCAAGCGCGTCGCGGTCGAACAGGGCACGGTGCAGGAGACCTATGCGCGCGAGAAGTGGGCGGCCGCGAAGGTCGAGGTCGTGCCGTACCCGAGCTACGACCAGGCGTATGCGGATCTCGTCACCGGGCGCGTCGACGGCGTGCTGATGGATGCCGTGCAAGGCCAGCTCGGGTTCCTGTCGACGCCGCGCGGCAAGGGCTTCTCGTTCGCCGGCGGCGTGGTGTACGACGCGAAGATCATGGGCAACGGCGACGCGGCCGGCGTACGCAAGGCCGACACCGACCTGCGCGACGCACTCAATCGCGCCATCGCGCAGATTCGCAGCGACGGCACGTACAACAAGATCCAGTCGAAATACTTCGACTTCGACATGTACGGGAACTGACGGCAAATACGGGGGCGGTTCCGCTTCGCCCGAGCGGCTCATGCGAGCGCTGCGCCATGCGGCGCTCGGCAGGGCCGCGCCGCGTCGAGCGGGCTCCAGGTTGCACGGGCAAGTCCTTTTGGGACATAATTCTTAAATCTTGAGTCCCGTAAGGTCTGACATGCTCGACATCCGCCAGCTTCAGTACTTCATCGCGGTCGCGGAAGAGGAACACGTCGGCCGCGCCGCCGAGCGCCTGCATATTTCGCAATCGCCGCTCAGCCGCCAGATCGCGCAGCTCGAGGAAAAGCTCGGCCTCACGCTGTTCGAACGCAGCCAGCAGCGCATTCGCCTGACGCGCGACGGGCGCACGTTCCTCAGCGAAGCGCACGCGTTCCTGCGCCACGCGAACCGGCTCGAATCGCTCGCGCGCCGGCTCGGTCGCGGCGACGAAGGCGGCCTCTGCATCGGCTACCTCGAAACGGCCACGCACTCGGGCGTGCTGCCGCGCGCGCTGAAAACGCTGCGCGCCGGGCGCCCGTCCGTTCACATCGCTTTGTATAACTATCAATCGGCCGCGCAGCTCGAAGGCTTGCGCGAGCGCAGCCTCGACATCGCGCTCGTCACCGAGCCGCCCGCGCCGGACGATCCCGAACTCGAATCGACGAAGGTGCTGGACGATCCGATGCTGCTCGCGATGCCCGACGGGCATCCGCTCGCGAAGAAAAAGACGCTCGTCGCCGACGATCTCGCCGCGCAGGCGTGGATCGGCGTCACGCAGCAGGACAGCGCGCCGCGTCACGGCGCGTTCGTCGCGGCCTGCGCGAAGGCCGGCTTCTCGCCGGACATTTCGGTGGAGGCAACCGAGCCGCTCGCCGCGCTCGGCCTCGTGGCCGCGGGGCTCGGCGTGACGATGATCCAGCAGAGCCTGCGTCACCAGGTGCCGGAAGGCGTCGTGCTGCGCGAGCTGCCGTGGTTCAGCTACCGCACGCCGCTGTGGGCCGCATGGCACAAGGTCAACCTGCGGCCGCTGGTCGGCATCTTCCGCGAGATCCTCACCGGCGAGGAGGTCGTCGCGGCAGTCGGAAATTGAATCGCTGAAAGCGCGGAGCGTCGATTGCTTCGCTTCGCTGATCTTCTCGCACATCGCGCGCGCCACGCATGCGCCAACGGCTTCGCAGCAGGCCGAAGCCCGTAACGAAGGCGCTGACGGAGCCTGATTTCGCCAGGCTCCTGCTCACGGGATGCAGCGTGCCGCCGCCATCAAGCCGGCGCAAAACGCTTCGCCAGCTCCGCGAGGCCGTCTTCGTAGATCCCGCGAAACAGCCGGACGGCTTCCTCGTCGGTCGCGCCGTGCGGCGTGAACATGCCCGACCACTCGACTGTCGACGCGTTCGGGCCGTGCTCGCGCACGCGCAGCGTGGAGCGATAGTTCACGACCGGGAACGGTGCTTCGAGGATCGCGTACGTATAGCTGCGCTCCGCTTCGTCGAACGCGACCAGCCGCTCGACGATCGCGTCGCCCGCCGGATTCGCGAGACGCCGCACGCGCCCGCCTTCGCTCAGTTCGCTGGCCGGAATGTACGGCAGCCAGTCGGGCAACGACCCGAAGCCGCCGATCAGTTGCCAGACCGTGTCGGCCGAAGCCGCGACCTCGATACCTGCATTTGCCTGTGCCATGTCGTCACCTGCCAGGATCAACGATCGGCCGGCAGCGGCGCATTGGCCGCGATCAGACCTTGTTCGCGCATCTCGCGCCAGAAGTCGGCCGGAATCGCCACGTTCAGCGCCGCCTGGTCTTCCGCGATCCGCTCCGGACGGCTCGCGCCCGGAATCACCGCGACGGTGGCCGGATGCGACATCGAGAACTGCAGCGCGGCAGCCTTGATCGGCACGTCGTAACGCGCGGCGATCGCCTTGATCCGGTCGACCTTCGCGAGGATGTCCGGCGAAGCCTTCTGATATTCGAAGTGTGTGCCGCCCGCGAGCACGCCCGAGCTGTACGGGCCGCCGACGACGATCCCGACGTTCCGCGCGGCTGCCGCCGGCATCACGCGTTGCAGCGCGCGCTCGTGATCGAGCAGCGTATAGCGGCCGGCCAGCAGCATGCCGTCCGGTTGCGGTTCGGCAAGGTCGAGCACCAGCTCGATCGGTTCGACGCGGTTCACGCCGAGGCCCCATGCGTTGATCACGCCTTCTTCGCGCAGCTTGCCCAGCACGCGGAACGCGCCCTTGCGCGCCACTTCGAATTGCGCGAGCCATTCGTCGCCGTAGAAATCCTGCGCGATGTCGTGCACCCACACGATATCGAGGCGGTCGGTGCGCAGGCGCTTCAGGCTGTCCTCGATCGAGCGCAGCGTCGCGTCGGCGGAGTAGTCGTTGACGATGCGGTTCGGCCGGCCGTGTTCGAACAGGCCGCCCTTTTCGCCGAGATCGCGCGCCGACACGTCTTCGATTTCGTCGAGGATCACGCGGCCGACCTTCGTGCTCAGTACGTATTCGTCACGCGGATGGTTCGCCAGCGCGTCGCCGAGGCGGATTTCCGCGAGGCCGGCGCCGTAGAACGGGGCCGAATCGAAATAACGGATGCCGTGTTGCCACGCGGCTTCGACGGTGGCCGCGGCTTCCGCGTCGGGGATGTTGCGGAACATGTTGCCGAGCGGGGCGGTACCGAAACCGAGGATCTTGTTGCCGGGCAGCTTGTCTTTGAGACTCATGATTTCTCCAGGGAAGGATGGAAAGCGAGTTCAGTCTAGGCAAACGGGTTAAGTCTGTCCAAGACGGAATTCGACACAGTTGAGTCCCGTGAGGTCTGACCGGGCGATCTGCGGCCCGTTTCGATCCGCGGCTCCGGCGCGCTGTTCGGGCGAACGGCCCGACAGGCAAGGCTACCGACCGAATTCATGCTCGATTCATGACTCGGGATCAAAAATGATTTGGCGGGACGGCCATTTTTCCCGGCCGTCGCGATACCTATATTGGGTGCACTCGCAACGACATCGACGGGGTCGACGTTGGTTGCGGCTGACTCAACCACAGGTACCCATGATGAAAACGCTCGTTTCCTCCACCCTCGCCGCCCTGATCCTTTCCGCACCGGCGCTGTCGTTCGCGCAATCGGCCGACCATCAGTTGACCCGTGCCGAAGTGAAGGCCGAGATGGCCCGCCTCGCCGCCGTCGGCTACACCCCGGCGCTGGATCACAACCAGTATCCGGCCGCCATCCTTGCCGCCGAAAAGCGCGTGCGCGAAAACGCCGTCGCGCAGGCAACGCCGCACGCCGCCCCGACCGCGGACAAGACCGGTTACGGCAGCGAACCCCGCACCACCGGCGAATCCGGCCGCGCGATGATGATCAACGGCCGCGACTCGATCTATCGCGGTCATTGAGTCACGTCGGCGCGCACGAGAGCACGCCTTTCGATACGCGCACCCGCTCGTCCGTCCCCTCCGCATGGCCGGCCCGAATCGCCTGAACAGGCATTCGGGCCGCGCGTCGTCGCTGCATTTCCGTTCCCTCGCCCTGCGCCGCGAAACCGGCTCGCGCGTCGCCGCTGTGGGCCGCGATTCGTGACTGCGCAGTACAAGTTCTTATGCCGCTTCATCGGTTTATCCGCCGCGCGCCGCGCACGATACTTCGCACCGTCCGGCGCCACGCGCCCCACTCGACATTTCGCACGCATATGAACCGATATCCAGGATTGAAGCGCATCGCGCGACCGGCCGTGCTGGCCGCCGTTCCGCTGGCCGCGCTGTTCGCGCTGTCCGGCTGCCAGTCGGACGACAAGGCGCCGCCCGCGACGCCGAGCGTGATCGTCAGCGCGCCCGTCGTGCGCGACGTCCACGACGTCGACGTCTACACCGGCCGCTTCGAAGCGGTCGACACCGTCGACGTGCGCCCGCGCGTGAGCGGCTATCTCGACAAGGTCGCGTTCCAGGACGGCGCGGTCGTCCGCAAGGGCGACCTGCTGTTCGTCATCGACCCGCGCCCGTACCAGGCGGCCGTCACGGCCGCGCAGGGTGCGCTCGAGCGCGCGCAGTCGCAACTGAAACTGAGCCGGCAGGATTTCGAGCGCGCGAGCGTCCTGATCAAGACCGATACGATCGCGCAGAGCCTCTACGACCAGCGCAGACAGGCCGTGCAAAGCGCGCAGGCCGAAGTGACGAGCGCGCAAGGCGCACTCGAACGCGCGCGGCTCGACCTGTCGTTCACGCGCATCGTCGCGCCGATGTCCGGCCGCATCAGCCGCAAACGCGTGAGCGAGGGCAATCTCGTGAAAGGCGGCGACAGCGACGCGACCGTGCTGACGACGATCGTGTCGCAGGACCCGATCGACATCTACTTCGACGTCGACGAGGAAAGCTACCTGCGCTATACGCGCGAAGCGCGCAAAAGCGGCGGCAACGCGTCGTCGCGGCAGGTCGCGATCGCGCTGCCGGGCGACACGCAGCCGTCGCTGACGGGGACGATGGATTTCGTCGACAACCGCCTCGACGACTCGACCGGCACGCTGCGCCAGCGCGCGCGCGTCGCGAATCCGGACCGGCGCCTGAGCCCCGGCCAGTTCGGCCGCGTGTATCTGTCGAGCCGTGTTGCGCACCACGCGCTGCTCGTGCCGGATACGGCCGTCGCGACCGATGCGACGCGCCGCGTGCTGTACTTCGTCGACGCGAACGGCGCCGTCGCGATCCGCCCGGTGACGCCCGGCCGCCTGCACGGCAACCTGCGCGAAATCGACGCGGGGCTGAACGCGGGCGATCGCGTGATCGTCGACGGCTTCCAGCGCGTGCAGGCCGGCGACAAGGTCAAGGCCGTGCCGCGCGCGATCGACGCGGCCATGGTGGCCCACGCGGCGAGCGGCACGACCGGGAGCGCGCAATGAACCTCGGCCGCCTGTCCGTCCAGCAGCCGGTGCTCGCGATCGTCCTGTCGATCGTGCTGACGATCGTCGGCGCTCTGGCCTATTTCTCGCTCGCGGTGTCCGAGTATCCGGACATCGCGCCGCCGACCGTCGTGATCCAGGCGACCTACCCGGGCGCCTCCGCGGAAACGGTCTCGCAAACGGTGTCGACGCCGATCGAACTGGAAGTGAACGGCGTGGAAGACATGCTGTACATGTACAGTCAGGCGACGTCGGACGGCAGCCTGAACATCACCGTGACGTTCAAGCGCGGCACCGACGTCGACAAGGCGCAGGTGCTCGTGCAGAACCGCGTCGCGCTCGCGACGCCGCGCCTGCCCGAGCCCGTGCAGCGCAGCGGCGTGTCGGTACGCAAGTCGTCGCCGACGCAGCTCGGTACGATCTTCCTGTACTCGCCCGACCAGCGCTACGATCCGCTGTACGTATCGAACTACGCGATCCGCAACGTCGCGGACGTGCTCAAGCGGATCGAAGGCGTCGGCGACATCAATGCGCTCGGCGCGCGCGAATACTCGATGCGCATCTGGCTCGACCCCGAGCGCGTCGCGTCGTTCGGCCTGAGCCCGGCCGACCTGATCGCCGCGGTGCGTTCGCAGAACACGCAGCTCGCGGGCGGCGTGGTCGCGCAGGCGCCGATCGCGAACCAGGCGTTCCAGCCGAACCTGATCTTCGAAGGGCGGCTCAAGCGTCCGGAGGATTTCAGCGACATCGTCGTCAAGCAGGGCACGGACGGCAGGCTCGTCCGGCTGAAGGACGTGGCGCGCGTCGAGGTCGGCGCACTCGCGTATGCGACCGACAGCTACATGCTGCGCCATCCGACGATCGCGCTGCAGGTACTGCAGCAACCCGGCGCGAACGCCGTCGCGACGATGGACGCGGTCGAGAAGAAGATGGCCCAACTGTCCACGGACTTCCCGAAGGGCATCGTCTACAACATCGGCTACAACCCGACCGCGTTCATCGGCGACAGCATCCACGAACTCGTCAAGACGATCTACGAAGCCGTCGTGCTCGTCGTGTTCGTCGTACTGCTGTTCCTGCAAGGCTGGCGGCCGTCGATCATTCCGATCCTGTCGATTCCGGTGTCGCTCGTCGGCACGTTCGCGGCGATGGCCGTGCTCGGCTATTCGATCAACAACCTGACGTTGTTCGGCCTCGTGCTCGCGGTCGGGATCGTCGTCGACAACGCGATCGTCGTGGTCGAGAACGTCGAGCGGCACCTGTCGGCCGGCGCCGGGCCACGCGACGCGACGCTGCTGACGATGAAGGAAGTCGGCGGCGCGCTGTTCGCGATCACGCTCGTGCTGTGCGCGGTGTTCGTGCCGACCTCGTTCATTCCCGGCATCTCGGGCCAGTTCTTCCGACAGTTCGGCGTGACGATCGCCGTGTCGACCGCGATCTCGTTCTTCACGTCGGTGACGCTCGCGCCCGCGCTGTCCGCGATGATGCTGAAAGCGCACGCCGGCGACCACGACGCCCCCGCGCCGACATCGCGCATGGCCGCGCCGTTCGCGCCGGCGATGCGCGTCGCGCGGCGCTTCTCGACCGCGTTCAACCGCCTGTTCCAGCGCCTGTCCGATGCCTATGGCCGGCTGGTCCGGAAAATCGTCCGGATCATTCCCGCGATGGCTGCACTGTACGTGGTGCTGATCGCCGCGACCGGCTACCTGCTCGTGTCGAGCCCGAAGGGCTTCATTCCCGCGCAGGATCGCGGCTACCTCGTCGTGCTCGTGCGGATGCCCGACGGCGCGACGCTCGAACGCACGAGCGCGGTCGCGCGCAAGATCGAGGACATCGCGCTGTCGGTGCCCGGTGTCGCGCGCGTGCCGGTATTCTCCGGCGTCAACGCGGCGACCGGCACGAACTCGGCGAACAGCGCCGGCCTGTTCCCGGTGTTCCAGCCCTGGCCGGAACGCAAGGCACGCGGCCTGACGATCGACACGATCGCCGCCGAGATGCGCAAGCGGCTCGCGACCATCACCGAAGCGTCGATCGTCGTCGCGATGCCGCCGCCGGTGCAGGGCCTCGGCAGCACGGGGGGCTTCGCGATGCGGCTCGAAGACCGCAACGGCCTCGGCACCGCCGCGCTCGCGAAGGCGACGCAGGATCTCGTCGCGGCCGCCAACCGCACGCCCGGCATGGTCGGCGTCTACACGCCCTACTCCGCGACGAGCCCGCAGGTGCACGTCGAACTCGACCGCGAGAAGGCCGAGATGCTCGGCGTGCCGAGCCAGGCGATCAACGACGCGGTCGAGACGTATTTCGGTTCGACCTATATCAACGACTTCAACATCGTCGGTCGCACCTATCGCGTGACCGCGCAGGCGGACCTGCCGTTCCGCGTCGACGCGTCGGATCTCGCGCGGCTGAAGGTGCGCAATCGCGACGGCGAGATGGTGCCGATCGGCAGCGTGACGCGCATCGACGACATGCTCGGCGTCGATCGCGCGCCGCGCTACAACCTGTATCCGGCCACCGAAATCAACGGCGATACCGCACCGGGCCTCGGCTCGGGCTTCGCGATCGCGACGATGGAAACGCTCGCGAAACAGGTACTGCCGCCCGGCATCTCGTTCGAGTGGACCGATCTGTCGTATCAGCAGACCACGGCCGGCAACACGGGGCTGCTCGTGTTCCCGCTGTGCGTGCTGCTCGTCTATCTGGTGCTCGCCGCGCAGTACGGCAGCTGGAGCCTGCCGGTATCGATCCTGCTGATCGTGCCGATGTGCCTGCTCGCCGCCTCTCTCGGCGTGCGCGCGCTCGGCCAGGACGTGAACATCCTCACGCAGATCGGCTTCATCGTGCTGGTCGGGCTCGCCGCGAAGAACGCGATCCTGATCGTCGAGGTCACAAGGCAGCTGGAGGCCGACGGCGCCGAACTCGTCGAGGCCGTCGTCGACGCGTGCGTGCAGCGGCTGCGCCCGATCGTGATGACGTCGCTCGCGTTCATCCTCGGCGTGCTGCCGCTCGTGATCTCCGAAGGCGCGGGCGCGGAGATGCGCCAGGCGGTCGGCGCGGCAGTGTTCTTCGGGATGATCGGCGTGACGTTTTTCGGGCTGCTGTTCACGCCGGTGTTCTATGTGATGGTTCGCCGGCTCGCGATGCGCCAGACCGCTGTCGCGGCCGTCGCGACGGAGGGAGTGCATTGACGTCCTCCCTCCCTAAAGGGAAAGGATTCCCACATCTGGCGATGCACGTCCGCATCGGAGAATGTTCAACGCAGCGTTGGTATCTCGATCATGCACAACACCACAGTCACTGCAGGCCCATTCTCTTACTCGCAGTCCCGCGATACCTTTCGGCCGCGTCGTGCTGTCTTTCGACCCGCACGCCGAACAGGACTGGGTAGAACCGCTTTCGTCGACTTCCTCGAACGTGGCCCCGTGCGCGATCGCCTTGTAACGGAGCTTGTTCCGGAAGGACGACCAGGATGCGTCGTAGACGCTTTTCGCCATCCTGGTTCTGGCGAGCTTCGCGGCCGACACGTTGCCGACCGCGATGTAATCGAAGCGCCGCACCAGATCGAGCGCGAGCTTATGCTGGAAGTCGGCTCGGGCATTCGCGATCTTGGCGTGCAGCTTCGCGATATGCCGCTTGTGCTTTCGTGCCCGTTGCGCTTTCGCCAGCTTTTCCGCCGCTCGTCGACCGAATTGGTCATTGGGCAGCTTTTCGCCGGTCGAAAGTGTGGCGAAGTCTTTCAGGCCGAGATCGATGCCGACGCCGGAACGGATCGGGCGAGCCTGAACATCGGGCATCTCGATCACGATGTTGAGAAACCAGTTGCCACGCGCGTCCTGCGCGAAGTTGCTCCCGTCCTTGATCTTGCCTTCGGGAAGCGGTCGGCTGTTGAACACGCGAAACGTGTTGCCGGCGAAACGGAACGCGTCACCCTCGCGCTTCAGGTCACGCCCCTTCAGCGGCACCCAGCCCAGCGATTTCCTGCCGCGATAGCGCAGGTAGGGCCGACGGTGCTGACTGCGCGACTTCGCATATTGCTCGCACGTCGCGTTGATCGTGCCGGAGTGGATGTCGAGTTCCTTGCTGCTACCGGTCGTCAGCACGTTCAGGTCGAAACCCGTCGGCCACTTCTTGCCCCACTTGAGCGCGTGCTTCTGCGTGTCATTGCAGAAGTTCCAGACGTAGTTCACCACACGGCTCTGCTTGTTGAGCAGTCCGTTGAGCGACTTCACGCGGTAGCGGTAGACAAGGATCATGCCGGTGATCCTAACCCGTGGAAGAAGCTGCCTGTCAACAGCACCCCTTTCCTCCCCGTCCTGAAGGATGGGGTTTCTCGGAGCAACTGATGAAGTTCGTTCGACTCGTGGCCGCGCTGTCCGCTGCGGCCGTCCTGACCGCGTGCACGAGCACGCCGGTCGCCACCGTCGCGCCGCCGCCGCTGGCCGCGACCTATGCGAACGCGGATCTCGCGGCCGGCGGCCCGGCCGCCGACACCGCTGCGTGGTGGCGCGGCTTCCACGATCCGATCCTCGACCGGCTGATCGACACGGCACTCGCGAACAACCTCGATCTGCAGGCGGCCGTCGCGCGCATCGACGCGGCCCGCGCGGTGCGCATCGGCGCGGCGTCGCAAGGGTTGCCGTCCGTCGATCTGAATGGCGGCGCCAGCCGCCGGCGGTTGTCCGCCTCGCAGGCGTTCCCGACCGACACGCCGACGATCGGCAACGCATTCGACCTGAATGCGAGCCTCGCGTGGGAAATCGACATCTTCGGCCACATCCGCCAGGGGGTGTCGGCGGCCGACGCGGATATTGCGTCGGCGCAAAACGATGCGGCGGCCGTGCGGATCGCGACGATCGACGAAACCGTGCGCACCTATGTGACGGTGCGCGGCCTCGAACAGCGGCTCGCGCTGGTCGAGGCCAACGGGTTGAGCCAGCGCAGCACCGAGGAATCGACACGGCGCCTGTTCGACGCGGGCGTCGTGCCGGTCGCCGACGTCGACCGTGCCGCCGCGCAAACGGAAACGACGCTGGCCGAACTGCCCGCGCTGCAACTGCAGCGGCAGGCCGCGATCCATCGGCTGTCGATCATTACCGCGTCGACGCCGCAGGACGTCTATGCGCGGCTCGATCCGCCCGTGTCCGAGCCGATGTGGACCGCCGCCGCACCGGGCATCGGCACGCCGGCCGATCTGCTGCGCCGGCGGCCCGACGTGCGCGCGGCCGAGGCACGCGTCGTCGCGGCCTATGCCCGCATCGGCGTGGCCGAGGCCGACCTGAAGCCGCACCTGCAACTGATCGGCGTGATCGGCGCGGCGATCGACGGTTTCTCGGGCGCGTCGCTCGCGCGTTCGCTCGCGTGGATGGCCGGCGCCGGCGCGAGTGCACCGCTGTTCGACGGCGGACGGCGGCGCAGCGTCGTCGCGCTGCGTCGCGCGCAGGCCGACCAGGCGCTCGCCGCCTATCGCACGGCGGTGCTGACAGCCGTCGCCGACGTCGAGACATCGGTGGCCGCGGTCGCCCGAAATCACGGCCGAACCGAGCGCCTCGAGCGCGCGGTGTCGAATGCGCGCGGCGCGTACACGCAGATCAACCGGTCTTGGCGCAGCGGCGAATCGGCGTTCATCGACACGCTGGAAGTGCAGCGTGCGCTGCTCGCGGCCGAGGATTCGCTCGCGCAGGCACGCACCGAGGAAACGCTGAGCCGGGTCAGGCTGATGAGCGCGCTCGGGCAGTAGGCGCGCGGGCCGGGATCGACCGATGCGCAAAGGGCGACGGGTTCGATGTCATTCGAACCCGTCGCCCCTGTTACATGGCGCGAACCCGCGCGTGCGGCATCGACTCAATCGATGTCGCCGCCTTCCTTCAACTGCGCGCTCACATAGTCGAGAAAACTGACGACGCGCGACGACAGCGTCGCATTGCGATAGAACACCGCATGAATCGGCTGGCGAAACTCGACCGTGTCGTCGACGAGCAGTTCGACGAGGCTGCCATCGCGGCGATACGTGCCCGTCATATAGTCGGCCAGGCATACGATGCCCGCGCCATTGAGCGCGAGCGTCAGCAGCGTCTCGCCGCTCGACGCCTGCAGCGCCGGATGAATGCGGTACACGTCGCCGTCCGCGGTACGCAGCGGCCAGTGGTTCAGCGTTTCCGGCTGCACGAAACCGAGCAGCGTATGGTTCGCGAGATCGGCAACGCTCGTCGGTACGCCGGCTTTCTCCAGATAGGCGGGGCTCGCCAGAATGCGCAGTCGGCTGCTGCCGAGCTTGCGGGCGTGCAGCGTCGAATCGCGCAGCTCGCCGATCCGGATCGCGACGTCGGCGCGCTGTTCGAGCAGGTCGATGATTTCGTCGCTCGTATGAAGTTCGGCCTCGATCGCCGGATACGCGTCGCGAAAGCCGGGCATCATCGGCGCGATCACATGTTGCATGAACGGCATCGCCGCATTGATCCGCAGCCGCCCGGCCGGCGTCTCGCGCTGGCTCGCGATCTGTTCCTCGGCGAATTCGACCGATGCGATGATGTCGCGCGCGTAGTCGAGGAAAAGCGTGCCCTCCTGGGTCACTTCAAGGCGGCGCGTCGTGCGGCGGATCAGCGTGGTGTCGAGCTTTTCCTCGAGGCGTCGCAGGATCCGGCTCATCACCGAGGTCGGCTGGTGCAGTTTGTCGGCCGCCCCCGTCAACGAACCGGTATCGGCGATGGTCACGAACGCGAGCATCTCGTCGAGGGTCGTCTTCATGGTCGGCAATCGTCAGCGGTGTCAGGAACCGTCACGATAGTGCCGCCGGGCCCGTTTGATAAGCGGGCGCACACGCGAATCACAGTTGATTTCGATTCAATAATTCGCTGCGAATATTGTCCGAATAGGCGGGTATGAAGCGGGCGGCCCGACCCGCGAACACGCGCAGGTCGACGCGCGTTTCTCGCGACGCAGCCCGAGGCCGTCGCCGTAGATCATGCCGTTGCAGATCACGGCCCCTTTCATCCGTTGCTCCGGCGGCGAGACGGGTCATGCGGCACCGTCTCGCAAAAAGTCGTGCGTCGCAGTATCGGCGGCCGGCGCCAGCGGCGGAAGGCGTGAATCACTAAAACAGCTTTGCGCGCGGCGGGATGATCGGCCGTGTCGGACGCATCCTGCTTCGACCAGCGTGCGGCCGTCGGCCGTGATCTCGTGCCGCTGGCCCGAGCCGGCGACCGCGCGACGCCGGCTCCCCGGCACGAGCGCGGCGCCGTTACCGGCCGTCGCCGAGCGATCCGAGAATCCGGTACGCGGCCTTCACGCGATCCTCGATCGGCACGTTGCCGTTCGCGAGCATCACGATCCCGATCCGCTTCGCGGGAACGAACGCGACGTACGTGCTGAAGCCGCCGGTCGACCCCGTCTTGTTGATCCAGGTCGCGGGGTTCGGCGCGAGCGGCGGCTGGATCGCGCGGGCCGGCACCGCATCGAACAGCATCTTCGGCGCGTTGCCCGCGAGCAGCGTGGGCAATGCGACCGGATACGGATACTGTTCCCAGATCAGATCCTGCGTCAGCGGCCCCGCGCGGAAATAGCCGGTGTGCGTGCGTTCGATCGCGCGCTGCAGGCGCGGCGCCGTCTGGATCATCCCCAGGTTCGCCTGCACGAAGCGCAGCAGGTCGGCCGCCGTGGTCCGCACGCCATACGCCGGCTGCCACAGCATGCCTTCCGTCATCCGCACCGGCTTGCCGTCCTTCGTATAGCCCTGCGCATAATCGGCCATGCGCGCGGCGGGCACGTCGATGTACGTGTGCGTCATCCCGAGCGCGGAAAAGAGCCGCTGCGCCATCAGCGTCGCGAAATCCTTGTGCGTCGCCTTCGCGGTCAGCCAGCCGAGCATGCCGATCGCGACGTTCGAATACTTGCGGTGCGTGCCCGGCGCATACTCGGGCCGCCACGCGTCGAGATAGCGGATCAGGCCCGCGTCGTCGCGGATGCTGTCCGGCACCTGCAGCGGCGTCCCGCCGGGCGTGTGCGTGCCGAGCTGGAGCAGCGTCACGACGCCGAACGGCTTGCCCTGCAGCTCGGGCAGATAGTGGGCCACGGGGTCCGCGAGCGACAGTTCGCCGCCCTCTTGCGCGTCCGCGGCGAGCGTCGCGGTCAGCGTCTTGCTGACCGAGCCGATCTCGAACAGCGTGTCGCCGGTCACCGGCTTGCCGGTTTGCGTCGACATCACGCCGTAGTCGAACACGTACGGCTTGCCGTCGGCGACGATGCCGATCGCCATGCCGGGGATCGCGTACTGCTTCATCAGCGGTGCGATCTGGCGCGTGACGGTGTCGTGGAGCGCATCCTGCGTGACGGCGGCCGCGCGACCGGCCGTGGCGGTCGCGCATGCGGCGACGAACAGGATCGCCGCGAAGCGTGTCGCGTTGAATCGCATGGGTGCGGTTCCTTTCCATTTCTGATGGTTGCATGGACAACAGATCCGGCCGCGCCGCGCGCAGCGCGCGTCGGCCGGCCTGTCGAAGCAGGACTATCCGCTACCGCCCGGCCGCCAACAATCGACGATATGTTGCGCGAGCCGAAAGAAAAACTTATGAGACGTGGAGAATGCCGGACGGACCACGATCGCCTCCGGGCCGCATGCCCGGTTTTCAGGAAAACCTGTCGGTTTCGACAGCATCGAATCCGGCGGTCGATTGGCGCGGTATCGAAAATCGACGAAAAAGAGATAACTCTTGTCAGATCCGCCGGCGCCGGCCAGCGGCGCGATTGATTCATCCGCATGGATCGAAGTAGACTCGCGGAAGCAAAAAATAAAACCCATCCTGAGAGAAACAATGTATCGCCCTTTCCCGATCGCCCGCTCCCGCGTGGTCGCGTGATTTTCACGCACCGACCGACCTGAACCGAAATACGCGACGCCGCCGCATTTCCGCGCGCACGTTCGCCGTTTCGTCGTTGAGCCAGAAGAACCGCCAGGGCCCCGCGCGCACTGCCCGCGCACGCCCTGCCCGACCGGAGAGTGAGCCCGTGACCGAAACCGTGGCCGCGTCGGCCTATCGGCCGCGCGATGTCGTCAATGCGCCCGACATCAAGGCGGCCATCGCGCGCCGCAGCGCCGAGCGCGGCGATCCGGCCGAGATCCGCGCGTGGCTCGGCAACCATTTCTTCCGCTGGGTCGTCGGGGCGTTCGAGCAGGCGCAGCCGCTCGCTTCGCTGGCCGATTACCGCGCGCTTGCCGGCGCCGACCGGCCGGCGCCCGAGTGGCTCGTGCGCCGGTTCCGCGCGCAATCGGCATCCGCGGCATCCGGCCCGACGCCCGATGCGCCGCCGCCCGCCACCGAGCCGGCGGCGCTCTACTTCATCGATCCCGAGCACATGCTGCTGATCGACCGCGAGCGCGTGCTCGTCGAATTCCTGCGCTCGCGCGCCGGCACGCGGCTCGCGCAGAAACTGCAACGCATCACCTGCGCGATGGCGCTCGACATGTGGGAACGCGAGCACCAGCGGATGCAGGCGCGCCGCGACAAGGGCTGGGTGCCGAGCAGCGGCCTCGCGCTGCGCGAGGTGCTGCGCACGCCGAACGGGATCGTGTTCGAATTCGTCGGCGATCATGCGGCGCTGCGCGAGGAGCTCGCATACGAGTCGTACTACATGCAGCACTGTCTCGGCCAGTTCGCGGATCGCCGCCGGCTGCGCGGCGGCTACGGCGAGCAGTACGCGCAAGCCGCACGGGACGGACGGCTGCGCCTCTTCACGCTGCGCGGCGCGGGCAACCAGCCGCACGTGACGATCAGCCTGCAGGCGAGCGGCGACGGCCTGCGCATCGACCAGATCAAGGGCAAGCAGAATCGCCATCCGGTGCGCCGCTATGCGGACGACGTTCGCCAGTTCCTGCGTGCGCTCGCGCCGCGCGGCGAGCGTCATCCCGATTGCGAGGGCATGGGCCTCGTGTTCGAACCGGATGCGCCGGGCGCGGCCACCGGCGCGTGGACCTTCGTCACCGATGTGCGCTCGTCCGACCATCTGCTGAGCGTGATGAGCGAGAACTTCCACCTGATCGAGCATTTCGAGCAACCGCCGGCCGTGCTGCAATGGCTGCTGCTGCGCAATGCGCCCTATGCGCTCGGCCAGTTGCGGCAGATCGATCCCGCCGTCGCGGCGGCCGCGCGCCATGCGTTGCCGGCCGATGCGCTGCCGAGCGCGCGCGCGCCCGACGCACCGCCGGCGGCGACCGCATTCGAGATCGAAGGCATCGCGATCGATCCCGCGCTGTGCGCGGCGTTCGCGTTGCCTGCGCCGACGGACGGGAGCGCGTCATGCTGAGACTGCTGCTTGGCGTGGCCGTGCTGGGGCTCGTGTGGTACGTGTGGCGCTCGTTGCGGGTCGCCGCACGGATGGTGCGCGAAGTCGACGCCGACCAGGCCGCGAGCGCCGACAGCACGGTGCCGGTGCGGCAAACCATGGCCGTCAGGCTCGCGCAGGCGCAGGCCGAGCAGGCGCCGCCGAACCGCCGCCGCTGGGCGCTCGCGCTGGCCGACATCCTGCTGATTCGCAACGGGCTGCGCTGCGATTGCGACGACCTCGTCCATGCGCTGCCCGATTCGCAGCGCGAACAGCTCGCGCGCCAGGTACGGCGCGAACTCGACCTGCCGGCCGACCTGCCCGAGTGGCAGATCGTGCAGCGCGTGCCGTCGATCCTCGCGGGCTGGATTCGCGGCGTCGGCCGCTCGCACGACGGCTTCTACGAACAGCTCGCCGCGATCGGGCGCGTGCGCGACGCACTCGCATTCGATTGCGCGCGCACCGCGTTTCTCGTCCGTTGCATCGCGCTGCTCGGCTGGACGTCCGAACAGCACGCGTGGGTCGTGCTGCTGCTCAATGCGCAGCGCGCGCAGGACAGCTTCGACAGCTGGGAAGACTTCGGGCTCGCGTATGCGCGGGCGCGCCAGCAGTGGCTGCGCGGCAGCGGCCAGGACGGCCCCGCGTCGTCGCGCGCCACGCAGGAAGTGCGCGAGTACCTGCGCAATCCGTCCGGAAACTGGCTTTCGCTGCCGTGGAAGCGCTACCGCATCTTCGACCCCCAACCCGTTTCGTCATGACCGCCGATACCGACATGTCCTCCGCCTCCGCCGACCTGATTCCGCCCGCGACATCCCGCTGGTTCGTCTGCGATGTCGACGCGCTGCTGCGCGCCGGCGACTATGCCGCACTCGACGCGCAACTCGATGCCGCGCTCGCCGCCAGCTTCGCCGATCGCACCGCCGAGGGGCGGTACGTCGACGCGCTGCCGGCCGACGTGCAGCCGTGCATCGATGCCGGCGCCGACGGACTCGCGCGCCTGCGCGCATGGCAGGCCGCGAACCCGCGTTCCGCGCACGCGTGGCTGTGCGAAGCGCATTACTGGCACCACTGGGCCTACGAGTACCGCGGCAGCGGCTGGGCCGAGACGGTGACCGAAGCCGGCTGGATCGGCGCGCATGCGTGCGCGACGCTGACGCTCGTCGCGGCGCTGCGCGCGCTGGCGCTCGCGCCGACGTTGTGGAGCGCGCCGATGGTGATCTTCACGAGCGTGTCGTCGTTCGGCGAACCCGAGTGGCTCGCGCAGCTCGTGCGCGAGCGTCGCTGGCCCGTCACCGAACTGCGCCTGAACGCCGGCGCCGACGACGAAGCCACGCGCGCCGAGCTGCAGCACATGTTCGCGCGTTCGGGGCTGAACCCCGACGTGCCGGTCGCCTGCCCGCCGGAATTTCCGGACGCGCTGCCCGGCCCGGTCCAGGGCAGGAAGCTGCGCAAGGAAAAGTGGTACTGGATGGAAGCGACGCTGCACATCCACCCGAAGCTGTTCTTCCCGATGCGCACGTTCATCTGGTACATGCAGCCGCGCTGGGGCGGCTCGCACGATCACATCCGCGCGTTCGTCGCGTCCGACGCGTGCGCGCACCTCGATGCGGTCGAGAAGGACCGGCTGCTGCACGAGATCTGGCGCGACGACTACGCCGGCAGCACGCTCGATGCGGATGACGACGACGACGATGCGCGCCACGCGATGACCGCAACGCTCGTGCGTGCGCACGCCGCGCTGCATCCGTATCACCGTTGGGAAACGCTGCATTGGCTCGCCTACAGCCATTTCAAGCGCAACGAGTATGAACAGGCCTACGCGCGGCTGCAGGAAGCCGAACGCAACGAGCCGATCGACGACAACCGCGCGATGGCGATGGGTTTGCGGCTCGCACTCGCCCTCGATCCGGATGGCGCCTGGCTGACCCGCGCGATCGAACGCGCATCGGACGCACGCGCGTGCACGGCGGCGATGATCCTGCGCGGCTACGGACATCGTACCGGCACGTTCGGTTTCGCCCAGGACGACGCGCTCGGAGACGCATGGCTCGAAGCGGCACGCGTGAACGAGCCGGGCTCGCTCGCCTGGAACCAGATCGCCACCGCCCTCGAGTATGAAAACCGGCGCCCCGCCGATGCGCTCGCCATCTGCCGGCTCGGCTACGAGGCGGGCGGCGATTCGTGCGACTACCTGCTCGGGTGCTTCTACAAGGACGGCACGCATGTCGAGGCCGACCCGTACCGCGCCGCCCACTACTTCCGCGAGTCGATGGAAGCCGGCGGCAACATGGCCGCGTATCGGCTCGGCTACACGTACCATCACATCGGACAGACCAGCACGGACCGGGCCGAACGCGCGCGCATGCAGGTCGAAGCCGTCGAGGCCGCGCGCAAGGCGCACGAGATGGGGCATACCGACGGCCTCGAGTGCATGCTGATGTTCATCGGCGACATCGACGACTATCCGTCGCGCCATCGCTACGTCGACGAACTGCGCCGGCATGCCGAAGGCGGCCACCCGGCCGCAATGGCCGCGCTGTCGTTCTTCCTTGCCGACGTCAACGACAAGTCGCTGTACGACTATCGCGACAGCGTGCGCTGGATCATGGGGGCGCAGGCCATCGCGCCGGACGACGAGTACGTGCGCACCATCACGCGGGTCAGCCACGAGGACGGCATGCTCGGGAAGCTGCGCTACAAGCTGCAGCGCAAGCAGATCAAGGCGCACGAGATTCCCGGCGCCGACAACGCGATGGTCTGAACGCGGGCCGCCGCACGCGCCCGCTCACCCGCGAGCCGCGCGCCCTGCCCGTGGATCATTCCGGCAGCCGGTCGAGAAACGCCAGCATCGCCGCGTTGAACCGCGCGGGCCGCTGCAGCGGCGCGAAATGGCTCACGCCGGGCAGCATCGTCAGCGTCGCGCCCGGGATCGTCCGCGCAAGGTACGCCGCATGCTCGGGCCGGATGAATTCGTCGTGCTCGCCCTGCACGATCGCAACCGGCACGGCGATCGCCGCGAGATCCCGCGCGGTGTAATTCGGTTGCGTGCGCATCATTTCGCTGACGGCCGCGACGAACGCGTCGAACTGCTCCGGTGTCGCGGACAGTCGCGCATAGTCCTTGCGGTGCCGCGCGAAACAGCGGTCGATCAGCGGGCTCGGCGCCATCTCCTTCGTGCCGCCCGGGTCCATGTTGCAGGCGAAGAAGAACACGCCGGCCGCGCGTTCCGGTGCGCGGGCGGCCAGCACGAGCGCGATGCATGCGCCGTCGCTCCAGCCGACGAAGCGTGCACGGTCGACGTGCAGCGTGTCGAGGACGGCTAGCACGTCCGATGCCATGCGTTCGTACGAATAGGGGCGGTCGTCGCGCGTGCTGCGGCCGTGCCCGCGGCTGTCGATCACGATCGCGCGGTAGCCGGCCGCGCGCAGCGCCGGTACCTGGTTGCCCCAGTTGCCGCCGTGGCCCAGGCCGCCGTGCAACAGCACGACCGCCGGCCCCTGGCCGAACGACGCGTGCCAGATGCGCGCGCCGTCATGGTCGAGCCATCCTTCGGCGTCGGCTGCCGGCAGCGGCGTGCCGCCGTGCGCGTCGAAGCGAACGAGTTCGTCGTCGTCGAGTTCCGCATTCATCGTTCAGCCGTCCTTGAGAGGGAGACGAGCGTGCGATTGTAATGCGTGCGGCCGACGCTGCCGTGGCCGCTCAGGCCTGCGTCGACACCAGCCCGCCCGACTGCGAGCCTCCGGATTTCTCGAGCGCCGCGGCGAGTTGCGAGATCGCCGTGGCAAGCGCGGCCGAAATCGCGCCGGCTTCCGCGCTCAGCGACTGCTGCTCGATGGCTGCGGCCGGGTCGTCCTTCGCGCGCTGGGCCGCGGTGGCCATCTGCCGCTCCAGGGTCGCGAGCTGCTTCTGCAGCCGCTCGATCAGCGCCTTCAACTGGGCGACCGCCGGGTCTTCCTGCGATGCGGCCGCAGCGCCCGCTGCGCCGGTGGCGCCGGTCGAATCCTTCGTGCCGGTGGCGCCGGTCGTGCTCGCGGCATCCGCCGCGCCGCTGGTGGATGACGTCGCGGCGGGCGGGTTCGCGGTCACGCCGCTGTCCGCGAGCGGCGATCGCGCGGTCGTGGAGAAATCGATCTGCATCGTGTCGGTTCGTGTGTCGGTAAACGAAGTGACGGGGGCGGAAATCGCCTTCCAGTTCATTTACGGCATTCATCACACGAAACTTGAATATCGGGGTCGGGTGAATTGCCGCACGATGACCGACATTGATCGCGAAAGGGCCAGATTGGCGGCATGGCGGCGCTGGTAAAATCGCCGCTTCGCCGGCGGTATGCGCACGTCGGACGCCTCCTTCAGGCCCGATCGCGCGATGCCGCCGGCCCCGGCTCCGGACTGTCGAGGCACGGCATGCAACGTATGCCGACGACGCCCTCGCGGCTTCCCGAGTCGCCTTTTCCGTCCGCCTGCATGCGTACCCCGCTCACCGCCCGAGCGGCGTACGCCGTGCGGCACGCATTCACTTCATCACGCATTCGAGGAACACACGATGGCCCGCATCGGCGCCTTCTGCATCACGACGTGGCTCGCCGCCGCGATTCTCTACTTCGGCCAGCACTCCGTCGCGATGATCGCGCTCAGCGGTGTCGTGGTTTTCGGCGGGTTCGATCTGCTGCGTCCGTAACGGCGGTCGTGCGGCCCGGTGCGGCCGTACCACGCGCTTCTTTTCGCACGCATCCTCGTGTACGCGCCGCCGGTTCGCCCGCGCCTTCATCCGTTGAAGGGGTGCGTGCCGCTCACGGCCGAACGGCCCGCATACGCTCCGTCGCCACACGCCGTGAACAAAGCCCGTCAGCGCGGCAACGTCCTCAACGAAGACGGCCCGCCCGTCAGCGCGATCCGCTTGCCCGTGTCGCGCAGCTTGCCGCCCTCGACCGCATACAGCGCAAGCTGCCGTTCGACGTTGAACTGCACGATCACGTGCCGGCTGTCGGCGGTAAACACGATGCCCTGCGCGGCTTCGCCGCCCGGCACCTCGTTCACCTTCACGGCCTGCCCGTCGCGGATCTCGAACAGCAGCACCTTGCCGAGCTTGTGGCGGCCCGGGTTGTCGGCCGTCAGGTTCGAGCCGTCCATTGCCTGCACGGCGATCCACTTCCCGTTCGGCGAAATCGCGACGCCTTCCGGCAGCGACGGCACCGTCAGATACTGGACCGTGCGGAACGGCACGCGCGACACGTCGATCAGCGCGACCGAATCGGCGTCGCCCGCGAGCGTGCCGGTATAGCCCGGCAGTCCGGCGAGCCCGACGTTGCTGACGACGGCCCAGCGGTTGTCGCTCGACACGTCGATCGTGTAAGGCGCGACGCCCGTGCTCAACCGCGTGCCGCTGTCGGTCACCTTGCCGTCGTCGACGTTCAGTACCGCGATGCCCTGCTCGTCGCGCAGCGACACGAGCGCATGCTTGCCGTCGTGCGTGAAGCTGATCCCGGCCAGCCGCTTCTTGCCGATTTTCAGGTTGCCGTCGAGCGTCACCCGCGCGCCGTCGATGCGCAGGATCGACACGCTGCCGTCGACATTGGCGACGAGCGCGAGCCGGCCCGAGCGATCGATCGCGATCCCTTGCGGATGCGTGCCGAGCTCGATGCGCGTGATCGCGGGCGGCGCGCTGTCGAGATTCACGACCTGCAGGAACGTGTCGAACACGAGTTGCTTCGCGGCCGTGTCGTAGCGCGTCGGCGCGCCGACCAGCGCGAGCTTCGCGTCCGGCGTGATCGCGACGGCCTGCGGCGGCCCCTGGATGCCGTTCTCGACGTCGACCTGCACCGCGACCTTCGGCGGGAATGTACTGGCATCGAGCAGCGTCAGCGTGTCGGCGGGCGGAGAAGGCAGATAGGTGTCGCGGCCCTCGACGCGCTGGTACTTGCCGTCGTTGCCGGACACGATCCAGTCGGCGGCATGCACGGCAACGGTCGTCGTGGCGAGAGTCAGCGCGGCGAGCAGGCGCGCGCTGCGCAGGCGGAAAGGATTCGAATGCATGGCGGTCGGTTCTCCGGATCGGTTGCGGACGCAATGGATTGCCGACCCTGCTGCCCGACGGGCCGGCGCCATCGCATGATGCCCGAAAGCGCACGCGCCCGGTGCGTCGTACCCGGTTCGGTTCCGTCAATCCGTGCGTCGCGTGCCCGACGACCAATCGACGATGTCGTCGAGCGGATACACCGGCCGCGCGAGCCGCTCGTAGCGGAACAACCCGTAGTCCGAACCGGTCACGCCGCGGCTGTCGCATTCGACCAGCGCGGACGAAATCGGCACGAACACCGGCCGGCAATACATCCGCGACTTCAGCAACAGGAAGCGCGCGCGGCGCGGATCGACGCCGACGCTCTCGAACACGCCGAGATCCCACGGCTCCTGCGTGCGCTCGGTGACGACGAGCGTGGCCGTGCCGATATCGAGCACGGCTGTGCGGCCCATGTACGCACGCTGCCCGGTGTACGTCGGGCCGGTAATCACGTATTCCCCGTCGGTGATCGCGCGCACGATGCCCGTCGCGCGAAACGGTTCGCGCCGCACGCCGCCGTGCGACGGCAGCCGGTTGCCGACCGGCACCGTGACGGTTGCGCCGACGCCCGCGTCGATCAGCGCCGCGACGGCTTCGGGGTCGCACAACGGCCCGCTGACGATCCCGTCGAGCCCGTGCGCGAGCGCGGCTTCCAGCAGGTCCATCGTGTCGCACGGGCCGCCCGACATGCAGTTGTCGCCGTGATCGAGCATCAGCACCGGGCGTTCCGCGCCGCGGGCGAGCGCCGCGGCCTGCGCGACCGATTCGGCGAGCGGCGCGCTGCGATAGACGAATGCGTCGCGCGCGTCCCAGATCTGCCGTGCGATGCGCTCGGCCACCGCGTCGGCCGCCGGACGGTCGCCGTCGGCCACCACGACCACGCTGATGCACGGCGCGGGAATATCCGCGAGCGAGAAGCCGGGCAGGATCGACACCGCGAGCATGCCGTCCGCCTCGGCCGCGCGCGCGGCCTCCACCGCGCGCCGCATCGCGCCGTCGGCGCTCGCGCTGCGCAGCGTCGACGTCATCAGCGGCGGCTGCCGCCATGCGAGCACGGGCCGCGCGCGGCCATGAAGCCGGTCGAGCAGCAGCCGTGCCGCATGCTCGCCGGTCTCAACCATGTCGACGTGCGGATAGGTCTTGAAACTGACGATCACGTCCGCGTGATCGATCATCTTCTGCGTGACGTTCGCGTGCAGGTCGAGCGCGACTGCGATCGGCGCATCGGGCAGCGCCGCGCGCACGCGCGCGAGCAGGTCGCCCTCGCCGTCCGCGCTCTGCTCGGCGACCATCGCGCCGTGCAGGTCCAGCATCACCGCGTCGCAACCGGGTGCGGCCGCAACGATCGCATCGCAGATCGCCGCGTACGCATCGGCCGCAACCGGCCCGCTCGGGTTCGCGGCCGCCGACACGGGCGTCACGATGTCCGCGCCTTCGCGCTCGGCTGCATCGATGAACGCGGCCATCGCGGTGCGCATCCCGCGATTCGCGCGATATGCGTCGTCGCCCCAGTCGGGGCCGCTTCGGCCGAATGCGGCAAGCGGCGTCGGCACCGGCGAGAACGTGTTGGTCTCGTGGTTCATCCGGGCGATCAGGATCTTCATCGCGCATGGCCCTCCGCGATCCCGGCCGCGCCCAGCATCGCGTGCAGCAGCACGTTGCAGCCGGCTTCCAGATGTGCCGGATCGGCGTCCTCGATCTCGTTGTGGCTGATCCCGTCCTTGCACGGCACGAAGATCATCGCGGTCGGCGCCACGCGCGCGAGATACACCGCGTCGTGGCCCGCACCGCTGATCACGTTCATCGACGACAGTCCGAGTGCATTCGCGCCCGCGCGAACCTGCTCGACCAGTGCCGGATCGAACGGCTGCGGCGGAAAGTACACGACCGGCTCGATGTCGATCCGCATCCCGGCCGTCGCGCCCAGATCCGCGCATGCCGCACGCAGCGCCGCATCCATCGCCGCGAGCGTCGCGTCGTCGGCCGCGCGCAGGTCGACGGTCAGCGTCACGCGGCCGGGAATCACGTTGCGCGAATTCGGGTGCACGTCGACCCAGCCGACCGTGCCGCGTCCGTGCGGCGGATGCGCGCGCGCGATGCCGTTCACCGCACGCACGAGATCGGCCGCGACCAGCAGCGCGTCGCGCCGCAGCGCCATCGGCGTCGGGCCCGCATGCGCCTCCATCCCGTGGACGGTCACGTCGTACCAGCGCTGTCCGAGCGCGCCCTCGACCACGCCGATCGTCGTGTCGTGCGCCTCCAGCACCGGACCCTGCTCGATATGCGCTTCGAAATACGCGCCGACCGGGTGCGCGCCGTTCCCCTCGTCCGCACTGCCCGCGTAGCCGATCGCGGCCAGCGCGTCGCGCACCGACACGCCGTCGCGATCGCATTGCGCGAGCGCATGGTCGAGCGTGAACGCGCCCGCGAACACGCCGGAACCCATCATCACCGGGACGAAGCGCGACCCTTCCTCGTTGGTCCAGACCGCCACCTCGAGCGGTGCGCGCGTGCGCACCCCGGCGTCATCGAGCGTGCGCAGCACCTCGAGGCCGGCCAGCACGCCGTAGTTGCCGTCGAACTTGCCGCCCGTCGGTTGCGTGTCGATATGGCTGCCCGTCGCCACCGGCGGCAGGTCGTCCCGTTCGCCCGCGCGCCGCGCAAAGATATTGCCGATCGCGTCGACGCGCACCGTGCAACCGATTTCCCGCGCCCACGCGACGAACAGGTCGCGCGCGTCGCGATCGAGTTCGGTGAGCGCGAGACGGCACACGCCGCCCTTGTCGGTCGCGCCGATCCGCGCGAGACGCATCAGGCTGTCCCACAGCCGCGCGCCGTCGACGCGCAAGCCGGACGCCGCGACGCCCGGAGTCGAATCCTGTACTTGCATCGTTGCCATTCCTCGCATTGAAAAGGCACGGCTCATGCGACGCCGACGCCCAGGTAGCGGTCCTTCACGTCGTGATCGGCGGCGAACGCCGCGTTGCTGCCTTCGTAGACGATCACGCCCTGTTCGATCACGAAGTGGCGGTCCGCGAGCTGCGTGCACACTTCGAGGTTCTGTTCGACGAGCAGGATCGCGACACCGGCCGCCTTGATCCGCTTCAACTGCTCGACGATTTCCTCGACGATCACCGGGGCCAGCCCCTCGACCGGCTCATCCAGCATCAGCAGCCGCGGATGATTCATCAGCGCGCGGCCGATCGCGAGCATCTGCTGCTCGCCGCCCGACAGCTGCGCGCCGCCGTTGCGGCGACGCTCCTTCAGGCGCGGAAAGATCCGATAGATATCGTCGAGCTGCCACGGCGAATCGCGACGCGCGCCGAGCCGCAGGTTCTCCTCGACCGACAGCAGCCGGAAGATCCCGCGATGCTCGGGCACGAAGCACAGGCCGCGCGCGGCGATCCGGTGCGCCGGCTGCCCGGACACCGGTCGGCCCGCGAACGTCACCGTGCCGCCGGTCGGCGCGACGACGCCCGCGATCGTCTTGAGCGTCGTCGATTTACCCGCGCCGTTGCGGCCGAGCAGCGTCACCGTCTCGCCTTCGTTCACGTTCAGCGAAATGCCCTGCAGCACGTGGCTCTTGCCGTAGCAGGCGTGCACCTCCTTCACGTCGAGCATCATGCGCGGCCTCCCGTGATCATGTTGCCGAGATATGCACTGCGCACGCGCGCGTCGCCGCGAATCGCGTCGGGTTTGCCTTCGACCAGCACGCGCCCCTGCTGCATCACCGTGATCGTGTCCGAAATGTCCATCACGATGCCCATGTTGTGTTCGATCAGCACGACGGTGTAGTCGTCGCGCAAGCCGCGGATCAGCGCCTTCATGTCGTCGAGATCGTCGATTCCCATGCCCGACGTCGGCTCGTCGAGAAAGATCGCGCGCGGCCGCGCCGCCAGCGCCATGCCGACCTCGAGCCGGCGCTGCTGGCCATGCGACAGCACGCCGGCCGCGGTATCGGCGAAGCGCTGCAGGCCGAGCCGCTCGAGGACGTCGTCGACGATGCCGTCATGCGCGAGCGCACCGCGCGGCGGCGTCCACGGATTCAACGCCCGCCGCGATTCGACGCCCTGCGCGGCGACGCGCAGGTTCTCGCGCACGCTCAGGTTCTGAAACAGGCTCGTGACCTGGAACGAGCGTGCGATGCCGCGTCGCACGCGCTTGTGATCGGGTTCGTGCGACACGTCGTGACCGTCGAACAGGATCGAACCCGACGTGATCGGCAGCGTGCCGGTCAGCGTATGGAACAGCGTCGTCTTGCCCGCGCCGTTCGGGCCGATCACCGAATGCACGGTGCGCGGCATGATGCGCAGATCGACGCCGCCCAGCGCGGTGAACTTGCCGTAGCGCTTGACGATGCCGCGCGCTTCGAGAATCGCTTCGCTCATTGCCGCTCCTTGACCGTGGCCGCCGCGCGATCGCTACGCCGCAGCGACGCCACGATGCGTTCGCCCAGCCCCCACAATCCGCGCTGCATGAACAGGCTGACCGCGATCAGCACGAGGCCGAGCAGCAGCAGCCAGCGCGGCCACAGCGTCGACAGCCAGTCCGCGAACAGCACGTAGAACGCCGCGCCGAGCACCGACGCGAACAGGTTGCCCGTGCCGCCGATCACCGTCATCACGAGGATCATCTCGCTCGTGTGGTAGTCGATATTCGACAGCGGTGCGATGCCCGTCATCAACGCGTGCAGCGCGCCCGCCAGGCCCGTGACCGCGCCCGAGATCACGAACGCCGCGAGCTTGAAGCGCTTCACGTCGTAGCCGGCCGCGGCCGCGCGCGCCTCGTTGTCGCGAATCGCGAGCAGCGTGCGGCCGAACACCGAGCGCGATACGCGCAGCAGCAGCCAGAACACCGCGACGAACAGCACCGCGACGAAGCCGTAGTAGCGCCACGGCGAATCGAGCGGGACGAGCGGATGCCCGAACGCGGCGAGCGCCGGGCGCGGGATGTCGAGCAGCCCGTTGTCGCCGCCCGTCACGTCCGGCGTCGTATACGCGAGGAAGTAGAACAGTTGCCCGAACGCGAGCGTCAGCATCACGAAATAGGTGCCGCGCTGCCGGATCGAGAACCAGCCGACGAGTGCGGCCGCGACCGCGCCGAGCACCGCGGCCGCGAGCAACGCGGCCGTCACGGACGCGACGCCGCGCGTCAGCACCAGCCCCGCCGCGTAGCTGCCGAGCCCGAAGAAGATGCCCTGCCCGAACGACAACAACCCCGTGTAGCCGAGCAGCAGGTTGCAGCCGAGCGCGGCGAGCGCGAACACCAGCACTTCGGTCGCGAGTGACCCCGAACTCAGCACCAGCGGCAACACGCACGCGGCCACCACCGCGAGCCAGCCTTCCGGCCGTTGCAGCACGCCGCGCCACGGCTGCGGGCGTTGCGACGCTGCCGCGCCCGGCGGCAGCGGTTTCGACGAATCGATCATGCGGCTCTCCCCAGCAAACCGTTCGGACGCAGCAGCAGCACGGCCGCCATCGCGACATAGATCATCAGCCGCGCGCCTTCCGGCCACAGCGTGCTCATCAGGCTCTGAACGATGCCGACCAGCAGCCCGCCGACGAGCGCACCGAGAAAATTCCCCATCCCGCCGACGACGACCACGACGAACGCGACGCCGAGCGCCTCGATGCCCATGAACGGATCGACGCCGCGGATCGGTGCGGCGAGTACGCCGGCCAGCGCGGCCGTCGCCGCGCCGAGCGCGAACACGAGGCTGAACACGCGCGTCACGTTGATGCCGAGCAACGACACCATCTCCGTCGATTCGCTGCCCGCGCGCACCGTACTGCCGAGCCGCGTGCCTTCGAGCACCCACCACAGCAACGCGGCGAGCACGGCCGTGAACGCGATCACGAACAGCCGGTATTTCGGGTAGACGAAGCCGCCCCAGATCACGACGCCGTTCAGTGCGTCGGGCGGCGGCACGTTGTCGCCGAGCGGCCCCCACGCGAGGATCGCGCACTCCTGCAGCACGAGCGCGAGCCCGACCGTCGCGAGGATGTGGAATTCATGCTGCTGCGCGTACACATGGCGCAGCACCAGCTTCTCGACGATCCACGCGAACGCGCCGACGACGAGCGGCACGAGCGCGAGCGCGACCCAGAAATTCGCCGACCATTGCAGCGCCTGGTAGCAGAGATACGCACCGAGCAGGTAGAACGCGCCGTGAGCGAAATTCACGAAGCGCAGCAGGCCGAACACGATCGACAGGCCGACCGCGAGCAGGAAATACAGCATGCCCACGCCGATGCCGTTGACGATCTGCAGCAGATAGACGTTCATGGCTTCCGTGTCGGAAAGGAAGGTAACGGACGCCCGCGGCGCGCGATGCGCCGCGAACGCATGCACGGCGTCACGCGAGCTTGCAGCCCGTCCTGTCGAGCGGCAGGAACGACTGGCCGGAGCTGACGATGTCGGCATAGTCGTCCGCGTTCTTCATCCGGCTCTTCGGCTTGCCCTTCAGCAGGTAGTAGTTCTTCAGCACCTGGTGGTCGCCCTTGCGAATTTCCTCGGGGCCCGTGAGGCCGTCGTACTTCATTCCTTCCATCGCCGCGACGACCTTCTTCGGATCGGCGCTGCCGGCCTTCACCATCGCGTCGACCAGGATCTTCGAGCAGATGTACGAACCCGCGAGGCTGTAGTTCGGGTTCGCCTTGAACGCGGCGTTCGCGCGCTTCACGAGATCGCGGTTCAGCGGCGAATCGATGCCGTGCCAGTACTGCGCGCCGAAATACACGCCGTCGCAGATGTCCGGCCCGAGCGCCTCGAATTGTTCGAGGCCCGATGCCCACGCGAGCAGGATCGTGCAGTTGCGCTTCATCCCGAAGCTGACGGCCTGACGCAGCGTGTCCGACGATTGCGAGCCGAAGTTCAGGATCAGCAGCACGTCCGGCTGCGCGGCCGCCGCGTTCGTCAGGTAGCCGCTGAACTCCTTCTCGGCGAGCGAGTGGTAGCTGTTGCCGACGTGCTCGATGCCCTTCTCCTTGAAGACCGCCTTCGCGGCCGACAGCAGGCCGTCGCCGAACACGTATTGCGGCGTGATCGTGTACCAGCGCTTCGCCTTCGGCAGCATTTGGATCAACGGACGCACCGTCTGCTCGATCGCGCCGAACGTCGGCACCGACCAGCGGAACGTCGCCGCGTTGCAATCCTTGCCGGTGATCTCGTCCGCGCCGGCCGTCGTGATGAACACGCCGTCCGCCTTCTGGACTTCCTTGCCCATCGCCAACGATTCGGATGACAAAATACCGCCCGCGAAGAAACGCACGCCCTTCTGCTGTGCGATTTCCTGCACGCGCCGCACGGCGGTCGCGGGCTTGCCCTCGGTGTCGAGCGCCGTATACGCGAGCGGCGCGCCGAGCACCTTGCCGTATTGCTTGACGACGAGCTGCATGCCGAGATCGGCGTACTTGCCGTTGGCGGCGAACGGGCCGGACATCGGTACCGGGCAGGCAAGCTGGATGGGCGAGCCCTGCGCGAACGCGGCCCGGGACGACATGCTGCCGAGCGCGCCCGGCACGGCCGACAGCGCGGCCAGTTTCAACAGTTCTCGGCGATTCAAGTTGACGCTCCTCATGAGGGGGGACACACGCGATACGACCGACTGCCAAACCGTGCCCACGCCATGCCTGGATGCGCGTCGCCGGTTGATCCTATTTATCATGATAAATAGAATGAACCTGATGCTAGAGTTGATCAAAATTGGTGTCAATCAGGCAAAATTCCGTACCCCGCGCCGGGACGATCGTCGACGATGACGCGGCGCGCGGTCAGACAAAGGAGTCGTGAAGATGGTCATGGACCGAGCCAGGGCGGGCCTCGCGGTCGAAATCAAGCAGCCGAAGCGGGCCGACCTCGTCGCCGAGGAGATCAAGCGGCTGATCACCGAGAAGGACCTGAAGCCGGGTGACCGCCTGCCGCGCGAGGCCGAGCTGCAGCAGCTCTACGCGGTGAGCAAGAGCACGATCCGCGAGGCGCTGAAATCGCTCGAGGTGCAGGGGCTCATCAAGGTCACGACGGGGCCGTCGGGCGGCGGGATGGTCGTCGAGGTGCCGCTCGACCGCACGCTTCAGCTCCTGCAGAACTACCTGTTCTTCAAGGACGTGACGATCGACGACATCTATACGGTGCGCAAGCTGCTCGAACCCGAACTGGCCGCCGGCGCCGTGCCGCATCTGACGGAGCGCGACTTCGCGGCGCTGGAAGCAAACATCGCGTGCTGCGACGGCGCGTCGGGCGTGCACGATCGCGGCCACATGCTGCGTCAGCGGCAGGAGGACACGACGTTCCACGACATCCTCGCGGCCGCGAATCCGAATCCGTTCCTGCGCTTCAGCTGCGAACTGATCAACGAGATGATCCGGCAGTTGATCGAGTTCCGGAACGACACGCCGCTCGTCGAGCACAAGCGCTTCGGCGAAGCGAACGTGTCGATCCACAAGGCGATCCTGCACGCCGCGCGCGAGCGCGATGCCGAGCGCGTCCGGGCGCTGATGGTCGAGCACATGACCGAGGCGCCCAAGCACGTGAAGCGGATGAAAGGCAAGCTGCGCGGGCGGTTGATCCTCGATTCCGAGATCCGCAGGCGCGCGGCCGCCGGATCCGTTGCGGCACTCGATGCGGCCGCAACGGATCCGGAAGAACGCTGAGCGACGGCACACATGCGGCGCGGGCGCACTCGCCGATGCGCTGCACCCGACCGAACGCACGCTGCGCAGCCGGCTCGACAAGGACGGCATCACGTTCCCGTCGCCGCTCGACGACGTGCGTCCCGACGAAGCCGTGCGGTTGCTCGACGATCACGCGCTGACGGTCGCCGCGATCGCGGAGCGGCTCGGCTACAGCGAGCCGGGCCACGCTTCCATTCCGCTCGCACCGGGCAATACCAACAAAAACCGCGGCAAAAGTACGGCTCGGCGACGGCCGGTTGACGCTGGTCGAATAGGACGCGCGCCGGCGCGGCGATCCGGACACCCCATGACGCGTGGCGGCGTATCGAAACCGAGACGCGTCAGCGCAGCGGCGTGCGGATTTTTCCGTCGACCTTCAACGTGCGCCGGTCGCGCGCGACTTCGTATTCGACCGTCTGCGCGGGCGTGACCGCGCCATAGGATCGGCCGTTCACATAAACGACGCCATCGCGCAACTCCACCCTGTCGCCGTTGACCGTCGCGGTGGCCCGGTCGCCCTGCAACACCGCGCCCGAACAACCGGCGGTCGAGACGCTGCGGACCGACGTGCCCGGCATCGCGGCGTTCCCGCCCTGGTCCGCCGCATGCGCGGCGCTGCACGGCGGTGCATCCAGCGTGCCGGCCGCGTGGAGCGGCGCCGCCCCGATGCCGCTCCCGGCAAACAACGCGATCGTCATCGGCAGCAGCTTGTTCATCAGGATCTCCGCGGTCCGCAGTCGTCGATCGAGGGTCGATCGGCGCCCTGCTCGCAGATCGGCCTACTCCGCCCAGTATGCGGCCACTTCGCCGCGGGCGGCGATCCGCTTCAATACCCGTCGCGGCCCCGCAGCCCGAGCGTGGTACCAGCGCTGCGCCCGCCGGGCCCCCCGGCAGCACGGAAACGCCCGCCCGAAGCAATCGATCCGATGAAAATCCGCCTTGCGCAAGTTGCGACCCGCAACTATTATCGATTGCGATACGCAACCGTTCGGGAGCAAACCATGGACCTCATCGATGCACCGGCCAAGCCGCGCGACGCGACCATCCTCGAGCTGCGCGACTTCTCGCGCAAACTGGTGCGCGAGCTCGGCTTCATGCGTGCGACGCTGGCCGACAGCGACTGGGCGCCGTCGGCCGTGCACGCGATCCTCGAGATCGGGATGGCGCCCGGCATCAACGCGAAGGATCTCGGCGCCATCCTGCGGCTCGACAAGTCGAACACGAGCCGGCAACTCACGCGGCTCGAAGCGGCCGGTATCGTGGAGCGCCGCGTGTCGAGCGAGGATGCACGGGCGATCGAGCTGTACCTGACCGCCGAAGGCAAAAGGCTCCGCAAACGCATCGACACGTTCGCGACCGACCAGGTGTCGAATGCGCTGCGCCGCATGATGCCGGCCGACCAGCAGGCGCTGCTGCGCTCACTCGCGCTGTATGCCGATGCGCTCGCGCAGGACAACGCGGCCAGGGCGAGCGTCGCGCCCACCGATGCGCCGTCGATTCGCGAGGGCTACCAGCCGGGCTGCATCGGCGACATCGCGAGCCTGCATGCGCGCTTCTATGCGGAACACTGGGGTTTCGGCGCGTTCTTCGAGCAGCGGGTGGCGACCGAACTGGCTGCCTTCGCGGGCGCGCTGCCGGCCGACGGCAAGGCGCTCTGGCTGTGCCAGGAAGACGGGCGCACGCTCGCGTCGCTCGCGATCGACGGCGACCCGGCGACCGGCGTCGCGCACCTGCGCTGGTTCATCGTCAACGATGCGTTGCGCGGCTCGGGCGTCGGGCGACAGTTGATGACGCTCGCGATGCGCTTCGTCGACGAACACCGGTTTCGCGAGACCTACCTGTGGACGTTCAAGGGGCTCGACGCCGCACGCCATCTGTACGAGTCGTTCGGCTTTGCGCTGACGAGCGAAGCCGCGGGCACGCAGTGGGGGACCGAGGTGGTCGAGCAGCGCTTCAGCCGGGCCGGCAGATCGAAGCCGTCCATCGCATAGCCGATCGCCGATCCGGCCAGCGCTTTCCACGCGTACGCCCCGCTCCACGCGCGGGGCCGACGGGCCGCCGAGCGTCGAAGATTTGATGTTTGCCGCCATGGCGTCCTGCCACGAATGTCCGGCGACACGCTAAGGCCGGTGCCCGCGAACGACGGAATCGGACGCGCGTCGGCCCGCGCTGGCCGGACGGCTGACGCGAAACGGCGGGCAATGCGCGGAAACGGAAAAGAGAAAACGTCGATCCGGTGCGGCGGCGAGGCCGGCGATGTCGCGATCAGGCCGGACACCGAATGAAAGACAGCAGGCCGGCGGGGGATTGCCGGCCGGCCCGCCTGCGCGAACCGGCCGGCGCCGGACGGCCTTGCGGCGCGGCGGGCTTCAGCCCTGATCGTCCCCCGGCCACCAGGTCTTGGCCTCGCGGTCGACGGCGAGCGTGTCGAGATCCTTGCCTTCGAGCCATTTCGGCCGCGGGCCGCGCCCCGACCACGAGCGGCCGGTCGACGGATCGTAGTACTTGGCAGGCGCCTTGCGCTTGCGCTGGACGATGTAGCCGAGCGCGCTCAGCACTTCCTGCTGCGAAATTCCCAACAGCTCGACCTGTTCCTTGAACGCCGCGAGCGCGGCTTGCTTCTCCTTCTGCTTCGCCTCTGACAGCTTGATGTTCAGGTCCCGAAGTTGTGCTTCGAGTTCCTGCAGGGCCTGGGTCATGTATTCATCCTCTTTGGGCATGTTTTTGCAAAAAGCTCCGATGGGCGAACCTACCACGAAGTTCCGCCGATAGGGGCTGTCAAATCGGTGAATCGTCCACCTGAGCCGGCATGATTTGCGCGATGCGCACCAAACGACGTCGTGCGTCAGTGGCAGGCAGGACCAGGCCGGCAACGGGCGGCACGCCGCGCACGCATGCACGGGCGAACGGCGGCGGCAAGTGATCCGCCGCACCCGACACGGGCGCGGCATGGCGCGAATGATAGCAGTGCGCGGCGCCGTGTTGCAGAAGTCGCTGACCGGAGTCGATGCGGGCCCGACGGTTCAGCGGTCTTCGCCGCCGGCATCCCATGCGATCCGGTCGAACAGCGCGCGCAGCTTCGCGCCGCGCGCCGCATTCAGCGCCGTCGCGTGCGCGACGCGGCCGGCCAGATGTGCGCGGAAATCCGGATGCGCGTCGCGATTCTGCGACGCCGGGCCAAGCCGGATGCAGTTGGTCAGGATAGCCTTCAGGCGATCGAACGCGTCGCGCGCCAGGTTCGGATGACGGTTGACGACCACACCGGCCAGTTGCTGGCGCGCGCCGCGCCGCATCACACGGGTCTTGCGCAATTGCAGCGCGAAGCCTTCCTCGAGTGCGATCGCAGCGACCCGGATCTGCAGCCGCTCGACGTCGCGCGCGAGCGCGCCGCCGCCGGAAAACGCGAGATCGTCCGCATAGCGCGTGTAGGTCGCATCGAGCGAACGCGCGAGCGCGGCAAGCCGCATGTCGAACCGGAACCCGCACAGGTTCGCGAGCGCCGGCGACGTCGGCGCACCCTGCGGCAGATGCCGTTCGCGATAGCGCTGGCGGCCGATCCAGTCGAACCGGTCGCGCAAGTCCGGCGCGAGCAGCCGTGCCGACGGCACGCGGTTGGTGCACAAGCCGGTGAGCGCACGCGCGACTTCGGCCGGATACCCGAGCGTCGCGAACAGCGCATGGACGCGCGCGGCGCGCACCGACACGAAGAAATCCGTGAGATCGAAACGCACGACGACATCGCGATCCGCGTGCGGCGCCGCGAACGACACGATCCCGTGTCCCTTGCGAAAACCGTGTACCGCGCCGTGCGGCGCAATGCGATCGAGCAGCCCGTGCAGGATGCGGCGCTGCGCCTCGCGCAGCCGCCCCTTCGGAATTTCGACGAGACGGCACCCGCCGCTGCGCTTGTCGACCGGGACGTACGTGTAGTGATGCAGCGGCGTGGCGCTGCCGCGCGCGTCGACGCGCCAGTGATCGGACAGCCAGTCGAGTTCCGGCGGGCTCACGCCGAGCCAGCCGGCGAGATCGCCGGGCGTCGGCCATTGCGGCACGTCGCAACCGGTGAGTGGCGCCGGCGGCGGTCGCTGGACCAGCGGCCGCCGCACGACGCGGACCACCACGGGCCGACGGTCGCCATACCATGCCCGCACGAACGCGGGCGCCTCGGCCAGCACTGCCGCGAGCGCGTCGGTGTCGGTATCGGCCCAGTTCGCGCCGAAGCGGACGAGCGCGGCGTCTGCGCATTCGTGCGTCCACGGCGGTGTGTCGCCGAGCACGGCGGCCATCCGCGCGACGATGCCGTCACGTTCCGGCGAACCGGCAAGCATCGCCTCGGCAATCGTTCGGGTGGTGTCGCGCAGGGATGAGTGCATGGACGAAGATGGGCGGGACGACGAGCCAACGTGGCTGGTACTGCGAGGGGTCATGTTGCGCGACGCGCAACGGCGCCCCTTGCGACGCATCGGCGTATCGATCTGATCCACGGGGTAGCCCCGTAGTTCTGGAACATCGGCTGCCTGTTCCGGGCGTGTGCTTGACCCGCCGCCCCGCGTCGCGACTTTAAGCGGCGACGACGCCAGGTGTCAAATCGAGCCGGGCGATGCGCGATGCGCGGCGGCGTCGCGATGCGGTCGCCCGGTTTCCCGACGCGCCCGGCCGAAACGGCAAACGGCCCGCTCCGCCCGGGCCCACCTTGCTTCCCTACATATTGCCCGCCAGATGAAACCGCGACGCCGGATGCCACAGCCTGACCGACGTGGCGACCTGCTCGCCGACCCACGTCCGGCGTCGCAACAGCAAGCATGGCTCACCGATTTCCATCACGAGATGCCGGCGCACCTGCGCATTGGGCTTCTCCGCGTAGATCTGGAACTCCGCACGCTGGATCGGCGCCAGCCGCACCATGTAATGATTCGGCGTCTCGAGCGTGAAGTCCTGCTCCAGATACGCGGGAAACAAGGCCGGATTGACGTAGCGATCCTCGAACTGGATCGGTTCGTCCTCCTCGTAATGCACGATACGTGAATGAAACACGGGCCCCGCGCGCAGTCCGAGCGCGTCGATCGCATCCGGGTCGACACTGCGCTCGATCATCAACACGCGCGCGCTGTGCCGATGGCCGCGCTCGGCGATCTCGTCCGCGATGTTGCGGATCTCCAGCACCGTCGATTCGTAATGCCGGCGCTCGACGAACGTGCCGGCGCCCTGGATGCGCGTCAGCACGCGCTCGGCCGTCAGTTCGCGCAGCGCGCGCGACACCGTCATCCGGGCCACGCCGAATTCCTTGACCAGCTCCGCCTCGGTCGGGATCGCGGCGCCGGGCTTCCAGTCGCCCTTCGCGATCCGCTCGACGACGTAGCGCTTGATCTGCTGATAGGCCGGCAGCGCCCGTGCCGGTACGGTGTCGACCGATGCCAACGCCCGCCGTGCGGAAAGTCTGCGTTCCGTTTCGCTCATGCGCCCTCGACCGGATGAATGTGGGGTGATCGGCCCGTCCTTGACCGTCGTCACTGCAACGACGGCGGCACACCGGCGACGATGCCGGCCGCGATCGCGATATCGTCCGCGAGCGGGCGGTCGTCGTGATATGCCGGCACGCGTTCGCGCACATGCCGCCACAGCGCGTCGGTCGACGCGGCCCGCCCCGTTTCGGCCGGCAGCAAGTCGTACGCCTGCGCGGCCGCCAGCAGTTCGATCGCGAGCACGCGCGTCGTGTTCTCGATGATGTCGAGCGCCTTCAGCGCGGCCGGCGTCGCGTGACACAGGTGATCTTCCTGCAACCCCGACGTGATGCCGCCGTCGAGGCTCGCCGGCGCGGCAAGCCGCTGATTCTGCGCGACCAGCGCGACCGCCGTGTACTGCGCGATCATGAAACCCGAACAACTGCCTCCCGGCGCGGCAAGAAATGCCGGCAGCCCGCTGACGAGCGGATTCACGAGCCGGTCGAGACGCCGCTCGGCGATCGCCGCGACCTGGGCCATCGCCGCCGCGAGGCTGTCCATCGCGAGCGCGATGCCGGCGCCGACCGCATGCGCCTGCGAATGCACGGCCGGCGCCTCCCGCGTGCCGGCGACGATCGGATTGTCGGTGACCGACGCAAGTTCGCGATCGACAACCTCCGCCGTGACGTCGAACACATCGCGCGCCGCGCCATGCACGTGCGGAATCGTGCGCAGGCTCAGCGGATCCTGCGTATGCCGGCCGCTCGCCGCGACGAGCATGCCGCTGTCCGCCAGCAGTGCCCGCAAACGGGCGCCGACCTGCCCGATACCGGGCGAAATGCGCAGCGCGAGCGAAGCCGGATCGAATGCGGCGAGTTGCCCGCCGAGGTTCTCGAAGCTCATCGCCGCGATCCAGTCGGCCCAGTCGAGCAACCGTTCGGCGCGGACCAGCGCGAGCGCCGCCAGCCCCGTGACGCACGGCGTCCCGTTGACGAGGCTCAACCCCTCCTTCGCGCCGAGGACGAGCGGTTCGCGGCCGATGCGCCGCAGCGCCTCGTCGCCGCGTATGCGTTCGCCGCGATGGCGCGCATGGCCGTGCCCGACGCAGACGAGCGCGACGTGCGCCATGTGGGTCAGGTACCCGACCGAGCCGTGCGCCGGCACTTCGGGCAGGCAATCGTGCTCGAGCAGTGCGACGAGCTGTTCGACGACGTCGGCCCGGACACCCGAATGCCCGTGTGCATAGTTGTTGATCGCGGCCGCGATGATCGCGCGCGTTTCGGCCGCGCCAAGCGGCATGCCGACGCCCACCGCATGGCTCATCAGGATGTTGTGCGACAGCGTGCTCTGCTGGGCCGGCGATACGATCACGTCGCACAGCGCGCCGACGCCGGTATTGACGCCGTACGCGCGAATCCCGCGCGCGACGATCTCGTCGACGAGTTCGCGCGCGGCCACGACACGCGCGCGCGCATCGTCGGCCAATGCGAGCGGCTCGCCGGCCGCCACGGCCGCCACCTGTCGCCAGTCAAGCGGCCGCGCCGCACGGAATACGGTCATGGCAGCCTCAGTTCGTCGTGCGGTCGTGGTGGCTCGACACGAATTGCCGGAAACGCTCGGAAGTCTGCCCACCGAAGACTTCATCGGGCGTCCCGTCCGTATCGACCTCGCCCTGATGCAGGAACATCACGCGATTCGACACGTGGCGCGCAAAACCCATTTCATGCGTGACGACCAGCATCGTGCGCCCCTCTTCCGCCAGCGAGCGCATCACGCGCAGCACCTCGCCGACCAGCTCCGGGTCGAGCGCCGACGTCGGTTCGTCGAACAGCATCACCTTCGGATGCATCGCCAGCGCGCGGGCAATCGCGACACGCTGCTGCTGGCCGCCCGACAGGTGCGCGGGGTAGTAGCCGCGCTTGTCCGCGAGGCCGACGCGCGCGAGCAGCGCCTCGGCCTCCTCCACCGCTTCCGCGCGGCTGCGCTTCTGCACGCGCAGCGGCCCTTCGACGAGGTTGTCGAGCACCGTCATGTGCGACCACAGGTTGAAGTTCTGAAACACCATGCCGAGCTGCGAGCGGATCCGGTCGACCTGGCGCCGGTCGCTCGGATGCAGCTTGCCGTCGCGCGCGCGCCTCATCGCCAGTTCTTCGCCCGCGAGCGCGACGGTGCCGTCGTCGGGCGTCTCGAGCAGGTTCAGGCAGCGCAGGAACGTGCTCTTGCCCGATCCGCTCGCGCCGAGGATCGAGATGACGTCACCCTCGTGCGCGTCGAGCGAAATGCCCTTCAACACATGATGATCGCCGAACGACTTGTGGATGTTTCTGACCGACAGCGCAACGGGAGCAGGAGTGTTCATCGGATTCTCTTTGAAAGGACTGCGACGCTCAGGATGCGGCGCGCTGAGGATTGCGCGCCGCCGCGGCGGGCGCACCGGACGGCTTCGGCGCACGCAGGTGCCCGGAGAGCCGCCATTCGAGCGCGCCGAGCAGGCGCACGACGATGAAGTTCAGGCCCAGATAGATGAGGGCCGCGCAGACGAACACCTCGGTCGTCCGGTAGGTTTGCTGAATGATCTGCTGCGCGACGCCCGTCACTTCCCACACCGTGACGAGGCTCGCCAGCGCGGTCGACTTGACGAGCAGTACGGCCTCGGTCGAGTACGCGGGCAGGCACTGGCGCAGCGCGATCGGGCCGATCACGCGCCGCAGCAGCGCGAAGCCCGACAGGCCGATCGAATAGCCGGCCTCGATCTGCCCGACCGGTACGGCCATCAACCCGCCGCGGAGGATTTCGGCCGTATAGCCGGCGGTGCACAGCGCCAGCGACAGCACCGCGCAGACGTACGGCTCGCGCAGCACCGGCCACATGAAGCTGTCGCGGATCACGCCGAACTGGCCGAGCCCGTAATACACGAGGAACATCTGGATCAGCAGCGGCGAGCCGCGAAACACGAGGATGTAGGCCCGCGCGAAGCGGTTCGGCAGCCAGCTCGGCGACACACGCATCGTGACGATCACGAGCGACAGCAGGCCGCCGAGCACGAGCGATGCAAAAAACAGGCCGAGCGTGGTCGGTACGGCCGCGAGCAGCTGGCGCAGCGTATCGACGAGAAAAGCGAAATCGATGGACATGCCCGTTCTCCGTCAGTTGCGCGCGAAATTGCGGCGGAACGACCGGCCGACGATCGCTTCCGCCCGGTTGAACACGCGGTTCGACACGCCCGTCATCAGCAGATACAGCGCACCGCCCGCGACGAAGAACACGAAGTACTGGTGCGTCGAATTGGCGGCGATCTGGCTCGTGCGGAGCAACTCGGCGAGACCGGTGACCGAGATCAGTGCGGAGTCCTTCAGGCTCAGTTGCCACACGTTGCCGATACCGGGCAGCGCGAAGCGCAGCACCTGCGGCACCAGGATGCGCCGCAGCACCATGCTGCGCGGCATGCCGATCGAGCGCGCCGCTTCGAGCTCGCCTTTCGACACCGCCAGCACCGCCGCGCGATAGACCTCTGCCTGATAGGCGCCCGAGATCATGCCGACCGCGAGCGCACCGATCACGAACGGCGGCACGCCGATGAAGCCTTCCGCGCCGAACCACTGGCCGACGGCCGTCACGAGCGTCGAGCCGCCGAAATAGAACAGATAGATGACGAGCAGTTCGGGCACGCCGCGAAATACCGTCGTATACAGATCGCCGAGCAGGCGCAGGGTGCGGTAGCGCGACAGCTTCGCCGCCGCGATCGCCGCGCCGATCACCGCCCCGACCGCGAGCGCCGCGAGCGTCAGCGCGACCGTCATCAATGCGGCGAGAAGCAGCACACCGCCCCAGCCTTCGGTACCGAAGCCGAGCATTCCAAGAATCTCCATGCGTGCCTCCCTGCATGCGTTGAATGAAACCGCTGGATGCGCGCCGCCGCGCGTCGTCCGACGACCTTACGCGGCGGCGGCCGAACCCGCGCTTACGGCGTGACGTCGGTCTTGAACCACTTGTCGGCGAGCTTCTTCACGGTGCCGTCCGCGAGCGCCGCGCCGATCGCCGTATCGAACTTCGTCTTCAGGTCGGCATCCTGCTTGCGAAACGCGAGCCCCTCGCCCGGCCCCCAGATCGGGCCGCCGAGCTTCGGCCCCGCGAGCACGATCGATGCGTTGTCCTTCTTCGCGTTGTTCGCCGCGTAGTACGTGACGTCGTCGAACGATGCGTCGATGCGCCCGGCGACCAGATCGAGATCGCGTTCGGGCGACGTCTTGTACACGCGAATCGACGCAATGTCCTTGAAGCTGTCGTTGATGAATTTCGTGTAGACGGTGCCCGACTGGATACCGATCGTCTTGCCCTTCAGCTGCTTGCGCAGCGTGTCGACGGTCGGCTTGTCCGCGTTGGCGTCACCTGTGAGCTTGACGATCGGCGCGCCGGGCGCGGCCTTCGGCAGGATCTTCGTATCGGTGACGGCGAACGTCGCCGGCGTCGCCGCATACGGACGCGAGAACAGCAGGATCTTTTCGCGCTCCGGCGTGATGGAAATCGCATCCATCAGGACATCGAACTTGCCGGCCTGCAGGCCGGGGATCATCCCGTCCCAGTCCTGCGCGACCATGTTGCACTGCACCTTGATCCGCTCGCACACGTTGGCGAGCAGTTCCGGTTCGAAACCGCCCAGCTTGCCGCCCGGCAGCGTGAGGTTCCACGGCGCGTAGCCGCCTTCGAGCGCGACCGTCACCGTCTTCCATTCCTTCGCCTGTACCGGCGCCGCGAGCGTTGCCGCCGCAGCCGCGATGACGCCGATCGTCCTGATTGCCCACTTGATGCGCTTGCCGTTCACGAGAATTCTCCTTGCGTTGAGGTTCGCCATCCCTTCGGTGCAGCAAGCCGCCTCAGGAATTTGTCTATACAAGCATGCAAGAAGAAAAACAGCGGAGCAAGCTGTGGTCAATAAAAACGGGGGAAACGCGGGAAATCCCCTAATTTCAAGGGTCTAGCGTGCATCGTCGCGGGGAATTCCGGCACATGTTTGGTGCAATCCGACTGATCGAATCTCAAGGATGACTAGACAAATTTTGAATTCGATCGCCCGTCCGGGCGACCGGGAAACACATCTGAGGATTGGCGGTGCGCAAGCGCCTGCGCGTTGCCGGATGCGATGGCGCCGCGCAATACGGCATTTGCATCGGACTCGATTGGCCCGCCATCGTCAGCGGCGCGAGTGCTGCGTTCGTCCAATGAATATCGGGCGGCGGGTCGCCTGACTCCCGAAGAGGGGATTGAGCCGCTGTCCGATCCGCAGCGGATTGGCGGGTAACGTCGGCGGAGGTACCACGAGCGTGAAGGACGCCAATCCTACCGCGCCGGCGGCGCATCGCGCAGCACGGACCGCAACGCGGTATCGAACGGCGTCGCGTAATCGATCCCGAGCGCGCGCACGCGCGCGGCATCCAGATGGCAGTCGTACGGGCGCGGTGTCGCATCGGTCGGCTGGGTGATTGGCGCGAGCGACGCGTCGATGCCGAGCGCGGCCGCGATTCGCTGCGCGATGTCGTACTTCGTCATCGGCTCCTCGCTCGACCAATGGCGGATGCCCGTGACGGATTCACCCGCGAGATGGCGCAGCGTCAGGTCGCGGATGACCTGCGCGACGTCCGGCGTGTAAGTCGGGTAACGGATCGCCCATGCGTCCATGCCGACTGCGTCGGCGCCCGGCTGTGCCGACGCGACGACGGCCGGCACGAGGCTCGTGACGGCCGATTCGCTCCAGTCGGCGATCGGGCCGAAGAGCAGCGGCAGGCGCAGCACGCATGACAGCGGCGAGGCGGCAAGGAGCGCGGCCTCGCCTTCCAGTTTGGTGCGCCCGTAGATGTTCAGCGGGTTCGGGGCCGCGTCTTCGCCGTAAGGGGCGGCCTTGCCGTCGAAGACGTAGTCGGTCGAAATGCCGAGCGTCCATGCGCCGCATCGCGCGGCGAGCGCGCCGATGCGGGCCGGTGCCGTGACGTTGATGGCGCGGGCGGCGGCCGGGTCGCGTTCGCAGACGTCGGGGCGGCGTTCGGCGGCGCAGAGAATCACCGCTGCCGGTCGGTGGGTTTCAAAGACGCGTTCGAGGGACGGCTGGTCGAGGACATCGAGTTCGGCGATGTTTTCCTGCGGTAACGCAAGCAGTTTCGCGCCGGCGGTTTGCGGGTTCCGGATGGTTGCCAGCAGGGTCAGCGACGGTTCGCGAGCCAGGGAGGCCGCAACCGCGCGGCCGAGCAGGCCGGAGGCGCCGATGAGGAGGACGGTTTTGCGCAGGGTCGACGGGGATGGGTTTGGCATCGGTGGCGTAAATCACGGAAACGAATGGATGATCGGGCCTATTGAATAGCAGGAACGATCGCGGCGCAACGCTTCGGTCTACTGGCTCGCCTCCGCGAACATGCGCACCGATCTCTCCGTCGCCCGAAAAAGCAAAACCCGGCGCACTCGCGCGCGCCGGGCTCCCGATACCGAACGGAAACGTCGCCCTGCGTTACTTCCGGTCGACCGAATACCGCCCCGGCCCGCTCAACGCGAGCAATAGCAGCCCGCCGATGATGCTCACGTTCTTGTAGAAGTTGATCATCGCCATGTACTGCTCCATCCCCTGCAGCGCCCAGTAGCGATGGCCGATCAGCGCGGTCGCGAGCGTATAGGCGGCGAACGCCAGCGCGAGCGGACGCGTATAGAAGCCGATCGCGATCAGCACGCCGCCCCCCAGCTCGATCGCCACCGCGATCGCGGCCGCCAGCTCGGGCGCCGGGTTGCCGGTCGACGCCATGTACGCGACCGTGCCCGAGAAACCGGTCAGCTTCTGCCAGCCGAACAGCACGAACAGGATCATCATCAGCACGCGAGCCGCCAGCAGCAGCTCGTCCTTCTTCGACTCCAGCGAAACGTAACGCATAGCAATCACCCTTGAATTGACGGTTTGATGCGTCCGGTGCCGCTGCGCGCCGAATCGGCGCGCGATGCCGGCAACGGACCGCTCTTCGCAATCGGACGGCAAGCCATCTGGCCTGCCGCCGAAGAATCCGCCTGGTGGCGCCGCGGCAGGCGGCGCGCTCCGGACCGGTTCTGGCGAAGCACGGGTGCAGTCTACTGTCCCGCTGAAAATCATCAATCCGCCAAACCATGATTCGCTGTCTCGAATTAGTGGACAATCGGCGAAGATCCATCCGTCACGCGACGTCTGCTGGCTACGCAAACCACCGCCTCCGCCTGTCAGCAAGGTGAAGCTTCTTTACGTTACGGAATCAGTTGATAGTCGACACCACGCTCGCGGATCGCGGGCGGTTCGAGAGGTCGTGATGGGGCGAATGACCGTCGAATGACAGTCGGACGGTGTGGCGGTATGGCGTACGCGTTGCCGCCATCGACGGGATGGGAATCGCGATGATTGGATTGCGCCGCGATCGCGATGCATCGCGCAAGACGAATCGTTCCGGCACGCAACGGGCGTACCGGCCGCATGCACCGCGCGGGCCGCGATCACGCGCCGCCGGCGCGGCGCGCGCCCTCCGTTATAACGCGGCGATCCGCCCGCGGAAATGCTCGGTGCCGGCCACGATCTTGTCGAGCACCGCGTCGAGCGCCCAGAAGCGTTCGCGCACGTCGTAGTCGATCGCACGGCATTTGATCGACGCGAACGTGCCGATCCGCTGGTGATACAGCTTCGCGAGCGCCGGGTAGCCCAGCGCCTCCGATACCGCCGAGACGACGAGGAACGTCGACAGTTCGTCGGCGAGCGCCGGATTCGACTCGCCTTGCGTGCGCAGCCACCGGTAGAGATCGGGATGGAAGTTGGTGAACACGCCGTTGAAACCGGCGGACCCGGCCTTCATCGCGTCCCACGCAATCGCGGCGTTCGCGTTCAGGATCTTCAGCGGCGATCCCTCGGCAAGCGCGACGCGCCGCTTCACCGTCGCGAGATCGCAACTCACGTCCTTGAGCATCACGAACCGGCCCGTGTCGATGCACGCGCGCAATTCGTCATCCGACAGAAGCCGACGGTAAGGCGCCGGGCATTCGTACAGCCCGAGCGGGAGATCCGACGGCAGTCGCGCGAGCAGCCGGTGCAGATGGTCGAGCAACGCGGCGCTGCCCTTGCGTTGCGGATCGAGCCGGTTGGTCACGAGCACGACGCCCTGCGCGCCCGATTCGGCCGCCGCGCACAGTTCGGCGACCTGCGCGTCGAGATCGTCGCTGATGTGGCCCGACGCGACGACCGGCACGCGCCCGCCCACGCGCTCGACCACGAAGCGCGCGAGCGCCGCGCGTTCGGCCAGGCTCAGGAACTGCATCTCGCTCGATTGCGCGACCGCGAACAACGCATCCGAGCCGTGCGCCAGATACCATTCGATGAGCCGCTCGAGCCCGGCGTAGTCGATCGCGCCGGCGTCGTCGAACGGCGTCAGCATCACCGGCACGATCCCCTCGATGGTCACGTTCGATTGCTGCGGATGTTGCATCGGTTTCTCCTTCCTTCAGTGAATGCGAATGCAGGCTGCACGATCACGCCGGCAACGGTCCGGGCGCGGCGTTCGCGGCCTGTTCGGGAATCGGCTTGCGCACGAGCAGCAGATAGGCCATCGCGCCGGCGAACGCGATCGCCGCCGCGGTGAGCAGCGCGGGCACGAACGACCACTTCTGCGCAATGATGCCGGTCAGGATCGGGGCCAGCGCGCCGCCGATGAAGCCGCCGAAATTCTGTATCGCGCCGAGCGAGGCGATGCGGCTCGGCGGTGCGGCCGCCGTCGCGAGCGCCCACGAGCACGCCGACGCCGCGTTGGCGAGAAAGATCACCACCGAAATGCAGGCGAGCGCAACCGTATTGCTCTCCACGAGCGCGGCCGGAATCGTGAACGCGACCATTCCGAGCATCGCGGCCACCACCGCGTTGCGCCGGCTCACGACCGGCGACCGGCTGCGGCGCGTGACGAAATCCGACAGCCAGCCGGCGACCAGCGAACCGACGAACCCGCACAGGAAGGGCACCGATGCGGCGAATCCCGTGCGGATCAGGCTCATGTGCCGCTCCATCGTCAGGTAGCCCGGCAGCCAGGTGAGGTACACCCAGTTCAGGTACACGGAGCCGAAGAAGCCGATCAGCATCCCCCACGTCGTGCCGTGCGAGAACAGGCTGCGCCATTCGGCGAAGGTCAGCTTCGGCGCCGCGGCGACGCCTTGCGCATCGGCATCGAGATAATGGCGTTCGGCAGCGGAAAGTTGCGCGCGCACCGGGTCGCGATACAGCGCGAACCACACGACGGCGACGACGAGGCCGAGCGCCCCGGTCACGACGAACGCCCAGCGCCAATGGAACGACGCCACGAGCACCGACAGCAGCAGCGGCGCAAGCGCGGTACCGAGCGGCGACGCGGCATTGAAAATGCCGGTCGGCGTGCCGCGCGCCCGCAGCGGAAACCAGTTGCTCACCACGCGCGCGGCCGACGGGAATTGCGGCGCCTCGCCGATGCCGAGCACGATGCGTGCGACGATGAACCAGCCGAACGTGGACACGATGCCGCCCGCGGCCTGGGCGAACGACCAGACGATCAGCCCGATGCCGAGCAGCCGGCGCGGGCCGATGCGGTCGACCAGCCCGCCGACCGGAAACTGGCACAGCGCGTAGCTCCACGAGAAGGCCGACAGCAGCAGCCCCATCTGCGCGAGCGACAAGCCGAGGTCGCCGCGGATCGCGGAACTCGCGACGGCCAGCGTGCCGCGATCGAGATAGTTGACGATCCCGCTCGCCATCAACAGCGCGAGCGCGATGCGTTGACCGCGCCGAATCCGGGGGGGCGCGTGCGGAACAGCTTGGTTGTCGTTCATGTCGATTGTCTCCATGTCACTGATAGAGGCCGGTTCGGCCGTTCCGTCGCATGCGGAATTCAGGTATCCATACGGATTACTTCGTCGCGCGTCGGGATCGACGTCTGCGCGCCGTGGCGCGTGACGCTGATCGCGGCCGCACGCTGGCCGAAGCCGATTGCGTCGTCCATCGACGCGCCGCCGGCCCGTGCGGCTGCAAACCCGCCGACGAACGTGTCGCCGGCCGCGGTCGTATCGACGGCCGCCACCGCGATCGCACGATGGCGGCCGCTGCCTGCGCTGCCGCGCCAGCAGACGCCGCGCGCGCCGAGCGTGACCAGCACGTTGCCGGCGCCCTTCGCGCACAGCGCATCGGCGGCGCGCGCGGCCGACGCGTCGTCGCCGACGGCGATGCCGGTCAGCGACTCGGCCTCGGTTTCGTTGACGACGAGATAGTCGACCCGCGCCAGCAATGCATCGAAGAGCGGCTGCGCGGGTGCGGGATTGAGCAGCACCGGCGTGTGATGCGCGCTGGCACAGGCAATCGCGCGCGCCACGGTGGCGACCGGCACTTCGAGTTGGCACACGAGCAGCGCGGCCCCGGCGATCGCGTCGCGCGCCGCGTCGATCCGGTCGGCATCGACGCACGCGTTCGCGCCCGGCACGACGACGATGCTGTTCGCGCCGCCATCGTCGACCGTGATCGTCGCGACGCCGGTCGCCGTGCCGCCGATCCGGTGCAGGTGCGTCACGTCGATGCGCTCCGCCGCCAGCGCCGCGTGCAGGCGCGCGCCGAACGCGTCGTCGCCGACGCTGCCGATCATCGCGACCGACGCGCCGAGGCGCGCGGCCGCCACCGCCTGGTTCGCGCCCTTGCCGCCGTGAACGGTCTCGAACGTCGTGCCGAGCAGCGTCTCGCCCGGCACCGGCAGGCGCGGCGCGCGCGTGACGAGATCGATGTTGACGCTGCCGACGACGGCGATACGCGGTAACCGAAGGCCGTTCATTGCTTGATGTAACCGCTTACATTCGCGACCGACAAAATGACCGGAATGGTCGTCGTCTCGGAAAAGTTCGCCATACGGTTTGAACGAGTGTCTGACATAATAGGGAAGCAGCAACAAGATAGCGCTTACATTCTCGCAGGCTTGGTCGAGAATGCAAGCGGTGGCATCACGAATCGAGGGTAAACAATGACGCTTTTGACGGCACACGGCAGCGGCACGGCCGCCACACGCGGAGACGGCCGATGAGCACGCCCCGCGCACGCCGCGGCAGCGGCCGCTCGGTGCTTGGCGACGTCGCGAAACTCGCCGGCGTATCGACCGCGACCGTCTCGCGCGTGTACAACGATCCCGGCAAGGTGTCGGCCGACGTGCAGCAGCGCGTACGCGACGCGGCGCTCGCACTGAACTGGATCCCGAATGCGGCCGGCCGCGCACTCGCGTCCACGCGCACCCACATCACGGGCGCGATCATTCCGACCCTCGACGATCAGGTGTTTGCATCACAGGTCGCCGGCATGCAGACGGTCATGGCCGAGCACGGCATCACGCTGTTCCTCGGCTGCTCGAACTACGACCCCGCGCAGGCGCTCGCGCAGGTGCGCGCGATGCTGTCGCGCGGCGTGGAAGCGGTGTCGCTGGTCGGCGAAGCGTATCCGCCGGAACTGTTCGAACTCCTTGCGATGCATCGCGTGCCGTACGTCGTTACGTATGCGTACCGCGACGACAGCCCGCACTGCTGCATCGGCTTCGACAACCGCGCGGCGTTCGCGCGGCTCACCACGCACCTGCTCGACCTCGGTCATCGCGATTTCGCGATCATCATGCAGCCGTCGACGGACAACGACCGCGTGCAGGCCCGGCTGCGCGGCATTCACGACACGCTGGCCGCGCACGGGCTCGCGGTGCGCCCCGTGCATCAGCACGAAGGCGCGGCCACGATCGCGTTCGGGCGGGCGAGCCTGCGCGCGATCGCCGACGGCGACGCGGCGACACGGCCCACCGCCGTGATCTGCGGCAACGACGCGCTCGCGCTCGGCGCGTTGCTCGAAGCGCAGGCGCTCGGCATCGACGTGCCCTCGCAGCTGTCGATCACCGGGTTCGACGACATCGCGCTCGCGCGCGAGATCCAGCCGCCGCTGACGACGATGTGGGTCGACACCGACGCGATCGGGCGCCAGGCCGCGCACGCGTTGCTCGACGCGCTCGAGAACGGCGCCACGGGGCCCGGCCATGCGGTCCAGCCCGAGTTGCGCATACGGGAATCCGCGGCGCCACCGACGCAGACGCAGGCCCGCACGGCGCGCAAGAGCAAGACATAGCGGGGCAGCGCCTGCTTACTGCATCACGTCGATCGGCAGCGTCTTGTCGAGATTGTCGTGCCACGCGTGGATCGTCTTCGGCACCGTTTTCTTCCACGCGGGCACGTTCGAGTAGTAACGCATCCGGACGTTGTTCTTCGCATCGAACACGAGCAGCCCGATCCACAGATCGGTGCCGCGGCGCATCACGATCGCCGCGTTCGTCGTCGCGATCCCGCGCACCCAGTACGACGTCACGTGTGCGTTGAGGCCGTCGAGGTCCTTTTCGTCGGCGCTGAGATTGACCACGTCGACGAGCGTCTGATAGTCGGCGCCGAGCAGCTTGTGCGCGGCCGCGTTCTGCTGTGCGTCGGCGACGACCTTGAGGCTCAGCAGGTCGGCCGGCGGCTTTGACTGCGCCTGCGCGGCGGTCACGTAGTCGCCTGCGTACATGACGCCCATACCGGCGCCGCAATCGACATCGGCACCCTGCTGCGTGACGCGGATGCGCCCGCCCTTCCGGTCGAAATCGAGCCGGCACTTGTCCTTGCGGTAGGTGCCGCTGTCACCGTGCAGCACGATGTTGCCGTCGAGCCCGCCATCATGGGCGCCGTTGTTGGCGCTCAGCTCGAAATGCAGGCGCGGCACCGTGCCGGTGAACGTGAGCACACCGCCGAACGACGGGTTGTCGCTGTCGAGATACCACGTCTGCTGCCAGCGATCGGCCGCCAGCGGCATGCCGTTCAGGCTCGCGAGCCGTTCGCGGTAGCGGTCGCCCAGGCACGACGCATCGCTGCCGCACTGGTCGCGCTGCTTGAGCCACTTCAATTGCGCCGCCTTCAGCGCGGCCGTATCGCCGCCCTTCGCGAGCGCCCTCTTCCACGCCGTCGACAGCTCGCCGTCGAGCTTCGACAGCGCGGTGTCCGCACAGATCGTTTTCTCGGTCGGCGACGCGGCCTTCGCACAGTCGAAGCCGGCCGCATGCGCGACGGGCGGCAGCAACATCAACAACACGGCCGCCGCGACGGATGACAGGTACGTGCTCCGCTTGCCACTTGCACAACGTGCAGCACGCTCGCGCGCATTCGATCGGTTCTGGGTTCTCATCGGCTTGATCGTCGCTGAGTCGCGCACCGTAGAAGCTACCTGCACGCGACATTCGAGGTAAAAACGCCCGGCCCGGCATGCGGCGCATGGCGCCGCCCGGCGAAGCGTAACCCGAATGCGCGACGCCGATCAATCGACGTTCGATGTCGTCGCAACCCAGTCGGCGGCCGCGCTGCAACGCACGATACCGTCGCGCAACGCCGCTTTCGTCTCGCGACCCATGATCCCGATGAACACGATCACGCGAGCGCCGTCCGCGTGGTCGGCCCGTCGTCTTCCAGCGACGAGAACCGGATGCGCCGCGCGGCGACCTGCCACACGCGGGTGGCAATCGCACCCGCTGCATCGGCCACGCACACGATGCCTTTCGCGCGCAGGACGAGACGAGCCGGCAATGACGTCAGCCGTCGAACGGCACCAGCTCGTAACTCGTGCTCCGCCCGCCGGACTGCGAGCGACGCAATAGGCGCTGCTCGACGAGATCCGTGATGTCGCGCAGCGCCGTGTCTTGCGAGCATTTCGCGAGAGCGGCCCACTTGGTGGTCGTCAGCTTCCCTTCGAAGCCGTCGAGCAGGCGATTCATGACCTTGACCTGGCGCTCGTTCATCGCGACGCCCGCGCATCGCTGCCAGAAGCGCGCCTTGATCAGCACCGCATCGAGCGTCGTGTGCGCATGATCGATGGCGCGCCCCAGCGTATTCAGGAACCACGCGAGCCACTCCGTGACGTCGAGCGAGCCGCGCTGCGTGCGCTCCAGCACGTCGTAATACGCGTTGCGCTCGCGCTGGATCTGCGCGGACAGGCTGTAGAAACGCTGCGGGCTTCGATCCGCGCGCGCCAGCACCAGATCGCCGAGCGCGCGCGCGATACGACCGTTGCCGTCGTCGAACGGGTGGAGCGTGACGAACCACAGGTGGGCGAGGCCGGCCCGGATCAGCAAGGGCTCGGCCGGCGGCGCGTTGAGCCACGCGAGAAAGCGCCCGATCTCGCGCGTCAGGCGTGGGGCCGGCGGCGCCTCGACATGCACGCGCTGCCGGCCGATTGGCCCGGAGACCACCTGCATCGGCCCGCTCGCCTCCGTGCGCCACCCGCCGACCGTGATCCGCGACAGCCCCGAATAGCCGGTCGGAAACAGCGCGGCATGCCACCCGAACAACCGCGCTTCGGTGACCGGTGCGGCAGAATGGGTCGTCGCATCCAGCACCATGTCGACGACGCCTTCGACGTGGCGATCGACCGGCGCCAGCGCGCCAATGTCGACCCCGAGCCGGCGCGCGATCGACGACCGCACCGATGCGACATTCAGGTTCTCGCCCTCGATCGCGCTGGTCGTGACGACGTCCTCCGTCAGTGCGGCCAGGCTTGCCTCGTCGCGCAACGTCAGGCCGACATCCGCCAGTCGGCCGACGAGCATGCCTTGCGCACGACTGACGTCGGCGAGCGGCGCGGCGAGGACCGGAAGGTCGAAGCGCCAGGCCGGCCAGTCGGCCGATTCCCAGATAAAGGTGTAATCTCCGCTCATGATGCGGAGATTATCCGCCCATTCGCCGCATGACTCAACAACCTCCGCAAATCTTGCGGAGATTATGCCCCCTTCACCGCAAGCAGCCGGCTACCGTACCCGGCCCGCCGCGCTCGCTCCCGCCGGCGCCGGCTCCCCGAGCCGCTCCGCGAGAAACCCGATGAACGTGCGTAGCGTGACGAATCCTTCCCGGTGCTGCGGAAACACCGCGTTGAGCGTGATCGGCGGCGGCGCGTACGCGTCGAGCACCGGCACGAGCGCACTGCTGTCGAGCGCCGCGCCGACGATGAAGTGCGGCAGCCGCGCGATGCCGAGCCCCGCGATCGCGGCGTCGCGCACCACTTCGCCGTTGTTCGCGACGAGCGGCCCCTGCACGTCGAACGTGCGCGCCGCGCCGTCGACGCGGAATTCCCAGCCGACCCGCCGCTCGCGCCCGTACAGCAAGCACGTGTGGCCGGCGAGATCGGCCGGCGTCTGCGGCGTGCCGTGCCGCTTCAGGTAGGCTGGGCTCGCGCACGCGATCATCCGCCACGCGCCGAGCGGACGCGCGATCAGCGTCGAATCCTCGAGCGAGCCGATCCGCAGCACGAGGTCGAAGCCCTCGCCGATCAGGTCGACGCGCCGGTCGGTCAGGTCGAGGTTCAGCCGCACGGCCGGGTGCGCGGACAGGAATTCGGCGATCAGCGGCGACACGTGCGTGATCCCGAACGACAGCGGCGCGCTGATCTTCAGCGAGCCATGCAGCTCGGTGCTGCGCACCGACATCGCCTGTTCGGCATCGGCGATCTCCGCGAGGATCCGCTGCGCGCGCGCATAAAACTCCTGCCCGGATTCGGTGACCGCGAGATTGCGGGTATTGCGATGCAGCAGCCGCACGCCGAGCGACGCCTCCAGCGCCATCGTGCGCCGGCTGACGAACTGCTTGGACAGCATCAGCTGATCGGCCGCCGCCGTGAAACTGCCTGCATCCACGGTCGCGACGAAGATCCTCAGGTCGTTGAGTTCCATATTGTCCACTCCATAGCGACAGTCATTATCCCTACAGCGATTTATTTGTCAAATCGATTGACCTAAGATTCACCTCAACGAACGGCCGAGCCCACTTCCGAGGTCCGGCGACTTCAAGGACAAAAAATCATGATCGATATCCGTGCAGCAAACCAACGTGGCCGTGCGGAGCATGGCTGGCTCAGCTCCCGTCATACGTTTTCGTTCGCGAATTACTACGATCCGAAGCAAGTCGGCTTCTCCGACCTGCTCGTGATCAACGACGACCGCGTCGCCCCGGGCCGCGGCTTCGGCACGCACCCGCACCGCGACATGGAAATCCTGTCGTACGTGCTCGACGGCGCGCTCGAACACAAGGACTCGATGGGCACCGGTTCGGTGATCGTGCCGGGCGACGTGCAGCTGATGAGCGCCGGTACGGGCGTGCGCCACAGCGAGTTCAATCACTCGCCGGACACGCCGGTCCACTTCCTGCAGATCTGGGTCGGGCCGGCCGAAAAGGGTGCCGAGCCGCGCTATCAGCAGACGAATGTCGCGGCCGACGACAAGCGCGGCAAGCTCGCCCTCGTCGTGTCGCCGAACGGCGATGCCGGTTCGCTGAAGATCCGGCAGGACACCCGGATTTACGCGGGCCTGTTCGACGGCGACGAAAGCACTACGCTGGAACTTGACCCGGACCGCTTTGCTTACGTGCACGTGGCGCGCGGCAGCGTGACGGTCAACGGCGTGACGCTCGGCGAAGGCGACGGCGCGCGCATCCGCGGCGAACAGGCGCTGACGATCGCCGACGGCAAGGATGCCGAGGTGCTGGTGTTCGATCTGCGTCCGGTCGAAGTGACGGCCGAATGGGCGTGACGCCCGTTCGGGAAACCGGGCCCCGCTGAGCGCGGGGCCCTTTTAATCGGAGATTCCCAACATGGCCAAGGTTCTCGTTCTGTACTACTCGTCCTACGGGCACGTCGAAACGATGGCGCAGCATATCGTGGAGGGCGCGCAATCGGTGCCCGGCGTCGAGGTCACGCTCAAGCGCGTGCCGGAAACGATCCCCGTCGACCAGGCCCGCGCGATCGGCGTGAAGGTCGACCAGGCTGCGCCGGTCGCCACGGTGGACGAACTCGCCGACTACGATGCGATCATCTTCGGCACGCCGACCCGCTTCGGCAACATGGCCGGCCAGATGCGCACGTTCCTCGACCAGACCGGCGGCCTGTGGATGAAAGGCGCACTCGTCGGCAAGATCGGCAGCGTATTCGCGTCGACCGGCACGCAGCACGGCGGCCAGGAAACGACGATCACGTCGTTCCACACGACGCTGCTGCATCACGGGATGGTGATCGTGGGCGTGCCGTATGCGTGCAGCGGCCTCGTCAACATGAACGAAATCACCGGCGGCACGCCGTACGGCGCGACCACGCTCGCGGGCGCGGACGGCAGCCGCCAGCCGAGCGCGAACGAACTCGACATCGCGCGCTACCAGGGCAAGCACGTGGCGGAACTCGCGAGCAAGCTCGCGTCGTAACGCGGGGGCCTCGCGGGCCCGCAGTCCTGCTGTCCTGCTGTCCCGCCATTGCGCACATGAACGAACGGCGCCGGGTCGACCGGCGCCGTTCGTCCTGTGCAACGCGTTCGACCGTTACTGGCCCGAAGCCGGCGCGGCCGGCGCCGCGTTCGCCGCGGGCGCCTTCTGCACGGCATTCTGCGGATAGTTGCTCTGGTCGTTGGTCAACCGGTAGCCGCTGCCGGTGCCGATCGCCTTCAGGTCCGACGCGTGCCGCGCGCGGGCCGCCTTGCGCGCCGCCTTCTTCTGCGCCTTGGCGAGCTGCTTCTGCGTCGGCGCGGACGCCGCCGCGTCCTGCGCGTATGCCGCCGGCGCGGCGGTCAACAACAGGCCGAACGACGTCGCTACTGCTACTGCCACCGAAACCACGCGAGACTGCTTCATGGCCGATCTCCTTGTCGATTGTTGAGTGTGGGTCGGACACCGGCGTGCACGCGACGGCTTGCGACAACGGCGCCGATGCAACGTTAGCCGATCGGCGCGCAAATGTCCGTGCGCGTTCCTGAATTGTCCTGATAACGTCGACGATACATGCGCGCCGGGTGCGCGGTCCTTTCGGCCCGCCGTCCGCGCCATCGGGGAAACCGATACCCCGGGGCGGACGCGGGCTGGCGCTCAGATCCAGCGCGACAGCACCGGCAGCAGGATCGGTACGACGAACGCCGTCAGCACGCCGTTCAGCCCCATCCCGAGCCCGGCGAACGCGCCGGCTTCCTCGCTGACCTGGAACGCGCGCGCGGTGCCGATCCCGTGCGACGCGACGCCGAGCGCGAAGCCGCGCACGGCCGGCTCGTCGATCCGCAGCACGTTGAGAATGCCGCGCGCGCACACCGCACCGAAGATCCCGGTCGAGATCACGAGCACGGCGGTGAGCGACGGAATGCCGCCGATCTCGGCGGCGACGGCCATCGCGATCGGCGTCGTCGCCGATTTCGGCGCGAGCGACGCGATCGTCTGGTGCGACGCTCCGAACAGCGCGGCGATGCCGACCGCCGACACGATCGCGGTCAGCGAACCGGCGAGCAGGCCCACGAGCAGCGGCAGCGCGGCGCGCCGCAGCTTCGACCACTGGCGGTACAGCGGCAGTGCGAGCGCGACGGTCGCGGGGCCGAGCAGGAAGTGGACGAACTGCGCGCCTTCGAAATACGTCGGATACGGCGTATGCGTGAGCGTCAGCAGCACGACGATCATCGCGACCGCGATCAGCACCGGATTCGCGAGCGGATTGAAACGCGCCCGCGCATAGACGGCCTGCGCGAACAGATACGCGACCAGCGTGATGGTCAGGCCGAGCAGCGGGCTCGCGGCGAGATAGACCCAGATCGCGCCGAGCTTCGGGAACGCCGTCATTGCGCGCCCTTCGCGGGGCCGCCCGCGCGGTGCTGGCGTCGCAGCAGCGCGCGCGTGACGAGCGCCGTCACCGCGATCGCGAGCGTGGTGCTGACGGCCAGCGCGACGACGACCGCGACCGCGTCGCCGCGCACGCGGTCGGCCGACACCATGATGCCGACGCCGGCCGGCACGAACAGCAGCGACAGGTGACGCAGCAGCTCGAGCGCGGTCGGCTCGATCGCATCGGCCGCCTGCGGGCGCAGCATCACGAAGCCGAACAACAGCAGCATGCCGATCACGGGGCCCGGCACCGGCAGGCCGAACAGATAGGACACGCCTTCCCCGAGACACTGGAAGATCAGCAAGACCGCGAACGCCTGCAACATGAACCGCTTCTCCCGAACGTGGCCGCGCTACCGTGCAACCGGCCGATGAGCCGGCGGCTGGCGACGCCGGCGTGAACGATACGCGCGATCGTACCAACAATGCCGACGGCCGGGCGCGATTGTGCGACGGCGCGTTCGCCATTCAACCGTTTCGCACGACCTGCTGCCGGTATCGGAGAAACACCCACACGCAAAAAACGGCGGGCACCTGCCCGCCGTCCTGTCGCGCCGCTTCGAGCGATCGCCGATCGCGTTACTTCAGCCGCGTCGCGATTTCATTGGCCATCGCCTTCGTGGCGGCCTTCGTCGGCGCATCGTCGGCCAACGCGTTCAGCAGACCGAAATCATGGATCGTGCCGTCGTAGCGCGTGGTCGTCGCATCCACGCCGGCCGCGTCGAGCTTGCGGCCGTATGCTTCACCTTCGTCACGCAGCACGTCGAACTGCGCGACCTGGATCAGCGCGGGCGGCAATCCCTTCAGCTGCGCGAGGCTCGCGCGCAGCGGCGATGCGTAGATCTCGTTGCGTTGCGCTTCGTTCTTCGTATAGGCGTCCCAGAACCACTTCATCATCGGCCGCGTCAGGAAGTGGCCCTGCTGGTATGCGTTGTACGAACCCGTGTTGAAATTGTGATCCGTGACCGGCCACATCAGCCCCTGGAAGCGGATCGCGGGGCCGCCCTTGTCCTTCGCCATCAGCGCGACGGCGGCCGACATGTTCCCGCCGACGCTGTTGCCGACCACCGCGAGGCGGCTGCCGTCGACGCCGATCTCCGCGCCGTGCGCGGCCACCCACTTCGTCGTCGCATACGCCTGGTTGATCGCGACCGGGTAACGCGCTTCCGGCGACGGCGTGTAGTTCACGAACACCGCGACGGCGCCCGACTGCACGACGAGATCGCGCACGAGGCGCTCGTGCGTCGGAAAATCGCCGAGCACCCAGCCGCCGCCGTGGATGAACACGAATACCGGCAGCGTGCCCGTCACGCCTTGCGGGCGCACGATCGTGACCGGCACCGACAAGCCGTCCTGTTCGATCGTGCGGTTCGACACGTCGATGCCGGACAGATCCACCTTCACGCCGCTCTGCGCGTCGACCAGCACCTGGCGCGCCTTCGCGGGGCTCAACGTTTCGAGGCCCGGGCCCTTCTGGCCGTTCAGCGCGGCGAGAAACGCGCTCGTCTTCGCATCGGGACCGACGGCATCGGCGCCGGCGGCGAACGCGGCAGGTACGGCGGACAGTGCGGCTGCGACGGCGGCGGCGATCAGCAGCGGCTTGACGATCTTCATGGTGCGACTCCTTGGTCGAATCTTCGAATGACGATGAATGGCTGGCAGGCGACTTATTGAACGAGCGTGAGCGTGACGTCGATGTTGCCGCGCGTCGCGTTCGAGTACGGGCAGACGACGTGCGCGCGGTCGATCAGCGTTTGCGCGATGTCGCGATCGAGGCCCGGCAGCGAGATCTTCAGTTCGACTTCGATGCCGAAACCGTTCGGGATCGCGCCGATACCGACGCTGCCTTCGATCGCCGCGTCCGCGGGGATCGCGATCTTGTCGCGCGCCGCGACGAACTTCATCGCGCCGATGAAGCACGCGCTGTAGCCGGCGGCGAACAGTTGTTCGGGGTTCGCGCCCGCACCGCCCGCGCCGCCGAGCTCGCGCGGCGTGGTCAGCTTCAGGTCGAGGCCGCTTTCGGGCACCGTCGCACGGCCGTCGCGGCCGCCGGTGGCTTTTGCATGGGCGCGGTACAGCACTTTTTCGATCGACATGACAGACTCCTTTTCAGCAAATGAATGAAACAACCTTCGAACCGGGGAGCGCGTGCCGGTGGCTCCCGCCTCGGCTTCGCATTCGCTTATCTACTCATAGATAGATAAACATCCCCAAAAAATGCAGCCGGATGATCCGTCTGCGCCAAATTATCTATCTACTGCATGATAGACAACGAGATTCAATAAAAAGGCGGCGAACCGCCTCACTGCTTGCGCCGCCCGTCAGGGCCGCGTTTTCCAGACGGCCTCGACGTCCTCGAGACGCGCCCGCGTGTGAAACAACCGGCTGGCCAGCACGCTGCCCTGGAACGCCGCGTACAACGTGCGCGCCGCGGTTTCCGGCTCGCCGCTGAACTGCAGCGTGCCTTCCTTCGCGCCTTGTGCGAGCAATTCCGCAAGCCAGCTTTCGTTGGCCTTGAAGAACGCCTGCACCGCCTGCCGCACGCTCTCCGGCAACGTTTCGATGTCGGACGCGAGCATCCCGCACAGGCAGATCAGGTTGCCGTCGCCGAGCGTGCGGCCGAACATCTTCGTGTACAGGCTCAGCTTCACGTCGGCCGGCAACGCCGGATCGATCGCCCGCACGGCCGCGAGGACTTCGTCGCTGTAGGCCGCCACCGCTTCCAGCACGAGATCGTCCTTCGACGGGAAGTAGTAGTGGATGCTCGACGTCTTCACGCCCACCAGGTCGGACAGGTCTCGATAACTGAAGCCGTTGTAACCGCGCTGCATCATCAGCGTGATCGCGTGGTCGAGAATCTGTTCGCGGACGGTCGGTTTCGTTTCCATGGATCGAACTTTATCTACTCATAGATAGATAGTCAAGCGGTTTTTTTAAGGGCGTGATGAACCGCCTGCGAGCCGATGCGCCGGTCCGGCGTCATTCGCAGGGCCGACGCGACTTACAACCGGCCTGCAGCACGATCGAATCGATGCGACACTTGGCGCCGGGCCATACGATCGCGGCGCAACGTCTGTCGGCTGGACGGACGTGCCGGCACACGATCACCGTATCGCGTCCGGCCCGGCATCACCGGCCGGCCCGCCGCGCCAGGCCGCATAAGGAGAACAAGTCGATGTATTCGTGGTTTGAACGGCGCCTGCCGACTTTCCCGCTCGAAGATCCCGTCACGCCGCCGAAGGGATTCTTCTCGTTCGTCTGGGCGTGCACGAAAGGCGCGCGCGGCTGGATCCTGCTGATCGCGCTGACGTCGGCCGCACTGGCCGCGTACGAAGCCGCGCTGTTCGCGATGATGGGACACGTGGTCGACTGGCTGTCGTCGTCAACGCCGGCCGAATTCGGCGGCCGCCACTTCGGCACGCTCGCCGGTTTCGCGGCGATTCTCGTCGGCAGCGCCCTGCTGATCGCGCTGCATACGATGGTCAAGCACCAGGTGCTCGCGATCAACTTTCCGATGCGGCTGCGCTGGCTGTTTCACCGGCTGATGCTCGACCAGAGCCTGTCGTTCTACGCGAACGAGTTCGCGGGCCGCGTGACGACCAAGATCATGCAGACCGCGCTGGCGGTGCGCGACGCGCTGTTCATGTCGGTCGACGTCGTGATCGGCGTCACCGCGTACCTGATCGGCATCCTCGCGCTCGCCGCGAGCTTCGACTGGCGGCTGATGATTCCGCTCGTGCTGTGGGCGCTCGGCTACGGCGCGGCATGCGCGTATTTCGTGCCGCGCCTGGGCGCCGTCGGCAGCCGGCAGGCCGACGCGCGCGCGCTGATGACGGGCCGCATCACCGATGCGTATTCGAACATCACGACCGTGAAGCTGTTCTCGCATACGCGGCGCGAAGCCGACCACGCGCGCCGCGCGATGGAAGCGTTCAAGGCGACCGGCGACGCGCAGATGCGGCTCGTCAGTGCGTTCGAGATCGTCAACCACCTGCTGTCGACGCTGCTGCTGGTCGGCTCGGCCGGGCTCGCGCTGTATCTGTGGATGCACGGCGAGGCGAGCGCGGGCGTCGTCGCGGCCGTGATCGCGATGGCGCTGCGCCTGTCGAGCTACTCGCACTGGATCATGTGGGAAATGACGGAGCTGTTCGAGAACGTCGGCACGATCCAGGACGGCATCAACACGCTGACGAAGGTGCGCAGCGTGGTCGACGCGCCCGATGCGAAGCCGCTTACGGTGCAGCGCGGCGAAATCGTGTTCGACAACGTGCAGTTCGCGCACGAGGACAACGATCGCGCGGTATTCGACGGGCTGAACCTGACGATCCGGCCGGGCGAGCGGATCGGCCTGATCGGCCGCTCGGGCGCCGGCAAGTCGACGCTCGTGAACCTGCTGCTGCGCTTCTACGACGTGAACGGCGGCGCGATCCGGATCGACGGGCAGGACATCGCGCACGTCACGCAGGACAGCCTGCGGGCCGCGATCGGGATGGTGACGCAGGATACGTCGCTGCTGCACCGGACGATGCGCGAAAACCTGCTGTACGGCCGCCCCGATGCGACCGAGCGCGAGATGCAGGACGCGGCCGTGCGCGCGGAAGCGGCCGAGTTCATCGACCGGCTGCGTGACCGCCACGGCCGCAGCGGCTACGACGTCGAAGTCGGCGAACGCGGCGTGAAGCTGTCGGGCGGCCAGCGCCAGCGCGTCGCGATCGCCCGCGTGATGCTCAAGGACGCGCCGATCCTCGTGCTCGACGAAGCGACCAGCGCGCTCGATTCCGAGGTCGAAGTCGCGATCCAGCGCAGCCTCGACACGCTGATGAACGGCAAGACGGTGATCGCGATCGCACACCGGTTGTCGACGATCGCCGCGATGGACCGGCTGATCGTGCTCGACGAAGGGCACATCGTCGAGGAAGGCACGCACCAGCAGTTGCTGCAGGCGGGCGGCATTTACGCGGCGCTGTGGGCGCACCAGAGCGGCGGGTTCCTCGGCGAAACGGCGGAAGCGGAAAGCGTGGCGCAGTAGGGACTGCCTGCACGATGCACGAGATATCCGCGCGCCGCGCGTCAATCCGTTGCATGCGCATCCATCGCCGCGCCGCCTCATAAGGATCCGACAATTTATTGGTTCCCTCGACGATACGCCGTCCGTATCGTTCACCGATTCGTCAGACCAATCGACCAACGGGGGAATCCAACCATGAAACAGATCCGGTCATTCGCGCTGCTCGCCCTGCCGGCCGCGCTCGTCGCCGCCGGCGCCCACGCACAAAGCAGCGTCACGCTGTACGGTATCGCCGACGCGGGCATCGCGTACGTCCACAACGCGCAGAACGCGAACGGCAGCAACGCGTCGAGCCTCGTGAAGTTCAGCAGCGGCAACCTGTCGGGCAGCCGCTGGGGGCTGCGCGGCATCGAGGATCTCGGCAGCGGCCTGTCCGCGCTGTTCCAGCTCGAGAACGGCTTCAACATCGGCACCGGCGCGCTCGGCCAGGGCCAGCGCGAATTCGGCCGCAAGGCCGTCGTCGGCCTCGCGAGCAGCACGTACGGCACCGTGACGCTCGGCCGCCAGTACGATCCGGTCGTCGATCTCGTGCAGGGCCTCACGCAGGACAACTACTTCGGCGGCGTGTTCGCGACGCCCGGCGATCTCGACAACTACGACAACAGCCTGCGCGTCAGCAACTCGGTGAAATACACGAGCCCGCTGATCTCCGGCTTCCAGTTCGAGGCGCTGTACGGCTTCGGCGGCGTCGCGGGCGCGACCGGCAGCGGCCGCACGTACAGCTTCGGCGCGAGCTATGCGAACGGCCCGCTGTCGCTCGGCGCCGGCTTCTTCTACGCGAATGGCGGCACGACGGTCGCGAACGGCGTGCGCACGTGGTCAAGCAGTTCGGACACGCTGTTCAACACCGTGATCAACCAGGGCTTCTCGAGCGCGAAGTCGATCCAGATCGTGCGCGTGGCCGGCCAGTACGTGGCCGGGCCGGCGACCTTCGGCCTTGCGTATTCGAATACGCAGTACGGCGCGGACACGCTGTCGGCGTTCAGCCAGAACGCGAAGTTCAACAACGGTTCGGCATTCTTCAACTGGCAGTTCTCGCCGGCCCTGCGCGCGGGCGTCGGCTACAACTACACGTCGCTGACGGGCCCGGCTTCCGCGCACTACAACCAGGTCAACCTCGGCGCGGATTACGCGCTGTCGAAGCGCACCGACCTGTATGCGCTGTTCGGCTATCAGAAAGCGAGCGGCAATACGCTCAACGCGAGCGGGGCGACCGTGAAAGCGGCCGCGTCGGTCGGCTCGTACGGCGTGAACTCGGGCACCGATACGCAGGAACTCGCGATCGTCGGCATCCGCCACAAGTTCTGATCGTCGCGTTGCACGCCGCCCGAGCAGCGCGATACCGTGCGCATCGCGCAATGCGCGCGGTATTCCGGCTGTCGACACCGTGCTGGCCCGGCAGCCGGTTCTTGCCGGCGATGCGGTCACGCTCGCCGACATCGCGGCCGGCACGCACCTTTACCGGTATTTCGAACTCGATATCGCGCGACCCGACGTGCCGAACGTCACGGCGTGGTACGAACGATTGAAGGCGCGACCCACGTATCGCACGCACGTGACGATTCCATTCGACGATCTGCGCGGAAAGCGCGGCTGAGCGGGTGCGAGGCCGGCAGCGTCGCCGCCTCGCGCACGACGCGATCGCGGGCCATACCGCAACGCACCCGGTTCGAAGCCATTACGCCGATTCGCGTCGGGCGGCATAGTAGACCGCGGCTGCCGTGATCCCGAAGATCAGATGAGCGATCAGCGTGATCGCACCGCGGACCGGGATGAACCACGGAAAGATCGCCGTGAACCCGTACAGGTTCACGCCGTACAGGAGAAGCCCGAACGCGCCGCCCGCGAACAGCGCGGCCACGCACGACAGACCGTGAACCAGCCGTGCCAGCACGGCCGCATAGGCCAACGAAAGCATCGCATGCACGAGCGTCGCCACGCCCATCACCAGCGGATCGAAGCCGCGGGACGCACCGAGTACGCTTCGCCCCATCACGATCGCGGCCGTGAGGCGCGCGTCGCGGAACAGATTCTGGACGGCGTCGTCGCCGGCGATTGCCCAGAGCAGCAACTCGACGACGGTCGATCCGACCGCCGCGCCAAATGCTGCCCAGAGAATCGAAACCACACGCGCTTGTTTCAATGCTCGTCCTCATGGCGGGCCGATCGATGCATCGAGCGCACCGCCGTGCAAAGCGGCGTACTACGCCCCTTCGCAGTCCGACCAGTACGCAAACGGATCGCGATGTTTCGGATAGTGCTCGTCCAGCCATTTCAGCAGCGTCGCCCGCGCATTGTCCATATCGGCCTTCAACGACGACGTCGTCAGTTCGTGCACTTCGATGGACTTTTCCCGATCGATCACGAAGCAGTTCCAGTCGGGGCCGTCGAGATCCGGATCGTCGGATGCCTTCGACGACTTGCTCCAGCCGAAACGCTTGCGCGCATCGATGTAGTAGCGCGGATGCACCTTCAGATACGACATCTCGCCGCCCTGCAGGCTGCTCTCGGCGCGCAGCACGTCGCGCTCGTCGACGATCTGCGTGACTTCGGGAAGCCGGCGCGAGCGCCATCCGGCAGGCAGCGTCGCCACCGCGCGGATGCTGTCGTACGTGCCCCACTCGAGGCCCCACGCTTCGGCCATGCGCTTCATGAACGCGTCGGCGCTCGGATAGCCGCGCAACTGGATGCGGGTCGACAGCGTGACTTCCACCCCGCCGCGACCGCCGGATGCGCTCGACACCTCGTCGTCCGTTGCGAACGGATTGCCCGGACGCGGCGATTCACGCTTCGCGTCCGTGGGCGCCAGGCCGGAAAAAAGTTGATCCAGCGCCGCACGCGCTTTCGACGATTTGTCTGGTCTGTTCATCGGTTCCCTTTTATGCAAATTTGAACCCGTACTGTAATGGTTGGTGATTGCCCTGCCGTCGGGCAAAGGCTCGATTCCGCTTCACTGCGGCGATCTCGCCGTATTCCGCGGCTGCATTGTAACGATTTGGCGGCCGCGGCCGAACGAACGTGACAGCGGCCCGCCACACGCATGACACGGGTGCCGAAGCGCTCGCCTGCGCGAACCGCCGGGTGCGCGCTACCGCAGCGCCTTCACCATCCGCTCCATCAACGCGAGGACCTCCGGCCGATTCTCGCCCTTCGCATGCACGAAGTGATAGCTGAGCAGCGAATCGACCTCGTGACGGCTCACGCGCACGAGCGCGCTACGCTGCAGATACGCATCAGCAAGCGGCGTGCGCGCAAGCGCCACGCCCAGCCCCGCTTCGGCCGCCGCGAGCACGAGGTTGTAATCCTCGAACCGGCGATCGTGCGCCCGCGGCTTGAACGGAATGCCGAGCGCATCGAACCACGTGCGCCAGCCGGTCACGTCGGAATCGTGCAGCAACGGCATGTCGAGCAGCGCGGCGTCGCCCGTTGCGCGGCGCATTCTGGCCAGTTGCGCGGCGAGCCGCGGATGGGCGATCGGATACAGCCGTTCCGGCATGAATGGCCGCGTGTCGAGCTGACGCCAGTTGCCGCGCCCGTACCGGATCGACAGATCGGCTTCGCCGCCGGCGATATCCACGTTGCGCAGCTCGATACCGAGCTCGATGCGCAACGCGGGCGCTTCACACTCCAGCGCCTGCTGCCGCTCCAGCAGCCAGAGCTGCGCGAACGCAGGCACCACGCTCATCCGGACCAGCCGCGGCGTGCGCGGCGAGCGCCACTGATCGGCCGCGCTGTCGATGATCGCGAACGCCTGCTCGATCCGCCCGACGAAGCGCTGCCCGTCCGGCGTCAGGCGCACGCCGCGCGCATGCCGTTCGAACAGCGCCATCCCGAGCCAGTTTTCCACGGCGGCCACCCGTCGGCTGATCGCGCCGTGCGTGACGCCGGAGGCGTCGGCGGCCGCGAGAAACGAACCCTCGCGCGCCACCGTGCAGACCGTCTCCAGGCTCGCGAGCGGCGGCCGCGGGGCCGGCATCGGTGCGGCGGCCACCGGGCGCACCGGCGCCGGACCGTCGGCCCGCCGTGCCCGCGAGCTGTGAGCCATAGTCATATCCGGGTATTGATCTGTGCGCTAGCTTAGCATCTCGCGACGCCGCACCATGGCTGCATGAATACGCTTTCGTCACCGACGTCGCGCCGCGCGCGACAACCGCTCGTCGCGGCAGCGGCGGTCGCGTTCACGATCGTCTCGTGGGCGTCCGCGTTCCCGTTCATCCGGATCGGCCTGCACGGCCTCGCGCCGCTGCAGCTCGCGGCCGCGCGCTTCGCGACCGCCGCGTTGCTCGTGATCGCGTGGCTCGCATGGCGGCGGCCGCCGCTGCCGACGAAAGTCGACGCGTGGCGCTTTCTCGCATGCGGCCTGCTCGGCATCGCACTCTACAACGCGCTGCTCAATACCGGCGAACAGACGGTGTCGGCCGGCGCGGCGAGCTTCATCGTGAACACGCTGCCGATCTTCACCGCGTTGCTGGCCGCCGTGTTTCTGCGCGAGCGCTTCAATCGCTGGGGCTGGCTCGGATCGCTGGTCAGCCTGGCCGGCATCGCGGTGATCGCACGAGGGCAGCCCGGCGGCCTTGTCCTCGGCTCGGGGAGCACGCTGATCCTCGCCGCGGCGCTGTGTTCGGCCAGCTATTTCGTATTGCAGCGGCGGCTGATTCCCGTGTACGGCGCGCTGCCGTGCACCGCGTACACGCTGCTGGCCGGTGCGGTGCTGCTCGCGCCGTGGCTGCCCGGCGCGCTCGTATCGCTCGGCGGCGGGTCGCGCGACACGGCGTTGGCCGTCGTCGTACTCGGCGTCTTTCCCGCCGCGCTCGGTTACGCGACCTGGACCTTCGCGCTCGGCTACTTCGGCGCGGCGCGCGCGGCCAGCTTTCTCTACCTGACGCCGGCGGTCGCGACCCTCCTGTCGGTGGTGCTGACGGGCGAGCGGCCTAGCATCGCGACGGTGTGCGGCGGCCTGCTGGCGATTGCGGGGGTCGTGGTCGTCGCATTGCGCGGACGGTCGTAGCGGCGAGCATGCAGCGATGTGCGTGGCCGACGCGACGCCGGGCCCAAGACGCCCCGCGCTTTGCCGATCTGAATGGACGGTTCGGTCCGTGCAATCGGCACCCATTCATCGATGCCGCCAAACTCGACCGTTAGTTGCATAACGACGGCAATCGACGTCGATGAATCATGACCATGAAACCGGATACGCGAGGCGCAATCGACCAAACTGTGCAGACAAATCGACCGAACAGTTCCCGATTGACCGCCAGCCAGTGTCCATGGCTTCGCCGTGGCGACCGGCCGAATAATGGATGCGGCCGTCAGGCTGATGACAGCGAACCGCAATCCGCGGGCCGCGACGGCCCGCTGTACGGTGCGCCGCAGCGCACAGAAGCGGGTTCCGATATATTCATACGAATTGCATGGCGTCGGGGTGCCCGTCCGCTCGCCCGGGCGGCCGGTCATCCGGCCGGACGCCATGCAAGCGACGCCCGTGACGGGTGGCAAAAATCGTCGGATCGCGCCCGGCCCCCAGCCGGCCGGTCGAGACGTCAATAGAAAGACATTCAATTCGGAGATGGCAGATGGAACGAAGCACTGTCGGCATGCGCTGCAAACCCCTGATCACCGTTGCACTGGCTGCCGCCGCGTTCGCGGCCGCGTCGAGCGCGATGGCCGACCAGGTCGTGAAGATCGGCAGCGTCGAACCGACGACGGGTGGCATTTCGCACCTCGGCAAGGACAATGAAAACGGCGCACGCCTCGCGGTCGAGGAAATCAATGCGAAGGGCCTGACGATCGGCGGCAAGAAGATCACGCTGCAACTCGACGCGCAGGATGACGCGGCCGACCCGCGCCAGGCGACGCAGGTGGCGCAGAAGCTCGTCGACGACAAGGTCGTGGCCGTCATCGGCCACCTGAACTCGGGCACGTCGATTCCGGCGTCGAAGATCTACAGCGACGCGGGCATCGTGCAGATCTCGCCGTCGGCCACGAACCCGACCTACACGCAGCAAGGCTTCAAGACGACCTACCGCGTGGTCGCGACCGACGCGCAGCAGGGTCCGGCGCTCGCGAGCTATGCGCAATCGAAGGGCGTGAAGAGCGTCGCGGTGATCGACGATTCGACCGCGTACGGCCAGGGCCTCGCGAACGAGTTCGAGAAGAAGGCGAAGGCGCTCGGCCTGAAGGTGCTGTCGCACGACGCGACCAACGACAAGGCGGTCGACTTCCGCGCGATCCTGACGAAGATCAAGGGCGAGAACCCCGACGCGATCATGTACGGCGGCATGGACGCCACCGGCGGCCCGCTCGCGAAGCAGGCGAAGCAGCTCGGCCTGCGCGCGAAGATCCTCTCCGGCGACGGCGTGTGCACCGACTCGCTGGCCCAACTGGCCGGCCCGGCGGCCGACAACGTGCTCTGCTCGCAGGCCGGCGCGGCGCTCGAGAAGATGCCGGGCGGCGCGGATTTCCTCGCGAAGTACCAGAAGCGTTTCAACCAGGGCATCAAGTTCGACGCGCCGTTCGCGTATGACGCGGTCTACATCGCGGTCGACGCGATGAAGCGCGCGAACTCCACCGACCCGGCGAAGATCCTCGCGGCGATGCCCGCGACGAAGTACGACGGCGTGATCGGCACGACGACGTTCGACGCGAAGGGCGACCTGACGCACGGGATCATCTCGATCTACGGCTACAAGAGCGGCAAGAAGACCTTCCTCGACCAGGTGAAGATGTAACCCGACGCGGCGCCGGCACGACGGGAACGCCACTCGTCGGCGCCGGCGCCGCGCGGGCCGATTTCAGAGTCACGGAGACGAAGCATCATGTGTGCAATGGCGTATGCGGAATTCCAACAGGAGTTGAAGAAGGCGCAGTTGACGGCGCGCGAGTTCGCCCGCCTGATCCGGATGAACGAAAGTTCGATCACCAACTATTCGAGCAAGGGCACCGTCCCTTCCCACCTCGCGGTCATCGCGAAACTGATCGGCACGCTGGCCGCGCACGAGATCGATTTCCGGCGCGTGATCCGGCAAATGCGGATCGAGCCGAAACGGCCCCGCGGCGGCGGCGTGTTTCCCGCGGCCGAAAAACCGCATTCGCGGAAAGCGGCGAAAGCCGACGCCTGACCAGCGCCGGCGAAGGTCGACAGCGGCACGGGGATGGCCGCTCGACACGCGATCGACGCCCCGTTACCGGCCGTGCGCCCCGCACCGCCCTGTCGTCATCCCACCGCCCGCACGTGATCGAGCAGCGCCTGCAACGGGTGGCGCACCTGCTTCGCCGACAGGCGCTTCACCTGGCTGCGACACGAATACCCGGTCGCCAGCACCTCGCCTTCCGCGTCCGCCCCATCGACGTGCGCGGCCCACGACTGCGCATAAATCGTCTTCGACGTCGCGAGATTGCGCGCCTCGTGTCCGTACGTACCCGACATCCCGCAGCACCCGGCCGCCTGAACCTGCAAGCGCAGCCCACGACGCGCGAACACCTGCGCCCATTGCTTGCCGCTGTCCGGCGCATTGGTCTTCTCGGTGCAGTGCGGCAGCAACCGATACGAAACCGTCGCCCCGCCCGCACCGGCTTCCGGCAGTGCATCCAGCAGCCATTCCTGCGGCAGCGCGACCTTCGGCACATCGGCGAGCCCCGTCACCTTCAGGTACTCCTGCCGATACGTGAGCGTCATCGCCGGATCGAGGCCGACCAGCGCGACACCCGAGCGCGCCAGCGCGGCCAGTTGCGTCGCGTTGCGGATCGCGGCCTGTTCGAATGCGCGAAGAAACCCCTGCACGTGCAGCGCCTTGCCGTTCGGCGCGAGCGGCGCGAGCCACACCTGAAAGCCCAGGCGCGCCGCCAGCTCGATCAGCGTCGCCAGTTGCTCGGTATCGAAATAGCGCGTGAACGTGTCCTGCACGATGACGACGCTGCGCGCGCGCTGCGCATCGCTCAGCGCGGCGAGCGCATGCGCATCGGCCGGCTTCACGCGCCACGCGCGGATCACGGCCGCGAGATCGAAGCGGCTCAGCAGCGGGCTGTCGACCATGCCGACGTGGCGCTCGAGCAGCGTCCGCACCCAGCCGGCGCCCATCAGCCCGTTGTACAGCGCCGGCACGCGCGCCATCCACGGCATCGTGTATTCGAGCGAGCCGATCAGGTAGTCGCGCAGCGGCCGCAGATAACGCCGGTGATACAGCTCGAGAAAGCGCGAGCGAAACTCGGGCACGTTGACCTTGACCGGGCACTGCCCCGCGCACGACTTGCATGCGAGGCATCCGGCCATCGCGTCGTACACCTCGTGCGAGAAATCCGCGTCGCCGTCGCGGACGTTGCGGCTGTTGCGCCAGCGCTCGGCCAGCCCGCGCAGGAACGGCTGCCGCGTGCGCGCCGCCGCGACGACGTCGACACCGGCCTGCCCTTGCAGACGCAACCATTCCCGCATCAGCGACGCACGCCCCTTCGGCGACTGCACGCGTTCGCGCGTGGCCTTCCACGACGGGCACATCGCGTCGTCTGGATCGAAGTTGTAGCACGCGCCGTTGCCGTTGCAATGCATTGCGGTGCCGTAGCTTTGCCACACGCGCTCGTCGATCTGACGATCGTGATCGCCGCGCGTCGGCACCTCGTCGATCTTCAGCAGTCGCAGCGTCGAGTCCGGCGGCGTCGCGATCTTGCCCGGGTTGAACTGGTTGTGCGGATCGAACGCGGCCTTCAGTTGCTGCAGCGACGGATACAGCTCGCCGAAAAACGCCGGCGCATATTCGGAGCGCACGCCCTTGCCGTGCTCGCCCCATAAAAGGCCACCATGCCGCTGCGTGAGTTCGGCCACCGCGTCCGACACGGGCCGCACCAGCGCCGCCTGCTTCGGGTCCTTCATGTCGAGCGCCGGGCGCACGTGCAGCACGCCCGCGTCGACGTGGCCGAACATCCCGTACTGCAGCCCGTGGCCGTCGAGCAGCGCGCGGAATTCGGCGATGTACGCGGCGAGGTTCTCGGGCGGCACCGCGGTATCCTCGACGAACGGCTGCGGACGCGCCTCGCCCTGCACGTTGCCGAGCAGCCCGACCGCACGCTTGCGCATCGCATACACGCGCTTCACCGCATCGTCGCCGGCCGCGAGCGTGTGGCCGAGACGCGCCACGCTCGTATCGGTGCGCAGATGCTCGACGAACGCACGCACGCGCGCATCGACGTCGTGTTCGTCGTCGCCGCTGAATTCGATCAGGTTGATGCCGAGCGTCGGACGCGCGTCGTCCTGCGGGAAATACTCGGCCACGCTGCTCCACACGAAGTCCTTCATCGCGAGCATCAGCACCTTCGAGTCGACCGTCTCGATCGACAGCGGCTTGAGTTCGAGCAGCGCGCGTGCGTCGCGCAGCGCGTCCATGAAGCCCGCGTAACGCACGTTGACCAGTACCGAGAACTTCGGGATCGGCAGCACGTTGAGCTTCGCCTCGACGACGAAGCCGAGCGAGCCTTCCGCACCGCACAGCACGCTGTTCAGGTTGAAGCGGCCGTCCGCTTCGCGCAGGTGCGCGAGGTCGTAGCCGGTCAGGCAGCGGTTGAGCTTCGGAAACTTCGCGTCGATCAGCGCGGCCTTGTCGTCGCTGATCCGCCTCGCGGTGCGATACACCTTGCCGACGCGGTCCTGCCGCGCGCAGCGGCGTTCCAGTTCTTCATCGTCGAGCGCGTCGCTGTGCAGCCGCTCGCCGCCCATCAGCACGAAATCGAGTTCGAGCACGTGGTCGCGCGTCTTGCCGTACGTGCAGCTGCCCTGCCCGCTCGCGTCGGTGTTGATCATCCCGCCGACGGTCGCGCGGTTCGACGTCGACAGCTCCGGCGCGAAGAAGAGCCCGTGCGGCTTCAGCGCCGCATTGAGCTGATCCTTGACGACGCCCGCCTCGACGCGCACCCGACGCCGCGCGACGTCGATTTCGAGGATCCGGTTCATGTTCCGCGACAGGTCGACGATGATGCCGTCGGTCAGCGACTGCCCGTTGGTGCCGGTGCCGCCGCCGCGCGCGGCGACCGCGACGTCGCGGTGCGCGGGCTCGGCCAGCAGCCGGGCCAGCAGCTGGACGTCTTCCGCATGCGCGGGGCAGACCACCGCCTGCGGCAGGCGCTGATAGATCGAGTTGTCGGTCGCCTGCACGGTCCGGTTCGCGTGGTCCGCATGGATTTCCCCGGCGAAGCCGGCCGCCCGCAGCGCGGCGAGAAAGTCGCGGTAAACGTTCACGGACGGGCTGGCGGGACGGGGCAACGGGACGATCGACATGGGGTAAAAACGCAATGTAGGTGGAGCCGACCGGTTCGCGCGCGCCAAAACATGATTTTTTGGCAAGTTTCCGCACAACCGGGAATTCCAGTATCTTTGGATATCCCGCCAGAAACAAACGAATTCTCATCCGGCAAAACTTGCATAAAACTCATGAATTACCGCCGCCTCACCCCGTCGATGTCGCTGTTGCTCGTATTCGAGGCCGCCGCGCGACATGAAAGCTATACGCGCGCGGCCGACGAGCTGTCGCTGAGCCAGAGCGCGGTCAGCCGGCAGGTGCAGACGCTCGAGGATCAGCTCGGCGTGCCGCTGTTCCGGCGCGAGGGCCGCTCGGTCAAGCTGACCGAAGTCGGCCGCCGCTACTTCGCCGAGCTGAGCGGCGCGCTCGGGCGCATTCGCGGCGCGACGCTGCAGGCGATGTCGCACCAGGCGGGCGCCGGCTCGCTGCGGCTGGCCACCCTGCCGACCTTCGGCTCGAAATGGCTGCTGCCGCACCTGCACGGCTTCTACGCCGCACATCCGGGCGTGACCGTGCACCTGCATTCACGGATCGGGGCGATCGATTTCCTCAACGACGACCTCGATGCGGCGATCACCGTCGGCGCGGGCGACTGGCCGGGCCTGCACGCGCACCGGCTGTACAACGAGTTCCTGGTCGCGATCGCGCCGCCCGATACCGGCCGCGGCCGCAAGGCCGACGCGCGCACGCCGGCCTGGGCCGCGAAGCAGACGCTGCTGGGCGTGACGAGCAATCAGCAGGCCTGGGCCGAGTGGTTCTCGCACTATCGGCTCGACCATCGCCAGATGCGCGTCGGCCCGAGCTTCGAGCTGACTTCGCACCTGATCCAGGCCGTGCGAGCGGGAATGGGGATCGGGCTGGTGCCGAAGGTGCTCGTGGAAGATGAATTGAGCCGCGGCGAGCTCGTGTCGATCGGCGACGCGATTACCAGCCAGCGCAGCTATTACCTCGTCTACCCGCCGGGCAACGACACGCTGCCGTCGCTGGTCGCCTTTCGCGAATGGCTGTTGACGTCGTGCTGACGCGCAGACCGTAGGCGGGCCTCAGGCTCGCCATTCGCCCAAAATCTGCTCGGCGAGGTAGTCGCACGGCGGCCGCGCGGAGTGCGCGCTGCGCGCGAGCACGACCTCGAGTTCGCCGAGCGACGGGAGCCCGTGGCTCTCCGACAGCTGCAACAGGTGATCGGGCACGCAGCAGCGCGCAAGCGGCGCGATGGCGAGGCCGGCCTCGACCATGCTGAGCAGCCCGAGAAAGCTCGGGCTTTCATACGACATCCGGAACGGAATCTTCCGCCGGTTCAGCGCCTTGATCGCATGATCGCGCGCCATGCTGCCGTGCGAGAACAGCGCGACCGGCAGCGGCCGCTCTTCCCACACGTTCCGTTTCGCCGATCCCGTCCATACGATCGGCTCGAGCCGGATCAGCTCGCCGGACACGCCCTTGACGCGGGTCAGGCACGCGAGGTCGACCGTGTTGTCCTTCAGCATCGGCACGAGCGCGCTGCTCGGCTGGCCGATCACGCGCACTTCCACGCGCGGATGCATCGCGGCGAACTTGCCGAGCACCTGGGGCAACAGCGACGAGATGTAATCGTCGGGCACGCCGATCGTCACGCGGCCGCGGATCTCCGGGCGCACGACCGACGCCCATGCCTCGTCGCGCATCGCGAGCATCCGGCGGCCGTAGTCGGCCAGCATCCTGCCGTCGTCGGTCGCCGTCACGTTGCGCGTGTCGCGGATGAACAGCGGCTTGCCGAGCGCGTCTTCCAGCGTCTTGATCTGCATGCTCACCGCCGACGGCGACCGGTGCACGATCTGCGCGCCCTGCGCGAACGATCCGGATTCCGCGACGGCCACCACCATCGCGAGCACGTCGAGGTCGAGCTTCTTCATGTCGATTCAGAAAAACTGATCAATCGGTTCAGTTTATCCCGTTTTACTGTTCGCCTCCAGCGCCGGACAATGAACCTCGTCAGCACTCACTCGATGCAGGAAGCGGAAAACATGCACACGTCCGGATCGCTCTACGGGTTTCTCGTCATCGGCGGCATGCTCGCGGTCACGCCGGGGCCGAATATGGTCTACGTGATGTCGCGCTCGATCGCGCAAGGGCGGGCGGCCGGCCTCGTCTCGCTCGCCGGCGTGATGCTCGGCTACCTGTTCTACATGTTCGCCGCGGCGTTCGGCATCACGACGCTGTTCATGAGCGTGCCCTACGCAGGCAGCGTGCTGGGCGCGGTCGGGGCGACCTATCTGCTGTACCTCGCCTGGCAGGCTGTGCGGCCGGGCGGCCGCTCGCCGTTCGAGGTGAAGACGCTGCCGAACTAGCAGCCGCTGCGGCTGCTCGCGATGGGCGCGACGACCAGCGTGCTGAACCCGAAGCTCGCGATGCTGTTCGTGTCGCTGCTGCCGCAGTTCATCGACTACCGGCAAGGCAGCGTGTTCGGCCAGTCGCTGTTTCTCGGCTCGCTGCTGATTGCCGCGTTCGCGTCGGCCAACGGGATGGTCGCGATTTGTTCGAGCAACCTCGCGAAATTCCTGCACGGCCGCCCGATGTTGCTGCTCGCGCAGCGCTGGGCGATGGGCGCGGTGCTCGGCGGCCTCGGCGTGGAGATGATGATCGAGGCGTCGAAGTCGGCGGGCATCGCGTAAGCGTCGTGCCGCCGCGCGGGCCCGCACGATCGCGGGCGGCGCGCCGGGGGCGGGTCGGCGTCACGCGGCGATGGCCTGCCGCTGCGCCTCAAGTTCGCGCACGAGCGGCAGCACCCGTTTGCCGAAGTATTCGACCTCCTCGATGAAATGCAGGAATCCCGCGAGCACGAGATCGACGCCGATCGCCTTCAGCGCGACGATGCGCTCGGCGATCTGCCGGGGCGTGCCGATCAGGTTCGTGCGGAAGCCGTCGTTGTACTGCACGAGATCCTCGAACGTCGATTTCGCCCAGTTGCCCTCGCCTTCGGGCGACGCCTTGCCGGCCTGCTTCACCGCATCGCCGAACGCGTGCACGGCCTCGACGTGCGCATGCCGGATGATGTCGTCGAGCACGGCCTTCGCCTCTTCCTCGGTGTCGCGCGCGATCACGAACGCATTGACGCCGATCCGCACGCGATGATTGTTCGCGGCCGCCTTCGCGCGGATGTCGTCGATCTGCGCCTTCAGGTTCTCCGGCGTATTGCCGTTCGTGAAATACCAGTCCGACACGCTCGCCGCGTTGTCGCGCGCCGCGCGCGAGCTGCCGCCCTGGAAGATTTCCGGATGCGGCTTCTGCACCGGCTTCGGGCTCAGCGTGTAATCGTTGAAGCGGTAGAAGTCCCCCTTGAACGTGAAGTTGTCCTGCGTCCAGATGCCCTTCAGTGCCTGGATGAATTCCTTCGAGCGCCGATAGCGCTCGTCGTGCTCGAGCCACGGCTCGCCGATCGCGGTGAATTCGCCCTTGAACCAGCCGCTCACGACGTTGATCGCGATGCGCCCGTTCGAGATGTGGTCGATCGTCGCGAGTTGCTTCGCGACCACGGCCGGATGCCACGGCCCCGGCAGGATCGCGGCGAGCACCTTGAGCTTCGTCGTCGCATGCAGCAGCGCCTGGCTGAACGACACCGACTCGTGCTGGTATTCGGCGCCGTAGCCGGCCGTGAAGCGGATCTGGCTCAGCGCGTAGTCGAAGCCGGCCGCCTCTGCCGTGCGCGCGAGTGTCTGGTTGTATTCGAGGCTCCAGTCGGTGCGCTGCTCGATCGTGCTGACGACGAGGCCGCCGCTGACGTTCGGCACCCAGTACGCGAATTTGACGCCGTCGGCGGAAGGGTCGGGAAGGCTCATGAAGGTGTCCTGGTCGAAGGGGAAATGAAAAAGCGGCTTACGCGGCCGCGGCGGAGAGCGCGTGCGGGCGCAGTTGCGGCACCGCACGCGCCACGGCGAGCGCGATGCGCTCGCGCAACGCCGGGTTCGCGATCTGGTACTGATCGAAATCGCTTTCGGACGCATACACGCCGATCGGCAGCGTGCGTGCCTGGAAGAAGCTGAACAGCGGGCGCAGTTGATGATCGATCACGAGCGCATGACGCTCGCTGCCGCCGGTCGCGGCGAGCAGCACGGGCACGTCGACGAGCGCGTCGTGGCGCACGAGGTCGAACAGGTGCTTGAAGAGGCCCGTGTACGACGCGCGATATACCGGGCTCGCGACGACGAGCGCGTCTGCCGTCTCGATCGCGCGGATCAGCGCATCGAGATCGGCCGGCACCTGCGCGCGCGTGAGCGCGCCGGCCAGTCGGCTGCCGATCTCGCCGAGTTCGATCAGCCGCGTATCGATCGGCAGCGCGGCGCCGAGCGCCGTGACGATCGCGTCGGTCAGCGCCAGCGTGCGCGACGGCCGCTGCAGGCTGCCCGATATCGCGACGACGTTGAGGGTGTGGCTCATGCGATGCGTTCCCATGGTGGAGCCGCGTGCAATGCGGCGATACCGGTTCGGGTCAGCAAGGAGCGTGCCACCGGGACGGATGCATCGTGGAAAGGTCGTCTGCATCACGAAGTTTCTCGCCATCGACCGCCGGAAATGGTGTTCGGCCTAATGCGCGACAGTGGCAAGTGTTCCGTCCCGCGCGTCACATCGATATTCCGCCACGCGATGAACACCGTGCAGCAGGCCTGCTGATGCGCTGCTGATCAGGCAGCAGCGCATCGCACGCGATAGCGCCGAATTCGACGACAAGGCGTCACGACACCGCCGCTCGTCCGCGCCGTTGCGGGTTCCGCAGCAATCGCGCTTTGGTTATCAGAAATCGATGCTTTTCGCGCGCGGCGAAACGTTCAACACTCTGCTGACCACGCAGCAGCCGGCCCGCATTGCCCGGCCATCCAACGGTTCATCGCCATGACTTCCATTTCCGCATCGCCGCGCCCGCTCAATCTTCGAGTCGTCACCGCTTCCCGCAACCCGGCCCGGCTTCAGGCCGCGGCGCCCGTGCTCGCGCAGCCCGAGCGTCACACGCTGTCCCGCGCGCACGCGCACGTGTTCGCCGATCCGCGCTCGCTTGCGCTGCTCGAACAGGTTCGCCGCGTCGCGCCGAGCGACGCGAACGTGCTGATCGTCGGCGAGACGGGCACCGGCAAGGAACTGATCGCGCGCCACGTGCATGAGTTCGGCGCCCGGCGCGACGGGCCGTTCGTCGCGGTGAACTGCGGCGCATTCTCCGAAACGCTCGTCGACAGCGAATTGTTCGGTCACGAGAAAGGCGCGTTTACCGGCGCATTCAGCGCGAAGCCCGGCTGGTTCGAAGCCGCGCACGGCGGCACGCTGTTTCTCGACGAAATCGGCGACCTGCCGCTCGCGATGCAGGTCAAGCTGCTGCGCGTGCTGCAGGAGCGCGAGGTCGTGCGGCTCGGTTCGCGCACGGGGATTCCGGTCGACGTGCGCGTGGTCGCGGCGACCAACGTCGACTTGCAGCAGGCGGTCGCGGCCGGCCATTTTCGCGGCGACCTGTTCTACCGGCTCAACGTCGTGCAGCTCGCGGTCCCGCCGCTGCGCGACCGCCCGGGCGACATCCTGCCGCTCGCGCGCCATTTCTTCGACATTTACCGCGACCGGCTCGGCGGCGGCCCGCGCCGCATCGATCCGCGCGCCGAGCGCCGGCTCGAGGCGCACGGCTGGCCCGGCAATATCCGCGAACTGGAGAACGTGATCCATCACGCGCTGCTCGTGAGCCGCCACGATGCGCTGCAGGACACCGACCTGCACATCGCGTCGCCATGCCTGCCGGCCGTTGTCGCGCCCGCAGCGGCGTCGTCCGCCGACGCACAGGCGGCGCTCGAACACGCGCTGCGGGATCTGTTCGACGACGGGCACGGCAACCTGTTCGAACGTATCGAGGACACGGTCATACGTGTCGCATTCGAATTCAGCCATCGCAACCAGATCCGGGCCGCGCAGTTGCTCGGCATCAGCCGCAACGTGCTGCGTGCGCGGCTGATTCGCGCGAAGGTCATTACCGCGCTGAAATAGCGGCACGCGAGCACCGTCGCTGCGCCCCGGCACCATGACGCCATCGCGCCGCGATCCGCGCCGCAACATCCGAACCTGATGTATCGTGGCGCGAAGCGTACGCTTCGTTGCCCGCCCCGCATCCGGTCGCCCGTGACGCGACCTCCCGCGACCGGCAACAGCTCACGCACGATCCTCCGCAACACGAAAGCCGTCCGGCGCCCGTGCGCGTCCGGCCGAGCCCCGTTCACCCGTCCGGAATCCGTCGCCATGAAAAAGCTTGTGAACCGCCCGTCCGACGTCGTGCGAGAAATGCTGGAAGGCATCGCGCGGCAATCGCCGCATCTCGCGATCCTCGGCGACGAGCACGTGCTCGTCCGCCAGCCGCTACCCGAGCCGTCGCAGCGGCCGGTCGCGATCCTGTCCGGCGGCGGCAGCGGCCACGAGCCCGCGCACGGCGGCTATGTCGGCGAAGGGATGCTGAGCGCGGCCGTGTGCGGCGAAGTGTTCACGTCGCCGTCGACCGACGCCATACTCGCCGCGATCCGCGCGAGCGCCGGCCCGAACGGCGCGCTGCTGATCGTGAAGAACTACACCGGCGACCGGCTCAATTTCGGGCTCGCCGCCGAGCTCGCGCGCGCGGAAGGCATTCCGGTCGAAACCGTCATCGTCGCCGACGACGTATCGCTGCGCGGCCGCGTCGAGCGCGGCCAGCGGCGGGGGATCGCCGGCACCGTGCTGATCCACAAGCTCGCGGGCGCTGCCGCCGCGCGCGGGCTGCCGCTTGCCCGCGTCGCGAGCATCGCGCGCGACGCGGCGGCCGAGCTCGGCACGATGGGCGTCGCGCTCGACGGCTGCACGATCCCGGGCGCCGACAAGTCGGGATTCAGCCTCGCCGATCACGAAATCGAGCTCGGCCTCGGCATCCACGGCGAGAAAGGCGTCGAGCGCCGCGCGCCGTTGCCGGCCGACGCGCTGGCGGACACGCTGCTGTCGAGCATCGTCGCCGATCTCGTGCTCGACCGCGACGAACGCGTCGCGCTGTTCGTCAACGGCCTCGGCGCGACGCCGGAGATGGAACTCGCGATCGTGCTGCGCGCCGCGTTCGACAACCTGAGCCGGCGCGGCATCGTCGTCGCGCGCGCGTGGGCCGGCACGTTCCTGTCCGCGCTGAACATGCCGGGCTGCTCGATCTCGGTGCTGCGGCTGAACGACGAACGTGCGGCGCTGCTCGACGCGCCGACGCAGGCGCGCGCATGGCCCGGCGGCGGCATCGTCAACACGCAGATTCGCGTGGCCGCGGCCGCGTCGCAGGACGCGCCGCCGCCGCCGCTCGATGCGGCCGGCCGCGCATGGGCCGCGCGCCTGCAACCGGCGCTGCACGCAGTGGCGCAGACGCTGATCGATCACGAGCAGACGTTGACGGATCTCGATGCGGCAGCGGGCGACGGCGATCTCGGCGCGAGTATGCGCCGCGCCGCGCAGGCGATCCTCGAACTACCCGACACCGCGTACGGCACGCCGTCCGGCGCGCTCGCGGCGCTCGGCGCCGCATTGCGCCGCGCGATCGCCGGCAGTTCCGGGCCGTTCTATGCGACCGCGCTGCTGCGCGCGTCGCGCCGGCTGGCCGATATCGCCGAGCCGTCGCCGCGCGACTGGGCCGCGGCGTTCCGCGCCGCGGTGGATTCGATCGGCGAACTCGGCGGCGCGCAGGCGGGCGACCGGACGATGCTCGATGCGCTGGTGCCGGCCGTCGACGCATTCGGCCGCGCGCTCGACGGCGATCGCGATCCCGCGAGCGCATGGGCGGCGGCCGTCGACGCGGCAGAGCGAGGCGCGGAGGACACGGCGCGCATGACGCCGCGCGCGGGACGGGCCAGCTATCTCGGCGAGCGCGCGATCGGCACGCCGGATGGCGGTGCGGTGGCCGTGTCGTACTGGCTGCGCGCGCTGCTGCCGCACATGCGGTAACGGGCGCGCGCGGCCGCGTTCAGACGCCTTCGACCAGCACCGCGCGATAGCGGGCGCCCTTGAACCGGTGCTGGACGACCGCCTGGTATTCGGGGCCGTGATACCACGCGTGCGCGGCCTCCTTCGACGGGAACTCGACGATCACGACACCTTCCGGGCCTTCACCCTCGAGGATTTCCTGCTGCCCATATGCGGCAAGCACCTTCACCGGATGGCCGGCAAGGGTCGCGCCGACCTGGCTCGAGTAGAGGTCGAGCTCATGCTGGTCCTGCGTGCTTTCCCGTGTAAAGACGATGTAGGTCGCCACGATATGCGCTCCTGATCAAGGTTGAAAAAAGGGACGCCACGCGCGGCACAGTCCGAGAAATCCCGCGTGGCAGCGCGCAGCTTACCGCCGATCGCCGGGCGGCGCCGCGCCGAGCCGGCCACGGCCTCCGCGGGCCGCCCGCCACGGCGCGGGAAAACCCCGATCTCCACATCGTCCTATGACATCGGGTGTCGCTAATTGGCGGGATTACTTTGATCCTCGTCGGCGCCCGCCCGGGCGCACGCTGATAGCGAGGACCCCTCATGCGATACGTGCCATCGTGGACTTCCGTTTCCGCCGCCGCGTCCGTTCCGGACGAGACGGCTTCCCGCGGCGACGAGCCGCACAGCCTGCCGCGGGTCGCGATCGCGGCCGCCGCCCTCGGCAATGCGACCGAATGGTTCGATTACGGCATTTACGCGTACGGCCTCGCGTACATTTCCGCCGCGCTGTTTCCGGGCAACACGGCCAGCGCGACGCTGTTCGCGCTCGGCACGTTCGCGATTTCGTTCCTGATCCGCCCGCTCGGCGGCCTGTTCTGGGGGCCGCTCGGCGACCGGCTCGGCCGCAAGCGCGTGCTCGCGCTGACCGTCCTGACGATGTCGGGCGCCACGCTGCTCGTCGGCGTGCTGCCGAGCTATGCGACGGCCGGCTGGCTCGCCCCGGCCGCACTGATCGTGCTGCGCATGGTGCAGGGTTTCTCGACCGGCGGCGAATACGGCGGTGCGGCCACCTTCATTGCCGAATACGCGCCCGATTCGCGGCGCGGCCTGTGCGGCAGCTTCCTCGAATTCGCGACGCTCGCCGGCTTCTCGCTCGGCGCGTTCCTGATGCTCGGCTTCGCGCTGCTGCTCGGCGATTCGGCGATGCATGCGTGGGGCTGGCGTCTGCCGTTCCTGGTCGCCGCGCCGCTCGGCCTGATCGGCTTCTACCTGCGCTCGCGCCTCGAGGAAACGCCGGTGTTCCGCGAGCTCGAGGAACAGGCGCACCGCCGCGAGAAAAGCGTCGTCGCCGCGCTGCCGATCCGGCTGCTGCTGGTGCGCTATGCGAAGCCGCTGCTGCTCCTCGGCGGGCTCGTCGTCGCATTGAACGTCGTCAACTACGTGCTGCTCGCGTACATGCCGACCTACATGCACAAGGAACTCGGCGTCAGCGAGAACATGTCGCTGCTGATTCCGCTGATCGGTATGCTCGCGATGATGGTGCTGCTGCCGTTCGCCGGCTGGCTGTCGGACCGCGTCGGTCGCAAGACGATGTGGTGGTTCTCGCTCGTCGGGCTGTTCGTCGCGGCCGTGCCGATGTTCACGCTGATGACGCATGGTCCGCTCGGCGCGTTAATCGGCTTCGCGGTGCTCGGCGTGCTGTACGTGCCGCAGCTTGCCACCATTTCCGCGATGTTCCCGGCGATGTTCCCGACCCACGTCCGGTATGCGGGCATGGCGATCGCGTACAACGTGTCGACGTCGCTGTTCGGCGGCACCGCGCCGATCGTCAACGACTGGCTGATCGGCAAGACCGGCAACGCGCTGATTCCCGCCTACTACATGATGGCCGCGTGCGCGGTCGGGTTGGTCGCGCTGCTGGCGGTGATCGAGACGCGCGGGTGTTCGCTGCGCGGCGACACCCTTCCCGGCCAGCCGGGCTGACCTGTGCGCCGGCCGCGCCGGCTTCTCATAAACGGCATCCATTACATCGCCCGCCGTCCGGTAACGGACGGTGGGCGATGTGCGTTTCGGGCGGCTGAAGCCGCCGCCGGATTGTTGTCGTCCGGGCAACACGATGTGCGCACGTGCGGCGCTGTCGGCATGTGTCGGCCGTCACTACAATCGCTGACACGCTCGACCGGAATCCGGACGAACCGAAGCGCGCGCCATTCACGATCGCGCTCGCGAACCGCTCTGCGCCGCGCAGTGCGGATTACCTCACTCGACGAACAGGATTACTGAACATGAACGCACCCATCCGCAACGTCCAGCCGGTCATCGAACCCCTGGGCAACGAAGCTTCGGGCGAGCTCGTTCCGTCCCGCTACGCCGTACGCATCGGCGATGTCGATGTCGTGCTGATCAGCGACGGCGTGCTGCCGCTGCCGACTTCCACCATGTCCACCAATGTAAGCGAAGCGGATCGCAACGCATGGTTCGACGGCCGTTTCCTGCAACGCGACATGTTCGACTGGGCGCTCAACATCGCGCTCGTGCGCAGCGCCGATCGCGTGATCCTGATCGACTCGGGCGTGGGCGACGGCTTCGAATACTTCACGCGTGCCGGGCGCTCGGTGATGCGCCTGGAATCGGCCGGCATCGACCTGGCTGCGATCACCGATATCGTGATCACGCACATGCACATGGATCACGTGGGCGGGCTGAACGTCGACGGCGTCAAGGCGAAGCTGCGCCCGGACGTACGCATTCACGTATCGGCCGCCGAAGTGGCGTTCTGGAAAAATCCGGACTTCAGCAAGACGGTGATGCCGGAAACCGTTCCGCCCGCGCTGCGCAAGGCGGCCGCGAAGTTCGTGGAACTCTATGGCGAAAACATCGTGCCGTTCGACCGGACCGTGGAAGTCGCCGCGGGCGTGTCGGCGCGGGTCACGGGCGGCCATACGCCGGGCCACTGCGTGGTCGACATCGCATCGAACGGGGAAAAGCTGACGTTCGCGGGCGACGCGATTTTCGAAGTCAACTTCGACAATCCCGACTGGCAAAACGGCTTCGAGCACGATCCGGACGCGGCGGTCGACGTGCGTATCGCACTGTTCAACGAAGCCGCCGACACCGGCGCGCTGCTGGCCGCGGCCCATGTCGCGTTCCCGTCCATCGGGCATGTTGCGCGGCACGGCGACGGGTTCCGCTTCGTTCCGGTCGTGTGGGATTACTGAGTGACGGCCGATAGCCGACGCGCGCCGTCGGCGATGCCCTGACGGTTTCCCCCAAACCGTACCGGCAAAGAAACGCCGCCGCACTTGCATGCGGCGGCGTCACCTCACGCGCCGAAGCGCGCATCAGGACCGCTTGAAAATCACGCGACAGCCGAAAGATTCCGCTCCGCGACCTCATCCACCGCATCCTTCACGATGCCGACGATCTCGTCGGCTTCCTCGCGCGTCATCACGAGCGGCGGCGCAAACCCGAGAATGTCGCCGTGCGGCATCGCCCGCGCGATCACGCCACGCTGCAACGCGGCAGCCGACACCTGCGCGCCGATCTTCAGCGCGGGATCAAACGGCGTGCGCGCATCCTTGTCCGCCATGAACTCGAGCGCGGCCAGCATGCCGACGCTGCGCACCTCGCCGACGAGCGGATGCGCGCCGAATGCATCGCGCAGCTTCGCGCCGAAATACGCGCCCACGTCCGCAGCGTTGCCGACCAAGTTCTCGCGCTCCAGGATCGCGAGGTTCGCGAGCGCGGCGGCCGCGCATACCGGATGCCCGGAGTACGTCCACCCGTGCCCCATCGGCCCGTGTTCCTGCGAGCCGCGCGCGATCACGTCCCACACCTTCTCGCCGACGATCACGCCCGACAGCGGCGCATACGCGCTCGTCAGTCCCTTCGCGACCGTGATCAGGTCGGGCTCGATCCCGAAGTGCTGCGCGCCCATCTTCGAGCCGAGACGCCCGAACCCGCACACGACTTCGTCGGAGATCAGCAGGATGTCGTGCTTGCGCAGCACGGCCTGGATCGCGGGCCAGTAGCCGGCCGGCGGTTCGATGATGCCGCCCGTGCCCATCACCGGCTCCGCGATGAACGCGGCGACCGTGTCGGCGCCCTCGCGCGCGATCAGCTGCTCGAGTGCGTCGGCGCAGTACGCGACGAACTGCGCTTCGTTCATGCCGGCCGGCGCCCTGCGATACCAGTGCGGACACACCGTATGCTTCACGCGGTCGATCGGCAGGTCGAAATGCTGGTGGAAGCTCGGCAGGCCCGTGAGGCTGCCGGTCACGATGCCGGAGCCGTGATAGCCGCGCTCGCGCGAGATGATCTTCTTCTTGTTCGGGCGGCCGAGCACGTTGTTGTAGTACCAGACGATCTTGACCTGCGTCTCGTTCGCATCGGAACCCGACATCCCGTAATAGACCTTCTTCATCCCCGCCGGCGACCAGTCGATGATGCGCGACGACAGCTCGATGATCGCGTCCGACGCGTGACCGACGTACGTGTGGTAGTACGCGAGCTGCTTCGCCTGCTCGTACATCGCGTCGGCCACCTCGGTACGGCCGTAGCCGATGTTCACGCAGTAGAGTCCGGCGAACGCGTCGATATAGCGCTTGCCCTGGTGATCCTCGATGCGGATGCCTTCGCCGCCGCGCACGATCTTGCCCGGCAGCGCGCCGGTCTCGTGGTCGTACGCGTGCGTCGACGGGTGCATGAAGTGGGCGCGGTCCTCGCGCAGCAGTGCGTCGATGGATTTTTGCATGATGTGCTCCTTTGAATGGGTCAGGCCGTCGCCGCGACAGGCAGGCCGAGATTGCCGAGGCAGAAGTACTTAGTTTCGGTGAACGGCTCGAAGCCTTCGGCGCCGCCTTCGCGCCCGAGTCCCGACGCCTTCATCCCGCCGAACGGGATCGGCGCGCCGGTGAATTTCACGCCGTTGACCGACACCATCGCGAAGTCGAGCCGCCGCACCAGCTGGAAGATCGTGTCGATGCGCGTCGCGCACACGTACGCGGCGAGTCCGTATTCGGTGTCGTTGGCCGTTTCGACCGCTTCGTCGAGCGTGTCGAACGCGCAAACGGCCGAGATCGGCGCGAAGTTTTCCTCGTCGACCACCCGCATGCCCGGCGCGGCATCCGCAATCACGGTCGGCTCGTAGAACCATCCGCCGAGCGCATGCGGCCGGCCGCCCGCGACGATGCGCGCGCCGCGTGTCCGTGCGTCCTCGACACGCGCCACGGTCGCGTCGAACGCGGCCTGGTGCATCAGCGGGCCAACGTCGACGCCTGGCTCGAATGCGGGCCCCGTCTTGAGCGCGCGCACCGCGTTCGCATACCGTTCGACGAATGCGTCGTACAGCGGGCGCGCGACGAGAATCCGGTTCGCCGCGCAGCAGTCCTGGCCGGACGTCTGGAACTTCGCGCCGACGGCAATCCGCACCGCCTGCTCGAGATCCGCATCCTCGGTCACGATGAACGGCGCATTGCCGCCCAGTTCGAGCGCGATCTTGCGGATGCCGGCCTTCGCGGCGGTCTCGCTCACAAGCCGCCCGACGCGCGTCGAGCCGGTGAAGCTCACCGCGCGCACGCGCGCATCGCCGACCAGCGTTTCCATCGCCATCTGCGGCTCGCCGAGCACGACGTTGAACACGCCGGCCGGGAAGCCGGCCTCGTCGGCGAGCTGCGCGAGCGCGAGCGCCGAGAACGGCGTTTCATGCGCGGGCTTCACGACCACGGTACAACCGACCGCGATCGCGGCCGCCGCCTTGCGCGTGATCATCGCGGCCGGGAAATTCCACGGCGTGATCAGCGCCGCGACGCCGACCGGCTCCATCACGGTGCCCAGATGCGCGCCGTCGATGTGGGTCGGAATCGTGCGTCCCGCGAAGCGCTTCGCCTCGTTCGCGAACCATTCGACGAAGCTCGCCGCATAGCGGATCTCGCCGCGCGCTTCGGCCAGCGGCTTGCCCTGTTCCAGCGACAGCAGCGCGGCCAGATCGTCGACGTGACGCAAGATCAGCGCATGCCAGCGCAGCAATGCCGCGCTGCGCACCGCTTGCGGCGTCCAGCGCCAGGGGTCGTACGCGCGCTGCGCGGCGTCGACGGCCGCGACGATCTGCGCGCGCTCGAGCATCGGCACGTGGCCGATCACGGCCTGATCGGCGGGGTTCACGACGGCAACCGTCGCGGCACTGTCGCTGTGGATCCAGCGACCGTCGACATAGCAGGTCGACTTGAACAGAACGGGGTGTCCGGGCAGCATGCTGCGTCTCCTCGTTGGTGAGCACGAGCTTCATTGTGTCGCGCCGGCGCATGCGGAAATTTCGGTTTGCACGGCCGGAAATGCCGGTTTTTTCCGTATTGCCGCGCGCCGGCGCGAACTTTTACAGCCAGTCGGGCGCTCCGCCGGATGCGCACTTCACGACCTTCGTCACGATGTACGTGAAGTAGCGCTCGATGCCGAGGTCTTCCATCAGCAACGCATCAATGAAGCGCTGGTAATGGTCGATGTCGCGCGCGACCACGTGCAGCACGTAGTCGACGCCGCCTCCCGTCGCATAGCACTGCGCGACCTCGGGCGCGGCGGCCACGCGGTCCTCGAAGCGCCGCATGTCGGGTGCAGTGTGCCGCGACAGCGTCACCTCGACGACGATGCGGCTGCCGGAGAATGCGCCGATCCAGTCGACGTCCGCGCGATAGCCGCGGATCACGCCGCTTTCCTCGAGCTTGCGCACGCGCTCCCATGCCGGCGAAATCGACAGGTTCACGGCCTCCGCGAGCTTCGACTTCGTGATGCGCCCGTCGCGCTCGAGCAGGCGCAGGATCGCGAGGTCGTATCGGTCGAGCTTGATCACGTCGTGCGCGTCCTCATACGGCCACCGGAATGTTGCGCTCGACGATGTCGGCCACCACCGCGATCGTGTCGCCGGTCTGCACGATGCCCGGAAAATGCCGCGCCGCGAGCAGCCCGCGCCGCCGCGCGACGTACTCGACCGCCGTGACGCCCGTGCGGTCGATGTCGTGCACGCGCGCGAGCACGTCGCCGGCCTCGACCTCGCTGCCGAGATCGCGGCACATCTCGAGCAGCCCGCGATGCTCGCTCGTCGTGAAGCACGAGCCGTCCGGCATGTCGAGCAGCGTCGTCGTGCGCGGTGCGTTGCCATCGATGACGTCCTTCGCTATCACGCCCGCATGCGCGAGAAATCCATACACGCCGCGCTCGGCGATCGCGACGCTCGCCGCCGTCGACGTGCCGCCGCCGCCCAGTTCGGTCGACACGAACACCTTGCCGGCTTCCTCGGCTGCGCTGTCGTATAGGCCGACGCTGTCGAGTTCCAGCATGCGCATCGAATACGGCGCGCCGAACGCGCGCATCGCGCGCTCGCAGCGTGCCTCCTGGTCGCGATCTTCCAGCACGTGAATCGCCGCGAACGGCACGAAGTCGAGCGTGCGGCCACCCGCGTGAATGTCGAGCACGTGCGTCGCAAGCGGCAGCAAATGCCGCTGGAAGTAATCGGCGATCTTCTCGGTCACCGTGCCGTCCGGCCGGCCCGGGAAGCTGCGATTGAGGTTGCCCGCATCGATCGGCGACGTGCGGCAACCGGCACGAAACGCCGGGTAGTTCATGAACGGCACGACGATCACGCGGCCGGTCACGTCGGCCGCCTTCAGCGAACCGGCGAGCTTCGACAGCGCGACCGGCCCTTCGTACTCGTCGCCGTGATTGCCGCCGGTCAGCAACACCGTCGGCCCGTCGCCGCGCTTCACGACGGTCACCGGAATCATGATCGCGCCCCACGCGGAATCGTCGCGCGAGTAAGGCAGCTTCAGGAAGCCGTGCTGTTCGCCGTCCGCGTCGAAATCGACGGTCGGCGTAATCGGGGAAGCACGCATCGCCCTACTCCTTCACGAACAGCTTGCGCGGCACGTTGCAGAACGTCTCGACGCCGGTCTCGGTGATCAGGATGCTCTCCGTGATCTCCAGCCCCCAGTCGTCGAGCCACAGCCCGGGCATGAAGTGGAACGTCATGCCGGGTTCGAGCACCGTCCGGTCGCCCGGACGCAGGCTCATCGTGCGCTCGCCCCAGTCGGGCGGATAGCTCGCGCCGATCGGGTAGCCGCAGCGGCTGTCCTTGTCGATGCCCGCGCGGCGCAGGACCGCGAAGAACGCGTTCGCGATGTCCTCGCACACGTTGCCCGGCTTCGCGGCCGCGAGCCCGGCCTCGATCCCTTCGACCACCGCGCGCTCGCCTTCGATGAAGTGCGCGGGCGGTTTGCCGAGATAGACGGTGCGCGACAGCGGGCAGTGATAGCGGCGGTAGCAGCCGGCAATCTCGAAGAACGTGCCGGCGCCGCGCGCGAACGTCGAGTCGTCCCAGGTCAGGTGCGGCGCGGCCGCGTCGGCGCCGGTCGGCAGCAGCGGCACGATCGCCGGGTAGTCGCCGCCGAAACCATCCGCGCCGCCGATCCCGGTCGCATAGATCTGCGCGACCAGGTCGCTTTTCTTCATGCCCGGCTCGATCGTCTCGACGATGTGCGCATGCATCCGCTCGACGATGCGCGCCGCCACGCGCATGTACTCGATCTCGCGCGGCGACTTCACCGCGCGCTGCCAGTTGACGAGCGCGGTCGCGTCGACCCAGCGCGCGGCCGGCAGGTGCCTCTGCAACGACGCGTATGCCGCCGCGCTGAAGTAGTAGTTGTCGAGCTCGACGCCGATACGCAGCGTGTTCCAGCCGCGCGCGGCGATGACTTCGGTGGACAGGTAATCCATCGGGTGGCGCGCGGGCGACTGCACGTAATGATCGGGATAGCCGACGATGTTCTCGTGCGCCATGAACGCGGTGCGCTTCGCGCCGTTCGCGTCCTGGCCGCGCCCGAACCACACGGGTTCGCCGTCCAGCGCGAGCAGCACGCACTGGTGCACGTAGAACGACCAGCCGTCATAGCCGGTGAGCCAGCCCATGTTGGTCGGATCGGTGACGATCAGCAGGTCGATACCGGCCCGCTCCATCGCCGCGCGCGTCTTCGCGATCCGCGCGGCATATTCGCTGCGCGCGAACGCGAGACGCGGCGCGGCTGTCTGGGTTTCGATGACTGCGGACATCTGTCTCCTCTCAAGTCGTGAGGTCGTTGTGAAAAATCGTGCCCACTTCCGCCGCGCGGGCGCGTTGCAGCGCGAGCACGGCAATCGCGGTGTCCTGCGCGCCGGTGCCGGTCAGGTCGCAGATCGTGATGTCGTCGCGATGCGTACGGCCGTCGCGGCGGCCGGCGATCACTTCGCCGAGTTCGGGAAACACCGCGTCGGCTGCAACGGCACCGGCCGCGATCGCATGCGCGAGCTCGCCGGCCACGCGGGTCTGCTGCAGTCGGTCACAGAAATAGCGCGCGGCGCCGAACACCGGCGGCGCGAGTTCGGTCTTGTAGTCGGCGTCCGAACCCATCGCCGTCACGTGCAACCCAGGATGCAGGTCTTCCGCGTGCACGAGCGGCGCACGGCTCGGCGTGGTCGTCACCGCGATGTCCGCGTCGGCCAGCGCCGCGTGCACCGAGCGCGCGACGAGCGCGTCGATCCCGTGCGCGGCACGCACGTCGGCCGCGAATCGCGCGGCGCGTTCGGCATCACGCGCCCACACCGTCACATGGGTGATGTCGCGCACCAGCATCAGCGCGGCCAGCTGCAGCCGGGCCTGCTCGCCCGCGCCGACGATCGCCGCGCGATGCGCATCGGCGCGCGCGAGCCGGCGCGCGGCCACGGCGCCGGCCGCCGCGGTGCGTACCGCCGTCAGGTAACCGTTGTCGAGCAGCACGGCTTCGGTCAGGCCGGTACGCGCCGACAGCACGAGCATCAGCCCGTTCAGGCTCGGCAGCCCGAGCGACGGGTTGTCGAAGAAGCCGGGGCTGACCTTGATCGCGAAGCTGTCGAAGCGCGGCAGATACGCCGTCTTCACGTCCACTTCGGCATGGCGTTGCGGCAGCGCCAGATTCAGGATCGGCGGCATCACGACGGCGTCGGTCGCGAGCGACGCGAACGCGGTCTCGACCTGGTCGATCGCGACGAGATCGAGCGGCACCAGCGCACGCAGTTGCGCGTGGCCGAGCAACGTGACGGGATGGGCCATGTCAGTTCTCCGAAACGAGCCGGCGATGCACGGCCATGTCGATGTTCGCGCCGCTCACGACGACGACGACCGGGCCGCGGCGATCGCGGCGTGCGATCCGTTCATCCAGCAGGGCGGCGAGGCCGACCGCGCCGGCGCCTTCGACGACGAGCCTCTCTTCCCGATACGCATGCGCGATGCCGCGCGCGATCGACGGCTCGTCGAGCAGCACGACGTCGTCGGCCAGTGCGCGCGTCATGTCGAACGTGTAGCGGTTGTCGAGGCCGATGCCGCCGCCGAGCGAATCGGCCAGCGTCGGCTGCTCGTCGACGTCGACCGGGCGGCCGGCCGCGAGGCTCGCGTGCATCGCGGCGCCGCGTGCCATCGATACGCCGATCACGTCGATCGCCGGCCGGATCGCCTTCGCGGCAAACGCGACGCCGCTGAACAGGCCGCCGCCCGACAGCGGCACGACGAGCGTCGCCGTATCCGGCAGCGCTTCGAGTATCTCGACGCCGATCGTCGCCTGGCCCGCGATGATGCGCGGATCGTCGAACGGCGGCACGTACGCATAGCCTTCGTCGCGCACCAGCCGCCGCGCTTCCACCTGCGCGTCGTCCTGGCTGTCGCCGACGATCACCACGCGCGCGCCAAGCGCCGCGACCGCCTCGACCTTGTTGGCCGGCACGAGCGACGACATGCAGACGGCCGCGTCGATGCCGAGCGCGCGTGCCGCATGCGCGACCGCGCGGCCATGATTCCCGGTCGATGCGGTGACCACGCGCGTCACGCGTTGCGCGGCGAGTTCCGCGAGCGCGTTGGTCGCGCCGCGCAGCTTGAAGCTGCCGGTCGGCTGCAGCGTTTCGAGCTTCAGGTAGACGGGTGCGCCGACGCGCGCGGACAGCGCGGCGGACGCGACGAGCGGCGTACCGTCGGCGCGCCCGGCGAGGCAGCGGCGCGCGCGGTAGACGTCGGACAGCGACAGGAAAGACATGGAACGCACGCCTCGCGACGAATGTGATGCGATCCAGTCTAATGTTCCAAATCGCGCTTTCGAATGTCCTGATACATTGCGCGCGATGTCGCGACGACACCGCCGGTTCAGTGGAAATCGTTCAGATGCGGATACTGTTCGAACACGCCCGCGATCGTCTCGAGCGCTGCATTGCACGCCGCATCGGAGGTTTCGGCGCCGATGCACACGCGCACCGCGTTCGGCCGCTCCGTGCCGCCGACGAGAAACGGATCGGGCGACGTCACCGCAATCTTGCGGGTGCGCAATTCGCGCACGATCCGCTCGGCCTGCCAGTAATCGGGCACGCGCAGCCATGCGGAAAGTGCGTTCGGGTGCGCACCGAGCACATACGGCCCCAGTGCGGCCCGCACCATCTCCTGACGCACGGCGAGCCGCTGGCGCTGCAGTTCGACGAGCCGCCGCGCGGTGCCGTCGGCGATCCAGCGCGTCGCGATCTCGGCGATCGGCGACGTCGCCATCCAGCTGCTCACGCGCAACACGCTCTCGACGCGCAACGCGAGCCGCCGCGGCATCGCAAGATAGCCGGTGCGCAACCCCGTCAACACCGATTTCGTCATGCTCGTGCAGTAGAAGCCGAGCTCCGGAATCAGGCTGGCAATCGGCGTGCCCGTCTTCTCGGGCAGCGGGCCGTACACGTCGTCCTCGATCACGTATACGCCGTAGCGCGTCGCGATGCGCGCGATCGAGCGCCGCCGCGATTCGGTCATCATCGACACGGTCGGGTTATTGAGGGTCGGCGTGCAGACGAGCGCGCTGATCCGCTCGCCGTCGCACATCTCCTCGAAATGTTCGGGACGGATGCCGTGCTCGTCCATCTCGAGCCCTTTCAGCGTAAACCCGAGCACGTTCGCGGAGCCGATCACGCCGTGATCGGTCAGGCTCTCGCACAACACGGTGTCGCCCGGCCCGACGATCGACGCGAGCGCGAGAAAGATCCCGTGCGCCGCGCCGTTCGTGACCAGCAGCGCTTCGCGGTGCACCGGCATGTTCAGCGACGCGAGCCACGCGGCGCCCGCGTCGCGATGCGCATCGAGGCCGGCGATCGGCCGGAACGAGCGGATCCACGGCTGATCGTCGGCGCCGGCCAGCGCCGTGCACACGCTGCGCCACGCCGCATCGTGCTCCGGCGTGTGCACGATGCGGGCGATCGAGAAATCGACGAGCTCGCGCTCGGTCGTATCGAGGATGTAGTTCGACATCGATTCGGTCACGCGCGCGGCCACGAAGCTGCCGCGGCCGACCTCGCAGCGGATCAGTCCCTGACGCTCGAGCTCCTTGTACGCGTTGGTGACGGTCTGCACGCTGACGCCGAGGCTCGACGCGACGTCGCGCTGCGGCGCGAGCCGCGCGCCCGGCGCGAGCGCGCCGTTCTCGATGTCGCTGGCGATCGCCTTCACGAGCCGCTTGTATTTCGACTCGATGCCGTGCACCGCGCCGATCGCGTCGCGCCAGCCTGCCGATACCTCGGTCCGTCCCATCTCGATGTCTCCGTCGTGGCTTCCGCATGGTCGCTCAGAAAGACACCCCGAAAATATTGTCCTAGTTCAATCGCGTGCGGAAGCAGGACGCTGCGGGTCGAATCGGACGAGGCAATCGGCGTGCCCGGACGACTGCGGCCCACACCTTTTTCGGTCGATCGAAAGTCGCGGGCTGCCTACCCGCGCAGCGTGCGACGCGCCGGCTTGGAATTTGCTTTACATGCGCGGTCGTGCTCGTGTGGCCGGACAGTGGTCGTCCGCCGATTCAATATAGCCGCCGCGCCTCTTGGGACGTGCCGTCCGGGTAAAGAAAACGATAGTTTGCTATCGAATGTTTTTGCCCCTATCATCTCGCCCATGACCAATCTGCACGACCTCCGCCTCGCCGTCAGCAGCCTGCTCGTGCTCACCGCGCGCAAGTGGCGCCGCACCAGCGACGGCGTGCTGACCGCATACAACGTATCCGAAGCCTGCGCGACGCCGCTGCTGATCGCCGGGCGCCTCGGCGAAGGCGTGCGGCAAGGCACGCTCGCCGAGCACGTGGGCATCGAAGGGCCGTCGCTCGTGCGCCTGCTCGACCAGCTGTGCGCGGCCGGCCTGGCGCGCCGCGACGAGGATCCGCACGATCGCCGCGCGAAGACGATCTCGCTGACGGCCGCCGGCCGCGCGGTCACCGCAAAGATGGAGGAAGACCTGCGCGCGCTGCGCGCCCAGGTGCTCAAGGGCGTGTCGCGCGCCGATCTCGAAGCGACGCTGCGCGTGCTGAACGCGTTCAGCGCAGCCGATCCGCATCCTCCGGCGTCGCACCCGTCCCGCCCCGCCGATTCCGCGTCATGACCTATCCGAGCCTTCGCGACTGGCTGTTCTCGGGCAAGACGTTCGCCGCGTCGATGCTGGCGCTGTACCTCGGCCTGTATTTCCAGTTGCCGCGCCCGTACTGGGCGATGGCGAGCGTCTACATCGTGTCGAACCCGTTCGTCGGCGCGACGCGCTCGAAGGCGCTGTACCGTGCGCTCGGCACCGCGCTCGGCGCGGCCGCCGCGATCTTCTTCGTGCCGCCGTTCGTCGAGACGCCGCTCCTGTTCAGCATCATCGTCGCGACCTGGTGCGGCACGCTGCTGTACCTCGCGATCTCCGACCGCACCGCGCGCAGCTACGTCTTCATGCTCGCCGGCTATACGATGCCGCTGGTCGCGCTGCCGACCGTCACCGATCCGTCCACGATATTCGACGTCGCGATCGCGCGCACCGAGGAAATCGTGCTCGGCATCGTGTGCGCGAGCGTGGTGGGCAGCGCCGTGTTCCCGAACCGGCTCGCGCCGACGCTGATCGAGCGCACCGACGCGTGGTTCAAGGACGCCGCGTTCTACGGCCGAGAAACGCTGTCCGGGCACCTGGCCGGCAAGGCGCTGTCCGCATGCCGGCAGCGGCTCGCCGCGACGATCACCGGCCTCGAATTCCTGCTGAGCCAGCTGGGCTACGACCATGCGCATCCGCGTGTCCTCGCGCGCGCGCAGGCGCTCGCCGGTCGGATGCAACTGTTCCTGCCGCTGATGTCGTCGCTCGCCGATCCGCTGATCGCGCTGATGCGCGACCTGCACGTGCGCCCGCCCGCGCTCGACGCGCTGCTGGCCGACGCCGCGAAATGGTTCGACGCGCCACTGCCGGCCGTGAAGACCGGCTCCGACGGCGACATGGCGCACGATCCTGTCGCCGACGACCTGCGCGAGCGCATCGCCGCGCTGCAGCCGCCCGACAGCGCGCTGGCGAGCTGGGACGGCGCGTTGCTGTCGAATGCGCTGTGGCGGCTGCGCCAGGTCATCGACATCTGGCAGGACTGCCGCTCGCTGCGCGCGCTGATCGCGAACGAGTCCGGCGTGTGGCAGCCGCGCTACCGGCACTGGCGGCTCGGCGGCACCGAGCGCTTCTTCGATCGCGGGATGATGCTGTTCTCCACGCTGACCGTCGTGTTCGCGATCGTGTTCGCGTGCTGGCTGTGGATCTCGTCCGGCTGGCACGACGGCGCGGCCGCCGTCACGCTCGTGGCCGTGTCGTGCAGCTTCTTCGCCGCGCTCGACGAGCCCGCGCCGCTGGTGTTCAAGTTCTTCCTGTCGACCGCCGCGAGCGTCGTGTTCGCCGGCCTGTACCTGTTCGTCGTGCTGCCGCACGTACACGATTTCGCGATGCTCGTGCTGATGTTCGCGGGCCCGTTCATCCTGATCGGCACGCTGCTGCCCCGCCCGCAGTTCAACATGGTGACGATGCTCGTCGCGGTGAACACGGCCACCTTCATCAGCATCCAGAGCGCGTACGAAGCCGATTTCTTCGTGTTCCTGAACAGCAACCTCGCGGGTGTCGCCGGGCTGCTGTTCGCGTACGTGTGGACACGCGCGACGCGGCCGTTCGGCGCGGAGCTCGCGGTGCGGCGCCTGCTGCGCGCGGGCTGGGAGGACGTCGCGCGCTCCGCGTCGACGCAACCGCTCGACGATCAGCGCAACCACGCATCGCGGATGCTCGATCGCGTCACGCAGCTGCTGCCGCGCCTCGGCGCGTCCGACGACCACCGCCACCCGTCGATCGAGAGCTTCCGCGACCTGCGCATCGCGCTGAACGCGCTCGATCTGCGCCGCTCGCGTCGCAGGCTGTCGGGCGACGTGCCCGACGCGATCGATCGCGTGCTGGCCGGCGTCACCGATCACTACGCGCGCTGCGCGGCCGCGAACGCGCGCCAGCCCGTGCCGCCCGAGCTGCTCGCGACGATCGACGACGCGCTGCGGCGCGTGGCCGGCCGCAACCTGCCGGGCGCCGAGCAGGCCGACGGCGTGCCCACGCCCGCGGTACCGGCCACGCACCGCCGGCTGCGCGACACGCTGCATGCGCTCGTCGGCATGCGCCTGTCGCTGTATCCGGCCGCGGCCGCGCAAGCGCCACAGGCGCCGGACGGAGCACGCGCATGAGCCGGCTTTCCACTTTGTCCTTCCGACCGCGACCATGATCGGCGAAATCGATATCTTCGGCGTGTTCGTGCCGGCCCCGCTCGTGCTGATGCTGATCGCGTACCTGATCAACATCGTCGTGCGCGCGGTGCTCGAACGCGTCGGCTTCTACCGCCTCGTCTGGCACCGTTCGATCTTCGACCTCGGCATCTACGTGTTCGTGCTGGCCGCCGTCGTGATCGTGTCCCACCAACTCGTGGCTACCTAACGTGAAAAAAACCTGGCTCTCGGCAGGGCAAGTCCTGCTCACCCTGATCGTCGTCGTCGTGGCCGGCCTCGTGCTGTGGCGCATCATCAACTACTACATGTTCTCGCCGTGGACGCGCGACGGGCACGTGCGCGCCGACGTGATCCAGGTCGCGCCGGACGTGTCGGGCCTCATCACGTCGGTGCAGGTCGCCGACAACCAGGCGGTCAAGCGTGGTCAGGTGCTGTTCGTGATCGACCAGGCGCGCTACGCGCTCGCGGAACGGCTCGCCGAAGCGACGCTCGCGCAGCGCCGTGCGACGCTGGCGCAGGCGAAGCGCGAATACGCGCGCAACCTGCAACTCGGCAACCTGGTCGCGAGCGAACAGGTCGAGGAAAGCCGCACGCGCGTCGAGCAGGGCGAAGCCAGCGTCGCCGATGCGCAGGTGTCGCTCGACACCGCGAAGCTGAACCTGCGGCGCACGACGATCGTCAGTCCCGTGGACGGCTACCTGAACGACCGCGCACCGCGCGTCGGCGAATACGTGCCGGCCGGCCGCGCGGTGCTGTCGGTCGTCGACCGCAACTCGTTCCGCGTCGACGGCTACTTCGAGGAAACCAAGCTGCGCGGCATCCATATCGGCCAGCCGGTCGACATCATCGTGATGGGCGAGCCGCATGCGCTGCGCGGCCACGTGCAGAGCATCGTCGCCGCGATCGAGGATCGCGACCGCACGCAAGGCGCAAACCTGCTGCCGAACGTGAACCCGGCGTTCAGCTGGGTGCGGCTCGCGCAGCGCGTGCCGGTGCGCGTCGTGCTCGACGAGGTGCCTGACGATTTCCGGATGATCGCGGGCCGTACCGCGACCGTGTCGATGCGCGGCGCCGACGCGCGTCGCAACGACGACGCGAAACCGGCAGGCGCCGGCACCGCGTCGGCGGCCGCGCCGGTTTCGGCTACGTCAGGTACGGCCGCCAGCGCCGTGGGAGCATCGCAATGAAGCGGCACGGTCTGCGCGTCGCGGCGACGCTCGCCCCGCTCGCGCTCGCACTCGGTGCGTGCAAGTCGGTCGGCCCCGACTACACGCTGCCGCAACAGGCGTACGTCAACGCACCGCTCGCGAACCATGCGCTCGACGATGCGAACGGCGCGCTGGTGTCGCGCGACGCGGTGCCCGGCAACTGGTGGCAGCTGTACGACGACCCGGTACTCGACGCTCTCGTGCGCGATGCGCTGAAGTCGAACACCGACCTGCGCGTCGCCGCGGCGAACCTCGCGCGCTCGCGCGCGGCGCTGGTGGTCGCGAACGAACAGGGTGGCTTTTCGGGCAAAGCGGAAGCGGCCGTGCAGCGCGCGCAGGAATCCGCCGAGCAATACCTGCTCGAAAACAAGCTGCCGGTCGTCAACGAAGGGGCGGTCGGCATCAACGTGTCGTACGAACTCGATCTGTTCGGCAAGCTGCGGCGCGGCGTCGAAGCCGCGCGCGCGGACAGCGAGGCCGTCAAGGCGGCCGGCGACCTCGCGCGCATCACGGTCGTGGCCGACGTCGTGCGTGCATACGTCGAAGCGTGCTCGGCCGGCGACGAACTGGCGATCGCGAAGCAGTCGCTTGCGCTGCAGCAGCAGCGCGTCGCGTTGTCGCAGCGGCTGCGCGATGCCGGGCGCGGCAACCAGACCGACGTGACGCGCGGCGTGACGCAGGTGCGCACGCTCTCCGCCGACATTCCGCGCTTCGAAGGCCGCCGCAAGATCGCGCAGTACCAGCTCGCCGCGCTGCTCGCGCGCGCCCCGGCCGACCTGCCGAAAGCCGCCGCCGAATGCGAACGCCTGCCGAAGCTGCGTCAACCGATTCCGATCGGCGACGGCGCCGCGCTGCTGCGCCGCCGGCCCGACGTGCGCGAAGCCGAGCGGCAGCTCGCCGCCGCGACCGCGCGGATTGGCGTGGCGACCGCCGCGCTGTACCCGTCGGTCAGCATCGGTGCGTCGGCCGGCTCGGTCGGCGTCGCCGCCGACCTGTTCTCGTCCACCACGAATCGCTGGTCGTTCGGCCCGCTGATCAGCTGGTCGTTCCCCGTCAACGGCCAGCGTGCGCGCGTACGCGAAGCCGAAGCCGCAACCGGCGGCGCGCTCGCGCACTTCGACGGCGTCGTGCTGAATGCGCTGCGCGAAACGCAGTCGAGCCTCGCGACCTACGCGGCCGACGTGCAGCGCACGGATGCGCTGCGCACCGCGTACGAATCGGCCCGCAACTCCGCCGCCGAAACGCATCGTCTCTATGCGGCCGGCCGGGAATCGTTCATCGCCGATCTCGATGCGACGCGCACGTTGACGAGCGTGCGGGCGCAGGTCGCGGCGGCCGAGGGTCAGGTCGCGGCCGACCAGGTGCGGCTCTTCCTCGCGCTCGGCGGCGGATGGGACGGCGACGGCGCAACGGCCGCCGTGGACGCCGGCTCTGCGGCCACCGCACCTGCGGCCGGCCCGTCGGCGCCGTAGCGACATCGGCATATGTCGCATGCGTGACGAAACACCCTGCGGCGACCGGTTTTACTGATTCACGCGACAGCATTCGCAGGGGCGGCGTTGACGGTACACTGGCCGATGCATTTCCAGTCACCCGCTACCGCGGCCGGCCCGGCCGCGGCACCTACCCGGAGAGTCATCATGCGAACGAGCGCCCGCAACCAATTTGCCGGCGAGATCAGCGCCGTCAAGCCCGGTGCCGTCAACGACGAAATCACGCTGCGCACGCAGGACGGCCTCGAGATCGTCGCCGTGATCACCCACGGCAGCGCAGCGTCGCTTGGCCTCGCGGCCGGCACGAAGGCATTCGCGCTCGTCAAGGCGTCGTCGGTGATCGTGATGGTCGACGTCGACAGCAGCAAGGTGTCGGCCCGCAACTGCGTCGCGGGCACCGTCGTGTCGGTCGCGAAGGGCGCGGTCAATTCGGAGGTCGTGATCAAGGCCGCGGGCGGTGCCGAAATCATCGCGATCGTCACCAACGACAGCGTCGATCGTCTCGGGCTCGCGAGCGGCACCGCCGCAGCCGCGATCTTCAAGGCATCGAGCGTGATCGTCGGCGTCGAGTGATCGCGTGACGATCGCGACGGCGATTCATTGGACGCCGCGCATGCGTGCGACCCGGTTCTCGTCAGGAGCGACGCGATGATCGCTCCGGCCGATCGCACGCATGAACGGGCGTTGCAGTCGCTGCAAGCTGCTGCGGCCCACGCCGACGCGCCCGATGCACGGCTGTTCGGTGCGCTCGTGACGGCACGCGCGTGCCGCAACGAACTGTCGCTGCTCGGCTTGCTGCCCGGCCAGCTCGCCGGCCTGCTGGCCCGGCAGTTTCCGCACCTGCGGTCAGTCGATGCCGCCGCACTCGTGCCGACGGCCGCGCCGTCGCCGTTGCCCGCCACCCACTCGGCATTCGTCGCGACGCTGCATGCACGGCTGATGGACGACGCGAATCCCGCCGTCGCCCGCGACGATGCCGACTGCCTTGCGTCGATCATCGCGCATGCGTGCCTGCGCCCCGACCATCTGTGGCGCGACCTCGGGCTCGACGGGCGCGATGCGGTATCCGCGATGCTCGAGCGCTTTTTCCCCGTGCTCGCCGCGCGCAACATCGCTCATCTGCGCTGGAAGAAATTCCTCGCGCAGGAAGTGGCCGCATCGCGCGGCGTACCGCCCGGGCCCGCGCCCGGATGCCCCGGTTGCGAGGATTTCGGTTTCTGCTTTCCTCGAGCGCGATAGTTGCCATGGCGACGCGTGACGCCGCCTGTTTCGTCGCATCGTCAGCCGGAAAAGCCGCGTTGACCGGCATGGCAAGCGCGAACCTACCGTTACGCAACTTCGACGCCGCATCCCACTTCGACGAAAGAGCGCGGATAGCCCGCATCTCACGCGGCAACAGCTGAATGATCGTCAAATCGCTGACCGGTTGCCCGCGCGTGTTCCGCGCGTCGCACCCCGAGGCGGCAACGCGCGGCTTCCGGCACGCGAATGCCGGCAACCGGCGTCGGCGGACCGATGAACGGCCGCTCGCGCTTCCCATAAATGGGAACCTCGCGATCCGCCGCCCGTCGCTCACGACACGGTCAGTGTCGATGCCGGTGATGAATATCCGGAAAATGCGCGTGACTATGCGTGATCGGCAGATGCACGTGCGGATGCGTGTGCGGTTCATCGCCGTCATACGGGAAGTCGTGCGCATGCTGGTGATGGTCGTCGTGCCGATGCCGATGCGTATGCTCGAGCCGCTCGTGCGCATGCGTGTGTTCGTGCCGTTCGCGCACGTGCAGCCAGATGCCGAGCGCCATCAGCGCGGTCGCGATCCAGAACGTCGCGGGCGGCAGCGCGGGCCAGATCAGCAGCGACAGCACGACCCCGAACAGCGGGGCAATCGAAAAGTACGCACCGGTGCGCGCGCTGCCGAGATGACGCAGCGCGACGACGAACAGCACGAGGCTGATCCCGTAGCCGCCGAGCCCCGTCAGCATTGCCGCGGCCGTGACCGGTATCGCAGGCGGCGTCGCGCCGGTCGCCAGCGCGATGCCGATGTTCACCGGCCCCGCGATCAGCCCTTTCACGCACGCGATCACCATCGCGTCGTTGGCGGCCACCTTGCGGGTCAGGTTGTTGTCGATCGCCCAGCACAGGCATGCGCCGACGATCAGCAGCGCACCGACCGGCACGCCGGCCCGGCCCGGTGTCCACGACAACAGCGCGCCGCCGGCGACGATCGCCATCATGCCGACAAATACCTGCGTATCCACGTTCTCGCGAAACACGACCCACGCGATCACGGCCGTCAGCACGCCCTCGAGATTGAGGAGCAACGCGCTCGTGGCCGCCGGCGTGCTCGACAGCCCGAGCATCAACAGAGCCGGGCCGGCCACGCCGCCCGCCGCGATCGACCCGGCCAGCCACGGCAGATCGGCGCGCTGCAACGGCGCGGCGTCCGCGGCCGGTGCACGACGGCCGTGCCAGCCGCGCAGCAGCATCCCGATGCCTAGCCCGATGCCACTGCCGAGATAGAAAAGGCCGGCGACCATGAACGGCGACATCGCGCCGATCAGCGCCTTGGCGAGCGGTGTCGCAGCGCCAAACAGCGCGGCAGCGGCGAGCGCGACGAAAATCGCGGAATGTCTCGGGTTCATGGTCCGGGTTGAATTGACGTTGACGACGCTGGGCGTGGCTTTGGATCGAACCGGGGCTTGCCTTACTTTTCGAAAGACAGGTTGTATCGCGACAATCGGCTTGCCTGCGGGGTGATGATCCAGTCGTGATTATCGCGCGCCATTTTTGTCGCGACGAGCAAGCGGGATCGCTCGCGTGTCGGTCGACGCGTTTCGCTTCGCCATTTCGGAACGCGAATTATCGGGTCAGGCCGCTTCATTATTCTGCAATACGAAGCATTGGAACGAAAACGAAGCCGTCGAAACATCATGCATGCCGAGGCTGATCGACGAATATGAGTCGTCCGGTCGCTGTGTCTGTTCGACAGGGAGGAGATGTACCGGCCGATTCAGCGCCGGTGGAGGCAGTCCCGACCTGCCTCTGTCGAGGCAGGTCGGTCTGTCGTGTCATGCGTCGCCGCGGCTTGCAGCGGGTGCGCGGCGCGCGGTGCGGATTACTCGTTGCCGGCTGCTTGCTGTTCGACCTGCTGCGCGGCGTCGGTCTGCACCTTCGCTTCCGCTTCGGCTTGCGCCGGTTGCTGTGCGACAGTTGCCTCGGCCGGCTGCTCGGCCTTCGGCTGCTGCTGCGCACCCTTGGCCGATTGTGCCGCACCCTTGCCGCCAGGGCGGCGAGCCTTCAGACGGCGCGCACGCGCCGCGTCGTCGTGCGTCACGCGCCCGGCTTCGTTGCCCTGCAGATCGACGCGCACCGCGTCTTCGACGAGGCAGGACCAGTAGCGATTGCCGCGGCACCACGTCGACATTGCTTCGCGCAGTTCCGCTTCGTTGAGGCCCACGGCCTGCGCTTCGCGTGCGAGATCGTCCCAGATGCCAACCTTGAGCGGCACTTTAGGGGCCGGATTCTTCGGGAACGCGCGCGGAAACTTTCGCTGCAGTTTGCCGATTGCGACGATGACCGGATCGACCGGCGCCGACGGCTTCGCCGGAGCAGGCTTCGCCCGATGCTGCGCCTTCGCGCCGGCGCCCGGCTTGGCGCCGCGGGACGGCTGGTCGCCGGACTTCGGCTTCGCGCCGGCGTCCGTCGGCGCCGCCGGCCGCTTCGCGTTGCGCTCCTGCTTGGCCTTCGCTGCGAGCTGCGCCCGCAATTCGGCAAGTTGTTCAAAACCCATAAATTCAATCCACCAGGAATATAAGTGTGGTTCGTGCGGCCATGCCGCGCGGCACAAAAGCATCGCCGCCATGCGTGGGGCCGGCCTGCCGCCGGTGCGGAACACGACGGGGCCGCATCGCGCACGCCACTCTGTTTTCAGGCACCCGGCCTCGATGCCGGACAAGACAGGAGTGGAAGTATACCGGTACGCGGGACGGCCGGTTGACTCGCCGGTCTGCATTTGCCCGAGCCGCGGCGCCGAAAATGCGTCCGCGTGGTCGTGTTGCGCATTATATGGATACGTTTCCGGATGTCACGCCATTCGCGGCCCGGCCGGAAATCGGCTGTGCGGACGCTCAACTGAATACGCATCTTCCGCGCGACAGCCGTTGAACAGTGTCGTGTCGCATCCGCGATGCGTTGCGTGTCCCCGACGTCGCACGACACGCCCGCCCGACCCTCGCTTGCGCCGGCATCGGCGTCCGATTCGTTGCGTCCGCATCGATCGCGTCGCGGACGAAAATATCGGAAAGTGCGTAGTATGGCCGAATCGACCTCGTTGGCAGCACGTCCCGTCGGCTTTTCACCGCGCGCCCGATCGGCGCGCGCGATCCCGTTGCCTGCGAAAAGACCCGGTTACACGAGATGGAGCGGATGCATGGTTTCCCAAGACGACACCCCGCACGACGGCATTACGCGCGAGGAGATCCACCATCGGCAGATCGACATGCGCGGCTATCGGCGCAGCGATGGCCTGTTCGAAGTAACGGCCTGCCTCGCGGACCGCAAGACCACCGATTTCACGCCGCCCGGCGGTGCACGGACGGTCGCTGCGCTGACCCCGCTCCACGATCTCGGCGTGACGCTGGTCTTCGACGTCGACATGGTCGTGCGCGCCGTATCCACGTTCATCCGTTCGCATCCGTATGCGCAATGTCCGGGCGGCGGCGACTCGCTGCAGGCGCTCGTCGGGTTGAATATCGGCACGGGCTGGAACAGCGAGGTGCGCAAGCGCCTGCCGTCTTGCGATACGTGCACGCACCTGAAGGAATTGCTCGGCCCGATCGCCACGACGGCCTATCAGACGATGGTCGGCATGCGGCGATCGTCGCTCGATTACCGAGACAGTGAAGGCAAGCCGCTCAAGATCGACAGTTGCTATGCATACGGCGCATCGCGCGATCTCGTGAAACGTCTTTGGCCCGAATACTACCGGCCTTCGGGCACTGCAAAGGGCAACTGAAGCCCCGGCCCTCGGCGGTTCGGCGTTGTTTGCGAAATCGGTATTGCGCGAACGGCCGCAGATCCCGCCTGTATCGCTTCGTCAGATCGGCGCCCCCGGCTCCGTCCTCAGAACACGCCCAGTGCCAGCCCCGCAGCAAGCCCCGCACCCAGTTCGGCGCAGCGCGCGAGCGCGTCACCGTCGATCGTCTTCGCCGCGAGAATACGTTCCTGAGTCTGCGCATGCGTGCAGACGATCAACCCGGGCGCGACGTTCTTCAGCCGCCATCCGGTCGCGATCCGGTCGATCTGCCGCAATGCGTTCTGTCCGTCGCTGCCCGCGCAGACCATCGCCGCATACGGACGGCCGTTCACGCGATCGAGCGCCGCGTAGTAGCAGCGATCGAAGAAATCCTTCATCAACCCGGACATCGCCGCAAGATTCTCCGGCGTCGCGAACAGGTACGCGTCGGCTGCCAGTACGTCGTCGGCGCTCGTCGCGTCCGCGCGCTGCAACCTGACCTCGACGCCGGGCTGCTCGCGAGCCGCACCGGCAGCCGCTTCGGCCATCTGCTGCGTGCCTCCGGTCATCGTGTGATAGACGATCAACAGCGTCTTCATGGGTCGTTGCTCGCAGTCGGCTTCGGGGTCCGCGGACGGTATCGCCGGGTTTGGGCCGGCGGACCGGTCGACACGGGTAGGGGCGATTGTGCGTTCGTTTTCTCCGGATCGGTGGGTTTCGCGCATCGCAACGATTTCGATCGGCCCACGCTTGCGGATGCGCGGTCAGTCCTGCGTGCGATGCGACGCGGCGCCGTCGTCCGGTCGCGCGTAGTACGCGAGGAACATGTCGGCGGCCGATTCCGCCACTTTCTGCTGCTCCTGCACCGTCAGCGGCGGCTGGCCCATCGTGATCTGCGGCCAGAACGCGAATGCCTTCACGGCGCCATGCAACTGGTGCGCGGCGAACGCCGGATCGGTAACCGCCAGACGGCCGGCCGCCGCAGCCGCACGCACCCAGACCGTGACGTCTTCCTCACGCTCGCCGAGACGTTCGACCATGTCGCGCGCTCGTTCCGGCGAGTGGATGGCCGCGCCGATCGCGACGCGCGCCAGTGCGAGGAACGCGTCGTCGTTCATCAATCGCAATTTGCGGTCGAGCAGCGCGAGCAATTGCTCGCGCAGCGGCACCTCGGCGCGATAGGTCGGCGAGTTGCCGGTCCGGGTCGCATCCCACAGCTTGTTCAGGATCGCGGCGAACAGCGTCTCCTTCCCCGGGAAATGGTTGTAGACGGTTCGCTTCGACACGCCCGCCCGCGCGGCGATGCGATCCATGCTCGTCGCATCGTAGCCGGCCGCGAGAAATTCCTCGATTGCCGCATCGACGATGGCCGCGCGCTTTCGGTCAGTGAGGCGCTGAGGAGGAGTGCTGGTATCCATACAGAAATTTTACACCGGGCAGTTTACTTATCCTAAAAATAAACTACACTGTTTAGTGTACTTTATTTTTCGGACGAACCGACATGGCATCGCCTCTCGTTTTGATTCATCGCATTCTTGGCTTTGCGGCCGCCCGTCGCGGCCGGACGCTGTCCGGCAGTTCGCCGCAGCACAATGGCGAGCGCTTTGCCAATGTCGCGCCGCGGCCCGCCGAAGGATTGGGCAAGACGCTGGGCATTGCTTGGAACATGCTGGTCAACAAGCCGCGTCATACCGTGCCGGCCGGCGCGCTTCCCGTCGAATCGCTGACCCGCGAGGAACTCGACGCGGCGCCCGATCGCAGCCTGTACCGGCTCGGGCATTCGACGCTGTTGCTGAAGCTGCGCGGCGAATTCTGGTTGACCGATCCGGTGTTTGCCGAGCGCGCGTCGCCGTTCCGGCGCATCGGCCCCAAGCGCTTTCATGCTCCGCCGATGGCGCTGGAAGATCTTCCGCCGCTGCGCGGCGTAATCCTGTCGCACGATCATTACGATCACCTCGATCGCGACACGGTGCTCGCGCTGGCCGCCACCACCGGCGTGTTCGTGACGACGCTGGGCGTCGGCGATCGGCTGATCGAATGGGGGATCGATGCGAACAAGGTCCGCCAGCTCGACTGGTGGCAAAGCGTGGACGTGGCCGGGCTGACGCTGACGGCGACGCCCGCGCAACACTTCTCAGGGCGTAGCCTGTTCGACGGCAACAGTACGCTGTGGGCATCGTGGGTGATCGTCGACGACGACCTGCGCCTGTTCTTCAGTGGCGATACGGGCTATTTCGACGGCTTCCGGGAGATTGGCGAGCGCCTCGGGCCGTTCGACGTCACGCTGATCGAAACAGGCGCCTATGATGCTCAATGGCCGTACGTGCACATGCAACCGGAAGAAACCGTTCAGGCGCACATCGATTTGCGCGGACGCTGGCTGGTCCCGATTCACAACGGCACGTTCGACCTCGCCATGCATCGCTGGCACGAGCCGTTCGAGCGTGTCACGGCATTGGCGCTCGTACGCGGCATCGAGCTCTCGACACCGAGGATGGGCGAACGCGTCGATCTCGACGCGCCGCATCGTGGCGAGCGCTGGTGGCGCGCGGTCGACGAGCGCGCGGCAGCGCCGGCGGCGAAATCGCGACGCTGGCAGCTTTGCGCATCGCAGGCGACGAAGTAGTCCGCCAGTCGCTGCATGCGCCTTCCCGGAAGATGGCCGTACCGCGATTCCGGATAGTGAACGTATTGCCGGCGTCCCCTGCACGTCGACGGCCTGCCTGTCGATCCGATTTACCTGAGTAGAGAAGTCATGCATCCGGTACCCGTCCGATACATACCCGGCCGACGAGACGATGACGTCGCCATCGCGGCATTCGACCAGGCAGGCCACCGTTCGACCCGCCGCAGCCGCGAGAATGAATTGCGACAGACGCTCGTGGAGCGCGTCGCGAGATGGACCGAAGGCATCGATCACCTCAATACGGCCATTCCCAACCTGAGCTTTCATCGACGGGAAGCGCCCACGCTACCGATGGAATGCATGGTCGAGCCGAGCTTCGGTCTCGTCGTTCAGGGCGCGAAGCGGGTCATGCAGAGCGGGGATGCTTACATCTACGACGTCGACCGCTTTCTGATTACGTCGCTCGATCTGCCCGGTTCGACGCAGATCATCGAGGCAAGTCCCGACAAACCGTTTCTCGGGCTCGGCCTCAAGCTCGATTTCCGCGTCATGGCCGAACTGATGGTGCAAGTCGCGCCGGATCACGACGAGGCGCCGGCAGGCCGCGGACTCGTCGTCGGCGACATGACGGAACCGCTGTACGACGCGCTGAACCGGTTACTCGCGCTGCTGGACGACCCGAACGCGATTGCCGTTCTCGCCCCGTACATCGAGCGGGAAATCTACTATCGGCTGCTGACGAGCGACCAGGGCGCCCGCCTGCGCCAGATTGCGTCTACCGGCAGTCAGTGCAACCGCGTGTCGCGCGCGATCCGGTGGTTGCGCGCCCACTACGACGAGTCGTTGCGCGTCGATGATCTCGCGGCGCAGGTTCAGATGAGCAGTTCAACCTTCCATCACCACTTCCGTCAGCTCACCGGCATGAGTCCGTTGCAATATCAGAAATGGATACGGCTCAACGAGGCGCGGCGCCTGATGCTGACGGAGCGCCTCGACGCTGCGTCGGCGGCGTTCAGGGTCGGGTATGCGAGCCCGACCCAGTTCAACCGGGAATATAGTCGGCTGTTCGGTAATTCTCCGCGAAGGGATATCGATAGCCTGCGGGGTGGCACGGACGTCGCTCTGTCGATCGTGGCGAGTTATTGATCGCGATCGACGGACAGTGACGCTGTACAAGCTTTGACGGGATCCGCAAAGTGTGGAGCTGGATTTTCGCATGCAGGTCAAGGGGGCGCGCGTTCCCTCCCGAAGACTACGTTGTACCGGCCGTGCTCCAGAGTCCTTCCCGCCCATTCCCGGCAGCCTTCTTCTGTCCATACTCCGCGATTTCACGAATCGGAGGCGTGGCGCATGCGTTGTCACGTGACAACTGGCGCTCAATATCGGCCTAGCTTGTGCTGAATTGGTGGCTCGAGGTGACTCAGCGGTGGACTGTCCCTCCGACACGTCGACGACCTCCGGGAGCGCCCACCGAAATCATTTCATAAACTACAAATTACGTATCGATTGATACAAGTCCATCTGGGATTGCCCCATTCCGCACCGTCGGTGAACTGAAATAGTATACGCCCCCATTTCTGAGCCTGATCAGGCGCATTTTGCGTGAAACAGGATGAAGAATATGGCGCAACCCATTGCCAGACAAGGATTTCCGGCAAGCTTCGATTTTGGGCGAATGTTTCACGACCTACCCGTTTTGGGTTGTCACATGCCGCCGGCATGCGGAATCCCCGCCCATTGCCGTCAATATGCGGGGTTCCCGCGCATGTCGAGCCTTTTCCAGTTCGGGAGAGTTGATATGTGCCGCTAGAGGGCCGCCCTGCCCCTGTTAACTGAAACGAGTGGGAACACCCAACTTCACCCTCATTAAATGGGGACATATCAATGGTCTCACGATATCGCATTTGGGACATGTCTCCGCAAGCTCTCAGCAGCATAGCCTCAGCGCGTGAGCGTACGTGCGACGATGGGGGAACACTCCCGACGATGTCCGGACCTCACTACCCGGCGTTCCGCGGCAACGCCCCGTGGGACGTTCCATTTTTTATATAGCCTCGCGCTGCCGAGCTTCCAGACATCGGCTTCCTGTTGTCACGTGACAACTCGCCCTGTCGATCACCGAGGAGCCGGGGGACCAACGCTCTCGGTATCGGTGATACCTTTTCTTCCGAGCAACATGTCACCTGCGCCGCGAGCGCCGGCCCACCACGACGTCCCTTGACGATCGCGAAGTCGCTGTTACTACTCACGCTTGAATCCATTTGTCACGTGACAACTCCACCTCATTGCCGAATAGGCGTACATGGTCATGGGCGGTGCGACCTAGGGAATTGAAGCGAAGAGATTTCTCCTGAGCCCCAGTCGCAAGCGAATCGAAGATTTCCTGCGGGCGTCCGCCCGGGAGAAATCGGGAATCCAACGATTTTGTCACGTGACAACCGTCTGCTTCAGGCGACCGACACCATCACCGCCATGGATTCGTACCGGATTTCGGATGAGGTGTGCGCACGACGAAACGCCAAGCCTCTGCTAAAGATCTCGTTATGGACACCAAAGGCGGTCGGGTTACTTCCATTTTTTCGTTAGTTCTTTGCAACCGTATCGGTGATTTTTCATCGCGTCGCTACGTTCGACTACCGCTCGGCTATTCGGCCTATTTGTCACGTAACAATCACAACACCCCATAAAAAAACCACGTCATGGAACGCCTTTCTGGACATTTCTTGAATAACTGCATATATTACGCAAAACTCCTTGGAGGAATTTAATGGCTTTCAAGATCGCCGTCAGTAATCAAAAAGGTGGGACTGGAAAGACAACCATCTCCGTCAACATCGCAGCTGCGTTCGAAGCCGGCGGCAACAAGGTCGCGCTGATCGATGCCGACCCTCAAGGCACTTCCGTCCGGTGGGTCACAAGCGGCGAGAACACACTCCCGATGACTGTCCTGTCGCTCGCGCCGGCCGGCCGCGGTATCGGCGGTGAGATCAAGAAGCAGGACGCGAACTACGACGTGATCGTCGTCGACTGCCCCGGCAACCTGGAAGATCCACGTATTGCCTCCGTCCTCGAAGTGGCGGACTTCTGCCTGGTGCCGCTTTCGCCGTCGCCGGCCGATTTGTACAGCACGGTTGCGATGATCCGCATGATCGAATCGATGCGTGCCGTTCGAAATCCTCAACTTTCTTCCGCATTAATGCTGAATAGTGTCAATGGAAAAACTAAAATGCGTGAAGAAATTTTAAAAATTTTACGGGCTGAAGAAATAGGGGAGCATCTGCTCGATAGCCAGATCGCGCAACGCGAGGTCTATCGTCAGACGTTCGCGCTCGGCACCACGATCCATCACCACAATCGATACCTGAAGGGGCTGAAGGAAGCCCGGGCAGAAATCGAAAAGCTGGTCACGGAAATGGCCCAATACATCGCGTCGACGCGCGCTACCGGAGCCGCCCATGGCTAAGGACACCTCGAAAGACAAGAAACCGACCGGCAACCTGCATCTGGCAGCCGGCCTGCTGCGCGGACTCGCGCAGGAAAACGCGGCGCTCGAAACACGGCTGCCCGAGCCGGCGGCCGCACCGGCTGCCGTCGTCGAAGCGGCGCCCGCCAGTGCGCCGGCCGCAACCGCGCCCGCCGGTACGCCCGATCTGGGCGCGCCGCAGAAAGTGCTGGTCAAGGACTGCATCCCGAACCCGTTCAATCCGCGCGTGTTCTACTCGGAGTCGAGCCTGCACGAACTCGCACTGACGCTGAAACGGGAAGGGCAGATCGAGCCGATCAAGGTCACGCGGCTCCCAGAATTTCCCGGCAAGCTCGTCGTGATCGACGGGCAACGCCGGCTGCGTGCAACGAGCATCAACGGTGACGAGACGATCAATGCGACGTTCCGCACCGATCACACGCCCGAGCAGCTCTATACGATCGCGTATCGGGCGAACCACGATCACGAACGCCAGACGATCTTCGACGATGCGGTCGCGTGGAAACGTCTCCTCGACGAGAAAGTCTTTGCCGACCAGAACACGCTGGCGGAGAAAATCGGCAAGGACAAGGCATCGATCAGCAAGACGCTGTCGCTGAACGCGCTGCCGAACACGTTGCTGGAGCGGATGGCGAGTGCGAACGACGTGGTCGGTCTGCAGGCCGCGTACTTCCTGAAGCTGATCTTCGAACGCCTGGGCGAGCCGACGGCCGACCGGCTGCTGACGGCCGTGATCGACCGGAAAAAATCCGTCCGCGATCTCGAGAATTTCCTGCGAGCACAAAGCGACGGCGCCAAGAAGGCCGGACGCACGCGCTATAGCGTCCGTCATGACTTCGCGCTCGAATCGCGCGCGATCGGCCAGTTGAAGACTTATCCGGACGGACGTCTGGATCTGCAGCTCAAGGGCGTCGACGCATCCCACCAGGAAGCGCTTGCCGACAAGCTCAAGACCGTCATCGACGCGTACGTCACCGATCTGGCGGCGGCCACGCCAAAGTAACGCGCCACGGGCAAAAGGCCTCGCCTTCGCGCTGCGTCGCGAAGGCGGACTGCAACACCGTCCGCCGCACGACGGCGAGGCCGCGTTCAGTTGCCTGCGAGACTGCTTTTCAGCAGGAATTCCAGCAGGTCGTCCGAGGTTGGCTCGCCCCACGTATCAAGCGCCAGCCATCGGAAGAAGCTGGTCTGCGCGAGCTTGCTCGCCTTCTTCTTCGGTGACAGCGTCAGGTCCTTCGAACCCGCCACCGTCTCGTTGTAACGCTCGATCAGCTTGGTCTGGTCGTCGATCTCCAGTTCGCGGAAATACGCGCCGGCTTCCTCGACCTTCGCCGCCAGATATTTGTCGCGAATCTGTTCCTGCTTGCTCTGCGCGGATTCCTTCGCCGGCGCGGCCGCTTCGGTTCCCTGCCCGTCGGCCAGCGTGTAACCGTGCGTCAGCGCCTTGCGGAAGTACGCGGCAACGTTGTCGACCGGCGCCGCATTTTTCTTCGTCGTCCGATTGAGCGTATAGGCGATCGCCGCCTTGATACGCTGCACGCCGTATTGCGTGATCAGCCGGCGCGCCTCCGAACGCGGAATGCCGAACTTCGCCACCTCCTCGACCAACGCTTCGTTCTTGACGTCGCCGTCCTCGACCGTATCGGTGCTCTGCTTGCGCGTCACCTTGAACTGCACGGCTTCCACGCTGCGGCCGGACTTGTGTTCGATCAACTCGAGCGTGTGGTCCGATACTTCGTTCACCTCCTGAATGCATGGCACCAGGACCTTGCTCTTGAACAGCTTGTATTCCTTGTACGACTGCGATGCCTTGTCCTGGCCGAGAATGAGGTCGCGGAATTTCGGCAGTGGAATCTTCGCGGTGATGCCGATCCCTTCGTAGCGCACCGTGTTTTCCCACAGCGCGAGCGAGTGCGATCGCCGGAACTCGCGGGCGATCCGCATATCGATCAACGCATAGATTTCGGGATTGAGCAGTTCGCTGCGAATCTGGTCGGAGAAGCTGTACTTCAGCACCGATTGCTCGAGTTCCGCGCCGGCGAGCAGGCCCGACGCTTTCCAGACCGTCGAACGGTCGGCGGCCAGGTAGTCCCAGTTGACGACGGTACTGATCAACGAGTTGACCGTATCCTTCACGTACTTCGTATTGTTGCTGTTCAGCCCGCTCTCGTGCGACAGCGACGCGATCGAGATCGAGAAGCTCGTCCGGCCCGGTTCGAACGCCTCCTGTCGAAGCGCGTTCTTGATCAACGAGCTGAACATCTTGCGCTGCTGCAGACCGATCTTTCCCGACTTCGGTGCGATATGAATCGCCTGGACCGCCTTGCGCAGCAAGTCGGGCGGCTCGGGTGTCTGAAACAGCGAAACCTGTTTGTCTGAGCCTTTGCTTGCGGGCTTGCGCGGCATCGTGGTGTCCGGGTAAGGTTGCCTTATTGAGAGCGGACTTTATACCTTTTCGTGCGACGGAGCAACGCCCTTGCTCCAGCATCACTTTCACTATCTGAGCTAACTATCAGATATGTAATGGGAAATCCGTGTTGCGCGATTTGTTCAGAGCCCCATATCCGTCTACCTTTTGATCAAAATACTTCCCAAAAGCCGCTACCTTTCCTGGCTCGACAGCGCAACCCGGCACAAGATTTGCCACACGAAGGTACCCATCCATGGGGGCAAACGAGCGGAATCGAGATCGCCGGGAAGATTCGTGGTGCCCCGCAACACGGTCGCCTTTTTCTCCCATAACTGGCTACCTTTGTCATTTCCCATAGGAGGGTACCTGTCAGCGGGGTCGGCACAGCTGCTTTCCGGCTTGAAGGTGGAAATCGCTCCCATAAACGGCAACCATTCGTTTTCCCCATAGACGGTAACCTGTCCGGGGCCTCGGCCCTGTCTATGGGAAGGCTTCATTGAGCCCTCGAGCGACGAGTAGCGAATCGACTAAGACAATCGCCCATAAACAGCTACCTTCGAGATCCCCCATAACCGGCTACCCAAAGAAAATCGCTGTGCCTACATCCGACTACCCCACCCGGAAAAGCACCCCATAAAGAGCTACCTTCATGTGTTCCCATAGACGACTACCCAGCACGATTTACGGTCGATTTCCCATAACCGGATACGTTCGCCCCATATCCACAACCCGGATTCCCCACAACACGGTACCCCAACCCCCAAATCCACAGACCTGAAACCCCAAACCCTTCCACCTGTGCTCCCATAAATGGGTACCGAACACCCCTCAAACCCTTGCCAGACAAGGCTCTGAGCCGTCTAAAAGTAGTTAAAGAAGTAAACGTGGTTTACCAAAGATGTAAACACACGTGTGCTTGCACAGAAAGACGAACCCCATAAACCGCTACCCATGGGAGTCGTCTATGGGACATCCATCGCCAGGAGCCTCAATACAGACCGACTCGGCCCTCTTTGACACGCTGTTCCCGGAAAGCTCCAGGCCTGACAAGGCCTCCCAAAGAGGTAAGTACCCACTCACAAGCGCCGAAACGTAGAAACTTATGGGAGGAAATCCGCAGATTCGACGTAGAGGTTCCCGTTTATGGGACCCAAAATATGTCCCGTGGCACCTTCCGCACCATCGACTGACGAGTTCGAAATCATCCTGGACTGCCCGCGAATGGTTTTTTGTGCTCGCGCTGCCTCGCCTAGGGACAAGTTTTTGTCGCTCGCCTGTGGTGCTACTCGTCAAATTGAGCCCGTGGACTGTGCCCGGAGGATCCGATCCCTGGTTGTTTTCCGTCCAGCGTCCCGTCCGTTTTTCTACCTTTCGAGCTCCACCCGGGAAGTCATTGCCGTGTCCGTCGACATCGTTCCGAATCAACGTGAGGGCGCCGTCGGTACCGAAGCTCACCGCAATCGAATTCCCCGATGCTCTCGAACATGCTCACCTGCCGAAAAACCGGAGTCCCGTAAAAGCTCACCGATAGGCGGTGGCACCGGTATAAGCAAGCCGTGTAGATCGCAGCCCTCATCCACATAAGGAACCATCGATGGGGAGCAACAGAAAAGGATCGACCTCCCTGTGTGACGCCTGGGAGTCGGCAAGCACGATTGCACAGACGGACAACCTCACGGCCACAGGCATATCCACCCGGCGAACGTTGCTCGCTCATGATGGGTGTCAGCGCATCCGTGCAGCCCGTCGGGCCGACTTCTTCACCGCTCGCGTAGCCCTCGCTTTTTTCGTCAGACGTGCGGGTCGACAACCCGCTTTGTCTCCATACACAGGCAACCTTCTGCATCACGGTGCGGCAGGCGGTATCGGATAGATCACCGCACGCCGCAACGATGCAACGTATCCGTCTGAACCGCCGACGAAACGAATCGTGGTCGTTTATGGGAGGAACCGTCGCTCAAGCCGCTTCGAACGATAACGTGACGGACGGATCGACTGCTGCTGTAGTGATCGGGCAAGCACAACGATCCTCACGTCGCGCTTGAGCGTATCGATATCTCCACCAGTGAAACACCCGTCGGCGTCTCACGCCCGGTCGAGTCCTGCGGTTGCGGTCATCGAGCGCACCAACCGCGTTGTCTCCCATACGTGTATCCCCAATTCCGCCAGCACGTTGACGCCACAATTTTTGCGACACGGTTATGATGCTCAAGTCCTGACCGCGACATGACGACTGGTCAGGACAGGGGCGGTATCTCGATGGTTTTTCAAACCGTGATGGTCATCAAAAAAGAGAGTTCAGCGATGCGAATCCAGATCAGAAAACTCACGCTGGCTGCTACCGCAGCCGCTTTCCTGTTCGGCTCGGCCGTTCCGGCCTTTGCGCAGGAAACCGCAAGCGCGCCGGTTGCACAGGACGCCAAGGCCGCGAAGAGCGAAGCGCGCAAGGCGGCCAGGGCCAAACGCAAAGCCGAGCGCAAGGCTGCGCGTGCGAAGAACACCGCCGAGCTGAAGAAACTCGAAGACGCTGGGTACAAGCCCGCGGCCAATGATCCGAACTATCCGCAGAACCTGCAGAACGCGGAGAAGAAGGCCGGCGCTGCAAGCCAGTAAGCGTCGTCCGGCGGCAAGCCACGGTTCGATCCGCGGCTTGCCGCGTGTGTCGCGATTGCGCGATGCACGAAGGCAAACACGTTCCGCACATTTATTCAATTCGATTCGGAATCCTGCACGTCGTGAAGATGCACGACACACAGGCACGGGCGCTCAGCGCCGCCCGCCCGACGCAGTCGCGCTTCCCGTTGCCTTCAGCCAGTCCTTGAACGCGCGTACGGCGTCGTCGTCGGCCCGCGCTAACGCCACATACGTAAAGTAGCGCCACGGCGGCAGCGCCGGTTCGCTGAACGGCTGCACGAGCCGGCCTTCGGCGATGTCGTCGGCGACGAGCGCGATCGGCCCCATCGCGACGCCGAGCCCGTCGAGCGCGCCTTGCAGCGTCAGGTAGAAATGCTCGAGCGTGAGCGAGTGCCGCGGTACGAGATTCGGGTGCCCGGCCGCCGCGAGCCACTCCGGCCACATGCCCGGATAGGTTGCCGCGTGCAGCAGCGTGAAGCCGGCGAGATCGGCAGGCGTCTCGAGCGACCGGCCCTCCAGCAACTTCGGCGCGCACACCGGCAGCCGGACCTCGGAAAGGAATTCTTCCGCAACGTACCCGTCGATGGCCTGCGGGCCGCCGCGAACGATCAGGTCGACCTTGTCGCGCAGCTTGTCGATCGGCTCGTTCGACGTCGACAGCCGCACTTCGATGGCCGGATGCGCGACCTGGAACGACGACAGTTTCGGGACGAGCCAGCGCAGCGAGAACGTCGCGGGCGCGCTGACGCGCAGCACGCGCTGCTGCGCGTGGCCGAAATGCTGCGCGGTGGCAAGAGCGATCCGGTCGAACGAAGCACCGACCTCGGCGAGGTACGCGCGGCCGGCCGCGGTCAGTTCGACGCGCCGGTTGTGGCGTTCGAACAGCGGTCGCCCGAGCCACGCTTCCAGTTGTTGCACGTGCCGGCTGATCGCGCCGTGCGTGACGCACAGCTCGTCGGCGGCCAGCGTGAAACTGCCAAGCCGCGCGGCGGCTTCGAACGCGCGCAGCGAATTCAACGGAGGGAGTCGTCGGGCCATTGCATCGTTTCGCGTGATATTTACTCACGCGAGGTTTCAGGTTTAATCGTTTGATCGAGTGATCCGGCTCCGCCAATATGGCACACAAACGGTCGACCTGGCCGAGCGAATGTCTGAATTTCTCACATGGAGTACGGAGCATGCCGAACGTGGTGGTGGTGGGTGCCCAATGGGGCGATGAGGGCAAGGGGCGCGTCGTGGACTGGCTAGCGGCGCAGGCCGATCTCGTCGCACGCTACAACGGCGGCCACAACGCGGGCCACACGCTGGTCGTCGGCGGCAACACGTACAAGCTCGCGCTGCTGCCCAGCGGCATCGTGCGCGGCAAGCGCGGCGTGATCGGCAACGGCGTGGCGCTCGACCCGGAAGCGCTGCTCGCGGAAATCGGGCGGATGGCCGAACTCGGGCTGTCGGTGACGCCGGACAACCTGTCGATCGCCGAGAACGCGACGCTGGTGCTGCCGATCCATCGTGCAATCGACCAGGCGCAGGAGCGTTTGCGCCGCGAACCCATCGGCACCACGCTGCGCGGGATCGGGCCAGCCTACGAGGACAAGGTCGGGCGTCGCGGGCTGCGTGTCGGCGATCTCGCGGAACCGGGCGGGCTCGCGGCCAAACTCGACGTGCTCGTCGACCATCACAACGCGTGGTTCCGCGGCCTGGGGCTCGACGAATACGATCGCGACGCGATGCTGGCGGTGCTGGTCGCGCTTGCACCGAAGATCCTGCCGTTCGTGCGTCCGGTGTGGGCCGACCTCAACGACGCGACCGATCGCGGCGAGCGCATCCTGTTCGAGGGCTCTCAGGCCGTGATGCTGGACATCGACTGGGGCACCTATCCGTTCGTGACGTCGTCGGGCACCGTGGCATCGGCTGCGGCGGCCGGCACCGGGCTCGGTGCGTCGAAGCTCGGCCACGTGCTGGGTGTGACGAAGGCGTATGCGACGCGGGTCGGCGGCGGACCGTTCCTCACCGAGCTGACTGGCGCGACCGGCGAAACGCTGCGTGCGCGCGGACAGGAATTCGGCGTCAACACCGGCCGGCCGCGACGCTGCGGATGGCTCGACGCCGCGCAACTGCGTCAGGCCGTCAGGATCTCGGGCATCGATTCGCTGGCGCTGACCAAGCTCGACGTGCTCGATGGTTTCGAGTCGATCGAGCTGTGCGTCGGTTACGAATTCGACGGCGCGCGCGTCGATCATTTGCCCGCGAGCCTCGATGCGCAATCGCGCGCGAAGCCGCTCTACGAACGGTTCGAAGGCTGGCAAGGTTCCGTGAAGGGCGTACGCGAGCGTACGGCGCTGCCGCGGGCCGCGCAGGCGTTCATCTCGCGCATCGAGGCCGTGGCGGGCGCGCCGGTTTCGATGATCACGACCGGCGCGGAGCGTGACGACACGATCGTGTTGCGCAATCCGTTCGATGCTGCCGCGGCCGCGTAATGCGTGAGATGCGCTAGATGCGCAGGGCGTCGATCGAGAGCGGGATCATGGCCGGCGGGGAGTTTTTGCCGACCGCAGCGGTGGGCCTGCAGGTCCCTCCGGTACGCATGCCCGCCCGGCCAGGATGCCGCGCGGCGAGCGGCTCCGCAGCACGATTCGGCCTCCGGATCACACCGCCTACGGCGAACTGGACACGCCTGCAACGCTGCTGTACTGTTCCGCACAATTCGCGCCAGACCGGCGTGTGCCCGCGCTGCCGGCACCCTGGCCGCACGGCGGCGCGACGTGACAATCCCCGGGGACAGGTCGATGGACACGTTACAGATGATGCGCATTTTCGTCCGGGTCGCGGAAGAGGGCAGCTTCACGAGCGCGGCCCAGCGCCTGGACATCACGACGGCCTACGCGTCGCGTTCGGTCGCGCAACTCGAAACGCATCTGCGCACGCGCCTGCTCAACCGCAGCACGCGCCGCATCGCGCTGACCGACGCCGGGCAGCGCTATCTCGACCGCTGCCAGCGTATCCTCGGCTATATCGACGAAGCGGAAGCCGAGGCGGCCGATGCACAGGTGAAGCCGTCCGGACGGCTTCACGTCCACGCGACGACGAGTTTCGGCCAGTCCTACGTGGTGCCCGCGGTCGTGCGCTACCGCGAACGCTATCCGTCGGTCGCGGTCGAGCTGACGCTGTCGCAGCACGTGCCCGACATCATCGACGAAGGCTACGACGTGTCGCTGCAGTTGAGCACGACGGAGCTGCCCGATTCCGGGCTGGTATCGCAGCGGCTCGGCGACGTGGGCAGCGTGTTGTGCGCGTCGCCTGCCTACCTGAAGGCGCGCGGCACGCCGCGCACGGTGAGCGATCTCGCCGGGCATGCGTGCCTGCGGCTCGTCACGTCGCTCTTTCCGCGCGACCGCTGGCATCTCGACGGCCCGAACGGACGCGAAACGTTCGAACTGGCGGTGCCCGATTTCCAGGTGAATATCGCCGATGCGCTCGGCGCCGCGTTACGCGCGGGGCTCGGGATCGGCCCGCTGCCGATGTCGGCTGCGCTGCCCGCGCTCGCGAGCGGCGCGTTGGTGCGCGTGCTGCCCGATTACCGGTTGCAGAAGCTGACGGTCTATACGCTGTATGCGTCGCGTCAGTATCTCGATGCGAAGATCCGCACGTTCGTCGATTTCCTGCGGGAATGCGTGCCGGAGATGCTGTCCGCCGACGAGGCTGCGTTGAACGCTTGCTGCGTGTCCCGTCATGCCTGATTCATGCATGATCGGTACGTGAGTACCGCGCACTGTCTTTCGGTTCAATATAAATAATGTGGAGTCCTGCGTTAAAGAGCAGCGCATCGCGGATGTGTTCTATCAAGCCGGCATCCTGCCGAAACGCGTCGACGTCAGTCTGGCGGCGGCGCCTTCGCTCCCGTGAGCGAGTAGCCGGCCCGACGATCGGGTTCGCGGTGAGCAGCGAACCGCATGCGATACGCGTTCATGGTGCGACGCGCGACAGCGGCACCGCTTCGCCGCGCAGCCGCGCGACGTCGCGGCCCGGCGCGTCGCCGAACAGCCGTGCGTATTCGCGGCTGAACTGCGACGCGCTCACATAGCCGACACTGCGGCATGCCTGCCGCGCATCCATCGCCGACAGGCACATCAGGCGGCGGGCCTCCTGCAGCCGCAGCACCTTCTGGCATTGCAACGGACTCATCGACGTGACCGCACGGAAGTGATGGTGGAAGGTCGACGGGCTCATCTCCACCTGTCGCGCGAGCGCGTCGACCGCCATTGGATCGAGATAGTGATCGCGAATCCATGCGACGGCGCGCGAGATGCGCTGGGTCGTCGAATCGGCGTCGCCGATCTGCGCGACGCGCGCGCCCGACGGGCCGCGCAGCAGCCGGATGAGGATTTCGTCGACGATCAGCGGTGCGAGGAGGTCGAGGTCGTCCGGTTGTGCGATCAGTTGCATCAGCCGCGCGACGGCGTCGACGATTTCGGGCGTCGCGTCGAGCGTGTCGAGTGCGCGATAGTCGACGGCTTTCGGCAGCCCGCGCGGAAAGACGACGGGCGTGAGCGCCGCGATGCGGCGCGGATCGAGTTCGAGTTGCACGTAAAGGAACGGCTCGGCCGGGTTCGCGCGCGTCACGCGTCCGGTCGCTGGCAGGTCGGCGGTGGCGACCAGCATCCGCGACTCGTCGATCGTGTAGGTATCGTCGCCGACCCGCATCGACTTCGCACCCTGCCCGACGATGCTCAGGCACGCGTGGTGCACGCCGTGGTTCCACTGCGGTGGCGGCGCGGAGGCGCGCGCGACGCGCATGCCGCGCAACGGAAGGTCGAACATGCCGTCGTGCGGAGCGTACGCGGCGATCAGCGCCGCGAGCCGGGCCGCGGGCGATCGGGCTGGCGACCGAGCATCGTGATCCGGTGGGTGGCGCGGTTGGGGCGGCGTTCGGGCGTCGATTTCCATGTTACGTGAGCGGTTGGCGGAGTGGGCGATGCGATGCGCGCGTTGCGATCCGATGCCGGGGCGCAGGCACGGCGGTCACATCCTACGGCCAGTTGCGTGCGCGGGATTGCCTAAACCTGTCCGAAATTAGCCCGATCATCCGGACCTGCATGGTCGGCGGCCGCGTCGCCTGTCGTGGCGGGGTGTGCGGCGCACAAATTCGGAAATTAAGGCAAAACAATCGCAGGATCGGGCAAGCCATTTTCCGGCGGTTTCCCTACCATTGCACCTGCTGAAGGAAATGCGATTCAGCGCGCCCGGACGATACGGGCAACACCGTCCGCGTGATGCGCGGACACCGCCGGCCTTGCCCGCGTGTCGCCGCCGCGAATCGCCGGGAAAGAATCAGGACTGCGATTGAACGATCATGCATCGGGCTTGCCGAGGCCGGCTTGCGTCCGTTGCAAGCCGACGCATCCCAGTCGCGAACGTGTCGACCGACCCGGCGGAGCCGGTGTCGGGGCCGCCGCATTGGCCGGGCCGATGCGGGCGGGCTATGGCGCGGCGTCGGGTGCAGATAGACGGGCAGTCGTCCGTGCAGGGAAATCCGGACAAATGGACCAACTTCAATCGATTCGGGCATTCGTGACGGTGGCAAGGGAAGGCGGGTTTCGCCGGGCGGCGACGCGGTTGCGCGTGTCGACGGCGATGGCGAGCCGGCTGGTCGATGCGCTCGAGACGCGCCTCGGCGCGCGCCTGCTTCAACGCAGCACGAGCCACCAGTCGCTGACGGAAATCGGCGAGCTGTATCTCGCGCGCGTCGAGCGGATTCTCGGTGCGATCGACGAGATCGACGGCCGCTTCGTCGCGATGGGCAGCAAGCCGGAAGGCGTATTGCGCGTGGCCGCGCCGGTGGCGTTCGGGCTCAGCCAGTTGAGCGCACTGCTCGATCGTTTCGTGCACCGGTTTCCGGACGTGCGGCCGACCGTGACGCTGACCGATGCCCACGTCGACCTGACTACCGAGGACATCGACGTCGCGTTCCTGACCGACGGCATGCCGGTGTCCGGCGCGCACGCATTGCATACGCTGGCCGCGTACGAATCCGTGCGCGTCGCGGCACCCGATTATGTTGCCGCGCACGGCGGCGCGGCTGCGTCCGGCGACTGGCCGGACATCGCGACCGTGCGGCTCGAGTTGCCGGCGGCCGACGACGACCACGCGGCCGGGATTCGATCCGGCGTCGCGCCCGGCAATACGGGCGTCGGCCATCTCGAGATGGCGCGACGGCTGGCCGTGGCCGGCATGGGCGCGGCGGTGTTGCCCGCGTATCTCGTCGACGCCGATCTGGCGGCCGGCACGCTCGTGCGCGTGGCGCCGCTCCACCCGCTCGCGCCCGTCACGCTGAAGCTCGCGCATGCGCGTGCCGCCCGTCTGCCGGCCGCCGCGCGCGCGTTCATCGAATTCGCCGGCGCCGCATTCCGGCCCGCGCGCTAGCAGTCTGGCAGAACGCACGGCAACGCGATCCCGCCGAGGCAGCGGGCTCGCCATTCTTTTTCGGAAGCAGTTCGGCGAACGAACGCTCCGCCGGGTGCAACGCACACCCGCAACACGTGTCCGCATCCGCGGCGGACAGGAAGCTGCAGGTCCGCCGCGCGTCAGGGCCATGAGGAGATCTGGTGATTCCCATTGAAGGTCGTCTAATTGTGAGAGGTCGCTCCATGCGCGTCGAACGGGTTCCATACCGCTTAATCACTGCCGCAACGGCTGCCGTTTTCCTGGCCGCGTGCGGGAAGAAAGAATCGGCGCCGCCGCCGCAAACGCCGGAAGTCGGCGTCGTCACCGTGCAGCCTCAAGCTGTGCCGGCGGTGGCCGAATTACCGGGCCGCACCAGCGCGTTTCTCGTCGCGCAGGTCCGTGCGCGGGTCGACGGCATCGTGCTGCGCCGTGAATTCACCGAAGGCACCGACGTGAAGGCCGGTCAGCGCCTGTACAAGATCGATCCGGCGCCGTACATCGCGGCGCTGAACAGCGCGAAGGCGACGCTCGCGAGGGCGCAGGCGAACCTCGTCACGCAGAACGCACTGGTCGCGCGCTACAAGGTGCTGGTCGCCGCGAACGCGGTCAGCAAGCAGGACTACGACAACGCGGTCGCCACGCAGGGCCAGGCCGCGGCGGACGTCGCGGCCGGCAAGGCGGCGGTCGACACCG